>NZ_JBLYIE010000010.1:0-3894 GCF_048537125.1 Paenarthrobacter sp. PPS72 | reverse complement strand
CCCCCCCCAAACCCCACCCCCCCCCCCCCAGATCAGTATCAATGTCTCGTGGGCTCGGAGATGTGTATAAGAGACAGCAAGTGGGACGAGTAGAAGTACATGAGATAACTCGTCCAAACCTGCCTTTGAGCGTTTTCCCACGTCAGAGACGGGTCCGCTAACGACGCCATTGAATGATGATCGGCGCGCGGACGGCGTCATTGCGCGCAGTAATGGCGTTATCTCTCATTAAATGAGAGATTCTTGCGTAGAGTTTGACCAGTGAACATCGAACCTGGGCGGATTCCTGCCTTTCTGAACACTGAGAACATTGAGCTGCTGCGGGCTGAAGACCGGGTTTTCGAGGCGATGCTTGATGGTTGGAGGGCGCAGATGCTGGCACGCGGACTCTCGACCGCGTATATCAAGAGCTCCTGCAGCGTCGTTGAGCGGTTCCAAGACCACGCGAACGAGTATCCGTGGACGTGGTCGGCGCACCACGTGGACGATTTCCTCGCGGACCGGCGCAGTTCAGAGAACGGCCTGGCGTTGTCCACGCTCCGGTCCAACGCGGGCGCGATCAAGGCGTTCTGCGCTTACCTGACCGATGGTCGTTATGGGTGGGCAGCCCTTTGCGAACGAGTGTTCGCGGATATCCCGGTGCAGGTCGTGTTTGAGTGGAATTCACCGCGGCATACCACCGACGATGCCATGCCGCCCCGCCGCAGGGCCTTCACCCGGGCAGAGCTTCAAACGTTCTTCGACGTCGCTGACGATGTGGTCGATACGGAGTTCGCCAAACGTTCCAAGGGTTGGTTGCCGGCGTTGCGGGATTCGACGGCGTTCAAAGTTGCCTACGCTTACGGGCTGCGCCGCCGGGAACTGACGATGCTCGAGTACGTCGACTTCGGCCCTAACCCCCACGTTGAACAGTTCGGCCGGTTCGGTGCAGTCCAGGTGCGTTGGGCCAAAGGAACAAGAGGCTCAGGGCCCCGGCGCCGGACCGTACTGACCGTCCCGGAGTTCGATTGGGTCGTCGGTCAGTTGGAGTACTGGCTCTCCCCCGACGGCCGAAAACGCTTCGCCACCGCGGACCGTTCAGCCAGCATGTGGCCCTCGGAGCGCTCCGGTTCCACCGTCTACCGCAACTTCGACCGGGCCTTCCAACGCATCAGGAAAACCGCGGGATTGCCGGAGGAGCTGTCCCTTCACACCTTGCGGCATTCCTACGTCACCCACCTGATCGAGGCCGGCTACGATCCGTTGTTTATCCAGCAGCAGGTCGGTCACAGCTACTCATCGACCACGGCCCTCTATACTTCCGTGTCGGCGGACTTCAAACAGAAGACCATCCAAAAGATGATCGCTCAGCGGCTACGCGGCAGCGGTACTGACGAAGGGAACGGCCCATGGCTGAGCAGCGACGAATCGGCTACCGATGGAACCTTCGGCAGATGATGGCCCATCGAAACCTCTGGAAAACCACCGAACTTCTCCCCCTCCTCAAAGCCCGCGGCATCAACCTCTCCAACGCCCAGGTCCACCGGCTCGTGACGGGAACACCGGAACGCATCCCCGCCCAGACCTTTGCAGCGCTCTGCGACATCCTCGAATGCACACCCAACGACCTGTTCGAACCCTACGTCCAGATGCGCGCGGCCAAGACCGCCAACGCCCCCAAGCGGCCAGAAGACCTGGGAATCCAGCCAGGCGCCCCGGTCGCACGCCGGATCAGGGTCTTGCCACCGGATGAAGATGCCTAGACCCCGGAAACCCAGCGACCCCGCGAAATGGCCCGAACCCTGCGGACGCTGCTCAGAACACCACCAGATCGTCGTTCGCTGGCCCGACAGCGGAATCTGCGGCTACTGCTACCAGCAAGCCAAACGAACCCGGGGTACCTGCGCCTGCGGCCACGAAGGCGTCCTGCCAGGCCGGGTAAACACACTCCCGGCTTGCCGCAGATGCTCCGGTGTCAAACTCAACATCGACTGCATTGGCTGCGGCAACGAAGACGAAATCCACTCAGGAAACCGCTGCTGGGCATGCGTTCTCGCAGCAACAGTCGATCGGCTCCTCACACCGGAAGAGCAGGCTCCCTCCCCCGAACTCCAAGCCATCGCAACAGCGCTGAAATCCATGAAACGAGCCAACAGCGGCCTCACCTGGATCCAGCAGCCCCACGTCACGGACTTCCTCCGGGAACTGGCGGGATCGCCCGACATCAGCCACGCCGGCCTCGACCAGCTGCCCGTCTCCACAACCCGCGAATACGTCCGCGGTCTGCTCGTGGAACACAACGTCCTGCCCCGCCGTGACGAGCTCAGCACACGATTCGCCAGCTGGGCCGGGCAGGCGATCGACAAAGTCACGACCCAGAACCATCGGGACATTATTCGCCGCTACATCCGCTGGCACCACCAACGCCGCATGAACCAAATGGACGAAGTCAGCCAAGGCACCTTCCTGAGAGCCAAACAGTCGGTCACCGTCGCCATCGAACTGCTCAACTGGCTCAGCGAACACGACACCGATCTCGCGACCATGACCCAAGCACACTTGGATCGCTGGCAAGCTCAGGGCCCCACCACGAGAGGCATCGCATCACGCTTCCTCGACTGGGCAACCAAAACCAACCTCATCGATCCGGCCCTGAAGCTGCAAGCCCACCGCCGTGGCACCAGCCCCCGGCTCGATGCAGCCACGCAACAACAAATCGTCCACAACCTCACCCACACAACCGAAATGAGCCCACGGGACCGTGCGGCCGCGATCCTCGTCCTGGTCTTCGGTCAGCAGATCTCAGACGTCGTCAAACTCACGTGGAACCACGTCACGGTCACCGAAGACGAAGTCACTATCACCCTCGGAACCGTCGAGATAGCCCTCACAAGTCCGCTCGATGAACCCTGGCGCGAGTTGGCGGCCACCCCGACACATGATCAGACAGCCGCGCACCCTAACAGCAACTGGGTCTTCCGCGGTGGCTCGCCAGGTAAACATCTCCGGGCCGCCAGCCTTACCGAACGGCTCAGCACGGCCTTCAGCAGCCGAGCTGCCAGGCTCGGCACCCTCCACGAACTCACCAAAGTCGCCCCCGTGGCCATCATCGCCGAAGCCCTCGGATATTCTCCAAGCACAATCGAACGCCACGCCATCGACTCGTCAGCGAACTATGCCCAATACATCGCCTCGATAGGCTCGCAAGCGTCTAGCTATCACTCCAGCCCGGGCGATGATGCCTTAGATCCACTGGCCTTCCGCCAGCTCAGACCAGAAATCGACACGATAGTTCGGTGATTTTCGGTCAGGAATGTTGAAGAACTCGCTTTGGAAGTACGAGACGAGATCACTGCCGTAATAGACCACGTCTGTTTGGTGCACGGAAAAGACCGGGCTGCCGGCACGCGCAGGAGCTGCTGGCATGAAACGATGCGAATAGATCGGAATTAGGACGGGGACGGCGCGCAAGCGATCACGTGCCGTTTCAAGGGCCACCTCAACGTCAGTGGGCCTGTCACCCCACTCCTCGGGCCAAAAAGCATTCTCCCGAACATCAAACAACACCCCATCATGTGGCCAGTCGAGCCTCTTCTGAATCGCCGCCGGATCGCCCATCCAATCAACCCATTTCGGGCCGATAGGCATCGCGAGACTCAGCAAGCCCGCATGATCGGGACTGAACTCGAACGAAAACTGCTCTTCAACATCCTCGATCTGCCAAGGCGATAAGCCAGGAGCCAACGGAACCTTCGCCGCATAAAGCACCTCAATGGCTTCTTCAACAATAGAACTCACGCCATAAATCTAGCCGTAGTGCTACTCGTCCCACTTCAACACGTCCCGCTGCCAGTCGAGTGGGACGAGTAGAAGTGGATGAGATAACTCGTCTCAACCTTGCGGATCGAAACTATT
>NZ_JBLYIE010000009.1:0-93542 GCF_048537125.1 Paenarthrobacter sp. PPS72 | reverse complement strand
CGGTCGAGATCCCGCCCCTCGGCGGGGGAGACGGGCTAGCTAAGCCGGTGCGCGCTCCGGTGTCCGTGGCGGAGCTCCCGGTGACTTTCGGATGGCCTTGACCACGGGTTCCACAAAGCGGGCAGCCAGCGGACCAAGGATAGCCATGATGAGGACATAGGCCGTGGCGAGTGCCGCAAGTTCGTCGGGAACGCCGCCGGAAGCAACAGCCAGACCCGCGATGACAATGGAGAATTCTCCGCGGGCGATCAGCGCAGCCCCTGCGCGGAAGCGGCCGGGGACGGCAATGCCAACCCGTTTGGCAGCCCAAAATCCTGTGAGCATCTTGGTAGCTGCTGTGACGACGGCCAGGACGAGGGCCCAGCCAAGAACGGGTGGAATGGACGACGGATCGGTGTTGAGGCCGAAGGCTACGAAGAAGATCGCAGCGAAGAGATCGCGCAAAGGCTCGAGGATCCTGGTGGCATTATGTGCCGTGGCGCCGGAGATGGCAATACCCAACATGAAGGCACCCACTGCGGCCGATACCTGCAGAGCCGAAGCAATCCCAGCGACCAGAAGCGCGAGACCGAGCACGTTGAGCAGGAAGACTTCGGAGTTTTCGCTGTGCACTGCTTGCGAGACCCGGTGGCCGTGTTTGAGGGCGATGACCAGAACCACGGTGACCACGGCCAGTGCAATACCCACCGTCTGCAGTCCGCCCAGGAATCCGACGCCGGCAAGGATCGCGGTGAGGATAGGGAGGTAAATCGCCATTGCAAGGTCTTCGAAAACCAAGATGGACAGCACCACGGGAGTCTCGCGGTTACCGATTCGTCCGAGGTCAGTGATGACCTTGGCAGCAATGCCGGATGACGAGATATAGGTGACGCCACCCATGACAATTGCGCCCACAAGTCCCCAACCCAAAAGCACGGCGAGTCCCGCGCCCGGAAGGAAGTTGAGGACAAAATCCATGACACCGGCCTGCCAGGACTGCCTAAGGCCGGTGACGAGCTCCGACGCCGTATATTCCAAGCCGAGCATTAGTAGTAGGAGAATGACGCCGATTTCTCCGGAAAGATGAGCGAACTCGTTCATGCCATCCAATTTGACGAACCCGCCGGCTCCGAAGGCAAGACCACCCACCAAGTAAAGCGGGATAGGGGACATGCCGATCCGGCCCGCTAATCGAGCAAGGAGACCGAGGCAGAAAACGACGGCCCCCAGTTCAACGAGGGCTAGTGCGAGCGGATCCATTCCGGTCAGCCGTTGCGGAGGATGTCGGCTGCCGAATCAAGACCGTCCTGTGTGCCTACCGCTACGAGCAAGTCACCGGAGTGAAGTACGACGTCGGGTGCCGGCGAGGGGACGACCTCACCTTCCCGCATGATCGCCACGATGGACACACCGCTCCGGGTACGGATCTGCGCTTTGCCCATGGGCTGGTTGACGAAGGGTGAATCGGGGGTAATGGAGAACTGGCGGGTGACGATGCCTGGTATCTCACGGTGTTCTTCGGCCAAGCGCATGGCAATGTGCTGCCCGCCCAGTAGGTTCCCGAGCGTCGATGCTTCATCGGCTGTCAACGGGATTGAAGCCTGGCACGTATCGGGGTCGTCCCAGGTGGACACGAAAAGCTCCGTTTCGCCCTCGCGAAGTTCCACGACACCGATGCGACGGCCCGAGGCCGTGACGAAATCCTTGCGGATACCGAGGCCCGGGAGTTCAGTCTCATCCACGTTCATAGCTACACCCTAACTCTGTTGTATGGGTCTGGTATGGCGTTCATGCTCAGCCAGTCCTATGTAGTTAACGCTCAGGGACCACGGCTATTTCCACCTTGGCCGGTGGTTTCACAGGGAGGATCACCAGCAGCCCCGCGAGCAGCACCACCATGATTCCGAGGATGCCCCAGCGTTGGGCTTCACCTTCTGCAACAAGCGGCGAGGCGATGGTGATGCACAGCGTGAAGAGCGTGGGGGCGAGGAAACTGACAGCCCGTCCGGTTGTGGCGTAGAGACCAAATAGCTCCCCGGATTCCCCGTGGGGCGCAAGCCGTGCCAGATAGGCCCGTGAGGACGATTGGGCCGGTCCCACAAACAGGCACAGCAGCAGCCCGAAGACCCAGAACGTGGTGGCACCTGGCCAGTCATTTCCAAAGAACACGTAGTTGCCGTTCCCCAAGACCAGGATGGCCGTGCCTGCGACGAGAAGTCCAACAAGCGAGAGGATGATGACCGCCTTTGGCCCGATCCTGTCGTCGAGGAAGCCTCCGATGATTGCACCGACGGCCGCCACGACGTTACCAAAGATGGCGAAGAAAATGACGTCCTTGAGCTCGAAGCCGAACGTACCGGCGGCGATGACACCGCCGAAGGTAAATACGGCCGCCAAGCCGTCACGGAAGATGGCGCTGGACAGCAGGAAGTAGATGGTGTGCGGGCTGGTCCGGTAGATGGCTCCGATGCGGCGGAACAATAACTTGTAGGACGCGATGAAGCCCAAGGATGCCGTGTCTTTTTTAACGGATACTTCAGGAACAGCGAACATCACGGGGAGGGCAAAGATGAAGAACCACAGCGCTGAGAAGATGGCAACAAGCCGGATGTTCAGGGAGTCCTGGGTTGAAGCGCCGAACCAATCGAAAGAGGGCTGCACGAATAGCTGAAGGACCAGAAGGAGCGCAACTATGCCGCCCAGATAACCCATGGCCCAGCCGAAGCCGCTGACCCTGCCGATGTTCCGGGGCGTGGAGATCTGGGCCAACATCGCGTTGTAGTTCACGCCGGCAAACTCAAAGAAAATGTTGCCGAGTGCTATGAGGCAAACTCCCAGGAGCAGGAACTCCGGTTGGGGGAACACGAAGAAACAGAGAGCCGTCAGAACAGCGGTCGCGGCGGTGTTGACGCCGAGCCACATCTTGCGGCGGCCACCGGCGTCTGAACGCTGGCCAGTGACGGGAGCCAGCAAGGCAATGGCTAGGCCGGCAATGGCCAAAGCGGCACCGAGTGCAGCCGATGCCGCATCTTCTCCGCCGAACGCATTGGACGTGAGGTACACGGTGAAGACGAAGGTGGTCATGACCGCTTGGAAAGCAGCGGAACCCCAGTCCCAGGATGCCCAAGCAAGGATCTGTCCCTTCTTGGAGGCGACGGGTCCGGAGGCGAGCTCGGACGTGGAGTTGGAGGCTTCGGGAACTGCGGCCGCGTTCATAGCTTGAATGCTATAGCGACAGTGGAGAACGGTGGGCAGATGACAGACCGCTATGTGGAGAACGCTGCTTTAAGCCATGCGCGCAGTCGGGTCTTCTGGCCAAATATTGTCAGTTCGCCTTGATAAACTAGGGAAACTGAACCCAACGTATGACCGCCTGCTCCAACTTTTGACAATATGTTCCTGACTTTGCGGAGATAACAGTGATCACAGTTCTCGCCATCACCTTTGTAGCGGCAACTGTGGCGCCCTTGATCTTCAGCAAGCTTGGCAGGAACGCCTTCTATGCTCTTGCAGCGGTTCCCGCAGGTGCCTTCATTTGGCTTCTTTTCCAGTATGGCCCCGTATATTCCGGAGGTGGCATAGAGGAAGTCCTTCCGTGGATCCCCAGCCTTAAGCTTGAGCTTGCCTTCCGTATGGATGCCCTGGCATGGGTGATGTGCCTGCTGATCCTCGGCGTGGGATCCCTGGTGTTGATTTATTGCGCCAGGTACTTCAAGAACAAGGACGCCGACTTGGGCGGATTCGGTGCCCAGCTGCTCGCTTTTGCCGGGGCCATGTTCGGTTTGGTGACCTCCGATGACCTCCTGATGCTCTTCATCTTCTGGGAGCTCACCACCATCCTTTCCTACCTGCTCATCGGGTACGCCCGCACCCGTTTGGCTGCCCGGCGTTCGGCGCTGCAGGCACTCATGGTCACCACCGCCGGTGGTCTAGCCATGCTCGTCGGCCTCATCATTTTGGGCCAGGCGGCTGGAACCTATCGCATTTCGGCGATTCTGGACCAAGCCGGCCCGCTCATGGCGGGACCGATGCAGGAGGCGGTGGCCACCGCCGTCGTACTCATCCTTGCGGGTGCGGTGACTAAATCGGCGCTTGTCCCCTTCCACTTTTGGCTCCCGGGCGCCATGGCCGCGCCCACTCCCGTGAGCGCCTACCTTCATGCGGCCGCGATGGTCAAGGCCGGCATCTACATCGTGGCGCGCCTCGCGCCAGGGTTTTCGACGTCGGAGTTTTGGCTTCCTGTGGTTCTGGGGCTGGGCCTGGCCACCATGCTCGTGGGCGGTTACCGGGCGCTTCGCCAGACTGATATCAAGCTCATCCTCGCTTATGGCACGGTCAGCCAGCTCGGATTCCTCACCATGGTGGTGGGTCTGGGCCGGCCCGACGCCGCTCTGGCCGGACTCGGACTGCTGCTGGCACATGGCTTGTTCAAAGCGGCGCTGTTCCTGGTGGTTGGCATCATCGACCACCAATCAGGTACGCGCGATATCCGCAAACTTTCCGGTGTCTTCCGTTCGTCACGTGCACTGGGCGTTGTGGCGGCCATTGCCGCGGCGTCCATGGCCGGGGTCCCGCCTCTGGCTGGTTTCGTAGCCAAAGAATCAGTCTTTGGGGCCTTCGTCGGCTACGGCACCAGCAGTGACGCGCCAGCCTGGGGCATCTGGATCTTGGTGGGACTGGTGATCGGATCGATCCTGACGTTCGCCTACAGTGCCCGATTCATGTGGGGAGCATTTGCCGTCAAGCCTGGCGTTGAACCAACCCCGTTCAAGCCCATCAAACCCGCGTTCCTGGCAGCCCCCGCCATCCTCAGCTTGCTCACCATCGTTTACGGCTTGTGGCCGACGCCGGTGGATGCCTGGATCCAGCCATACGCAGCGCTGTTCGCTAATAGCCCGGACGCGGTCGACGCCGGGTACCTGGCTTTGTGGCACGGCGTCACTCCCGCGTTGGGCCTGACTGCGCTGACGTTCGCGGCCGGCGCCGCGATGTTCTATGGGCGCAACCTCGTTTCGCGGGCCCAAAGTTTGGTTCCGGACTGGGTGGACGGGGACAGGGCCTACCAAAACACCATTGGTGCGCTGGACGACATCGCGGTCTGGGTTACAGGCCGTACGCAGCGTGGTTCGCTGTACTTCTACCTCGCAGTGATCCTCACCGTGGCATTCGCGGTGCCCATGACGGCGCTGATCATGGCGAACAAGCCCCTGCCGGATGGCATGTACTTCATCGACCCGAATTCGCCCCTCCAGGTGGTGGCAGGCATCGGCATCGTGGTGGGTGCACTGGCAGCGGTCCGGGCCAACAAGCGGTTCCTCGCCGTGCTGATGGTCTCTGTCACGGGCTACGGCATTGCCCTCATGTTCGCCCTCCAAGGCGCGCCGGACCTCGCCTTGACCCAGATGTTGGTGGAAACGATCGTGCTGGTGGCTTTTGTGCTGGCCATGCGCAGCCTGCCCGCCGAGTTGAGGGACAGGACCGGGGGACGGCTCAGGGTGATCCGCGTGATCATCGGCGCGGCCTTCGGCATCACCATGATTTTCGTGGCGATCTACGCCATGGGCGCCCGCGTTGCCACTCCCATCTCACTTGACTTCCCACGGTTGGCCTATGAAGGCGGCGGAGGATTGAACGTGGTCAACGTGACCCTCGTGGATATCCGCGCTTGGGATACGTTCGGGGAGATTTCCGTGTTGGCGATTGCCGCCACCGGTGTAGCCAGCCTGATCTTCGTGCGCAGCCGCGGCGATCGGATCAAGACCTCGGAGGCCGTACCCGCAGGCAGCGTCGGCCGACGCACCGGCGTCGACCGTGACTCCCGCGACGGCGCTACCTTGGCCGTGGCGAAAAAGTTCACCGACGTCAGCCGCGACGCGTGGCTGGTTGCGGGCCGCACCTTGGCTCCCGAGCGCCGTTCGATCATCTTCGAAGTGGTCACCAGGTTGATCTTCCACTCCATGATTGTGTTCTCCATCTATCTCCTCCTCGCAGGGCATAACCTGCCGGGCGGCGGCTTCGCCGGTGGCCTCACCGCCGGGCTCGCACTGACAATCCGCTATCTGGCAGGTGGGCGATTCGAGCTAAGCGAGGCAGCCACCGTCAGCGCGGGAACCCTTTTGGGGACGGGACTTGCGACGGCGGCCGCCTCCGGCGTGGTGCCGCTCTTCCTGGGCGGACAGGTGTTCCAGAGCGCAATCATCGAGTTCTGGCTGCCGGTTTTCGGTGACGTCAAGTTCGTCACCTCCACCATTTTCGACATCGGCGTATACATCGTGGTGGTGGGGTTGGCCCTCGATGTCCTCCGAAGCCTCGGTGCCGAGATCGATGAACACTTTGAAGGCAAGGGAGCCCCGCTGGCCGAGGAGGATGCCGCAGGGCATGCCGACCTTGCCGAGGAAGCTGCCGAATCCGCTGCTTCCGGGAAGGGTAACGCATGAGCATCAACCTGACCCTGCTGATCGTCATGGGTGTCCTGTACGCCTGCGGAATCTATTTGATCCTGGAGCGCAGCCTGACCCGCGTGCTGTTGGGTTTGATGCTGCTGGCCAACGCCACCAACATCCTGATACTGAGCACGGGAGGGTACGCAGGCCTTGCCCCCTTGTTCGACAAGGAAACCAATCCGGACGCCTACAACGATCCTCTGCCTCAAGCCCTGATCCTGACGTCGATCGTTATTTCTTTCGCTGTCACGGCCTTCATGCTCGGCATCATTTACCGCACATGGGTCCTGGCTCGTCAGGATGAAATCCAGGATGACCTCGAAGACGTCCGCGTGGCCAAGACTCCGAGCTTCGACGCCGAGGACGACGCCATTGTCCCGCTGGAAACTTCCGAATTCGCCATCACCCCGGCCAGCCCTGCAAGCAAGGACAGGCCAGATGCGACCGAGACTCCCAACACGGCACCGACCCAGGAAGGAGGCAGCGCGTGAATCTCGCAAACCTGTCGCCGCTAGCTGTCCTCCTACCGATCCTGGGTGCTGCCTTGGCATTCCTGCTGATCAGGCACCACACTGCGCAACGGGTAGTAAGCATTGGCATCCTGAGTGCCACCCTCCTGCTCGAATGCCTGCTCCTGGTCTCTGTATGGGATGGAGGCACCACGTCCGTGACGCTCGGAGGATGGTTGCCGCCGTGGGGCGTGGTCCTGGTAGTGGACCAGTTCTCATCCCTCATGCTGGTGGTTTCCACCGTGGTCAGCCTGGCCGTGCTCATCTACGCCACCGGGCAGGGCATGGCCGACGGCGACCAGGAAGCACCCGTCTCGATCTTCCACCCCACTTACCTCATCCTGGTGGCGGGCGTATCCAACGCGTTCCTGACCGGCGATCTCTTCAATCTCTACGTTGGCTTCGAGATCCTGCTGACGGCCAGCTACGTCCTCATGACACTGGGGGGAACGGGACCACGCATCCGTGCGGGCGTCACCTACGTTGTGGTTTCCGTGGTGTCGTCCGTGCTGTTCCTCATCGCGATCGCCATGATCTACGGAGCCACCGGAACCATCACCATGGCGGACCTGGCCATCAAGCTTGCCGAACTTGACCAAGGCACGCAGAACCTCCTGCACGTGATGCTGTTGGTGGCTTTCGGGATCAAGGCAGCCGTGTTCCCCTTGTCCTTTTGGCTTCCGGACTCCTATCCCACTGCTCCCGCTCCAGTCACGGCCGTGTTCGCCGGGTTGCTGACCAAAGTGGGCGTTTACGCCATGGTCCGCACGGAAACACTCCTGTTCCCGGGGGATACCCTGAACGTCCCCCTGATGGTGGTGGCGCTACTGACAATGATTGTCGGTATCCTGGGCGCCTTGGCTCAGAGCGACATCAAACGTCTCCTGTCCTTCACATTGGTGAGCCACATCGGCTATATGGTGTTCGGCCTCGCCATGAGCTCCGTGGCCGGGTTGGGTGCTGCGGTCTTCTACGTCGCGCACCACATCACCGTTCAGACCAGTTTGTTCCTGGTGACAGGCCTCATCGAACGGCGTGGCGGCAGCTCCTCTATTGACCGATTGGGTGGCCTGGCGAAGCTTTCACCATTGCTTGCCTTGCTGTTCTTTGTTCCGGCGATGAACCTTGCGGGCATTCCGCCTTTCTCGGGCTTCCTTGGAAAGCTGGGGCTGCTGCAGGCCGGCGTGGAGCTGGGGACACCCTTGGCAATCGTGCTGGTGGTGGGCGGTGTGCTCACCAGCCTCCTGACGTTGCTGGCCATCGCCCGTGTTTGGAACAGGGCGTTCTGGCGCAAACCCGAGGACGCAGAGTACCCGGACCCTGTATTGATGACCCCAGGCAAAGCGGGTGTCCTGCCGCGCACCATGGTTGGATCGACCGCAGGTCTGGTGGTGTTCGGAGTGGCGCTCACTGTGTTTGCGGGGCCGCTCTTCCAAGTTGCCGACGGGTCCGCTGGAACCATGCTGGACCGCTCGGCTTACATCCATTCAGTCCTGGGGGATTCCGTTGAGGTGCCGCCGCTGGCGCAATCGGATGAAGCACAACCAGATGAAGCACGACGGGATGAAGCACAGCGGGGGGATGCCAAGTGAGCCGCAAACCCATTTCCTTCCGCACGGAGTTGCCGCTCCTCATCTGGTTGGTGATCGTGTGGGGTGCACTTTGGCGGGACTTCAGCCCGGGCAACCTGCTGTTCGGGGCCTTGATCGCGGTGCTGGTGGCCAAACTGTTCTACCTCCCGCCTGTGGAGCTCAGCGGCAGGTTCAACATACTGCGGGCTATCCCCTTTGCCTTGATGTTCCTCGGCAAAGTGGTGGCAGCGAGCTTCCTGGTCCTGTACCTGGCGGTGGCGAAAGGACCCAAGGTGCGCAGCGCCGTCGTCGCCGTTCCGTTGCGGAGCCACTCAGATCTTATGGTGACGGCCACCGGCCATGTGATCTCGTTGATCCCGGGCTCGCTGGTGGTGGAAGTGGACCGATCAACGTCCACGCTGTACCTGCACGCGCTCAATATTTATGAAGAAGCCGATATCCGTAAGATCCGCGAGGAAACGCGGGTTATTGAGGCGCGCTTGATTCGCATCATGGGCACGCGCGAAGAAGTCGCAGCCCTCGACGCCGAGCAGCGCCCGGGAATGGAAGGGGCAACGCCATGAAGGAATTCGTTCTCTTGGCTACAGCTGTGATCCTCAGCTTGGCTGCGGCAGGGGCAATTGTCCGCATTGCGATTGGCCCGTCCCTGTTGGACAGGGTTCTGGCATCGGATGTGTTGCTGGCAATCCTCGGTGCCGCCCTGGCGATCGATATGGCTATGAACAAGCACCTGAACAACCTGATGCTGTTGGTGGCGCTCGCGGTGATCGGGTTCATTGGCTCGGTGACCGTTGCCCGGTTCGTGGCTGAGCGAAGGGAGCAAAGCAATGAATCCTGATGCCACGGGCGTGGATGCTGTCATCGACGCCGTTACTGCAGTGTTCCTGGTGGTGGGCGCCCTGATGTCTCTTGGTGCCGCTATTGGTCTGTTGAGGTTTCCGGACCTCATGAGCCGCATGCACGCGGCCACCAAACCGCAGGTTTTGGGGTTGTTCCTCATGCTTGCTGCGATCGGCCTTCAAATGCGGACTTGGTGGGTATGGCCGGTCCTTCTGGTGGCGTGGATTTTCCAGCTCCTGACGGCTCCGGTTTCCGCGCACATGGTGGGTCGCTCCGCTTACCGCACCAAGCATGGACACCGCGAAATGCTCACCAAAGATGAACTCGAAGCGGTTGTGCAGCGCGCGGCAGCGGGCCAAGAGCCCGGGAGCGAACGGTAGCAGCGGCAAAAACAACGCCGGTATCACCCCTCGTGGGAGATACCGGCGTTGTGTTTGTGCGTGGCGGGTGCCTAGACGATGTCGTGGGTTTTGGCGAAGCGCGTAATGGCGCGCTGCGTGCCCCTGCTGGCCAGGACTTGGATGAGCGTGCTGACGAAGGCTGAAACCAGAGCGAACGTCAGGGCCGAGCGAAGACTCGATTCCATGTCGTCGTGGCCTAAGGGCGGCTTGTTGCCTGTGGCTTTTTCCCACCCTTTGTTGACGAGTTTGGTACCTACGAAGCCTGCTCCGAGGCTTACTCCGGCACCGATCAGCTTGAAGAAGAGGTTCATGCCCCCAGCCTAGCTGGCTCCGGCTGGTCTCAAGCGTCAGCGGCGGCTTTCCCGCTCCTTCAGGAACGCCGCCATGGAACCAACAGGTGCCAGTACGGGGATAACGTTGTGTTCGGCCGACCAGACAGCATCCACGCTGCCGAACCCGGAAATTTCCTTGAGCAGGTAATAGGTGGGCGGCATCAGTTTCAAGGTGCCGGCAGCCTCTGCCTCAAGAATGCCCTTTACCGGCATCCACAGAGATTGCCAGGCCTCCGTTGTCTGGTGCTGGGGCTCGACTCCGGGAGAAGGCTTGGCCACGTAAAAGTAGGTGTCGAATCGCTTAGGCATGTCTGTCGGCGTAATCCAGTTGGCCCATGGCCGCAGGTCAGAGGCGTCGATGCTCAGCCCGGCTTCCTCCCCGACTTCACGGATTGCGGCGGTCAGCACTGTTCCGGCATTCTTGGCTGCTTGGTCCGCGTCACTGCAGATGGAGCTCAGTTGCCAGTCCGCCGAGTGACGTTGAAGAAGATCCATGGGGTAGTCCCACCCGGACTTGTCCGCAGCATCCACCCGTCCTCCGGGGAAGACCACCATTCCAGCAGCGAAGTCCATGGTGGTGACCCGGTGCTGAACAAAGGCTTCGAGTCCGCCCGGAGCGTCACGGAGCAGGATGACGCTGGCTGCGAGCCGGGGTTCGGGCACTGGAGCGTCGCTGGCAGGGTGATCCTGTGTGGGTAGGTCCGTCATGAGTTGTGCCCCTTTGCCGCGGTCGAGTCTGCTGGATCATTCTCTCAGGTCTGGTTGTGGGGCCTGGTGTGCGTGGCAAAACCCGGGAGGGGGGCGCAGAGCGGGCCCCGCAACGAACCCCGTCTGGTTGTGGGGCCTGGTGTGCGTGGCAAAACCGGGGAGGGGGGCGTAGAGCGGGCCCCGCAACGAACCCCGCACACCCCACCACGGCCGATTGTGACCGCATGCCGGCAACACACCCGCACCCGCCGCGGACCCGGGTGTAAACTGAACCAGCCCATCAGGGCAGATTTGATAACGACAGGGGAGCGCCGCCGTCGGACTCTGCAGAAATGCAGGTGACGCGAGGGCGCTGAGAGTGCGGACAGCCGCAGACCCTCGAACCTGATCCGGTTAGTACCGGCGCAAGGGAGTCGAGCTTCTCAGAGTGTCCGGATCCGGGCGGCGCAGGCCAGCCTGGTTCCGGGGAGCACTTTCCCCTCCTGTAACCTCAGGAGGCAGAAAATGACCACGGTAAACGTGAAGAAGACCAGTCATAACTGGCGAGTTGTAGACATTGTTGTGGCGGCTTTGATCGCCATTGCCGGCGGCGTGATCTTCTGGGCATGGTCCCAGGGCGCTGCGCTGGTATCCATTCCCTTGAATGCCACCTATCCGCCGCTCACCGGCCTGATCGCGGGTGGTTGGATGATCCCCGCGGTGCTGGGCATGCTCATTATCCGCAAACCGGGGGCGGCGCTTTTCTGCGAGACTGTTGCTGCGACGGGCGAACTCATCATGGGTTCGCAGTACGGCACCACGGTGCTCATCTCGGGCGTTCTTCAGGGCCTGGGAGCCGAACTCATCTTCGCCGCGTTCCGGTACAAGAAGTTCAACCTGCCCACCGCCCTCCTCGCAGGTGCCGGCGCGGGCCTCTTCTGCGGTCTGAACGACTCCTTCCTGCCATGGGGTTGGAACATCGCCTACGAGGCCGTCGACAAACTGGCTTACATCACCTTCACCACAATTTCCGGTGCAATCATCGCGGGCGCACTCTCTTGGGTGGCGACGCGAGGTTTGGCCAAGACAGGCGTCCTGAGCTCCTTCGCCTCCCGCAAGGCCGCGTCGGAGCCAGTCTTCAGCTGATGTCCGCCACCCAAAGCGGCAAGGTCAGGCCTGCCGCCATCTCAGCCGAGGGCTGGGGTTGGCGGCATGCCGGCCGGGCCCAATCTGCCATTCAGGGCCTGGACCTTCGGATTGAACCGGGGGAGCGTGTGCTGCTGCTGGGTCCCTCGGGTGCTGGCAAATCCACGCTCCTGCATGCCCTGGCCGGGGTGCTGGGGGACGAGGAAGACGACTCGGATGAGAGCGGCTCCCTGCTGATCGACGGCGTCGCGCCCCGCGAGCAGCGCGGCCGCGCAGGGCTGATGCAGCAGGACCCTGAGACGCAAGTGGTCCTGTCCCGGGTTGGGGACGACGTTGCCTTTGGAGCAGAGAACCTTGCCGTGCCGCGGGACGAGATCTGGTCCCGCGTCCATGAAGCGCTCGACGACGTGGGGTTGCGCACCGCTGCTGGCGGCGGTTTGCCGCTGGATCACCCGACGGCGGCACTATCCGGGGGGCAGAAGCAGCGCCTCGCGCTGGCGGGTATTTTGGCGATGCGCCCCGGCCTGATCCTCCTGGACGAACCGACAGCCAACCTGGATCCGGCTGGTGTGCTGGAGGTCCGCGACGCTGTTGGGCGCTGCCTGGATAAGACCGGCGCCACCTTGGTTGTTGTGGAACACCGGGTGTCCGTGTGGAAAGACCTGGTGGACCGGATAGTGGTTTTGCAGCCGGGGTCTGCCGGAGGCGCAACGGCGGCAGGGATCGGGCGGTCTGCCGGCGGCGTCCTCCTGGACGGCCCTCCTGACCAGGTCCTGTCCGAGGCCCGCACGATGCTCATGTCGGCTGGTGTATGGGTGCCGGGCTACGTTCCGGCGACCCGCGCCCGCCACAATGAACGCGACACCTCTCAGCTTCTCCTCGCCGCCCAGGACCTGGCTGTCTCCCGCGAAAAGTCTCGGCGCAAAGGCTTCAAGACCATCCCGCCCATGCCGGTGCAAACGGGTATCAGCGCACAGGTCAGGGCAGGCCAGGCACTGACCATCACTGGCCCCAATGGCGCCGGGAAGTCCACTTTTGCGCTCACGTTGGCCGGCCTTTTGGCGCCGGTGGACGGCAAGGTGAGTGCCGCCGTCGAGCTTTCCGACGGTGCAGGCATTGACCCTTACAAGTGGAAAGCGGATCAGCTGATCTCCCGGATCGGGACGGTGTTCCAGGAGCCTGAGCACCAGTTCGTCACGGGCAAAGTCCTGGACGAGTTGATGTTTGGTCCGAGGCATCTTGGCCGTGGCGAGGAACGCGTGGACGAGCTGCTGGAGCGATTGCGGCTCACTCATCTGGTCGACGCCAATCCGTACACGCTCTCCGGCGGGGAAAAGCGCCGGCTTTCGGTGGCCACGGTGCTGGCCGCACACCCGAAGGTCCTCGTCCTGGACGAGCCCACCTTCGGCCAGGACGCGAATACGTGGGCCGAGCTGGCGTCTTTCCTTTCAGAGTTGCTGGACGCCGGAACCGCGGTGGTGTCTGTGACCCACGATCAGGAATTCAGTGCTGTACTCGGCGGATCCGAACTGCGCCTCGGCCCCATAACGCAGGGCAGGGCAACGCATCAGGAAGCGGGTGCAGCGTGAGGGATCCACTGAATCTCCGCGGCAACCATGCCCTCCTCACAAGAGCCAACCCTTTGGCCAAATTCGTGTCGGTCTTCCTGATCTCCCTGGTGCTGGCTCTGTCCATCGACTGGGTGTCTGCGTCCACGGCGCTCCTCGCGGAACTGGCTCTCTTCCCGCTTGCGGGCCTCACCGTCAGGCTCCTGTGGCAGAGGGCCTGGCCCCTGATCATCGCGGCGGCAATAGGCGGCTGGAGCACTGCAATAGTGGCGGCGGACAGCGGCGCTGTACTGCTCGACGTCGGACTCTGGTCCATCAGCGAAGGTTCCCTCGAACTGGGGCTGGGTTTCATGCTGCGCGGTTTGGCGATCGCGTTGCCGGCGATCCTGCTGATGACCTGCACGGATCCCACAGACCTGGCCGACGCACTCGCGCAGAAGGCCAGGCTGCCGCACCGCTTCGTCCTCGGATCCTTGGCTGCGATGAGGCTGGTGGGGCTCATGGCAGAGGAATGGCAGACCATCGGAATGGCCCGCCGCGCCCGTGGAGTGGGTTCCCAAGGCAGCCCGATTCAACGGTTGAAGGCTACCCTCGGCCAGAGCTTCGGGCTATTGGTCCAGGCCGTGAGAAGGGCCTCCCGACTGGCAGTGACCATGGAAGCCCGCGGCTTCGGTGGTGGACAAAGGACGTGGGCGCGCGAATCCACATATTCGCTGCTGGACGTAGGGGTGGTCCTTGGCGGCTTGGTCATCGCAGCAGGTGCAGTGATGTCGGCGGTCGTCGCGGGAACGTGGAGTTTCGTCTGGCGCTAGCGAGCCTGCTGCTCCTGGATCTCATCGAAGCCCGCACGCGTCAGGAAGCCCAGTTGGGCCTCCTTCTCGGCGAGCTGGATGATGGGTCCCAACTCGAAACACGTTGCTTCCAGCCGGCGAAGCGCCTTGGCATTGCGGGAGTCCGGCTCCACCACAATCCGGTCCTTGCCCGGCAGGGAAAACATGTACTTGATCAAGGACGTGCCCAGCCGCGGGGTGAAGTGCGGAATGGGACGTGTTGCAGGGGCCAACAGCAGGTGCATACCGATGTCTTCCTCACGGGCAGGGTAGGCCTCGCCGACGGGATCGTGCAGGGGCTCGTACGTCTGGAAAAGGGCCAAGGGCTCCCCGTCAAGGGTGGCCAGGAACGCGTGGTGGGTCTCCAAGGAGTCAAGGAACTCGTAGATCCCCAACACTTCTTCACGGGTGTTCTCCGTCATTCCCCAAAACTTTGCACGGGGCTGGGTAACCCACTCGAAGATGAGGTCAATGTCTTCGCCGGGAACCAGCGGAACAATCCGGAGCGCCCCCCATCCTTCGAGGTCTTCAGAGTAGATGGTGGTGCGGGCGGAGAAATCCTGGGTGACAGTGGTCATGGTTTCCTTCGGGATCTGATGATGGTCAGGGCTGATGTCTGGGCTGACGGTCTGGGCTGACGCGGGGATTGGAGTGAGTCAGGGCGTTTCTTTGGCCAGAAGCGACCAATCAGTGACCACCGGGGCGAGTTCCCCTGCGGTCCAGAGCGGGAGCTGATCGGCGAAGTGCTTGTGGCCCGGCGTGCCGGAGGTACCGAAAGGCACGATCCAACGGCTGTTGCCCCGATCGGCCAGGTCCCACACGTAACGGGCTACGGGTCCGCGGAAGCTTCGGTCATCCACTCCGGGGAGGCTCTCGGTGCACAGAACGCACCCGGTATCGCCGCTGAGATCGGCAGTGGGTGCGGAGGAAGCGAGGGAGCCCGGGAGGACATGGACGGCTAACAACTTGTGCCGGTCACCCCAGGCAGCACCGTTCAGCATTGATTCCTCCAACGCAGTGTCTTCAAGTGCTGCGGCGGCTTCCATTCCAACGTTGATGCCAAGTTCCGGGCCACGAACCAGCAGGGTCTCAAGGGCAAAACCGATTCGGGACGTAACTGACAACCACGGACCGAACAACGGGGAATAGCCTGTTGGTTCATTCAAGGGAGCCAGTGCGGAATGCCGCGCCACGCGCTGGACCAGCCCGCCGCGCCACGCAGCGAAAACGGCAGCCTGGTGGCTTCCTGCATCCATCAGGCCATCCCAATCCAACAAAAGCAGCCGCAGTTCCTTGGCTTCCTTGGAAAGGTCTTTGGAGTCCAAGCCAACGAGCAATGACCGGAATAGTGGCCACGGGCCCAGCAGGGTGTCCATATGGATGGCTTGCATATGGTCCGCGGACAAAGGCCCGGGATTCAGCTCCAGCAACTCCCGGATGCGCCGCGCGCGATGCGCGGGCGCGAACTCCATGGCCACCGGATCACCGCCTCCTGCCGTACGATCGTTCGCGCTCGCGGCAAATTTCCGGACCTCGGTGCGGGGAAGGATCACGTACTGTCCCTCCCACTCATGCCGTGTGGAGAAGGCCGGAGCGGGCAACCGCCGGTTGGCCGGATTGCGCTGCGGAACCAGCCCGGCAACAAAATGCCGTACGGATCCGGTAGCGTCCGCAGCCACCACACTGTTGACGGGCTCCACCCATGCATCGAAAGCAGCCTCTACCTCGGAGACGCTCCGGCTCCGCAGCAGCGGCAGGAGGGCTTCAAAACCCAACCGCCCCTCAACCCTGGCAGGGAATCGAAGACTCAAGGCGCCGCCGTCGGGCGTTTCCGAGATGACAGGGCCCCGACCGGTCTCAATAATCTCAACAGAGACCGCTGCGTCGTCGCGGACCCGGATGGTCTCCGAACGCACGACGACGGGTTCCCAGCCTTCCGCTCCTCGCGCCTCGATGCGCTCGCCGGCGAAATCGCTGACCCGCCGCAACTCCTCCACGAAAAGGTCCTGGTAGTCGGCCATGGCGTTGGTAATGGCCCACGCGGTGCTGCCCGTGTGGGCGAAATGGGGGAGCCCGGGAACGCCGGGGAACGCGAATCCGATTGCGTCGAACTCCGGGCATGCGAGCCGTATTTGCTGGTAAACGCCGGGCAGTTCCATGAGGCGGTGGGGGTCGCCGGCGATCAGCGGAAGGCCGCTGCCCGTCGTCGATCCGTGTGCAGCCCAAGCGTTGCTGCCTGACCAAACCGGCGCTTCGATGCTGAACAGGTTCACGGCGTCGTCGCCGAGGGTCCGCGCGACGTGGGCCCGGAACAGCTTGTTGGGAAAGGTTGAAAACAGGATGTGATGAACCAGGAAGACACCTAGCGGAGTCCAAGGATTCCATGGCTCGGGTGTGCTGCCGGATTCTTCAAATTCGGGCCCGCCCCGAGCACCATCGGCCAGTGCTTGGTTGACGCCCGCCACATACTGTCCGCACCAACGCTGTGTGCCGGCGTCGAGGTTCTCAAAGCAGCGACGCGCGGTGTCATCCAGCTGGGCTTGGCGGGCGAACCGGTCCCAAACCACCGTGTCGGCTCCCAGAATTTCCGCTGTACGGCCTTCCGAACGCCACCGTTCCAGTTCGATCTGCCACGAGCGGTCCATGGCCGCGTTCATGCCTTGGAGAAAGGCCAGTTCATGGGCGGAATCAGCCCACAGATGCGGGATGCCCCACTCATCGCGGTACGTGCCGGGGCCGCCTGCCGGGGCGGTTTGGTGCGTCGGGGCAGGCGTCATAATGTCTGGCCGCTTTCGAGCTTAGGTTAGGCTTACTTAAGCTCAAGATAAATGGCTTTGGCCCCGTTCACAAATCGTGGACATTCGTGAAGGAGTGTTGCTTGAAGCGGAATTGGGAAGGCGTCGTCCTCAAAGTCATGGGCGCCAAGGACTTCACCTTGGAGGTCACGGGCCGGGAAGAGATCACCCCGGACTTCCTTCGCGTCCACGTGCGCGACGGCGGCCTCCTGGAGCGCAGCGGCCTGCATCCCACCATGTGGATCCGGCTCTGGTTCAACGATTCCGGCAAGGCTCACCAGCGCGCCTACACCTTGGTAAACGCCTCCCCTGCGGAGGGTACGTTCAGCATGGATTTCGCGATGCACGACGGGGTTGCCGCGGATTGGGCCCGCTCGGTTCAGTCCGGTGAAACCATCGATGCCACTGTCCAAGGCAGTTCCTTCACCTTCCCGCAGCCCGCTCCGCGCCGGATTTGGGTGGTGGGCGATCCTGCGTCCATACCGGCCATCAATTCATTGCTGGATGAGCGCGGTGCTGCGGGCGGGGCTCCGGTGACGGCTTGGCTCGAATACCAGCACGACGCCGACCCCTCGCTTGAGGTGCGTGCCGCAGATTCCGACGTCGTCACCTGGATTCCGCGCAAACGCGACGGGGCCGCTTTGGTGGAGGAAGTCTGTGGTGCGCTTTCGGCGGACAATGTCTCCGTGGGCGAGGACTTCTTTTGGATCGCGTGCGAAGCATCAAGTACACGGGCAATCGTCAAACACCTGCGCAAAGAACTCGGCGTGGACAAGCACCGGATTGATGCACTGGGGTACTGGCGGGTCTAGCCTTTTTGGCAGGCTGATCGCGCCGGCCCTACCCGGGCCAATTGAGGAAGCCTTCTTCACCTCCGGGGGAGTGAGCACCACATCACGGCTGTACTTCTTCCTTGCGTCCGCGCCGAAGCGCGGCGTCTGGGCTCTATATCGCACAGGAAGGATATGGTGTGATGTATGCCGCTGAATCGGTGTTTTGCTCTTCACTTCTAGCTCATTTGTGATATTTATTAGTAATGACGCAACCTACCGCCGAGAATGTAGGCCTCCTGCTCCGCGACGCCCGTGGCGAAAAAGGCTGGACGCAGGGGCAGCTGGCTTCTGAGCTGGGAACCAGCCAGAGCGCAATCGCCCGGATGGAACAGGGCAAGCAGAATCTCAGCCTCCGGATGATCGAACGCCTTGAAGCGATTTTCGGGCGCTCCATCGTTAATGTGGGCAAGCCGCAGATGACCCACCTCCGGGTGGAGGGTGGCCGGACCCTCTCCGGCGAAGTGGACGTCAACAGCAGCAAGAATGCCGGCGTCGCCCTCTTGTGTGCCAGCCTGATCAACCGCGGAACCACCACCTTGCGCCGGCTGGCACGGATTGAGGAAGTCAACAGGATCGTCGAAGTATTGACGTCCATCGGCGTCGAATGCACGTGGCTCAACGGAAGCGACCTCCGTCTCCGCCGCCCCGAGGTCCTGGATCTTGAATCCATGGACGTTGACGCCGCCCGGCGCACACGCAGCGTGATCATGTTGCTCGGTCCGCTCCTGGACGAAACCAGGGAATACCTGCTGCCGTACGCCGGCGGCTGCGATTTGGGGACGCGCACGGTGGAACCGCACATGCAGGCGCTTCGCCAGTTCGGCCTCGAAGTGGAAGCAAAGTCCGGTTTCTACTCCGTGACCGCCCCTCCAGCGGATGAACTCCACCGCTCCTTCGTCCTGACCGAGCGCGGCGACACCGTGACGGAGAATGCCATCATGGCGGCCGCCCACCGCGAAGGCACCACCATCATCCGGAATGCCAGCCCCAATTACATGGTGCAGGATCTCTGCTTCTACCTGCAGGGCCTGGGCGTGGACATCGACGGCGTAGGAACCACTACCCTGAAGATCACCGGACGCTCGGCTATCGATGTAGATATTGAGTATTTCCCGTCTGAAGACCCCATCGAGGCAATGAGCCTCATCACCGCGGGCATTGTGACCAATTCCGAGGTCACTATCCGCAGGGTTCCCATCGAGTTCATGGAAATCGAACTTGCAACCCTGGAACAGATGGGCCAGAACCTTGAAATCTCCGGGGAGTACATGGCGCGGAACGGACGTACGCGGCTGGTGGACGTGACTACCAAGCCCTCGGAGCTCCGCGCACCGCAGGACAAGATCCACCCGATGCCGTTCCCGGGACTGAACATCGACAACCTGCCGTTCTTTGCAGTAATCGCAGGTAACGCCGAGGGGCAGACCATGATCCACGACTGGGTCTACGAGAACCGCGCCATCTACTTGACGGAGCTCAACAAGCTTGGAGCCCAGGTGCAGTTGCTGGATCCGCACCGGATCTACGTTAACGGGCCCACCAAGTGGCGTGCCGCGGAAATTGGTTGCCCGCCGGCCCTGCGTCCCGCGGCCTGCCTGCTCCTGGCAATGTTGGCTGCCCGAGGGACCTCCGAGCTCCGCAACATCTACGTGATCGAGCGCGGTTACGAGGACCTTGCCGAGCGCCTCAACACCATTGGCGCGAAGATTGAGTACTTCCAGGACTAGGACCTGCTGCGAAACGCCGCAGATACACAAGCTCTGTCCTCACCAGCCCTCCTGACGCAGAATGGAGCATGCGGACGTTCGGGGTTGAGGAAGAGCTGCTCATCGTCGATCCTGTGACGGGCGAGCCGTTGGCCCTCGCAGATGCGCTCTTGGCAGGCCATGATGAACCCGCAACTGCAACGGGTCTGAGTCACGAACTGAAGCTGGAGCAGATCGAAACGCAGACACGCCCGTGCCACAGCTATACCGAGCTCCTGCAGCAGATCCGCCGCGGCAGGGCCATGGCCAACGAGGCCGCCCGCCAGCACGGGGCCGGAGTGGCCGCGATCGCTACCTCCCCTTTGGCCTCGAATACCCACACCACCCCGGACCCCCGGTATGCCGCGATGCTTGATCGCTTCGGCATCATTGCCACGGAGCAGTTGACGTGCGGATTCCACGTACACACCTCCGTGGAGTCGCCCGAGGAAGGCGTGGTGGTTCTTGACCATATCCGGGACAAACTCGCCGTCCTGACAGCCCTTACCGCCAACTCGCCTTACTGGCGGGGCCTTCCCACCGGTTTCGAGAGCTACCGCACCCAAGCATGGAACCGGTGGCCGACGTCGGGCCCTACTTCCGTTTTTGGCTCCCTGACCGCTTATCGGCGCATCGTGAAGCGTCTCCTGGAGACGGGCGTGGTCATGGATGAGGGCATGATCTACTTTGACGCCCGCATCTCCAGGAACAATCCCACTGTGGAGGTCCGGGTTGCCGACGTCTGCCTGCGTGCTGAGGATGCGGCCCTGATGGCGGTGCTGGTGCGGGCATTGGTGGAGACGGCATCGTTGGAAATGCTCGACGGCGTCGAACCCACCGCGGTGCCCACGGCGCTCCTGCGGATGGCGAGCTGGCAGGCCAGCAATTCGGGTCTGCGTGGAGATCTCCTGGATTTCGGTGACTTCCTGCCCCAACCAGCGCCGGACGTCGTGTGGGCGTTGGTGGATTATCTGAGCCCGGTCCTGGACGACCAAGGTGAGCTGGAGCTCGTAAAAGCAGGGATCTCGGATTTGTTGGAGCGGGGAAATGGCGCCCATGAGCAACGGGAAGCCGCTGAGCGCTACAACAGGAGGCAGCGGGATGGGCAAAGCCATCCGGGAAGTCCGCCCACCAGGGAAGCCTTGGCCGCCGTCGTCGAACACGTTGCGAAGGTGACCGTTCGCGGCGCTGCTGCGGATGCACACAAGGAGCCCGCGCCCATGCTGACACGGGTCATAAGGCCTTGAGTTTGTGTTCTTCCGGTTCTTCCCAAGCCATCAGGTAGGCGCCGACGGTCCCTTCCACGAGGTAGAAAAACAGCGGAGGGATGTCCTTCCTGGCTGCAAGGATGGCTCCGTAGATGGGCGCCGCAGCCGCGGCCGTGACCCCGACCCACCGTTTTGCCGGCAAGGAAAGAAGACTCCCTCCGAGCGCCGCCAACGCGATAACGTGCAGCCCGGAATACGCCAGGAACGGGGCGCTGGATCCGCGGCGGTACGCGAACCCTTCAATGTCGGACGCACGCCGCGCAAGGCTGGAAACGAAGAGCGGGGCGCCGGTCAGCAGCGCGGCCGCAGCGGCGTAGGCCCACTTCTTCGCCGTTCGACTGGATGGGTTCGCGGCCGGAATGGCACGGCTAAACGCGGCGAATCCCACCGGCACTGCGACAGTCCCGGCGGCGGCAATGTGCTGACCTGTGATCCAGCCCCGCTGCCCGGCTTGCAGCATGCGGAGACGCTCCCGGTCATCGGGGGTGATGTACACCCGTGAGACCGGAGAGATGCCGATGAACCACACCACCGTGCCGGCAACAATCACTGTTCCGGCACGGCGGTAGGGATGGTTCCCGCTCATGGCAGCAAGGTTAGACCTGTTTGAGCGCCTTCTCCAGATCCAGGATGAGGTCTCCCACCTCTTCAAGCCCAACGGACAAACGGACCACACCATCGGAGAGCCCGATGGCCGCACGGCCCTCCGGCCCCATGGCCCGGTGGGTGGTTGTTGCCGGATGTGTGATGAGGGACTTGGAGTCACCAAGATTGTTGGAGATGTCGATGACCCGGAGGCCATCGAGCAAGGCAAACGCCGCCTCTTTGGCTGATCGCCCTGCCGAAGGCGAAAGCTCGAACGTTAGCACGGTGCCGCCGGCTTTCATCTGCTTCGCGGCAAGCTCGTACTGCGGGTGGGACTTCAACAGAGGGTACTTGACCCAGCTGATGGCAGGTTGCTGTTCGAGCCATTCCGCGATCTTCAGGGCAGAAGCCGAGCTGTGGTTCACGCGCAGCCCGATAGTCTCCAAGCCCTTGGTCAACACCCAGGCATTGAAGGCCGAAAGGGAAGGGCCGGTGTGCCGCATGAGCTGCTTGACCGGGCCATCAATGAATTCTTTGGTGCCCAGGATCGCGCCGCCAAGGACTCGCCCTTGACCATCAATGTGCTTGGTGCCCGAGTAGACGATCACGTCTGCGCCCAGTTCACCGCAGCGTTGCAGCAGGGGAGTGGCAAAGACGTTGTCCACCACAACGGTGGCCCCGGCTGCGTGCGCCAGCTCGCTGACGGCAGCGATGTCGACGATTTCCTGCATGGGGTTCGATGGTGACTCGAAGAACACTGCGGTGGTGGGCTCGGACAGGGCTTCGCGCCACTGCTCCAGGTCCGGTCCGTCCACGAAGACTGTCTCCACGCCCCAGCGGGGCAGGATTTCGTTAAGGATCACGAAGCATGAGCCAAAGAGCGAGCGGGCGGCAACCACGCGGTCACCGGCAGCCAGGAGGGCGCCCAATGCCGTAAAGACGGCGGACATCCCGGATGCCGTGGCAAAGCACGCCTCAGTTCCTTCGAGCAGCCGCAGCCGCTCCTGGAAAGTGGCCACGGACGGGTTGCCGTAACGGGAGTAAACGAAGCGTTCGTCCTCACCGGTGAACGCGCGTTCGGCCGCTGCTGCTGATTCGTAGACAAAGCCGGAGTTCAGGAAAACGGGCTCGGCCGTTTCCTGGAAATTGGTGCGGTCAAGGCCACCGCGGACGGCCTGGGTGTCAGGGCTCCAGCCGGCGGCGTCGGGATTGAAGGTCACTTACTCGGTCCCCAGATTCGTTGGCAGGCCACGGTTCTTCCATCCGTTGACGGTGCGCTCACCGTAGCGGTCCGGCTCGCCTTCGAAGCCTTCGAGGACGTTGTAGGCAGTGAAGCCGGCTTGCGTTGCGGCAATGGCGGCAGAGATGGAGCGCTGCCCTGAACGGCACAGGAACACCAGCTCAATACCGTCGTCCTCGGGCGCCTGCTGCTGAAGGTCCTCGATAAAACGGGAGTTCGGAATGCCGCCGGCAAGGTTCCACTGGATGAACAGGGGGTCGTTCTCGGTGGCTTTGGTGTCCGGGATCCCAATGTGCGCCCATTCGCCCTCAGTGCGGACGTCCACCAGGATGGCGCCTTCTTGAAGCTTGGCCCACGCGTCCTGCGGGGTCAGGTCACCTGCGTAGCTCATGCGTGGCCCTCGAACGCTTCTTCGTCGTCGTAGTTTTCCAGCTGATCAACGGCGTTCGCGACGGCGGCATCGGCAGTGGCGATTGCAGTCGGCAGGACAACGGCTTGGGCGACTATGACGTCTGTGCCGTTGAACGTCGCTGCCGGGCTGCCATGGAGGACGTAACCTTCAGCCAGGGCATTGTGGATGCGTTCGCAGAAGTCACGGGTATCCGGGCCTGTCACCAGGCGGTAAGAGAGTTTTTCTTCAGTGGGTTCAGGCATAGCTGGTGCTCCTCAGTCACGCTTGCAGTACGAGTTGTCGTTACGCCGAGTAGTCACCTGAGGCACCCCGCCGGAGAGAGGGTTGCCGACCAGCAAGTCAGGGCTTTGCGCTGGTACTCATTACTCAAGAAAAACGTAACATCCACGGGCATCCGGCCGCACTTGCGGGTGGTGGAGCCGCCGTCATGTTGCGTAATCGGCGGCCGTTTCATTGTTCCTCCTTGAGCGCGCGGACGGCTGCGCCCACTGTGGAGAAGAAATGGTCCGGGGTGAAACGGGCTGCTGTTCCGAGGCGGATCAACTTGTCCTTCACCGGCCCTTTGAGCTCGGCGAACACCAGATCCACGCCGTGCCGGGCCAACCATTCGTCCAGCGTGACCAGATCGTCCAAGGCCGTGGTGTCGATGCCTGTGATGGGTTCTGCCGCCAGGATTATGTGGGAGATCCCCTCCGACGCCTCGTCCAGTTGCTCACGGACAAAGCTTGCCAGGACCTGCCCGTTGCCGAAGAACAACGGGGCATCAAAGCGGAGGATCAGGAGCCCCGGGATGCGTTCGCCTTCCGGATGGCGTGCAAGATCGTGGTAGCCGGGCCGCCCTTCCTGCGAGCCGAGCTCAGTGCGGTACGGGTCCCAAGCACGGCGAACGAAATCCAAGAGTGCCAGGATGATTGCCACCACAATTCCTTGGAGCACACCCACTGTGAGGACGCCCAGGAATGCCGCCAGCATCACCACCGATTCGCTCCGGCTCAGGCTCAGGAGCCGCCGGACGCCCGCGGGATCCGCCAGTGCGATTGCGGCAGCAATCACGACGGCGGCCAAGGTGGCGGAAGGCAGGTACTCCGTCACACCGGGAGCCAAAAGCATGAACGCCAGAACAAGCACCGACCCCACCACACCGGTCATCTGGGATTTGGCGCCGGCATCCACGGCCACCGGGGTCCTGGAGGTACTGCCGGAGATGGGGAAGCCGCCCAGCAGGCCGGTGGCAGCATTGGCAGCCCCGAGGGCTGCCATCTCCCTGTTCCCCGAGACCTTCTTCCCTTCCTTGGCAGCCAGCGTTTGGGACAGGACGCCGGTATCTGCGAACGCCATGAGGGCGATACCCGCGGCTGCGGGAAGCAGGGCCAATGCGTCTGCCCAAGCAATACCGCCGAGCGCGGGCATCGGGAGGCCTTGGGGCAAGACTCCGGTGACCTTGACGTCCTCGTTCAGGCCCAAGACCGCTGTGGCAACGCATGAGCCGGCCACCGCCAGCAGGACGCCTGGTACCTTCCATTTCAGCAGCCGGGGTATCCAAATGAGGGCAAGGGAACCAACGCCCAGCAGCACTGCAGGGAGGTTGACGCCTCCGGTGAGCACCCCGGTGGTGACCTTGGCGAGCTTATGCCAGATGTCGCCGTCGGCCTCTATCCCCAGGAACGCCGGCAGCTGCGACAACGCCACCAGCAACGCGATTCCGTTCAAGTATCCAAGCCTGATGGGTTTGGACAGAAGCCCGGTGATGGTCCCGAGTTTCAGGGCCGAACCGGCCAGCATGATCAGCCCGATCAACACAGCCAACAGCCCGGCGAGCGCCACCGACTTTTCGCTGCTGCCCGCTGCCAGCGGCACGGTCGCCGCGGCAATCATGGGGGCGAGGGCGGAATCGGGGCCGAGGACCAGGATGCGGGAAGGACCCACGATGGCGTAAACCAGCAAGGGAACCACGGTGGCATAGAGCCCGGTGACGGGAGGCAGCCCAGCCGCCTGGGCATAGGCCATGCCGGCGGGCACCAGCAGCGCGAACAGAGCTGCCCCCGCCACGAGGTCGTGCCGTAGCCATTCGCGTTTGTAGCCCTTGAGCGCCCAGACGCCTGACAGCCGGTCCTTGGCGGAGGGCTTGGCAGAAGAACGGCGGGGTGAACTCATACAGCGATCATTCCCGACCCAGGCTGTTCGCGAAACATTGCAACGGCCGTATGTGGAAATCCGAACCGTCATGAGTCCAGCCCAAATGTGACGCTCCGGGAGCATAATTGACGCAGTACGACCCCCTGTAACTTCGCATGAAATCAGGTCGCGGTGAGCGGACAGAGCAGTTCTACACTCAAGCCCATGCTGCATTTTGGATGGTTCGTGGGACACGGTTTCGGTGTCCAGGGCTGGGGGACTCCCGGCTATGGCCTGGGCTACGACTGGAAGAAGCCCGCCCTGTACCAGGAAGCTGTCCGGGCCTTCGAACAATCCGGGTTGGACCTGTTCATCATTGAGGATTCGCTCACCGTTCCGGACACCTATGGCGGCACGGCCGAGGTCTCCCTGGCGCACGCTTCCTTCGCGCCGAAGCACGATCCGTTGGCGTTGGTCCCGTACCTGTTCTCCGCGACGAAGCACCTTGGAATCGTTCCGACTGTCAGTGCTTCCTTTTATCCGCCCTTCACCGCCGCCCGGCTGTTGGCCACCTTGCAACACTTCTCGGAAGGGCAGCTTGGCTGGAATGTGGTCACCTCGGGCAGTGACCTCGCCGCGCAGAACTACGGACTCCACCAGCAGATCGAACACGACCTCCGGTACGAGAAAGCGGAGGAATTCGTCGACGTCGTCAGGCGGCTTTGGCACAGTTGGGAACCGGGTGCTGTGCTTGAGGACGTTGACGCCGGGGTGTTCGCGGACCACGGCAAGGTGCATCCAATCAACCATGAGGGTGACTTTTTCAAGGTCCGGGGACCGCTGAACACCGCGCCCTTGCCGGAAGAACCCGTGCTGGTCCAAGCAGGAGCATCTCCCCGGGGCAAGGCCTTCGCAGGCGGGCATGCCGACGTTGCCATTGCCTTGGCCCGTGGCGTTGACGGCATGAAATCCTACCGGGACTCGATCCGCGCAGAAGCTGCGAAGGCCGGGCGCGATCCCGACGACGTCAAGGTGCTTTTCGTCCTGAAGCCCACCGTCGTTGGGTCTACGGCCGAGGCGGAGGAGCTGCGGGCACAGCGCCGGCAACTCACCCAGCGCGACATCGACAGCCAGCTCAACTCCATCTCCTACCTTTCCGTGATCGACTTCAAACAGTTCGACCTCGATGCTCCGCTTCCCGAGTTGAGCACCAACAGCAACCAAGGAACGCTGGAACACTTCGCCAAGGCAGCCCCTCCAGGTTCGACGCTCCGCCAGATCCTGCAGGCACGCAGCGGGGGAGCGGGCGACTCGATCATTGGCACGGTCGGTGAAATCGCCGACTATCTGGAATCGACCGGGTCTGAGGTGGGTGGGGACGGTTTCCTCTTCTCCGGCTTCGTGGACCCGGCGACGGTGCACGGTGTCCTGGACAAGCTCACCCCCGAACTGCGACGCCGCGGCCTGTTGAGGAAGAGTTATGGCAACGGTGGTTTCCGGCAGAACCTCTTGGACTTCTGATGTCCGCTGAACCGCGAACCTTGCTGCTTGGAGCGGCTCCGGTGCGCCCGGCCGACGTGGCGCTGGCCGCTATAGACCCCGCGTTCCAGGTGGAACTCAACCAGGAAGTGCTGATTCTGATGGGTCGGTCCAGGCACATAGTGGAGCTGACCGCGGCCTCGGGGAAACGTGTTTACGGGCTCAACACCTTGCTTGGATCAGGCAGGGATACGGCTGTGGAGGAGAAGTCCCTCCTGGCGTATCAGGTCCAGGTGGTCAGGTATCACAACAGTGGTGTGGGCTCGTACTTGGATCGCGCTGGTGCCCGGGCCTTGATCCTTGCCCGACTTGTCGGCTTCAGCCGTGGCGGTTCCGGCGTCCGTCCTGAAACAGCGGGCTTCTATGCCGAAATGCTCAACCGCGACATCTTCCCTGCCATCCCGCGTGAAGGCTCCGTGGGCTCGTCGGACCTGACCCAGCTTGCCGCCGTCGCCGCTGTTGCCTTGGGCGAGGGCACAGCGTTCCACGCGGACGGCACGCTGATACCAGGCGCCAAAGCGCTCGCCGACGCCGGTCTCCAGCCCCTCGTTCTCGCGCCCGGTGAGGCCCTAGCCCTGGTCAGTGCCAATGCGTACTCCGTGGGCGTTGGAACCCTCGCCTTGGTGCGCTTGCAGCATCTGGCCGCACTGGCCGACGTCGCGCTTTCCCTCTCGCTGGAGACGATCGCAAGGTACGACGACGGCGGGAACCTCAGCCCGTTTTCGCCCGCGATCCAGGCGGCCAAGGCGATTGACGGGCAGAGGGAGTCGGCCTCTGCGGTTCGACACCTTCTGCGTGGTGGGTGGTTGGAGGATGTTCGACCCGAAGTGTCTGTGCAGGATGCTTTGTCTTTCCGGGCCGCGCCGCAGACGCACGGTGCTTTCCGGTCTCTGGTGACGCAGTTCGATGCTGCCTTGGAAGTGGAGCTGAACGGCCGGAGTGATAACCCTCTGGTCGATGTCGAATCCGGGCAAATGGTGTCCGGCGGAAACTTCCAGCCGATGCAGCTGGCCTTCGCCATTGAGGGCCTGCGGCTGGCCTTGGCGCATGTGGGGATTTCCAGTGAACGTCGCATCGCAAAGTTGTATCCGCCGCAAAGGGTTATCCGCGCCCGCCACCTGCAGGCTGCTGCCTCCGGGGACGGATTGGCCCAGGAGGAACTTCCCGGGCTGCTCTGGTACTCCGCCGCAGGGCTCTTGGCCGAGCTCAAGTTCCTGGCCGCCCCGGCCACGCTCGGGGCCCCGACACTCTCTGCCGACGTCGAAGACCACTCCACGTTGGCCCCGCTCGCCTTGCAGCAACTCGAAAAGTCGTTGGAGGCTGCCGAAAAGCTCTTAGTGATCGAGGCACTGACGGCGTCGTACCTGCTGCTGGAAGCGGGAGCCGCGCAACCGCTCGGAAAGGGGACCGGCGCCGTCGTAGGGCGACTGGCGGATGTGCTTGCCGACCGGCCCCCGGCGCCCGATCTGGTAGAGCGGGCGCGGGCGGAGTTGCGGGATGTAATCGACCGGGAGTTCGCGGGAACAGGGGAGGCATGGTGAGCACGGCGATTCGGAAGCACGGAGTACACGCAGCGGCCCCCATTCCAGACGGGCTGGATGCCTCTGTCCTGGACAAGGTGGGGAACACGCCGCTGGTGAAGTTGGAAGCGCTGAGCCACGGCCTGGGCAGCGCCGTCCATATCAAACTTGAGTCAGAAAACCCCGGCGGCTCCATCAAGGACCGCACTGCGCTGAGCATGGTTAGGGCCGCGGAAAGGTCCGGGGAACTCAGACCCGGAGCCACCATTGTGGAAAGCACGTCGGGCAACACCGGGATCGGGCTTGCCCTCATCGGACACCTGACCGGACACCCGGTGGTGGTGGTTACGGGCGACACGATCTCCGAGGAGAAGCTCGCCGCGCTGCACAACTACGGTGCCCGGGTGATCCTCACCGACTGGAATGCGCCGTCGGAATCGCCGGAAAATGCCCGTGCCGTAGCCGCGCGGATTACGGCCGGGACGCCCGGCGCGTGGCGTCCCATGCAGTTCGACAACCCCGCCAATCCTGCCGCCCACTACGAAACCACCGGGCCGGAAATCTGGGAACAGACTGGCGGCATGGTGACCCACTTCGTCGCGGGTATCGGCACCGGCGGGACCATCAGCGGGAACGGCCGGTTCCTGAAGGAACGCGTGGCAGCTTCGCGGGCCGGCGGGCACCTGGAAGTTGTTGGCGCCGACCCCTATGGTTCTGCGTACAGCGGCGGCCATCCCGGGGAGATCCTGGTGGACGGCGTGGGCAACTCCTGGCCCGAAGCTGAGTGGCCCAAGGCCTTCGATCGCGCCATTGTGGACCGTTTCCTCCGCATCCCCAACGACGAGGTCTACACCACTGTCCACCGGCTTCTCGATGAAGAAGGGCTCGCGCTGGGTCCGTCTTCCGGACTGGCTGTCGCTACGGCCGTTCGGGTGGCACGCGCTGCACCCCACGGTTCGCTGGTGGTGGCCATAGCGCCCGACGCCGGCACGAACTACCTGAGTAAGGCCTTCAATCCGGTGTGGCTGGTAGAGCACGGCATCCGTCTCGCCGCCGACCGCCCCGCCGCCCGCGAGTAGAACCCCCGCTCACGTCCCTCGGGTTTGGGGCGATCGCTCTCTCACGTCCCTCGGGTTTGGGGCGATCGCTCTCTCACGTCCCTCGGGTTTGGGGCGGGCTGCTCGCATCTGAAGCGGGGACAGGAACCTCCATTGCGCTAGGCTCCAAGCATGCCTGAACAGGAAACAAAACCACGTCTTGCCGGCTATCTGGACAAGCAGCAGCCGGATCTCTACGCAACACTGAGCCACTATTCCCAGCAGCTGGTGGACGAAGCTGACCGGCTTGGCATCCCGCGCCGCACCCTTGAACTCATCAATTACTTGTGCTCGCAGATCAACGGCTGCGCCTTCTGCTTGGATCTCCATCACCGGCGGGCCCTGAAATACGGCGAGACGGAACAACGGCTGTCCCTTGTTCCCGTTTACAAGGAAGTGCCGTTGTTTGAGCCTGCCGAAGTGGTGGCTATGGAAATTGCGGAGCAGATCACCCGGATGAGCTCGTCGAGGCCCAGCCCTGAGCTCTTCGAACAGGCGCGCCAGCACTACAGTGACGAGCAAATCAGCATCATCTGCATGGCGGCCATAGGGATCAACGCCTTCAACCGTCTGTCCATTTTGAGCGAGCACCCGGTCCGTCCGGCCAAGAAGTAGGCCCCTGCCCAAACGGGCGTGCGGCCACCACCAACTTTGGCCTCCAACAGGGAGCACGCCTTATTGGGCGTGTCGGGGTGGATTGGGGATCCAAGTGGGTGGTGGGGGCCCGGTCTGCGTAGGGTCCTGACCCTCTTTGAAACGAGATCAGCCCTTGGACAACCGCAATGGGTTGCCCAAGGGCTGATCTACATCCAAGGAAGGTCAGGAGCCCCCATCGGGAAGCCCTATGGCTCCAGAGCCTTCTTGAGCGAGCGGCGTCGCCCGTACTTGAAGTAGAAGACGGCGTAGCAGGCGCCCACGAACGGAACGCCGAAGAAGAGAGCCGCCACTTGGTTGGGGTCGAACGCGATTCCGATCAGCGACACCAAGCAGAGTGCGAACGCCAGGATCGGAACCAGCGGGAACAAGGGAGCCTTGTAGGGGAGCGTGTTCAGGTCGCCGCCGTTCTTAATGAACGTCCGGCGGTAGACGAAGTGTGAAGCAACAATGGACATCCACACGCCAACAGTCGCGAAACCGGCCACGGAGACGAGCACCAGGTAGACGGTTTCCGCGGCCACAACGCTGCTGATCAGCGAGGCCAAGCCACCCAGCATGCTGACGCAGAGTGCCACCATCGGGATTCCACGCTTGGTGAGTTTCTTGAAGACTTGCGGTGCATGGCCTTCGTCGGCCAGCGAGAAGAGCATGCGGGCGCAGGAGAAGAGCCCGCAGTTGCCGGCGGACAGCAGTGCCGTGATGATCACGAAGTTCATGATGTCTGCGGCGTACGGGATGCCCAGCATGGAGAAGACAGTGACGAACGGGCTCTCGTCCACGCTGACTTGTTCGTACGGAATGGTGGCGGCGATGACCACAATTGCACCAACAAAGAAGATCATGAGCCGGATGACCGTGGTTCGCATTGCTTTGGGAATGTTTGCCCCGGGGTTGGCAGTTTCGCCAGCGGCAACGCCAATAAGTTCCGAACCCGAGAAGGCGTAGAAGACCGCCAGGCAGGTGACAAAGACGCCCGTGAAACCGTTAGGGAAGAGACCGTCCGGCGTGCTGAAGTTCTCGCCAAAGGAGGGGAACTCGCCTGCGGCCAGGGGATGGAATCCGGCCAGGGCGGCGCCGCCCAGAATGATCAGGCCGACGACGGCGGCGACCTTGATGAGCGCGAACCAGAACTCCGATTCACCAAAGACGCGTGAGGAAATGGCGTTCAAGGTGAACAGGACCGTGGCGAAGACGAAGCACCAGATCCAGACGTCGACGCCAGGGAACCAACGTTGCATCAGTAAGCCTGCTGCCGTGAACTCTGAACCCAGGGCCACGGCCCAGCAGAGCCAGTACAGCCAAGCGGTGGCGAAGCCGGTGGCCGGGCCGATGGTCCGTGCGGCATAAATGTGGAACGCACCCGAGACGGGGAACGCAACAGCGAGCTCCCCGAGGCAGGCCATCACCAGGTAGACCACTACGGCGCCGATAAGGAATGCCAGCACAGCACCCAAGGGTCCGGCGGTGGCGATGGTGTATCCGGAACTAACGAACAGGCCTGAGCCGATGACGCCGCCCATGGCGATCATCACCAGGTGCCGGGCCTCCATGGACCGGCGAAGACCTGTCTGTGAGGCGCCAGTCTGCGACTGTGCCTCGGTTGCCGATGCTTCGGCTTCTGTGGGGGAGCTGAGTCCCATATTCCCTCCGGGAAGTTAGCCAGCAAAGTCTGAAGTAGCACTAGTCGGACGTGATCCAACTAACACGAGAACAAGATTCATCACATGACGAATGACCATTTCAAGGAGGATAAGAAACGCGATTGAACGCGCTGAAGGCCCACGGCTGAGGCCAAGAGTTCCTAATCATTAAGTCATGCGAGCGATTACTCTACTTGCGACCTGCTAGGTTCCTAGCGGGGCATCTTAGGCATGTGCCCATCGAAGCCCGGTGATTTACTCGATGCCTGCAAAGAGTTCGTTCAATTCGGCAGTGAGCTGCTTCCGAACAGCCGGTGTGCCGATTTCCTGGCCGTTAATGTGATTCACAGGAGCGATCAGGCGAATGCTTGAGATAAGCCACACAGCATCGGCATCGAACAGGTCCTGCGGGACGAGCGGCCCATAGCCAAGCTCCCAGCCTGCGGCTTTCGCCGCTGCGAAGAGCGCGCCCTGAGAGGTGCCGGGCAGGATTCCGCTGTCATGCTGAGGGGTGATGAGGCGACGTACAGTCTTCACGGAACCGTCGCCGTCGTCGACTGTTTCCAGGTGAGCCAGCAACACTGTGGACGTGGGTCCCTCCAGGACGCGGCCGTCCGTAGAGGTGAAGATGGCGTCATCCGCGCCCTGCTTATGCGCGAAGCGGAGCGCCGCCATGTTCACGGCATAAGAAAGCGTCTTGGCACCCAGCAGCAGCCACGGGGCCCGCTCGCCGGCTTCGGTATCGAAGCCACGGTCCAAAAGTACGACGTCGATGCCCGTCTCGCGCTGCCTGCGACTGCCCGCGGGGGAGGGCGAAGCCTGAACCCAACAAGTGGGGCTGGCCGCGCCTTCGACGCCGCGGGTAACGATCAGCTTGACCACAACCTCGTCTTCCTCCGGCGTGGGAGCCGGGTGGACGGCACGGAACTCGTTGATGGAGGTATCGATCGCCTTGCGCCAAGCTTCCTGCTCCGGGAGTACCAGGTCCAAGGCTGCGGCGGAACTGCTCAGCCGGTTCAAGTGGGCCTGGACCTTGCGGGGACGTCCCTGAACAGCCAGGAGGGATTCGAAGACGCCGTCGCCGCGGGTGGCACCGAGATCCGTTGCCATGAGCTGGGGCTGGCTTGAATCGGCAATTCGTCCGTTTTCGAAGGCGGGGTCCAGGAAAACAAGGACCGTGGGAGCAGGTGAAGTCATGGTCCAAGCTTAGTGCGGGGCGGTGCCGGATGACTTTGCCGGATAGGCTGTGGACACTGTTGTTCTTGGACCGTGGGGGTTTGTAGGTGCTCTTTCCTTTTCCGTTTGGCCAGGAGTGGACCTGGCTACTAGCCGCATGGGCCATTGCGGAAGTGATCATCCGCATCGCTCTTTTGGGCATCATCCCCGGCAACCGCCGTCCCACCACTGCCATGGCCTGGCTTTTGGCTGTGTTCCTCATCCCATCCGTAGGTTTCGTCCTCTTTCTCCTCTTCGGCAATTTCAAGCTGTCCAAGCGCCGGCGTGAACAGCAGGAAGAAGTAAATCGCCGCGTCCGTGCCGTGACCTCCGACCTTGCCGATCCAGTGAGCGTCTACTCCGGTCCGGAATGGGTGAAGTCGGCGGGCGAGCTGAATCATCGGCTCGGATCGCTGCCCATGGTTGACGGGAACAAGGTTGAGCTGATTCCCGGCTACGAGGAATCCATCAAGGCCATGGCGGAAGCGGTCAAAGGCGCCGAGAGCTACATCAACGCCGAGTTCTACATCATGAGCAGCGACTCCGTGACGGACGAACTGCTCACTGAACTGGAGAAGGCAGCCGATCGGGGCGTCACAGTCAGGCTTCTCTTTGACCACATCGGAACGCTGCGTGTGAAGGGGTACCGTCGCCTGATCCGGCGGCTCAAATCAGGGAAGATCCAATGGAAGCGAATGCTGCCGCTTCTGCCCATCCATGGTCAATGGCGGAGACCGGACCTGAGGAACCATCGCAAGATCATGGTGATCGACGGACTGGTTGCTTTCACCGGCTCGCAGAACCTGATCGAGCCTTCATACAACAATCCCAAACACCACAAGGTTGGCCGTAAGTGGGTTGAGCTCATGTCCCGGCTTGAGGGACCCATTGTGGCCACCCTCAACGTCGTGTTCGCCACCGACTGGCTGAGCGAGACGGATGAGTCCCTTGAGGACCAGCTACGCCTGCCAACGCAGCCGGCTCCTGGCCGCGTCACGGCCCAGGTAGTCCCCAGTGGTCCGGGGTTTGCCACCGAAAACAACCTTCGCTTGTTCAATACCCTGATCTACTCGGCGCAGCACAGGATCTCCATCTGCAGCCCGTATTTCGTCCCCGATGACTCCTTGCTCTACGCCATCACCACGGCCGCGCAGCGAGGCGTTGATGTTGAACTCTTCGTTTCAGAAAAGGGAGACCAATTCCTGGTTCACCACGCCCAGCGCTCCTACTATGAAGCCCTGCTGGGTGCAGGAGTGCGGATTTACCTGTACCGGGCGCCGTACGTCCTCCACGCCAAGCACTTCACCATTGATGATGAAGTGGCCGTTCTCGGTTCCAGCAACATGGACATGCGCTCCTTCTCCCTGAACATGGAGGTCTCGGTGATGCTCCTTGGCGCCGAAACCGTGAACCTCATGCGGGCCGTGGAGTCCACGTATCGCGAGGTGTCCCGTGAGCTTATGTTGGAAGACTGGATGGATAGACCCCCGTTGGCAAAGTATGTGGATAACGTGGCCAGATTGACGGCGACGCTCCAGTAGTTTTTGTACAGTTGACGCCCTTTAGAGGCGCGTTTAGGGGCATTAGCTGTACAAAAACTCAGCCCGGGAATTCAGCGCCCAACGTGGACAGCACGCCGAAGGCCTTGGTCCGGATTTCCTCGTACTCATCGTCAGCCGCGGAGTCCGATGTAATGGCCCCACCCACGCCGAGGGACAGCGTCCGCCCGCCTGCGCTATCGGGGTTTACCACCAAGGTCCGGATCACTACGGCGAGGTCCGTGGCCGCGTTCAGCGAGAAGTAACCGATCGCGCCGGAGTAGATGCCCCGCGGCCCGGATTCGAGCTGGTCCAGGATGTCCATGGAGCTGATCTTGGGCGCCCCCGTCATGGAGCCGGCGGGGAAGGCTGCGGCCAAAGCTTCGGCCCGCGGCGCACCGGGGCGAAGGTGTGCGTCGATGGTGCTGACCATTTGATGGACCGTGGCGTAGCTCTCGATCGCGCACAGACGGCTGACGGTCACGGAACCGGGGATGGCGAAGTGGCTGAGATCGTTGCGCAGCAGGTCCACGATCATGATGTTCTCGGCACGGTCCTTCAGCGACGTCTCAAGGTCGTGCCGCAAAGCAGCATCTTCGGAGGCGTCGGAGGAGCGGCGTCGGGTGCCCTTGATCGGCTCGGCGCGCATGCCGCCGTCGGACAGTATGCGGAGGAACCGCTCGGGCGACGTACTCGCGACCACCAGTTCGCCGAAGCGAAGGTAACTGGCGAACGGTGCCGGGTTCCTGCGTCGAAGGCTGAGATAGCTCGCCCAGGGATCCAAGTCCCTGGCCGGGGCTTCCAACGTGGTGGTCAGGCAGATTTCATAAGAGTTGCCTTCGCTGATTTCGTGCTGGGAGTCCTCTATCTTGCGCTTGTAGTCAGTGGCGGAGTCCCTGCTGACGAATTCGGGAACTGTCCCGGACAGGACTGAGGGGACGTCGGCCACAGCGGCGGCAGGGGTGGCAGCAGCCTCGACGGCGGTGCGGGCCTCACGGAACCATTCCTCGGCGTCGGGCGCTTCCAAGGCGAGCAGCCAGACAGCCTGTTCGCGATGGTCCAGCACCACAGCCCGGCCGGCAAAGAGCAGGGCAGCGTCCGGGGTGTCGGCGGCGACGTCATTGCCACCGGTTTCGCGCTTGAGTTCGTACCCCAGATAGCCGAGCCAGCCCAGCGTGAACGGACCGTCATAACCGCGGGGTGCGCGGACGGCGCGGCGGCCCCAGACGGAATCGAGCCAGCGGAAGAACGGCCCGGACGTGCTCACGGTGGCGGAACCGGCGGTCACGTGGGTGGTGCCGGAACGGTGCAGTACGGACTGTCCGAACGTCCCGCCGTCGTCCGCCAGGATGCTGAAGCGGCTGCGCGCGGCCGCTTGGGAACGGCCGGCGACTGCGGAGGCATTGGAGGAGTCCAGCCACACCGCGTTCGCGGACTGGCCGTACAGGGACTCGAACAGACGAGCAGCGTCGGGCGTCGCCTCCAGTCGCTCGGATCGCAATTGCAGTCCTCGCCGGGCACTGAGTTCAGGCGACAAGACGGCAGCAACTGAAGGCATATACATCAGGGCCTGCAGCACATCATCCGGTGCGCTGCCGTCTGCAAGGTTCTGTACCCGGACGTCAGCGGCTCCGACCACCTCATCGGTGGAAAGCCACTCATCCTCCTGGGCTGCCCAGCTGTCCCAGTACGGTTCGTAGGTGCTTCCGTCACGCGTCAAAGCCCGACGACGGCGATCGTCACCGGGCGATTCCACCCACACCACGGCGTCCAGCATGGGACGGGCTGCGTCCGCTGCGGCTCCCACGCCTTCCACGATGACAATCTCGGCGGGCAGCGTGACGTTCAGGCCGCCGTCGTAATGCTTCTCCCAGTCCCAACTGGTCCATTCCGCTGCCTCGCCGGAACTGAGTGGTTTCAGGACCGTGCCGACGTAGCGTTCAATGCCGGGCATGAGGCCGTTCCAGCCGGGGTAGATGTCCTCCAGATGAAACAGTGAAACCTTGTGGTGCTGCCGCAGCCGTGCCGCCAGTTCAACGGCGAGCGTGGTTTTACCTGCGCCGGACCTGCCGTCAACAGCGATGATCACGGGTGCAGGGGTCATGTCATAGAGGTTACCTGCTGGTGGTCGTGGCCCGTGGCGGCCTCCGCGGTGCTGATGGCTGCCTTGACGTACTGCACTATTCCGGGGATGGCGGCTTTGATCAGTGTCCACGTGTTATCGAAGTCAGTGTGTCCGCCATACCAAGGGTCCTCGATGCCGAGGTCCAGCGAGCTACGGCCCGCCATGTGGGGGTCGAAGCTGCGGAGCATCCGAACCTTCCCCAGGGAAGCGTGATCCGGGGCGCCTTCCTGGAGCCAGCCGAAATGGTCAACGTCAAGGGCGAGGATCAGGTCCCGTTCGGCATACCATTCGCGCCGCCACTCACGGGCAACGTGGTCCTCCGAAGCGAGGTGCTGGGCCGTCAGGACACGAGCGGCCCGGGGATCTATGGGGTGTCCAACCTCGTACCCTGTGGTGCCCGCAGAGTCCACCACCACGAGCTCGCCGAGCCCTTCCGCCTGGAGGGCTTCGGAAAGCATGACCGCTGCCATGGGCGAGCGGCAGATGTTTCCAGTGCAGACCGTGATGATGCGGTATGGGCTCGTCGTTGAGTACATGCAGCAAGCATGATTCATGGCGCACCCTCTTGGCTAGGGGCAACTTCACAACCGAGTCACTTTTCCTGTCAAAGCTGTCACGCGCGGACTTCCGGCTGGTGCTGGCGCTAGGCGGGAGTGGCTTCCCGTGCTTCCGCGGCGAGCGCTGCGGCGGCGAGGTAAACGGTGCGTACGACGGCGGCGCGTCGCCTTTGAGCCCTGCCCGGCTCGTCGCCGGCCATGAGTCCGTCGAGCGCCGGGAGTACGGGGGCGGCGTCGCACAAGCTCACGATAGTAATCAGGAGATCCCCGGCATCCTCCCGGGAGACGCCGGGGAGGGCGGCAACGGTGCTGTTGACCTTCGACGCACAATTGGCCATCCGCCTGGGCAGTCCCACAACCTCCGCGCCGCGTTCCAGTCCTTCCCAGAACAGGAGGCGTGGCGCGGTCGCATCCTTCTGGTGGTGGTCGAAGAGCCGGCCTGCGTAGTCTGCCATGGCTTCGGGACCGCTGCCCTCGATGGGAACTTCATCCATGAGGGAGCTCAGGGCGGTGACGATCACGGCGTCGAAAAGGGCATTCTTGTTGCCGAAGTACTGGTAGATCCGCTCCTTGTTGACGCCTGCCTCTGCCGCAATGCGGTCAATACGGGCGCCGGCCAGTCCACGCGCGCAAAACTCCGACGTTGCTGCTTTGAGCAGCAGCCCTTTTGTTCGCTCTGTGTCCCACGCCATAGGGGTCATATTACCAGTTTCCAACTAAGTGGTTGTAATTGGGGGAGGGTGGGGTTATTGTGATCTCAAGCCAAAAGCAACCGTTTAGTTGGAGAATGTCATGACCACACAAACAACCTCCCGGATCACCCCTGAGCCCGCTGCCCCTGCGGCGAAGCCCCAGCTGCCGTCCGTGCACGTTCGCGCCGTGATCACCTGGCTCGCCATCTTCCCGCTCGTGTCCATTGGCATGCTGCTCCTGGGCCCGATCATGGAGCCTTGGCACCCTGTGCTTCGGGCACTGCTGCTGACCGCTCTTGTTGTTCCCGCGGCTGTCTACTTCGTGGTTCCGCGGCTCATGGCCGGACACGGTGCCCTGACCCGCAGGGCTGTTGAGCGCCAAGCACGGCGAGCGGGCCGCAAACCTGCCTGAACCCCAACTGGCTGGCATTTGTGGTCGCTCTGAGGGCTGAGAAGGACCACTAATGCCAGCCAGTTGGGTGGGGAGGGCGGGACTAAGCGGCCCGCAGCTGCTCGACGTCGGCGATGGTGGGGTACGCAGCCTGCGTGCCCTTCTTCGTGGCAGCCAACGCTGCGGCTACCGAGGCGAAGGACGCGGCACCCGCCAAGGTGTCCCCGGCAGCCAGGCGCGCAGCCAAAGCACCCGTGAAGGCGTCGCCGGCACCCGTGGTGTCAACCGCAGAAACGCGTGTGGGAGCGATGCGGGTGATCTGGTCTTCAGCGCCACGTGCCGACGAATCCAGGACCACCGAACCGTGTGCGCCGAGCGTCACCAGGACCCGCTGCAGGCCTCGATCCGCGAACTGGCTCCGGACCGGCTCCCATGCTTCAACGCCGGCTTCGGCGTCAGGAATGTCGGCTTCCGCGCCAAGGAATAGGGACGCCTCGTGAGCGTTCACCAGCAGCACATCGCTCAACCCGGCCAAACGCTCCGGCACCTCCGCGTAAGGCGAGAGGTTGAGCAGAACGGTTGCACCGGCGTCGTGCCCTGCTTGGGCGGCGGCAATCACAGTATCGATCCCCACCTCCAGGCAGAGGCACACCACAGCGGCTTCCTGGAACGCGTCGGGCGTGATGTCCGCGGGCCTGAGCGTCCCGTTGGCTCCGGCCGAGATGATGATGCTGTTCTCACCGCTGGCGTCCACGGAAATGACGGCGACACCGGTGGCAACTTCCGAACGCAGGACGCGCGAAACGTCCACCCCCGCGCCGGCTGTCGATTCCAGGAGCATGGTGCCGTTGGGGTCCTGGCCCACTGCCCCGATCAGGCTGACTTGACCGCCGAGCTTGCTGGCAGCCACCGCCTGATTGGCGCTCTTTCCGCCGGGATTCACTGCGAAACCATCGCCGTGGACTGTCTCACCGGGTTGAGGGAGGCGGTCGCAATAGATGGTGAGGTCTGCGTTGAGGGAGCCGACGACGACGATTCCCGCCTTGGGCGCGCTGGTCATGCGGTCACCTTCTGGTTCTCGGTCACTTCTGCGTCCACAGGCTTTGGAATCAGCAGCGAAGCGGCGAAGGCAGCAAAGGTAATGGCGAGGCCCACCACCACGACGGTCAGGTAAGAAGCCTTGGGATCATTGAGCGAAGCAGTGGCCACCAGGACCGCCGGAAGGACAAGGAAGCTAAGCCCGGCTCCGAGGTTGAAGGCGCCGGCGTTCATGCCCGGCAGGAAGCCCGGATTGCCCTGCGGCGAGAGGACCACGCCCAGCCCGTTCAACATGATGTTGACGGTACCGGCGTACATGATGCCCAGCAACGCCGTGCCCACGATCATCATTGGCAGGTTGTTGAGGCCGAAGAAGGCAATGATGGCCAGAGCCACGAGACTGCCGATCAGGCCGATGCGCAGGACCTTCGTGTATCCGAGGACCGGAGCAAGACGGCCACTGATCGGGCCAAACAGCCAGCCAAGCAGTGCGTAGGGAGTCAGGATGATGAGCGACATCTCCGTGGGACCAACGCCGAAGCCGGGATCCGCTGCCTGCACGTAGGCGGGAACGATGCCGTTGATGACTGCGAAAATACCGGTCATGGTCAGGGTGGTGGTCAGCAGCGGAGCCCAGGTGGAGCGTTGGCGCAGGTGCACGGTTTCCACCATGGGCTGTTTGGCGCGCTTCTCCACAGTCCAGAACGCAAAGAACGCGACGACGGCGATCACCGTGAGTACGATCGCGAGGGTCAGGGTGCCGGCGTCGAACGCACTGGCCAGTTTGGCGCCCTCATTCAACGCGGTGAGCAGGGCGCCGACGGCGATGACAATGAAGAACACGCCCAGCCAGTCCATGGTGGTGCCGGCGGCCGGCTTGCTTTCGCCGGCGAGGACGGCGATCAGAACGGTGGCGATCAAGGCCAGGGCGACCATGAGCCAGAAAATGCTGCGGAACCCGAAGTTCTCAGCGAAGTATCCGCCCACGAAGGAGTCGACGCCGGCCACACCGCCGTTTACTGCCGTGATCAGGCCCATGAGTGTGCCGTACTTGCGCGGGTTGCTGACCGCGGACCGGAGCATGATCAGGCAGAGCGGAACCGTGGGGCCGCTGACGCCCTGGATGATGCGGCCGACGAAGAGCCATGTGACGTCCGGGGCCATCGCTGCGATGACAGAACCCACAGCCATCAGGAGCATCATGCCGACGAGGATCTTCTTACGGCCCACGATGTCGCTCAGGCGCGGAAGGAAGAGGGAGAAGAGTGCTGCGGCGGTGAAGAACCAGGTCTGGGACAGGCCGATGGTGGCTTGGTCCGTGTTGAGTTCGTTGCCCATGGTGACCAGGGCCGGGCTGAGCATGGAGGCGTTGAGCTGGAAAGCTACGCAGGCTGCCAGCAGGGCCACCATGAGGGCGGTGACGTTGCCGCGAGTGGACTTGGGTTCGGTTGCAAGGGAGGACATTACTTTGCCTCTCCTGCCAGGATTGCCTCGGCGGTGGCGGTGACTTCCGTTTCCGTGAGGTCAGCCGTCGCGGGAGTGGCGGCACCGCCGGCGTCGTGCGTTGGTTCGCCAATCCGTTCTATCGCGTCGGTAACCAGGTTCCAGAACTTCTTGTGGTCCAGGTCCACGGCGACGGAGGTGTGGCAGTCGTCCGGGGCGGGTGCGCGGAAATCGGCCACAGTCATGCCGAGAGTGAGTTTGCCTTGGAGCTCGATGTCCACGGGGACCTTGCGGGTGGTCATGACGGTGGGGTCGATGACGTAGGCCACCGCGCAGGGGTCGTGGACCGGCGGGAAGTCGAAGCCTTGGGCGTCCTTGTAGGTCTTCTGGAAGAAGTCCATGAGTTCCATGACGAATTTGGCGGGCTTGGTGCCGATCTTCGCGATGCGGTCCACTACCTCGTCCGTGGCCAGAGCTTGGTGTGTGAGGTCCAGGCCTACCATCACCACGGGCCACTTTTCGTTGAATACGATGTGTGCGGCTTCGGGGTCGATGATGATGTTGAACTCTGCCACCGCGCTCCAGTTGCCCACGTGGTAGCCGCCGCCCATGAGGACAACTTCCTTGACGCGCTCCACAATGCGCGGCTCCTTGCGGGCGGCCATTGCGATGTTGGTGAGGCCCGCGGTGGGGACCAGGGTGACCGTGCCCGGCTCATGCGCCATGACGGTTTCAATGATGAGGTCGACGGCGTGGCGCGGGTCCAGCTCGATAGCGGACTCGGGCTGCTCCGGGCCGTCCATGCCGGAATCGCCGTGGATGCTGGGGGCCGTTTCGATGGTGCGGACCAAGGGGCGGTCGCAACCGGCTGCGAAGGGGACCCCGGTAATACCGGCGATGGTTGCCACTGATAGGGCGTTGCGGGTGACCTTTTCCAACGTCTGGTTGCCTACCACGGTGGTCACGGCCAGCAGTTCGATGTCCGGATTGCCGTGCGCCAGCAGCAACGCCACGGCGTCGTCATGGCCAGGGTCGCAGTCAAGAATGATCTTCTTGCGTGCCGGTGTCATGGTGTTGGGATCCACGTTTCTCTCCACGTCATTGGGGCCTGCCTGGAACTTGCCCGGGGCAGGGCGCTAAGCATTCAGGGGAATTCTGGCACTCGTTTGTGGGCTACGTCAAACGCTTAACGCTTGTCTCGGGTTCTGTTCGTCAAGCGCTTGATGTCTTCTCGCAGGTCAAGACGGTTTCAGACCGTTACGATCGATGCATGGAATCCCTGGATCAGCGCCAAGGCCGCGCGCCCCGTTCGCCTCGCGTGACGGCCGCGATGGTGGCTGCCCGGGCAGGCGTTTCGACCGCCACCGTCTCCTTGGTGGCGAACGGCAAAACCCAAGGACGGGTGTCCGAGGACAACATCTCGCGGGTGCGCTCAGCGATCGCCGAGCTCGGCTACGTGGTGGACAGCATCGGCAGTTCCCTTGCCCGCGGTGTCAGCTCGATTGTCATCCTGGTGACTCCGGACGTGTCCAACCCCTTCTTTGCCAACGTCATCGCGGGGGTGCGGGAGTCCCTGGGCTCCCAATATCAGCTGCTGCTATCCGTGACCGACGCCGGAGAATCACCACAGGCCGACGACGTCCGTAAACTCCTGGCCCTCCGCCCTGCCGGCTTGCTCGTGGGTGCCCCGAGCGCTGAATTCCTGGAGGACCTGTCCGCAGCCGGTCCGTTGGTGCTGTTGGACGCCCCCGGTCTTGAGTCCTACGCGCCCTCCGTCAACCTCGACGTCGCCCAAGGTGCCCGCGAGCTGGCCCGACATCTGGCCGCCTCCGGTCATACGCGGGCCGCTTACGTAGACGGTGTAACTGGTACAGCCACTTTCCAATTGCGGCGTGAAGCCTTCCTGGCGGAGGCCGCTTCATGTGGGCTTTCGGTGGCTGACGGGCATGTCATCAGCACCCCGATCGACGTCGGTGCTGCCGCTGCCGCGTTCGCCGAAGCCTGGCCGGAGTGGCACCGCGAGGGGGTGACCGCCGTCGTCTGCGGTACCGATACCCATGCCTATGGCGTGCTTCAGGAAGCCCGCGTTGAGGGTGTCCGGATCCCTGGTGAGCTGGCGGTGGCGGGCTTCGATGATTTGCCCTACTCGGCCACCAGCAACCCCAGCCTCACCAGCGTGCACCTGCCGGCGACGCCCTTGGGACGTAGAGCGGGGGAGCAACTGCGGGGGCTCATGGAAGGCCTGCCCCTGGACGAGCCCCATGTGACGCTCGAGAGCTCGCTGGTGGTGCGGGGATCTACGGCTCTGAGTTAGAACTTTCGGCCTTCCGCACCCGCAAGCGGGTTGCTTAGTGCAGCCTGCCTAGTGAATGACGGCGAGCAGGATGCCCACCAGGACGAACAGGCAGCCGAAGACCCGGTTGAGGACCTTCTGGCCGCGCTCATCGTGGGTGAACCTCTGGAAGGACCGCGCCGCGAAAGCGAAGAAGAACCACATCACCAGGATGTCGATCATGATGACGGTGGTGGTCAGTACCGCGTATTGCTGCAGCAGCGGCTGGTCCGGGCGGATGAACTGGGGCATGAAGGCAAGGAAGAAGACAATGGCCTTCGGGTTGAGCAGGTTCACCCAGATTCCGCGTTGGAACATGGATAGGGCGGACTCGTCCTTCTTACTGTCCGCCTTCTCCTGGTCCAGGTCCGGTTTGTGCAGGAACTGCCTGATGCCGAGATATACCAAGTACGCGGCTCCGGCGTAGCGAATGACGTTGAAGATCACTGGCGAATTGGAAACCAGCACACCCACACCCAAGGCAACGATGACAATGTGGATGACCAGAGCCACCTGCTGCCCCAGGATGCCCCAGATGGAGCGTCGGAAGCCGGAGTTGAGCGAATTGCTCATAGTGAAGATGGCTCCGGCGCCGGGAGTGAAACTGATCAGGGTGCCGGCACCAACCAGGGCCAGCCAAAGTGAAAACTGCACATCTCAGCTTAGGCCCGCAGAGTTGGTGGTTTGGACGCGTTGCTTCCTGACCTTCTTTGGCGGCTGACGAGGCGGAATGCACCCGGAATGGGTTGATTATGGCCGCCCAACAGATCAAAGAAGGTGGCGAAGGTACAGCCACAGCCACCGCTTAGGGCAAACTGGTGCCGTGAGCAGAATCCCGTGGGTGCTGCACGTTGACCTCGACCAGTTCATTGCGGCGGTCGAGGTCCTCCGCCGGCCTGAATTGGCGGGCAAAGCGATCATTGTGGGAGGCAGGGGAGACCCCACGGAACGGGCTGTTGTCTCCACGGCGTCCTACGAAGCGAGGGCGTTCGGAGTCGGCTCCGGGATGCCCCTGAGGATTGCGGCCCGGAAGGCACCGTACGCCATTATTCTGCCGGTGGATCAGGAGGCCTACCTGGCGGCCTCAGAGGTAGTGATGGCCACTCTCCGCGCACAGCCCGGTGCCACCGTCCAGGTGCTGGGCTGGGATGAGGCGTTCGTCGGCGTAGAAACGCAGGACCCGGAAGCATACGCTCAACAGATCCAAGCTGCGGTACTCGAGAGCACCAGTCTGCATTGCAGTGTGGGCATCGGAGACACCTTGGTCCGGGCCAAGAACGCCACGGATTTCGGCAAACCGGCCGGTATCTTCACGCTGACCAAGGAGAACTGGCTCGACGTCATGGGAGCCAAGCCCACCAAGGAACTATGGGGCATTGGACCTAAAGTGTCGCAACGGTTGGCGAAGCACCAGATCACCACGGTGGCAGAGCTCGCCGCAACAGAGCCGCAGGTGCTGGTCCCGGAATTCGGCCCCAAGATGGGACCGTGGTACGCACAGCTAGGGCGTGGGGAGGGTTCCAGCGAAGTGGATGACACACCGTGGGTGGCCCGCGCCCATGGCCGTGAAACGACGTTCCAGCAGGACCTGACCGAGCCCGATCAGGTCAGCGACGCCATCAAGGAGTTGACCGCCAGGGTGCTGGAAGACGTCGCCGCAGAAGGACGTCCAGTGATCGGGCTGACCCTCAAAGTCCGCTACGCCCCGTTCTTCACCAAGACCTACGCGAGGAAGATTCCGGAGACTTTCGATCGGGAAGCCGTCCTCGAACAGGCTTTGGACCTGACAGCGAAAATGGAGCCGGAGCGGCCCATTCGGCTCCTCGGCTTGCGGGCTGAGATGTCCATGCCCGAGGAAGCCCGCAAGGGACATACGCCCACGCGCAGCGGTTGGTAACGCCGTCGGGCCCTTAAGCCCGACGGCGCCCTGCCGGCTACCAGCGCGGGTGGATCGCTTCGCGGAAGTAGCGGTCGTAGATGTCCCGGACACCTTCAGCGAGGCCGGTACCAAGATCCTGCATCCCTCCGGCCTCGGCATTGGCCGCTGCCTGGGCTGCCGAGCGTGCACCGGGAATGACCGAGCTGACACCGTCCTGAGCGATGACCCAGGCGAGGGCCGCTTGGGCGGTGCTAACGCCGTCGGGCACTAATCCGCTGAACTCCTGCGCGGCTTTGATGCCGGTTGCGAAGTCGACGCCGGAGAAGGTCTCGCCGACATCGAAGGAGGACCCGTCGCGGTTGTAGTTCCGGTGGTCGTTTTCAGGGAACTCGGTGTCCGGCGTGTACTTACCGGACAGCAGACCGGAGGCCAGCGGCACCCTGGCAATGATGCCAACGCCGGCTTCCTTGGCTGCGGGCAGCACGTCGTCGAGGGGCTTCAAGCGGAAGGCGTTGAGGATGATCTGCACGGAGGCGGTGTTCCCGCGTTTGATGGCTTCAAGGGCTTCATCCGTGCGCTCGACGCTGACGCCATAGTTGCGGATGGCGCCCTCGCTGACCAGAGTGTCCAAGGCGTCATAGACTTCGTCGCTGCTGTAAACGGACGTGGGAGGGCAGTGCAGTTGGACGAGGTCCAGTGTGTCCTGCTGCAGGTTGCGCCGTGAACGGTCGGTCCAGGCCCGGAAGTTCTCCAGCGTGTAATTTTCGTGGACTTGATCCACTCGGCGACCCATTTTGGTGGCCACCGTGATGTCCAGGTCGGGACGGGAGCGGAGGAAGCGTCCTATGAACTGCTCGCTGCGGCCATCTCCGTAGACATCTGCGGTATCGAAGAAATTGACGCCGCCTTCCACCGAGGCTTCCAGGACGGCAAAGGCGTCCTCTTCAGTGACTGAACCCCAGTCGGCTCCGAGTTGCCAGGTTCCCAGTCCGATGGTGGAGACGGACCGGCCGGTCTTGCCAAGTATGCGTTGTTCCATGGATTCGACTATATGGGCTTAATGCTCGTCCATCCTCGCTACTTTTCCCATTAAGTACTTTCGTTCGGGCAGGCTTCCGGTCTTTTTTGCGGCCGAGAGGTACGCTGCGCGGGCCTCTGCGTAGGAGCCTGACATCTCCAATAAATGGCCCCGAACGGCGTCCAATCGGTGGGTCCGGCCAAGCGCCGCCTCAAGTCCGACCAGCAGCTCAAGTCCAGCGGCCGGCCCGTGAACCATGGCCACAGCTACCGCGCGATTAAGCGTGACCACGGGACTGGGTGCCACGGCTTCAAGGACTGTGTAGAGGGCAAGAATCTGCGGCCAATCGGTCTCTTCGTCAGAGGCCGCTTCGGCGTGAACGGCAGCAATGGCCGCCTGAAGTTGATACGGCCCAGGGGCTCCGCGCCCGAGCACCGAGGACAGCAGTGCGATGCCCTCTTTTATCTGGTCCCGATTCCAAATACTTCGGTCCTGCTCTGCCAGCGGCACCGGTGTTCCGTCCGGCAATGTGCGTGCCGCGCGTCTGGAATCGGTCAGCAGCATCAACGCCAGCAGGCCTGCGGCCTCCAGTTCCCGCGGTGCAACTGCCACCAGCAGGCGAGTCACCCGGATGGCTTCGGTGGTGAGCTCCTCGCGCTGCAGCGACGCACCCGAGCTTGCCGCGTAGCCTTCGTTGAAGATCAGGTACAGGACGTGAAGTACGACGCCGAGCCTTGCCTTGCGCTCGGAAGCCGGCGGCATGCTGAACGTGGCTCCCGCCTTCTGGATCCCCTGTTTTGCACGGCTGATGCGCTGTCCCATAGTGGCTTCGGGGACCAGGAAAGCCGAGGCGATTTCCGCCGTCGTGAGTCCTCCGACGGCCCGGAGCGTCAAGGCCAGTTGTGATGGGGCCGAGAGCGCCGGGTGGCAGCAGAGGAACATCAAGGTGAGGGCGTCGTCCGCTTCCGGGACCGAACCTGCCTGGAAATCCATGGCAGCGACTCGTTCCTCGCGGCCACGCCGGGCGCTTTCGCTGCGCCACATATCCACGAGCCGACGCGATGCAACGGCCATCAGCCACGCCCGTGGGTTGTCGGGAATCCCGGAGGGCCACTGAAGTGACGCCTCAAGGAGTGCTTCCTGGACGGCATCCTCGCAGGCATCGAATTGCCCATGCGTCCGTGCCAGCACGCCGAGTACCTGCGGCGCCAAGATGCGCAGCAGGTCCTCTATTCGCGTATCCCGTGGGGAACCCAGTTAGACCTCCGGCAGGGCTTCCTGTGGCGGAGCTTGTTGAACTTCGCGAAGCTCAACCACCTGGGCGTACTTTACGATGCTTGAACAAATTTCCACGGCACGTTCCTCGCTGGCCACATCAACAACCCAATAGCCCACCAGCGACTCCTTCGACTCGGCGTACGGGCCGTCGGTCGTGATGACGCCGTCCGGGGTCTGCTTGACGAGCTTGGCGGTGCTGCCGTCGGCAAGCCCGGCGTTGAACACCATCTCACCGGACTCAGCCAGATCCTTATCGATCTGGATCATGAACCCGATCATTTCCTGGATCCAGGCGGGGTCGGCGGTCTCCATCATGCCCTCGGCCGATCCGAACATCATGATCATGTATTTCATCTCAAACTCCTTGTGAGGAGCACCCTTTGTGGATGCTTTCACTGATGGGTCGGAACTGCGGCGGGTATTTCTACATGGTTGGGCAAACTTTTTTTTGAAGACTACGCCCGGGCGATCACTTCTCCGTTGGGGATGAGGAAGAACCCGTCCTCGGTAGCTCCCCAGCGATGCCAGCCGGCAGCGATCCTGGCGAGGTCGGCCTCGTTGGCGAAACCGTACTCCAGGGCTTGTTCGGCGAAGGCGGAGTGCAGCACGCGTTCGCTCCAGACCCGTGATTGCCAGGCGCGCTGCTGGGCTGTGGCATAGAGCCAGTTGCTGCTGGTGGGTGCCACCTGGGTAAAACCTGCTTGTTGGGCCCAGGAAACCAGGCGGCGGCCGGCGTCGGGCTCTGCTCCGTTGCGGCGCGCGATCTTTTGATAGAGCTCCATCCAGTCGTCCAGTTCAGGGACTTCGGGGTACCAGCTCATGCCGTGGAAGTCGGCGTCGCGCACTGCAACGATTGCGCCTGGTTTGGCCACCCGGCGCATCTCGCGAAGGGCGGCGACGGGGTCGGTCAGGTGTTGGAGGACCTGGTGCGCATGGACGAGGTCGAAAGATTCGTCCTCAAAGTCCAGGTCGTAGATGTTGCCCGTCTGGAACGTCACGTTGTCCACGCCACGCTCGGTAGCCAGTTCAGTGGCTTGCGCAACGATGTCCGCTGACCTGTCCAAGCCGATTACTTGAGCGGGCGCCACCAGCCCCGCGAAGTCGCAGGTGATACTGCCTGGTCCGCATCCGACGTCGAGCACTGACGTTCCGGGGGTGAGATGGGGGATGACAAACGCGGCCGAATTCTCGACCGTCCGTGAGGCGTGGGCCCGGACAACCGATTCGTGGTGCCCGTGGGTATAGACATCTTCAGGCTGCTGCGCGTTCATAGGGAAACGCTACAACTTGGAAGGTGAATTTAGCCGGAACGCGTGGCGTCGGGTTGGGCAGCTTCTTCGCGGGCAGCCAAGGTGGCTTCCACCATGTCCGTCATGAAGCGGGTGACAAGCTCCAATTCCGCTGGGCTGTAAGCGGCCATGGCCTTGCCCATGCGTATGGCGAGCGGCATGAACATGGCACTCCCATCCCGGTACGCCTTGGGCGTCATCTGCAACTGGACCTGCCGGCGGTCCGTGCCAAGGCGCTCGCGCACCACGTGTCCGCTCGCGTACAGGCGATCCACCAGCGCGGTGGTGGCGGGGGAGCTGAGGCGCAACTCGGAGCGGAGGACGCCCGGGGTGACCACTTTGCCCGCAGCGGTGTGGCGCATGATGACGGCGAGCGCGTTCAGGTCCGTGCGGTGCATGTCGTTCCGGCCACCCGCTGCATCCACGTAGTGGTTGGCTTCAAGGGTGAAGTCCTGGAGGAGCCTGACGAGTTCTTGGGGGGCTGCGCTTTCGGGGCGGCTCGCCTCGGGGCGCGTGGCTGCTGTGTCCGACATGTCCGCCCTCCTGCCAGCGTTGTCTGGTAATTACTGCCCTCCGGATATTACTCCGAGCGGTCCGGGATTTTGGCATTTTCTGTACCGCGGTCTTGGAATAGTTCCATCATAGAGATAATCTATGGTGGAATAAAGACCTTGAAAGCACCCATGGAAAAGAAGGACTCATGAACTCGCAGAAAGTACCGTTCTGGCTGCGCTGGCTGGTGCCCGTGGTGCTGGTCATCACTTGGCTGGGCATTGCAGGAATCGGCGGCCCCACCTTCGGGCGGTTGGAGGAGGTCTCCTCCAATGACCAGGCCTCATTCCTTCCGGCGGGCGCCGAAGCGACGGAAGCCGGCGACTGGCAAGCCAAGTTCAGGGACTCCGAAGAGATTCCTGCCGTGGTGGTCGTGGAGAACGACGCCGCGTTTACCCCTGCTCAGCTAGGCGAAGCAGCTCAGTTGAAAGCCGAAATTGAGGCACTCAAGCTGGGGAGCGCCGTCGTTGGACCCATCCCGTCCGAAGACGGCAAGGCAGTCCAGTTCATTGTTCCCATGGCGTCCTCAGATGAGCTGCGCGAGAAAGTTCAGGAGCTGCGGGACGTGGTGCAGCCCGGCGCTCCGGACGGGATGCAGGCCTTCGTTACGGGTCCCGCCGGCTTGACTGCCGACCTCGTCAACGCGTTCGGCGGGATCGACGGCATTCTGCTGTTGGTTGCCCTCGGTGCAGTTTTCGTGATCCTGCTACTGGTCTACCGCTCGGTGGTGCTGCCGCTGGCGGTGCTGTTCACTTCGGTCTTCGCCTTGTGCGCCGCGATCCTGCTGGTGTTCGGCATGGCCAAGCTCGGCTGGATCCAGTTGAACGGCCAGAGCCAAGGCATCCTCTCTATTTTGGTGATCGGCGCGGCCACCGACTACGCACTGCTGTACGTGGCGAGGTTCCGTGAAGCCCTGACTCACACCACCAACCGCACGCAGGCAGTCATTACGGCATGGAAGGCGTCCTTCGAACCGATCATCGCTTCCGGTGCCACCGTCATCATCGCCCTTCTCTGCCTTCTGTTCTCCGATCTGAACTCCAACAAGGCGCTGGGACCTGTGGCAGCAGCAGGCATCCTCTGCTCCCTGTTCGCCGCACTGACGCTCCTGCCCGCGCTGATGGCGTTGCTCGGCCGCGCTGCCTTCTGGCCCTTCCGTCCCAAGCTGCTGCCCGACGACGAACGCGAACCTGAGATCGTCACCGGACTTGAGGGGCAAAAGGGTCTGTGGCGCGCTACAGGCCGACTGGTGTCCAAGCGGCCGCGGGTTGTGTGGGTTGCTTCCGGGCTCCTGCTCCTTGCGGCTTCAACTGGTTTGATGCAGTTGAAGGCCAACGGCGTGCCGCAAACGGACGTCATTCTTTCTGCCTCCGACGCCGTGGACGGTCAGGAAGCGCTGGCGCGCCATTTCGACGCAGGCAGCGGCAGCCCCGCCGTCGTGGTCGCTTCAGAAGGTGCCGCGCAGCAGGTCCTGGAGAAGGTCAAAACAGCCGACGGTGTGGGCGACGCCTACCTGTTGGCTGATGGAAACGTACCTATTACCGGTGCTCCCGGCTCTCCCGCTGACCCGGCTGTCCGCGAGGGCAGGGTCCTGATCAACGCCACGCTGAACTCTGCGGCCGATTCGATCGAAGCTGAAGAAGCGGTGAAGTCTTTGCGGGTTGCCGTCAAGGAGGTCGATGCCGCGGCGTTGGTGGGTGGCGTTACAGCCACCGCGCTGGATACAAACACCACGGCCCAGCGCGACTTGGTAGTCATCATTCCGATCGTGCTGGTGGTGATCCTGTTTATCCTGATGCTGCTGCTGCGATCCGTGGTGGCCCCGGTGTTGCTGGTGCTGTCCGTGGTGCTTTCCTACGGTGCCGCGATGGGTGTCTCGGCGTGGGTCTTCAATGGAGTCTTCGGATTCTCCGGGGCTGACGCCACCGTGCCTTTGTTCGGTTTCGTGTTCCTGGTGGCCCTCGGCGTGGATTACAACATCTTCCTGATGAGTCGAGTAAGGGAAGAGTCCTTGAAGCACGGGACGCGTCCGGGAATCCTCCGGGGATTGGCTGTTACCGGCGGCGTCATCACCTCTGCAGGTGTTGTGCTGGCGGCTACCTTCGCGGCCCTTGGGGTCATCCCCATCATGTTCCTGGTCCAGTTGGCGTTCATCGTGGCTTTTGGTGTGCTGCTGGATACGGTGCTGGTCCGCTCGCTGTTGGTTCCCGCGCTGGCCTACGACATCGGCAGCAAGATCTGGTGGCCGGGGAAGCTGGCGCATGAGCCTTCCACAACCTCGGCAGGGCGCCGCGAAGAGGCGTCGGTGGGCAGATAATCGTCAGTCAATGACCGGCGAGCGGCGCTCCAGCAGCAGGGTGTCGCGCCATTGTCCGGCGGCGGGTCCGGTGCTCACGCGAGCGATACGTTCCCGTCGCCCGACAATGGCGAATCCATGAGCCTGATGGAGGCGAAGACTGGCCTCGTTCTCGGGGAAGATGCTGGACTGGATAGTCCAGATACCCTGCGCCTCCGTGGAAGTTGCGAGTGCCTGCAGAAGCAGTTTCCCAACGCCTTGGCCGCGGGCGGGGCCCGCCACATAAATGGAATGCTCGACTACACCCGCATAGGCGGCGCGACTGGAGACAGGTGATACTGCGGTCCAGCCGAGGATTACGCCCCGGCTGTCGACTGCCACGAATCGGTGCTCAGCCAATTTGGAGTTATTGAAAGAGTCCCAGTCGGGCGCGGACGACTCGAACGTGGCGAAGCCGGTGTCGATGCCTTCCTGAAAAATCTCCCTGACGGAGGGCCAGTCGCCAGGCTCCATTGCCCTCAGGGTTGCCGTCACAGCGTGGCCGTCACAGCGTGGCCAGGATGCCGGAAACGTCATCCAACGCGCCCGGAACGAGGGAGTAGTAAGCCCACGTGCCGCGCTTCTGCCGATGAAGCAAGCCTGCATCCACCAGGATCTTCAAATGGTGCGAAACCGTCGGCTGGCCGAGGCCCAGTGGCTCAGTGAGGTCGCAGACGCAGGCTTCGCCCGAAGCTTCGGCCTTGACCATGGAAAGAAGCCGCAGCCGGTTGGGGTCGCCCAGGGCCTTGAAGACCACGGCCTTCCGCTTGGCGTCCTCGGCACCGAGGGTTGTCGGGCCTGTAGGGGCACAGCAGTCCTGCCCCGTGGCAGGCTCGAGTGTGGATGGTGCGGTCATGTTCCTATTATGCCCTCATATTGACGGTCATCAATGTAAGCCGGCTTGCCACCTTCGCTTGGCTCACCGTATACCTTTGCCTGGCTTAGTGTCACCGGCAGCGGGAGCGAAACGATAGCCCATTTGCGGGAGAACGGCGGCATTACGGTGATGTTCTGCGCTTTTGACGGGCGCCCGAATATCGTCCGGCTCCACGGGACAGGGCGCGTGGTCACCAAGAACCGCACCAGCATCGATGGCCTTGCCGCCTAGCCCAGCCCGAGGATCTTCCGGGCCATCCGCGGTACCTCTGTGGCGGTGGCGACAGCGTGCTTAGGCTCTGACCGTATTCCGTTCGCGGTAACCGTCCGCGGCGTAAACTCCGAGGACCCGTACCTCAGTAGTGAAGAACTCCAGTTCCTCCAAGGCCCGGCGGAGACGGGCATCCTCAGGATGCCCTTCGACGTCGGAAAGGAACATGGTGGCCGCGAACTCGTCACCCACCATGTAGCTCTCCAGCCGCGTCATGTTGAGGCCGTTGGTCGCAAACCCGCCCAGTGCCTTGTAAAGCGCCGAGGGAACGTTGCGGACACGGAACACGAAACTGGTAATCGCGGAGCCGGGCAGCTCTTCCTTCGTGGGAAGTTCCCTCTCCCGGGCAAGGACCACAAAACGAGTCGTGTTGGTGGGGTCATCCTCGACACCCGAGGCCAGGACGTCGAGGCCGTACAGCCCGGCTGCGAGCGGCGGGGCAAGGGATAGCTTGCGGGGATCATTCCAGTCCCGGACCTCCCGCGCCGACCCGGCAGTGTCACCGGCAACCACGGGCTTGAGGCCGGCTTCACGAATGATCCTGCGGCACTGTCCCAGAGCGTGGATGTGGCTGTGGACCTCGGTAGCGCCTTCAATTGTGCTGCCCGGAATGCCCAAGAGGTCAAAGTGAATCGGGAGGAAGAACTCACCGACGATCTGGAGTTTGGACTGGGGGAGAAGCACGTGGATGTCGGCTACGCGTCCGGCAATGGAGTTCTCAATCGGGATCATGGCCAGCTCGACTTCCCCGGTGGACACCCGCTCAAAAGCATCCTCGAAGCTCGCACACGGAACGCTTTCGAGTTCGGGGAACATTTCCTTGCACGCGAGATCCGAATTGGCTCCGGGCTCACCTTGGTACGCAATCTTCTGGGCCATGATGCTCATGGTTACACGCAGAGCGGCCGGCCTCCCAACCGCGTCCACCTTGTTACTGGACAAAGAGATGTCCCCGGCCCTAGGTTCGCAGTAAGGATTGGGGGCAGCCGATGGCGACTGCAACAGCGTTCCAACGGAACAACGCACAGCAGGTCAACGAGCAGCGGGTTGTAAGGCTCGCAGGGACAGTCATTGGACTGTTCACCCTCGTATGGGCCGTTCTGCTGGGAGGTGCTTTCGGCAAGTATGACGCCGCGCCCTTGCCGGTTGCATCACAGGGATTAAGCCTATTGTCCGCGCTCGCTGTCTACTTCCATTGCCGGCGTATGGCTCACCGGACCAGCGCGGCCGGGCTGCTCTGTTTCGCGGCGGTCGGCTTCTTCTTCGCAGACGTCGCCATGGGCTTCCAGTACAGCCCGTTCTTCGGGATCGCCCTCATCGCTTGGGCGGCCAGCGCCCGGCGTCCCTTCCTTGCCGGGACGGGAGTATTGGCCGTAGGTGCAGCCGTCGTCGCCAGATATGAGCACTCCCTGGCCGTCGTCGTCATTGCCGTGTCCGGCGTGATCATCCTCGCGACAGCACTAGCGGTACGCCCAGGAAACCCAACTGAGTCGCAGCGCATGCCGTTATGAAGGCTCAAAACGCGCTTTGCTGCGACTTAGTTGGGTAAGCACGGCCCCGGGAGGGTTAGCCGTTGATGACCTGCGGGACGCCCAGGGCTTTGAGGCCCTCGGCGCCGAACTCCAAGCCGTAGCCCGACTGCTTGGCACCACCGAACGGAACACGGGGGTCTACGGCGCCGTGCTTGTTGATCCACACGGTGCCTGCCTGGATGCGGGATGCGACTTCGCGTGCGGCACCCAGGTCGGAGGACCAGACTGAGGCGCCCAAGCCGACGTCGAGCGCGTTCGCCTTGGCGACGGCCTCGTCAACGGTGCTGTACTTGATGATCGGCAGGGCTGGTCCGAACTGTTCCTCTGCGACCAAGGGGTTCTCGTTATCGACGTCGGCAACCAAAGTGGTGGGGTAGAAGTTGCCGGGCGCGGAGGCATCGGGGTTGCCGCCGAGCAGCACGCGGCCACCCGAAGCCTTCGCAGCCTCCACAAGTCCGGCAACGATGTCGTATTGCTGCCGGTTCTGCAGCGGACCCAGCACGTTGTTTTCATCAAGGCCGTTTCCCATCGGCATGGCCGCAGCAACAGCAGTGAGCTCAGCACAAACAGCCTCGTACTGCGACTCGTGCACGTACAGGCGCTTCAGGGCGGCGCAGGTCTGGCCGGTGTTGATGAACGCGCCCCAGAACAATCCCTCAGCAATCGCCTTGGGATCGGAGTCGGGCAGGACAATGCCGGCGTCGTTGCCGCCGAGTTCAAGGGTGAGCCGTTTGACGGTATCGGCCGACGAGCGGATGATCGCTTTGCCCGTAGCGGTGGAGCCGGTGAACATGACCTTGCCAATGGCAGGGTGCTCAGCAAGCCGGGCGCCCACGTCGCGGCCGCCCGAGACTACGGAAAGCAGGCCTTCGGGCAGTTCCTGGTTGATGATCGAAACCAGCGCCAGCACGGAAAGCGGCGTGAATTCGGAGGGCTTGACCACTACGGCGTTACCCATGCGCAGGGCCGGTGCGATCTGCCACACGGTGATCATCATGGGCCAGTTCCAAGGTCCAATGGCACCCACGACGCCGATGGGCCGGTAGTGGAGTTCGGCGCGGGTTTCGCCGTCGTCCACAACGGTTTCCGGATCTAGCGCCGTGGCAGCCGTGGCCCGGAGCCAGGCGGCGCACGCGCCAACTTCGAAGCGCGCGTTCGGGCCGTTCAACGGTTTGCCCTGCTCGCGGGAGAGGAGTTGGGCCAGCTCTTCAGCGGAGCGTTCGACGGCGTCGGCGGCTTTCATGAGCGCAGCGGACCTGGCGTCGTGACCCAAGGCAGCCCATGACGGCTGGGCTGCAGTGGCACCAGCAATGGCGGCCTCGAGGTCCTCCACAGTGTGCACAGGGGCTTCGCCTACAGCTTGGGCCGTTGCCGGGTCAGAGATGGTGCGGCTGTCCTGGCCGGGGGCCGGGGTGATTGAGGCCAGCAGGGCGTCGTAAGTCTCCATTGGTACTCCGCTCGGGTTGTAAGTCTTGGCGGCCGGTAAGGCGCGCGGCGATGTTTCCAGTGTGGTCGGCGTCACGCAGAAGGGCCTTGTCTATGCACGAACAGCCCTTGACGGGAAGCGAACGCTTTCAGTTCAGGGGCCCGTGCCTGATAATCGAGCTTGTGACTCTTGCTTCCCTCGCAGCCTTCGCCGGCCTCTGCCTGGTCCTCTCCGTAACGCCCGGCCCGGATACTTTCCTGGTCCTGCGCATCGCCCTGAACCGTCCCAGTGCGGGTATCGCTGCGGCGGCTGGCTCAGCGGCAGGTGCGATCTTGTGGGCGGCGCTGGTGGGCGTGGGTTTGGCTGCCATTTTGGAGCAGTCCGCGGAGCTGTTCCGGTGGGTCAAGATCGCGGGCGGCCTGTACTTGCTTTACTTGGGGGTCTCCTCGTTTATCAAGTCCCGGAAAGCGGCCAAGGCCGCCGCAGCAGCCGGAGCCGGAGCGGCAGAGAACGCGCCACTCCCGTACAGCCGACTCTCTGCGCTGGGGGCCGGTGCGCTGTCCACGCTGCTTAACCCCAAGGTCGGCTTGTTCTACCTTGCCGTGGTCCCCCAGTTCATCCCCCACGGCGGTGACACCATGGGTACGTCCCTGATCCTGGGCGTGGTTGTGGCTGTCATCGCTTTCGCGTATCTCTCGATGATCGCCGTCGTCGCATTCAAGGCGATGCGGTGGCTCAAGCGACCCAAGGTGAGCACCGTCGTCGAGCGTGTCAGCAGCGGTGTGATCGCCGGGCTGGGTGTTGGCGTGGTGGCGTCCGGCGCCACCAGCTAGCGCGTTAGTTCAACGAGATTCGAAGGCGTTCGACACCCTCGGCCCCTTCGGGCACTTGTTCCATGAGTTTCGGTTCATTGGCGAGGCGACCAAGCATGTTTGCCAAGTGATCCCGTTCAGCGCGCTTGTAGGTGACGTTACGAAGGTCGGAGGCGCGGACGACGGAGGCCAAGGTGAGGAAATCATCAATGTGTCGCTGCCGAAGGGGGTCGTTGATGATGGTCAGCGCTCCCGCTTTGCCAATAAGACTGCCGAGGATCGTGGGGCGGTTGACGCTGCCGGACGCTGATCCTGCTTGAACTTGGACGGCCTCATACCGGTCGAGAGCTTGTTGGCTGGCGGGGGCCGCAATTGTTGTCCCGCCGGTAACGCCGCGTCGCTTTTCGGCGCGTTCTCCCAGATGGCGCGGAATGAGGACGTCTATCAGAGCCTCGCCGCGCCGCCATCGATGCTGGTAACCCTCCGGGGATTCTCCAGCGGAATTAAAACCCAGCTTCACGAGGAGTTCAGTGAAATCGTGAAGCCTGGTTGGGTTTGCTCGGATGTCCAGCGCCACGTCGGCGTCTTTGGTGGGCCGCACGTGTGGGGCACCACGTTCTACGGCGTGCAGGAAGACTGCTTGGCCGCCGACCAGGACCCACCCCTGAGGCATTGCTCTGTGGATTTCGAAGACAGCCTCCCATGCTTCCTGCTGTTCAGTGAGCATTGCGGGGAGTTCAATGGGCATGGACGCTCCTGAGGATGTCGCGTGCGGCTTGTTGTTCACGGACACCGGGCCGTTCGGCCAAGTCGGCCGCCACCGCTAGAGGGGGAAGTATGTCGGGCACTTTCTCCGCGGCACGGAGGATTACATTCGGCCTCCTGCCGGGCAGCGGATCAACCAGGAACCAGTCTTTGACAACATTCCGGAGTTCAGCGCGTCGCACGTAAGCTTCGATCTCTGAATTGGCTAAAAGCCCGGAGCGCGGGTGAGAGACTCCGGAGAGGTGGATTCGTTTGTCCTCCCGAAGCTCGGCGATGTCGGCCGGGCTGCACGAGAACTCGAATTTTTCGGCGCGATTGGGCAGCCATGCGAGGAGTTTTAGCAGGTCCTGGGACTTTTGCAGCAAACTGATGCGCTCGTTCAGGCGATGTTTCTCGACCGGAGAGGGTTCGAAGTCCTCGAGGAGCGAATGACCCCTGCCGTCTTCCCAGAAGCAGGACATTAGCTGCCAGGCGCTGCGTTCGGACAGCGGCCTGCCAGCGGGCCTACCAGGCTGGTACTGGGCGGCGTCAGCTTCCTCAACGATCCAGCGTCCACCGATCCGTTGGCCGCGAATACGTCCGGAATGGACGAGCTGCCGTACTCGACTCTCGTTGACGCTGAGTCGCTTCGCCAGCTCGGGGATACTCATTGACATTACATAATCATATCGAAGCCACTAGGAATATGTAATCGGCGTTGGAATTTCATAATCATATCGAAAACGCTACTAATGTGAAATCACATCTAGGGCACCAGCAGTGTCAGGTAGTTATCCAACTGCCCGGCGAGGTCCTGCGAGAAATGCTCGGCGGGGGACAACGCCACAACGACCTGCGCACCGAGCATCATGTTGAGCAGGTGGTCGGCGACGGCGGCGTCCCCAATGGGCGCTTTGATCTCGCCTGCCGCCCGGGCTGCTGCCGTGTGCGCCGTGATGGTGGTGTGCCACTGGTTCATGGACTCACTGTGGAGGGCCGCCATGTGGGCGTCGTTCAGGGCCTTTTGCCAGAACGGGATGACAATCCGGGCTTCGTTGACGCGCTCCTCATCCAGTGGCAGGACTTCGGCGCAGAATGCGCGGAGGGCCGCGACGCCGGATAGCCCCTCCGTCATCGTGGCGATGCGCTGGTTCGTCCGGTTGAAGACGTGCCCGAACGCTGACGTCAAAAGCAGGTCCTTCGTGGGGAAGTAAGGTTTCAGGGCGCCGTTGGCGAAGCCTGCTTCCTCAGCGATTTCCCGCATGGTGGCGCCTTCCATGCCTAAACGCGCGATGATGCGCCAGGTTGCGTCCACCAGTTCGAGGCGTCGTTGATCGTGGTCAACAATCTTTGGCACTGAAGGGGCTCCCGAAAAAATAAATGGCGGACAGGTCTTGTGACCCATCTTACGTTTTGGTTATTCTCTACACCTATAGAAAATAAATCGCGACCGATCACAGGTCCCGGACAAGAGGCAGCCATGACGCCCACAGCAACTGAGACATCAACCAAGGAAGCACAGTACGCCTTGGCAACAAGTGGCGAGATCTCCCAGGTGCAGGAGATCCTGCAGGCCGCCGGCCACCTTGGCGCCCAGAAGCGCATCGCTTACCTGGGGTTGGTGGATCCCTCCCGCGGCCAATCACAGCAGGACCGCCGATTCCGCGTCTTCATCCACGACATCTCCGGCGGAGCTCCCCGCGATGTCCTCGTCTCCGTGACCAGCGGCGAGATCCTCACAGCCATCGAGCTGGATACCAAGGTCTCCGGCGAACTCCCTGTGCTGGAAGAAGAATTTGAGGTAGTCGAGACGCTCCTTGCAACCGATGAACGTTGGCTCGCGGCGCTCGCAGCCAGGGATCTGGACGTGGAAAAGGTCCGCGTAGCCCCACTGTCCGCCGGGGTCTTCGAATACGACGACGAGAAGGGTCGCCGCATCCTGCGCGGCCTTGCGTTCGTCCAGGACTTCCCGGAAGACAGCGCGTGGGCGCACCCCGTGGACGGTTTGGTGGCCTACGTGGATGTGGTCAACAAGGAAGTTACCCAGGTGATCGACCTCGGCGTGATGCCCATCCCGGCAGAGCACGGAAACTACACGGACCCTGAACTCACCGGTCCGCTCCGCGAAACCCAAAAGCCCATCAGCATCACCCAGCCTGAAGGACCAAGCTTCACCGTCACAGGTGGCAACCACGTGGAGTGGGAAAAATGGAGCGTGGACGTGGGCTTCGATGTCCGCGAAGGAGTTGTCCTCCACAACCTGTCCTTCAACGACGGCGACAAGAAGCGCCCCATCATCAACCGCGCCTCCATCGCCGAAATGGTGGTTCCCTACGGCGACCCCTCGCCCATCCGGTCCTGGCAGAACTACTTCGACACTGGCGAATACCTCGTAGGCCAGTACGCCAATTCCCTTGAACTTGGCTGCGACTGCCTGGGCGACATCACCTACCTCAGCCCCGTCATCAGCGATGCCTTTGGCAACCCCCGGGAGATCCGCAACGGCATCTGCATGCACGAGGAAGACTGGGGCATCCTCTCCAAGCACTCCGACCTCTGGACCGGTATCAACTACACCCGCCGCAACCGCCGCCTGGTGATCTCCTTCTTCACCACCATCGGCAACTACGACTACGGCTTCTACTGGTACCTCTACCTTGACGGCACCATCGAGTTCGAGGCCAAAGCCACCGGCATCGTGTTCACCAGTGCCTTCCCTGAGGGCGGCTCGGACAACATCTCCCAGCTCGCTCCCGGGCTTGGCGCCCCCTTCCACCAGCACCTCTTCAGCGCCCGGCTGGACATGGCGATCGACGGTTTCACCAACCGCATGGAGGAAGAAGACGTGGTCCGCCAGGCCATGGGCGAGGGCAATGAACGTGGCAACGCGTTCTCCCGCAAGCGCACTGTCCTGGGGAAAGAGTCCGAGGCCGTTCGGGAGGCCGACGCCCGCGCCGGCAGGACGTGGATCATTTCCAACCCTGAGTCACTCAACCGTCTGGGTGAGCCGGTCGGCTATAAACTTCACGCCGAAAACCAGCCCACGTTGCTGGCCGACCCCGGCTCGTCCATCGCCAAACGCGCGGCCTTCGCCACCAAGGATGTCTGGGTCACCCGGTACTCGGAGGAGGAACGCTACCCCACGGGCGACTTCGTAAACCAGCACTCCGGCGGCGCCGGGTTGCCGGCATACATCGCCCAGGACCGCGACATCGATGGGCAGGACATCGTGGTGTGGCACACCTTCGGCCTCACGCACTTCCCGCGTGTTGAGGACTGGCCCATCATGCCGGTGGACACCGTTGGCTTCAAGCTCCGCCCGGAGGGCTTCTTCGACCGGAGCCCGGTGTTGGACGTCCCGGCCAGTGCGTCGGGTTCCAGCTGCCACAGCCCTGCCTCGTCCGTCCAAGGCGACGAACACGGCGAGCCTGCCGGGCACTGCCACTAGCCCCGTCCGGGATACTCACCATGACAACAACGGCAGGACAGGTCCGGGCCTCAGGGCCTGTCCTGCACCCCCGGATTTGCGCGGCTCTCACGGCTGTCTCCTGCCTGGTCCAGCTGTGGCTTGCAGCCTTCGGACACCACCAGCTTTGGCTAGGTGTCCTCATGATTGGCTTGGCAGCAGTGTGCGTCCCTTGCACAGTCCATATCTGGCGCCACAGCCGCGTGGGTGCACTCCACCAAGTAATGTTTTCTGCCCTGGCCATGGTGGGGCTTCACGCCGTCTTGCTGTTGGGAGCGGGCGGTTCCGGACACGCGCATGGCGGGGGACCGGCGTCGAACGCTGTTGCTTCGTCCGCCGGGCTCTTGCTGGTGATCGGACTGGAAATCACGACGGCGTTACTCGCTGCGACGCTGGTGGCTCGTCTTCGGCGTCGGCCGGGGATCGAAATGGCCCAACTTTGAACAAGGGAAGCCCGGAAGCCAAGGGTAATGGCCTTCCAGCTCAGCCAAAGATGGGCTGGAAGGACCGCCTGAGCTAATCCTCCAGCGAGACCCGCGTCAGTTTGTCCGGGTTCAGGGCACTGTAAGAGCTCCAAACTGCGCCTAGTTGGGGGCGTCCACGGGGCGGTTCCGGTACGCGGCCAGGAAATGGCCGATGCGGCGCACTGCTTCCTCAATGTCCTCCACGGCCGGCAGGATTACGAACCGGAAGTGATCCGGCGTGGGCCAATTGAATGCCGTTCCGTGGGAGACCAGGATCTTCTGCTCCTGCAGGAGTTGGAGGACGAACTTCTCGTCGCTCTCAATCGGGTAGATCTCCGGATCCAACTTGGGGAAAAGGTACATGGCGCCGGCCGCGGGAACGCAGCTTACGCCCGGAATCGCGGTGAGGAGTTTCCACGCCAGATCCCGCTGGTCGCGGAGCCGGCCGCCTGGACGTATGAGGGCTTCGATACTTTGGTACCCGCCCAGGCAGGTCTGAATTGCATGTTGCGCGGGCACATTGGCGCACAACCGCAAGGAGGCCAGCAGTTCCAACGACTCCCGGTAGGCGGCGGTTACGGTCCGGGGTCCCGTGACGGCAACCCAGCCCGCCCGGTATCCGGGCATGCGGTAAGCCTTGGACAAGCCGCTGAATGTCAGGACACACACGTCCTCGGCCACCGAGGCTGTGTGGATGTGAGGGGCATCGACATAGCGGATCTTCTCGTAGATCTCATCCGAGAACAGGACGAGGTCATGCTTCCTGGCAAGGGCTGCGAACTGTTCCAGGATGTGCCGGGGGTAGACGGCACCGGTGGGGTTGTTCGGGTTGATGATCACGATGCCCTTGGTGCGTGGGGTGATCTTGGCTTCGACGTCGGACATGTCCGGCCACCAGTTCTCGTCCTCATCGCAGAGGTAATGAACGGGGTTGCCGCCGGTTAGCGTCACGGCTGCGGTCCACAAGGGGTAGTCCGGTGCCGGGATCAGGATTTCGTCGCCGTTCTCCATGAAAGCCTGAAGGGTCATGGAAATGAGCTCGCTGACGCCGTTGCCAATGAAGACGTCCTCGACGCCGATGCTCATCAGCCCGCGCGTTTGGTAGTACTGCGAGATGGCAGTGCGGGCGGAGAAGATGCCCTTGGAATCGCTGTAGCCCTGCGCGCCGCGAAGGTGATGGATCATGTCCACCACAACAGACTCGGGTGCCTCCAGCCCAAACGGTGCCGTGTCCCCAAGGTTCATCTTGAGGATGCGGTGCCCCTCGGCCTCCATGGCCTTGGCCGCCTGGAGGATTGGCCCACGGAGTTCGTAGCGGACATTCTGAAGTTTGCTGGAGTGCTGCATCGGACGCATGGTTGATCTTTTCATGGCACCGGCCCCGGCGGGCAAATGGTTCCGCAATCAGACCCAGCGAATGACCAAGGGAAGCCTCTTGGTGCTGGCGGACACTTCCCGCTCAGTGCCGTCCACCGCAACGGCGAAGTGTTGAAGTTCGTCAGCCGATGCCAGGACCTCGAAGTGTCCGGTCGCGTCACTCACGGCAGCCGTAGCCGATGAATGGGCATGGATATACGCGTCAGGAATGCCTTTGTTGTGTGCATCCACCACACGTCCCCGGACCCGGCGCCCGGCACCTGGATTGCCGGCGACAGGTTGGGATGGAAGATCGGAGGGTTCCTCGAAGCGGAGGGACACGGGGATGCGGACCAGGAAACCCAATCCTTGCTGGATGGCCCCGGAGTATTCCTCCGGCCGGAATTCGCCTTTGGACACTACTGAATACTGGCTGTGCAGTTCCACGGCCAACAGCAGTTGCTCCATGTTGTCCAGTTGCTCGGGGCCGTGGCATTCCACCGCGACCCTCAGTTCGAGGTCCAGGACTGGTCCGTCTCCGCGTGACCTTCCCATGCGGTTGAGCGTGACGGCCCGGACAGTGACCGGAGCGTCGGGTGGAGGGACGACGGCAGTGGGGGACCCGTCGTCGAACCTGACATGCTGAGGGGCGACGGCGGCGGAAAGTACCCCCAGAAGGTCGGACAGCGACGAACGCACTTGGCCCACGGCAGAACCCCAGCCGGACAGAGATCCACTACATCAACTGGAACTAGGCTACTCCCGCAGATGCCTGTAGCGCACGGCGCACGATCGGGTTTTTGTACAGATAATGCCCGTAAGGCGGCCTCAGAAGGGCATTATCTGTACAAAAACTCAGGCGAGGCCGGGGACGCCGTCGGTGATGGTGAAGGACTTCTTGGTACTGACCGGAGCACCGGGCGTAGTGACGTAGTCCAACACGCGGAAGTCCGCGGTCATGGCATCCTTCGTGATGCGGGTGTTCACGTAGCCGCGGCTGTCGTTGTAGAACTTCAGGTGCGGGTTCCAGGCCATGGTGGGATCGGTAGTGGATCCGGTGCCGTTGCCCGTGGACGTAATGGACGAGCACACCAGTTCCGAGCCGACCACCGCTGCCGCCGGATCCTTGTAGTCCACCTTGAGCTCGGTGGCCCAGTGGCGGTGAACGTCGCCGGTAAGTACGACGGCGTTGCGCACCTTGGCGTCCACCCAGCCTTGGGTGATGCGACGGCGGGAGGCGGCGTAGCCATCCCAGCCATCCATGGAGACGTCGTCGATGTCCGGTGCCTTGTCCCGGTCCCGTTCGGCGAAGAAGACCTGCTGGCCCAGAATGTCCCACCGCTGGGTGGAGTTCCTGAAGCCGTCCAGCAGCCATTTCTCCTGCTCGGCGCCGGTGATGGTGCGGTTTTCGTCCAGGCGCCCGGCCACGTTCTTCCGCCAGCCGTCACCCGCGAGCTGATCGTCCCTGTATTGGCGCGTGTCCATCATGTGGAAGTTGGCCAGCTGGCCCCACTGGATGGTGCGGTAGATCTTCATGTCGAAACCGGCAGGGACCGAGGACGCCCGCAGCGGCATGTTCTCGTAGTAAGCCTGGAACGCTGCCGAGCGGCGCTGGCGGAAACGCCCGGTGGTGTCATTGAACTGGGCTGCATCGCTGTTCTCGGGGATTTCGTCCGCCCAGTTGTTGTCCACCTCGTGGTCATCCCACACCACCAGCCAAGGTGCGATTGCGTGCGCGGCCTGGAGATCGGCGTCGGACTTGTACTGGGCGTGCCGTTGGCGGTAGCCCGCGAGGCTCACGGTCTCGGGACCCTCGTGATCGCGCGGGTTGCCGCCGCCGATCACGTAGCTGTCCTTTTTGTATTCGTAGAGGTAGTCGCCCAAGTGGAGCACCAGGTCCGGGTGGTCCTCGGCGAGGCGCTTGTAGGCAGTGAAGTAGCCGTGCTCGTACTGGGCGCAGCTGGCGAAGGCCATGGCCAGCGCAGCGGGGATTTCACCGGGCGCCGGGCTGGTCAGTGTTCGTCCCACTTCGCTCAGGTGCTTCCCGGTACGGAAACGGTAGAAGTACTCCCGGCCCGGCCGGAGACCCTTGAGTTCGACGTGCACCGAGTGGGCGGTTTCGATCCGTGCATGTTCGACGCCGCGGGCTACCACCCGGCGCATTGCAGGGTCTTCTGCGACTTCCCAAGCGACGGCGACGTTGCGTGAGGGCATGCTGCCCAAGCCGTCCTCGGCCACGGGATTTACAGCCAGCCTGGTCCAGATAACGAAGCCGTCCGGCCAAGGTTCGCCGGACGCGATGCCGAGGGTGAACGGATCGGTGCGGAGACCGGCGTCGTCCGCTGTTGAAACCGCGGCCGCGGGACCGGCGCCGGGAGCGGCCACGGCGGCGACGAGACCGGCCCCGAGGCCGGCTGAGATGAGGGTCCTGCGGGAGATGTTTTCCATTCACCTGACATTAGGGAACACGGGTTGACTGCATTCAAGGGTGGTGTGAATGAGTGGTTAATTGTGTGACAAGTGGTGTTACTTCTTCCCGGGGCGGTGCCTGCCCCGATGAGGGCTCGTCTATGCTCAGTTCATGACGACGGGGGAGAGCCGTAAGCGGCCCGGAGTGGTGACATTTTCGGTGGTGCTGATGTACATCGGCGGCATCGCCCAGATCCTTCTCGGGATCCTGACGATTTTCCTTCGGTACACACCGGAGGCCCAGTCCGGTGGCATTGCCCTGCCCATCACGTTGCTCGGCGCGGGCATGATTCTGTTCGGCCTGCTGGTCATTGGACTGGCCTCCGGCGTGGCACGGGGAAGTGAGGCGGCCCGTCGCGGTGCAACGGCGGTGATGCTGCTGGGCTTGGCCTTTGCCGTGCTGGACCTCATCATTGCCGGAGACAATGATTGGTCGGCTGTGATTTCCCAGTCCGTCGCAACGGTGGCGGTGCTGGTCCCGTTGTGGATTGGACGTGGCCGCCGCTATTTCGAGACGCGGTGACGCAGCGCCTCTTGGGCGTCCCTGTAGGCCACGCGGCGGTGAACGAAGCGGACGATCTCGATCAGGGCAATGCAGGCCGCGGAGGTCCCCAGGACCAGTAGTGCCGTGGGCAGCGTAGGGTCGGTGAACTGGAGGAAGTCACGGGCAATCGGTACTGAATAGACAAGGATGAGCCCGATCATCATCGCCCCGATGACAAGGCCCTTGAACCGGGTGACCGGACGCGAAAGCACCACCAGGATCCAGATGCCGATGATCGTCAGGATGAGGGTGGATCCGGTCCGGATTTCGGCTTCCGGGATCTGCAGGTTTGCGGCAAGGCGGGCGTAAGTGGCCAGCCCCAACGTCACGGAGACACCGGCCGGCACGGCAAACGTTAGTGAACGTCGCAGGAAACCGGGGACGTAGCGTTGGGCGTTCGGCAGCAAGGCCAGGAAGAACGCGGGAATGCCGATGGTCAAACCGTCAGTCACCGAGAGCTGCCGGGGAAGGAACGGGAAAGGCAGCAGGAGGATGCCGAACGCTATGGCAAGGAAGGTGGCGTAGGCCGTCTTGGTGAGGAACAACATGGACACGCGCTCGATGTTGGCTATGACCTGACGCCCCTCGGCAACCACGCTGGGCAAGTGGGAGAACTTGCCGTCCAGGAGCACCAGGCGGGCTACGGCTTTGGTAGCGGCAGCACCTGAATTCATGGCCACGCCGATGTCCGCTTCCTTGATGGCCAAGGCATCGTTCACGCCGTCGCCGGTCATGGCCACTGTGCGGCCCGCAGCCTTCAACGCCACGACGATCCGCTTCTTCTGGTCAGGTGTCACGCGGCCGAAAACCACGTTGTTGTTGATGACTTCCATGAGTTCGTGGTCATCCGTGGGCAATTCGCGGGCATCAAAGCCGTGAGGCGCATCCAGCCCAACTTCGCGGGCTATTGCGGCGACCGTTTGAGGGTTGTCGCCGGAAATAATCCGAACATCCACATCCTGTGCTGCGAAATAGGTCAGTGTCTCGGCAGCGTCAGGACGGATGTTCTCCTTGAACGTCAGGAGGACCACGGGGACAGCATCCGCTGGAACAGTTTCATCTTGGGTGGGTGTGCCATGGGCAAGGACCAGCGTGCGTTTTCCGGTGGCTGCAAGCTCGACGGCCCGGGTGGCAAGCTGCTTCTGCACGGGATCGGTGGATTCGCGGGCTGGGAACACCATTTCGGGTCCGCCCAGGATCCACATTCCGTCGTCGAAAACCACCGCGCTCCATTTGCGGGCGGAGGAGAAGGGCACCCGGTCAATGGGGAGGCCAGCCGGCTCGTTGAAGTGCCCGGCGAGGCTGCGGGCTGTTGCGTTGGCATCCTTCTGCACCCCGTACCAGGAAAGCACGGACTCCCAACCGGGACGTGAGGTGAGGGGGTGCGCGGCGTCGAAAACAATGTCGCCCTGGGTGAGCGTTCCGGTCTTGTCCAAGCAGATGATGTCCACGCGAGCCAGCCCTTCAACTGCCGGAAGCTCCTGCACCAGGACTTGTTGCCGGGCCAGCTTCACTGCACCGACGGCGAACGTAATGCTGGTCATCAAGACCAGGCCCAGGGGAACCATGGCGACGACGGCGGCAATGGTCGCGGTCGCTGCGTCACGCCACGCTCCACTCGCCGAGGCTTCGGCCCACCCGCCCTGGGCAATCATCTGTGCGTTCAAAACCAGCAGTGCCACAGGACCAACGAACCAAGTCACCCATTTCAGGACGCGGTCAATCGAGGAGCGGAGTTAGAGGCCACCAGCGAGAATCGTTTGGCTTCGGCAGCGAGGGAGTTGGCGAAGGAATCCGCACCCACCCGGTCCACTACCGCGGAGCCTTCACCTGCCACGACAACAGAGCCGGACAACACCCGGTCCCCGTCTTCCTTTTCCACGGCATCCGATTCGCCGGTCAGCATGGACTCATCCACTTGGAGTCCCCGCGAGCTGGTCACTACCCCGTCTGCGGGCACCTGGTCGCCGGCCCTCAGGATCAGGGTGTCGTCCAAAACAACGTCATCCAGTGCGATTTCTGCCTCGGAACCGTCCCTCATCACCCGGGCGTGCGGCGCGTTCAGAAGGGCCAAGCGATCCAACGCCCGCTTTGCCCGGTACTCCTGGACGCTGCCGATCACCGCATTGGCAACAGCACTGAAGCCGAACAGCGCATCCTGCCAGCGGCCGATCGCGAACAGAACAATGAAGCAGGCCAGGATGATGCCGTTAAACAGTGTGAGCACATTGGCACGGACGATGCTCCACACACTGCGGCTGGTGTCCTGGACGAAAGCGTTGGTTTGCCCGGCAGCCACTCGCTCGGCTACCTCGGCTGTGCTGAGTCCCTGGGCCCAAGACCCCGCTAAACGGACGGTTGCCACGGAATGGTCTTTGTCGTTTGGCACTCATGCCCCCGTTGTTGGTCCGTCCAAGGATGGGTGGATGGGACTGAGTATGCCAGCCGCGGGCCGTAATGTCGCCGTCGTCGGTGTCTTGGGGCGTGCCAGTTAGGCCGTAAAGGCGAGGTCCTTCGCGTGAAGCCTGTGGCGGAGCGGTTCGCCGCGGGACAGGCGGTGTGCTTCCTCGATGGTGCTGACGGCCATGCGCTCCAGTTCCCTCCCAAGCGACCCCGCCAAGTGCGGCGTGAGCAGCACGTGGGGGTGGGTGTAGAAGCCCGAATCCGGCGGAAGTACCCAGGGGGTAGTGACGTCCAGGACAGCGTAAAGGTCGCCTTGCTCAATCCGCCGGAGCAGCGCGTCCTGGTCCACCAGCTCGCCGCGTGCGGTGTTGATGAACGTGGCTCCCGGTTTGAACGCTCCCACCAGTCCTTGGTGGATCAGGTTGCGGGTGGAGGGCAGCGACGGCGCGTGGAGGCTGACCACGTCGGAACTGCTGACGAGCTCCTCCAAGGAAACACGTTCGACGCCGAGGTCTGCTGCCGCGGCATCGTCCAGGAAGGGGTCGGCCACCACTACCTGAACGTCGTAAGGCTTCAAGAGCCGGATGACATGCTTTCCGATCCTGGACGCTCCGATGATCCCCACGCGTTTGCCGAAGTTACCCATGTCCGGGAACACCTGATCCGGCTCGATTTCGCTTTTCTCCGAATGCAGCTTCCTGGCGATCTGGAGGACTCGTTTGTTGGCCAGCAGGATCATGGCCACCGTGTATTCGGCCACGGGGATGGAGTTGGCATCCGCGGCCGTGCTGATTTCGATGCCCCTTTCCCAGCATTCTTCGCTGACGTGGTGCTTCACCGTGCCGCCGGCGTGGAGGACGTGGGTCAGCCGAGGTGCTGCTGCCAGTGCGGCGGCGTCGAGCCTTGGGCAGCTCCAGCCTGTAATGAGGATGTCCGTCCGGGCGAGAAGTTCCAGCGAACGAGGCGAGGTGAAATCTTCCATGGGCTCCGGGCTGAGCAGCCGCAATCCAGGGGACAGAGTTTTCAGGCGGCCACCGGGAAAGACCCGGGACACGACGCCGGGACCCATGGCCAGTGCGACGTTCAGTTCAGTGGTGGTCACTTGACGCTCCCTGCGGTGAGGCCGGACTTCCAGAAGCGCTGCAGCATGATGAACGCCACCAGCAGCGGAAGGATGGAGAGCAATGAGCCTGTGATGACCATGGGTGTGAACTCGGGTTGCGGTACCGAGTACCCCTGCCAGATGGAGATACCGACGCTGACGGGAAGCAGCTGCTGGTCCTGCAGCATGACCAGCGGGAGCATGAAGTTGTTCCACACACCTACAAATTGGAACAGGGCGATGGTGATGTAGCCGGGCATCATCATGGGCAGGCCCAAGGAGAAGAAGGATCGGATGGGGCCGGCGCCGTCCATGCGTGCGGCCTCGAGTGTTTCTGCCGGGACGTAGCTCGCGGAGTAGACACGGGCCAAGTACACGCCGAACGGATTGCACAGCACGGGGATGAGGACGGCCCAAATGGTGTTGGTCATGCCCACCAGGGAGGCCAAAAGGTACATGGGCAGAACCGTGGCTGTGTTGGGGATCAGGACGCCCACCAAAACGAAGCCGAAGAGCGAGTCCTTCCAGCGGAACTGGAACTTATCAAACGCATAGCCTGCCATTACCGAAATCAGGCTGCCCAGGACGGCGCCTACTCCGGCGTACATCACGGAGTTGCCCAACCAGCGGAAGAAAAGGCCGCCGTCCTGGTTGGCCACCGCTGCGATGTTCTCAAACAAGGAGAAGTTGCCCAACGCGTAGGCGCTGGTGCCGTAAAGGTCAGCTGCGTTCTTGGTGGAAGCGAAGACCAGCCACAGGACCGGGACCACCATGTAGGCGGAGCCGATGATGAGCAGGCCGTTGACGGTGAACTTGCTGGCCAGTCCGCCGCTGCGTTTGGAACCGCTGCGCTTGGAACTGCTGCGTTTTGAACTGCTGCCGGAGTTGCCGCGGTTGGGACGGGATCCGGTGCGGCGGGGAGCCTGCTCCGAAGGGTCTTTGCTGCGGGAGCTCGAAAGAGTGCGGGTGCTCATGATTTGTTCATCCTGGAGCTGAGGCGGGTGACGGTCAGGGACAGAACTGCTGCCAGCCCGGCGATGATCACGGAGGCGGCCGCCGCCTGATTGAGATTGTGGCGGATAAAGGCCGCGTCATAGGCCCACAAATTAGGAACCCAGGTACTGGTCACTGAGGCTGTGGCCTTGGAAATAATGGACGGCTCTGTAAACAGCTGCAGCGTCCCGATGATGGTGAAGAGCATGATGACGCTCAGCGCCGGGAGGATCAGGGGGAACTTGATGCTCACCGCGGCCCGGATTTCGCCCGCACCGTCCACTCTGGCGGCTTCCAGGATTTCCCGGGGAACAGCCTGCAACGCGGTGAACAGGATAATGACGTTGTAGCCGGTCCACTCCCACACGCCGATGTTCACAATGGACGGAAGGACCATGTGGGCATCCAGAAAGTTGATCTGGATGCCGCCACCTTGGAGGGCCTGGACCAGCGGGCTGATGCCGGGTGTGTACAAGTAGGCCCAGATAAGCGCCGCAATGACGCCGGGAACTGCGTGCGGCAGGAACACCAGGAGTTGGAACAGTTTGCGTGCCTTGGCCACCGATGCATCCAAGAGAAGCGCAAAGACCACAGCGCCACCCACCATGCAGGGAATATAGATCAGGCAGTACAACCCCAAGCGGGCGATGCCTTCCATGAACGTTTCGGACTGGAACACCTGCACATAGTTCTCAAGCCCAACGAATACGGTTTTGGCTTCCCCGAAGCCCAGACCCGACTTCTGCTGGGAGTGGAAACTCAGCACCAGGGAGTAGATCACCGGTGCGATCATGGCGATCGCGAACACCGCGAAGAAGGGGACCAGGAACAGCGCGGCAGTCCGTCCGCCGGTTCCCGCCAGGGCGCGGCCTCGGCGGCGCACTGTGGTGGTGAGGGCCTGGGTGGCCATGGGATTCTCCTACTACTCTTTGACGGACAGGCCGGCCTGCTTCAGGCTGGCCACCGTGGCGTCCTGGGCGGTATCGACGGCGTCATGGATGGTTCCGCCGGTGGTCAGCTTGCCGTAGGCATCCTTCAAAGCTGTGTTGGTGATGTCCCAGTTGGGTCCCCACTGCCAGCCCGGGGTGATGGTGCCGTAAGCCTTGTTGAAGACCTCGTAAATGTCGTTGCCGAAGTAGCTGGCGTCATAAGCCTGCTGGGCAACCGGTGTCAGTCCCGGGAAGGCAAGGAAAGCGGACCCGGTATTGCCGCGGGCCTTGATGGCTTCCTGGCTGGTGGTCAGGAACTCTACGAACTTGGCCGCAGCGGCCGGGTTCTTGCTGCTCTTGGTCACGTTGAAGCTGGATCCGCCATAGAAGGCACCGGACTCATCACCCCACGTGGGCAGTTCGGCTGCAATCCACTGGCCCTTCTGGCCGCTGGCTTCCGTCCGCTTCTGGATGCCGGTGGCACTCCAGTTAGCGCCCAGCACACCAACAACGTTGCTGTTGGCCAGGTCCAGGCTCCACTCATCGCTGTAGGCCTGGCTGACCTTGACGATCTTCTGGTCAATCAGCTTCTGCCAGTAAGAGGCAACCTTTTGGGTAGCTTCGTCATTGACGCCCACCTTCCAACTGTCACCCTCGGTGCCGAACCACTTGGCACCCGCCTGCCAGGCCAGCCCGGCGCTCGCCGCTACCTCATTGGGGTTGAAGCTGGCCAGGTAGGAGTCAGGCGCTGCGGCCTTCAGTTTCTTGCCCGCCTCTTCGAACTCGTCCCAGGTTTTGGGGACCTCGACGCCGGCCTTGGCCAGCATGTCTTTGCGGTACCACATGAGCATGGGGGCTGCGTCGTAGGGGAGTGCGTAGGTCTTCTCACCGAACTGAACCAATGCCTTGGTCTCGTCCGTCAGCTTGTCCACAGTTTCGGCCTTGTTGATCAGGCCATCGAGCGGAATGACCTGGCTGTTGCTGACGAACTGGGGCAACTGCGGGTATTCGATCGTGGCGACATCCGGGCCGTTGCCTGCTGTGATGGCGGTAGAGAGCTTGGCGTAACCACCGTTGGCGCCGTTGGGGATGGTTTCGAAGCTGACCTTGATCTTGTCCTGGCTGGCGTTGAACGCTTCAGCCACCTTGTCCATTCCGGCCAGCGAGGACCAAAACGTGATGGAACCTGACGGGTCTTCCGTGGGTGTGGGTGCTGCTGCGGGGTTGGGGCCGGTGCCGCAGGCGGCCAGCAACAGAGTGCTGGCGGCCAGGCCAGCTACTCCGGCGAAGAGGTGACGACGCTTCATGGTGTTCTCCTTTGAAGACTTGCGATGCGAAGAAGGTTGGTGTGGTTGGGGCCACATGTGATGGGTCCATGTAACCGCGATGCTTCGAACATCTACAAGATTTCAAACATTTTCAAACATCAAACCGAGGCTCATCGGCCGCACCGTCCGTCTTTAGGGCTTTCATTCAGGAGGAATTGTGTTTGAACGAACAGAAATGCTGGACCTCTCCGGATCTTCGCTGCTATGAATTTTGGACACCAAGCGATCCCCACTACTGAAAAGCAGGCCTTCCCATGGGAATATCGAACATCAGCAGGCGCGCAGTCCTTCAGGTCGGTGGAGCGGCATCACTGGCAGCCGCCTTCGGTCTCGCAGCCGGCCACCCGGCGTCGGCGTCTACTGTGCCGGGCACCAAACCCAAGGCCACCGAAGTCCTGGATCTGGGCCCCGGCGTCGTACAGTTCTCCCTCATGAGCGGGCTGCTGGTGGGTGAGACGCTTTACATCGGTTCGCGGAACCTGGATCCCGTCCGTGTGGTGGCGTTCCACGTTCCCAGCGGCAAAGTGACCGGCGTGACCGAGCTGGAAAACGGCTACGCCATTCAGACGTTGGCTGCCGACGCCTCTGGCCATTACCTGTACGCGGGCGTGCTGCAGAACGCCACCGGCCCCAAACCAAACCTATTCCGCTGGGACCTGTCCAACCTGAGCGCCAAGGCCACACCGGCGGGCCGGATCGGTGACCGCGACGTTCGCGACATGAGCGTGGCTCCCAACGGCCGCCTCTACGCCGTGGGCGGCGGCAGCGGGACAGCGCCGGCATTGTGGGAATACGACCCCGCCACGGGGGCGGTTTCCAATTTGGGCGTTCCGGACGCCGGGGCCACCCTGGCCCGCGCCGTCGCTGCCACGGACTCCACCATCTTCTTCGGCGCCGGCAGCACGCTGGGCGGCGGAGGCAGTGCCAGCCGGGCGTGCCTGTACGCCTACAACCATGCAGCCAAGACCTTCACCAACGTCACACCGGCGGAGATGGTTGCGGACCCGAGTATCAGGGATCTGGCGATCGTTGGGGACAAGGTCCTAGTGAGCTCTGCCGCTTCCACCTCCACCTCAAAGATTGCCGCCGTGAGCGTTGCCAATCCTTCCTCCTATGCCGTGGCTGCATCTGTTGGGAAGACCGCCAAGAACTTTGCGGCGATCGGGGACAAGGTCTATTTCGCCAACGAGGCCGGGCTCCTGGCGTACTCGCTGACCGGCAACAAAGTCTCATCAGTGCCGTACCAAGGGCCGTTCCTTGGTGAAATCTGGGGCGTTGATGCGTTGAACGGCAAGCTGTTGGTCACCTCCGCGTTCGGATTCGTGGCCGAAATCGATCCCGTCTCCGGGACGTGCAAAACCACGGACCTGGGCGAGGCCGGGGCGCCGTCGGACGCGCAGGAAGCCATGGGGTTGGCAGCCGGAGGCGGCCTGGTTTACGTGGGCGGCAACGGTGTCATCTCGCGGCGGTCGCTGAAGGATGGGCAGGTCACCAACATGACAGTCCCGGGCGAAGCGAAGGACGCTGTGGTGGTGGACCAGGTTTTGTACACGGGCCAGTACAGCTCCCAGGGCATCTGGAGCTACGATTCCCGCAGCGGACAGCCCATCAGCCAGGTGGCAAAGTTCCCCTCCGAACAGAACCGGCCCCTGGACGTCCACTGGGACGAGGTCAACAAGCTCGTCCTGGTGTGCGCGCAGGCCGACACTGAGGGCGGCGGTTCACTCTGGACCTATGACCCCGCCACGGGCAAGTCCGGATTCTTCCTCAACCCCATGGATAAGGTGCAGTTGGTGCGGGCAGTAACAGCGCACGACGGCGTCGCTTACCTTGGCGGTGGACGGCCGGGTACTGAGGGACCCGGCACAGTTGTGGCGATGAACCCTGTGACGGGCAAGGAACTGTGGCGCCTCGATCCGGGTCTGGGCGCAGGTATCTCCGCCCTCGCGGTGCAAGGAAAGTACCTTTACGGGATCGTCCGGACCGGGCGCTTGTTTGTCATTGACCTGTCTCGGCGTGTGATGGTGCACCAAGCAGACATCAGCTCTGTCTGCACGGGTTTCGCGGCCTTGGTCACCAACCGTGGTGCCGTATACGGTGTCTCGGACACGGACGTCTTCCGCTTTGATCCCAAGACGTTCGAGCTTGCCACGGTGGTGGCAGACATCAACGGTGGCTGGTACAGCGGCTCGCACATCACCAATGATGAAAACGGCTACCTGTACACCATGCGCGGCCGCAATGTAGTGCGGATCAACGACCACCCACGGCGGTAGGTGCCCGGCGTTGCGGGGCCCGCTTTGCGCTCTCTGGCGAGTATTTAACGCGCAAAGCAGGCCTCGCAACGCACGTGCATACGGTCACCTATGCTTATTTGAACATCAGGACTTGCGGAGGGGGTGGGCATGCTTAGCAGCGAACGCCACGAGAAGATTCTGCGCGAGCTTGACATGCGGGGAACCCTTACGGTCAATGGGTTCGCGGAGAAGACCGGTCTGTCCACCATGACCATCCGGCGGGACCTGACACAGCTTGCTGCCCAAGGGCTTTTGCGCCGCGTGCATGGCGGGGCTGTCCCAGTGCCGTCCGAACGCTCCGGGGACACCGTCCACAGAAGATCCCGCCAACCGCTGGCCACCCTGGGGCTCATTGTCCCCACCACGGGTTACTACTTTCCGGAGGTAATCCGGGGCGCGGAAGCAGCTGCCAGGGAACTGAACGCGCGGCTGATCCTGGGCGTCAGCAACTACTCCACCGAGGATGAGCACCGGCAGCTCCAACGCATGGTGGCCAACTCCGTGGACGGAATACTGTTGGCAACCGCGGGGTCCCTTGAACCTGGTTCGCCCACTTTCGAATTGCTGTCCGGGCTGAGGATCCCGGTGGTGCTGGTGGAACGGTCAAGCCGGGTGTTCGAATCCGTGATGTCCGATCACAGCTATGGAGCCGAGCTTGCCATTGAGCACCTCGCATCCCTGGGCCACCGCAGGATAGGACTGGCCATCGCCACCAGCCCCACAGCACCCTGGCTCCGTGAAAGCCATGAGCGCATGGTGGCCAAGCTCGGCCTCGAAACAGACGCGCCCATCATGGAATACGTCCGGTCAGTGGTGGGAGCCGGCAACAACCAAAAAGAGTTCGCGAAATTCCTGAAAGACTGCCGGCGCACAGAAACGCACGCGGCCCTGGTTCTACCTGACGAAGAAGCCATCACCCTGATCAACCTCGCCGAGGAAGCGGGCCTGGACGTACCGGAGGATTTGGCGATCGTGGCTTATGACGACGAAGTTGCGGACCTCGCCCCGGTGCCCCTGACCTCCATCGCCCCGCCCAAGCGCGATGTGGGGCATGCCGCCGTCGCCATGTGTATGGAACGGCTGGGAGGGAAGACCGGCTCGACGGTGTCTCCAGCACTGCGGCGCGTAAGCCTGGCCCCGAAGCTGATCATCCGCGAGTCCACGGTGACGGGGGAGGACGAGGAGTAGGGGTTTGCTCTGAGGCAGATGTACGGGGCGGCTGGCTGAGGGAACCTCTTTTATATGCGGGGATTCGCAACGGCCTGGACGGATCCAATTGTCCAACAAGCTGTTGGACAATTGCCGTGGGGTCACATCACAGTGCTCTTAGACAAACTGGACAACCAGTTGGATCGGGATTGGTACGCGGCTGCCGCAGCTGAACACGGCTGGTCTCGCAACGTCCTCCTGAACATGATCATGAACCGGACGCTGGAAAGGACAGGTGCGGCACCATCGAACTTTGTCCAACGGCTTGTTGGACAAGATTCCGAGCTGACCCAGCAGGTCGCCAAGGACCCTTACAATTTCGAATTTCTTGGCTTGTCGGGGGAAGTCGCCGAACGAGACCTGGAGCTGGCCCTTACCAGCCGGATCGCCGAAACTCTGAGGGAACTTGGGCCGGGATTCTCGTTCGTTGGCCGTCAGGTCCACTTCGATGTCGACGGCGACGACTTCTACATCGACATGCTGTTCTTCCATATGGACCAGAACCGGTATGTGGTTATCGAGCTGAAGACGGGAAAGTTCCAGCCCGAGTATGCCGGCAAACTGAACTTCTACGTTGCCCTTGTGGATGACATGCTTCGCCGCGAACATCACAATGAAACGATTGGCATCCTGATCTGCGGTACCAAGAACGACCGCAGCGTCAGGTACAGCCTCGGGCGGTCAACCTCACCCATGGCAGTCGCCGCCTATACATACGACAAGCTCCCGGCCTCCGAACAGCAAGCCCTACCCAACGAAAGCCACCTTGTGGCTGCCCTCGAATGGGCAGATCCTGACGAGGAACAGCCGAGCGCCTCCCAGGAGACGCTTGTAAATTAGTCGCATTGCCTTCACCGCGCGACCCTGCCACCATCACCGCCGCGGGACTAGGATGACGCGCAACGGCCAGCGATCCTTACAACGTGGAAGGGCAACGAATGAACTATCAGACCCCGGACCCGGAAGCCGGTTATGCAGAGGTCAACGGACTACAGATGTACTACGAAGTGCACGGCTCCGGTGGTACGCCCTTGCTGCTCCTGCACGGCGGGCTGTTCGACATTGAGCAGCAGTTCGGCGCGCTCATCCCGGCCTTGTCAGCGGAGCGTCGGGTGATCGCCACGGACTTCCAGGGCCACGGCAGAACCAACGACATCGACCGCCCATTGAACACCGCTGACTTTGCATCGGATGTCGTTGGCCTTCTGGAGCACCTGGACGTCGGCGAGGTTGATGTCTTTGGTTTCAGCGTCGGCGGGGCCGTTGCACTGTATCTGGCGATCAAGCACCCCCAGCTCATCCGGAAGCTCATCGTGTCGTCGGTGTCGTTCAACCCCGACGGCGATCGCGGTGGAAACGCTGAAGCTGTCACCGAAATGACAGTGGAGATGATCGTGGGCACTCCCATGGAGCAGCGGTACATGGCCGTCTCGCCGCACCCGGATTACGAGCACCTGCAAGGACTCCTGACCAAGCTCGGCGGCTACGACACCGGGTCAAAGGGGTGGTCGGATGACGAGATCCGCGGTATCCAGGCCCCTACCTTGATCACGGTGGGGGATTCCGACATGGTCAAACTGGAGCACGCGGTGCGGTTCCTCCAGCTGCGCGGCGGTGACGTTAACGGCGATTTTGAGGGCGTACCCGCCTCGCAGCTCGCTGTATTCCCTGGCACCACACACTTCTTCGGCCTGGCAAGGACCAATCTTGTGCTGGATGTTGTGACCACATTCCTGGACGCCCCGCCGCCAGCCGGCTGGCAGGACCAGTAGAGAACAGAAGCGTTCGACGGCGGGTACGCACCCGCCGTCGGACGCTTCTGTTTTGAGTTAGTTCCGGATCAGGTCCAGAACGGCATCCCGCATGCGGCCCATGAGTTGCTCATCCTTGGCTTCGACGTTGAGCCTGAGCAGTTCCTCCGTATTTGAGGCCCTGAGGTTGAACCACCATTCGCCTGACTCGTCGATCACGCTCAGCCCGTCAAGGTCTTCAATGCGGACACCCTGCGTTTGTTGGTAGGTTCCGCGCACGTCCGAAATGGCTTGGGAAACATCCGCCACGGTTGAGTTGATTTCGCCGCTGGCCGAGTACGGCTCGTATTGCCGCACAAGCGTGGAGAGGCTCTCTGATTGCTCGCCCAGGGCAGCAAGTACGTGCATGGCCGCCAGCATCCCGGTGTCCGCGTTGTAGAAGTCGCGGAAGTAGTAGTGGGCCGAATGCTCCCCGCCAAAGACGGCGTCCTCTTCAGCCATTCGGGCCTTGATGAACGAGTGGCCTACACGCGTACGGACTGGCCGGCCGCCTGCAGCTTCAACGAACTCGGGCACTGACCGGGACGTGATCAAATTGTGGATCACCACTGGATTGCTCTGGCCGACTTCTTGGACCCGTGAAATCTCGCGCACGGCGATCAAGGAGGTAATGGCCGACGGTGTGACTGGTTGCCCGGTTTCGTCCACAACAAAGCAGCGGTCAGCGTCGCCGTCGAATGCCAACCCAAGGTCAGCGCCGTGGGCAACCACTGCTGCTTGCAGGTCCCGAAGATTCTCCGGCTCCAAGGGGTTGGCCGGGTGGTTGGGGAAGGTGCCGTCCAGCTCGAAATACAACGGGACGATAGTCAGGGGCAAAGCCGCCAGGATCTGGCTGCCCAACACTGCGGGAACTGTCAGGCCGGCCATGCCGTTTCCAGCATCGACGACGACCTTCAGTGGCCGCACGCCGGACAGGTCCACAAGCGAACGCAGCTTGAGTGCGTAGTCGCCAAGGACGTCGAGCGATGCAATGGTCCCCGCCGATTCAGCCTTGGGATACCCGTGGTCCAGATACCGCTGGGCAAGGTCCCGGATATCGAAAAGTCCTGAGTCTGAAGAGATGGGGACGGCGCCGGCCTTGGCCATCTTGATTCCGTTGTACTGGGCCGGGTTATGGCTGGCTGTGAAGATGGCACCAGCCGCGTTCATGGCGCCGCAAGCAAAATAGAGCTCGTCGGTGGCTATGAGCCCGAGGTCATGGACGTTGGCACCCCGGGCGGCAGCACCCTGCGAAAACGCGGAAACGAACCCCTTCGACGACGGGCGCATGTCTCCGCCGCAGAACACCGTCTTCCCCGCAAGGCCCAGAACATCCACGAATGCCGCCCCGATGGCTTCTGCAGCGTCATCGGTGAGGGAAACACCTACCAAGCCGCGGACGTCATAGGCCTTGAATGATGAGGAAAGATCCATTGTTCTCCTTGCGGGCACGCCTCAATGGTTGGAAGCGAACGGCTTGTGTTGGAAATGCAACACTATCATGTGGATGAATGCTAATCCTCTCAGCGTCCGCCGAAGTCCGTATCGGTATATGAGCCGACTCTGACAGGGTTTTCGGCGCAGCCACAGTTGTTGTCAATTTCAAGCCGAACGGCCACTGGATCGGAGGCATCAATCGTCACAGCGACTGGTTCACCCTTCGTTGCAGAAACCCGCAGGGTACGTGCTTCAGCTGAATCGATCTTTGATGAAGTGGGGGACATGGCAGTCCTTTCAATGGTGGTGGGATCTAAAGATGCGTTGGAGGGGCGGTCAGCCAACGGCGTCCAGCACACCGCGAACGATGGTGGCTGCTGCTCCGAGATAGGCCAGGATAATCAGGAGAATCTGCGCGGCCCTGGTGGAAACCCGCTTGGAAGCGAGGTCACCCAGGACGAGCCCGACCAAACAGGCAGCGGCGACGGCCAGCCACATCGTCATCGGCAGGACCGGAAACGAAGTTGGCGCGGTTATTGCTTTGGAAATAAGGGAGAAAGCGCCGATGGTGAAAAAGTAAGGCTGCATTGTGGCCGCGAACGACTTGTGCTGCCAGCGGGTGGCCATGGAGTAAATGCTCACGGCCGGACCCCCTACTCCCGCGGCAGTGTTCATCAAGCCGCTGAGGCCCCCGGCGGTGAAAAGATAGCGACGACGCTGGGGCAGGACGGCTGACTTCATCACCAGCAGGACGGTCAGCCCCACGGCAAGGGTCACGCCGATCGAAATCTCCAGGACCGACGGCGGAAGGTACCTGACAAGGAATGCCGCGGGGACAATCCCCAAAAGCGCAGAGGCAGCTAGCGCCATGTATCTCTTCCAGTCAATGTCCCGCCTGACACGGAAGATGATGGCGCCGGCTGTCACGGCTCCACAGACGTTGACCAGCACCACCCCTTCTACGGGGCCAAGGAGAAGCACCAGGAACGGGGCTGCCACCAACGCGAATCCCATGCCGGTAACGCGTTGCATCCCGGCGCCCATGACCACTGCGCCCAGAACGAGCCCGGTAGTCAGCATTTAGGGCTTCCAAGCCACGTACTGGACCTCCTCGAACTCCTCGAGGCCGAGGCTCGATCCTTCCCGGCCCAGGCCGGACTGCTTGGCGCCGCCCATGGGCGCGAAGGCCACGGATGGGAGGGGATCGTTGACCCCAACGATGCCTGCTTCCAGCTGCTCCGGGATGTCCCAGCCACGCTTGGGGCTGCTGCTCCAGAGGTATGCGGCGAGTCCCATCTCGGTGGCATTTGCTTTCTTGATTGCTTCTTCTTCAGTGGAAAACGTCACTATGCCTGCCGCGGGACCGAAGACTTCCTCACTCACCAAGGGTGCGTCGTCGGGAACATCTGTAAGAAGCGTCGGCGCCATGAAGGAGCCTTTTTCAGGAACTTGAGTGCGTTCAGTGAGGCGGCGGGCTCCGCGGCCAAGAGCATCGTCTATGAGGGCCTGAACGGCAGCTACGCGCTCGGCGTCAATCACCGGACCAAGATCAGGCACGTGGGCGTCGCCGTCAGGAACACCATGTCCAATGGTCAGGGCATCAAATTTTGCAGCAAGTTTCCGGCCGAATTCCTCTGCGATGCTGTCTTGGACCAGGAATCGGTTGGCAGCGACGCAGGACTGGCCTGTGTTGCGGAGCCTTCCGAGTACTGCCCCCTCAACGGCGGCGTCAAGATCGGCATCCTCAAAGACGATGAACGGTGCGTTACCGCCAAGTTCCAGCAACGGCCGCACTACACGTTCGGACGCGGAGGCCATGATCTGGCGACCCACTCCAGTGGATCCCGTGAAGCTCACGGCGCGGACTGCGGGGTGCTTGAGCAGGGCGCCGGTGATTTCCCGTGAAGGACCATGCACTAGATTTACGACGCCGGCGGGGAACCCGGCATCGTGCAGGACCTCGAACAGGCCCGTCGCCGCTAGTGGCGCCTTTTCCGAAACGCGACCCACTACCGTGCAGCCTGCGGCGAGCATGGCGGCGAGTTTGCGGGCCTGGATGGAGACCGGAAAGTTCCATGGAGTCAGGCTGAGTGCAACTCCGATTGGCTTGCGGCTGCTCAGGTGCCTGCGGCCCCTTAATTCGGGAGGGCTGACGGTGCCGGTGGCGCGGCGCACTTCCTCGGCGAACCAACGGAAGTATTCCACGGAGAAGTCCACTTCACCCTGTGCTTCTGGCAGCCTTTTGCCGGCTTCCAACGCCAGGGTATGCGCCAGTTCGTCCCGGCGCGCGGACAAGAGCTCTGCGGCGTTATGGAGGAGGTCGGCGCGGGCACGGGCTGTGGTCCGGGACCAACTGCCGAACGCTTCGGCCGCAGCATCAGCGGCCTTGCCCGCGTCATCCGCGGTACCCCACGCCACCTCACCAACGGTGTTTCCGTTTCCGGGGTCCGTCACATCCTTGAATGTTCCTGAAGAGTGCCAGGTTCCGTTAATCAGGTGTTGCGCTGATTTCAGGTTCACTTTATGTTGCCTTTCGTTGGAAGAGAGGTGCAGTGCGGCCGGAAGGGTTCCTTACCCCTTGCTGGCGCCAGCAGTAATGCCCGCGACGAAGTAGCGCTGCAGGAAGACATACGCCACCACAACCGGCAGTGATGCCAGGATGACGCCGGCGAACAAGAGCGGGTAATTGGTTTGGAACTCACCCTGGAAGCTCAGCAGTGCCAAGGGAAGGGTTCGGTTTCCGGGGGACTGGATGAACAAGAGCGGGTACAGCAGCTCGTTCCAGTGGATGACGAACAGGAAGATGGCAGCAGCAGCAATTGAGGGCGCCGAGAGCGGGAGTGCAATGGAAACGTAGGTCCGCCATGGCCCGGTGCCGTCAATGGAACATGCTTCGTAGAGTTCTCTGGGAAGCGTACGCATGAAGCCACCAAGGATGAACACGGCAATGGGCAGCGTGGAGACGATGTTGGCCACGATGAGTCCGGTGAGGTTGTCCAGCAGGCCAATGCGGCCGAACAGAACATACAGCGGCACCATGTTGGCCTGGGCCGGGATGGCCATTCCCAGGACAAGGAAACCGAAAATGGCCCAAGACGCGAAGCCCCTCAGGCGGGCCACGGCATAACCAGCCAAGCTGGCAATGAAGAGAGTTATGGGAACGGAAATCCCGGTAACAATGACGCTGTTCAGGAAGGACGAGCCAAGGTCCTGGCCGCCAATGACTTCCGCGAAGTTATCCGGAGCCAGGGACTGGGGAAGGCTGAACGGACCCTCGAAGAGTTCCTGCGTTGACTTGAAGCTGCCGAACAGGACAACGGTGATGGGGACGATGATGATGACCGCGTAGATGGCAAGGATTCCGCGGTGGCTGATTGATGCGAGCATGCTGTCATTCCCCCTTCGGGGTCAGACGGAGCAACCGGCGCTGCAGCCAGGTGACCAAGGCGATCATCCCCATGAAGATGATTGACTGAGCGGCGGCATATCCGAACTCCGAGTTGGCGAAGGTGCTGTAGATGCGGGTGGAGAGAATGTCCAGTGACCCCTTTGGCGGGTTGCCCGCAATACCCAGGATCAGGTCAAAGGCCTTGAAAGACTGGACCGTGGTGTAAGCCACCACAATTGACGTGGCAGGGGCAACGAACGGCCAGGTGATGGACTTGAACTGCTGCCATTTGTTGGCACCGTCCATCTCGGCAGCTTCATACAGTTCGCGCGGAATGGATTGCAGCCCGGCGATGTAAACCACCATCATTTGGCCTGCGTGGAACCATACTTGCGTTACTGCAACCCAGTACAGTGCTTGGGAATTGTTGCCGAGGTATGAGCCTTGAAGGCCCTCCAAACCGACGGCGCCCAGTGCGGAGTTTGCCAGTCCGAAATTGGGATCGTAGATGAACTTCCAGATGAAAGCCACGGATACCGAGGACAGAATGGTGGGGAAGAAGAACAAGGCACGGAGCACCACGTTTCCCCGGGAGTTCTTTGTCAGTAGAAGCGCAAGCAGCAGCGAAAATACGGTTTGTGCAATAACTACCAACAAGACGAACTTCAAGTTGTTGGTCAGGGCATTGGTGAACAACGAATCCTTGGTGAATGCCCGGACAAAATTGTCCACGCCAACGTAGTTGAAAGCTGCGGAGAATCCATTCCAGTCCGTCACGGCGTACTGGAAAGCCTGCAGCGTGGGCATCACCAGGAAAAAGGCGATGATGGCAACGGCCGGCAGCGGGAACAGGTACAACGCAGGGTTCACGCGGGTAGGGGAACGCCTCTTTTTCGCGGAGGCCGGAGTCGTGCTGTTCTGCGCCTTTCGCTTGGCTGCCGTTCCGGTATGGGTACTCATAGCCGTTCGTCAACAATCTTCTGGGCTGCTTCAGCTGCTTGTTCGGGGCTGGAGCCAGAGATAACCGCCGTCGCGCTGGCTTCGACGGCGTTGCGTACGTCCAGGTTTTGGAACTGGAAGCGGGCGGCCAGTGCCGTTTTCTTGTCCAGCCAAGGACTCAAACGCTTGAGGTCCGCATTGGTGTACTCAACGTCCTTGACGGACACATGCTGTGCCGTCTCATTGGCGTAGTATCCGGCGTTCTCCGGTTCGGACAGGAAATCGATCCATGCTGCCGAGGCTGCCTGGTTCTTGCTGGCGGAATTGACGCCCAGGATGAACGTGGCATTGTAGACGCCCTCAAACTTGGCGTTGCCGTCCGTGGAGGTGTTGGGAAATACCAGTTCGATGGGGAAGGCCGCACCCAGGTTGCGGACGGCCGCGATGTGGTAGGACCCTGTGGCCAGCATTGCGGCTTTGCCTTGTGAGAACAGGTTCTGTGCAGGCTCCACCGCAGTGCCGGTGGCATTGGGCTGAAGGTAGGGGACCAAGTCCTTGTACTGGTTCAACATCTTGATGAACCAGTCATCGGTGCACTTGAGCTTCCCCTGCTCGATCTGCGAGCACATGTCATCTACGGGAGCATTGTTGGCAATCATGCAGTTAAAGAGCTGACCGCCATTTCCCACGTCGCCGCCGGGCCAAGAGATGGGGACGACGCCGGACGAGGCAAGTTTCTCGCACATGCCCAGGAAAGCGTCCCAGTCCTTTGGAGCCAGTTCCGCACCGGCTTTGTCAAAGAGGTCCGTATTGGCCATGGGCATGGGGAAGACCACCTGATACGGCAGTCCCAGTTGACTGTCGCCCGACTGCCCTGCTGTCAGCAGACCCTTCTGGTAATGCCCGACTGCTTTGCTGTTCTTCAGCTCCGTGTAAATCCCGGCTTCACTGAAATTGTTGAACTGAGCCCCACGGAAGGTGGCAAATGCGTCACCGATGGCGGCGCCTCGGACCTTTTGCAAGCCCTGGGCGTTGTAGTCGTTGGACGTGGAGATGTCCTGAACCACGTCCACCCCGTTGTTAATTGCAGCGAAGCGTTTGATGAGTTCGTCGAACACTGCCTTGTCTTCGCCGCGCCAGTGGGCAAAGGAAACCCTCCCGGTGACAGCGCCGGTGGCAGGAGCGGCCGGACCCGTGGCGCCGCCCGGAGCGGTGGAACCACCCGGTCCTGCGCATGCTGCGGCGGTTGCGCCAAAACCCAGAGCTCCGAGAACAGCCATGGCCTGCCTGCGTGAAATCTGACTCACAATAATCTCCTCGTTGAGTGTTGCTGTGCCTAGTTATTGGGGTAATCGGGGAGGGGCACCCATGATGCCCCGAGGGATCAGGCGGTGGTTCGCTGTGCAGCGACCACTTCGTCCACCACTTCGCAGAGCCGCTGCAGACGGCGGACGGCGTCTGTGGACAGGGATTCAGTGACATCATCGGAGCCGATGCAGGACGCCCAAACTGCGCGTCCGGACAGGAACCCGCTGGCGCCCTCCAAACAAGCCCACCGGACGGCGTCCGGGAAGATCTCCTCCGGCACGCCTGAAGAAAGCACTACCCATGGACCGTTGATGGCCTTGGTGAGTTCGGCGCAAGCAGAGCGGACCTCTGTTTCGGAGGCCTGGCCCTTGAAGGGGACCTCTGCCTTGTAGAGGTCAGCTCCAAGATCGCCCAGTTCCTTGGCAGCGGCCAGAATTCCGGCGTTCCAGTCGAAGTCCCCTCCTGCCAGCGGCTTGCGGGAAACAGGCTCGATGATGCTGATGAGTCCGGCGGATTTGCAGCTTTCCACGAATTCGCGGACCATCGCTACGCGCCCTTCGGCTGCCTCGTCCGGACGGTACAGAACCAGCAGCTTGAGGGCCGTGACGCCCAAGGCTGCGTACTTCTTGGGATCAACTAGTTTGTCTATGGTCACTTCGCCCACGAGCTCGCCGTGGGCAGACTCGAAATGGTCGGCTGAAGCGATGAGTCCGCAGCCGTCAGCCACTACCTTGGCCTCGATCGCCGCATCCAGAGCGAACTGGCGATCAATGAGGACCCCGGATGCATAAGGAGTAAGGATGCGGGTAGCTGCGAGTTTGAAGTCTCGGAGGTCCTCGTCCGTGACGGGTTGGTCTGTGTGTTCGGCGAACATGTTTCTCATGGCTTCGCGTTGGTCAACGGCGAGCATGGCGAACGCACCGGAGGGGCGCTGGAGGGAGGAAAGATCGGTGGTGCTCATTGGCTGCTTCTTTCAGCTAGAGAGTGGGATTAGCGGTAAGTACAGAGGAAATGGTTTTGCGGGGGATCATGGAACGCCCATCCAAACCTGCGCAGGACGCCGAGGCTGTGCGGCCGGCGAACGATGCAGCTTCTGCAAGGGGAAGTCCTGCTGCCACGGCTGCAAGGATGGCGCCGTGGTAGACGTCACCGGCGCCGAGCGTGGAGACGATGTGGGCAGGCGTTGCGGGGATGTGGAAGGGGATGCCGCCCTTTTCAAGTCCCCAGGCGCCTTCTGAGCCTGCGGTGGCAACCACGGCGGAAGCGCCGTCGTCTATCGCTTTTTGCACGAGGTCTTCAGGAGTAAGTTCATTGCCATACTCGGCCTGCAGGCGTTCGATGGTGGGCACGTACAGCTCAACGCCTTGTGGGCTGAAAGAAGGGATCGGATTTCCGGCGTCCACGCTGATCCTTAGCCCGGTTGAATTTGCTATGGCGTTCCAACCCAAGTGATCTACGTGGACCCAGGCGGCAGTGCGCAGGAGTTCATGGAAGCGGGCGCCTGCAGGAAAGTGGACCGGCGGTACAGGCCGGGTAAGAATCGCCCGGCTCTCGGTAGCCTTGCTGACAACAATGACGCTCGCACCTGTGTTGACTTGGGGGTCACGGATGACAGCAGAGGTGTCCACGCCTTCGGATTCGAGTCCCGTGATGATCCGGTCGCCCTCCTCGTCCACGCCGAGGACGCCGGCAAAGGCGACTTTGGCGCCGGCTCGTGCTGCCGCGACAGCCGCCGTGGCTGCAGGTCCGCCGCCCGCCGTAGCAAAGTCCTCTGCTACGGTCCGGCTATCGGCGGCAGGGTAATCCTGGACCAGGGCGATGGAGTCCAAAGTGGCACACCCGACGAAGAGCAGGGTTCCGGATGACGGTTGGAGCACGTTCCACCTCGTTGTAGTTGGGCTGGTAGTGAAAAAATATACACACGCTATGTGTGAAAAACAACACATTCGGTATAGTGATGTTCGGGATGCAACGTCGATCCCCTTCACTCAACGCTGAGAAACGGAGCAGTTCATGTCATTGCCTTCTGGAGAAACGGTTCAAACCATTCGCTATGGCCTCATCGGTGCCGGCCACATGGCCCGCGAACATGTCCGGAACCTCGCGCTCATTCCGGGAAGCCGGATCACTGCGGTCTCTGACCCCGCTCCTTCCTCTCTTGAAGAGACCTCACGTGAAATCGGATACGAAGTCCAGACCTACTCCTCGCATCAGGATCTGCTGAATTCGGGGCTTGTTGACGCCTTGGTGATCGCCAGCCCCAACGACACACATTTGGGCATCCTTAAGGACATCTTTGCCAGCGGCACCAACTTGCCCGTCCTGGTGGAAAAGCCGGTGTGTACCAGCGCAGAGCAGGCCGATGAGCTTGAGCGCCTGGCCGCCGGCTACCCGGCGCCCGTATGGGTGGCGATGGAGTACCGCTATATGCCGCCGGTTCAGGAAGTCATCCAAGCCGCACATAGCGGCAAGCTGGGCAATATCCGCATGCTTTCCATTGTTGAGCACCGCTTTCCGTTCCTTCACAAGGTGGATGCTTGGAACCGGTTTGCTGAGCGCACAGGCGGGACCTTGGTGGAAAAGTGCTGCCACTTCTTTGATTTGATGCGCCTTATTCTGCAGGACGAACCCACGCGCGTCTTCGCCAGTGGGGGTCACGATGTCAACCACTTGGATGAGGTCTATGACGGCCGGGTATCGGACATGGTGGACAACGCCTACGTGATCGTTGACTTCGCGGGTGGCCGACGCGCCATGCTGGAGCTGTCCATGTTCGCCGAAGGGTCCAAGTTCCAGGAACGAATCTCCATTGTGGGAGACGCGGCAAAGATTGAAACGCTGATCCCCGTGGCAGCTAATCACTGGATTGAGGGAGACGAGACCGAGGCGACGGTGGAGTTCAGCTCTCGTTCGCCGCTTGGTCCAGAGAAGCACGAGGTTCCCGTGGATGAGGCCGTCTTGGCTGCCGGGGCGCATCACGGTTCCACCTACTACGAGCACCTGGGCTACCGGAAGGCCATTCTGGGCGAGGGGCCCGTGGACGTAACTGTCGCCGATGGCCTCCAGTCAGTGCGCATGGGTCTGGCTGCGGAGCGCTCCATCGTGGAAGGCCGGCCCATTGAGTTGGCGGCTACGCAAGTGTTTGCGCAGAAGTAAGTAAGATTGTGTTGGAATTACAACACTTTCCATGCCGATAATGGGCCAGGGGGTGTCAGGAAAGGGGAAGCCATGAGTATCGCACGGGAAGAGGCAGCGCTGACACCGCGTCAGCAGACCATTCTGGATGAGCTCGGCAGGCGGGGGTTCCTTTCCACCGCAGACCTTGCAGGCACTTTTGACGTGTCGGACATGACGGTCCGCCGCGATACGCGTGCATTATCCAAGCTGGGGCTGGTAAAGGTGGTTCATGGCGGGGTCAGCGCCATTGAAGGCCACGGCCAAAATGCTGATTTCGCGGCACGCGTCCGGGAAGACGCCGACGCGAAACAGCGGGTTGCGAAGGCTTGCGTTGACCTGGTTTCCGAGCGGGATGCCATTATTCTGGATGCCGGAACCACTACCTACCAGATTGCCCAGGAGCTTCCAGCCGGTTTCATGGGCACCATCATTACCCATTCCGCTCCTGCCATACAACGGTGCCTGCAGCTGACGTCTGCGCGGACCATTTGCCTTGGCGGTGAACTGCTGTTGGATAGCCAGGCGTTCAACGGGCCAATGACTGTCAACGCCGTTCAAGGCCTTCGAGCAAAGACGGCTTTCATTGGGGTAAGCGGGATCCATGACGAAGGCTTCTACATTGAACGTGATGTGGAAAGGGCAACCAAGTTGGCCCTGATGGGCTCGGCGGAGCAAGTTGTGGTGGTTGCCACCCATCAGAAAATGCTCCGGTATGCGCTCGCTCGGTTGGCGTCCTTTGATGCTGTGGACATTCTTGTCACCGACGCGCCGCCGCCGCGTGAAGTAGCTGCCGCATTATCGGCTTCCAATGTCCGTCTGATCGTCGCTGACTGACACCCTGTCCCGTTTGCAGCGGAGCGGTCTTCCGGACGCTCGCTGATCACTGACAGCACCCGCGGTCTCTGCATGCCATTAAACGTTGGTTGGGGCATCGCTTTACCAAACAAGTGTTTGAAAACAAACTTTATCTGGTGGAATTCACTCACCAAGGATTAGCATAGGAACAGGCCCTACCTCTGGTGGCCGCAAACTTAATGAGGAGATGCACATGACGTGGTTGAACAGCGCCGCTCACGCACGTTGGCTCGAAACAGAAACAGACCGGCTCATCAATTTCGCCTCCGGTTCCAAGGTGCCCACGGGCTTTGGCTGGCTGGACAACTACGGGAAGGTCATGGCCGACAAGCCGACCCATCTCTGGATCACGGCCCGCATGGTCCATAGTTTTGCTGTTGCGGCTTTGATGGGGCGCCCGGGGGCTGCGTCCATGGTGGACCATGGCATTGCCGCACTGAACGGAGTCTTCCGTGACGACGAGTTCGGTGGCTGGTACGCGGAAGTTGACGACAACGGGCCCGTGAATGACACAAAGTCCGGGTACCAGCATTCGTTCGTGCTCCTGGCGGCCGCAAGTGCTGTAGCGGCCAAGCGGCCTGGCGCCCACGAGTTGCTGCGCGAGGCATTGCACGTAGCCGACTCGAAGTTTTGGGACCACGAAGCCAACATGTGCTTCGACTCGTGGAACCGGGAATTCACGGAAACTGAGGCATACCGCGGCGGCAATGCCAGCATGCATTCCGTTGAGGCCTACCTCATCGTTGCCGACGTGACCGGCGAAAACCGTTGGATTGAGCGGGCCCTCCACATTGCAGAAGTGCTGATCCACAAATTTGCACGCAACAACAATTACCGGGTCTTTGAGCACTTCGACCCTGACTGGAACCCGATCCCGGAGTACAACACCGATGACCGTGCCAGCCAGTTCCGCGCCTACGGGGGAACGCCCGGCCACTGGGTGGAGTGGGCCCGGCTCCTTTTGCACCTCCGCGCTGGCTTGGAGGCTCGGAGCATGGACGTTCCTGACTGGCTGTTGGAAGACGCGAAGGGCCTTTTCGACGCCGCTATCCGCGACGCATGGGAGCCCGATGGCCACCGTGGATTCGTGTACTCCGTGGATTGGGATGGCAAGCCTGTTGTGACCTCGCGCATTCGCTGGGTGCCGGTGGAAGCAATCGGTGGCGCGGCCGCTCTGTACATGGCCACGGGAGACGAACAATATGCGCAGTGGTACGAGCGCATTTGGGACCACGCCCGGGATTGGTTCATTGATTACGAGCACGGTTCTTGGAAGCAGGAGCTTGATGAACACGGCAACCTCGCGTCCACTGTCTGGTCCGGCAAGGCTGATATTTATCACCTGTGGCACTGCCTTGTAGTTCCGCGGCTTCCGTTGGCGCCCGGCCTCGCTCCGGCATTGGCGGCAGGGTTGCTGGATTCCCGACTCCTTACCTCGCAAGGAAACTGAGGAATCCCATAGACTGCTGCGTCAACTCCTGGCACTTGACATCAATGATGGGGAAGGCGGACCGGGGGAGCATTTGACTAACCCCTGCTAAGGGACGACCTGCGCGGCTACAAAGAGAAGCGTTCGACGGCGGTCCGCACCCGCCGTCGAACGCTTCTGCTTTGCCTGGTCCAGAGACCCGCGGGCACCGCGAGAGGGGTGCGCTGTGCGTGACCCCGCACCACGATGAGAGCGACGACGGCAATGAGCATGTAGATCATGTTGGCCGGGCCGGCCAACTGCAAGAGCGGGCTCTGCGGACCCGTGGCAGCTTGGAAAACTACTTCATTGAGTTCCTGCCATCCTCGGCTTGAGCGCGGACGATCATGACTTCTGCCATGGGTTTCCTTTGCTTGGGTTAGAGGGGGCTTATCGCCGCATGGTCTGCATCGCCTGCTGATCGTCAATCCGCACGAGGTTCGGTCCCCGCAGTGTGTAGAGGAGGCCGTCCTCGTCTGCGGTGATGTGGGGTCCGCTGTACCAGCCGCCGTTGATGTTTGCCACAACAACGGACACCGCGAAGGTGATGGGGTCAATGCGGAAGACGGTGGTGTCGGAGGCGCCGTACACGATCCCGCGGCTCACTTGCAGGGCGCCGAAGTCGGTGCACACGTTGCTGAGGTCGCCGCGGTGAACCACCTGGCGGTTGTCCAGATCGATGACGAACAGGCCGGCAGCTTTGCGGGACATGCCGTAGAGGAACTTGCCGTGGATGGCCATCGCGGCGATGCCTTGCGGCTGTCCCGGATCCAGGCGCCACAACTCCTGGTTGGCTACGGGATCCCAGGCAACAACCGTGCTTCGCGGTCCGGTGGCATAGATGTTGTCACCGCCGAGGTAGGCGACACCGTCCTTAGTGGCCACAGCCCGGACCATCTGCAAATTATCGATGGGATTGACCTTGGAGATCACCTGCATGGTCACCGGGTTGTACGCGGCGAAGCAGCCACCGCCGCCTGTATCGTTCTGGGCACCGGCAATGACGAGCCCGTTGACGGCTTCCCAGCAGACATCCAAGGGACGGTTCTGTCCGGCCGGGAGCGCAGCCACTTGATAGGGGAGCTGCCCGGCGTTGGGGTCGTAGGCGTAGATTCCCCGTGAGTTGTACTGGCCCGTGTAGAGAATTCCGCCCACGATTACGGCATCCTTGGCCTCTCCGGTAGCCCGGAGGTAGGAAACCTGATTCGTGGCCAACTGGTGACGCGCTATGGTCCCGGTGCCGCCCACATAAACATCCCCCGCCCCTGCTGCCAGGCCCATGCACGACTGTGGTCCGCCCGGCGCTCCAGCTTCTGTCAGATCATGCTTGACAGCGGTCTTCGCCACGGGGTCAACCTCAATGACGTCGTAGGAAGACACAGTGATTGCCTTGCCTCCGTAGACGTCCAACCCCCACATGGCACCAACATCTTCCGTGAGGATCTGGGTGATCCTCTTGGTGACCATGTTGTAGGACCAGACGCCCGGCTCCTTGACGAAGAACACCTCGTTGCCCAACTGCCGGAACATCACGCCGGTCTTGGCGATGATCGCGTACTTGCTGTGATCTGCCAAGGTGATCAGCGCGGACTTCCCGGGGCCTTTGACGCCCACTCCGAGCTGGCCGTTCAGGACGCTGAGCGATGTCACCGAGACGCCGGTGGCTACCTCGGCGGGAAGGATGCTGGTGGACGTTTTGGTTGTGCGATCGAAAGCAAACAAGCGTGCCGGACTGGAGCCGTTGCCGCCGCCCAAGGTGCTGCCGGTGCCGAAGTACACGTGGCTGGCAGTGGCTGCCACGGCCTGGGCGATGGTTGCTCCGGGATCCGGCACGCCCCAGCTGGTCATGGCGTTAGTGGCGGGATCGTATTCCCACAGCGAAGGGGCGTTGGTGGTTTGGCCCCCACCGGCTGCGTAGATCTTGCCATCGGGAGCAACTGCCAACGCCCTGATATCGCGGTCCCCGGTTTCGCCCACTCCCACTGCCGGGGCGTTGGGTGTGCTCAGATCCCAGCGGTAAAGGTTCGGTTTCCCGTCCACGCCATCGCGCAGCACTCCCGCATAGAGGTAGCGGCCGGTGGCGTCAGCGGCCAGCGCCTGGATGCTGTAACCGGAACCGAGATCGGTGCGGGAGGAAACTTTGCCGGTAGGCAGATGGAACCCTATGACCCGCACAGGATTCAGATTGCGCGAACCTATGTACACGGTGTCGCCCACCAGCAAGGAACTCATCAGGGAAAACTGGACGACGGCGGGTCCCAGGTCGGTAATCACCGGCGCCGAAGTGTTGAGCGGGCGGGCGGCGTGGGCTGGCCCGGAGGTCATTGCTGACAGCGCTACGGCGAGCCCGCCAACGCCCCCGGTTTGCAGCAATTGACGGCGATTGATGGCAAAGGTGGACATGGAAGATCTCCTCATTGAGTGTCCCGTGGGGGTGGCTTTGGTGCTTTTTGAGGACGTTCCGGATCCGTCCCGTGCACTTCCTCAGGGTTTCAGCCAAGAACTGCGAAATCCATGATTCGAACATTTTCAGACATTCCAAGCCGGCATTGGTTTCGCCAGCCAGGCGCAGGTCATATCATCGCGGCAGCTCAGGGCGGTGGTGCTCCCGCCGGAATTGGCTCGGAGAGAAGCCGGTCTTCTTGGTGAACAATCGGCTGAAGTATGCGGGGTCGTCGTAGCCGCTGAGTTTAGCGATGCGCTGGACAGGCAGGTTAGTGTCCGACAACAGTGATTGGGCGCGTGACATCCGATGCTGGATCACCAGCTCTTTTGGCCCTCTCCGGTAGCGGCCTGAACGGCATCCCGGAGTTCGGGGATGGAGACCTCTAGAGAAGCCGCCAGCTGAGACATGGTGAGAGGCAAGTGGGCCGTTTCGCGAAGCTCCGAGAGAAGATGTTCGGCTCCTCCCTCTGATTCATCGAAGCCCTTCGGTCGGTGCTTGCCTGCGGCCACCAGCACCCGTTGGCAGAGCACGGCGGCCTCCAAATCCCCTTGCGGGCCGCCGCTTCCAAGGGCCGCACGCAGAGCTGGGAAAAGTCCAAGTGCTTCCTCCAAATCAACCTCCTGGTCATCATCGAGCTGAACCAGAGGACGGTTGCGGCTGAAGCATCCAAGTTCGTCCATGGCCCTGGCCATGGGGCCTATGAACAGCAGCCAGTGTTCCTTCCACCCCGCAGGCCCAGGCCCGTATCCATGGCTCACCCCCGGAAAAAGCCACATGATCGCGGGAGCGCGGACCTCGAAACTCTTACCGTCAAGAGAAAAATAGCCCGAACCTTCGGTTACCAGCACGATGCCGTGACTGCTCAGGGTCCGGTTGGTGAAAGAAGCTAACAGGCCGCTTTGTTCCCCGGTTCATGCCGCTTTGGACAACACGGATCGCCACGGCATCATGCGCTTGTCCACCGACATCCGCTACCAGCGCGTCAGCGAACCTATCGATTGGCGCTGGCAGGAGCACTGGAATTACGACGACGGCCTCTAGATGAGTAAGTCCTATTG
>NZ_JBLYIE010000008.1:0-38810 GCF_048537125.1 Paenarthrobacter sp. PPS72 | reverse complement strand
GAGTAGGACACCGCCGGACATAAATTGAGAAGAGCCCCGACCACGATGGTCGGGGCTCTTTCCATTTAACAGTCTGTTTTAACCAATGTGTGCGCCTCCTGCCACCGGTAGAGTTGGTGGTCATGGAAAACCTCTTCAGCCACCCCGAGTCGGGTCCAGAGCCGTCCCAACAGGATAACGATGCCCTGGAGCCCCTCATCATCACTGTCGTTGTCCCCACGAACGTCTCCCATGCCTTTCAAGGCTTCACGGATCACCCGCACCTCTGGTGGCCGCTGGAACAGGAGAGTGTCTTCGGCGAGGGATCCTATGTTGAGTTTGAAGAGAACCTGATCCTGCAGACAGCAGATGATGGCCGCACCTCCGTGTGGGGAACAATCGACGATTGGCAGCCACCGCTGTCCTTCCACGCCAGTTGGTACCCGGCGAGCACGCCTCTGTGGTCCACCGAAATCCGTGTAGCTTTCCGTGCTGTGGAGGAAGGCACGGAAGTTCGCCTGGTCCACGACGGTTGGGAGGGAGCCGAAGACCCCGCGGCCTCGCGCGCGTCTTACGCCGAAGGTTGGCCTCGTGTCCTTGAGTGCTACGTGAGGTTCATGGGCGGAGCAGTTGCCTAGCTAGGATCCGTAGGCTCCATGTAAGTGACTGGCCCCTATTGAGGTCTGTCCGGCCGGAGATGCTCGCAGATACGCTGATGGCCTATGTGGAGACACTGGACGCCGCGCGCCGGCAAACGGACACCCAGTGGCAGGAGCGCGCGGCCGCAAGGTCGGGCGATGCCATTATCACGTTGGTGGCCGATACTGCCATAGGGGAATTCTAGGAGATGCCGGCCCTGGGTACAGCGGTACTGGTCCGCACAACGAGCTTGGTGGGGTGCTCAGTATCGGCAGGTTCCAACACCAGCCCGTTGTTGATGGCACCCAGCAGGGTCCGGACAGCCAAGGCACCCTGGCCCTTGGCGTCCTGGTCAATGGTTGTCAGGCCAAGGACATTGCCGAGGTCATGCCCGTCGATGCCCATGACCGAGATGTCGTCAGGAATCCGCAGGCCGAAGTCACGGGCTGCGAGGATGGTGCCGATCGCCATCTCATCGGACGCTGCGAAAACAGCAGTCGGGCGTTCAGGGGCACTGGCCAGCAGTTGCCGCGCTGCCGCGTATGCGCCTTCTATCGTGAAGTCCGCCGAAACGATCCATTCGGGCCTGACCGGGCAGCCGGCGTCGTTCATTGCTTTTTCAAAACCGCTGCGGCGGGTTCCTGGCAGGTGGAAGTCTTGGTCGTAGGCTTCGTGACCAGTGATGTGCGCAATCTTGGTGTGGCCCAGGCCCAGTAAGTGGTTAGTGGCCTTCAGTGCGATTCCGGAGTCGTCGATCCTGATGGTCGAGGCTCCGGGCAAGGGGCCACCGATGCCGACAATAGGGCGGTGTACCGCATGAAGCTGCTCGATTTCGTCTTCGCTGAGTTCCAGCGATACTGCAATGACCGCGTCCACCCGTTTGCGAAGCAGGAAGTCGCTGAAGACGCTCTGCCGGTGCTCAGGGTTTTTGCCGATGTTGTACAGGGTGAGGTCGTAGCCGGCCTCGAGCAGCGCCGCTGAGGCGCCCTCGATCACCGCTGAAAAGAACCAGCGATGGACCGAGGGAACCACCAAGCCGACATTGTGGGTGCGACCCGAGGCCAGGCTCGACGCGTGGTAGGACAGCACGAATCCCAACTCGGCAGCTGCGGCCCGGGCACGCTCCCGGCTGGTAGGGGAGACGTTGCCCTTTCCGCTCAGCGCCCGTGAGACCGTGGCAACGGACAGGCCTGCTCGCTCGGCTACGTCCTTGATGCCGGTCATGCTGCTCCTTGGTGGAAAAGTTAGCTGGCTTTGAGCCAGATTGTCTCCCCCGAGCCTAGTAGATCAGCGCCTAGTAGATCAGCGCCGGGCAGATCAGCGTTTGGTGCATCGTTGCCGCCCGCAGCGGAGCTCCGGAGGATGGTTTCGCCTGCCGGAAGTGGCATCGGCTCAACCCCGACGTTCATGATCACCAAGGTGTTGCCGTTCAGGTAGGCCAGCGAGGTGCCGCTGCAGTAGTCCTCCACCCAGGCCAGTGATCCTTCACCGAGTCGGTGGGTGGCACGGAGCGCAAGCATCCGGCGGTAAAGGTTAAGGTGCGACGCCGGATCTGCCTCCTGCTTGTCCCTCGCCAGTGCGGGCCAGGACTCGGGCTGGGGCAGCCAGGGGTCCATGCCGTTACCGAACCCGGAGTGGGGTTCGGAGGAACGCCAGGGGAGCGGTACACGGCACCCGTCACGGCCGATGCGGGCTCCGCCGGTTCGGGCGAACGTGGGGTCCTGGCGCATGCTGCCGGGAATACTGGAGGAATCGGGAAGGCCCAGCTCTTCGCCTTGGTAGAGGTAGGCGCCGCCAGGGAGCCCGAGCATGAACATGGTGGCCGCGGCAGCCCGGCGTCGTCCGAGTTCTTCGTTGGGCTGCGTGTCGTCGGGGCCGATGCCGTCGCCGTCGCGGGGTCCCGGTCCGTCGTAGCCGAATCGTGAAACGTGCCGGACAACATCATGGTTGGACAGCACCCAGGTGCTGGGGGCGCCCACGGCGTCCAACGACACCAGCGAGTCCGTGATGATGTGGCGGAGGCGGTTCACGTCCAGCCCTGCATGCAGGTAGGGGAAGTTGAAGGCCTGGTGCATTTCGTCGGGTCGGACCCACTGCGCCAACCGCGGGAGCGGGTCCACGTTGGCTTCGGCGCAGAGGATGCGGTCCGGTCCGTACTCTTCCAGGATGGAGCGCCAGCGGCGGTAGATATCGTGCAGGGCAGGCTGGCCGAACATGGGCGCATCCTGGCCGGGGAAACCCTCTGAGCTGTTGCCGTCTGCGCGGCCACCCCAGTTGGGGAGGCCCGCAGCCTTGACCAGGGCGTGGGCAACGTCCACACGGAAGCCGGAGATTCCGCGGTCCAGCCAGAAGCGGAGGACGCGTTCGAATTCGGCGTGGACGGCAGGGTTGTCCCAGTTGAAGTCCGGCTGCGAGGAGTCGAAGAGGTGCAGGAACCACTGGCCTGCCTGACCGTCCTGTTCGATCACGCGTGTCCATGCCGGGCCGCCGAAGTGCGATTGCCAGTTGTTGGGCGGCTCGTTGCCGTCTGTTCCTTGGCCGTCCCGGAAGATGAACATGTCCCGCTCCGCACTGTTGGCGCCCGCAGCAAGCGCTGCCTGGAAGGCGACGTGCTGGTCGGAACAGTGGTTGGGGACGAGGTCCGCGATGACGCGCAGGTTCAGCCTGTTGGCCTCGGCGATGAGGGCGTCAAAGTCGGTCAGGGTGCCGAAGAGCGGATCGACGTCGCAGTAATCGCTGACGTCGTAACCTGCGTCCCGCTGGGGTGAGCGGTAGAACGGTGACAGCCACACGGCGTCGACCCCCAACGCAGCCAACTGGGGTAGTTCGGCGGTGATGCCCGCCAAGTCTCCTACGCCGTCACCGTTGAGGTCGCGAAAGGACCGCGGATAGATCTGGTAGATCACAGCCGAACGCCACCATCCGTGCGCCATTGAGGCGTCATGGACCGGGGTCAGATGCGTGAAAGCTGCAGTGGGCTCGTGGGTCGCAACCGAGAGCAATGAATCAACGGACATGGACTCATCGTAGAAGAGAATTCCCCGGGTTGTAAACGCTTCCAGTCCTAAGGGTGCTGTCTTTAGAGCCTTGGGTGAGGGTGGGCTTTTCAAATTCATGTTCTTCCCTGTAGTGTGTGGAAGCGCTTGCAGTTGTGAGCCATGTCACCGGCGATGTGAGGGGTTTCAGAGCTCCGCCGTCGAAGAAAAGAAGAACGAAAGGGACACCAATGAAGGTGCACAATACCCTCGCGACTCACACTACCCGGCGTGTTTTCGCCACCGGGGCGATCTCCGTGGCCGCAGCCTTGGCTCTGAGCGCCTGCGGTGGAAGCGCCTCCACCGCGCCCAGCTCAGAAGCAGTAAAACCGGATCTTAAGGCTGCAGGAGCCGGGGTGATCACCATGTGGGTGGACGCTGAGCGCTCCCCGGCGCTGAAGGACATCACCGAGAAATTCAAGTCCGATACCGGCATCGAGGTAAAGCTCGTGGTTAAGGACTTCGCGGCGGTGCGTGACGACTTCATCACCCAGGTACCTACCGGCCAAGGCCCGGATTTGATTGTTGGACCTCACGACTGGATTGGAAAGTTCGTCCAAAACGGTGTCATTGCCCCCGTCGAACTGGGCGACAAAGCCGGACAGTTCCAGGATTCCTCCATCAAGGCCATGACGTACAACGGCGCCGTCTACGGCGTCCCGTACGCCATCGAGAACATCGCCCTGTTGCGGAACACCAGCATCGTGGACAGCAAGGCTGCCACTTTGGATGAAGTAGTGGCCAACGGCAAGAAGGCCGTGGCCGAGGGTAAAGCCGCTTTCCCGTTCCTGGTGGGCATGGACCCGAAGCAGGGCGACCCCTACCACCTCTACCCGCTGCAGTCCTCCATGGGCTCACAGGTCTTCGGTAAGAACGCCGACGGCGGCTATGACGCCAAGCAGCTCCTCATCGGTGACGCTGCCGGCGTCGAATTTGCCAGGAAGCTGGCCGCCTGGGGTGATGCCGGTGAGAAGATCATCAACTCCAACATCACAGGCGACATCGCCAAGGAGAAGTTCCTGGCCGGCGAGTCCCCCTACTTCCTGACGGGCCCGTGGAACGTTCCGGATGTTCAGAAGAAGGGCATCAAGTTCTCCGTGGATGAACTGCCCACCGCCGGCGGCGAGCCTGCCCAGCCGTTCATCGGCGTCAACGGCTTCTTCATCAGCGCCAAGAGCGCCAACGCCTTGGCCACCAACGAGTTCGTCACGAACTACCTCACCTCCGAGTCAGCACAGGACTCCATGTATTCAGCAGGCGGACGTCCCCCTGCCCTCAAGGCGTCCTTCGACAAGGCCGCCAGTGATCCCGTCGTGGAAGCGTTCGGCAAGATCGGTGCCACGGGCGTTCCCATGCCGGCCATCCCTGAGATGAGTGCGGTATGGGCCGACTGGGGTGCCACCGAACTGGCCATCATCAAGGGCCAGGGTGATCCGGCGGAGGCGTGGACCAAGATGGCCGACAGCATCAAGTCCAAGATCGGCGGCTAACACCGCAACAGGATAATTCCACCGGTCTGCCATGGGCCGGGCAGCACCCCACTGCCCGGCCCTGCCTGCCGCCAACCGCTTTACCCAAGGATCCACAATGCCAAAACCAGATCTCCGCGAACTGCCGGACACCCAGGGCCAAACGACCCCGGCCGAACCTTCCAGCAGCAGCGCCCGCCGCCCGGCAAAGTCCGCACGCTCAGGCAAACCTGCACGCCATCCGGATTCCCTCAAGGGCACCATCCTCAAGGTTGTCCTGCTGGGGCTTGTGGACGCCTTCGCGGTGTATGTCCTGATGATGCTTTTCCTCAGCCAGTCCTGGGCGGCGCTGGCGGTGTCGTCAGTTGTGGTTCTGGCCATCAACTGGATCTATCTCCGCAAGGGCGGGCTGCCGGCCAAGTACCTGGCTCCGGGGGTCCTGTTCCTGCTGGTGTTCCAAGTCCTGGTGGTGGTGTTCAGCGGCTACATCGCCTTCACCAACTACGGCGATGGGCACAACAGCACCAAGGACGATGCCATCTCCGCTATCCAGTTGACGGCGCAGAAGCGCGTTCCGGATTCGCCTGCCTACAAGGCATCGGTGCTCACCAAGGACAACGGGTTCTATCTGCTGTTCACCGATCCAAACGGCAAGGCGCAACTTGGCAGCAGCGAAGATCCGCTGGCCGAGGCCCCGAACGCGGGCAAGGACTCGACGGGCAAAGCCAACGCCCTCCCCGGCTACCAGACGCTGAAATTCCAGGAGATCGTGGCAAACCAGCAGGAGATCCTGAAAATCGCGGTCCCGGTGTCGGACGATCCAGCTGACGGTACGTTGCGTACGGCAGATGGCAGCACGGCGTACCAGTTCAAACCGGCACTCAGCTACGACGCAACCACGGACACCTTTACGGATACCGGGACAGGCATCGAGTACCGCGATAACGGCAAAGGCGCCTTTGCCGATGCCAAGGGAGAGACCCTGGCCACGGGCTGGAAAATCGATGTAGGCATGGACAACTTCGTCCGGGCCTTCACGGATCCCAGCCTCCGGGGTCCACTGGTGGGCGTGATCCTCTGGACATTCACCTTCTCCATCGCATCGGTCGCCTTGACCTTCGTGATGGGCCTCTTCCTGGCCATGACGTTTAACCGCGAGGACCTCCGGGGCAAGAAGGCTTACCGGATCCTGATGATCCTGCCCTACGCTTTCCCCGCGTTCCTGTCCGGTCTGGTGTGGTCCGGCATCCTTAACCCGGAGTTCGGCTGGTTGAACCAAACATTGCTGGGCGGCGCAAATATCGGTTGGCTTACCGATCCTGTCCTGGCCAAGGTCAGCGTGCTGGTAGTCAATGTGTGGCTTGGGTTCCCGTACATGTTCCTGGTCTGCACCGGTGCCCTGCAGTCGCTGCCATCCGAAATCGACGAGGCAGCCCGTATGGATGGTGCCTCGGCCTGGCGGGTATTCCGCTCCATCAAGTTGCCCCTGCTTCTGGTTTCGGTGGCACCGCTACTGATCTCCTCCTTTGCCTTCAACTTCAACAACTTCAACGTCATCTACATGCTCACCGGCGGTGGGCCACGCTTTGCGGACACCGACCGCGATATCGGATCCACCGACATCCTGATCACGCTGGTCTACAAGGTGGCGTTCGGCCAGGGAACAGGGCGCGATTACGGCCTGGCCAGTGCTCTCGCCATCATCATCTTCATCATCGTGGCCACTATCTCGGCCATCAGCTTCAAGCAGACCAAAGCACTCGAGGACGTGAACTGATGAGCGTACGAACACTCGCCTCCACCAAGGAAACAACGTTCAACGGCGGCCCTTCGCCGCTGGCGCCCAAGCGCCGTCCCTTTGGGGTGTGGTTCAAGGACAAAGGCTGGCGGCATGTGGTTGGTGTGGTCACCACGATCTTCGCGGTGTTCCCGCTCCTCTATGTCCTGTCCGCGGCCCTGGATTCCAACGGCACCCTGGTGGGGTCCAACGGGCTGTTCTCAAGGTTTGACACAGGCAACTTCGTGGCACTCTTCAGCGACTCCACCCGACCTTTCGGCCGCTGGTTCGTGAACACCCTGGTGGTGGGTACCGTAACCTCCGCCGCTACGGTCTTCCTGGGCGCCATGGCCGCGTACGCGTTCTCCCGCATGCGCTTCAAGGGCCGTCGAATGGGACTCCTGACCCTCCTCCTGCTGCAGATGTTCCCGCAACTGTTGGCCGTCGTCGCGATCTTCCTGCTCCTCAGCGGGATCTCACAAGTGATTCCGGCCTTGGGGCTGGGCAGCCAGCTTGGCCTGATCATGGTGTACCTCGGTGGCGCGCTGGGAGTGAATACCTACCTGATGTACGGGTTCTTCAATACGGTCCCCCAGTCACTGGATGAGGCCGCCAAGATCGATGGCGCCAGTCACGTGCAGATCTTCTTCGGCATCATCCTGCGCCTGGTTACGCCCATCCTGGCGGTTGTGGGACTCCTGGCCTTCATCGGCATCTCCAGCGAGTTCGTCATCGCAAGCGTGGTCCTGACCGATCCGGACAGCCAGACACTCGCCGTCGGGCTTTACTCCTACGTGGCCCAGCAGCGCTCAGAGAACTGGGGCGTCTTCGCCGCAGGGGCGGTGATCGCTGCGATCCCGGTCATGGCACTGTTCCTGTTCCTGCAGAAGTACATCGTCAGCGGCCTCACCGCCGGATCAGTGAAAGGCTAACCATGCCCATCGCCCTTCCGCACCACGACGGCTCACCCCTCTTCGTGTCCACAACAGGCGCTGAGGTGTCCCTTGGCGATACCCTGCGCCTCCGGATCCGTGTCCCGCAGGGGTGGGGTCCGGCGTCGAAAGTCTGGGTCCGTTCGGTCCAGGACGGCGAGCCGCGCTACGACGCCGCCATCCGGCTCGGCGCGGCAGCTGGCTGGGACTGGTGGGAAGCGGCCATGCTCGTGGTGAATCCCGTGGCCAAGTACCGCTTCCTGCTCGAAGTCACTGAAGCGAACGACGCCGGTGCTGCCGCCGGCACGTCGCCCGGCGGTGCAGTGATTGGCAGCACCGTGGGGCGCCGTTACTGGAACCTCAACGCCCAAGGCCTGTTCGCCCGGGACGTTTCGGATGCAGCAGACTTCAGGCTGACGGCGTTTGCCCCGGCTCCGGAGTGGCTGCGGAAGGGCACCATGTACCAGGTGTTCCCGGACCGGTTCGCGCGATCTGCCCAAGCCGATGGTCACCCCACTCCCGATTGGGCCAGTGAGTGTTCCTGGGACACTCCGGTAATGGGGACGGGCGAGGAAGCCTCCACCCAGCTCTATGGGGGCGACCTCCCCGGGATCACGTCCAAACTGGACCACCTGCAGGAATTAGGCGTGGATGTCCTGTACCTGACGCCCTTCTTCCCTGCACGCTCCAACCACCGCTACGACGCGTCCACTTTCGATTCCGTGGACCCGCTCCTTGGTGGCGACCAGGCACTGGTGGACCTGGTGGAAGCTGCGCACGCCCGTGGCATTCGCGTCATCGGAGACCTCACCGCAAACCACTCCGGCGCTGCCCACGAGTGGTTCATCAAAGCGCTCGCCGACCCCGGTTCCGAGGAAGCCGGCTACTACTACTTCAGCCCGGACCACTCCAGCTACGAGTCGTGGTGGGGTGTGCCGTCACTGCCCAAGTTCAACTGGTCCTCCAATGCCCTTCGGCGGCGATTCGTGACCGACGATGATTCCGTGGTGGCCCGCTGGCTCAAACCGCCATTCAACCTGGACGGCTGGAGGATCGACGTCGGCAATATGACCGGTCGCCTTGGTGCTGTGGACCTCAACCATGATGTTGCCCGGCTCATCGCCGGGCGCGTGCGCGAAATCAACCCGAACGCCGCCCTGCTCGCTGAGTCCACGTCCGACGCGGCGCCGGATGTCACGGGTGAACACTGGCAGGGCGCCATGACGTACTCCAATCTCACCCGGCCGCTGTGGTCCTGGCTCGCGAAAGACGCTCCGAACGTGAACTTCTTTGGATCGCCCCAGTCCGGGCCCAACAGGATCTCCGCTGAAGGATTCCTCGCTACGCATCAGGACCTCTCTGCGGGATTTAGCTGGGGTGTGCGACAAAACAACATGAACGCCCTCAACACCCACGACACAGCGCGGGCAGCGACGGTGATGATCGACGGCGGCCCGGAAGTGGGCGCGGTGCTCACCTTCTGCCTGCCGGGAGTTCCGGTCCTTTTTGCCGGCGATGAGTTTGGATTCGAAGGTTTCAACGGAGAGGACTCCAGGACTCCCATGCCGTGGGCCGGGAATGAACGCGTGGGTAACGACCTCCGCCCCCTCTATTCACGCCTTTCCCGGCTCCGCAGGGAACTGCCCGCTCTGACTGACGGTGGGGTGCGATGGTTGCATGCCGAAGGTGGGGCCATGATCTTCGTGCGGGAAGCATCGGATTCGTCAGTGCTGGTATTCGTCGCAAGGGACACAGCCGATGTGGTCCTCGACAACTCAGTTCTTAGCGGCGCGCAGCTTGAAGCGCTGTTGGCACCGCCGCTGCACCAGTCCGGAACGGTGACGTCGGCAACTGCCGGGCCATCCGGCGTCGACAGTGTTTGCCTCCGCTCTGAAGGTATCTCCGCAGGAATCTGGTCACTGCCGGGAACTGCCCTTCCTGCCAGGTAAGGGGAGCTGGTGATGATGGGGCAAAGCCGCGCTGGCTAGACTGTGAGCACAGAAAAGCTGCGAAGACTGTCGGTTTGGCGTGTCCGCGGTGCTCATGTGGAGGGAAAGCCTTGTCGGACGAAACGGTCATCGCCGGAACATCAGGGAAAAGCATCAAGGAACGCACGGTGGGGCATTCCAAAGAGGCCCGGCAGACGGCCGGGCAATGGGTGTTCCTGCAGGAATTGTCGGACGGGCTCCGGGCCGGGCAAGTGGCGGACGATGAAGAAACCCTCACCGTGTACTCCGCGGATCAAGGTCCCCTCCTGGAGAGGCACCTGCCCGTTGCTGTGGTGTGGGCCGAGTCCGTGGAGGACGTGCAACACATCGTCCGCAGCTGTGCGGCGCATCAGGTTCCGATCGTCGCCCGGGGTGCTGGAACCGGTGTCTCCGGGGGAGCGCACGCCACAAACGGCTGCATTGTCCTGAGCCTGGAACGCATGAACCGGATCCTGGACCTCAATCCGGACGACGAGACCGCCGTGGTGGAACCCGGCGTCATCAACGCGGACTTGAACACCGCCGCGGCCGAACACGGGCTGATGTACGCGCCGGATCCGGCGAGCTACAAAATCTCCACCATCGGCGGCAACGTGGCCACGAACGCCGGCGGACTGCGCTGCGCCAAATACGGTGTAACGCGCGACTCCGTGCTGGCACTGGATGTTGTCATGGCCGATGGCTCGTTGATGCACACCGGCCACCAGACTTTCAAAGGTGTTGCCGGCTACGACCTGACTGCCCTGCTTGTAGGGTCTGAAGGAACACTCGGGATCGTGGTGGGCGTGACCGTTCGGCTGAAGTACCTGCCCCGCGAGGTGCACACCATCGCCGCTTTCTACCAGGACTTCCGCAGTGCCGCCGCCGGGGTGCTCGCCGTGGGCAAGGCCCGGGTTCAGCCCGCCATCATGGAACTCCTGGACAACGGCACCCTTGTCCAGCTGGACGAACTCCATGGCGGTGACCTTCAAGAACGTGGCAAGTCCTTGCTTTTGATCCAGACCGACGGCTTCGGTGCCGCGGCGGAGGCCGACGTCGTCCGGCAGGTCCTCGCAGAAGGCGGCGCCACTGTCACCACGGAAGTCAGCGCCGAAGCCGAAATGCTGGTGGAAATGCGACGCAACAGCCGCGGCGTCGAAGTGGACGACGAATTCAGGGTGGGCGAAGACATCGCCGTCCCGCGCTCGCGACTCGTGGATTTCGTGACTGAGCTCGAAGCGATGGCCGCCCGGTTCCAGGTACGGCTCAAAGTAGTAGCCCACGCTGGAGACGGCAACCTGCACCCCACCTTCTGGATGGACAGGGTAGACCCAGCCACCGATGCGGAGGCTTTGAAAAGGCTGAATGCCGCCCTGGACGAATCCATCCGGGTCGGCCTCCACATGGGCGGCACCATCACCGGTGAGCATGGCGTGGGCCAGTACAAGCTGCGGTGGCTTGGCCTGGAGCAGCCCGAGCCCGTACGGGAGTTGCAGCGGCGGATCAAGGAACTGTTCGATCCGCAGGGGATTCTGAACCCGGGCAAGGCTATCTAGAAGGCTCCCAATCCCACTAGTCGTCGGCGTCCGGGTACTCGTCCTCGTCGTCGTACCGGCCGGATTCTTCTACCTCCACCTCAAGGATCTTGAGAAGTTCAGTGTCAGGGTTCAGCATGATGGCTGCCTCGTCGCGGCGGTGCTGCAGCACCGTGTCCAAGTAGGACTGAACGGTCTCGGCCAGGGGGACGTACCTGTCCTGCTTCTGGCTCATGTACCAGCGGTGCTCCAGGACCTCATGCACCACTTCCGCGGGCTCCAGCTTCCCGGCCAAGTGCCGGGGGATGGAACGCACAATGGGTTCGAAGATCTGGCTGACCCAGATGTGGGCGCTGATTTCCTCGTCCAAGTCCGGGTTGTTGTCCGCGCGGAACTGGTCCATGTCATTAAGGAGCCTACGGGCCTGGTTCTCCTGGGCGTCCAGTCCGGTAAGGCGCAGCAAGCGACGCTGGTGGTGGCCGGCGTCGACAACCTTTGGCTGGAGCTGAATGGTGGATCCGTCCGCCGTGGTCTTGATGGCGTACTCTTCCACGTCAAAGCCGAGCTCGTTGAGGCGGCGGATGCGCGCACCAACGCGCCACCGTTCGCCAAGCTCGAAGGACTCCTTCTCCGTCAGCTCGGTCCAAAGGCGCCTATAGCTGTCCATGATCAGTTCACTGGTGGCTACAGGATCCACCTTTTCCTCAATGAGCCCGCCATCCAACAGGTCCATCAGTTCACCGGCGATATTCACGCGGGCGATTTCGAGGTCGTATTCACGTTGGCCCATGGAGAGGTCCGGGTAGAGCTCGCCCGTTTCAGCATCCACCAGGTAAGCGGCAAAGGCGCCGGCATCACGGCGGAACAACGTGTTGGACAAGGAAACGTCACCCCAGTAGAAGCCGACGAGGTGCAAGCGCACCAGCAATAGCGCCTGGGCGTCTATGAGGCGCGTCAGTGTGTCCTTGCGAAGCATCTGGGAGAACAGCGCGCGGTACGGCATGGAGAATTTCAGGTGCCGCGTGACCAGCACCGGGTTCAGCGGCCTGCCGTCCGCGGTGGTCCTGCCCGTAATGACTGCCACCGGTTCCACGCAAGGAACGTCCAGCCGGGCCAGCTTCCGCAGCATGTGGTACTCGTGGCGGGCAACGTGCTCCGACGTTTCCTTGATGGCAATAACGGAGCCACCCAAGTGCGCGAAACGCACGATGTGCCGGGAGATACCGCGGGGGAGCGCGGCCAGGTTCTCGGCGGGCCAGTCTTCCAGGGCGATGTGCCACGGGAGGTCCAGCAACTCGGGATCTGCCGCAGCCGCGGTGATGTTCAGGGATCCGATGACGCTCGCTGGCGGCGCAGTGTCCTGCGCACTCGCAGCTTCAGTCCTGGGGAGCTTACCGATCTGCCCGTAGTCGGTGGGTTCGTCGTGCCACTGGGCTTCGTTTTGCTCGCTCATGCCTCAATTGTTCCGTACTTGGGAGGGGACGACGGTGCAGCGTCGGGAAACGGCCAGATCGACGACGCGGACCACTCGACGTCGGGCGCCTCCTGGAAGGTGACGCCTTGCCTGGCGAGCCGCTCGCCCAAGGCGCCCAGCCGACGTCGGAAGTCACCTGCGTTGCGGACCTCCTGACCCGACCAAGCGACTTCCGCCAAGGAAACGGCCCGTGGGTACAGGAGCCATTGGGCCTGTTGGTTGTCCCGGACGGTCTCGGACCACAATGCACCCTCGACGCCCAGGATCTGGTGGTCCTTGAGGCCGCCTTGGGCCGGATCCCAGTTGTAGTAGTCGGCCCAATCAAAGGGTCCGCCTTCCACCCATTCCAGGCCGATAGGACTGTCCGAGCCGTACTTCTGGTCCAGGTAGGTCTTGTTCGCGGGGGACATGAGGACCATGGCAGCATTGTTTTCCGCCTGACGCATCACCGGACCGAAATCGCCGTGCCAGTACTGGATCACGGCGCCCCCGGGAAGCTCGGCGGCCGCGAATTCGTTCCAGCCCACTACGGCCTTGCCGGTCTCGGCACCGATCTGAACGAACTGCCGCACCATGGCAACGTAGTGGTCATGCTCGGTTACCTTCGCTTCGTCACCCCCGATGTGAAGGTAAGGGCCCACTGTGATGGCAGCGATCTGCCCGAGGACCTCCCGGGCGAACTCGTACGTGGCGGGCAAGCCCGCGGTAAGGGTGGACCAGCCCACTTCCGCGGTGGTGCTCATCGGCTTGGCTTGGCCGTCCGGGTTCAGCTGCGGGATCGCGGCGAGGGCTGCGTTGACGTGGCCGGGGAGATCGATCTCCGGTATCACCAGCACGTTCTTGCTGGCGGCGTAGGCCTGGATATCGAGGAAGTCCTGCTGCGTGTAAAACCCTTCGCGCCCCCTCGCCGGCATCGCTGTGGGGACCTCAACCGCACCTTGTCCGCCGATCGCAGTCAGATTGGCGTAAGGCAACCCGGACGGGTTGTTCGCAGGCTCGTGGATTTCGATTCGCCACGCTTGGTCATCGGTGAGGTGCAGGTGCAGGGCGTTCAGCTTGAACTGCGTCATGACATCGATCTGTTCCTTCACCTCTTCTACGGTGAAGAAGCTTCGGGCGACATCCAGCATGAGGCCGCGGTAGGCGAACCGCGGAGCGTCCACAATATCGACGGCGGGAATCACCCAGGTTTGCTCGCTTGAGTCAGTGCCTTCAACGGCGGCCGGGAACAACTGGCGGAGCGTTTGGATTCCGTTGAAGAGTCCCGAGGGTGTGGATGCCGTGAGTCGGATGCCGGTGTCGGTGACGTTGAGCGTATAGGCTTCCTGACCGCCGTCGAGCGTCTCCTCCAGCTCCAGCACGATGTCGCCCGGGCTTGAGTCCTGAACCATGGGCAATTCGAGGCTGGTGCCGCGGCGCAGCAGCGAGGCAAGCTGCTCGGCCACAGGTGCAGCGGCATCGGAAGCGGTGATCCGGGCGGTGGCTTCGAGCGTGAAAGCCGGTCCGCCCAGGAGTGCCACGTGTGAGGGGCGTGGGATCAGGTTATCTGTGGTGTTCATGCCGTTCTTCCGGGAGAAAGGTTAACGCGAGAGCGGCCCGACCGGGAGGGGTCGGGCCGCTATCAAAATGCGGAACGTACAGACGCGTCAGCGCCAGGGTGCCGGTGTGGACTAGTCGCCCAGGCGGAGACCGGTCTTGGTGTCGAACAGGTGCACGTGGCCGGACTGCGGACGAACAAAGATGGACTCGCCCTTCATCGGGGGGCGACGACCATCGACGCGGGCAACGATGTCGTGGCTCTTGCCATCAAGGATGGTGTGGCCGTAGACGTAAGCGTCAGCGCCGAGTTCTTCCACGACGTCGACCTCAACCTGCAGGCCTTCGCCGTTGCCCACCGTCTCGAGGTCTTCCGGACGCGAACCGACCGTGACGGTCTGGCCGTGAGCCTCTTCGAGGATGTTGCGCGGCACGGGGTAAACCGTTCCACCGAACTGGACACCGCCGTCGACGACGGGCAGTTCCAGCAGGTTCATGGCCGGGGAACCAATGAAGCCTGCAACGAAGACGTTCTGCGGACGGTCGTAAAGGTTGCGCGGGGTGTCAACCTGCTGCAGAAGACCATCCTTCAAAACAGCAACGCGGTCACCCATGGTCATGGCCTCGACCTGGTCGTGGGTCACGTAAACGGTGGTGACACCGAGGCGACGGGTCAGGGATGCGATCTGCGTACGGGTCTGGACGCGGAGCTTGGCATCAAGGTTGGAAAGCGGCTCATCCATGAGGAAGACCTGCGGGTTACGAACAATGGCGCGACCCATGGCAACACGCTGGCGCTGACCACCGGAGAGTGCCTTCGGCTTGCGGTCAAGGTATGCCTCGAGGTCAAGAAGCTTGGCGGCTTCGCGGACACGCTCTGCGCGCTCTTCCTTGGATACGCCGGCGATCTTCAGGGCGAAGCCCATGTTGTCCGCAACGGTCATGTGCGGGTACAGGGCGTAGTTCTGGAAGACCATTGCGATATCGCGGTCCTTCGGCGGAACGTCCGTGACGTCGCGGTCGCCGATCAGGATGCGGCCTGCGTTGACGTCCTCAAGGCCTGCGAGCATGCGCAGCGAGGTGGACTTACCGCAACCGGAGGGTCCAACAAGGACCAGGAATTCGCCATCGGCGATGTCGATGTTGAGCTTATCGACGGCGGGCTTATCTGTGCCCGGGTACAGACGCGTAGCGTTATCAAAAGTAACTGTAGCCACAGTTATCAATCCCTTCACCGGCAGGTACGTGCCGGACGATCCGTTGTGAATGGTTCATTTTCTTCAGTTGAACTCCCCGGCCAATGGCCGGGGAGGATCGCGTGACGCCGCACGGTACTGTGCGTCACATCACATCCAAGAGTATGTCAGACTTTTGGACGAACTACCTAAATGTTACAAACGTCACATGTTGCGCTGGTCACTCACTAGGCCTCGGCGGTGACCCTGCGACGTTCCCGCAGCAAGGCCTCCAGCAACTCCGCCACGTGCACCGGCGCTTCCACCCGATACTGCGCCTGGGTGAAGTCCAGCCCTACCTTGATGCCAACATCGTCACCCATCAGCCGGCCCAGCGCGTCCTCGTCAGTGACGTCATCACCGGCGAACAGGATGGCCGTAGCACCGGTCGCCTGACGGAGGAACTCAACGGCCTCACCCTTGGATGCGTGGACCACTGAGGTCTCCAGCACCCGCTTGCCTGTCTTGAGGTAGACATCCGGATGCTCGCGGAGCACCCGCATCGCGGCCTCGACGGCGTCCTCGGCAACGTCGTCGTCGGCCATCCTGGTATGGAGGACGACGCCGGCAGGTTTGTCCTCGAGCAACGTCCCCGGAGCGATGTTCACGATTTCCGCAAGAACCTCACGGACCGCGGCCAGCTTCAGCCGCTGGTCTTCGTCCAGTTCCAAGCCCAAGGACCCTTCGCCGAGCCAGACCTCAGCACCATGGCTGCCGATGAGCAGCGTATCGGCCGGAGGCGAGGCGACCAGCTGCAGACTATCCAGTGCGCGACCGGAGATGAGGGCCGTCGTCGTGCGTGGAAGCTGTGCAAGAGCCTCCAGCGCCGCGGCGGAACGGGGCAGGGGACGTGCATCCTCCGCATGGTCGACGATGGGGGAGAGTGTGCCGTCGAAGTCGAGGGCCACCAAGAGGTGCTCCGTTCCGGAGATGCGCCGGACGGCGTCCAGCAATTCCGGTGACAGGGTGAGGTTCTCAGCTGTCATCACGCACCACCTTCTCTTCCAATGCTGCCAGGAACTCAGCTGACCAATGATCCACATCGTGATCCAGGATCTGCTTGCGCATCAGCTTCATGCGGCGGCGGGCTTCCTTGGGCGGGAGGTTTACGGCGCGCAGGATGGCCGACTTGAGGCCGTCAATATCGTGTGGGTTGATCAGGAGCGCTTGCTTGAGCTGGTCGGCTGCGCCGGCGAACTCGCTGAGTACCAGAGCGCCATCGTCATCCGACCGCGCCGTGACATACTCCTTCGCCACCAGGTTCATGCCATCGCGCAGGGCGGTTACCAGCATGACGTCCGCTGCAAGGTACAGCGCGACCATTTCCTCTACGGGATAGCTGTGGTGCAGATAGCGCACGGCCGTGTTCTGGATGGTGTCGTAGGTGCCGTTGATGTGGCCGACGGTACCTTCGATCTCCTCGCGCAGCAGCCTGTACTGTTCCACGCGTTCGCGGCTGGGGCTCGCCACCTGGATCAGGGTTGCGTCCTCCACCTTGATGCTGCCTTCGCGGAGCAGTTCCTCGAAGGCCTTGAGGCGGTGGCCGATGCCTTTGGTGTAATCCAACCTGTCAACACCCAACAGGATGGTTTTGGGATCACCCAGGTCCTTGCGGATCTGCTTGGCCCGCTCAATGATGTCCGGCCTTGCCGCGAGCTCGCGGATCTGGTCAACGTCAATGGAGATGGGGAACGCCTGCGCCCGGGCAATGTGAGTGACTTCACCGTCCGGGCCCTTGACGTGAACCTGCTGCTGCTTGACGCTGGCACCCAGGAAGCGGCGTGCCGAGCGCATGAAGTTGCCGGCGTCGCTGGGGCGCTGGAAGCCCAGGAGGTCCGCGCCCAGCAAACCGTCAATGATTTCCCGGCGCCATGGGAGCTGCGCGAAGATCTCCGGTGGAGGGAAGGGAATGTGGTTGAAGAAGCCGATCTTCAGGTCGGGCCGGGCCTCGCGGAGCATCCGCGGAACCAGCTGGAGCTGGTAGTCCTGGACCCAGACAGTGGCGCGATCGGCGGCGTGGCGAATGACGGCGTCGGCGAACTTCTTGTTGACCTGGCGGTACGAATCCCACCACGTACGGTGGAACTCCGGCGGTGCGATGACATCGTGGTAGAGCGGCCAGATGGTGGCGTTGGAGAAGCCCTCGTAGTACAGCTCCACCTCGTGGCTGCTGAGCTGAACCGGGACCAGGTCCATGCCTTCATGGCTGAACGGGCGCACAGTCTCATCGGGTGCGCCATGCCAGCCCACCCACGCGCCGTCGGACTTTGTCATCATTGGCGCGAGTGCCGTGACCAGGCCGCCGGGCGAACGACGCCAGCCATCTCCGCCGTCGTCGTTTCCGTCGCTGCTGCACCGGTCCACGGGCAGCCGGTTGGAAACCACCATGAAATCGAAGGTGCTCGCCGTGGGCTTCTTGGTTGGAGAAGCCTTGGCACTTTGATCGGTGGTGAGTTTTTCGCTTGCCAAATCCTGCATTAATGCTCCCTGGGGTTGCTGTGACTCAACTCCCAGCCTACTAGCGGAATCTTCACGGGCACTTGATCGTTCAACAACCGGGCGCGAGGTGTGGGCAAACCTTCAAGTTTGCTCCCGTAAACTGACCCCGTTGCCCTAGCTATGCCACTATGACGTCGAATACCCCGAGGAACTGATGAGCCCCGCAAACGAACCACGCCTGTCCAAGGCCGAAAAGACCGCCCAGGCGCGGGAGAAAGCGCGTGCAATCCGCGAAGAGCAGCTGAAGAAGGAGAAGCGCAACAAGCTTCTTGTCGGCTGGGGAATCGTGGCGGCCGTGGTGGTCATCATCACCGTAATCGCCTTCGTGTTCATAGGAAATGCTCAGAACAACGCACCCGTAGCTGATCAGGGGCCAACGCCGGCCAACGGCAACGTTCACGGCGGCATCACGCTGCTGACCAACACCGAAGTTGTGAAATCCGAGCCTGCCAGCGTCAACGTGGCAGATGTGCCGGCTCCCCTTGCTACCAAACCGGCTACCGTTACGGTTCCCGCTGGCGAAGCCGAAGCAGGCAAGCCGGTCAAGGTTGTTGCCTACATCGACTTCATCTGCCCTGCCTGCAAGCAGTTCGAAACCGCTTATGGAGAGTCGCTCACGAATCTCCGCAACGAAGGCAAGATCTCCCTTGAGTACCGCGCTTTGGGCTTCCTGGACCGCCAATCCACCACCAACTACTCATCCCGCGCAGCCAACGCTGCTGCCTGTGTAGTGAACTCTTCGCCCGAAAAGTACGCGGAATTCTTCGACCTGCTCTTCGAACGCCAGCCGGCCGAAGGCGGAGCAGGCATCTCCGACAATGACCTCAAGAAGATGGCCACCGAAATCGCCGCAGCCAACATCGACTCCTGCATCGACAGCAAGCAGTTCCGTCCGTGGGTGAAGGTTGCCACGCAGGAAGCCGCGGCGATCGGCATCACAGGTACTCCTACCGTGTTTGTGGATGGCAAGCAGTGGGACGGCAGGTCCGACCTGAACGCCGAGATCCAAGCGGCAAGTGACGCCAAGGGCTAACCTTTTGTCATTCACGACGGCGGCCGGTCACCCTTTGCGGGTGGCCGGCCGCTGTTGCTTTATGGCTTTTGACTCGCCGCTCTCAACGGCTGCCCGGCGGCGAATTTCGTTGACGGGGATGGTCTGGGCTAACCTTATCTAGCGCTGTTTCGCGCTTTGCTTCGGGTAACCGGAGCGCGCCTCCTTAGCTCAGTTGGCCAGAGCACCGCTCTTGTAAAGCGGGGGTCGTCGGTTCGAATCCGACAGGGGGCTCCACGAACCCCTCCATTCCGGCGATTTTGCCCGGAACGGAGGGGTTTTTCGTGTCTGAAATGCAGGGCACTACACGTTTACTGCACGCTTTCAAGAAGCCATTCGACACCAGCGGGCTCCTCTGCTGCATAGAAGGAGCCATGCAGCCAGGCAACAAGACCTTGGGACGGCAACGGACCGAGGCCAACGCAAGGGAGTTAAGGGACATCCGTAGTGCCGCCGGCACGCTTCGACCGATTTCGGCGGACGGGACCGTCTGATGGGAAGGTCCACCCTGCCGATTGGCACTGGGGGAACCATCAGCGCCACGAAGGATGAAACGACCGGAAAGTGGCGGGCCAGTTGTAGGTTCCGCGGCTGGGACGGTGTCACCCGGACGTATAGTAAGTTCGGTTCGACTAAGGGCAAGGTCACAACCGCGTTGCTGGCGTCCATGAAGGAACGCCAGGAGCGAGCGGGTCAAGTCGCAGCTAACCCCACTTTGAACGTTGTGGCAGGAAACTGGCTCGCAAGCATTGAGGTTCCTAAGGTCGTCGTCGACTCCAAAGGGGATATGGTTGCGACTGATAACACGAGCGGAATCCGACGCCAGACCGGGGACCAATACGACGGGCTGTTCGAACGGCTCATCAAACCGGCGCTCGGCGCACTCAAGATAAACGAGGTCACTACCTCCACGTGTGACACCTTTCTGAGGTCCTTAGTTGTGGACGGAAAGGGGCATACGAATGCTCGAGGCCGCGTGGGCACGTATAGGCTTCTGACTGGGCTTGTTCTCTCAGGCGTTGATATTCAGCCTGCCATCCCCTTTAGTGGGTCACTTTGCGGGGTATTCCCATTCGAGGCCGCTGGGCCAACCAGGATCGGAATAGACGACAGTGCCGGACGGCGAAGAAACGTCCAGGACGACCTTTCCTGTTGCCTTCTCGCCCGGACCGATCTCGTTTGGCAGCTCCTCAACGTCGTCCAGGCACAGGATCGATGATGTTGTCTGTGGCCGTCCGTTCTGGGTAGTGCCGTTGGCAGCGATTATTTTCCAGCCGGTCGAGTACATACCCCACTTCTTGTCGCCGTCTTCGAGAAGGCCTGGCGCCGCTTCCAAGTCAATGGTGAGAACTACGAAGTGGCCATTCTCTGCAGGCCGAGGCGATGTGGCGGTGCAACCAGGATCTACGTCTATGGCCCTGACCGTGAGGTTCACCATCGGTTTGAAACTCTTGGGTGTGTTCACGACCGAGGTTTCGCCGATGTGCTTGATCAAATTCCCGCGAACCGACACCGGTGGACCGCTGACATGCTGGGTGGGTGAACCGCTTGCAGAGAGCGACGGTGCGGTCGAACTAACTGTTCCTCCGGCGGTTGGGATAGGGCTGGCCGACGGTGCTGACTGGGGCGGTCCGCTGCAGCCAGCAAGCAGGAGGGCTGTGAGACCGAGTATTCCAAGAGCTGATGATTTCACGACGGACCTCGTATCGTCTGCGGTATTCATAGGCTACGCCGAGGCTTTTGGAAGCTCCAGAGGCAGGTTGTGCGCAGGTAGAAGGATGTTCGTTCGGTCTCCTCAAACCCTGCGGAAAGTGCTCGCATGGAGAACAACGGGAGGCAAGAATTTCGCGCAGGGTAACAAAGTGCTGCAAAACCCCAACTATTGACACATATCCCCACAACGGTATGGATTAGCGTCAGAATCCTCGTTCAACTGTTGTCACTAAGCCCTGCGACTGTAGGTTTAGTGTATGCAGCACCTGAACGCGATGGCCGTCGCGGAGGTCGGTGACAGGCTCGGCATCACCCGCGCCTCAGTTCATGACCTGCTCGACTCTGGCCAGTTGACGGCCAGTGGTCGCCCTGGCCGTCAGTTGCTCATCGATCGTTCGTCGGTGGAGCGCCTGGCCGTGGCAGGCACCCGTCGTGGCCGCGTGTGGACGGCCAAGACTGCCTGGGCTGCATTGGCGCTGGTCTCTGGTCTCTGGTCAGAACCCTATCTGGATCAGCGCTTCGGGGAAGTCCCGGTTGAACACTCGACTGCGTGAGCTGGACGCCGACGCCGTTCGTGTTCTTTCTCGGAACAAGGACAAAACCCACCGCTTTCGGGCGACCCCGGACGGGCTGGCCGCACTCAATGACCACCTGATCCCCAGTGGTGCCTCGGCAATGCGCGAGGAATCCATTGCCGGGACCTCCGGGATGGTCGGCGGAAGTGGGACTACCGAAGGCTATGTCATGGCCGGCGACGTGTCCGCACTAGCGGACGCGTTCGGCCTGGTTGAAGATCCCGACGGCAGCGCCATCATTCATGAAGTCGATTTGGATGAACCCTTCGCCGACGGCCGGGCGCCGGTGGCAGCCATCGCCGTGGACCTCATGGACTCACTGGCAACCCGTGAACGCAGCGCCGGACAACGCGTCATCAACGAACTGCTCCATATCTAAACCTGAAAAGTCCATCCTTATGGTTTGGCGGGTGCAGGGATATGCTTCCTGATCAAGGCGGCTAATCTGGCCGGCGACTGCAGCGCTTTCAATTGTTGAATCCCTTTGCCGCGGGACAGTGTGACGATTTGATGGAGTGCGGCAGCGGCATCTTTCCGTGTCCCTTTAGCTGCTAACCGGTCATTGCCGTATCCCCACTTGCTCAGGGAGTCCTTGTGCTCTTGGACGATCTCCAGTAGTGAAGATATGTCGACAAGGTCTTTTGGAGCTCCTCGTGATTTCCAGGCAAGGGCCTTCAAGATCAGGGCTGCCTCAACGTCGGGCACAGGGACGATGAAATGTAGGTCGCCGTCTTCGTGTAGAAGTACTCTCACTTCAACTGCGAGGTGACTCGCGCTGAAGGCGAATCCAAGGCCGGGTATGGCATCGAATCCACGATCGTTGAGGATCTCCGGCTCACCGACGGTGCCATGGGGCACAAGCAGATCGATTTGCATCGGCCCACTACCGTTGTCGCGGAGGTACTGGTTGCCTCTGGTCGATCGATAGCCTTGCTCTAGCAAACGGAAGTGCAAGTCCTGGCCAGCAGCTGTCGCTCGCTGAATGCCGGCATCGGCGTCGGCGGTACTGCGCTCGATAGCAGCGGTGGTCGGGTAGACGTGTATAAGCAGTTGGACCATGTGCCCGCCCACAATGCGGTATTCCTTCAATTTCAAGCCCTTTGCGGCTTCGGCGACGTCGGCCAGAGCCCGATACCCAAGGTTTGCTGCGTTTGATGTGGAGATGACGTTGATGGTCTTCATCGGGCAGCTTTCGCCACGATGACCTTGCGGAGCTGGTCAGCTGCCTCTTGGCTATCGACCGCATCCCCGGCGATGACGTCACTGAGCGCGATCAACGGGTCGGCCAGAGGGATCACCTCCGAGCGGCGCGCCAGCGACGCCGTGGCCCACAACGTGAAGTCTTCAGGGACGGTGGTGATAAGCGTTGCTTCCTCCGGGGACGCGGGGGCGAAGCCGGCATCAGTGAAGTCAACGGCTTCAAGGAGGTACACGATGGCGCTGTCCGGCAGCCGCCAGGGCGCGTAAAAGTCCGCCGCAGCGTCCCCGGAGACCAAAGGTGATGCGCCCAGCTCAGTGGCGTATTCGGCGGCCTTCTTGGCTTGCTCAGCCGTGGATTCCAGCCCATACCAATAGGACGTCACACCCCGGGGCCCGGGGTAATTGGCGAGCAACCACGTGACGATGGCGTCAACGTCGTGGGCGTGCCAGCCCCACTGATCCCGATCGACGAAAGACTCCAGCGTTTTCAGGTGCTTGTTCACTGCGGGCTGGCTGATGCCGGCGGCTGCTGCCAATTCCTGCTGGGTTCGCGGCCCGTCGGCGAGGGCCAGTGCACGCAGCAGTGCCCACCGACCCCACGGCGCCCGCCCATGGGTCTTCTCCCCGGCTTCGGGCTTATGCCGTGGTTCCAGGCGCTGAACGCCACCGATGATGACGGAGACCGGTGCGATGGTAATCAGGTCGACCTTGTCCTGGAGAGCCGCTTCGGTGAGTCGTTCGGTTGGCCGGAACGTGACAATCAGCGTCCGAGCCTCCCGTTCAAGGATGGCCCGAAGCTTGCTGGGTGTTGGGGGAGTGGATGTGAGCTGTACCTTCACTTCCCGGACGCTGTGGTCCGGGAGCGTCAGAGATAAGGCGTCGAGGTTTCCGCCCGTGATCCGCACGTCCGCTTCGCGCAACAGCAACATGGCCTGCGAGAGGATCAGGTTCTGTTGCATTTCGTTTATCCATAACCTAGGTTGCGTTGTCAAATAACCATAGCTGGAAAAACCTGACTTAGGTTATAAACGTTCGAACAAAAGCGCGGTGGTCTGAAGCGGTTCCTCAGCCTCAGAAATTCTGAGCCGTGGAAGTTCAGCCAGAATGGGGAGCCTTACGACTTCGAGGACACCTCCAAGTACGAGGAGCCGAAGATGACGGGCCGGTTCACCCATGAGATGCTCGTCGACTACTGCCGGCATCTGGGACTGGAACCCTTCGAGGATGACTTCTACGTCCCGTCCGGACGCGCCGTGCTGATCGAGCTTTACGGCGATGCCCATGAGCGGGAGGGGCACACCTTGGCCGAAGCCAGGGCCGGCTACGAAGATCTCACCCGGCGGGTCTGCCGCGAACCCGTCGAATGGAAACAACTCACCCCCTCCGGTGAGTACCCGGCCTATGATGAGGCGTTCCCGATGACCGGGTACAAGCCCTTTGCCAAGCCGACCCCGTGGGATGATGCCCGGGCCGAGTTTGAGCAAAGCCTGAAGCGGTACAGCTCCCACCCGGTGGAGGTTTCCCTTAGTGTCGGCCTCGAAGATCACGGGACCCTCGTTTACCCGCTGTTCGAGATCACTAATCCGCGACACGATGTTTCGGTAGCCCCGACACTGCTTGAAGCACCCGCAGCGGTCCGCGAGTACATTGCGGCGCTCATCGGCGTCCGGCACGAGGAGTTCAACGGTAAGTCCGTCTACGACGCGTTCTATCCGAACAGGAAGCAGATGGCAGTCATCCGGAAGCTGTACAAGGACGATGGCCTGTATCCGTTCCACCAGCCATCCGACGGCGTCTACTTCACGCTGGCACTGGACAAGATGATCCGCATGACGACCGACCTGAGGCTCACATCCGATCTCGTGGACTGGCAAAATGCCCTTGCCCAGGCGGGCCCCAAGGAGCTGGCTGCACCGGACAAACGAAGCCACTCCATATCTTGGGACTTCCGTTTGCACATCCAGGAGAAGGAGGACACCATCTGGAACGCCGAACTCGACGACCGAGCTTGACCGGGAAGAGGCCGTGGTGGGTAGAAACGCCAACTGCCGTGGAAGGGCTCTCTGATCTTCAGCGCTGTGGTCATGATGGCCGTGGTCTCCGTCATGGTTTTTGTGCCGACGGATCAAGTGCGGCTGGAGATCGGGGCTCTCATCGCAGGCCTGGTCGCAGGCGCCTACACAACGCGGTTTGGGTTCCCCCGCCAGTGGATGGGAGCCGTTTTTCTCCTATTGTTCGTAGTGATCTGATTCCTCCTCGGCGAGTCCGGATACGCATGGTTCGGAGGGTTCCTCGCAGGAGCTTGGGCCGGAGTTGCTTGGGGCCGGGCTATTAGGAACCCGCTGCGACTTCGGCGGCGAAATGACCTCTCGGATGCTTGGCCTTGCAGCTCACGGCCACTGAGTTTCGAGGCTAGCGGCGGTTGGCGAGCGAAGTAGTGACCATGGCTACCACTGACCTGTGGTGTGCTCGGCCCAGTATGTGGCCCTGCGGACGGCTTCGCTCCCGAGCAGCCACCACAGAACGGCGGCGGCCAGGCAGATCACGACGACGACAGACCCGGCGATGCCCCGGAGCACGTTGCGGGGCCGGGCGAACACTGAGTAACCGGCCACCAAAGCTGCCAGTGCTGGCACAGTGACGGACACGGCCACGACCGTTCGGCGGAACGGGATCTGTCCCCGTAGTACGCGGCGGAGTGCTGGCCGGCCGCAAGATCGAACCCGGCCCACCAAGCCCAGGAGGTCGTGAAAACCGTCAGGATCATCAACCCAATGCCCAACCATCCGCTGCCGGTGACTCGTGGGACGCCTCGCTTCGGTCTCGCGCTTGTGCTGTTCGTGGAAGGCGTCATCCCCAGGACCTGTCCGGATCCGCGATCTTCTCTTATGTCGAAGGCGGCAGCCGGTATCGTGGCCCTCGCCGGACTGGTCTTCATGGCGGTCTTCCTGTGGCCGAGGTAGAGCCGCATTGACGCGCTTGTAGCCAAGCTGATGAGAAGCTACCTAGCGCCAAAATGGGTTTGTGAACTCCTAGGCGCCGTGCCCTTCGCGCCATAGGATGAAGCACACATTGGCGGCCAGGGCCGCTTGCAGCCACCTTAGGTGCCGGTCGTTCCGATGAGCGGGCTGGACTAGGCAAGGAGTGTGTCGGGACGATGAAGCGCTTAGTGGCATTGGTTCTGACAGCGATAGTGGTGGTCACGCTGGCGGCTTGCTCCGGGCCGGAACAGCAGCAGATCCAGGCTTCTCCCACTCAAACCACTGCCACTCCAAGTCAAAAACCGGCGATCGTCGTGCCGGACGTCGTAGGAAAGACCTACATGGAAGCCAGTGAGCTTCTCTCCAAAGCCGGATTCAGGACGCCCGTGCCGCACGGAAGTGACGGTGTTCGCTGGGACAGGGCTCTCCCTGACAAAATAGTAGCGGTTGTATCGACCGAACCGGCTGCTGGTGCCAAAACGAACGAGGAAACCATCAAGGTCATCCTCAACCGCACGGAAGCGGAACAACTGGCCGCCCAGGATGCCGCCATGGCGGCGGCACGGCTCGTGAACAGGTACAAATTCACCTGCAGCGAGGGTACGGGGACGCCTGCCACCTATCGCTCATACAAGGAAGTTTGGGCAAGCCCTCATTACGCCGGGGGCCGGTGCTCCATTGCCATCGACGGGCAGCAACCGTCCAAAAAGGTGGAGTTGCTTCCCAGCGAACAGGCGGTCGTCGACGTCGTTGCCTCCCATGGCGGCGATGTCAGTGCGCCCGCTGGGACATTCGGCAATGTCATGCTGATGTGCGCGAAGGTGGACCGCGACTTTGCAGATCAGTTCGTTGCCAGGATGGATTGGCGTCGCGCCGACGTTCAAGGGGCTCTCTCGATCTGCCCTGATGCTCCACACGCGGCGGTCTTTCAAGAAGTGCTGACCGCCGTCAAAGTCTCGGACGGCACGAAAGTCGTCGGCCAGACCATGGAGCCAGGAACCTACAAAACGAAACCCGGAGTCAAGGATTGCTACTGGGCACGGACGACCGGCGGCGGGGACATCATCGATAACAACTTCGTCGGCTTCGCACCAGACGGCGTCACAGTCACTGTGTATGCAGGGGAGGGCTTCATTTCCCAGCGATGTGGCGTGTGGACCAAGATCGGCTGAGGACGGCGGCCGCCGGTGTGACGTCAGGGCCCTTTGGCCAGCTTCTCCAGGATTTCGGCGGGTGGCTCCGGCGTTGGCCGGTCCTCAAGGATGACCACCCACACGATGCGGTGCTCATCCTCACAGGTGGTGGACGCCAGGGTTCCGATCGGTTCGGCAAGGGTGATCGCTATGTCCCGCGCGTAGCCCTCGATAGTGCCGTCCGCTGAGGCGGAAGTGAACTCGAACCGGTGGAACCGGTGACCCAAGATCGTGGTCGGATCGATGGTGCGGCGGTGCACTACGCAGGCGGCCGGTCTGTCCTCCCAGATGCCGATAATCTCGACGTCCACCGTCCAGTAGCGATCGACCACATCACCAATGTGCTGTACCAGGTGCATGGGGGAGTCAGCCTGTCTTAGAACTCGATGAGGTCGTCGATGGCCGCGTGCAACCAGGCGTCGAAGTCTTCGAATTCGCCTTGGGCCTCCCACTCGGGGGAGGCGAAATCGTGAACGATCGCAACCTTTTCAGTATCCAGATCCCAGCAGGCAGTGTCGTCGTTGTCCTGACGCCTGGCGAACAAGATCAGCCTTCGGTCGGGATAACGGTCGGCCAGGCCACGATTGTGTCGTCGAAGCTGATCACTGGTGAGGATCCACCACGGCTCCAATTCGAACAGTTCCAGTTCCACTAGCCGCAGCAGCCCCCGCGGGTAAACGAAGCCCTCGGGCAGCTCCTCAGCCGTCAACAGCAGCGGTGTCTGTGCCTCGGCGGCCGCTGTGCTCACTGCTTGGACTGCCAGCGGAGGGCCGTGGACTTTCTTCCGAAACAATCCCATGCTCAGAGGTAACCACAACTTGGCGCTGGATGCCGACTGCTACATTGATCTCGATGGGGCCGTACTGGGTACTCCCTGCACTCCTAAAGGAACCCTGGCGTGGAATGGCTCTCTGATCTTCAGCGCGGTAGTCGTGATGGCCGTGGTCTCCGTGACGGTCTTTGTGCCAACGGATCAGGTGCCGACAGAGATCCACGTTCTCATCGCAGGCCTGGTCGCAGGCGCCGACACAACGCGGTTTGGTTTTCCCCACCGGTGGATGGGTGCCGTCGTGCTCCATTTGTTTGTGGTGATCTGGTTCCTCCCCGAAGATGTCAGGATCCAGGTGGAGCGCCTGCGGGAATAGATAGAACAGCTCAGGGTCCCCTTCATCCAATCCGAAGACCATCCCTCAGGAGACCCAGTCGCGGCGCGCGAGCAGGCGCTGCATGACCTGGTTCGACAAATTGGTCGAGGTGAACAGCTTCGTATCCCGCTCCGTGGTCTCGACGTCACCCATGAGCAGTTGACCGATGCCGGCGTTCCGATGTTGCTCTCCGACCACGACGAGTTGTGTTCGCCGTCCAAGGAGCACTTGACCAGCTGGATACAGGGGGTCTCTGCCACGGCGGACTGGTCCTACCCGTCTTCTACTCTGGTCTGATCGATGAAAACTGGCTGATCCTCTGTCGCATCGCGGCTATCAGTGGGCGTGCAGCCAGAGCCCCTTCCTTCAAAGAACCAAGAAACTTACTGAAGCTGCCGTAGAAGCGGCCTACTCTGCCCCGGTTTTGCGTGAGTTCCCATGTCATTCGAATGAAGTGCACAGCCAGGACAACGATAAAGAGTGAGATCACGAGGCCAGCGATTGATGCGGCCACGATCATCACACCTGTGATGTGCACCAAGAGCACGGCAGTGATCACAACAGTGTGGGCGTCAAGAAGTTCCATATTCATTTCTCGTTATGTGGGATGGGTGGTGCTCGACCCGCCCCGCCGTTTGACTTGCGGTCCTGATAGCTTTTCTGAAGACTAGGCACATACGCGGGCCTGGGTTCGCAAAATCTTTCAGTTTGGGGGACTGATGGTGGGACAAAGACTGTTTGCGTGGCGGCGCCCGTTGTGGCCGATCACCGCTGCGATTACATTAGCGGACCTTGTCATATGGTTCCTGTTGGTCAATGGTGTTACGGGGGGTGACCCGGCACTGGGCAATGTCGCGTTTGTAGTAACAATCGCTTGGCTCGTTTTGGGGCAGTTCATTGGTCCAAAACTGGAGGCCGGCAAAGCCGGGGTCCAGAAGCCCGGGGATTAGCCGGCCCGGGGCCGCGAGCTGCGGCAGGCAGGAAAGCCGTCACCGGTGTGCTTTATTCAGCACAGGTTTCCGGCGCAACTGCATCAGCCCGGCCACCGTCAGCCCGGCAGTGAGGGCAAGGGCAGCTACCCAGAGAGTGAGGCCTGCAAGGTCGTGGACGGCCATTTGGGGGAGGCGACGATCCGGCACGGCGATGACGCCGATGAATGCTCCGACGAGTCCGAAGTAGCTGCCGGTCATAAAGCGTTGGTGTGCGGGGACATTGCCGCGGCGGACGGTCACCAGACCCATGGTCAGGGTGCAGAAGGTCAGCACGGAGAGGGCATGGAGCCAGTTGAATCCGCCGTCGATTGTCCTGATTCCGAAGGAGGTGAGGACCACACCGAAGATCAGGGCGTAACCCGCTGCGATGGCATGCAGCGCGATGAGTAGGGTCCACGTCGAAGGCATACGGCCAGCCTAGCGCCCCGGATCTTCAGGTCAGCTTGTGCTTTGCTTACGCTTCTTGACGCGGCGGATGATGAGCCACGCAATGAACGCGGCAAGCCCCGCGTACACCGCGTAATTGAGAAATCGTGAGTACTGGTCCACCAAGTGATATTGCTGACCGAGCAGTGCGCCTGCTCCAATAAGCAGGGCATTCCATACGCCGGTACCGGCAACCGTGAAGACGCTGAAAGTCATCAGATTCATGCGTTCGGCACCTGCAGGGAGGGAAATGAGGCTGCGAACCCCGGGTAGCAGCCGGCCAAAGAATATGGCTGATTTACCGTGGCGTTCGAACCAATCGGCCGCCTTCTCGAAATCCTCCCGATCGACCAGCGGCAGCTTTGATAGCAGTTTGATGGACCTCTCCAACCCCACCTTGTGTCCCAGCCAATACAGCAGCATTGCGCCGGCATAGGCCCCGAGGGTGCTGGTGACGAACACCAGGATTAGATTTATGCTTCCTTGCTGACTAAGGAAACCAGCCAGTGGGAGGATCACCTCACTGGGTATGGGCGGAAATACAGTTTCCAGAAGCGTCAGCAAGCCCACCCCCCATTCTCCAAGGGATTCGATGACCTGCGCCGCGATACCCACAATCCCGGTCAACTCATCGGCTGCAGCGGTCGCCTTGAGAAAGCTGATCATTCCTGGAGGACGCTCCTTTTAAAGCCTGAAACGGAACCGGACGGCGGCAAAGGGAAGCCCAGTGATGGGGGACCACTGGGCTTCCACCTCAACGCTATTCCCATTGGCCCGCACGGGCAATAAGCAATCTCAAGTGGGGCATTTTGGCTAAGCACCGTGCGGGCGCGCATGGGCATGGTGGCCGGAACGGACCTTCAGTGAGGATGGTCGAAAACGGTGGACGGCGCGCGGCTCACGCCTGGGGTGGCGGGGGTGGCGGGCTCTGGGCTTGTGCTCCTCCTCGGCGCGCGACGAGGGGAGCAGGGCTAGGGGCAGGATGGTGGCTCCGAGCCAGACAACCACGCCGAGAAGCACCAGAAGGATGGCTGAAGTGGGCTCCATGGAATAAGCATAGGCACAACGTACGCCTTTGATAAGTAGCCTGATTACCCTTCTGGTTCGGGCAGCATCCTTGACAAGCCCGAAGTGGCCGCGACACTGATTCCATGTACAGGAACAGCCGCGTTTCAGCCCAGTTTTCCGTGTCCCTCGACGGATTCATCGCCCGTGAGGACGATCGAATCGGTCCGTTGTTCGATTGGTATGAGGCCGGATCCGTTGAAACCTGGATGCCCGGCCACCCAGTGCCGTTTCATCTCAGCGAAGCCGATGCCGCCTACTGGAAGTCGCTTCCGCGGGAGGGAGCGTTCATCTCGGGACGACGGATCTTCGATGCGGCAAGGGGGTGGGGCGGCCACCCGCCCAACGAATCACCAACAGTTGTTCTCACGCACCGCGAACCCCCGGCAGGCTGGCCCCCGGCCCGGCGGGACGGCAAACCGGCGCCGTTCGACTTCGTAGGGGACCTGGAATCAGCCCTGGAGCGTGCCTCCGAGCTCGCGGCGGGTAAGGAGATCGGCGTTGCCGGTGCGGACGTAGTGCAGCAGTGCTTGCGCCGCGGCGTGGTGGACGAACTCCGTGTTGACCTGGTCCCTGTACTGCTGGGCAGCGGAATACGCTGGTTCGGAGAACTGGAAACGGACATCATGCTCGATGATCCCGTGATCGTTCCAGGAACCCGTGTCACCCATCTTGTCTATCAGGTGCGCTCTGCGGGTCCGCGCTGATGCCAAACGTACGAGGTTATCCACAACCAGGCGGACAGCGTACGACGGCGGGTCCCCGCCCGCGCTAGGCTGGTCACCTCGGCTGATGCAAGTGGCCGCTGGAACCACAACGCGGAGCCACCTTTTTAATGTCCGATGACCTTGCCTTGACCGCCTTGGCGGCCTCTTCCTTTTCCCTGCCTGAGCTGCGCGAAGGCCAACTCGCCGGCATGACCGCCCTCGTTGAGGGGCGTGATGTCCTGGCTGTCATGCCCACCGGGTACGGAAAATCCGCTACCTATCAAGTCGCCGCGCTGCACCTTCACCAACAAACGGGCCGGCCCGCCGTCGTCGTTTCTCCCCTCATTGCCTTGCAGGAAGACCAACTGGACGGGTTGGCTGAGGACCTGGGTGAGGGCGCCGCCGTCGCCATCAATTCTTCCCGTAGCGATTCAGAGGTGGAGGCAGCCTGGCAGGCGGCGGAGGCCGGTAAGGCAATCTTCTTGTTCCTTGCCCCCGAGCAATTAGCCAAGCAGGAAACCGTGGAGCGGATCGCCAAGCTGGACATCACCATGTTCGTCGTGGACGAGGCACATTGCGTATCCTCCTGGGGACATGACTTCCGCCCGGATTACCTCGAACTGGGTAATGTCCGCGAACGCTTGGGTAACCCGCCGGTGGTAGCCCTCACCGCAACTGCGTCCCCACCAGTGCGTGATGAAATCGTGAAGCGACTCGGCATGACGGAGCCGCTGGTCCTGGTTCGCGGCTTCGACCGCCCCAACATCAGCCTCGATGTTGTCCGGCACCAAGAGGACAAAGGCAAGCGAAAAGCCGTAGTGGAACACGTTGCAGCGCTCGCCAAGGCGGAGGGGCTGGGGCTGCTGTATGCCGCTACACGCAAGGACACGGAGAAATACGCGGCCGAGCTGGCAGATCACGGTCTCCGTGCCGAGGCGTATCACGCAGGCCGGTCGGACACTGACCGGGAGAGCATCCATGAGCGTTTCCTGGACGACGAGCTGGACGTAGTGGTTGCCACTACCGCCTTTGGCATGGGCATTGACAAACCCGATGTCCGGTTCGTGGTGCACGCGGATATTCCGGAGTCCTTGGACTCTTACTACCAGGAGATCGGCCGTGCGGGCAGAGATGGCCAAGCGGCGTCCGCGATACTGCACTACCGTGCCGAGGACTTGGGGCTGCGTAAGTTCTTCGCCACCCACTCCCCGGACGCGGAGTCGCTCATGGCGGTTGTGAAAGTCATCAAGAATGCCGGTGCACCTGCTCCAAAGACCGCCCTTGTGGAACTCACCGGTTTCCCCGCTCGCCGTGTCACAGCATTGGTGAACCAGTTGGAGGAAGCCGGCGCCGTGACAACAGGTAAGCGCGGCGCCCGGCTTGGCTCCAAGGCCAAGCTGAGCACATTGGTGGACCGCGCCGTCGAACTGGCTGAGGCACGGCAACGTGTGGACCAATCCCGGCTCACCATGATGCGAGGTTATGCGGAGACCGATGCTTGCCGTCGCCAGTTCCTGTTGGGCTACTTTGGGGAGGACCTGCCGGAGCCCTGCCGCAACTGTGATGTATGCGCTGGAATTTCCGACGACGCCGGGCAGGGTTCCGCCGGGTATCCCACCTCAGATGCCGAGGACCTGTTCCCTTTGCAGTCCACGGTGATCCACAAAGAATGGGGTCCGGGCCTGGTAATGCGGCACGAGGACGACGTCATGACTGTCCTGTTCGAGCAGGAGGGCTACAAGACCCTCTCGCGTACCGCCGTCGTCGAGCATGAGTTGCTGAAGCCTGCTTAGGTGCCGGCCGGAGGCATCCCGGACTTTCCACGAAGACGCGCGACGATTGAGTGCTGCTTCCCTTGGTCCCCATGAGGGCAGCCTAGGGGAATCAGGTATTGAGCTCCAGCATGAGGGCGGGCAGTTCGTCAGCGAGTTCCCGGGCCAGGAAACCCAAGGGCCCGAGCTTGCTGGCCAGACGGTCGGCGGCGGCCGCGTGAAGATGGGTGCCCCAGCACGCGGCCTGGGCATCGCTGGTACCGCGCGCGCTGAGCCCCGCGATGGCCCCCGCCAAAACATCGCCGCTTCCCGACGTTCCCAGCCCGCCGTAACCCGTGGTGATCTTCCACAGAGTCGAGTCTTCCCTGGAACCGGGAGTCGCGATGTATCCCTGGCAACTCACCACTGCATCAAAGCGCCGGGCGACCTCAGCAACATCAGCCCCAAGATCCTCCACGTCCCTGCCCAGAAGAACTCCGGTTTCCGTGGGGTTCGGAGTCAGGATCAGCCGGCCACGCCACGGTCCCAACTCGTCCTCGATCTTCACCAACCCGCCCAAGGCGTAGGCATCAAGAACGAGGGCGGGAGCTCCGCCGTCGTCCGTCGCATCGCGGGACTCCTCCCGCTCCAGGAGCGCTCGCAGCAGCGATTCGGCGAGGTCGGGATCATCCAAACCCGGGCCGATCAGCACGGCGTCGGCCCGTTCCAAGTACGACGAGATCCGGTCCAATCCTTCACCTGTCACCGACCCTTCGGCGGTCTCCGGCAGGGCGATTGAGCCGCACTCCGGCAGCACAACTCCCACCTGCACCGCTACGGACTCGGCCACGGCCAAGGTAATTTTTCCCGCGCCCGCACGCAAGGCCGCAGTCCCGGCGAGCAAAGCCGCACCAGGGGTCGCCCGTGCTCCACCGATCACCAGCACTGCACCGCGAGAGTACTTGTCCTCTCCCGGCGCCGGCAGCGGCCAATCACGCAGAAGCGACGGTGTCACCAGTGTTGGCGCGCCGGAATCACTGTGGGTGGACACTGGCATCTCCCGCGTGTTCCGTGACAGTGACGCCCTGTTCGGTAAGGTGGTCAGCCACATTGAAGCTCTCCAGTTGCCAAGGCCCCGTTCCCGAAGGCCGCACGTACCGGGTGATGGAGGCATTCAGCACCGATGTAGTGGCCGCGAGGTCAAGTATTTCCTGCTCCGACATTCCCTCCAGAACATAGCGGACCAGCAGGATGACGGCGTCGTGGCAGACCAGCATCACCCGGTGCCCTGTACCCAGGGTGTTGAGCTCATCCAGGATTGAACGAAGGCGGAGTGCGACGTCGGCCCATGACTCACCGCCGGGCGGCCGGTAATACAGTTTGCCCAGCCACAGCCGCCTTTCGGCTTCGTCCGGATATCGGGTCTCCACGCCCAAACGTGTCAGCCGGTCCAAGATGCCCAGCTCCCGGTCGCGGAGACGTTCATCGCTGAGCACTTTCAAAGGCCAGCCAGCCGCCTCAACAGCAATTTCCGCGGTCTGCCGGGCCCGCGCATACGGGGAAGAGACAACAGCATCCGGGCGGAGCTCATCGGCGATCCGGGCCAGCGCCGTCCCCAGTGCTTTGGCCTGATCCCGTCCCGTGCCCGATAAGTTCACATCAGCGTCCCTGGCCGGAACATCGATCACTTCGGCTCCAGCCAATCGGGCCTCGGTCGCGGCCACGTTGCCTTCGCTCTCGCCATGCCGTATCAAGAGCAACTCCACAGCGCCGGCCTCCTGCACTGCGTTCGTCAGCCCATCCTCATTCACAAAGATCACCCTTCCGCGTGCGTTGCCGAATGCAGAACACTACCCACTGCGTACCCACAGGACCAGAAGATAAACGCTCGACGGCGGTCGCGAACCCCTGTTGTCCGGGCGTGGAGTGAAGTAAGTTGCTCGCATGGAGGACTCATACCCAGTCATCATTGTCGGTGCCGGATTCGCGGGCGTAGCAGCAGCCAAGGAGCTTGGTCGCAAGGGTGTTCGCGTCTTGCTGATCGACTCGAACAACTACCACCAGTTCCAGCCGCTTCTCTATCAAGTGGCGACCTCGCAAATCGGAGTGTCTGCCATCGCCAGGCCGCTTCGTTCGGTTTTCCGCCGCTACAAAACAGTGAAGGTTCTGACATCGAAGGTGGACGCCGTTAACGCCGCTGAACGGGTGGTTATAACTGCTGAGGGCCGAACTTTGCGGGCGGATGTCCTGGTCATCGCGGTTGGGGCGGTCCCGAACTTCTTCAATACCCCGGGCGCGGAAGAGCATGCCTTCCCGCTGTACTCGGTCACCGACGCCACGAGGCTTGGGACGGGCCTCACCCGGTTGTTGGACCAGGCTGACAGAAACCCCGACGAGTCTGTGAATGTTGTTGTGGTGGGAGGCGGGCCCACTGGTGTTGAAACGGCTGGGGCAATGGCCGAGAACGTCAAATACGTTGTGAGCAAGTACTTCTCCCCGGAGCTGGCGGCGCGGTGTCGGGTGCATCTGGTGGATATGGTCCCCAGTGTCCTGAACATGTTCTCCAAGAAATCCCAAAGCTACGCAACGGACCACCTGAAGAAGGTGGGAGTCCAACTGCACATGGGTGTGGGCGTGACTGAAGTCCGACAGGACGGGGTGACTTTGGCGGACGGGACTTCTGTACCTGGACAAATCGTGGTGTGGGCCGGGGGCCTCAAAGCGGGCGACCTCATTGCCGGTTCAGGTCTTGCGCAGGGGAAAGGTGGACGTATAGATGTCCGCCCCGACTTGACCGCCCCCGACGCCGAAGGCGTCTACGTTATTGGAGACGCAGCCAACATCACGGATTCAACGGGGGCAAAATTGCCGCAACTGGGCTCGGTGGCTCAACAGGCCGGGAAGTGGGCGGCCAAGAATATCCTCGCGGACCTCGGGGGAGGCAGCCGCACGCCCTTCCGCTACGTGGACAAGGGCTATATGGCAATGGTGGGGCGTGGCGCCGCAGTGGCAGAATTGGGCCGCAAGCGCCTCCAGTTGCAAGGCATCTTTGCCTTCCTGTCCTGGCTTTTGGTCCACCTCGCCCTGCTGTCCGGGCTCCAGCAAAAGATCCGGGCCTTGTTCTCCTGGCTCAACGGCTACCTCCTTCACAGCCCTGCGCAGGTGGTGGTCAGCGGACCGATTGAGAAGGAACCAACGGAACAGGATCCGCCAGGGGCGTTGCCTTCAAAGGAGTCTTGACGAGGACGCGTTTTTATATGTGCGGTGAGCCAAGATTCCGTGGCCGGCAAGGAGGATCCCGGCGAGGGCAAACGGGAACGCTTGCAGAGGGATGGCCAGCAGGATCAACAGCACTCCGACGGCGACGGTCAGGACGTCGCGGATGCGCGGTTGAACCGGCCCGCGTACCGGAACCCCGGATTCCAATTGCCGGGCCAGATCCGGGTCCTGGATAAAGAGTTCGCGCTCAAGCTGCTGAAGAACTTTGCGCTCCCTTTCTGAAAGTGGCATGGGAGTCCCCTCCTAAGCGCTAAGGCTCCTTTGTGCGGTTGGCGGGTCAGCTGGGTTTCCTGAATGATCCCGGATTTCCAGTGACTCGATAAGCTAAGCATGCTTACTATTCAGATCGCAAGCATGAATTTGGCTGTGGCAACGAACGGGCATTGCCGCCTGCTTGGATACCTCGGGGAGCGGGAGACCGGCTTGAGCGCCCAAGCTGGGAAGATGGCAGGAGGAATCCCGAACAAGGAGCAACATCATGACACTCAAAGAACGCTTGAAAGCCGACGTCGTTGATCACATGAAGGCCGGCAACAAGGTTGCCCTCACCACTGTCCGCAACGTCCTCGGCGAGATTGCTACCCGCGAGAAGTCCGGGAAGACCCCTGTAGAGCTGGACGACGCCCAGGTGACGTCACTGCTCCAAAAAGAAGCGGCCAAGCGTCGTGACACTGCCCGGATCTACACCGAGGCCGGCGAATCAGATCGTGCAGCCGCCGAAGTCGCCGAGGCTGAAATTATCGAAGCCTACCTGCCCAAAGCCCTCACCCGGGAAGAAGTAGAGGCAATCGTTGACGACGCCGTCGAGGCGCTGAAGGCTGATGGCCAAGAGCTCTCCATGCGCTCCATCGGAGCCGTCATGAAGCCCGTCACCGCCAAGGTTGCAGGACGTTTTGACGGCAAGACCGTCAGCGAGATCGTGCGGGGAAGACTGGCATAGCGTCCGGCCATCTACGCCTTGGGGTCAGCGAGCTCAGCTGACCCCAAGCAGCCACCGCAAAGTCTCAGCATTCTGCACGGCGTTACCACCGCCGTCGTTGTTGAAGTAGACGTACACGTCCTTGCCGGAACTGGCCCACTCCCGAATGCGGTCAGCCCACCATCGGAGATCCGCATCGGAGTACGAGCCGCCGTACAGGTGCTCATGGTCAGGGCCGTGCAGACGAACGTACACAAATGGTGCGGTGGCCCGGAGGATGCACGGCAAATGGGCGCCACTCATGATGCAGTAGGCGGCACCCCGGCGCTCCAGCAAGGCGTAAACGTCCGGGTGATCCCAAGTGTCATGGCGGAACTCGACGGCGATGCGAACCCACTGCGGAACGGTGGCCAGGAAGTAGTCGAGCCGGGCGTCGTCGCGTTGGAAATCCGGTGGTAGCTGGACCAGGAGTACAGCCCTTTTGTCGCCGAGTTCGTGCCAGCAACGGACGATCCGTTCCACCCAAACTTCCGGACTGTAAAGCTTTTTGCCGTGCGTGAGACCCCGCGGCGCTTTTACCGACATGGCAAAGCCGGCGGGGAGCCGCTCTCTCCAGCTCGCGAAGGAGGTGTCGCGCGGCCACCGGTAAAAACTTGCATTTAGCTCAACCGTGCTGAATCGCGCCGTGTAGTGGGCCAAACGCTTGGCCGCGGGAAGACCCGGGGGATACAGCACGTGCTCCCAGTGGTCGTAGCTCCAGCCTGAAGTGCCAATGTGGATGCCCATGGTGTGGATGGTAGCGGGTTATTCACATAAGCGATGGTTTGTTTGGGTGGCAATCCGGCACTGGCCTAGACTCGAAGGGCCAATTCCATTTGATGGGGGAACCATGGAGAAGCGGGTCAGTTCTGCTGCGCAAGAGACAAATGCCGATCAGCCCGACCCCAAGGTGCCGGGCCCTGTTCCACCGGAATGGCTGGGGAACGTGCTTGCCCTCGCCGCCTTCGCACTGATCGTCGTCGGGTCGATCATCCAGGGAGGGATCCTCCTGAGGGTTATCGGAACGCCGCTTCTCGTCTCCTTTTTTCTTTTCATTTTCCTGCGGAGATGGGCCAGCCGTACCAAGGGGTTTATCGGTCTCGCCGTTGTGCTTCTCGCCATGGTGGGCAGTTTCGGTTCCGCCGCGGGGATTCCTCTTCACGCCGTTCTTTCCCAAGTCATCGGCCCAGCCATGGCCATTGCGGCTGCCTGGTGTTTCCGCCAGCGCGCTCCTCTGACGCCCGCAGCCGTTGCGCGGTCCGGACCATCCTCCGCCGGGGCGCCGGGTGGGCTGCATAGCTCCATCGACGCCATGCAGAACATCACCGCGGTTCTTGTTGAACTGTTCCCCACCCTCCCACCGACGTGGTCTTCGGCCTGGCTGGAATTCAGGGAAATCGGCTCTCATCGTGAGTGCATCTTCAACGTGGAAACGGAAGGGGCACGGTTCACCACGGAAGTTCCAGCACACTTGGCTGACCGGATGTCTGAGGCGAGGAGCATCATGCGTGGACCCGGCGGCAATACGTGGTTCGCGGTGACGGTCACACTTAGCCCAGCGGATCCCGGGAGTTACCAAACCGAGTTCAACTATGACAAGGAACCAGAGTGGCTCACCGAGCCGACTAAGACCGAGTGCCTTAGCCTCGATCCACCGGTCGGGTTGAGGTTGTAGCGGCGTTTTAAACAGAGAATGC
>NZ_JBLYIE010000007.1:41636-212709 GCF_048537125.1 Paenarthrobacter sp. PPS72 | reverse complement strand
CGGCGCGGGCATAAGTGGCATTCAGTGACCCATCAGAGAGCCTGGAAGGAAGGTGCTTTTCGAAGATCTTGCCGGACCCGTCAAGAGACGGGACTTTCTTGATAGCCATAGCGGGTGGCTCCTATCAGGCGGTGATGAGCAGGGCGTCAGCGTCAGCAGGATCCACGGCAATGGAACCATCAGACTTGGTAGTGAAAACGAGGGTGTCAGCGTCAGTCGGGTCGAGCGCCACGCCGCCGCCGGCGGCCGCGAGTGCGGCCAACTCGGCGGCAGCTTGGGCGGCTGCAGCGTTCGAAGCGGAGTTAGATGCGGAAACCTCCGCGTCCTCTGCAGCGTCTCGGGCCGCAACTGCTACGTCACGCACGCCTTGGAAGCTCGGCTTCGCCACCCTAAGGCCGCCACCGACCATCCTCACCTGAGGGGAAGTGGTCACGAACGGCGGCACAAAAGCATCAGCACTGGACGTGAGCGGGTTCGGTAGGGGTAGCCCGTTCAAGTCCTTCAGTGCCAGCGGGGTGCTCTCGCTCTCGTCGTTCACGTCATAGATCGTGACCGCCGAGTTGGCCGCCCGCTGGAATGTGAACGGGTCAGCGACGAGCTCCGATTCGTACGTGTAGTCAGCCATTTACCCTCCAGGTTCGGCGCGGTGATCAGGGCCGTCAGTCTTGTCGACATCGGTTGCGGCTTGGATGGCGCCAGTAACGCCGAGCTTCTTCCAGGCTTCGCGATACGCGGTGCCAGCGACGATGAATACAAGCAGCACCGCGGCGATCCAACCAACGACACTAAACAGTCCGTTGAGCCAGACCCACACACCAGCCACGGCGACGTAGAAAAGGAATGCCACGATGGACTGCTTGCGTGCGGACCATCGCGTCTGCTGAATGACCGCTATGACCGGCGGCGCGAAGAACGCCACGGCCATCAGCCAAAGAACAGGAGTGCCCAGTTCGGCCAGTGCTTTCAGCGCTGCAGGGTCCAGCCCGGGAACGGTGGGAGTCATGGCCTAGTCCTCCTTCGTGATTGGAGTGATTTCGAAGGACGGCATGCTGTCCCTGATGTCCTGGGCAATCCGGTCGTAATCGATGACCACCGGGACGCCTTGTGTGACAAGGCCGATCAGTTGCGTCACCAGCGACCGGAGAGCGGCAAGCTCGGCGTTACCTTGGGCGATGCCCTTCGCGTTGAATGCGAGCTGGTCGTAGACGCTGGTCCGGTACCCGTTCCACTGCATCTGTTTGTTCCAGAGAGCGTCCACAGGCGCCTTCTCGATCTGCTGCTCAATCGAGAGTCCGTCTTTCATGGTCGGCCCGCCCTCAACAAGGGCTTCGGGTCCGAAGCGCAAGTAGCGCTCATTGGTCATACCTTCGGGGAGTTTACCCATGGTCTTTTTCCTTTACGGGAGAGGGATGTCGAGGTCGATGAAGAATTGCTGGTCGGGCGTGTAGGCCGGGTTGGGTGACAGAACGCCGTTCAGAACATCGGCGGTGTACTTGAAGAACCGGTCCCAGTCGAAGTTGACGCCGGGGTCGGAACGGGAGATGCCGGAGTCGCCGTGAGCTGCGAAACCGGGTACGCGTGCACGGGCTTGCGCGCCGGTGATGCGTCGCAGGGGAACGTGGATTTCCTTTGACGCCATGTAGTTGATGAAGTCGGCGGCCATGAGAGCGAGGTTCCGGTAGAAGCCTTCCTCGACATCGGCTGGCATGTTGCCCCAGTCCGTTGTCTTGCACGCTGCGGCGATCCCGGCTGCCCAGTTGTTGGTCTCCGAGTCCTGCCACGTCTCCCATTCCCATGGGTAGTAGGCCGCGATGTCCTGCCAGTCGCAGGCCCGGTGGTAGCAGCCGTAGTCAGCGCGGGTCCGGACAAGGTTGGTGAGGGCGTCCACTCCCCCGCGCCAGTTGCCCTCCGAGGTGTGCACGATGCACGTGCCTGAAAGCTGCGCACCGCCCCGGCGAGGATAGGTGCCCTGCGCCGTGTACGGGTTCGGGCTGTCAACCAAGATGTAGCCAGTGCTCATGAGCTGTCTCCGTTCTTGCTGGGGTGGCTTTCGAGAGTCGGCCACGGGCGTAGTTCCTGTTGAGTCATTCCGTGTTCCGTGCAGTCACGGCGGAGCTGGGAGGCGTATTCCTCAGTAAGGCGGCGGTTCCTGGCTTCACGGTCAGCGCGTGCTTGCTCACGGTCAGCGCGTGCTTGCTCACGGTCAGCGCGAGCCCGTTCCTTCTCTGCATCAGCCCACGCTTCGTTTCGCTGGTCCTTCAGGGTGGTGTTACGGATCCGCTCGCGGCCGGCGGAACCACTGAAGTATTTGATGAGGCCGTTGATGAGTGCCAACAACGCAGCGCCTCCGCCACCCGCCCCAACAAGGGTCACGAGCAGTTGAGTTGTGTCCATGGCGCGCCTACTTTTCTGGGTCGTAGGCGTATTGCCGAATTTTCACGAGACGAGCGGCGAAGGCGAGGATTGAGAAAGTGATAAAGCAGAGGGTGGCCATGCGGAGGCTGAGCTGCGTGATGGGTGCGGTCGCCATTGTTACTCCGTAGATACCTATGGCTGTCATGCACATAAGAGTCGCTGCCCGTTCAAGCCACCAAATCCCGGGCAGAACAGAGAACGATCCGAGCGCACCACCAGTCAGCAGCAGCCCGCCCCAAAACGTAAGCAGTCCTGTTCCCAAGCTGGATTGGACGTTCCTTGGTGGATCGGTAGCAACGAATAGGCCTAGTAAGCCAATGGCAAGGTAGGCGAAAAAGTAGATCACAGACAGTGCACGCGGCTCTTGGACCTTGAGCCAGACCGAATAGAGGGTGCGTTTCATGGTCGCCGTCCTCATGAGTTCCACGCCAATCCGCCGAGCGAAAACACCATCTCGCCCACCGGCTGCTCTGGGACCGGGACCTTGAAACTCACCCGAATCTCACCTGCAGGCGTGGCCCACATCTGGCATTGGTACAGGTCAACGATGGTTTGCGGGAAAGGTTCGCTCGCGATCTTCGGCGCGTACGCTTTGTCGAACTTCGCGATGATGTAAGCGGTATTCGCCAAGTAAGAGATCGGGATCTTGTTCGCGACGCCACCCTCCAAGGAGACGCGCATACCGTTACGCGATACGGCGCCATCCTTGACCGGCTCGTTCAGGTGAGTGCCGATATTCCGGTACTCACTGGTCAGAATCAACGGAGACGGGCCACGGAACACGCCGCCAACAATCACCCATGTAGGAGTGTCGTTGTCGCCCAAGACCAGCTGCCACTGCGTGTCACCGATCGTGACCGTCGAACCGATCTGATTGATGTACTGACGAGCGAGGTCTTCCTTCGCATAGATGCCACTGTTCGAGGCCCAGCAGCGAAGATCAACGACGTCGTCCGGCTGTGTCTGGTTTTCCTTGATGGCCACAAGGGCAATGGGTTGCTCGTCAATATTGCCCGGTCCGGTAACACGGGATCCGGAAACGGCCCGGGTTGAGCCGCCGGGGATAATGACGAACTTGGAAACGCCGGCCGTGGGAGTCCAGTCACGGCGGACCGCTACAGTATCCCAGCGGACGCCGGACGCTGACGGCGGGAACTGCAGAGTCTCGTTGCCGTCGGTCTGGTCGATGACGCCACAGCCCCAGCCTCGGCCCTGCGCGATCGATACTGTCCGGTCGGCGTTTGCGACGATACTGACCTTCCAGTCTCCGGCGCCACTGACGCCATACCTGGACGGGCCGATGGGGGAGTCAGAGTGGGCAACTGCCCATGCATCTTCGTTGTAAGGGTTCAACGCGGTCGTGTCATAGCCATGGCTGATGAACTGCACAGGCATCAGATGAGCTCCTGGTTCCGCACGCCCTTAGCGAGGGCGGCAAGTCGCTGCGCAACGATGCGCGCAGGCTGGTTGGAAATTTCCCCTATGGAGGGTTGGACGCTCGCGTAGTCCTTGGAGACCCAGTTGAGGGTGACTTCGCGGATGGTCTCTGTCATGAGCAGGCCGTTGCCGAGGTTCACCGGGACTCGGTCGCCCTCAGTGAACCCTCCGGGCCCGTACTGGAAAATTCCCGTGCCGACTAGGTCGAGGGAGATTCCGTTCTTGGCGGCAGTTTCGGTGAGCGTCTCGCGACCGCGATCGTCCATGACATCTGACGAGTCGTTGTCGCGTGCGTCTCGGAAAGCTTCAGCACGCATTCCGTACTGGGATTCTCGGGCGGCATCGATGACCTGCCGGAAGTTCCGTTCAGTACCCTCGCCTTGGCCGCCGATGACAACGCGGGAGCTCTCCGGTCGGGTCTTTGTCCATGAAGCCTTCTTCAGGGTGCGGCCCTTGACCGAGAGTTTTCGGGGGTAAAGTTGCGGCTCATAGACGTCCAAAACAAGGCCAGAGCCAACCTGCCGAACAGTCACACCGATCCCAGCTTCATCCATGGCCGGAAACATTTTGTCCGCCAGCGGATGCATCCGGAGAGGTACGCCGCCTGGCACGACTTCGCCGCGGTGCAGGTTTGGCGCCACGGACAAGCCGGGGATGGCCAGCCGCGTGATGCCGTTCTCTGTTACAGCGGTCTTGATGATCGTTTCCGCATCGCCCGTGTACGTCCGGTATTCAGCGGCGGACTGGCTAGAGATAGGCGAGCCCGGCACCTGCCAGCCGAGAATGTCCCGCAGGATCCTGAAGTCGTCCTCAACAGTGAACGTCACTTGCCCGGAGACGCCGTCCGTTTCGCCAGCCTCGCTAACGATGGGCCCGGAGATGAGGTGCCGGCCCTTGAACTTGACCTTCAGCCGGGCGCCATCGGTCATCAGCTCAGGGAGCCTCTCGTGCGCCAAAGGAACGGTGATGTTCAGCGTGGAGACGAGGTTGTGCCGGACCGTCGCCGAAAGCGCCGAAGGGTTGCCGATCTGGCACCGGAATAGCCTGTCCTTGTCGTAAACAGCGACTCGGAAAATGCTCACCATGGCCTCCGATACAGCGTTGGTAGCAGAGCCTCCACGACGCCAGTGCCCGCAAGGGTCAGAGAGAGGGGAACCTGCGACCCGGCCGGCACCGGCGGGAAGTCAGCCTCACCAAGGTCCGCCGAACGGTCCTCCGGGTTGACCATGTCAACGCCGATGATTCGTTCGGAGGGTTTCTTGCTCTCAGCGCCAGCGGCGACGTCGTACAAGGTGGCGCCTATGCGGTCAGGATCAGACTCGATCACTAAGCATTTGTTGGCGCCGATAGGGAATGGCACATCTACGATCAGGTCGCCAACACCAACAGATGCGGTAGTGGTTTCCCCGTCGATGAACCACCGGGCGTATGACTCTTCGTCGCCCGGGTTGTCGATCCGCGCCGAGGAGATGTCAGCGCCGGAACCAATGTTGAAAAGGTGCGGCCCGTTCGGTTCGAAGAACGGAGCATACTCGCTGTTCTTCCATGAACGGACAACCGCTTCACCCATCCAAAACGGCTGTTCCGCAACGAAGTTGATGCCGTACGTTTGCCACCCATGCCGGATCGGGTCATAGGTGATGCTGTGATCGCCGTCGTCCCGAAACCGTAGCTCGATAGAACGGCGCTTTCCGTCCGGGTGCTGAACTTCCCAGATGCCAGTGTCTTTCGGGTCCATTCCTTGCCAGAAGGCCCGATCCCGTTCGACCCAACCCTCAGATCCGCCGTCATGGAAAATATGGATCGGCCAGAAAGCGCTGCGGTCCAGTACCGAAATGCCTTCGTGCCGGGATCCTGCGACCGCCGGCGCCTCAGTCGCATGCCGTTCCGTGGTGATGGAACCAAGGCCGCGCACGCCCGGCATCAGGAACAGGCCTGATGCCGGGGACGTGAGAGGCCACGTGACACCCTTAGCGGTCCACGTCATTCGGAGCCTCGTCCACGGACTCGCCGCGGGAAGCGGCGGCCGGTACGGGGTCGCGTAACTGATGCCCATTGAGCTCCTTAGCGGTGAACCGCCAGCGCGTCACGCTGGGATGTTTCGATGAGTCGGACTGCTTCGTGCTCGTCACGAACGTGCAACTGTCCGATCTGGACAGCCGGACGGTCATGACCTCGCCTTGTCGCGAGGCTGTACATCGCTTCCCATTGCTTCGGGTTGAGGATGTACTCCGGCTGCCGGGTGCGGTTGACCACCTGCGACAAACCGGGAGGCAGAATGCCGCCCTGATCGTGCAAGTAAGGCAGGCCAGTCGAGCCGATGCCGTCGTCCTTGCCACCTTGACCAGTGACAAACGCGACGGCGCCGTCCAAGACCTTCTTGCCAGCACCGATGGCCATGTCCGCGAACATGCCTGCATCCGGGAAGGCCTTCTTGAACTGGTCCACGAGACCGTCCACGATTCCGGCGATCGGGTTCCAACCTGCAGAACCTGCCTCGCCGCCACCGTCCAAGTACTCGGCAGGGTTCACGTAGCTCGGCCATCCGCCGTTCATCACCATGTAGTGCAGGTGATTTCCGGTGGAGTTGCCTGTGGAACCAACCTCGCCGATCTTCGATCCGCCGGTGACCATCTGGCCCAGCTTCACGGCGAACTTGGAAAGGTGCGCGTACCACGTCTGCAACCCGTTCGGGTGGTCAATGTGGATCTCGTTACCGCCGCCGTATTCGGACCAGCCAGCGGACGAGACACGTCCCGGCCCAGCAGCTCGGATAGGAGTGCCGGCCGCAGCCGCCATGTCCATACCGTTGTGCCCGCTGTGGAACGGTTGGGATACGACACTGCCTGGCAGAGGGTGAATCAGACCGCCCTTAGCTCGGCCCGGGTGGAACCCCGATGCCATGAGCTTTCGAACGGCACTGACGCCCTTGTTGCCCGCAGCGTTGAGCATGTCGATGAAGCCTCGCCCGGCGCCGCGAACGACTTCCGGAACCAGCACACCTTCACCGGGGCGCATGGGGGTGAGCACAGTGTCCCGCTTGCGTGCTTCGTAGCCTGGCAGCACACCGCCCTCGGAGAACCCGGACGGCAGAGATACGCGTGGTAGCTCCGCCAACCCAAGGGACTTGCCGATGGTATTGAGCCCGTTTATCAGGCCATCATTGATGACCGTATCGACCACGAACTTGACCGGGGCCTTCGCGATATCCTGCAGCTTCTCCCACGCGGTCTTTATGAAACCGACCCCGTCTTCAAAGGCTTTCGGGATGGTTTTCGTTATGAAGTCGCCTAGGACGTCGAAAACTGGCTTGATGACGTTTTCCCAGACCCACTTGATGACGGCGCCGATAGCATCGAACTGAGGCTTGATGACGTTCTCGTAGAGCCAGACGAAGGCCGGTCCGAGGACGTTGTTCAGCACCCACACGAGGCCGTCGAAAATCGGCTTGATGATGACCGTCCACCAAGCCGAAATCAGTGCTCCGATAAATCCGAACACTGGCTTAATGACTTTTTCGTAGAGCCAGAGGAAAGCTGGCGCTATGATCTTCTCGATCACGGCACCGAGTAGCTGGAAAATGTAGCTCGTGACCGTCCACCAGGCACCGACCACGAGGCCGATCCCCTCAAAAACGGGACGGATTATGTTTTCGTAGAGCCACGTAAAAACGGCTCCGACGACGGCGAAGACCTGCTGGATTATTGGCATGGCCGTGTTCTGGAACCAGTCGACCACCGCGGCTACGGCGACCTGTATAGCGGCCCACACGTTCTGGACGATCTGCTGCCCGAGCTCGGTCTGCGTGAAGAACCAAACAAGCCCAGCGACGACGAGTCCGATGGCGGTGATGATCCACATGCCGGGGAACGCCTTGATGCTGTTGTTCCACAGCCACTGCGCGGCGGTGACGATTTTCGTCGCCGTAGCCCAGTCGGCCATCACTATCCGCTGAATATTGCCTGCGGCCGTTAATGCTGCAGAAGCGGCGCGTGTAGCGACGAAGGCGCCGATCAGCAGGCCCAAAACTGCAGGGCTGCCAGCGATTGCCACCAGCAACGGATCGAACACCGCTAGCAGGGTCGCGACGCTTGAAGCGAAGAACGAGAAGACCTGAATCAGGCTCGGCCCGACTTTTTCCGTGATCGGCGCGAGCGCTGAAAGGAAGGCGCCGAAAGCTCCAGTCAGTCCCGGAAGTAGCGGAACAATTTCCCCTACCCCGCGCTGCACAGCCTCCATGAAGATTTTCAGCCCGGCCCCGAACTCAGGGTTCGACAACGCCGTGAACACGCCACCGACGAAGGTGCCCGCGATCTCGCCGCCCAGCCGCAGGAAGTCAGCGAATGCTGTTGCCCCGTTAGCGAAGGCGTCCCCGATAGGGCCCAGCGCCGCCAGGAGTCCTTGCGAACCAGCTTCCGCGCCAGCGAATATCGTCGACATGGTCGTCTGGAACACGGGGCCCTGCATGACCGTCTCGATATTGCGCAGAGCCGCAGCCATGCCACTGAGAGTCGACACAGCGCCGCCGGCCTCAGCTGCTTGGTTCAATGCGGAGAAGATCCCTGCCACGGAACCACCGATGGACCAGAGATCCTTGAATCCCTGAATTCCGTTGTCGATCCACATGGCAAGGCGCCCGTCGGCCGCGGCTGCCTGGATGACGTCATTGAAGCGTGTAGCGATGTCAGCGATTGCCGTGGCCAGCCGTGGCATGTAGTCCATGCCGACCTGGCCAAGGGTCACGAAGGAGGTCACTACAGGCTCAATTGCCCGGTTTAGGATGGTCGTGCTTGTGGCCACACCCATCAGCAAGGACTCGAGCACGCCGCCGTCAAGGGAAGTCTCGAGTGCCCGCATGAAGATCTGCGCACCGGAACCCAAGGCGGACGCGATAGCGCCTACACCCGTTGCCAGCTGCGGCATCACGGAACCAGCCAGTGAAAGCAGAGGTGCAGCGAACCCCGTAAAGAAGTTCTCCTGCGCGATCCGCCGGATTTGGCCCAACTGTTCCTTCACGGCCAGAAGGGCCCGGACGGACTCCTGCGCTGCAGGGGTCAGCTTTCCCATCGCGTCAGCTGACTTCTGCCCGGACTGCGATGCTGTGTCCGCCTGCTGCATCTGAACCCGTTCAAGGTTTCGATGAGCCTGCTCAACGGCACGGGCAGCATCTACCTGCGACTTCTGAGCCTGCTCAGTCGCATCCTGAATGGCCATCTGCGCATCAGCGATCCGCTTAGCGCCGTCCTGCTCCTGCTTGAGGACTTCCGCCTGGGCTTCCTTGCGCGCCTCAATGGCATCCGCCTGCGCTTGCCGAGCGTCAGCCAGGCGCTGCTCCGCGTCAAGGACCTTCTCGTTGCTGTCCTGCGCTTCCTCCTGCGCCTTGACCTGCTCATCGCGAAGGTCCAGCACGGCGCGCTTGGCGTTTTCATCGGCCGCCATCGACTTCGCAACGTTGTTCTCCAACTGCGCGAGAACAGCATCCGAAGATTTCGGGTTGCTGGCAGCCTTGTCATACGCTTCGATCGCGCGCTGGTGAGCCAGTGCGGTGTCAGTGGCTTTGAGGTTGGCAGCCTCCAAAGAGCGGCCGACGGTCTCGACTTTCTTGGCTGCGTCCTCACGTGCCTTGACCAGATCGCGCTGGGCTTCGATGACGTCGCGGGCGGCTTTCGCCTCGTCCCGCTCAGCCATTTCAACTGCTTTCGCGGCAGCTTTCTGAGCTTCGGCCGCGGCAAGCGTGACTTCCTGCAGGCTGCGCTTGGCGTCAGAAACGCGCCGGGCGGCCTGCACTTGGGCATCAGCAGCGTTTTCCTCCGCCACGGAGATGGCCTGCATAGCGTCCTCGACAGCCATCGCAGCCAAGCGCGGGTTTGCGGTGGATAAGCTGCTCGCACCCTCCAGCGCAGTTTTCAGCGCTTCGCCCACGCCAGAGAAAGCGGAGACGAGCACACCGGCGCCTGCGCCGATGGCCATCAGGCCGGCCGGAACGAGGGCAGCTACGCCTGCGAGTGAACTGAGGGACGCAGCGAAGGTGATGACATTGCCAGATGCGCCCAGTACAGCCGCACCTACAGCGCCCGCCGCTGGCGTAATTGCAGACAGCCCACCAACGACGCCGATGAAAGCTTGCGTGAATGCCCGGCCGCCGCGGGTACCCTCCCGGGCGACGTCCTGCGCCATCTTGGACAGGTCCACGCGGATCCGGTCAGAGTCGCGCCGGATGCCCGTGACAAGGTTGCCGAGAGGGCTACCCTTGAACGCGCTCGTCAGCCTGGCGGCCAATGTGTTGGCGCTCCGGCCTGTCCGTTCAGCTTCCTCAGACACGCGCTTGAGGTGCGTTTCCAGTTCGACCGAAGCGGCAGAGGACTTGCTCTGTGCATCACCGAGGTTGAGCGTTGCTTTGGCCAGGGCATGCTCAGCGACTTCACGGCGGTCCGTTGCGTCAGCTGCGCGGCGCCGAATGACACTCAGCTTCTCTTCCGCAGCAGCTATCTGAGACGCCTTAGCGTTTCCGTTGTCGCGGACTTCCTGAAGCTTGAGCTCCGCCACGCGCAGCTCGCCAAGAGCCTTGGACTCTGTCGCCGAAGCGGCGGCCAGTTTCGCTTTGGAAGCAGAGAGGCTGGTTTCAGCCTGAGTGGCCGCCTTAGTCAGGCGCGACACCTCAGCTTCAAGCCCTGCAGTTTCCGCCGAGAATCCGGCCGCCATCCCGGCGCCCATGTCCTTGCCAGCAGAACGGCCAGCCTTCGTGAACAGCGGGCCTACGCGCTTAGCGACTTCCTGCTGCACCCCTGTGAAAATCGGCTTCACAAGCACTTCCGCGATACCGATTACGGACATGGGATACCTCGAATCTCTATTCAGATGTCTGTGGCGTCAAAGCCGAACTGGCCTATAAAGTCCTCAGTCCATTGCCTGTCAAGGTCCGCTAGGGCCCGGTCAATCTCAGTTCGTGGTCCGGGGAACGGGGCCTCTTCGGAAGGCTTGCCACCGGCCACCGCTATGGATGTTTGGCGCAGGCTCTTGACCGCGTGAAGGATTTCCCGGAGAAGATGTGCGTTCAGGTCAAACTCGGAAACGCGAGGCGCCCACTCGCCCTTAGGCTTCGGCTGCGAGGCGATGTGCTGCGCGTACTCTTTGTCGTTGACTATTGCCTCGTTGAGCCTGCAAGCGCTGGGCAGCATGTCGATCAGATCGAGCAATGCCACCCAGCGCCCGTTGGCGTACCACTCCGCAAGATCCACGCCCGGATACTCATGTGCGAGATCGGCGCGGATCTGCGGGCGGAAACGCTCTATCAGCCCTCGGAGGCGTTGCCTTCCCCCGCGGTGCCGTAAATGTCCTCGTAGTACCGGATCGCTCGGCGCATCACGGTCGAGAGCTCAATCACCGAGAGCTTCTCAGCCTTCAGCGCATCGGCATCTTCCATGGATAGCCACGTACGGATTACCTTCCAGTTCGTGGCGTTCTGGTTCAGACGGCCGAAGATGCTCTCAGCTTCCGTGGACTCCATTGCATAGAGGTCCGGGAAGGTGATGACCTTCGAGTTCGACAGTCCTACCTTGAGGACCTCGGCTTTGGTGATTTCCTTACGGACGCCGGCAATTGAAAACTGGATGTTCGGGGTGTCAGTCATTTCTTGTTACCTCCGGGTGGTGGTGGTTGGGTTACTTGGCAGGCTTGGGGGAAGGGGCGGGCGGCTCGACGCGGGCGGCATCCGTTTCGCGGACGGCAGCGGTGCGGGCCTTCTGTTCGGTGAAGCCCTCGGCGCGCAACCGGGCGGCTTCGCCTGGCACGGACGTCTCGACAGCAAAACCCTCTTTGTTGGTAAAACGGGGCATGTCACGCTCCTAAGATCACGGGTGGGAAAAGGTTTGAAGCGGGCCGCACCATCACCACCCGGAAAGATGGCGCGGCCCGCGGTCATTACGGGGTTTCCGGCGTGAAACCCGTGACGGTCTTGTGCTTCACAGCACCCGTACCGCCCATGTAGTGCCGGACCGGAGTTCCGATCTCGGTGTCAGTGAAGACATCGAGGGTGACCGGGGCAGTTACCGGGTCACTGGAGCCCCACGTCTGGGAGTCGGTGGAAGCGAGCTTGACGATCCCGTAGCCGCGGCCAAGGATCCAGTTCTCGGCGGCGGGACCATCAGAGCCGATGATCAGCAGGCGGTATTCCTGACCAACGGGAAGCTCCGGCTCGTCAAAGACAACCTCGCCGGTCGTCCCGTCCTGCGTGGTCGCGGTCAGGTCCGTGCCGTAGGTAAGTTCCAGCATGTGCCGGCGGCCGGTCTCCAACGGGGTGAAGGTGATGGAGCGGGCGACCTCGGTAACGTCCGAGCGTGCAGGCCCGGCGTAACCGAACGCGCTCACGTCCTCCTTGGACACGTCACGGCCGAATTGGTAGCCGTCAGGCGTGACCATTCCGACGGGCAGCCAGCCGGCCACCTTGAGGTCAATCAATGCACCTACACCCGTAAAGAGCGAATCGGGCAGATCAACGGTCGTGGGAGCCAGGAAAGCAACAGCCTTCTGAATCTTCCGAATAAGCGCGCGCTCGTCAGCATCCTGGCGGATAGTGTCAAAAGTTGGCATGGCAAATAACCCCTTTCAAGGGCTCAGGTTTTTGGTGAATCCCCATCGGGGGTCTAGTTGATGGGCCTTGAGGTAATCAGAAGGGTCGCCAAGGCCCGATTCAGGGTGTCCGACTGATACGGCACGTCATCTGGGGTGCCGTCGCAGGTGATGCTGTCGAAATATCCGGAAGGAGTTTCGATGTCTTCGCCGCAAACAAGCGCCACGATCGACTCAAGAACGTTCACGGCTTGCTCGCCAGGTGCGTACACCTCAACCGTTCGACGCTCGACCCTGTCGATGTAACCCTGAGTACCGCCACTTCCGTAGATGTGAGCGATAGGAAACGGGCCCTGCAGAGATCCGCGCTCATCCGCCTGCAGGTGGTAGAAGGCCAAGACGGTTGCGCCGTCGTGGACACTCCCATCAATCAGGTCGAAGAGGCCAGCCTTTGAATCAGGAAAAACGAGGGCATCGCTCATTTACGCCTCACCTTCATGGCCGCCGCGACGCGTAAAAGAACGCCATCACGCCAGTCACGCCAGTGAGCTTCAGACTCGCGAACCACAGCGCCAGCGCGCCTTTCGTTGGCCCAGCCTGCCGTAACCGTCGTACTCTCCGCCTCATAGGTGGAGTCGCCAACAGCGTTCGCATTGCCGGCCATTCGCTTGGCCGCTTCCAGCGTTGCCGCGCCCATCTCCGGAGACTGGGCAAGCTTGCGGAGGCCGAAGTCGTCAGCTTTGTACTTGACGCTCATCCAGCCTCCAACCCAACCTCGACACCAATCGGCCATTCCTTTGGTCGGCCGTCCACGGACCAATCACCCGACATGCGAGCGCCATCCGGAACCCGGATGCGGTCAGTCGTTCGGAAACGGAAGTCAGGATCAGGATCCCGATAGAGGTACACCTCGGAAGCAGAGACATCCGACTGGTCAACGGGGTCATTCATCAGCCGTGGACCGATCAAGCAATCCTTGAGCGGGATCTCTTCATCCGGCCGCGGGTTCCCCTTCGGGTCACGGCCGCCATTGCGAAGAACAACGACGTCCACCCGCCAGGACTTCGGGAACCTCTTCACGATGCCCATGTCAGCCTCCCGGGTGAATCGTCCAAGCCTTGGCCTTCGGCCTGGACCTGCCCAGCAGCCGCTTATCAGCAGCTGTCAGGTACAGAGCATCGTCAGGGTTGGCTATCTTGCCGCCCATAGTGAACGGGCCGGCCCCTACTTGGAACGACTCGGTACCGGCCGGCGGCGCGTTCTCGTCCCGAGGTTCCAAAGCGCGCTTGACCATACGGTTCACAACAAGCTTCGGAACATCGCTGTCGAGTGAGCCGCCAGCGATCCGGGCGTCAAGATCGGGATATAGGCCTCGAACTTCAACAGACGCTTCGTGAAGCTTCTGCCGGGCTTCCGCCTCGTCCTCAGCAGGGAGCGCCGACCAGTGTTCTTTCAGATCCTCAAGGGATGCGTAGTCGGCGGCCACAATTACTGCTTCCGAGCTCGGCCGCGACGTGCAGGAGCAGGTGCGGTGAAGTCGGGTACGTCAGATGCGTCCGCAGCTTCATCGGACGATTCCGAATCACCATCGTCAGCGGCGTCAGAGTCGGCACTGTCCGAACCGGAATCTTCCTGTTCACCTTCGTCGGCCGCCAGCGTCTCAGGCACGCCAGTGAAGCCGGGAACATCAGGTGCGTCCGCAGCTTCGGGTTCAAGAACATGCTGGCCGACCTGATCGATCGCCCATTCAGGAACTTCGTCGCCAGGCGCAAAGTTCGCCGGCTGGTATTCGGGATTCATGAGAGCGACGTGCGTAGAGAATTTCGGCATTGTCGATCCTTTCGCTCAGGGATGGAGGATGGGGCGCAGCCGAGGCCACGCCCCATCAGGTCATGCTCAGAGGACCTTGGCCGCCAGAGACAGGTTGGCGTTGGCCAGCACCGGAAGAGCGATGGCGTCAGACTCGACCGTGGCAATGTGCGGGATCGAGGTTGCCTTGTGGGCTCCCACGACAACGCCCGGCTGCTCCACGTCGGCCAGCTCGTAATCGGACTCCTGTGAGGTCAGGGTCTGCCCCCAGAAGGTGCCACCCAGTTCGGAGTCGCCTTCCATCGGATTGACCGGAGCCGGAAGCAGGAGCAGCTTGTCGTCAGACAGCACGCGGCCGCCGGAGGTCCGCCGGTCGTAGACCGTGATCGGGGGCAGATCGGCGGCGACGAGGTAGTCGCGGACCTCGCTGGCGATGGCCGGACGAGTTGCGCCACCCACGAGCGTGGTCTTGAACTGGTCACCAGCTGCCAGCGCGGTCATTACTCGCCCAGAAGTGACGATTGCGCCGGGGGCCTGCCCGTCGTTGGTTGCCTTGTATGTGGCGACCAGCGTCTGCAGGTAGGTGAGCCGGTCAACGGAGGATGTGGACCACAGGGACCCTGCGGTCAGGGTGTGGCCCGCGGTGCGACCGAAGTCGTCATCGAAGATCACGTTGCCCTGGTTTACGGTTGCCTTGCCGGTTTCCAGTACGGTGCCACGCAGCCGCTCGATGCGGTCAGCGATTGCTCGTGCCACGTTACGGGCTTCCTTGAGGATGCTGTTGCGCAGCACCTCTTCGGAGGCGTTGCGGGCGCGAAGCTGGTCGTACTCGGAGATGATGCGCTTCTGACCGAGGGGCAGCATTTCCAAGGTGACGCGCTGACCCGTGATGCCGCCAGCGATCTCCGGCTCAGCATCGAAAGCGCGGAAGGACGCTTCAGCGACGAGACCGGCCTGGCCCTTCACGAAACGAACAGTGATGTCGTTCACGAAGGTGTTGGGCAGCCATGGGGCGAGGGAGGCCTGGTTTACTTCCAGATCCTCAAGGGCCGTGCGGACGTAGCCGGTCAGCTCGGCGGGAGTGATGAGATCAGTCCAAAGTGCCATGAGTCATCCCCCTTTCTTAGACGAAGACGATGGTGGTAGCGGAAAGCTTTGCCGCGGCGGCAGGCTTCGTGAACGCGATCGGCAGGTTCGCGGTCTTTACCCGACCGTGGTCGTAAAGCGGCACGGGGAAGTCGGTCGTGCCAACGACCTTCTGATCCGTGAGCACGAATCCGGCCAAGATGCCAGCACCTGTCACGGTGGCCTCATTGGAGTCGTAAGGAACGAGAAGGCCAGCCACTTTCGCGACGGCGGTGCCAGAACGGATGTAACCGTCGGGGTAGTGGGTGCCGGCAGTAAATGCGCCAACGTCAAGCTGTTCGGTCCGAGCGTTGTTAATCGCGTGTTCGGAGCCGACCCAGGACATGTTGCCGCTGCCGAAAGATTCGGTAGTCAGACGAGGCATGGTGAGCCCTTTCTAGGAGGTTTTCTTGTGCTTCTGCTCGTAGAGCTCACGGCCAGCCGCGAGCGAGCCTCCAGCAGCGTTGCCGCCGCCGGAGCGGTTGCCCGATGGAGGCACCGGGTCATTCTTTGGAGCTTTCCCCTCAGCAGCGGCCGCGAGCTCTGCGATGGCCTTTGCAGACTCGGCATAACTGTTCGCGTCCGTGCCGTGCACGAGGTGCTGGTACTTTTTCGGCACAGAGTGTTCTGCGATCGCGACAAGGCGAGCGTTGGTCTTTTCCAACTCTGTGGCCCGGTCGGCGTTGGCCTTCGCTTCGCGTTGCGCCTTCTCAATGTCGGAAAGTTTCGCCGCCTCAATGTCATCGAGGTCTTTCTGAAGCTTGGCGGCCTTGGCCGCTTCCGCATCAGCACGAGCACGCTCCGCTTTGAGTGCTTTCAAGCCCTCAGCGCGCAGAGGTTCGTCACCTTCGTTTCCGTCCGGCTCGCCCGGCGTGGGATCGGTGACGGGGGCTGCTGGCACCGGAGTCTGCGGATCCGCATCAGGATTGACGCGCATAACGGCGTCACCGAACTGTGCCCGGCGGTACGCGAACAGGGCCTTCAGCCCGCCCGGAGCGGTGATGTCAATGCCGTGGGGGAATGGTTTGCTCAAGGGAAATGCTCCTTCGTGAATGCCGCATCGCACGGCGAATAACCCTGCCCGCGTCGCACGGAAGGGAACTTAGTGGGGGTGGACTCCGTCAGTGACGAAGTTCGGGAACTCGCGGCGCATGGCAGCAGCTATAGCCTTCATGTCCGGTGAGTCAGCCGAGTCGCGGGCGACCTGGTACATGTCATAGAAGTCATCAGGCAGGTAGCCCGGCGGGTAATCATCGCCAGCGCGCAGCGGGACCGCCTGGCAGTCGCAGTCGCCGTGGTAGTCCTCGCCGTCCTCGCGAATCGTGGCGGAGGACTCGGAGAAGTAGACGGCGTCCCGGGAAGCGAGGATGAGGCACCACGAGCATGTGGTGGCACCAGTTGGAACCCGCGCCCAGGCGACGCCTTCACGGTCGGCATTCCACGCAACCGTGTTTCGCCCGAACTGCTTGACGTATTTGTCACTGGCCATCGACATGCCTGAGAGTGCAGATTCAGGGTTCGGGGTCCACAGCTTCCCAGCAAAGAACCGGACCGTGTCCTCAACCTGCTCCGCAACAACCGCCGGCGTCGGAGGCAGGGCAGCTGCAAACCGGCCCGCCTCACCAGCCTCAGCCAGCAGATCGTCGTACCACTCCATAGCGAGAGCGGCAGCAATCTGCCCATACTCGGCCACCAGAACAGGGACGAACTCCAACAAGGCATCGCGAGCGGCTTCAGGACGGGACATGTTCAACGTCGCGAAGAACGCAGCCAACTCATTGGTTGCCAGCTTTGACAGCCCTGAGCTCGCCGCCCGGAAGGCCTCGATGGACTCGCGCGCGACCACGGCTAGGCGTCCTGCGTCTCGCCAGGCTGACTGAACACCGGTGTAGCCGAGGACCTAGCCGCAGCTACCAAGGCGCTGAGCTTATTGCCCGCTTCCTTCTTAGCCCGGTGGTTGTTCATGCGCTCGATTTGCCGTTTCTCCAAACCGTAGACCTCCATAGCCACCTCGGGGTCGCCGTCCGGGAAGGTCTGTGTGAACTTCAAACCGGCGTCAGCCTGAGCAGCCTTCGACGTCGTGCCCGGATCCATGAAGTGCGCGGACAGGCCCCGAAGCTCTGCTTCCATGGCAGGCGTCCATTCGCCGTACCTCACAGCCAAGACGTTCCGGGCCAAGTCGACACGGGACATGCCGATGCTCGGCAACTCGGCCTCAACGACCGATACAAGGTCTGCTTCGTTCGCCCGGATGGCGTCAGCCGATGATGGATTGTCATGGATGATGCCGAGATAGCCCACAGGGATGGACGTTTCACTCGACACCATCAAGCCGATGCCCTTGAGCATCTCGCCGTGCGGCTGGAAAGTCGCCTGCGACAACTGCTGCAGAGTCGGCTTGACCAGATCGCCAGTTTCCTCATCTCGCGTGTTGGGGAGTGCCCACACGCCGCCGATCAAGGCGTCCAAAGGCGAAATGCGCTTACCGTCCGCGTCAAGGAAGTGCTCTTCCTCGGCGCCCAGCAGGGCCCGTTGAGGTGCGCCGTAGAACTCGGCGTTGACCTCTTGCCGCAACATCGTGCGCACAGCCATGTCCGTGAAGCCCATCAGCGGGCGTGTGATGCGGGAGTACCCAAAGGGCCGCTCGAGTGAACGCCCCCAAACGTAAGGGGTGCAGGTGACACGATTCGGCACACCAACGTAGACCTTCGTAACGAGCCACTCGTTCTTGAGGTACTGAAGCCTCAAAGTCTCGCCCGGCAGGTAAAGAAGGGCTTCCCACCGGCCAACCAACTCCAGAGCCTGTGTGACACGGTTCGTTCGTGTGTCGATCTCGGCCGTTGCTTCCAGTGCGGTCCGGGCGGCCACGATGATCTCAGGCTCGCCAGCGGCTTCATCGCCAGGTGTCACAAAGACGAATGACACCGAATGCTGAAGTGAAGCCTCAATTGCCATGCGCTCGACGGCAGCAAAGTAGTTCTCGCCAAAAATCTCTTCAAGCTCGCTGAGCATCTTGGACTGGCGAGGGAGGGTGAAGCCGTCCGGCCGAACCCTGCGGGACGGAACCTTCACGGCCTTGTTCGGCCAGCCCAGAACGACAGCGAAGTCCCTCATATGCGGAGGGATCGAAAACCCGATCTTGTCCAGCCGCTTCTTCGAATCGTTGTACGACGTCCGCAGTTGGTTCCGGTCGCGCTTCTTCCGGATCAGGCGGAGCATGCGCTGAAACGCAAGAGACTCCAACTCTGTCAGGGGGCGGGCTACGTCAAGTGAAGCCAAGCAGGCCACCTCCTAGAAAACGATCGCGCCGCGCTTCTTCGGAGAAGACTTGAGGATACGGCGAGCAAACTTTTTTGCGCCGAAGTGCGCGCACGTGACTGCAACTGTCGGGGCGAGGTCAGCGTCCAAGGTGTCCTTGTTCCACTTGAACGAGCCTGGGCGATTCTTGATCGGATCCTTGACGACGTGCTTGGCAGAGTTATCAAGGTGTTCCTGCCCGAAATGCCGGATCGCAGGGTGCTTCTCAACAGCTTCGTACACTCCTGCGCACGCTTGCGTGTACTCGCTGGAACTGAGAATGAAGACCTTCATTTTCTTGGCCTTCAGTAGTGGCTCCAGCAGGTCCCGGCACGGCGACAGAGCATCGATGACGATCGGGATGCGGCGCTTGGCGCGCTCCCACAACCACTCCACCAGCGCCGTTGTCCCGCGCTCATCAAAAGGCGCATCAGCAGCCAACTCAAGGTAAATGTCGTCGTCATCCGTGAACTGCGAGACGCCGATGGAGACCTTCGTGCGCTCCGGGTTCATGTCGACGCCATACGAAGCGATCTGCCACTCAGGATCCGGATCATCGATCGCCAGGTCATCCCACTTTGTGAATGCCTTCTTGCCAGTCTCTGTCGGCGTCGGCCACATATTCAGACGCTCACGAGCGTAAGACCGCGGAGAGAACTCGTTGAGCTCATCCTCGATCGTCTCCATGGAAATGCGAATACCGAGGGCAGGGTTCGCGTCAGCGGCGTTATGGAGGTCCCGGACAAACGCGGCAAGCTCGGCTTCGTCCATTTTGTCGACGTCGCCGCGGGCGGAGTGCTCCACCCATGCTGCACGCTTGTTCTTGCCAGTCACAGCGTTATTCCGCACACGAACAAACGGTTCGCCGCGCTCGGACAGATCCTTCGGCGGGGTGCCCATGAAGATCGTCACGGGATCGCCGCCAGGCGCAGCTGAGATCGTCGGCTTGAGAGCTTCCTGCTCGTCTTCTTCGTACTCCTGAGCCTCATCAATGACAAGGACGTCGAAGGAGCTACCACGGCCGGCGCCACCGGTGCGGGCGCCAAGCTCAATCATGCCGCCGTTACTCAGCACGATCGCTTCCTGGCCATTGGTTTTACGGATCTCAACGACCAATGCGTTCAGTTCCGGGAATGGCGCGTTCGGGTCGTTGACCTTCTGCCCAAAGAATTGAAGCAGGCGCTTGAACGCCTTCCGGGCCGACGTCAGCAAATGCGACGTGTGGAGGATTTTCAGGCCCAATTCCACGAGCATGTATAGCTCGACAGCTTCAAGGCCGCCGTTCTTGCCGTTCTGCCGCGGCACCGAGACGCCCCAAGTTCCAGCGCACCATTTTCCGGTCGTGGTTGTCCGCAGCCATGCCCGGACTACCTTCTCCTGCCACTCGTCAAGGACTAGGCCATAACCAGCGGCCAAGTCGATAGCGGCATCGGCGTGATCGCAAGAATATCCGCGAGGCTTAGGAGCGATGTAGAAGCGCGCGTCCTGTGAACCCTTCAACACACACCACCGATCAGGCCTTCTTCAAATTGCGGGCCCTTATCCGGTCGAGCGGGGTGACGCCGGCGGGCACGGGCTTAGCCGATGCAGGCTTCGCGGCAGCGTCGGGCGGGGATAGCTTCGTAAGGATCGTGGCCAGAGCAATAGCTTGCTGCCGGGCCTCCGCCAACGGGGCCGCAAACTTGACCTCAACGTTGATGTTGCGATCTTCGCCGTCGTCCTCAAAGGCATGAAGCCGGAATTGCATCAAATTCAGAACACCCTTGCCCTGAATGATGTTGTCGAGCTCGTCCAGGCGATCAGCGGTTCGGGCAGCCTCAAGAGCCAGAGCGTTCCGGGCAACGTCAGTGCCCGACAATGCCTTCCACACCTCAAGACCACGCTCACCAAGGCCAGCGGGAGCATCCATGGCGCCTCCGATCAGTAACCGGCGAGAGTGCCGTCCTTGCTCGCGGCAAGGCAGGGGCGGAGATGATCATCGACGAACTGACGCCGCGTACCAATCGGCACGTAACAGCGGTCCAGGCTCCAGCCGCGCAGACGATTCAAATTCATGGACTGGGAAAGGAACGTCAAAGTTCCGCCGCCAGGGAAAGTCAACGCTTCACGGCCGAGAGCCCGAATGATTTCCGCGACGACACCAAGCTCGGGATATGCCCGCATGAAATCCTCAAAAAGCACCCGTTCAGCTGTGGCGGTCTCTGCAAAGATCGCCACATGTCCGCCGTCAACAGCGGCAAGCAGCGCATCGGCAGCCAAAGACTTCGACATGATCACTAGGGACTCCTAAACTCGCGAAGGCCAGGACCAATGCCCGAGCTTCGGCTCTTCGCTGAATGGGTACAGGTGACCGAGATTGGCGGACCCGATAGGTTCCTCACGTTCAGGCCACAGGATTTTGAGCCTGACAACCATGGACCGATCCGCATAGTCCTCGCCGATGCCGGACATCTCGTACCACTGGTCATTGCAGAGCTGCGGGTCCACTTCAGTAATGATCGCGGCAACGTCTTGCGACAATGGATGCTCATGTCCGTGAAAATGGACGACCCTGCCCACGCTCGGCTGCTGGCTCATGATTTCTCCTAGGTAAGTTGAGCCGCGCCGCCCACGAGAGCAAAGGGCTCTCAAGCAAGCAGCGCGGCAGTCGAAATGCTGGTGAGGCCAACGAAAAACAGCCATGTGCGTCCAGTGGGAGAGCTCGGGGGGATATTTTTGCCCTATGCCAGAGGGAGGGCGCGGCCCGGGGGTGGGAGGGGATACCCGCCACCCCCGGTTTGGGGTTCAAACGCCCAGGACAAGGTCCATTTGGGTTTTTATTGCTTCGTCTGTGAGTCGTTCATCGCCTCGGACCGCGTTGCACCATCGGTGGGCGGTTCGCAGGTTGTTTGGCGTGTGGTCAGGCTTTGATGTGGATGACTTGGGCTTGACGTGATCGAGCGATGGAGCAAGCGGACTGTTCGCATGCGCATCTCGATCTATCGGATGCTGACATATCTTGCAGGTCCATGCATCACGTTCATAGATGGAGTGTCGATCGCGATCTGATATCCATCGTCCTCTGTTCCATTCGCCTGTCTTCTCGAAGTACGAGCGTGCCCACTTGGCATAGCGTTCGCTATGGGCAGCGGTACATGGTGCGCATCGGCATCCGTACCGGTACTTGCTTGCGGTGCCATGTGTGACCTTGGGTGGAGGTGTTGGTGTTCCATAGCGCTTGAACTTGCGGTAGTGGTTCTCGCAGTAGGTCAAGCGGATCTTCCCTGCACGCGAGCATTGGTCTACTGAGCATGTGTTCGCGGGCAAGGAGCTTCACCACCTTCGGCTGGTCTTGAGTGGCTTTGGCGGCTGGAGTGCGAGGACCTTCGCGTGACCCGGTGGCTTATTGCCGCGCTTGGCATTGCAGAGTCGGTGAGCAAGTCGGCAATTGGAGCGTTCGAAGGGTGAGCCGCCTTTGGACACCGGGATGATCTCGTCTATCTCGGGCGAGCCCGGCAGGCCGTGAGGGAGCGTCTTGTCCACCAAGAGGCCGCATAGCCAGCAGTGGGTTTCTTCCCTGAGGACCCTCGCCCTGAGCTTGTTGCGCATTGCGCTGTTTGCTCTGCGTGGGTTATTGGAAGCCATCTTGCGGGCCTCCCTAAGTGTTATCCGGTGTCGTAGCAGGGGCGCTTGGGATGGAAGAAAGGACATCCCTGGGCGTCGTTGCGTCCTGCGCTTCCTTGGGTCCTTGCACGCTGTGACAGCCTTTGGCGTGGTTGGTGGCTTTGACTGCGACACCGGAAGTGTTTCCCCGCTCGCCCTGCTCGCGCATGTTTGTTGGTCAGGGGCGGGGTAGCGGAAGATGCAGGGATCGAACCTGCTGGGCCTTTCGGCCGTACCTCTTTAGCAAAGAGGCTGCTCACCATTCGCTTATCTTCCAGAGTGCCAACATGGCCCAGAGTCGAACTGGGGTGCCATACCGCTCACATGTTGGCTTGTGCGCACGCGGCTCGCGGAAGTCACAGGAGTCGAACCCGCTGCCGTTTTACCGGCCACTGTTTTCAAGACAGCTTCCCACCGTTGGGGTAACTTCCAAGTGAAGGAGCATGGCGGGCTGCTGACCGAGCCATTCAACCGGGGTGCGTAAGACGTCGCCCGGCACCACTCATTGGCCATGCTCATTCGTGGGAGCAGCTGGAATCGAACCAACCGTGGACTGGTTTACAGCCAGCCCTGGCACCTTGCCTCTTCTACTCCCATGCTCCCTTGGTGCTCATGTACACCGTGGGACGCTATTTAGTTGGTGGCGCGTCTCTCGACATGGCCGTGGTCCGCTGCAGGCGCACCAGCTGAGATAGGGCCTCCTGGGGGTTGGTTTGCCTATCCGAGGGCATGAAAAAAGCCGGTCGCTTTTGCGATCCGGCTTGTTTTGGGTACGTCACTTACCCCTCAGTGAGTCACTTTAACACAACCTTGCGGTCTCATGCGCGGCTTTCTTCACGGCGTGTTTCGTACCAAGCGTCAAGCACCTCGTGAGGGTGATAGGTGGGTGATGGCTTGGATTCGACGGCCCTGATTTTGCCTCTGGCCACCCAGTTGCGTATGTCCTTTCCGGTGAGTGTGATTTGGGCGTTGAGGCGTAGCCAAGGGACGAGTTTGCGGGTTGGCATAGGTGGCGCAATGTCCTTGATGCGTTCCCGGTTCGCCGAATGGTTTACCGGCGGTTCCTCTGGGCCGCTGACGAGTAGTTCTGCTTTGGTGACCCAGTCTTGTATGAGCCAGGCCAGCCCGGCCGCCCGCGAGTCGTGAGCGTAGGCCTCAGCGCTTCGTCCGACGCTCTTGAGGTTCTCCTGCAGTTGGAGGGCGTCGAGATTGATTGGTGCTGCGCTGCCGGGTTTGCCGCCGGCGTTCCATCCTGCGTTGGCGGGTCTGACTTGGTCCCGTTTGGCGATGGTGATGCCTAGGGCCTGAATGAGTACGGGCACTTTATCCAGCCATGCTTGCAGGTCTCGGATGCACTGCTTGCAGAGGTATTTGTTGCTGTGGTTTGGGCAGTCCTCTGTGGTGCATTCATTGCTCAATGGTGGCCTCCGGTTCTTCCCATATTTCGTATGCTTCGGTGGCGAGGACGAGTGTTCTGTCATCCTCGTCGTTGTTCCAGAAGCCGACTCGGCGGCCGTGGTAGAAGTACACGTCGTGGGCTTGGATGGTTCGCGGTTCGGCGTGCTTGCTTTCTTTGAAGTGGAAGGTCCGAACCTTTTCGGGTTGGTCGGGTTCTGGGTCCTTCCCGTGGAAGGTCATGGTTTGCCTCCGTTATGGACGAGAGGCTTGCCCGATGAGTTGAGGCGCATGGACAGGATGCGCATGACGGTCGACCGTCCTCCGCGCCTCGGCCAGCTGATGGTGTCGCCGGCGCATAATCGTTCCAAGACTTCTTCCTGCCAAGGCGTGAGTTCGACCCCTAGCCTCGCTGCGAGCTGTTGAGGGCTGAGGCTCACAAGTTGCCTCCTAGTTCCTTTACAGCGTGTGCGGGCAATGGCGCGAAGTATTCTTCGACATCGAGGATGCCGAGTTCAGATGGGTGCGGGTCGTGGACGAGATTTCCGGAGCGGTCAACGATCACGGCATGGTGGAAGTCTCCACGTGGGGATGGCCCGACGCCGATGAAGAGTTCCAGACCGGGCGGTATGTGCTGGGCATTTCGCCATTTCCTGAGGCTGAGCTGATGCCTTTCCCAGACGTAGTTGTATGTTTCGCCCCACCAGTCTTCGAGGGCCACGAAGTGCGGGACACTCTCGTAGTCGTCGACGTCGAGTAGTGAGGCGATGCATGCTTTCCAGCAGTCGCCTGGGATGCCGTTTGCGTCGTGTCCGTCGCCGCGGGCTGGGTCGGCCAGGATGCGTTGTTTGTGCGGTTTCATGGTTTGCCTCCTAGGAGTTCGGTGGGTGCGGGCATTCCGGTGAGTTCGGCGTAGACGGCCATGAGTCCGAGTGCTGCAGCTTTGAGGTGCAGGTGGGCCTCTGGTGTGAGTCTTGGTTCGAGGTCGCGGACGAGTTCGACGTTGGCTTTCATGGTCCGGAATGCTTTGGCGACGTCGGGGTCTTGCTTGGCTGGGTGGCCGCCTGGCTTACGTTTTGCGGCCACGTGGTTTCCGTCCGTTGTGGATGAGTTGGCGTTTCGGCGGGAAGTGAGTCGGCCAGTGCCCGTAGAGCAGCCGGAGCGCGGCCAATCGTTCTCGCTTCGCTCGTCGTGTTTTGGGCGGGATGCAGGTGAATGTGAGCGTTGTTCCGATGACGGGCACCGATGTCCTGATGGTTTGCCCGTTCCATGTGTTGATTTCCTCGGGGCCGTCTTCGAATGAGATGGGCCCGGCTGCACCCAGCTCCTGCCACTGGTCGAAAGTGAGGATGTCGGTTCCTGCGGGGGCGAAGTACACCTTGCCTGGCATGAGCGGGCCGCCTTTATCGAGTGGGCCCATCAGCGTTCTCCTTCGTCGTAGATGTAGTTGGTTTGGAGTGATTGGACGGCTTTTTTGGTGCTGTATTTTTCGATGGCTTTCCAGAGGGCCCGGAACATGTGGTCGCTCTTGCCTTCTTTGGGTTGGCAGTCGATCGTGATGATGATCTTCCGGAGCTTGCCCACGCTTAGAACTTCTTCCCGTGCTTGTGGGGGCGGGACGTGTTGAAGATGATCTTTTCGACGATGATCGCCGCGCCGTCGATGTTGTTGCGGTAGAAGTAGTCGAAGCCTCGGATGATGCCGTCGGCGATTTCGGACGGGACGCCTTCGGGCTTGCGGGGCTTGCCCGCATTATCGGCCTCGATCAGTTCACGGGCCCGATCGACGCCGACCTCCGCGACGAGTGAACCGGGAAGCTGGAGTTCGGGGTAGTAGGTTTCGTCGGCGGCGCGGCCGTGGCGGATCTCGTCGTGGGCTTCGACGGCTTCGGACACGATGAGCATTTGAAGGTTGGCCTGGTAGCAGCGTTCGGCGTTGATGAAGGCGACGTCGCCGCGTTCGCCAGGCACGAAGTCGGCGCGGTCCGGGCGGTCGCCGTGGAAACCTTTCGCTTCATTGTTTTCGCCGATGGTCTTCTGAAGTTCGCGCAGGGCTTCGATGGTGCTGGCTGAGATGGTCATGGTGTCTCCTGGGTGGTTTCGTAGTGGTCGCGATTGCCGTTGATGAGGGCGACGAGTTCGCCGAGGGTGAGGGTCACCCATTGGTCTTGCGCTTGGCCTTTGCCGTGGCGTTTGTGGATGATGAGGCCGGCGAGGGCGTCGTCGTTGCCGCGTTCGGTTTCTGCTTCGGTTGCCCACGGGCCGAGCGCCAGCTTCATGGTGTTTTTGCATTCGAGGACTATGCGTTGGCCGAGGTGTCGGAGTCCGCCAATGTCGCCTCGGTCGTTGTTGCCGTTCTTGGCCCGCCGCTCGATTCGGTCGTCAACCCATTTGGCGAGGTAGTTGGCGATGAGTGTTTCGAACGATGATCCGGCTTTCTTGGCGGATGCCCGGTTACGTGTCACGAGGTTCCTCCCATGATGCGGTGATGGTCAGAGTTCGACGTCCTGGCCCGTCCTTGGCGTCCGTGATCGTTACGTCAGCGTCGGCCGGGACGGAGTTGATCAGTACAGGCAGGAGGTTCGCGATCGGGCCGCGCATGAAGTGCATGGACGGCTCAGGGCGGAGCGGTGGCCGGTATGTGCTCATCGTCCGCCCCATTTCCGGCGGTCGCGCAGGAGGCTGGGATCGTGCGGGACGTTGGGCGGGGTGGCCAGAGCGTCAGTGAGCGGTTTAAGGGCGGATGCGATGGTGTCCACGAAGGCGTTGGCCATCTCTGTTAGCGACTCCGCGAAGATGCCCAGAGCGTCAGCCATTGGCTTCGTGGCGTGCTCGATTGTTCCCTCGTGGGCTTGCTGCTGTTCGATTGCTCGAAAGTGGTCCGGGTGGGCTGCCAGGACCCTGCAGAGTTCGCAGGTATAGACCCATCGGGCTTTGCCTTCCTTGCGAATCATTCGCCGGCTTCCAATCGCTGAATCTTCCGGCCAAGGTAGAAGTGAGCCTTTTTATGGTCCTGAAGCGTCGCGCCCTTCTTGCCTGCCCGGGCGATGTACTTGAGGACGTTGAACAGGTACGCGTCCTTATCGAATCCCCACGCTTCGGCGACTTTGATGACCTCGTACGGGTCATCCGCTCCGCCGTAATGCGCGGGGTGGTTCACCGGATCATCAGCCACCGTCGGATGCTCGGCCAGGATCAGCTCCTGAGTGCCGAAATGGATGACCGTGTCGCTGGTATCGAAGATGACCCCGAATGGCAGCTTGTAACCTCGGATTGAGCTAATTTCGCGAACGTGGCCAACTCTGTCGAAATAGCTGCTGGTCTGCTCGATGACGCGGACAGGATCGCCGATCTTGAATTTGCTCATCGCTTGGCTCCGGCCCATGTGGCAGTCAGTGTGAAGTATCCGGGGTCGCGCTGATCCCCGCGTGTTTCGGTCAGGGCCACGGTTGCGTCTTTGGGAACCTCTGCGAGGAAGTCAGCCAAGTCGCCAGCTTTGAGCTGGCCCTGCAGTTGGACGCTTGCCGAGTTTCGGATGTTCATTTCTCTCCTTGAATGAGTGAAGCCGCCCCGGTTGGGACGGCTTCTTCGTTTTCTGTAGCTCTTGGTTGGTGGAGTGGGCATGGTGCGAGTTGGCCGCAGGCTTGGCATTGCTGGAAGTAGCCTCGACCTTGCTCCCACCGGTGGAGCGTCCGGACGTCCCGGTGAAGCGGTTCTCGATATGCGGTGCGCTGGACCGCCGCGGTGAGGCCTGCGATGAAGTCCAGTCGGAGTGGGTCCGGTTGGAGCTCGACGGCTTGCACTTTGATGCGGAGCTTTTCGCCGGCCTTCACGATCAGTCCCCATCCCTCAGGGAGTTCGCCGTCCTTGACGATGGATGCGTCTGACACGACGAGCCACCAGAAGTTGCAGTACCGCTTGATCCTCTCGGCCTTGGCAAGGTCCCGGAGTTCGGTCAGCCAGTCGGAGCGCGACACCTTGACCTCGTGGCCATGCATTGCCTGGGAACTGCTGTACTTGTCGATGGCGATGAAGTCCGCCACGCTCACGGTTTGCCGGTAGTCCTGCGAGGATCGGACATGTTCAGCGCGCACCCAGCGATCGGCGATCGTTCCCCGGCGCTCAGTGTTGTATCGCGCCAGCAAGAGGTTGAGCATGTCGCGCTCAGTGACAGCACTCATTCGACTTCGCTCTCGACGTCATCTCTCGGGGTGAGTTCGTCGTGGATGGCTTGCAGCACTGCGATGAGGGCTTCGAGGTCGGAAGCGTCGATTACTTCTTTCAGAACCTTCTTCAGTCCAGGCGCGTGGGATGCGTGATCGACGCTCACCTGTGGCCGCATGCCAGGAGCCAGCAGCAGTTCGCCGCGGAATGGTGAGGCGTGGAATGTCGACTTCTTGGTGACCTCGTGCTTGGCCGTGATCTTGGGGCTCATTCTTCGTTCTCGCTTTCTGGTTCGTGGTGGCGGCCAATACGGTCGCGTGGCCGGATGCCTGCTTTGACATCGGCCCAACATGAGGCGCAGTTGTGTGCGTCTTTGCCGATGTGGTCTTCGCATGGTGGTGGTTTCGGCAGGGAAGCGCGGACGGCTTCGGGCCAGAATCTGTGGTCAGTGAAGATGCCGCCAGGGGTATCGACTTTCGGGTCGCGTGCTGCGTTTACTGCGGCCAACGCGAGGTCCCGAAATGTGCCCGGGTGCTGGGCATTGCGTTCAAGGACTTTCATCATTGACGGGATGCTCCACTTGGGCCTGAGCTCGTGGAGGATGTTGGCCAGCGCCGTGGCCTGGCTCTCGGTGATCAAGGCTGATTCCTTCCTTCAATCAAATGTCCCGGCGGCTCGCGTTACTTAGGTGACGATTGATTGAGAACTTTCACCATTCCTTCTCTCAAGAACCTCAAACACAGGAGAGATAGGCACTCAGGTGAGTAGGTATATAGGTGTTGGTGTTGGTGCTTACTTTTCGCTTACAAAGTGCTTACAGATTCGTTACGCCTGCTTATAAGCACCCGCTTACAAAGTGCTTAGAGTGCTTACCCGAATTCGGCCTTGCACAGGTCGCACCCTTCCTTGATTTCGCCGCGGTCCACGTGCCACCGTTTGTGCGCTGATCGCTTCCCGCCTTCCTTGCCGGATTCCCGCTTCTCCTGGATGCGTGCTTCGATCTCAGCCCTTGACGGTTGGTGACTGAGGTAGTCGTGCATTTCGAAGGTGTTGGGATCCTTGGTGCTATTGACCCAGCCGCCGGCGATGAGTGCTTTTGCGACGGCTGGGCCTTTGGCGTTGAGGACGTGTTTGGCTACGGCGCCGTCAGTGCGGAACTCGTTGCAGTGGCCCCAGAGTTCGAGCAGGTGGATGCGCGTCTTGTCGTTGGGCAGCCCGGTCCACTTCGGATGACGGAAAAGCTCATTGGTGACGGTGAAGTACGGGCGGGTGTCCTTCGACAATTGGGGCTCCTTTCTTGGCTCTGAGTGCAGTGGGCGCGGGTCACGCTGCGACGCCGAGTGATTCGGCTGCGATCATGCCGAGGTCTCGTGCGTTGGGTGGGCAGACGGCGTTTCCGGCCTGCTTGACCATTTCCCGTTTGGTTCCGGTCATCTGGTATTCCTTCGGGAATGCCATGCCCCAGGTGACTTCGTGGGGTTCGAGCATCCGGAAGGTGCAGTCTTCGACGGCTGGTGGTTTCATTCCCATGAGGGCGTGGTGGTTTCCGTTGGCCGCGAACGTATCGAGCGGGTCGTAGACGTCCTTCGGTGCGTTCTGCCCGCGGAGCGTGATCATGGCGTAGCGGTCCACCGTTGTGAGGGTGCCGATCGGCTTATCCATGCCCTGCGGCTTGCTAGAACCGTAGTAAGGCATGAGCAATGACTGATGCCCGGCCGTCGTCAGAGTACGCATGGGCTCGTGCACGGGAGTGGTCATCTCAGATCCGTCTCCGCGACTCGAGTTGTTCCGCATCAGGTAGGCGTCCGGGATGGACAGGAAGCCAGTCTCGTTGCGCGTGGTCTGCGTACGCATTGCCTGAGCGACGTCCTGCGCTTCCTTGCCCGTCCGACCTTCCACGGGAACCAGCAGGCCTCGTGTGTAACTGGTGGTCTGAGTCCGGTGCGGTTCGTAGTCCACAGGGGTGAGGATCTGCGCTCCGCGGACAGCATCAACGGACAGCCGGGCCGGGCCGTACTTCGCGAGTCCGGCCCGGATCCGGGCCATGGTTTTCTCCGCCAACGGCTTGTCACGATCACCGATTCGCTGCCCTTCGATGGACCAGTCGATAGCCTCTGACGCGGGCAGCCATCCAGGCTCGACAATGCGGTTCCGGCAGGACACCTTCGGGCAGCGGTAGTTGTACTGGGCACGGTACCTGCCCCAGCGCTCGTTGGGCTTCTTGAAGACCTGCAGGGCCCGGACTGTCTCATCGCATGATGGGCAGTATGCGAGCGGGCGCAGCTTGTCGAAGTCGGGCTTCGCGTTGCCTTGCTTCCAGAACATGACGTACATGCGGTCGCGGGACTGCGGGGCAGGTAGGCCGCCAAGCTGGGCGTGCATGCTGTTCATGTAGACGATGTGGTGGTCGTAGCCGAGTGACTTCATGGCCAGCAGCCAGGCATCGAACATGAGCCACTTGGCGGCATCAACTACGTTCTCGGTGATGATGATCTTGTAGTCGTGGATTTCAGCGAACCTCGGCACATCCCACATGGTGGCGCGGGACTTGATTGCCGCTTCGTCAGGCAGTTTCTCGCCGAAGAGTGCGGTCTGCCGCGTGACTCGTTTCTTGCCCTTCGCCACACTGTGGTTGGTGCACTCCGGCGATGCCCAAAGCATGTCCGTGGTCGAGATGAACTCCGGGTCCACCTGCTGGATGTCCGCGCAGACGTGGTCAACCTCGGGGTGGTTGGTGTTGTGGGTCTCGATCGCACGGGCCCAGTGATTCATGGCCGTCTTGACCTGAATACCCGGGACATTGGAAAGGCCGGTGGATGATCCACCGGCCCCGCAAAACATGTCTGTAACTGTGATCGTCATTTCGTGTCCCTCTGAGCAAGTTTGTGCTTGGCGTCCTCGATGATTTCGTCGACGTCCAGGCCGCGTTCGTCGGCCCATTCCAAGAGCGATTCGTAGAAGTACTCGCCGTCGAACTTTCCTTCAAGCTCGTTGGCGAGTTGGTCGGCCCATGCTTGGTTGTAGCCTTCTATTTCGCGGAGGAAGTCCACGATCACGGCATCCAATAGGAAAGCGAAGAGGTGCATGTTGCTGCGCAGGATGCCCTGCGTTTTTGCGGATTCGTCCTTTTCGCCTAGCGGAGGGTTAGTCCCAAGGAAATATTGGAATTGGGAGATCGCCTCGGTGATGCTCTGCTTGATCTTTATGTCTGCCGTCGTGACCGGCTCCGGAAATTCGGCGGGCAGCATTTCCTGCCCTTCCAAGGGTTGAACTGTCTCGGTCATGGCGTCATCCTGAATTCGTCGCTGAGTAGGCCGCACGGTTCGTACGGGCAGTTCGCCCACAGCGTCAGGCCGTGGGCTTGGTCGTGCCAGTCCGAGAACGTCTGCAAGTCATCAGCGAAGTCTCGTTCTTCGTCGGCTGGGCAGTCGTCCTCGTGGTGATAGCCGTTGTCTTCCAGCACGCTGGCGTCAATATCGACATCGACGCTCACTGACGTGTAGAAGGGCTTAATCTTCTTCGCTGCGGCGGCCATTAGAGGCGCACCGGCATGATGAGGTGTGACAGGGAATCGTGCCCGGTGATCAGCACTGGCATGGTGCGCTTCTCTTGGAAGCCGAGCGTGATGTTCTCCGATGGCGTGACGGCTAGCGCCCAGCCGAGGTATGCGGGATTCACCGCGACGATGACGTCGGTTCCGTTGACCTCGCACGGCAGAGTTTCCTGCCCTTGAGCGGCCTCGCCCGTGCCGGCGTCGACGGTCATCTCGGACCCGGATGCCGTGATGCGGATCGGGGTGTTTCGTTCAGCGACTAGGCCAACGCGAGATACGACGTCAGAAAGCTCGGCTCGGTCGACAGTGATCTCCGTTTCCGTGGACTTGGGGAACAGTGTGCGGATCTTGGGGAAGTCCTGGTCAAGCACGGTCGATGTGATGGCGCGGTTCCCTGATCGGACGCCGACGTTGTTGCCGTCGTTGAGGATCTGTGTTTCGCCGGCGAGGCCCTTTGCTGCATCTCGGAGCCATGTCGCCCGGACGAGAGCCTCGAACCCATCACCTGCAGGTGTCCATGGGATGACGACTTCGGCAAGGCGGTATCGGTCGGTGGCCAGCAGGACAAGTTCGTTGCCGTCGCTGATGATCTTGACACCCATGAGCGCCGGCACCGCGGCGTCGGTAGATGCAGCGTCGATGATCTGCGCGACGGCTGCGGCGAGCACGTCGCCGTCGACGGTTCCAGCGGACTGGGGGAGCGGGGGCATCGGCGGGAAGTCGGCAACGCTCATTGATCCGATGGTGAAGACGGCGGATCCGGCAGTGAGCTTGGCTGCGTTACCTTCCACTTCAACGGTGACTGTCTTCTTGCCGAACTTCTTGATGATGTCTGTGAACATCTTGCCGGGCAGCAGGGCGTTCCCGTCGCGCTCGACGTCGGCGGCTGCTTGCGTGCGGGCGGACTTGTCGTAGTCAAAACCGCTGATGCGCAGAGTGCCGGCGGCGGCCTCGATCAGGAGGCCGGACAGGATCGGGTTGGCCGGGCGCGGGCTGATGCCCTTGGCTGCAAATGCGGCGGCGTCGGCCAGGGCGTTAGCGGGGATGGTGAATTTCATGAGTGTTTGCCTTCTTCTCTTCGTTGTTTGGCTGGATGGAGCCGCTCCCAGGCGTGCACTTCTGCGGCGGCGAGGGCGAGTCCGAGCGGGCCGCCCCAGATGGGTTCGGGGAGCGGCTTAGGTCTTCTTTTGGGCGGCAGAAGCGTCTTCGGGGGCCACGGTTTGGAGCCCCGGTACACGTAGCCGCCCATCTAGACGGTCATGCGGTCGAATGCCTTGCGCTCGGCAGGAGTCATCCGACGGCAGATCTTGCAGGTGCGGTGTTTTCGGTCCGGGCCCTGCCATGCAGTGCTTGCTTCCGTCCACGGATGACCACGGCGGCAGGTCGGATAGTCGTAGTTCCCGGCGGCCATGCGATCGTCCATGTTGTCCTGATGATCGCCAGGTTCAACGTGTGCAGGGTTTACGCAGGGCGGATTGTTGCAGCGGTGGCGGACGAGCAAGTCCGTAGGTCCGTTGTGGAGCTCGTACGAGAACCGGTGCGCCCGGATCTGAGCGGGGCCGACCCGAAGCTGCCCGTATCCGTCATCGTCTCGGCGGCCCGTCCACTCCCAGCATTCCTCGGCGCCGGCCTTGGGTGTCTTGGCCCAGAATCGTTCCTCGGGTGTTCCGTGCGGGTTTGGCCGGGCTACCTCTGCGCTACCGGTGCGCCACTGCTGTTGGTAGTGACGCTTGCACAGCCCCTTGCAGTGAACATCGCCGTCACAGTCCTTGAAGTCGCACGTCATGACGCGGATTCAAGCTCAGCGAGGTCGAACAGCGTCGGCATGTCTCGGTTACGTTCCTCGGCCTCCAAGTACTTGACCGAGTCGGCCCAGTACCCGGGGTTCAGTTCGGAGCCGCGGCCCTGTCGCCCGAGCTTGAGAGCGCGAAGGGCAACGGTTCCGAGTCCCATGAACGGATCGAAGACCACGTCGCCGGGATTCGAATAGCGCTGAATCAGGCGATCGACGATGTCAAATTGCAACGGGCACAAGTGGAGCTGTACGTTACGACGCTTCTGCTCACCGTTGAGGGTGAACATCCGGTTGACGTCGTGCCATACGTCCGGCGCCCAGGATCCCGGCATGAGGGACATGAACGTTGCCGGAAGCGCGCCCTTGCCTTGCAGCGCTTCGCCTACCTTGATGTGCGACTCGTAGTCGTAGACCTCGCGGAGCGTCTGCTCGGTGAAGAGCCGTGACCGCTGCTCGACGGGCAGTGCCGCGAGCTCGTCCGGGGTGAGGTGCCGCTCTCCACTGGATCGCCAGTTGGCGTGAGCGTCGACCTGCCAGCGTGCCAGCGAGTAGTCTTCCTTCTCCTTGGTCACGCGCTCGTCCGCGTAGCCCTTGGACCGGTCAGTCTGGGGCTTGTGGAAGAGCAGGATGTACTCTGGTGAGCCGACGCCCATCTTCGTTCCGTCTTTTCGCATCTCCGTGTATCCGAGGCGGTACGTTTGGTTGTTTTCGCGGACGACGTCGGTAACGACGGTGATCATGCCGATGTAGTCGAAGCCGTGCTTGACTCCGTGGAACAGTGCCTCTGCGTGGAAGGGGCTCACGGTTGGGATGCCAGCGCCGGTGACGTTGCCGAAGTTGATGCGGTCCTTGACGTGGCAGGCGTAGATGCGGCCAGGCTTCAGCACCCTGAGCAGCTGCGGGGTGAGGAAGTCCATCTGGGCCCAGAAGTGATCGTTGTCGTCGGTGTGCCCGAAGTCGTTGTAGCTGGGCGTGTATTCGTAGTGGTTGCTGAAGGGGATCGATGTGACGACGAGGTCAACACTGTCCGCTTCCATGTGGTTCGTAGCTTCGTCCACGCAGTCATTGTTGGCGACGAGCCACCCTTCACCGGATGCTTCCATGCGGTCAACGCCCATAGATCTAGTGAGGGCTTCGGTGATGGAATTTCGGGACAACCCGTATTCCTTGATGATGTCGGTCATGGTGTTGGTTAGCTCCTTGTGCTGCGCCCATTTGTCTTTGAGCGCTTGGACGACTTCCGTCTCCGACTCGGCATGCACCATGTGGATGGTGCACGGGTGTTTCTGCCCGAATCGTTGGATGCGGTGCCACGCTTGGAAGGTGTCATTGAATTTGAAGGTGACGCCGGCGAATACCGCGGTGTGCGCTTGCTGAAAGTTCAGGCCTTGGCCAAGCTGGATAGGCTTGCCGATAAGCGCCCATGTTTCGCGGTCCCGCCAGGCGTCGATGCGGCGCTCAGCTTCGTCAGTGTCCAAGGATCCGTGGACTGAGCTGTACGTGATGCCCTCAGTGGCCAGTACCCGTTCGATGGCCGCTTGTTCGTCGTTCAGGTCGCACCAGAGGATGATCTGCGAACCGTCCGCGTCTCGGTGCTCGCGGACGATGTCCATGAGCTTCTCGATACGGGCAGTGAGGCTGTCGCGCTTTTCCTTGGCAGCGCCCTGCAGGTCCTTCACCCCGCCGCGGAATAGTCGGGCTTGCCCGTCTCGGTCGACGGCGGCCGTGGAGTGGTCCACGTCTACGGAGTGCCATTCAACGGTCAGCGGTGGGAGGTTGTATCCCTCGTCGCTGTAGCCGAGGTCGGATGGCTTTTGCAGGAAGATCGACCAGCTGTTGAGCCACATGAAGAACTCTTCCCGTTTGTGCGGGTAGAGGGTCAGGTTGTTTGCCTGTGTGGAGTCGCGTTGGAAGAACCGGGTGAGTGCCTGGCCGGTGTCCATGACGCCGAGGAATCCGGCGTAGTGGATGAGTTCCTTGTACTTGTTGGGCGACGGTGTTGCGGTGGCCACGAACCGGTACTTGACCTTGTCGAAGAGCGGCAGGAACGTTTGATAGGTCTTGGAACCGAAAGAGCGGAGCACGCCCGCTTCATCGAGTGAGACGGCGGTGAATAGATTCGGATCAAGTTTGCCGTCGCGGACGGTATCGTAGTTGGTGATGTAGAGCCCGCCGCCGTGGAAGGTCATGTCCTTGGCGCTGCGAATGAACTTGATGTCGACGTCGAGCTCCCGGCCGTCCCGGATGAATTCACCGCGGACGCCGAGCGGGGCGATGATCAGTCCGGATCCGCCAGCCTCGGCGAGGGTAAGGCGGAGTGTTTCGATCTGCATCATGGACTTCCCGAGCCCGAATGACGCGAAGATGGCCCGACGTCCGCCTTCTACTGCCCACTGAACGATGTCCCGCTGGTGTTCTTTGAGGATGGGGTTAACGGCCGTCGCTGGGATCGGATGGCCATAGGTTTTCTCAAAGTCGGCTTTGGCGCGTAGAAACTCTTGGTAGTCGCTCATTGCTTTCTCCTTTGGTGCGGGTACGAAAAAGGCCCCTTTCGTGGGGCCTAGGATTTGGGGCGCGTTGAGCGCATTACGTTGTTCACTGCTTTGTTTCCGGTGGGGTCCCGGTACAGCTGCCTCGAGTAGTCAGTGGAGTCTTGCCTGCGCCTGGCATCTACGTGGTGGTCGCAGGATCCTCGAGTGAGGCAGATGCCGAGCGAGCTCTTGCAGAGGAAGCAGCAGGGGTCATCCAGCAGCTTCGCCATCGGCGGCCGCCTTCGCTTCGTAGTAGTGCTGAATCCCGGAGAGGATTGCGTGGCAGCACCAGAGGTAGTGGAAGGTGTAGTCTTCCCAGTTCTGTTCCCATACGTCGGGGTATTCGAAGCCTTCAACCCGGAAGTCGGTGACGATGATGTCTGCCATTACTCTTTGACCTCTCCGTCCTCGATGATGATCCCGCGGCCGTCGCCGTCTCCGACGACCTCGATCCACACTTGGAAGTCGTGTTCGCGGGCGATGGATTCAACGAGCGCGAGGTTGTCCTTGTCGAGCAGCGAGCCGTCGGCGATTCGGATGACCCGCAGCTTCGGGTTGAGTGCGATGGCCATGGCGAGCGATACGCGCAACTGCTCGGCGCTGGATGCCTGCTTGAACGGGACGCCTTGGTAGGTCACGCCGGACTCATCGAATCCGAGGTCATCGATGGGGAACTTGGCCTTGGCGAGCCCGTCAGCTTTCTTTTGGTCGAGAGCTTGGATTTTGTCGCTGAGGCTGTTGTATTCGGCGCGTAGTTCGGCTTGCTTGGCCACTTTGCTCAACGCTGCGTTGTTGGCGCGGATCGCAGCGTTGTTGTCTTCGACTGACGCAAGTTGAGCTTCAAGCGGGGCTGTGTCATGGGCTGGTGGGAGATCTTCTTGGCCGTCAAGTCGCGTCTTGAGCGTCGATTCCCAGTGTGCGAGTTCAGCGGTGAGCTCCTTGATCTGCTCTCGGATGGCACTGACCTTGTCCTCGGCAAGTCGGATCCCGCTGGCCCACTCGGCGCGGGCACGGGCGTTGGCTTCAAGCTGGCGGATCTTCGCAATGATTTCCGACGCACTGGTTTCTTCGGTCGGCAGCGAATCGTCCACCGTGACGTCGCCAATGGCCTTGCCCTGCCTTCCGACATCGGCGCGGGCGTCGAATAGTTTCTTCCGTTCGGCGGCCAGCTTCTCAGGACTGAACGGCAGTTCCACAAGGTCAAGCAGTGTGGCGAGCTGTTCCTTGTCCGAAAGCTGCGTGAAGGCCAGTGGGTCGAGGGAGAGTTTGCCCAGAAGGTCATCAAGCTTGGCCTGGCCTTTGGGGTAGACGGCGCCGTCGGGGGACTTGACCGTCAGCGTTGAGCCCCCGGCGGCGAAGCGGCGGACAACGATGAGGTCCTCAGTTTCGAGGATGATTTCTGCCCGTTCTTCGCCATCCCGGATCGGCTTCGGCGTGGTCTTGGCATTCACTCCACCGAGGGCCGCGGTGATGGAGTCCAGGATGGAGGACTTGCCCTGCCCGTTGTTGCCGCCGATGACGACGAGGTTGCCGTTCTGGTCTGGTTGGATTCGGACGGCTTTGAGGCGCTTGTAGTTGGTGGTTTGAAGGCTGATGATTCGACTCATTCTGCTGACTCCTGGTGGTTGTCTTCTCGGACAGCGGCAAGGACTTTCTGTGCGTCTTCGGCGCTGATCTTGTTCGGGTGATCCCATGTGGCGCCTATGACCTGCCCGGCCGTGGCGAGCATGGCCTTGCCGTCGCCTTCGTATCCGGCGGCGGTTAGTGCGTTGGTGATTGCCTGCCATTGCGCCCGCCACGGTTCGGTCTGCGGCTCGGCTAGGACGGTCACGGTGTGTTGCTTTACCTTCTTTTGGCTGATCCGGACGGGGATGGTGAAGTCCGCGGCGATGTGCGACATGGCGATGACCTCGACGCCGCCGACCTTCTCTCCGGCGTAGATCACTTCCGGGTTGTTGACGAGCTTCACGGATCGTCCAAGCCATACGTCTGACTCGGTGCCCCAGCCGTGCGCGATGATCCGGAGCATCCCTTTCGACGGCTTCCACGGGCGGCCGTCCATGCCTACGAGGTCGATGACAATCGGCTTGGTCGCATCACCTTTCCGAACGTTGGCGATTGTTGCGACGATGGGCGCCCCGGTCAGATCGGAGGCGTTGAGGCAGTCCGACTTGGCAACTAGAGCCTTCGAAATGTCCATTATTTGACCACGATCTCCGTTTCGATGTTGAGGCCGAGGATGTCTTCGGCTTGGTAGATCGCCCAGATCGGCAGCCCGATCGGCTCCGCTGACGGGTAGCCGGGGTATTCACCCGTGTCGAGGCAGCGACGGTAGATGTCCTTGGCTCGGGCGTTCATCATTCGGCCGAGTTCCATTGCGTAGTCGTCGTACTCCACGATGGAGACGAGGTACGGAGCGGACTTCTCTACGTTGATGAACCAGAACGGGAGCCTCTCACCTGTCATTGCCAGGACACCGTCTTGGTAGTGCGCGGCTGACTGGTAGTAGCCGAGTTTGAACCCTGACTTGGGGAACTCGCGAGGGTCCGCGTTCACGGTTGTTTTCAGGTCGACAATCCGATCGCGCAACCACGCGTCCGGCCGGCACTTCAGCATGAGCCCGTCATCTTCCCAGAAGACGGACTCTTCGGCGCGGTGGCCGGTGAAGGCGGTCTTCGCTACGGGGTGTTCCATGACGCTGTCCCGCATTGCGCGGACCAGGTCCCATTCGGCTTGTTTCAGCGGGATCTTTCCAGCGTTCACGGCTGCGTCGGCCGGGACTGTCCACTTGGCGCCTCGTTTGTCTGGCACGTCGATGACTTCTACACCGGATTCGTCGCCTTCGAGGATGAGGCTGTGGGTCACGGTGCCGAGGTCGTAGATGTCTTTGTGGACGGGGTTGGCTTTCTCGTACTGCCAGTGCGCGGGAGTCCGGCTGGCGAGGGTCTTCAACGACGTCGAGCCGAGCGCTGGATCGGCGTGGTATTCCTCGCTGGTTAGGTTGGCGTAGATGCCGGGGGAGTACGTCATTCTTCTCCTTGGTTTGGGCATGAAAAAGGCCCCTGTGCGGGGCCGTGGATTTTGCAGTCTTGGTTGGTGGGTCTGGGTGTTCGCGGGTCGTATCGGGATGGTGGGCATGCACATCCCGGGTACGTATTGGTTTGTCGTTGCCAGAAGTCCGCGCCCATCCCCGGGAGCAGGTCAGGCATCGCTCACTGTTCCTCCTTGACGGCGGCAGCCAGCACAGCACGGGCCTGTTTGCGGTAGGCATCAGTCACGCGGGACATCTTGGAGAACCGATGCCAATCCGCTTCCGGGTTGTTGGCCATGAACAAGGCTTCCGCTGCCCGCTCAATGGTGGCATCGTCCAGGCTTACCCGGTGTACCCCGTTCACGGCGTCATGTGCGTCAGCGGCGGCGAGTGCGGATGATGCGTATTCGCGGTCAAGCTTGACCCTGTTCTGGTTAGCTCGGTCCTTGGATTTTACGAGCTCATCCCAGGGTGGCATCGCCCATCTGAGCGGGTAGCTTGCATTGAGCGCCTTCGCTGCGGCTTCGATGCGTTCCTGGGTCATAGTGGCAGCTCCATCTGGTTTGGGTCCGGTTCAGGCTTGCACTCTGGGTCGTCATCCACTGTGACGCTGAACCTAACCCCGGCACGGCCTTTGTCAGGGTCGTCCCACCATTGGTAGATCGGCCGGTTTTCATCGAATGCGGCGAGACGTTTGGTGCGCCACACCTTGTCGCCGGTATCGGACACGTCTAGGTGCCAGCCGCTGCTGTAGTACTCGGCGGACATTTCATCTGCGGCCTGCAATGCGACTGTTCGGGCGAACTCAACGTCATGGGTGCCGAACACCACGATGTCAGTTATCTCGTCCTCATCGCCCCACGTCTCGGCGGTGATCTTCCGTGGCTGGTACTTGGTGCCGTTTGGCCTGGCGATGGTGGGCAGCTTGATCCCGCTCATGCCTGCCCCTCATGAAGAACCGTCATCGGGTACTCCATTTCCCAGTCGTCCCAACTGGACCCGTCATAGTCCATCCACGTGCCGTCATGCTGTCGGATTGCAGGCTTCCCGCCGGACAGCACAACAGACAGGGGCGGCAGGGAGTCCGGGCCATAGTCCTCGTAAGCTGACTCGATGGTGCGCGGCTTCACCCAACCAGCGGCAAGGATACGTTCCACGGCTTTCGTGGTGGTCCGGCCCAGCATCAACTGGAACAGCTCGTCATGTGAGGCGTTCATTGTGTTCCTTCTTGGTTTGTGGTGTCAGACCCCAAAGCGGCGGCAAAAGTTTCGGTGGTCTTGCAGGGCCAGAGCGCTTCCCGGTATCCCCATTCCTCGCCGGATTCCGATAGCTGTTCGGATTCGACACGGGCGCATTCGGCGCAGACCTCAAAGAACTGAGGCCCGGCTTCCATGGCCACGGCACCTAGGTCTTCCTCGCCTGCCGCTTCCAGTGCTTGCTCGCGGGTGAGGAACGTGTAACCGGCTCCCTCGTATGGTTCCCAGCGCTTCTCCGGCTTGTGCAGCGCACCCACGGCTTCGATGGCGGCGAGTAGGCGGGTCATTGCGTCAAGTGGGCGGGTGTCGTACGTGTCAGGTTCGGCCAGCATGACAATCACACGCTGCTCTTGGACCAGATCGTGGATGGGTGCCAGGAGTGCCCGCAAATCAGTCATCAGAGGACACCTGCTCGAACACGTACGCGGGGATGGGCTTCTCAACGATGGGCATGAACACGTACCAGCGTTCTTCTTCCTCAACGCCGTCTTCCCAGTCGTACTTTGACGGGAATCCGTGGTCATCGCCGTTGTGTTCGATCATGGTTTCGCCGTGCTTGCCGCCACCTTCCCAGTAGGAGAAGCCGAACAGCTTGCCGTCCGACTTGCGACGCAGGACGCGCATGAGGGTGGAGCCTTGGTAGAGGTCGCCGTCAGTGTGCCACCAGTCGTCGGAACCGTTCTTCACGTACTCGTAACCGGCTGCCTCGAACGTGACTTTATGCGCTCTGGCTTCGTCGGTGTAGGCGTCATCGATGCTGGCCCAGCAGACCGAGTTGCCGAGTTCGTCGCGGAATGCGATCTTGTCAGGCTGGTCTACGATCCACGGTTGTTCGCTCATTTGGTGGGTTCCTTGGTTGTGAGTAGTTGGGTGAGTTGTTCCGGGCGTGATGGCGCCGGTGAGGATTGTTGCAAGTTCAACTTGCAAGGGGTTGCGGGCTTTGGCGGCAAGGTGCGGCGGGAGAGGCGGTGACGGGGTGGCGTCGATGGACTCGATCACGGCCTCACAAGACTCCACGATGTGTTCGACAGCGGCCGCAGCTCGGAACTGGCAGGCCTGGCAATCGTGGTCCACCGGGTTGTGATGGCACAGGGCCAAGAGAGCTTGCACTTCCGGATCGCCGCTCATGACGCCTCCCTTTTCTCTGGTTTCTGGTCGCCGCTGATGGGGTATTCGCAGCCGGTCGCGGTACGGGCCAGTTGGTCGTACCACCAGCACGGAAGGTTCAAGTCAGCGGCCGCCCAACCACCAACCGGCATACCCTCAGCCGGACGCTGACGGATGTGAGGGGCGCGGCGAGGATTGCGGATCATGGCTTAGCCTCCGCCGCTGGATTACACGGGCAAGAACATGTGTCCCACCACCCGGGAACATCCTGAGCGGCCACGGTGCCGTCACAGTCGATATGCTGGCCCGACTGGCACGTCTCGCAACGGATCATCACCGTTCCCCTTTCCGCCAAGAGTCGCAGTCATCCGCGTCTCTGGTGTCCCGCTCTTCCTCGATTGCGTCCCAGTCCACCGGCACCACAGGTTCCAAGCGGGCGTCATGCTGGCGTGCCCGGGCGATGGTCAGCGGTGCCGCGAAGATCGTGGCCGCGAAGAGTAGGAAATAGATTCCGGTGATCATGATGTTTTCTTCCTCCATACGCGGGTGGCGCCATGCCTGCGGGCCTTGGCTTGAGAGGGTTGGTAAGTAACTGCTTCTATGTGGCCGGCCTTCTTGGCCGCGATGATTGCCCGGCCGGGCCAGCTAGGTTCGTCAGGTTCCCGCATCTCCCGGCGGAGATCGTCAGCGCTGAACGTTTCCTGCGAATTAGCGAGGCCGACGATCGTGGCCACCGCATCCTCGTGCCATTCGTCCTTGTCTTGCTCAAACGCCATCGCCCTCATGCCAGCGGCTCAATGTGCGAGAGCTGGATGACATCACTGCCACCAACATGCCGAAGAACTCGGATGCAGACCGTGCCGCCGAACAGGACAGGACCATCCGCTGCAACGATGCCTGTTTCGGGCTCGTTCTCAGCGTGCCTAACACCGCGCCAGAATCGGACTAACTTGCCCATCCGCCAATGCTCGTCATCGTTCGCCAACTCAAGCAGCACATCAGCGTGGCAAGGCTGATCGAGCGGGCACCAGCAGGCGAGGTTCTTCCCCTTCAGTTCGGTTCGGGCAGCTTGCCAGAGTTTCGGCGCTTCGTGCTTGCGGAACAACTCGACCACTGTCGCTGCTGATGCGCCAAAGCGGCTGCGGTAGAAGACAGCAGATCCGTCATCGAACTGGAACCCTTGAGCCCCAACCTTGAACGGGTTAGACCACTTGCTCGGACGCCCGACATAGACCGTGTTGTCCGGCATCCTCCAGCCCTTAGTCCGCCGTCGCTGTATTCGGCTGGGCGATTCCTTTATGCTGTTCACAGAAGTTCTCCTTAATATGGGTTTTTCTGAAGGCGGTCACCGGGCATGGTGGCCGCCTTCACCTGTTAAGAGGCGGTTGATGTAGTTCGTGAGTGCTCGGGATTCGGTGAACCATTCGCCGGTGTGCCTGAGCTTTTGAAACTTCTTGTGCAGCTCACGCTCTCGGTCGAGGCCGCCTGGCTCGGTTGCAATGAGCTCGGCCGTTTCAACGTCGAGCATCCGCGGGAAATGAGAACCGCCACCCCTCCGGATCTGGTGGAGACGAGTGGCAGGGTCCCGGGAGATGCCGATCTTGATGTATTGCTGGCAGCGGATGAAGTAGACCGTTTGGGCCTTCCGCTGGCGTTCAGATTCGGTTAGCGCCATCTTGAGTTGCTGGTCGGATGAACTGTCCCGGGCGGCTGATAGGTCTTCGTACGCTTGGTCCAGCCGTTGCTTGAGGTTCTCAACACGCACCTTGTTTAGAGTCTCTAGGGACTCTTCGAACACTCGCTCGATGACTCTGAAGTGACGGTTGCATAGGTAGATCCACTCACCAACGTTCTTGGTCGGCGGAAGTGAGCAGCGCTTCCTGACGCTGCCCAGGTGGTTGGATGTCCACGCGGCGCACTCATTGGCGTATGTGCGTGAGTAGCCGTAGTCGCTGAGGTTCACGCTGCCACCGCCCGTCTGGCTGCGTTTTCGGCGTTGATGTTCTTGATGGCTATCAGGGGAGTTGGGTCGTTGTAGGTGAGCGTGCTGTAAAACTCGAGCATTTCTTCGTCAGTTGGCTCGTTGGTGAAGGCATCAAATCTGCGCTTAGCGAGCTTGGCGGTCTTCTTGATCATTGAGCGGTCGGCGTTGGTTACTGCGTTGCGTATCCGGTTTTCCCAGAACGCGAGGGTGAAAGAAGGCATAGCAATTAGCCCTATCTCCGAGGGACGAACCCAAGGGTGAGGTCAAAGATGGTGGTGCTGGGGTGGTGTTGCCCAGACGATGGGGCGAAGGTGCCGAGAGTCGGCGAGGGGTGTTTCTAGGATGCTTCGGAGGGAAGTGTTTCGAGCCACGCATCTAGCTCTGTAGCTCTTATTACGGGTTTGCTGCCGATGTACTTGACGGCGATCTCTCCGCGTTCAACGATCCGCTGAAGGGTTCGTACTGAGACGCCTACAGAGTTTGCGGCTTCCTGATAGGTGTATGCGCGCTTCTCCATCACGCAACCTCTGTCAGAGAGGGTGGGAGAAGGACTTTGGCCGGAACGTTTAGTGCGCCGGCGATACTGCCGATTTCTCGGATGGTTAGGCTGCGGCCTCCGGTGAGGCTGCGGCGTAGGGTGGGGTAGCTGATGCCTGTTGCGTCTGACAGTGCTCGGGCGCTTGTGCCCTTCACGATCAGAGCATTTGCGATACGGCTACCAATTTCAGTGTCTGCGGTGGGGGTTCCATCGCCCTGTTTGGTACTCATAAAAGAACTATATGTATTCAAACGAGTACTCGCAAGTCTCAACCAAGTACTCGGCGTGTCGGAAACCTGAGTACTCATTCTGCATATGCAAGTAGTCATTCGCTTGCTTCAAGTACTCATATGCACTTAAACTTGCACACATGACAACAACGTACGGGGAAAAACTCGAAGCCGCTCTTTCCACCCAGATCAAGGTGGAGCTAGTTGAGCGAGAGATGACCCAAAAGGATCTCGCCGAGGCGATCGGCGTTGGCCGCCCCGCGATGAACCACTACCTAAAGGGTCATAAGAGCATGCCCATGCCAACCTTCATGAAGGTGGCCGAAGCCCTGGGCCTCACGCCAGTAACCTTAATGGCTCGCGCTGAGGCTCGGATCCGGCCAGAATCACAGTCGGCATAATTCCACGTATCGCAGCGAGGTCCCCGAACTCTCGGACTGTCATCCGCTGCACCGCACGGCAGAGCGTTCCCGTCCCGCCTTGGGATAGGGGGCGCTCTTCTCTTTTAAGCGCAACCACGACGTTGTGGTTGTTGGCTGCGATAGTGGCCGGTGCAGTCAGACGCTCAGAGTCCATGTTCTCCCCAGATTCGAATATGTTTTCGAGTGAAATCAAAGCTTACGACGTCGGGCTGACATCGAAGCAAATCCCGCATCTGCCTAACGGGTTTAAGTCGAGATGGTTTAAAGAGTAGCGTTATGCACGCCAAGGTTTAAATTTGGGATTCATAGGCGCATAATGCATGCTTAACGAGGATCACGCACTCCATGAGTGCATCATGAGTGCCTAGACGTCGATTTGAGGTCATCAGCATGCCTTTTGGAGTTTCTGACAGCGGAACGGATAGCATCGTGGACGTGCCAGCATCTAAACAACCGGAATCTGGGCCGCTAGCCCGTGCCTTCGCGGCGGAGCTACGTGCCGCCCTGGCACGACAGCGGATTAGCGCGAAACAGTTTGCGCTGAAGGTTGGCCTGACGCCTGCGTACTTCAATAAGAGGTTGCGAGATGACGCTCCCTTTACGTTGAACGACGTGGAGAAGATCATCGCAACGATGGGCGCCGACTGGGACAGTGTCGCGCAAACAGCCATCGAGACACTGCGGGCAGCAAGTCAACCTGACGGCGAGAGTGAAAGCATGGAACGCTAGACCAACAAAGAAGGGCGCCCCTACCGGATTCGGTAGGGGCGCCTTCTGCGTTCTATTGAGTCAGTTCTGGCGTGAGTAGTTTGGAGATGGATTCCATGCCTTCACGCATGCGTTGGCGGTGTACTTGTGAGCGGGTGCGGTAGTCGCGGGACATGGCTCTGGATGAGTGGCCGAGGATCATTGGTATGAGGTCTTCGGGGACGCCGGCGTAGTAGAGCAGGTCGGCCATGGTGTGCCGGGATCCGTGCAGGTTGACATCCTCGGGAAGGCCAGCGCTCAGAAGGACAGCCTTCCAACGCTTCGAGGCGCGGTCTGGATCGTATGGCCTGTCATCTCCGAACTCACTGAAGACCAAGCCTTCCGTGCGTCCGTCGACTGCCAGGCCGAGGAAGGATCGCAGGGGCTCGACGTTCGGGATGATTCGCCAGCCTGCGCTTGACTTGGGCCGCGTTAGGTAGAGGGTGCCCTTGAGGTGCCTGTACTCGAAGTCGTCAGGCGCGGACTTGATGTCCTTGATGCGTTGGAGCTGCCATGAGAAGTCGATCTCCTCGCCGATGCGATCACATTCGAGTCCGAGAACTTCGCCGCGTCGGCCGCCGGTGAGTAGGTAGGCCGCCCAGAGCGGCCCGTCTGGAAGTGAGGCGAGATGCGCCAGGAGTTGGATGGCTTCGTCTAGCTCCAATGCCTTCTGTTCGGTCTTGCGGGCCTTGGGCCGGTCAACAAGTTCGCATACGTTCCGACGCAGCTTCTTTTCTTTGACTGCTTGCTCTAGCGCGGACGAGAGCACGTTGTGGGCGAGCAGGGTGTAGGTGCTGGAAAGCGTGGGCAGTTCGTCCGGCCACTCTTCTTCGGGCTTGCCTCGCAAGGACTCTGGCCACTTCTTCGGATCGATGTCCTTGACTACCTCAGCCCAGCGCCCACGCGGGACACCCCTGAGGTAAAGGCGGTCTAGCTTGTTCTTTGGCATGGACCGCATCGTGGCGTGAAGCTTGCGGACATGGTCGGCACTCAGCTTCTCCATCTTGGTCTTGCCGATGGTGGGGATGATGTAGTTGTTGATGACGCCCCGGTAACCTTCCATGGTCTTAGGCCGGACGTCCTTGGGTGCGATATCGTCACGCCATACAGCGAGCCAGTCTCCCAGGGTGGTCGCTCCGTTGATGAGGTCGCCGTGTTCGGCAAGTTCGGCCTTTAGTCGGCGCATCTCGGCCACGAGCTTCCCGCGATCCTTCCGGCGGACTACTTTCCGGACTTGCTTCCCTTCCTCGTTCCAGCCGAGGGTGAGCGCGCCAGCCCACATGCCATCCTTCTGGCGGTAGATGCTGCCGTCTCCATTGGCCTTCTTCTCAGCCATTCTTTGCCCACTCCTGCTGGTAGTCCGGGTGGTCGGAGTAGATGACGGCGAGGTGGCGCACGGTTGAGCAGGGCCAAGCCTCATAGTCCAGTGCGCAGCCTTTGCCAGCGGCGTCGTCGGCGCCCATGCACTCGTACTCGTGCCGCTTGATGATCGCCCGTTTCGCCGCGCACTCAGCAAGGACACGGGCCGGGTCGTGGGTTGCTATGTGTTCAGCTTGGTCCGCGTCGTGGCCGCCTTCATCGTAGATGGCGATAGCGTCCCCCTCGACTCTGCATTCATCGTCGTCCGGCGCCCAACCCTCTCGCCCGCGGCGCCACTTACCGTTAGAGCCCCGGGCGGCTTCCGACGCCAGCGTCTCATCCTCGGCAATCCTAGCTTCAAGGAACTCGATGATGGTCATGCTGTCCACGCTGCCAGCATCGCCTTGTGCGTCCGAGTGACAGCCCGCTTGGCGTCGACCAGGTGCGCTATGTAGTCGATGACTGGGATGTTCTTTTCTGGGTTGTTGATCAGTTCGTCTCGTGCTGCGACAGCTTGTTCGTAGGCCTGCTGCCTGGCTTCGTATTCGTCCACTTGGTTCCCCATTCATTTGGTGTAGCTACGCCTGTAGCTACGACAGTACATGACATGGCGCAGCGTGTCAGCCTTAGTCCTTGAAAGTCCCCGTAATCTAGCGGTTTTTGCTATCTCAAGTGTACCTTGCCGCACGACTCATAATCGTGAGGTCGGGAGATCGAGCCTCCCCACCGCTACAGAGCAAGACCCCGCAGCTTTCGCCTGCGGGGTCTTTTTTCGTTTCGTGGGACAGAATGGGTCCATGAGCCGAATCGCAATCATTGGCGGCCACGGGAAAGTGGCCCTGCATCTGTCCCGCATCCTCAGTGGCGAAGGTCACTACGTCACTTCTTTCATCCGCAATCCCGAACATGTGGCAGATGTCACGGAGACCGGTGCCACGGCGGAGGTGCTGGATGTGGAAAATTCGACGACGGCGGAACTCGCCCAAGCTTTCCAGGGCCATGACGCGGTGGTCTGGTCTGCCGGTGCCGGCGGAGGGAATCCGGCCAGGACCTATGCCGTGGATCGTGACGCAGCTATCCGCTCGATGGACGCCGCAGCCGAGGCCGGCGTCAAGCGTTACGTGATGGTCTCCTACATAGGGGCTGCCAGAAATCACGGCGTCCCGGAAGACCACCCGTTCTTTGCCTATGCGGAGGCCAAGGCGGCGGCGGATGACTACTTGCGTGGCACCGATCTCGCCTGGACCGTCCTGGGCCCGGGAACTTTGACCAATGAGCCTCCCACCGGTTTGATCGAAACGGATCCAGCCAATCCCGGCAACGGCACTGAGACTTCCAGGGCCAACGTCGCCTTGGTGACAGCGGCCGTCCTGGAACTGCCGGGGACCATCCGGCGGACCATCACGTTCAAGGATGGATCCGACGACGTCGTGGATGCCCTGACGGAGGACTGACGCCGTACTGCCGGCATGCCTGCGCGCCGGGATATGTTGGTAGGGAACTTTTTCGGCTTGGCCTGGGGAAGTGCCGGACCGCCTCAGGGGAAGCAGGAAAATGGATCAGTTGGCGCTCATTGTCGGATTGTTGCTTGCAACGGTGGTGGCAGTGGGCCTGGGGGACAAGCTCCGGCTTCCCTACCCGGTCCTGATGCTGCTCCTGGCTGTTGCGCTGACCTTCATTCCGGGCTTTCCCGAGTTTGAGATTTCGCCTGAACTGATCCTGCCGATCTTCCTTCCGCCCTTGCTCTTCGCTACGGCGCAGAAGAGTTCCTGGGCGGTTTTCCGCGTGCGTTGGCGGACGCTGCTGCTGATGGCCGTGGCCCTGGTGGTGGTGTCCACCGCAGTGGTGGCCGGTGCTGCCTGGCTCATGATCCCTGGCATCGGCATCCCCGCCGCGATTGCGCTGGGAGCCATGGTGGCACCGCCGGACCCCGTTGCAGTGGAGTCCGTAGCTGGACGCGTCCATATGCCCCGCCGGCTTATCACGGTCCTTCAGAGCGAGGGTCTCTTCAACGACGCTGCTGCCATCGTCATTTTCCAAGCTGCGGTGGCTGCAACAATGTCCGGCAAGGAAGTGGGCCCGGAAGTCATTCCGCAGTTCGTCATCGGGGCGGCCCTGGCTGTTCTGATCGGCATCGCCATGGGCTGGTTGACCAAGGCCATCACCAAGTTGGTGACCTCCATGGTTGCCCGCAGCGCTGTGACATTGGTGGTTCCTTTCGCCGCCTACATCCTCGCCGAAGAGCTGCACGCCTCAGGTGTGGTGGCCGTCGTCGTCACCGCCTTGGAGCTGCAGCGCCACACGCGGCCGCAGGACGCCGCTGAACGCATCACGCGGACGGCCTTCTGGGACGTAGTGGAGCTGCTCGCCACCGGATTGGCCTTTGGATTGGTGGGGCTGGAGATCCGTCAGGTGATCCGGGATGAAGGCACGGCGATTTTCGGAATGATCGGCATGGCCGTGGTGATCTGCATCCTGGTCTTTGTTGTGCGCTTCCTGTGGCTGGGGCTTCTCGCCCTCACCGCGCGTAAACGCAGGAACCTGTTGCAACCGACGTCGCCCAAGGAAGTGCTGATCCTGACATGGTGCGGCATGCGCGGACTGGCCACGCTGGCTCTCGCCCTGGCCCTCCCCATGACCTTGCCCGATGGCAGCGACTTCCCGGCGCGTCACGAGATCCTGGTGATCGCCTGCGCGGTGCTCCTGGCAACTTTGGTCCTCCCCGGCCTGACCCTTCCGTGGCTCATGCGCGTACTGGACGCCACCGAGGACGGATCGCACGAACAGGACGCGGCCAAGGTCCTTGCCAAGCGGGCGCAATCGGCTGCCGTGGCTGCGTTGAAAGACCACGACCTCATGAAGGAGCTCCCCGCGGAGAAGGTGGCCCTGGTCAAGGAAAAGATGCGCCGGCTCCATGCGGAGCTGTTGGACGGCACGCTGCAGAACGAATCCGTTGCCGAGAAGCGCAAGCGTGGACGGGAACTGTCCATCGCCGTACAGACCATCGCCCTCGATGCCGCCCGCCAGGAAGTGGTGGCAGCGCGCAACGAGCCAGGAACCGATCCGGAGGTGGCCGACAGGGTGCTCCGGCAGCTGGACCTGCGGACTATGTCGATGCCGGATTAGGCAGATACCGGCCCAGGTTCGACGCCGGACTGGCCGGCTGTCACGTGCTTTGGAAGAGAAGCCGGATAGAGATCCAGCGCATGCTCTTCCACGTAGTCCAGGGCGTGTCGGATGGCGCCGAGGGACACGATGCCGTCTCCCAGGGTTGAGGTTCTCAGCCGTGGGGGAGTGAAGGTGAAGTTCGGCAGCTGCTTTTCCATGGCGGGAATGAGGGCATGGGCAGAAGCCGCCACAGCTCCGGCAATAACCACCAGCTCGGGGTTGACCAGGGTACTGACGGACCCCACAACGCGGGCCATGCGCTGCGCCATCCGATCGAGGACTTTGCGGGCTGCTTGATCGCCGTCCGCTGCCGCCCTGAAAACCATCTCTGCTGTGAGGGCTTCAGGCTTGGCGTGGCATAGTTTCCGCAGGGCCGTTTCCGCGCCGGAGTCAAGGACCTCCCGTCCCCACAACGCCGCGTAGTGGGCAATGCCATAGGTGTCGCCCACACCATCCACGTTGTCCAGGTATCCCAGCTCGCCAAAGCCACCCACCTGCCCGTGGAGCAAGCGGCCGGATTCGAGGATGCCTGATCCCAGGCGGTCACCTGCAAGCATGACTACAAGGTTGTCCACTCCCTGCGCGCTGCCCTGCCACCGTTCTGCGAGGGCTGCGAGGTTGGCGTCGTTTTCCAGGAGCACGTGCCACCCATGGCGCTCGGACACGATCCGGCGTACATCGAACGATTTCCAGAATTCCTGTGCCGTGAGGACCTCGCCCTCCCGACTGACCGGCGCGGCCACGCCAACGGAGACAGCAAGGACGGAGTCTGCGGATACGCCCGCCTTGTCCAGGGCTTCTGCCGCGATCCTGTCCAGAACGTCTGCGCGTTCATCGGCGGGGACGTTGTAGGCGCGGAAAGGCATCGTCACCTGGGACAAGGACGTTCCGGCCATGTCAGCCACAATTGCCGTGATCTTGTTTGCACCAATGTCGATGCCGATCACGCTGGCCGCGCTGTCGTCAAAAGCGAAACGGCGTGCCGGCCTGCCCTTGACGTAGTCCCCGGCTCCTCGCTGGTTCTCCAGTTCCCTGAGCCAGCCGAGCCGGACGAGTTCGTCACAGATCGAGATGACGGTGGCGCGGGAGAGCCCTGTCGTAGCCATCAGCTCAGTACCTGTAACCACGCCGGCGCCCCGCATCGCCTTGAGCATTGCGCTGGCATTGACCCTGCGTACCAGTTGTGTTGATGGTGCAGTCCCGGTTTGCATTCGGAGCTCCCACTTTCCAGCCGTCCGTCGGAGTGATAGGACGATCTCTCTAAATTTAGTGCATAAATTTAAATGTCGACGCATTTGGCCCAACGCTTGACGCTGTGGCGGGCATCACTCACCATGGTTAGCGATAGGACATAAATTTACCTCCTATCTAAACTTCGGGCGGCGACGTGCAAGTTCCGCCGCGCGATGCACCTGCGGCCGCTGAGGTCCGCAAGAACGAAAGGGCTACGGTGTCCGTGAAAATGACACGCAGGAAACGCTTCGCAGCGATGGGGTTGGGGCTGGCCCTGCTGGCCGGCCTTCTCTCCGGCTGCACGGGGGATTCGGGTCAGGGGCGGGGTTCAGCCAAAGAGACCATCCGTTTCACGTTCAGTAAACGGGAAGCCATCGGCTTCATGACCAAGCTGGTTGCCGATTACAACGCTTCGCAGGATGAGGCTGAGGTGGTACTGGACACTTCCGGCGTCGACGTCGTGTCCGCGAGTTTCGTTCGCGGCAATCCGCCGGACATTGCACTTGCCAACTACAACATGGAGACTTCCCGTTTCGTCCAGCGTGGAGCGTTGAGCGACCTGTCCGGCACCGAAGCTGCTTCCCGCATCCGTGAGGACCTCCAGCCCCTGATGGAACAGTATGGCTCGTATCCCGGACGGACCAGCGCCCTGCCGTACTCGGTCATGGCATCCTCCGTGATCTACAACAAGGACATTTTCGCTGCCAACAATATTGCTGTGCCAACCACGTGGAGCGAACTGATCGCGGCGTGCGAAGCGCTGAAAGCTGCAGGAGTAACGCCGTTTTATGCCACATGGAAGGATGACTGGACCATCGCCCAAGGGTGGTTCGATTATTCGGTAGGCGGGCAGGTTGACACCCTTGACTTCTTCAAGAAGCTTGACGTCGAAGGCGTGGACGTCGGGCCGGAGTCCTCGGTGTCATTTCAAAAGGACTTCGACCAGCCCGTCCAAAAGATGTTGACGTTGGCGAAGAGCTACGTGAACAAGGACGCTGCGAGCCGGGCATACGGCGACGGCAACCTGGCGTTCTCGCAGGGCAAGGCTGCCATGTACTTGCAGGGGCCGTGGGCCTTCAGTGAGATCGCCAAGACTGCCCCCGACCTCAACCTCGGAACCTTTCCGCTGCCGATGACTGAGGACCCCAAGGACTTGCGCGTCCGGGTCAATGTGGACCTCGCGGCCTGGATTCCGGAGGCGTCCAAGCATAAGGACGCTGCGCGTGATTTCCTCGAGTACCTGTACCGGCCTGAGGTGATCGATGCCTACAACAAATCCCAGCTGGGCTTCACACCCACCAAGGAGACCGCGAATGTCCCCGATCCCCGGATTGAGGGGATGGTGCAGTACTACAACGGCGCCAAGGTCTACCAGGGTCCGTCGGTGCTCGTTCCCCGCACCATCCCCATCATGAACTACACGCAGGCAATGGTGTTCGGCGCACCCCCTGCATCCACCCTCCGCACCCTCGACGCAGATTGGGCGCGCCTGGCCTTCCGCCAGTAGCGCACATTAAAGGGAGTCAGATTGATGTCCACCACCACCACACCGACCACGTCCAAGCACGGCCTCCAAAGGCGGGGCCGTCAGCAGCAGGGCCCTCGAGTGCAGGGTCCCCAAAAACGGGGCAACCGACGCGTTGAGCCGATCTTCTACCTTTTCCTGGTCCCCAGCCTCATCCTGTTCACCCTGGCCATCACGGTACCGGGCATTATCGGCATCTTCTTTAGTTTCACGGACTCCATCGGAATCGGTGACTGGAAATTCATCGGCCTGACCAACTACATTGCGATCTTCAGTGATCCGGCGATCCTGCAGAGCTACCTCTTCACCTTTGGATTCTCGATCGTCACAGTGATCGCGGTTAACGTCATCGCCTTCCTCCTTGCCGTCGGACTCACCGCCCGCATACGGATGAAGACGGCGCTGCGGACCATCTTCGTCATCCCCATGGTGGTTTCCGGCATCATCATCGCCTATGTCTTCAACTTCCTGTTTTCGAACTCCCTGCCGTCGCTCGGTGCTGCGACAGGTATTCCCTGGCTCGAAAGCAGCCTGCTCGCCAACCCGGACCTGGCGTGGATCGCGATCGTGCTGGTCACAGCCTGGCAGGCCGTTCCCGGGGCGCTGCTCATCTATATCGCCGGCCTCGTGGCCGTACCGGGAGATGTTTATGAGGCCGCTGAAATCGACGGTGCGAGCAAATTCCAGCAGCTGGTGAAGATCACGCTCCCGCTGGTGGCCGGCTACGTGGTCATCAACATCATTCTCGGGTTCAAGGGCTTCCTTAACGCTTACGACATCATCGTCGGCCTGACGAACGGAGGTCCGGGAACATCTACCCGGAGTATCGCGATGACTGTCATTGCGGGCTTCAATGGCGGTGACTACGCCTACCAAATGGCCAACGCGACGATCTTCTTCGTGGTCGCCATCCTGATTTCTCTGGTACAGCTCTCGCTGACTCGCGGACGGAACGCACTGTAATGACCAACAAACTGATGACCAACAAATCCAGCACCAAAGTTGAACGCGTCAACTGGCCGGCAACCACTGTTCTGGTCCTGTGCGCGGTGACGGTGCTGCTTCCCCTGTACGTTACGGTCTCCATGGCATTCAAATCCCAGGGGCAGGCGGTGGATGGCAACGCCTTCTCCTTCCCTGCCCCGTTCAGCCTCGACGGCTTCGTCCAGGCCTGGACCCTCACGAACTTTCCCGTGGGTGCCGCCATGTCTTTGCTGGTGACAGCCGGAACGGTCCTTGCCACGATTGTGCTGGCGGCTTTCGCCTCCTACGCGATCGTGCGCAACTGGGAACGGCGGCTCTTCAGGTACTCGTTCTTCTACTTGCTGGGTGCAATGTTCATTCCCTTCCCCGTGGTTGCGTTGCCGCAGATCCAGCTCACGGGCCGGCTCGGCCTGGACAATCCGTTCGGGGTTATCCTGCTTGCCACCATGTTCCAACTGAGCTTCAGCGTCCTGCTGTTCACCGCCTTCCTCCGCTCCATCCCGATGGAACTGGAAGAGAGCGCCAGGATAGACGGCGCAACTACCTGGCAGACCTTTTGGAAGCTGATTTTCCCGCTGCTTGCTCCGATGAGTGCCACCGTAGGAATCTTCGCGTTCCTCTATGCGTGGAATGACTTCATGATGCCGTCGTTGATTATTTCCGATCCGGCAATGCAGACGCTTCCCGTGAGGCAGAACCTTTTCCAGACGCAATTCAGCAACAACTACCACGTGTCCTTCGCGTCCTACCTGATGGCGATGGCGCCGGCTATTGTCGCCTACCTGTTCACGCAGCGGTGGGTCATGGCCGGAGTGACTCAGGGTGCCGTAAAGGGCTAGTGGTTGTTGACCTTCCCGGACCAGGCGTTTCATACTGGTCCAGAAGATAAATTTAGATTCTAAATCAAAGGAGTTTCGTGAGCACTTCCGCCACTCAGGCACACCGTACCGACGCCGACCGCATGTCTGATCCGAACTGGTGGCGCCAGGCGGCCGTCTACCAGATCTACCCGCGCAGCTTCTACGATGCCAACGGTGACGGCCTCGGAGACATCAAGGGCATCACGGCCAAAGTCCCGTATCTGCAAGAACTGGGAATCGACGCCGTATGGTTGAGTCCGTTCTACCCATCGGCGCTCGCAGACGGCGGCTACGACGTGGACGACTACCGCAATGTGGACCCGAAGCTGGGAACCCTTGAGGACTTCGACGAGATGGCCGCAGCCCTTCACGCCGCAGGCATCAAGATCGTGGTGGACATCGTTCCCAACCACTCCTCCGACCGCCACGAATGGTTCAAGGAAGCGTTGGCCTCACCCAAGGGCTCCGCGGCACGCGAACGCTACATCTTCCGGGACGGCCGAGGCGAAAACGGTGAGCTGCCGCCGTCGGACTGGGACTCCGTCTTCGGCGGACCCATCTGGGACCGGATCACCGAACCTGACGGCACGCCGGGGCAGTGGTACATGCACATCTTCGCCAAAGAGCAGCCGGACTTCAATTGGGAGAATCCGGAGGTCCGCGAAGACTTCCTGAAGACCCTGCGCTTCTGGTCGGATCGGGGCGTGGACGGTTTCCGCATCGACGTGGCGCACGGCATGGCCAAGGATCTTTCCGAGCCGCTGCCCATGAAGGCTGACTTGGAAGCCAAAGCCCATGGCACGGACGGCTTCACCGATGGTTCCCACCCCTTCTGGGACCGCGATGAAGTCCATGAGGTATATGCGGAGTGGCGCAAACTGTTCAACGAGTACACCCCGCCGCGCACCGCCGTCGCCGAGGCCTGGGTCCACGAGTCCCGCCGTTCCCGCTACGCCAGCCCCGAGGGACTGGGTCAGGCCTTCAACTTCGACCTTCTTCAGTCGGACTACGACGCAGCCTCGTTCCGGAAGATCATCACTGACAATCTGGTGGCGGCAAAGGAATCGGGAGCCTCCTCCACATGGGTTTTCTCCAACCACGACGTCGTCCGCCACGCCACCCGCTACGGCCTGCCCAAGGGTGGTTCCGTAGCGCAGGGGACCAATGCGGCGCAGGACATCACGGGCGGCAAGCCCAAGGGCCAGGACGGCAAGGGCTGGCTGCTGGCAGGCGCTCCGGCTGAAGAGCTCGACGTCGAACTCGGCTTGCGTCGTGCACGCGCCGCGACGCTCTTGCTGCTCGCGCTTCCCGGTTCGGCCTACCTCTACCAGGGCGAAGAGCTCGGTCTGCGTGAAGTTGCGGAAATTCCTGATTCCGAACGGCAGGACCCATCTTTCTACCGCAATCCCGGCGTCGAGATTGGCCGCGACGGCTGCCGCGTACCGCTGCCGTGGACCGCGGAGGGCCCTTCCTTCGGTTTCGGCGCAGGCAAGGCACACCTTCCGCAGCCCGAGTGGTTCAAGGATTATGCAGTATCCAAGCAAGAAGGCGTGGCAGGTTCCACCCTGGAGCTCTACAAGAAGGCACTGCAACTCCGCAGCGAACTCCAAACGGACGAGGAACTCGAGTGGGTGGAAACCGGCAACCAGGACGTGCTGCACTTCAGCCGCCCCGGTGGCTGGCACACCGTGACCAACTTCGGCACCAAGCCTGTGGAGCTTCCGGAAGGGAACGTTGTGGTGACCAGCGCACCGCTGGAGGATGGCAAGCTGCCTTCAGACACCACTGCCTGGATTCTCAGCAACGCGTAAGCGCTGAGGACACTCCTGGCGGTGGGGCAGAATACTGAGTTATGACTAGTGCGAACGGGCGTGGACGCCTCATTTACGGCTGTATGGGACTCGGCGGTCCTTGGAGCGGTACGTCCTATGGGGCTCCGGAAATCGATCAGGCCGCTGCTGTGATCGAAGCCGCCCAAGGGATTGGCGTCGGGCTTTTCGACCACGCGGATATTTATCGCAGCGGAAAGTCCGAGGCCGTGTTCGGTGAAGTCCTCGCCCGTTCGCAGGGTCTGCGCGGGAAGATCCAACTGCAGACCAAATGCGGGATCAGGCTGGGGGAGCGCGGACTCCAAACGCATTACGACCTCAGCCGTGAAGCCATTCTTGAACGCGTCAACCAGAGCCTGAAACGGCTTCAAACGGACTACGTGGACATACTGCTCCTGCACCGTCCCGATCCGTTGATGGACCCGCGCGAGGTGGCGGGCGCCGTCGGGCAGTTGATGGCGGAGGGCAAGGTGCGGCAACTGGGTGTGTCGAACATGTCCGGCGCGCAGATCGCGTTTCTGCAGGATGAGCTGGAGACGCCCATTGTGGCGAACCAGCTGGAAATGAGCTTGCTGCGCAGGGACTGGCTGGAGAGCACCGTGCTGCTCAACCACTCCGAGGGGCTGGAGTACAGCTTTCCGCACGGGACACTTGAGCACTGCATGGCCAAAGGGATTGAACTGCAGGCGTACGGCTCCTTGGCCCAGGGGCGCTTTACAGGTGCGGCGTCTGCGGAGTTTTCCCCCGCCGAGACGGCTACCTCGGAAATGCTTGGAAAACTGGCGGGGGAGAAGAACACCACGCCGGAATCAGTACTGCTGGGCTGGCTGATGAAGCACCCGGCCGGCATCTCTCCGGTGGTTGGGACCACCAACCCAGGGCGCATCAAGGCCTGCGCAGATGCCGCAGCGATCGCTAAGAGAATGACTCGTGCCCAGTGGTACGGGCTCTGGGTGGCAGCGAGGGGAAACAACATCCCCTGATCCCGTTTTTTAACCCAACTGAGTCGCATTTGTGGCTGTTCCCAAGCCTGGGAAGGACCACTAATGCGACTCAGTTGGGTGCGAACAGCAACACATACTAGGCGGCGTTGCTGATCGGGGCAACCACGGAGTACGTGCTCGAATCACCCTGCAAGGCCTGGCTGGGCTTGCCGTCGATGCTGACAGGAATGTCCCCGGCAATGGTCACGCGATTGAGCTTGCGCTGCTGGCCGTCGTAGTTGTCCGGGGCGTAGTGCTGGGTGATGCGGTTATCGAACAGGACCACCTGGTTGGGCTCCCAATTCACGCGGACCACGTTCTCCGGACGCGTCACATAAGCCTGCAGGAGCCGGATGATGTCCTTGGATTCAGTGTTGGACAAGCCCACGATCCTGAGACGCTGCGCGAAGCCCCCAATAAACAATCCGCGCTCGCCGGTCAAAGGGTGGACCCGCACCACGGGGTGGGCGGTTTCGAACTTCAAGCGGGTGAACTCCTTGCGTCGCTCTTCCGCGTTGGAGTGCTCAAGGTTCTTGGGCACCGAGTAGTCGTAGTCATTGGTGTGGATCGCCCACAAGCTGTCCGCGAAGTTACGCAACTCCTCGGGGAGGTCCTGGTACGCCCCGGCCGAGGACGCAATCAAAGTTTCGCCGCCGTACGCCGGGAGGTCGATGCTGCGCAGCGTGGAAGCCTGCGGCGGGTTGACCACAAAGGTGACGTCCGTGTGCCAGTTGTTGGCCGAACCGTTCTCACTGTCCACGGGCAGGACGTTTTCTTCGCCGTCCACGGAAGCAACCGTGGGGTGCGCCTTGGTCAGGGGTCCAAAGTGCGAAGCAAACTTCACTTGGGCTTCGTCGGTCAGGATGTTGGCCTCGCGGAACACCAGTGCTTTGTGTTCGTTGAGCGCTGCCCGGATCTGCGCCACAGTTTCTTCGCTCAGGTCTCCGCTGATGTCCAGGCCACGGATTTCGGCGCCGATGCGTGAGCCCAATTTGGCGAACTCGAGCTTGGTTTCGGTAATGACGGTCATGATGGTTTTCCTTACTTGTTGTGAGGGTTCTTGTTGTGATGGTTGCGGCGAGTGCCGCGTGGGTGGGGTCAGGAAGCGGCAGAGCCAACGGCGGTCCGCCAACGGGAGAAGTGCCGTTCCAGGGCTACCAGCAGGAAGTTCACGCCGAGCCCCAAGAGGGACACCGTGAGGATGCCCGCATACATGTCCGGGATGAGGAAGCTGCTCTGGGCGTTCACGATCAGATAACCCAAACCCGCTCTGGCACCCACCATTTCGGCGGCGATCAACACCAGGATGGACGCGGTGCCGGCCATCCGGATGCCCGTGAAGATCGTGGGAACGGCGGAGGGAAGAATGACTTTCTGGAAGAGCCTGAAGTTGTTCAGCCCCAAAGAACGTGCTGCCCGGATCAGGAGCGGATCCACGGTCTTCACCCCGGCAATGGTGTTCAGTAGGACGGGGAAGAACGCCGCGTACGCCACGATGCTGATCTTGGATTCCTCGCCGATACCCAACAGCAGCATGAACACGGGCAGCAACGCCAGGGCAGCTGTGTTGCGGAACAGTTCCAGCAGCGGGTTGAGGACTGAGTTCAGGCGTCCGTACCAGGCAATGAGCAGGCCCAGGGATACACCTGCCACCAGCGCCGCACCGAAGCCGGAAACGGACCGGGTAAGGCTGGCTGCGATATGGCCTTGGATGGTGCCCGCTTCGAAGAGCTTGCCCCACGCCAACAGCACTTCGTGCAGCGGCGGCAGGAATACCCGCGTGGATGGGCTGGCCAAGTACGTAGGTCCGAGCTCCCAGAGCGCCAGGAAAGCAAGGACAGCCGCAGACTTCCAGAGCCCTGAACCGACGGCTCCGGCGACGCGTCGCGCAATGGCGGGTGCCGGCGTCGTCCGCTTGGAAGCCGGCTGATTAATGGAAGGCTCGACGGCGGCACCCGGCCCAGCCGTGGTGCCCGCCTGAGGTGTTCTGCCTGATTGTGGTGCCGCTTTTGTTTGAGTCAATGTGGTTGTCATCAGGCGGCGCTCCTTTCGGTAATGGTTGCCGGTTCGTCCGGTGCGCTGCCGTCCGGCAGGATCTTGCGGTGGCCGGCGTCCTGGGCCCGGCGGACTTCGTCGTGCAGGAGCGTCCACACCTGATGGCGGTGCTTCACAAAGGCGGGATTGGAGCGGATGTCCTCATCGCCGTCGCGGTCCGGGATGGTGATGTCCACGATTTCCTTCAGTCGGCCGGGGCGGGCGCTCAGAACCGCCACGCGCTGGCCGAGGTACACAGCCTCGTCGATGCCGTGGGTGATGAAGACGATGGTCTTGCCTGTGGCTTTCCAGATCCTGAGGAGCTCATCCTGTAACTGCTCGCGGGTCTGGGCGTCCAAGGCTGCGAACGGCTCATCCATCAGCAGCACATCCGGTTCGTAAGCCAGGCTGCGGGCGATGGCAACACGCTGCTTCATGCCGCCGGAGAGTTCGTGGGGGTAGCGGTCCTCGAACCCCGCCAGACCTACGAGTGCAAGGTATTCGCTGGCTTTCGCGGCCCGTTCCCGGCGGTTCAGCTTCTTTCCGTCCGGTCCCGCGCCTTCGAGCCCGATCGAGACGTTGGCCGAGGCCGTGCGCCAAGGAAACAGCGCATACTGCTGGAACACCACGGCCCGGTCCTTGCCCGGTCCGGTGACAGGTTTACCATCTACCAGGACGTCGCCGGACGTTGGTGTGGAGAGCCCGGCCAACAGGTCCAGGAGGGTGGTCTTTCCTGACCCGCTGGGCCCCACCAGGGTGAGGAATTCGCCGTCGCGGACGTCCAGGCTCAGGGAATCGATGGCGGTGAGCCGGGTGGCGCTGGTGGTTTTGGTGGCCCGGACCGTAAATTCCTTGGTGACGTTCCGGAGACTGATCTTTGCGGTCATGGCTATCCCTTCGCAGCGAGCTCGTTGAACCCGTTCGTGTAGTACTTGGAGGGCGTGAGCTTGTCCTTGACGATTCCCGAGGCGTTCAGCCAGGCCTCCCAGCGGGTGAAGTCCTCGTCCTTGATCACGCCGTTGTCAGGGACACCTGGGCTCTTCCAGAACTTCAGGTTGGCTGTGCTTTCGTTGCGGCCACGGCTCTCGATGATTTTGGTGAAGCGGGCAATGACCTCTTCGCGGGGCGTTTCCGTGGCCCACTTGAGGGCCTTGGCGATGGCCGTGGTGAAGGTCCGGGTGGTGTTCGGGTTCTTCTCGATGAAGTCGTTGCGAAGGACGATCTGGCCGCCGGCGAAGGTGCCGAACAGCTCGTAGTCGTTGAACAGCGACCTCAAGCCTCCGGCCTCGATGGCCCGGTCCTGCAGGACACCGCCCAAGGTGCCTACGTCCACTTGTCCGCGGCGAATGGCTTCTTCGGTGTCATTGGGCGCCAGCGGGACCAACTGGACCTGCTTGATCTCGTCCGGGCTGAGCCCGTTCTTTGTCAGGTATGTGTTGATGACGGCTTCGTGGTGAGCGCCCAGGGTGTTGACCGCGATCTTCTTGCCGATCAGGTCACGCGGTTCCTTGATGGCGCTGTCCGCCTTCACGTAGTAGCCGCTGAAATTCTCCTGGTCGGCACCGTAGTAGTTGATGACGCCCTTCACGGGCGCTCCCGCTTCGATGAGTTTGGTGACGGCGCCGGTGAAGGCCCCACCAAAATCGGTTTGGTTCGTGGCCGCGGACTGGATGTCCTGGGGACCGCTGGTGGTGTTTCCCACCCACTTCAGTTTGACGTCGCCCAGGTATCCAAGGTCTTCGGCCAGTTCCGGGAACGTGACCTGGTTTGCCCAGCCTTGGTACCGGAGTTCGGTGACTTCATTGCCGGCTTGGCCGCCTTGTCCGGCTTCGGCTGCACCGCCGCAGCCGGACACCGTCAGCGCTAGTACGACGGCGGCCGCGACGCTCAGCAGGGGCAGGTGCAATTTCATGGGAGCTACTTTCGATGTGGTTTGGACGGGTGTTGGGTGGCCGGCTGACGCAAGGGCTTGAGAGCCTGTGCAACGGCTTGGGAATGATGTAAACCCATCCCGACGCCGGCTGGGAAGTGCCGCGGTAACGCCCGGAAACGCTGCGAAACAGCCCGAAACGGGAAGAAATCCGGGGCCATTCCCGGCAACGCTGGGACACAAAGACGCCATGTTGAGCCCTGTTAACAACAGCGACGGGTGGGCAGGATATGACTGGTGCTTACCGGCGTCGGGCGTTCATACTGCGGGACCCCACAGTCATAGGGGGTTTAGTTCGTATTGATCCTCACAACCGGGCGGAATTCTTCGCTGTGCGGGGCGCCGGACGGATACGGTAGATACATGACGTCTAGCATCGCCGCCGAATCAGTTCGGCCTACCCGCAATATTCCCGCCGACATCGCCCGTTCCTGGCTCCTTGTGAATGCCATGAAGACGGAGCTTTTTGACGAATCCGCGGGTTCACGGGCTGACGCCATCATCCTTGACATCGAAGACGCTGTTGACCCTTCCCAGAAGGACATTGCCCGCGAGAACGTGGTCAACTGGTTGACCGCGGGCGGCAAGGCGTGGGTCCGCATCAATGACGCCACCAGCAAGTTCTGGGCGGACGATCTCGCCGGTCTGCGCGGCACCCCGGGACTGCTCGGTGTCATGCTCGCCAAGACCGAGTCCGCTGACCAGGTCACCGAGTCCTACCACCGCATGGACGGCAAGACTCCCGTGGTCGCACTGGTTGAGTCCGCCTTGGGCATCGAGGAAGCCAACCACATCGCGCGTGCACAGGGTGCTTTCCGCCTCGCCTTCGGTTCCGGTGACTTCCGCCGCGACACCGGCATGGCGGCCACCCCCGAGGCCATGGCCTACCCGCGCGCCAAGCTCGTGGTCGCGAGCCGCGTAGGGAACCTGCCGGGTCCCATCGACGGCCCCACCGTCGGTACCAACCACCCCATCCTGCGCGAGCAGACCGGCATCACCGTGACCATGGGCATGACCGGCAAGCTCTGCCTGGCCATTGACCAGACCACCGTGATCAACGAGGTCATCAGCCCCACGCCTTCCGACGTCGCCTGGGCGACGGACTTCATGAACGACTTCGAGGCCAACGGCCGCGTCATTCGCGATGGTTCGGACCTCCCGCGTTTGGGTCGCGCCGAGAAGATCATGAAGCTCGCAGTGGCCTTCGGAGTCCAGCCCTCCTTGTAAGCATGCTGGTCAGGTAAAAATGCTGGTCCACGGAGTCGCCTGGGACTCTTCGTCCCCTGCCCTGCGAATGTTCACGCCGGACGCGGGGTTTGCTGAAGTTGCGTTGGCCCAGGGCTCAACCCTGGGCCTGCGCGTTGTTCCCGGTCTGTGGTGCCTTGGGCACACTAAAGTTCATGGCCCGGGGGATCGTACGCATGTTCCCTGCCGCAGTGGATCCCCAGCGGAGCGTGGGAAGCAATGCGGTGCCTGCTTTGCGCGGGATGACTCCCGGTTAATGCACGATTTCCACCGCGGCACGTATGTCCCCTCGGGCCTACGTGCCTACTTGATGCAGCCCCATTGGCTGTACGTGGCCACGTTTGCGAACGGTGCCACCAAAGTGGGGACCGCCTCTGCGCCGCGCAAGTGGAACCGGCTGGCCGAACAGGGTGCTGTCCACGCTTCCTATGTGGCTCACGCAGAAGACGGCCGTGTTGTTCGTGTTCTTGAGGACATGGTGACGCGCGAGCTCGGACTCGTCCAGCAGGTCCGTTCCGCTTCCAAAGCTGCCGGACTCGTGGAGCCGCGTGCCGGCGTCGAGCTTTTGGCGTTGAACCGACAGCACGCCGGCCGGGTGCGCGGGTTGCTCGGTGGGCTGGCGATGACCGGCTACGCCGTTGTGGAGGAAGAGTGGGAACGGCCCGCTTTGGCGGAGCGGCTCTGTGTTGCCGCTGACGAAGGAGCGCGTCGCCATCCCTACCCGCTAGCGTTCGATGCCGGCGGGCATGGTTTGCGGGTCCACTCACTTTCCGGTGCTATCGCCTTGGCCGGCCTTCCGGATGCTGAGGGTAACGAGGTAGAGGGCAGCTTCGTGGCGGACCTGGGTGCGTTGAAGGGCCGCAAGATCGAATTCGGCCCCCACACTACGGAGATCCCGGCGCTGCAGGACTCCTTGTTCTAATCCTCTGTGTCCGTCGAGGGGCGACTTCTCGACCCTAAGGGAGCCTCTTTCCCGCGAGAGCTAACCCCTCGGCAACCCCCTTCTGCGTTGTGGGGCCTACTGTGCGTGGCATGCCTGGAATTAGGGGCGCAGAGCGGGCCTCACAAGGCACCCGGTACACTTGGAGGGTGCTAGCAGAATTTTGGGCCACCGCCTCCACGTCCTACAAAGCTCTGGTTTTCGCTGCCATGGGACTTATGGCAGTCGGGCTCGTCTTGTCCATAGTGGGAAACAGCTCCGGCAACCAGGGTTTGGCCATTGCCTCATTGCCCGTCATTGGTGTTGGCCTGGTGCTTCATGTTGCAGGACTTGTGGTTCGGGGCGAGAAGATCCGCAGACTCCACAAGAAGTAACGCCTTCCCCAACCTAACGTTCTGCGCCTCGGCTCCCGATGCCCGATAGGGTTGGAGCATGAGTATCAATCCGGACCTGCAGGGCCGAAGCTACCCTGCCGCAGAGATATACGACGTCGGCCGAGAAAAGATCCGCGAATTCGCCATGGCTGTTAAAGCCGGCAACCCCGCGCACTTCGATGTCGAGGCAGCCAAGGCCCTTGGTCATAGCGACCTCGTAGCCCCGCCAACGTTCGCCATCATCGTCGCCCAGCGTGCTGACGCCCGGTTGGTCCAGGACCCGGAGTCGGGCATCGACTTTTCCCGCGTGGTCCACGCCGACCAACGGTTCACGCACCACCGTGCCATCGTCGCCGGTGACCGCCTTGTTGCGGAACTGCATGTAGACGGCGTCCGGGCCATGGGTGGGGGAGCCATGATCACCACCCGTTCCGAGATTTCCACCGAGGCAGGCGAAAAGGTCGCCACCACCACGTCCTCCATCCTGGTCCGCGGAGAGGGACAATAGCCATGAGCCCCACATTCGAAGAACTGACGGTCGGCCAGGAAATCGGCAATCGCAGCATTGACGTCACCCGCCAGGACCTGGTCAAGTACGCAGGAGCTTCGGGCGACTTCAACCCGATCCACTGGAACGAATCGTTCGCAACGTCCGTGGAACTGCCGGGCGTCATCGCGCACGGCATGTTTACCATGGGTGCCGCAGTGCAATTGGTGAGCGACTGGGCAGGCGACCCCGCCGCCGTCGTCGACTACCAGACCCGCTTCACCAAGCCCGTCCTCGTCACCGACACCACCGGGACCGATGAGGCCGGCGCCGTCATCGATGTCACCGGTGTTGTGGGAGCGCTCGACGCCGATGCCCGCACCGCCCGCGTGGACCTCACCGTCGTTGCGGGCGGACAGAAAGTCCTCATGAAGTCGCAGGCGGTAGTGAAGGTCTCTTGAACCAACCGAACACCTGGCAACATCGCAGCAAACCGAGCGCCACATCGACTGAAATGTCGCGGTGGCGCGCCGCTGTTCTTGCCTCCTACGCGGCCAGCGGGATCGCGTTCGCCACGTGGGTATCACGCCTGCCTGCCATCCGTGATGGATTGAACCTCACACCGGGCGGAATCGGCCTCTTGCTCATGTGCATGACGGTGGCCTCGTTCATCTCGATCTCAGCTTCCGGCCTCATTGTGCTGCGGCTCGGTCCAAAACTGACCACCAGGATAGGCAGCTGCATGGTGGGTGCGGGGCTTGTCACCGTGGGTGTAGGCACCTCCATTGCGGCGAACCCGCTGGCAGTGGCAGTGGGCTTGGCAGTTCTTGGGCTGGGCACGGCCAGCTGGAACACCGCCTCCAATGTGGAAGGGGCCTCGCTGGAACGCGAGCTGGAGCGGCACATCATGCCGCATCTGCACGGTGCCTTCAGCCTCGGAACCGTAGCCGCAGCAGGGTTCGGTGCGTGGGCGGCTGCCATCCACATGCCGGTGTTCTGGCACTTCCTGATTTCGGGCGTTGTGGTCACTGCGTCCGTTGTCACGGCCACGTTCTGGTTCCGTGCCGAAAAGACCGCTGTAGCTACGCAACCTTACCGGCCTGCAGAAACGGATACCTTCAAGGATCCCTCCACCGGGCCACTGCCCATTATCATTCCGGAGCCGGCCGGTCCTCAGCAGGAAGCCGCGGCACCGTTGGATAACAAACGGCTCGTGGCCCTTGCCTGGCGTGACCGCCGGACCTTGCTGATTGGTGTCCTGGTCCTCGGCTTGGCATTGGCCGAAGGAGCCGCCGGGGACTGGGTTGCCTTGGCCCTCGCTGATGGTTACGGGCAGTCCGATGCCGCGGGCGCTGTCGGCTACGGCCTCTTCGTCACGTTCATGACTATCGGGCGCTTCACGGGAACGGCTATCCTGGACCGTTTTGGGCGTGTGGTGGTGATGCGCTGGTGCTCGGCCACCGCCGTCGTGGGCCTCGCGCTTTTCGTGTTTGCTCCGGTTCCGTGGCTGGCATTCCTGGCGCTGGCGGTGTGGGGCCTGGGCGCTTCACTTGGATTCCCAGTGGGGATGTCCGCCGCCGCCGACGATCCTGTGCATGCGGCGGCCCGTGTCTCGGTGGTATCCACCATAGGCTACGGTGCCTTTTTGTGCGGCCCTCCGCTCCTGGGGCTGTTGGCTGAACATTTCGGCATCCTGCATTCACTGCTGGCGCCCCTTGCGTTACTGGTGGTCAGCTTCTTTTTGGCGCCCTTGGCCGGTCAACAGAAGGGCCGGTCAACAGAGGGCACAGTCCGCGCAGGCCAATGAAGCCCGTTAGGCTTGATTGGTGACCCAAACGCTGCTTTCCGAACTGACCACTGCTGCTGTTGGCGGCCCCGCTGGCAAATATGTGGAGGCCCGCACCGAGGCAGAGATTATCGACGCCGTCCGGTCGGCCGACGCTGCAGGCGAAAAACTCCTGATCATCGGCGGTGGCTCCAACCTCCTGATCTCGGACGAGGGTTACCCCGGTACCGTCCTGCGGATCGCGTCGGAGGGATTCAGCGTGAATTCCGAAGACAGTTGTGGCGGCGTGTCCGTCGTAGTTCAGGCAGGACACAACTGGGACGCGTTGGTGGAGCATGCGGTACTGCATGCGTGGTCCGGCCTGGAAGCGTTGTCCGGCATTCCCGGCGCCACCGGAGCCACACCCGTGCAGAACGTGGGAGCCTATGGCGCAGACGTTTCACAAACCATCGCGGCAGTCCGCACTTGGGACCGCGAACGCAACGCGGTGCAGACGTTCACCAACTCCGAGCTCAAGTTCGGATACCGCGACTCCATCCTGAAGCAGACCACCGTTGAGGGCTCGCCCCGCTACGTGGTGCTGACCGTCGAATTCCAGTTGCCGCTGGGACGGATGAGTGCCCCCATCCGCTACGCCGAGTTGGCCCGTGTGCTGGGTGTCGAGGCCGGCAAACGAGCCTACTCCAATGATGTACGCAGGGAAGTCCTCCGGCTCCGCGCGTCCAAGGGCATGGTCCTGGACCCTGCAGACCGCGACACCTACTCCACCGGTTCATTCTTCACCAACCCGATCGTTCCTGCGGAAAGTGCCTCAGCTTTGCCGGAGAACGCGCCCAAGTATCCTGCTGGCGACGACGGACTGGTGAAGCTTTCCGCTGCCTGGCTCATCGATCAGGCCGGCTTCGGTAAAGGTTTTGGCCTCGAAGAATCCAGTGTTTCCGGCGGGCGGGCTTCCCTGTCCACCAAGCACACACTTGCCATTACCAACAGGGGTTCAGCGACGGCTACGGACATGGTGGCGATCGCGCGTGAGGTGCGTTCCGGCGTCGTCGAGCGTTTTGGCATTGAACTGCACCCGGAGCCCTTGCTGATCGGCGTCAGCCTCTAGCGGGTGCGCCTCTCCGCAATCGGCAGGACCTTGTTGAGCAGCAGGAACGTGAGGCCGCAACTGACTGCTCCCAACAGGAAGATTTGGCTGAAGGCGATACTTTGCGGCGACGGTCCGCTGGGCATGAACAGCCCGGCCGTGGCGAAACCCACCAAGCCAAGGAGCAGGACGATTGCTCCCAGCAGGAAGCTGCGGACCTGGGCTGCGGCTGCCGGGTAAAACCAGGGTTCGGGAGCGTCGTCGTCGCGATCGGCCACGGGCTGGGTGGCGGCAGCAGTTCCGATGAGGAGAGCGGCCGCGGCAGTTGCCACCAGGCTGATTGTCTGGATGGCCTGCATCGAGGGGGAGAGGCTCACCCCTGTCCCTACCGCCACGATCAGCCCGGCGCCAAGCCCGGCGAGCGTGCAGAACCAGCCGGCGGTAGCCAACCACCGGCTCATCGGCCGCACAAACGGAGCGAGATCACCAAAAAGCATGAACCCATCCTAGGATCTGCTGCTGGGCGAGGGCTGGGAGGCGCGGCAAGGTTTCCTGTGCAAACCGTCCTTTAGGATGAAACATGCCTGCCGAGAGAACCAACCTCACTCCACGCGTCATGGGCCGGTTGCGGCTTGCCAGCCAAGGCCTGTTGGGCAGCCGCTTTGCCACCGTTCCGGACGCGGTCCGGTGGATGACGGCCATGCAGGCACAGGATCTGGGCTCGGCATTGTGGGCGGTGGGTCAGCGGGTACCCGGCACGGCTGCTTCGGATGTCCGGGCGGCGCTCGACGCCGGGACACTGGTCCGCTCTTGGCCTATGCGAGGAACGCTCCACCTGCTTGCCCCCGAAGATCTGCGCTGGATTCTGGGCATCACCAGTGATCGGCTGATGAAGTCGTTGACGGGTCGCCACCGCGAACTAGGCATCACGCCTGATGACATCAGCCATTGCCGGGACATCACTTTCAAAACCGCTGAGGAACTCAAAGCGGAGGGTAGGCCCGGAGCCACCCGGGAGCAGCTGTTCCAGGCTTTCGAGGAAGCCGGCCAGATCACCAAGGCGCAGCGGGGTATTCACTTGCTGGGGAGCCTTTGCCAGCGCGCGTGGCTGGTCCAAGGACCCATGGCGGGGACCACCGGCAATACTGGTGTCCAGCAACTGTTCGTGCCGTTCGACGAGTGGATCCCGGACTCGCGGCAGCTGGGCCGGGAGGAAGGAATCGCCGAGTTACTCTTCCGCTACATCCTGGCGCACGGGCCTGCCACCATCAAGGATTTTTCATGGTGGAGCCAGATTCCCGTCACGGAAGGGCGCAAAGCCCTGGAACAGGTGCAGGATCGTCTGGTTGGGCTGCAGTTCGGCGGCACCAGTTATTGGCTCTCGCCGGAAACTGCGGCAATGCTCGACGACGGCGTCCCCGGCTCGCGCTCACTGCTGGCACTCCCGGGGTTCGACGAATTCCTGCTCGGATACCAGGACAGGAGCCTGGTGCTGGCTCCCGAGGATGCGGAGTTGGTAGTGCCGGGCAAGAACGGAGTGTTCAAACGGATCATGGTGTCCGGCGGAGAAGTGGTGGGAACGTGGGCGAGGACCGTGAGCGGCAAGACCATAGGTGTCGCACCTGAGCCGTTCGCCGGGCAGTTGGGCCCGGCCGCTGAGCGTTCGTTCCATGCCCAGGGCCGCGCGTACCTGAAGTTCATGGCCGGCTGAGCCCGCCGGCGGGTTTCGGCAGGGCCCCAAAGACGGAAAACCCGCTGTTCCGTTGCTGGACAGCAGGGGAACAGCGGGTCAGCGACGTGCTTGGCCGGGCAGAACTAGAGCTTTCCCGTCACAATGTTCAGCATGCGGCGGAGCGGCTCGGCGGCACCCCAGAGGAGTTGGTCGCCAACGGTGAATGCACTGATGTATTCCGGGCCCATTTCGAGCTTGCGGATTCGGCCCACGGGGATATCCAGTGTGCCGGATGCTGCCACCGGGGTGAGGTCGGCCATGGAGGCTTCCTTGGTGTTCGGAACAACCTTGGCCCATTCGTTGTCCTTGGCCAGCAGGTTCTCGATCTCCGTCACGGAAAGGTCTTCGCGCAGCTTGAGCGTGAGGGCCTGGGAGTGGGAGCGCATGGCACCGATGCGGACACAGAGTCCGTCCATGGCGATGTGGTCCTTGCCTGCGGTGCCGTTGCCGGTACCGAGGATCTTGTTGGTTTCCACGCCGGCTTTCCACTCTTCCTTGGACTGGCCGTTGCCGAGGTCGGCGTCGATCCAGGGAATGAGGGACCCGGCAAGCGGTACGCCGAACTGGGTGGCATCAACACCGTTGCGCTGCGCAGCGAGGACCTTGTGGTCGATTTCGAGAATGGCCGACGCGGGATCGTCCAGTTCGCTGCTGACCTCGTTGTTGAGGGTGCCGAACTGGTTGAGGAGTTCACGCATGTGCCGGGCGCCGCCACCCGAAGCTGCCTGGTACGTCATGGAGGTTCCCCACTCCACCAGGTTGTTCTTGAAGAGGCCGCCAAGGCCCATGAGCATGCACGAAACCGTACAGTTGCCGCCGATGAAGTCCTTCACCCCACCGGACAGTCCGGCGTCGATGACATCGCGGTTGATGGGATCAAGCACGATGATCGAGTCGTCATTCATGCGAAGGGTGGAGGCAGCATCAATCCAGAGGCCGTCCCAGCCACGGCTGCGGAGTTCGCCGTGAACCTGCTTGGTGTAGTCCCCGCCCTGGGCGGTGAGAATAATCGGCAGCTTGGCCAGCGTCTCAATATCGAACGCATCCTCGAGCTTGCCTGGATCGCCAGCGGCAGAACTCAGAAAGGACGGGGCGGCACCTCCTGCGTTCGAGGTGGAGAAAAATACCGGGTTGATGTTGGCGAAGTCGTTCTCTTCCTGCATGCGTTGCATCAGGACGGAGCCGACCATGCCACGCCAACCGACCAGTCCTACGGACGGATTAGCTGCTGTAGTCATTCACCAAGTCTAAACTTTCGGAGCAAACTGCCGCTGTTGGTTACGTCACGCACGGGAAGCACGACGACGGCACTCGCCCCAGCGGTCAGGCGGACTCAGTCGCGGGGGGTGTTGCGCCGGGTGGGCAACTCGATGGTCTTGCCGTTCTGTTGCCGCAGGCGTGATGCTTTGCGTTCCTTGAAGTACAGGAACCATGCCGTGGGAACAATCCAGAGGCCGAAGACGATGCCGAAAATTATCTGGCCCCAGTTGACGTCTTCTGTGCCGTCCATGAACAGCTTGACCATGAGGGCGCCCACAACAGTCATGATCAAGGTGATCAGGATGCTAAGGAACAGGAGTCCACCCGCTGAATTGATGGGTTTGACGACGCTCCCTACATCGCCTTTGTACACGCCGTATTCCTCTACCGTGAGGCCCTGCCGCTCTGCTTCGGCCTCGACCTGCCGGGCGTAATAGCCCTTCCGTCGCCCTCGCCGATTTTCCGGCTGGCTCATGCGCTTGCTTCGCCGCGGGTAGCGAGAATCCATCCCAGGAGCCCCTGGGTGTCCAAACCCGTGGTCTCGACCACATCCTTCGTAGGATCCAAGACCTTGCCCACCGCCCAGCCACCGGCGTCCGGCCGGATGAGCAGATGGTCTTCGCCGTCGATGGTCCTTGCCCGGAGGAAGGCGGTCCCGTCGGGGTTGTTACGGACGTGTTCCTCAATGATCGAGAGTTCAGCGGCAGCCCCCGGAACAGCAGGATCCTGGGCAAAAACGAACCACGTCTCCAACGTCCTGGGTTGGAGGAGCAGGGACACGTTGTCGGATTCGAGGTGGACCACAGTATCCGTGGAGTCTGCGGTGTTCAGGCTGATTTCGGTCCAGCGGTCCGCTTTGGCGAGGGCGTAGGCCACCGCAACAGCCGGTCCTTCCAATTCCAAGTCGTCGCCGACGCTGGCGAACCCCTTGGCCAGCAGCGAAGAACCACCGGCTACGCAGAGGCGTTCCGTTGCCACTTCCGCTTCCAATCGGAAGACCTCCGCGGACTTCTTGGCCGGTTTGGTATCGAACATCCTGATCATGAAAGCAAGTTCAGCAAATCCGAACCCTATTGCGGAGTCGGTTTCCTCATGCATGGTGGTCATCTTTTGGCTCCTCTGTTGTTCACTAACCGATTCCCAGGAACGATGCTGCGCCCTTGCCAAGGTCAGCAAGATTCTTGCCCGTGTCCGCGATGAATTTGCCGGGGTCCTTGACCGCACTCGCAACGCCGTCTGCCACATTCTTGGCCGCGCCATCCACGAAATTCTTGACTGCAGGAATTTCATAGACGGCGATGCCGGCGCTGACTACGGCACAGACGGTGCCGGCAGGAGGAGGCAGGAAGCTGCCCACGGCCAATCCGGTCTTGACTCCGGACCAGACTGCGTCGCCGGTCTTGCCCTCGGCAGCATATTTCACGGTGTCGAAGGCGTTGAGTCCAACACCCAACCATCCCAGACCCCGGCCCAGCCCGCCCTTGCCCAAACTCTCCATGACAGACCCTTGACCTTTGAATAGCCAAGTGCTCTCCGCGAACACGCCGCTGAACTTGTTCAGGGCGGGCACGTATTTCTGGAGGTTCTTCAATCCCAGCAGATCCGTAGCGGAGTCAAAGAGGTTGTAGGTGACACTGCGGGATGCGAGCTTGCCCCATTCGGCTGCGTTAGTGAACGTATCCAGGCCCCTGGCACTCATGGCGGCCAGTCCAAAGATGTTCTTCGGCAGGTCGAGCCCGGCCTTGATCTGGCCCCTGAGACCCCAGGCATCACGGAACGGCGATCCCTTGGCCAGCCAGTCCGGACCCCAAGGATTGTCCTTCGGACCTGAGCCCGGACCTGGACCGGTGCCAAGGCCGGATCCGGAACTCCCTGGAAGCGGGCCGCCACCTGACCCCGGGGCGGCATCGCTGGACTTCTCCTGTTGGGCGGCGTTCCTGAGGAGGTCTTTGGAAGCCTGCTTGAGGAAGGAAGCCGACTGCATCAGCTGATTCCGGTGGTTGCCGTTCCAGTCGGAGCGGAAGGCAGTGGCATCGTTGCCCTTCCACGTGGGGTTGTTGTTGATCTGGTTCGTCAACAGGGACGATTGCTGAAGCAATTGCTCCGACACGGACCCGAACTGCTGTGCGAGCGTGCGCAACTGCGCCACGTCCGCACCCCAAAAATTTCCTGCCACCACAGCCCCCAAGTCTGTCCAACCACCGCTTCTGCGGTCCAACCGACTCTACGTCGTTAGAGCCTCAAGCCGCGATGGGGAGAAGTACCCCGTACTCGCGTGACCCGCAAGAGGCGCCCTAGTGGCCGGCGTCGGGCTCTTGGAGAAGTACCGCTTTGCGCTTGCGCAGGGCAAAGAACGCACCGAAGGTAAACACCTGTGTGACGACGATCAGCACAATGATGCCGGCAATTCTGTTGCCGCCAAGGATCATGGTGAGCCCCACAATGGCGGAGATCAGTGCAAAGAGCGGCAACAGCATGTAGCCCAGAACGAACAGGGTTTCAGGTTTCTTCAGCATGCAGGCTTTCCTAGCTTTCGTTCCGGCGCCATGAGGTGAACCGGTAGTTGGTGCCGTTCTTGGCGGTGAGCCAGCCCTCGGACGGGGCCATGGAGTCGAAAGTCCAATCATCGCCGAGTTCCGGGGCGTAGGTGTCGCCCTCCACCTCGGAATCGATGATGGTGATGACCGCCAGATTGGCGATGTCCATGGACTGACGATAAATCTCGCCGCCGCCGACGATCCACACATTCTGGCCACCGGGTGCGAACTGCGATTCCAGCAGGGCAGCATCAAGGGAGGAAACCACCACGGCGCCCTCCGCCTCTGGCGTGGAAGCCCACTCGGCGTTGCGGGTCACCACAATGTTGGTGCGGCCCGGGAGCGGACGGTACTTTGCCGGGAAGGACTCCCAGGTCCTCCGGCCCATGATGACGGGGTGCCCGGTGGTGATCTGGCTGAAATGCTTCATGTCCTCGGGCAACTGCCAGGGCATGGTGCCGTCCTTGCCGATGACGCCGGATTTTGTTTGCGCCCAGATCATGCCGATACCCGTCATGCGGGCTGCAGTCTCCTGGGTAAAGATGATGCCGGGAAGCTGGGAGGGGGTCTCAGGGGAAGACATGCTCATACTGCGATCGGAGCCTTGATGGTGGGGTGGTGGCGGTAGTCCACAACTTCAAAGTCATCCAGCGTGTAATCGAAAATCGAGTCCGGCTTGCGGAGGATCTTCAACTGCGGGTAGTCATACGGCTCACGGCTGAGCTGCTCGGCAACCTGGTCCACGTGATTGTCGTAGACGTGCACATCGCCGCCGGTCCACACGAACTCGCCCGGCTCCAGCCCGAGCTGCTGCGCCACCATGCGGGTCAGCAGGGCGTAGGAGGCAATGTTGAAAGGGACACCCAGGAACGTGTCAGCGGAGCGCTGGTACAGCTGGCAGGACAATTTACCGTCCGCCACGTAGAACTGGAAGAACGCGTGGCACGGCGGCAATGCCATGTCCTTGAGCTCGGACACGTTCCACGCGGAAACAATATGGCGCCTGGAGTCGGGGTTGGCAGACAGGTTGGTCATGAGCTCGGAGATCTGGTCAATGTGTCCGCCGTCGGGGGTGGGCCAGCTGCGCCACTGGACGCCATAGACCGGGCCCAGCTCGCCGTCGGCATCGGCCCATTCGTCCCAGATGGAGACGCCCTGATCCTGCATCCATTTCACGTTCGAGTCGCCGCGCAGGAACCAAAGGAGTTCAACTGCCACGGACTTGAAATGGACCCGTTTGGTGGTGATGAGCGGGAAGCTCTTGGCGAGATCGAACCTCAATTGGCGGCCGAAAACGCTGCGCGTTCCGGTTCCGGTTCGATCCGACTTGTGCGTGCCGTTGGCCATGACATCGCGCAGGAGGTCTTCATAAGGGGTGGGGATGCTCACGAGTCCAGCTTACTTGTTTGGGCAAGTCGTCCCCGAAGCAGGTCCACGAGCGATTCGTCACCTATGCGCGCGCTGCGCGCCGTCCGTATCACGTCGTCAAGGGCGGCCATTACCGCTGCGTCTCCTCCGGCCACGCCTCGCGGTGCCCGAGGTGGCCCGAGCACGATAGTCCCGTTCCGGCGTCGTGATTCAATCAGTCCGGACTGTTCGAGTTCTTTATAGGCGCGTGCCACGGTTCCGGCGGCAATACCAAGGTCAGCGGCCAGGCTACGGACCGTGGGCAGGCGGCTTCCGGGCTCCAAGGCCCCTACCGCAATCAGGGAACTGAGTTGTCGTCGGATTTGCTCGTAGGGTGGAACCGGATCGGAAAGATCCAGGGTGATTCCGGCAGTCATTGTGCGCGTTCCCCAAGTTTCGCCGCCTCGCCGCGGGGAATCGCATGGAACAGGCTGCGCACCGGTACCACAGCCACGATCACGGCAAGAGCAGCCAAGACCATGCCCGCCGTGATGGCCGGGCTGGGCGCCGGCGCGTACTCGCCACCGGCAGGTGTAAATAGCGTGTACCAGGCATCGCCGGTGATCACCAGCAGCGCTGCCGCTTGCCCCAGGCAGTACGCGGCCAACGTCCTGACGATTCGATACATGCTGATGGCCCGCATGGCGGCGTCCAGGCCTGCGTCGTTCGCGCCTTCGGGGATACCACGACGGCGGCGCACGGCAACGATCGCCGCGGCGCCGGTGGCAGCAACTACGGCAGAGAGCAAAAGAACTATCGGCCACGTCTTCGGGGTTAAGGGCTGGACTTCTGCAGCCATGGCGAAAACCACTGCCACGGCAAATACCAAGGCACTTCCGATTGCGAAGGAAAGCAGTCCTCTTGAAACGGGCTGCCGTGGCCATTGGATCGTCGCTTCTGCTCGTCCATAATTCCGCGCCATCAGCATCTCGCCCGCCGCAATGCCAAGCAACAGGGCCACAGCGCCAATGGTGGTGAGGACCGGAAAAGGCCAGGGGTTCAGGGGTGGCGGTGCTATAAGGATCACCACGACACCGGCCAGGAGGGCAAGTCCGCCCACCACGCCCAACATAGCTCCAAGGGAGATGGTGAGCCGGGCGGCCCCGTGCGTTCGAGGATCGGCACGGAGCGTGTTTGCGGTGGTGGTTTTCCGGACCGTGAGAATCGACGGAAGCTCGGGGACTTTCCACCACAACATGCCCAGGAGCACTGCCATGTTGATGAGCCCCAGCACGTTGAACCAGGACGACTGCCACGCTGCACCCGGCGCCGGTTGTGCTGCGAAGTTGCCGGCGATGGTGGCCAGCCCGGCGGCGATGGTCGCGACGGTCCGGAGCAACCGGTTAGTGGCAATGGTCCGGAGCGTTCGATTGTCGCTGCCATCGAGGGTTTCCAGCTGCCTGCGACGAGCGATCAGGAGAAGCACAAGCCAGGTTCCCAAGGCCAGGACCAGTAAGGCCCCGCCGAGCCACAGCGCCATGTCCGAGCCCGGAATCCTGCCGTCCTGCCCCTGAAACGTGGAGGGGCCGGGAACGGTGGATGGGCCCTGATACGTGGATGGGCCTCGATACGTGGATGGGCCGTAGGGCGCGCCGGGCTGCTGGGGCGACACTGGTGGCGCAGGCGGTGATGGTGGCAAGGCGGCGTGCGCGGGCAACGCTGCGATCCAAGCAATAGCCAAGCCTGCGTATCCGAAGATCGCGGCTGTGGTCCAGGCAAGTTTGCCGGGGAGGAAGTCCCTGATTCTGCGGACGGTCAGTTCCGCGTATCTGCGCGGTGCCTTGGGAGCGGGGTAGCTCAGTTGACCCAGTGCGTGAACGGCGAGGCAGGCCAGAATGGGCCACGCCAGAGCGCCGGCGATCTGATCCGGAGTTGCAGGTGCGGTTGATCCCATGGGATTTGCCCGAATGATCCCGGCGTTCATGGCACCTTGGAGGGAACTGGCCATCCACCCGATGATGCCTACCCACAACCCGTGCGAGGCTACTGCCTGGGCATCGGGTTTGGACCAGACCTGCATGCGCAGGAACAGGTAGACGATGATGGCACCGATCACCGGCCCCAGGAAAAACAACGTTGGCAGTACAACCACAGCAAGACCCCCACATCTTTTGTATCAATCTACTGATACAAAGATGTGGGGGCAAGCAAGCGGTTCCTAGTCGTCGAAAGGCTTGACCTGCTCCACGGACACAACTTTCCTTTCAGACCCGCGCGCTACCTGGCAGACGATGACCTCGCCCGGCGACAAGTAGGGGTCTGTGGAAGGAAGCAGCGCACGCAGGGCCTGCGACATATGCTGGCCCAGCTGCTTCAACGCCGTGGGCAGGGCCGGGCGATGCGTGCAGACAGCGATCGGCACCTGCTTGTCGAACAAGGCCTCGACAGCGGCAGCTGTTTTCTTGGGCGAGCGCTGGTGCGTGTGCTCGGTGAGTGCTTCCACCAGCTTCACCTTTGCCCCGCTGGACTTGGCATATGGGGCGATCGTGGCAACACAACGCGCCCAAGGGCTGCTCACAACGCGTTGCGGTTTCCACACCTCCAGAAGACGCTGGACGGCAACTGCCTGCCGCTGCCCGGTTGCTGCCAATGGACGATCGCCCTCGGCCTTTGTCCATGAGGAGCGTGGCTTGGCTTTGGCATGGCGAATCAGTACCAACGGCCATGTGTCCAGTTCCCCGCGGACGTGGGCCTTCTCGAGGTATTCGAGCGGCTCCACATCCGTAGGGTTGCTCAGGAAGCTGGCCGCCCGGTCCGGGCTGCACCACATGACGCTGTCCACTTCCTTGCCGTCAGGTCGGAGCTGCGCGCCATTGACCTTAACGGCCCAGTACCGGACTACCTTCAGGCCAGCAGCAACGTGGTAGTGAATCGCCGGTAGAGGTATGCCCAGTGGTGCCTTGAGGCCTATCTCTTCCCACACCTCGCGTGCGGCGCATTCGGGAACAGTTTCGCCGGCGTCGAGCTTTCCTTTGGGCCATGACCAATCGTCGTAGCGGGGACGATGGATCAGGAGGACCTCAAGGCCACCTTTGGTGACGCGCCACGGAATGGCGCCGGCGGCGACAACTGCCACCGGCTCGCCGGGGTGGTCTGTTTGATCCGCCACGGGGGTATCGCTGTTCAACTGGGTCCTTACCGACGTGCCGCAGCGCGCTGGCGTGAGCGGGAAGCCAGGAGCCAGGACTGCATGTCCAGCAATGGTTTGCCTTCCCCGTCCAGGTGGTGCCTGGTCCAGTGTCCGCTATCGTCCAAGTGCCAGCTGGCCGTGCCATCGTCAACGTAGCGACGCATCAGGTCCATGACCGTTTCCGTGTCTTCCTTGCTGGCCAGCTGCACCAGTGCCTCCACCCGGCGGTCGAGGTTGCGGTGCATCATGTCGGCGGAGCCGATGTACACCACGGGCTCGCCGCCGTTGCCAAAGGCAAAGACGCGTGAGTGTTCAAGGAAGCGGCCCAGCACGGAGCGGACGGTGATGTTCTCGCTAAGTCCCGGCACTCCCGGGCGGAGCGAGCATATGCCGCGGACTACGACGTCCACCTTCACGCCGGCCTGCGAGGCGCGGTAAAGCGCATCGATGATGGCTTCGTCCACCATCGAGTTAACCTTGATCTGCACCAAACCGGGGACACCGGCGCGGGCGTTGCGGATTTCGGCTTCGATCCTGTCCACCAGGCCTGCGCGTACTGAACGCGGGGCAACAAGCAGCCTCTTGAATGTTGACTTCGGGGCGTAGCCGGAGAGCTGGTTGAACAGCTTGGAGAGGTCTTCGCCCACTTGCTCGTTCGCGGTCAACAGCCCAAGGTCTTCGTAGTACCGGGCTGTGCGGGGGTGGTAGTTGCCCGTGCCGATGTGGCAGTAGCGGCGCAGTCCGTCCACTTCCTGACGCACCACCAAGGACAACTTGCAGTGGGTTTTCAGTCCCACGATGCCGTACACCACGTGGACGCCTGCTTGTTCCAGCTTTCGCGCCCAGGAAATGTTGGCTTGCTCGTCAAAGCGGGCCTTGATCTCCACAAGTGCCAGGACCTGCTTGCCTGCTTCCGCGGCGTCAATAAGGGCATCAACGATGGGCGAGTCACCGGAGGTCCGGTACAGGGTCTGCTTGATCGCCTGCACCTTCGGGTCCGCTGCTGCCTGCTCCAGGAAAGCCTGGACGGAGGTGGAGAAGGAGTCGTACGGGTGGTGCAGGAGGATGTCCCTGCGTCGCATGGCGGCGAAGACATTTGCTGCCTTGGACGTTTCGGACTCGTTGAGGTACCGGGACGTGTGGGGAACGTGCTTGGGGTAGTGGAGGTCGGCGCGGTCAATGCCGCTGATTGCGGACAAACCACGAAGATCCAGGGGTGCGGGTACGGAGTAGACCTCGGACTCTTCAACCCCGAGCTCACGGATCAGCAGGGCCTTGATGTTCGGGTTGATGTCCGTGGTCACTTCGAGGCGGACCGGCGGGCCGAAGCGACGGCGCAGGAGTTCCTTTTCGAGTGCCTGCAGGAGGTTCTCGGCGTCGTCCTCTTCCACTTCCAGGTCCTCATTGCGGGTGACGCGGAAGGTGTGGTGCTCCAGGACTTCCATGCCGGGGAAGAGCTTGTCCAAGTGGACGGCGATGACTTCTTCCAGGGCGATGAACCGGGCTACGCGACCCGGGATGGCGCCTGCACGCGGTCCATCAACGGAAATGAGGCGGGGGAGCTGGTCGGGCACCTTGACGCGGGCAAAGAGTTCCTTGTCGCTGATCGGGTTGCTGACGATCACGGCGAGGTTGAGGGAGAGGCCGGAAATGTAGGGGAAGGGGTGCGCAGGGTCCACAGCCAGCGGCGTCAGGATGGGGAAGACCTTCTCCTGGAACATGATGCTGATGCGGTGGCGGGCATCCTCGTCCAATTCATGCCAATGCATGAGGTGGATGTGCTCGTAGGCCAGGGCGGGACGGATCTGCTCGGCGAAGACGCGCGCGTGGCGTTCCTGCAGCTTGTGGGCTTCTTCGCTGATTTGTTCCAGCACCTCAATGGGGCTCAAGCCTGCAGGGGAGGGCACGGCGAGTCCGGTGGCGATGCGGCGCTTGAGTCCTGCCACGCGCACCATGAAGAACTCGTCAAGGTTGGAAGCGAAGATGGAGAGGAAGTTGACACGTTCCAGCAGGAAAAGGTCAGGATCCTCTGCGAGTTCCAGCACACGGGAGTTGAAAGCCAGCCAGCTCAGCTCGCGGTCCAGGAACCGATCCGGGGTGATGTCGCCCTCGGGCTCCAGGCTCGGTGCGAATTCCGGAATATCGATGCGGTCCTGGGTGGCTCGCGAGGCCGGCACTTCCGATGATCCGAAGCGCGGGGGCAAGGTTGCACCCTTCGAGGTGGATCCGACGGTGCCGACGGGGTCCGGCTGCATGGGGTTCTCCTAAGCTCAGGACGGGGTTTCCTCCCACATTACAAGCAATTGCCTTGCTCGAATCCAAGATGTCATCGGCTTTCCGGCAAGTGATCCCCGCAGGTTAATTTTTGGTTATGGGCCCATACATGACGTCGGTGTCCCAGCGAACAAAGCCGAGTTTCTGATAAAGGGCTACCGCTGCCGAATTGTCGGCGTCCACGTAGAGCATCACGGCGTGCAGATCCTGGTCCTGGAGGTGCTTGATGCCTGCAACCGTAAGGGCCTTGCCAAGCCCCAAGCCCTGCGCTGCCGGCGTCACGCCCACCACGTAGACCTCGCCGATGGCAGGATGCGGACCTTGCCGGGGGTGGACCTTCGTCCAGTGGAAACCCAACAGTTCACCTTCGGCATTCCCGGCCAGCAGGAAGCCTTCGGGATCGAACCAATCTTCAGCCTTGCGTGCCTCGAGGTCCGCCCGTGTCAGTGAACCCTGTTCGGGGTGGTGGGAAAACGCGGCACTGTTGGCGGCGAGCCATGCCTGCTCATCCTGGCCGGGCACGAAGGCGCGGATCGAAACACCGTCCGGGAGTCCGGCGTCGGGCAGTGCCGAGCTTGAAGACATCAGCCGCATCTTCCACAGTTCACGCACCGGACCATAGCCGAAGCGCCTGGCGAGCTCGGCGGCGGCCTCGTGGTTGCCGTGGGACCACGCGCCCAGTCCGTGGAGCCCCCGCTTGCCTTGGAGGGCGTCCAGGAGCCTTCCAGCCACACCCTGGTTGCGGTAGCTGGGGTGGACCGCAAGCTCCAGCACGCCGCTTCCGTCTCCACTTTCAACCACGACGGCGACGCCGGCCAGGTCATCAGCGGTAGCCGGATCGGAATCTTCGTCCGGGGCGTACAGGACGAAAGACAAGACCGTATGGTCGCCCGCGTCCACACCGCGCAGCATGACCAACGTCTGCTCGGAGAAGGGAGGATTACCGTCCGATTCCGCGGCAGCTGCGGCGAGGCTCTTGACGTCCCTCAGGAGCTCGGTGTCCAAGGCGCCGGCGATGATCAATACGGGCCAGTTTTCCGGGTGCGCGTGACTCATGATGTAAGGCTATACGTCCGGCGCAAGCCTGCTGATTTGATGTCACTTGAAATGGGAGGTAGTCTCGTTATCTCGTTCGGCTTTGCGGTTTGTCCCTAAGTCAGCGCAGGGGGGATCCACCAGTGGGGTGGCCTCGATACGTTCGACCCGTATGTCCTCCACCAAGAAGTAGAAGAGGCCAGGATCCGTGTGGATCCTGGCCTCTTCTTTGCTTGCTGCAGATACCGCTCAGGCCTCGGACAGCTCATCGTCCGGGAGGCGGACAAGAGTGAGCCGGTAGCCGACGTTGCGGACGGTGCTGATCAGGTTCTCGTGATCCACTCCGAGCTTGGCGCGAAGCCGCCGGATGTGGACGTCCACAGTTCGGGTGCCTCCGTAGTAGTCGTAGCCCCAGACCTCCGTCAGGAGTTGCTGGCGCGTGAATACACGGCCCGGGTGCTGGGCCAGGTACTTCAGAAGTTCAAACTCCTTGAACGTCAGGTTCAAGGGCTGCCCGCTAACACGGGCGGTGTAGCTTGCCTCGTCAATCACGACGCCGGCTGCCCGGATCTCGGTCTGGGCTTCCTCTTCGCCCGGCACGGCACGGGCCATGGCCAACCTGATGCGGGCCTCGACTTCCGCGGGGCCTGCGGAGTCCAGCACGATGTCATCAACAGCCCACGCGGACGAGACGGCAGCCATGCCGCCCTCGGTGAGGATCAGCATGAGGGGCGCGCTGAGGCCCGTGGCCTTCAGCAACTGGGTCAGCGACCGGGCCCCCACCAGATCCTTTCGGGCATCCAGGAAGACGATGTCCGTGGGGTCGGTTTCCAGTAGGGCTGTGGGTTCTGCCGGGAGGATGTGCACGCGGTGGTTCAGCAACTCCAAGGCAGGCAAAATGTCCACCGAAGAGCCGGTGCTGTTCGTTAGGAGCAGGATGTGCGACATAGTTCCTCCAATGGGCTGTACGCGCATCATCGGGCGTCGAAACCGGAGTCTCACCGGTCGGTCACAACACATCGGCAGCCTCTCCCGTTGTAACGGGATCGCGGCCAACACAGTGCGCTGTTGATGTCTGAGTATACCCATCAGTGCCCTAGGACACATGGATTCGTGACGGGCAAGCGCCGGAATTACGACATATTCGTCCGGCTTAAGGCAGGATTGTCGAGAGGTCGTAAGGCGCATCGGATTGAGGTCGGCACACAGTGAAGTCTTGGAGCATCGGGGTATTCGGACTCGTGGCGCTCGCAGCCATCGTGGCCAGCACCTTCGTTTCCCGGGAAGCCATGGTGGGGGTCGGCATCGCTGCGTCCGCGGCCGTGGGAATCGGCTGGCCGCATTTCCTGGGCGTCCCGGCCAAGAAAACGCTCGCCGCGGTCATCGCTCTGGCAGGCGCGGGATCGGCCGTCACTGCTGCCTACATGCCGGCGCCCGGGTTCCTGGAAGGCACACCTGCGTTCGTGGCTTTGGGCGTGATGGCGGTGTTCGTCGTTCAGCTGGTCAGGGGAACGGGGCAGGCCCAGCGGCTGGAATCAACACTTGGTTGCTCTGCCGGCGTGCTGCTGAATTGCCTCGGCGCGGGATGGATCGCCAGTGCGCGGTTCAACGGCGTCAAGGAGATGGTCCTCGTGGCCGGACTCAGTGCCGCGGTGGCCCTCCTGGTGGGCATTATCCGCTGGCCGGACCGGATCGTGGCTCCGCTCGGAGTGGTCATGGCTGGACTGATGGGGCCGTTGGCGGGCCTTGTTTTTTCGGATATCGCCGTGCTTCCCGCTGCTTTGGTAGGCGTGGTGATGGGATCGGTCCTGGTGTGCTTCCGGCGGATGACCACACTCCGGCGGGGACGGCTCAACATCCCGGCAGCGATAGGAATGGGCGTAGCTCCCGTGTGGGCTGTGGGGGCAATGGCTTACTTCATAGACAAACTACTCATCTTCTAACGGTTAGGATTGCATCATGTCTGTACTCGCATTTGAAATCTTCTTCCTCGTACTCCTTGGCCTGGCCAGCGTAGCCATGGCATGGTTTGCGGGATTTGTCGTTTACCGCCTTTTCAAGGGCCAGAAGTAAACCTTCCGGTCCTGCAGCCCAACAGAGGTAATCGTTGTGCCTATTGAGATCCCAACAGATCTGACGCCTGAACTTGTCCCTCTTTCCTGGCTCATTGGTGAGTGGGAAGGCCGCGGCCGGCTCGGCAGCGGAGACGAGGATTCCGAGCATTTTGTCCAGCACGTTTCCTTCACCCATAACGGGCTCCCGTACTTGCAGTACCGAGCCGAAACCTGGCTCAGCGACGACGCCGGCGAAAAGTTGCGCCCGTTGACCGTTGAGACCGGGTTCTGGGCGTTGGAAAGGAAGCTTGAAGAAGGCGACGGCGGCCCCGGCCTGATCCCGGCCGACATCGTCCCCGTCCTCAAGACAGCCGACGAAGTCGAGGAGCGCCGCAACAAAGAGGGCGGCTTCGACATTTCAGTGTCGATCTCCCACCCCGGCGGAATCACCGAGCTCTACTACGGCCAGATCAAGGGACCCCAGATCCAGCTGAGCACGGACATGGTGATGCGTGGAAGCCACTCCAAGGAGTACACGGCGGCCACGCGCATCTTCGGCCTGGTGGATGGCAACCTCTTGTGGCGCTGGGACGTCGCCGCCAGCGGCAAGGCCCTTGAAGCGCACGCCTCGGCATTCCTCCACAAGGTCTCCTGACCCGAGGCCTCACTGTACGTTCCACAGCAACCAGCAGAAGGAGCAGATAGTGAACCACCTCAAACCGGAGGGCTACAGCGGGCTGAAGGCTGTCTTTTTCAATGGCACACTGAAACCCTCGCCGCAGCTCAGCAACACTGATGGCCTGATCAAGATCAGCCGGGACATCATGGAGAAGCAGGGCGTCAGCACCCGTCTCATCCGGACCGTTGACCACCACATCGCCAGCGGTGTGTACCCGGACATGCGTGAGCACGGCTGGGAAACCGACGAGTGGCCGGAGATCTACCCGGATGTTCGCGACGCAGACATCGTGGTGATCGCGGGTCCCATCTGGTTGGGCGATAACTCGTCCATGACCAAGAAACTCATCGAACGGTTGTATGCCCACTCCGGCGAACTCAATGGCAAGGGCCAATGGGCCTTCTACCCCAAAGTGGGTGGCTGCCTGATCACCGGCAATGAAGACGGCATCAAGCACTGTTCCATGAACGTGCTGTACAGCCTTCAGCACATCGGCTTCACCATTCCACCCCAGGCCGACGCCGGGTGGATCGGCCCGGTGGGACCCGGACCGAGCTATCTCGATGAAGGATCGGGTGGTCCGGAGAGTGATTTTACTAACAGGAACGCCACCTTCATGACGTGGAACCTGCTCCACATGGCCAAGCTCCTGCGGGATGCCGGGGGTATTCCTGCCTACGGCAACCTGCCGGAGGAATGGAAAGCGGGCACTCGATTCGATTTCGAAAACCCGGAATACCGCTGACCACGGAATACCGCTGACCCGCAAGGACTTCTACTACATATGACTTACAAGAGCCCCCTGTTGTCGCGCCCTGGCGCCGTTGAAGATACCGGCCTGGATGCCGGCGTCGCGGCCCATTACGGCGAACCGCTGCGGGAGCAGCGCGCCTTGGCGACCGGTACCGCCGTCGTGGATCTTTCGCACCGTGGCGTGGTGACCGTGGCTGGCCCGGACCGGCTCAGTTGGTTGAACACGCTCTCATCCCAGCAGCTCACCAACCTCCAGCCCGGCGTGGCCAGCGAACTGCTGTTGCTCAGCGTCCAAGGCCGCATCGAGTTCGATGCCCGCGTTATTGATGACGGCGGCACCACATGGCTGATCGTGGAAGCGGTCGAAGCAGGGGCGCTTGCTGAGTGGCTGAACAAGATGAAATTCATGCTGCGCGTCGAGATTGAGGACGTTTCGGAGCAGTGGGCCGTGTTGGGCGCCACCAAGCCGGTGGAGCGGCTAGCCAGCCACTTGGTGTGGGAGGATCCATGGCCGCACGTTAGCCCTGGAGGTTACGCGTACAGCATCGTCCCCGAGGAATCGCACCCCGGCCTGGAACGCCCGTGGTTCGAGTATCTTGTACCGGCCGGCGAGCTGGAACAATCCGTGGAAGGCCTGCCATTGGCGGGTGCCATGGCGGCAGATGCCCTGCGGATTGCAGCGTGGCGGCCCCGCCTTGGTGCCGAGACCGACGAGAAGACGATTCCCCACGAACTGGACCTTTTGAGGACCTCGGTTCATTTGAACAAGGGCTGCTATAAGGGGCAGGAGACCATTGCGCGTGTCCACAACCTTGGCCACCCGCCGCGCCGCCTCGTGTTCCTGCAACTTGATGGATCACAGCACACGCTGCCGGCCGTTGGTAGTGTCGTATTTGTCGGGGAGCGCAAGGTAGGTACCCTGACATCGGTGGCGCAGCACTTTGAAATGGGACCCGTAGCTTTGGCCGTGATCAAGCGGTCCGTTTCGGCGGAGGAAACCCTCACGGTGATGGACGGCGAAGAGCTGTACATCGCAGCCCAGGAAGTGATCGTCGCCCCCGACGCCGGCCAAGTCGTCGGGCGCCAGACCGGCTTCCTGAAGGGACCCCACCGATGAGCCAAGCAACCGGCCCCGACGACGAAACGTTGGCCCTGGCCCACGCCTTGTTTGATGCTGCCCGCGAGGGGGACACCGAACTGCTTCGTGGCTACTTGAATGCCGGCGCGCCTGCCACGCTGACCAACGCCGCCGGCGACTCCTTGCTGATGCTGGCGGCCTACCACGGGCACGAGGAAGCCGTTCAGCTCATCGTCCATCACGGCGCTGACGTAAATGCCGCGAATGATCGCGGACAGACGCCTCTCGCGGGAGCGGTCTTCAAGGGATACACCGGCGTCGCCCGGGTCCTGCTGGACGCGGGAGCAGATCCCGACGCCGGAACCCCCACCGCGCGTGAGGCCGCCACGATGTTCGCCAGGTCAGAGATTCAAGACCTCCTGGGCTAAAAGCAGATATCGCCAGGGGGCCCGGTTGCTTGTCGGGAGGGCTTCCTGGCATTTCTTGCGTCCAGATACTCCACGTGGAATAGTTGTTGTGGAATATGTGATCGCTGAAGGGGTTGCGATGCCAAAAATCACTGAATTGACCCCGCTGGGTGTCGCCTCCTTGGCGCTCCTCGCAGAGGAACCCATGCATCCGTACGAGATGTATCAACTGTTGATGGCCCGCCATGAAGACCGTCTCGTCAAAGTGCGCCCCGGAACGCTCTATCACGCGGTGGGCCGGCTTGAGGAAAACGGGCTGGTGGAGGCCACGGGAACGGAACGCGAAGGCAACCGTCCCGAACGGACCACGTACCGAATTACCCCTGCAGGACATGATGCCCTCGACGCGCGGCTCCAGGCCATGCTGTCCACGCCCGTCAACGAATACCCTGTCTTTCCCCACGCGATCGCTGAAGCCCATCATCTTCCCGCGGCAGTGGTGATGGAACTGCTCGAGGAGCGGGTGGTGGCCCTCGGAGCTGATCTCGACTTCCTCGTCCATGCCGAGGCAACCGTCACGGCCAAGGGGCTGGACCGCAAGTACTGGATCGACATCACGTATCAACAAGCTATGCGCCGGACAGAGATCGCGTGGATCCGCGAACTCCTGGAGGAGCTGGGTAACGGGCGCCTGCCCTGGGATGAACCCCGGCCAACCCCAACAGAACTTTCACACAAGCCAAAGGAATCCCTTGGAAAACGTAGCTAAGCCGTGGCCCGCGCTGTGGTCATTGGTGGTGGGCTTCTTCATGATCCTCATCGACACCACAATCGTGTCGGTCGCCAACCCTCGGATCATGGAGGGCCTCAACACAGACATCAACGCCGTCATCTGGGTCACCAGCGCCTACCTGCTGGCCTATGCCGTGCCCTTGCTGATCACCGGCAGGCTGGGGGACCGCTTTGGGCCCAAGAACCTGTACCTGATCGGCTTGGTCGTCTTTACGCTCGCCTCGCTGTGGTGTGGACTCTCCGGTGACGTCACCATGTTGATCGCTGCGAGGGCCGTCCAAGGCCTGGGCGCCGCCATGATGACTCCCCAAACCATGGCAGTGATCACACGTATCTTCCCACCGGACCGGCGTGGTGCAGCCATGGGATTGTGGGGAGCCACGGCGGGAATGGCCGTGCTGATCGGACCGATCCTTGGCGGCTTGCTGGTGGACAGCCTTGGCTGGGAGTGGATCTTCTTCGTCAACGTCCCCATAGGAATCGTGGCCTTCTTCCTGGTGATGCGTTTCGTGCCGAAGTTGACCACCCACAGCCACACCTTCGACGTCGTGGGCGTGGTGCTGTCCGCCGTCGGCATGTTCCTGCTGGTCTTTGGCATCCAAGAGGGACAGACGTACAAGTGGGGAACCGTCACCGGCTTCATTTCGGTGTGGGGGCTGATCATCACGGGTCTCGTAGTCCTGGTGCTGTTTGTAGCCTGGCAGTGGATCCTTGAACGCCGCGGCGGGGAACCCTTGCTGCCGCTTGGCCTGTTCAAGGACCGTAACTTCTCCCTTGGCAACACCACCATCATGGCCGTCGGGTTCACGGTGACGGCCTTCCCGCTGCCCACCATCTTCTATTACCAGACCGTCCGTGGCCTGACGCCCACACAGTCTGCGTTGCTGATGATCCCCATGGCCGTTATTTCCGGTGCGCTTGCCCCCTTCGTTGGCAAGCTCATAGACCGCGCCAACCCGCGCTGGTTCGCATCGTTCGGACTCGTATGCCTGGCCGGGGCATTGTTCTGGACGGCATCGCTGTTGGGGCCGGACACGCCCATTTGGATGTTCCTGCTGCCCAGCGCGCTGCAGGGTGTTGCCAACGCCTTCATCTGGGGGCCGGTGTCCAACGCAACCACACGCAACCTGGAACCACGCCAGGCGGGCGCCGGTTCCGGCGTCTTCAACACCACCCGCCAAATCGGAGCTGTCCTCGGTTCGGCTGCCATTGCCGCCCTCATCCAGTCCAGGCTCGCCGCCGAGTTGCCCGCAGCACCCGCCGGGGCTCCCGTAGGGGAGGCGTCCATGAGCGGCGTGTTGCCCGAGGCCCTTCATGCAGGATTCTCGACGGCGATGAGCCAGTCCATCTTGCTTCCGGCCTGCGCGATTCTGCTGGGTGCCGTGGTGGCGTTGTTCTTTGGCAAGCCGAAGTCGGTCAGCGGTTGGGGCAATAAAGCCACTGGCGAACCGGCGGTACAGGAAACTGTCCGGAAGTAGGGCTTGTCCGGTGGCGGGACCAGCCCACTTTTGGGTTGGTCCCGCGCTGTTTTAGGGACTGTTTCCACCCCTATTAGCTCAAAGCCGGGCCAGTTCAGTTCTTGGTCAGCCGAGCAGTACGCTCGCGTGGAGCCCGCCTGTGGCAAAGCCAAGGCTGCGGGCCATCCCGAGCGCTCCGGTGTTGCTGACATCGGCCTTCCACTGAAGGGTCAGCCCGGATGCCAGCGCCTCATGAGCAGCAATTGACGCCGCCAGTGTCCCCAAGCCGCGCCGTCGCCATGGAGGCGCAACCAGAACGCCCATGTTGGCCAGGATGCCTTCCCACTCGGAATAGGCGCCGCAGGCAACAGGCGTTGGCTGATCCTCTTCCGGATGCATGATGGTGAACCGATGCTCGAGCCCTTGCAGGCCAACCTCGTTGGCGTCGTCCGGAGGGCACAAACCCTCCAGGCTGATCGCTTCCGGGTTGCCCTGCGACACCGTATGTTCGTCGGAGGGCTGCTGGAGCGGCAGATCGTCCGCAAAGAACAAGGCGGAGGAGCCGAGGCCGTGTCCGCCATGTGCCCGGGTGATGGTCAGCAGCGTCACGTGCTGAGCAAGCTCGGTGTCCGGGATTGACGCCGCCGCATCCAGCGCCCACTCCGGTCCAACGAGCGCCGAGACGCCAAAGAGGCGCAGGAAAACCAATGCCCTCGCAGAATCATCCACACGCGCAATACGGTTGCCGAGCTCGCCGGGGTCCGCCGCGGAAGTGGTGAGCCGGGCAGCCGCGGCAGCGAAAGCGTCGTCGTCGAGCCCCAAACGGCGAGCCCACGCCAGCTGGATGATGGCAGCAGACGTGGGCTCTAGAGTCATGGATTCAGCCTAGCGGACTACCCGAACAGGACTGACGCTTCGTCGTAGCGGTGTTGCGGTACGGTCTTGAGCTTGCCAAGTGCTTCCTCGAAGCCCACGTGGGAGATGTCCGTTCCCTTGAGGGCCACCATGGTGCCCCAGCGGCCTTCCACGACGGAGTCGATGGCGGCCATGCCCAGTCGCGTGGCCAGGACGCGGTCGTAGGCGGTGGGGACGCCACCACGTTGGATGTGGCCGAGAATGGTGGCCCGGGTTTCGATGCCGGTCCGCGCCTCGATTTCGGGTGCGAGTTGATCGGCGATGCCGCCCAGGCGGGGACGGCCGAAGGTATCGAGTCCGCGCTCGGAGTGCGGGGACTCCATGTGGTCCGGTACGAAGCCTTCAGCGACTACTACCAGTGGCGCACGGCCGCGGTCGTGGGCTTCCTGGACCCATTCGGTGATCTGTTCGATGCTCGCCTTCTGCTCCGGGATCAGGATGGCGTGGGCGCCGGCTGCCATGCCGGCGTGCAGGGCGATCCAGCCGACGTGGCGGCCCATGACTTCTGCAATCATGCAGCGGTGATGGGATTCGCCGGTGGTGCGGAGCCGGTCGATGGCCTCGGTGGCTATCTGCACGGCGGTATCAAAACCGAAGGTGTAGTCGGTGGCATCGAGGTCGTTGTCCACGGTCTTGGGGACGCCGACGATTCTCAGGCCCGCGTCGGTGAGGCGCTTGGCAGCTGCCAGTGTTCCTTCGCCGCCGATTGCGATGATGGCGTCAATGCCCAGGCGTTCCATGTGCGCCTTGATGACGTCCGGGCCGCCGCCGTTTTCGAACGGGTTGGTGCGGGAGGTGCCAAGGATGGTGCCGCCTTGCTTGGCGATACCTCGGACCATGGTGCGGGGGATGTCGATGACATCACCTTCAACCACACCTCGCCAGCCGTCGCGGAAACCCACGAACTCCTGGCCGTGGATGGCAATGCCTTTGAGGACTGACCCCCGGATCACTGCGTTGAGGCCGGGGCAGTCGCCACCGCTGGTAAGAATGCCAATTTTCATGTTTGCTCACTCATGGCTTGGAGGAATACGTGCAGAGCGCCACGCTGAGCTCCCAATGATTGTAGACGCGCATGTGGGGTGGGACACAAACGATTACTTTTGACCCTGGCCGTGCGGTAGTGGAAACCTGGCTGAAACAACGAAACGCCCGCCGGCCGGCAGGGCGTTTCGTTGATTTCGGACCGCTGCAACCTGCGACTACCGGGAACGTTGGCTGATGAAGGATTCGAGTGCGATCTTGTTGTTCTGGTCCGGCAGGATGAGCCAGCCGAGGATATAGACCACGAAGGCGGGGCCGGGCAGCAGGCAGAAGAGCAGGAAAGCGACCCTGACATACGCCACGTCTACCCCGAGCTTTGCTGCGATTCCTCCGCAGATGCCGCCGATCCAACGTTGCGGACCACGCTTCAGGCCGAAGCCCCTGACGATGCTGAAGAACTTGTCCATGGCTACACCCTTCCCTGTTGTGATTGCTTTGTCACGTCGTTGCGTCCGGTCATTTCGCCGGGCTCTTGGGTGTTCCGGAGCTCTTACGGGCCGCCACGAGGCCGCCGACCACCAGGGCTGCTCCCGCACCGATCATCAAGCCGATCAGTACATAGGTACCGTTCAGCGTGACCCAGCCGAGTGTTGAGATGACGATCAGTGCCGCGAGGGCGATCACAATCAACCCCCACACCACGGTGCCGATCCGTGCCTGCCGGGGTTCGTCGTCGTCCGGGTGCTCCACTTTGAAGGTGGGCTCCAACGGTGGCGTGAGCGGGATCTGCTGGAGGCTCGGCTTCGGAAGGGCTTCGGTGGGGCGCTTTTCCCGGGGCAGGGCCTCCGTGGGGCCGGTTTCGGTAGTACGTGGTTCCCCGCTACGTGCTTCCTTGGGCCGCGGTTCGGTTGGCTGCGCTGGTTCGGTTGGCTGCGCTGGTTCTGTTGGCTGTACTTGATCTGTTGGCTGTGCTGGACGTGCTTTGCCAGTCTCGTTGGTGCTCATATCAGTTTCCTTCCTGAATGGTCACGTTGCTGAACGTGCCGTCAATTTCCACCACGAGGTTGGCGCCCGGCTTTTCGGTGTTGTAGAGCGTTCGCTCGTCCTGAAGGCGGCCCCCTCGGTCTGTTCCACGTTCGTTGAGGTTGCCGAACGTCATGTCCGCCCTGACCTCCACGGGGACGTCATCGGGAATGATGACGGTGACATTGCTGGCCGTGGCGTCAACCGGAATCAGTAACTCGGAGACCAGGGGCGGCGTCAAGGTGATCTCGCTCAGGTCCACCACCCCTTGTGCGCCGGTGACATTGATGCCTTGCCGTGCCTGTTCCACGCTGGTGGGGGCCCAGTTCACGTCGTGGAAAGTGAATCGGTCACCGTCTCTGGGGACTACGTTGAATATCCCGCCAATGACCAAGGCCGCCACGGCGAGGAAACCGAGGAACCCCGATGTCCGCCCACGGAGCCCGGCGACGAGGATGCCCAGACCGAGTACTGCTGCACCTGTAGCCCAGACCACTGCGTTACCCGAGTTGCCCAGATCAATGACGTTTCCGGCGTCGAGCGCTTTCAACGTGCCGCCGGCGAGAAGTGCCGCACCGGCAGAGACCGAAACGATGGCGGCCCCCGGACCTCTCCGCTTCGGAGCGGCGGGCTTGGGCTGCCAGCCTTGCGGGGGAGTGGAACCGTAGGGAGGACGCGGGCCGGAAGGCATGGACGGGCCCGATGGACCGTACGGCCCGGACTGGGGAACCGGCCCGGAACCGTGGCCAGCTGCCGGGCCGTAAGCACCACCCGCAGGTTGCCCGTAGCTCTTGCTGCCGGGCTGGCCAGTGCCGTAGACAGGCACGCCGGTGTTGGTGCCGGTGGAGGTGGAAGCGAACGGCCCAGGCGTACCGTAGGCGGCTGTGCTGCCGGAAGAGTAGGGCGTCGCGGAATAATTTTGGTGGCCCACAGGCGGAGTTCCCTTCGACGCTTTGTTGCGCTGGACCAGGAAGTAGATCAGGTAGAACACGCCGCCCATCCAGAAGAGCGTCCAGAACAGGCCGGGAAGTCCGTCCCAGCCCCAGCCCCAGAAACCGCGGCCCAGGCTCGGCAAACCGATGATGGTGGTGATCAAGGCACCGGTCATGCCCCCGGACCAACGCCCCGCAGCTGCTTCCTGAACGTGGATGCGTCCGTCAGGCTCGGGCAGGAGCGCCCAAGCCACGCCGTACAGCAGCACGCCAACGCCTGCGAAGAGTGCCAGGACTATGAAGATGCCCCTCACTATCAGGGGGTCGATGCCAAACCGGTGTGCCACCCCGCTTGCGACGCCACCGATCCAACGATCCGGTCCCCGGCGGATGCCCTGGTTGCGGATCCAGTCGAAGAAGTTCTGCTGGGAGGTTGCGGTAGCATCGCGGGCCAGCGGGTAGCTGCCGCTGGCGTCACCGGTTCCCGAAGGAGCGCCGGACTCTCCAGCGGCACCCGAAGGAGTTCCCGAAGGTCCCCCGGACGTGGCACCGGGGGTGCCGGTGGAAGCACCGGTGTTGGCGCTGGAGCCGGATGCGCCGGCTGTGCCTGGCGTTTCGGGTTCCTCTGGATTCATGCTGTTCGCGTTCATACTTCGATCCTGCCTCCCGGACCACCCTGCCCTCTACTGGGGGATACCCTGAATGATCCCTGAGGGACCCCCGAAGAACGCCGGTTTCCGGTCCGGGGCACCGGCGATCCGTGTTTGGATTGGTACATGACAACCGCTGTACAACGCCCCACGCTGGTCCGCAACAGCGACCGCATGATCGCGGGAGTATGCAGCGGATTGGCGGAACATTTGGGCTGGCCGGTCAAGCTCGTCCGGCTTGGCATGATTCTGGCTTGCTTCGCCGGTGGAGCAGGCGTGGCCTTTTACGCATGGCTCTGGACCATGGTCCCCACCGCGGACGAGAACGCCAAGCACAACGCCCGACGACCGGCGTCGCCCATTGCTCCTTCGGTGAGCCTACCGCCTGCGCCCGCCCCAACCGCGCTATCTTCCGCGCCGCCAGCGTACGACGCCGGAACCTCACCAGTGACGGCCGGCGCCACCTCGGGCTCTGGTTCCGTCCCGGACAACGATGCCGGCCTTGGAGGGGGAGCCGGCCTTGGAAACGGTGCCGGCATCGGAGACGGAGCCGGCGTCGGCAACGAAAGTGCTCTGGCGTCCTGGTTCTCGTTCCGCAAGATCCAGTACGGCAAGGAGATCCTGCTCGGAGCGGCGCTGCTCCTGGTGGCTGCGATCCTGATCGCCCGCCAGTTCGGCGTTGACGTCCCTTTGGGCACGTTCATTCCTGCGGCCGCCATCCTCGGGGGTGCAGCGATTGCCTGGATGCAGCTCGATGAGACCCGACGAGCCGGCCTGGTGGACAAGACGAAGGCCGATCAGGCAGGCGGATGGACGAGGCTGGCAGCGGGGTTGGCCCTGGTGGTTGCCGGCGTCCTGGTGATGGTGTCCGGTTCGGGATCATGGGAGCAGACCTGGTTGGCCCTGTTGGCCTCCGTCGCTGTCCTGGGTGGCGTTGCCTTGGTGCTGTTGCCGTGGGGACTGAAATTTTGGAAGGACCTTGAGGCCGAACGCGCCGGCCGGGTCCGTGAAACGGAGCGCGCGGAAATCGCCGCCCATTTGCATGACTCCGTGCTTCAAACCCTGGCTCTCATCCAGCGCCGGGCCGGTTCCGAGCAGGACGTGATCCGGCTTGCCAGGGCACAGGAACGCGAGCTCCGGTCCTGGCTGTTCAGTGATCCCGCCAAGGAGTCGGGCCTTCTGGCGGACCGGATCAAAGCTGTCGCAGCCGAAGTGGAGGACTCCCATGGGCATGCCGTGGAGGTGGTATCTGTCGGAGATACTGACATGACTGACCGGCACGAAGCATTGGTCCAGGCAGCCAGGGAGGCCATGCTCAATGCCGCCCGCCACGGCGGCGGAACGGTCTCCGTGTACTTGGAGAGCACCGCCGGTAGTACTGAGATCTTCATCAAGGACCGCGGCCCGGGTTTCGACCCTGATGCCGTCCCGGACGACAGGCTGGGCGTTAAAGAGTCCATCATCGGCCGGATGAAACGGCACGGCGGCACAGCCGTTATCAACAGCAGCAGCGATGGAACGGAAGTCCGGTTAGCCCTTCCATCAATAAGCATGGACGCCGGCGATCAGCGGAACGGTGACTTGCGGAACGGTGACTTGCGCAACGGCGAACAGCGGAATGGAGAAGCGAAGCTATGAACAACAGCCCTGAGAATGGTGCCGGACGCAGGGTACGCGTGGTTATCGTAGACGACCACACCATCTTCCGCTCCGGATTGAAAGCGGATCTCGACGAACGCATGGAGGTGGTGGGTGAAGCCGGAACCGTGGAACAGGCCATTGCCGTCATAGCCGGGACGCGCCCGGAAGTAGTGCTGCTGGACGTGCACCTTCCCGGCGGACTGGGTGGCGGCGGCCGTGAAGTCATTGCCGGTTCCATGGCTTTGCTTACCGCCACCAGCTTCCTGGCCCTAAGTGTCTCCGACGCCGCTGAGGACGTTGTGTCCGTGATCCGCGCCGGAGCACGCGGATACGTCACCAAGACTATTTCCGGCAAGGAAATTTCCGATGCCGTCATCCGGGTGGCCGATGGCGATGCTGTCTTCTCACCCCGACTCGCAGGCTTCGTGCTGGATGCTTTCGGGACGGCGCCTGCCGACATCGCCGACGACGAATTGGACAAACTTTCCGCCCGCGAACTCGAAGTCATGCGGCTCATCGCACGGGGTTACAGCTATAAAGAGGTGGCCAAGGAGCTGTTCATCTCCATCAAGACAGTGGAAACGCACGTGTCGGCTGTCCTGAGGAAGCTCCAGCTTTCCAGCCGACATGAACTCACCAAGTGGGCGGCCGAGCGTCGCCTCCTCTAGCGCTCTCTCACTTCCCGTTGGATTTTCCCGATCGCTCTCTCACCTCATGAGTGCCGCAGGTGGAGCTTCCTGACCTTGTTTGGAAAGGGATCAGCCCTTGGGCAACCTGCTGCGGTTGCCCAAGGGCCGAATCTGCGTCAAAGCGGGTCAGGAAGCCGCGCTCCGGACCGCGGGAAAGCTATTTGGCCTTGCCCAGGAACTCCTGGATGCGGCGAACGCCCTCTGCCAAGTCGTCATCGCCGAGTGCGTAGGACAGCCGCACGTAGCCGGAGGGACCGAATGCCTCGCCGGGAACAATGGCAACTTCGACTTCGTCGAGGATGAGCGTGGCAAGCTCAGCCGAGGTCTGCGGCCGTACGGGGCCGTTGGAGGTCTCGAACTCCTTACCCAGCAGGCCGCGGACGTCCGCGTAGACGTAGAAGGCGCCGGTCGGCGTCGGGCATTCAACGCCTTCGATCGCGTTCAGGCCGGCAACGATCGCCTTGCGGCGGCGGTCGAAGGCGACCTTCATCTCATCGACGGCGGTCAGCGGGCCCGTGAGGGCAGCAGCGGCTGCGACCTGCATGATGTTGGAGACATTGGATGTTGCGTGGGACTGCAGGTTGGTGGCGGCCTTGATGACGTCGGCCGGGCCGATCATCCATCCCACGCGCCATCCGGTCATGGCGTAAGTCTTGGCAACACCGTTAAGGATGACGACTTTGTCGCCCAGTTCCGGTGCAGCAGTGGCGATGGATGTGAACTCGACGTCGTCGTAGGTCAGGTGCTCATAAATCTCGTCCGTGACAACCCAGAGCCCCTTGGACGCAGCCCATTTGCCGATCTCCGCAACCTGCTCCGGGCTGTAAACGGCACCGGTGGGGTTGGACGGGGAAACGAACAACAGGATCTTGGTCTTGTCCGTTACGGCGGCTTCAAGCTGCTCTACGGTCACCAGGTAGCCCTGTTCCGGTCCAGCGAAAACCTCGACAGGGACGCCGCCGGCGAGGCGGATTGCTTCCGGGTATGTGGTCCAGAAAGGGGTGGGGATGATGACTTCGTCGCCCGGATCCACCAGGGTTGCGAACGTGTTGTAGACGGCCTGCTTGCCGCCGTTGGTCACCAGGACCTGGGAGGGGTCAACCTGGTAGCCGGAGTCGCGCAGGGTCTTCTCCGCAATGGCCTTCTTCAGCTCGGGGAGCCCACCTGCGGGGGAGTATCGGTGGTACTTCGGCTGGCCCGCTGCCTCAATGGCGGCCTGGACAATGTAGTCCGGGGTGGGGAAGTCAGGTTCGCCGGCACCGAAACCGATCACGGGACGTCCCGCGGCCTTCAGTGCCTTGGCCTTGGCGTCAACGGCAAGGGTGGCGGATTCTGCAATCGCGGAGATTCGCTGTGAAATGCGGGCGGTAGTTGTTCCGGCAGACATCTTTGTACCGTTCTTCGCAGGCAGCACGGGGGCTGGATGATGGGATTCGACGTAAACTACCTTATGCTGTTCTGCGGAGCTGCCGGGTGCCTGCAGAACTTTGTGACTGATAATGCTGGTCACAGGCTTTTGGGGCCGGGAGGTTCGGAATCGGGTCGGTTCGACTATCGCGAAATTCTTGCGTAGACTGGTTCACCGGTGTTGAAAAGCACCACAGGCTGAAGTGCGGCCTGAAACATGGATTCGATCCATAGGGTAGTGGCGCAATTGGTAGCGCAGCGGTCTCCAAAACCGCAGGTTGCAGGTTCGAGTCCTGTCTGCCCTGCGCAAGCTGTTCCGGCGGAAACGCCGGGGCACGCGCAGCAACCATGGCTCTGATCAGAGTCGGGTCAACGACTTTGCAAGGTGAGTGAGGACCAGGTGACCGAAACAGCTGCCAGCAGCTCGAAGGGCCGTCCCGCCAAGAAAGCCGATCGCGGCTTCTTCGCCCGTATTTCACTCTTCGTCCGCCAGGTCATTGGCGAACTGAAGAAGGTCGTTGCGCCCACCCGTAAGGAACTGATCAATTACACGCTCGTGGTGCTGGTGTTTGTGGCCATCATGATGCTCATCGTCAGCCTGCTGGACATCGCCTTCGGGACGGGAGCCAGTTGGGTCTTCGGTGGGACAGGCGCTACGGACCAATAAGCGGATCTGTCCGCAAACTGTGTGAATTCCTTGTTAGTTCAGGGATTTTGCGGGGTTTGCGGAATTGAGCCATTTAAATAGGCATGTTAGGCAATGAGGAAGCAGGAGACCAAGTGTCTGAGCAGGAGCTCGAGGTAAACGAGACTGAGCTGGAAGAAACTGAGGGCGCTACAGCTGAGGCTGTGGAAGAGTCCGAGGTCGATTCTGCTGCGCCCGAATCTGCCGACGCCGAAGATTCCGAAGAGGATTTCGAAGCTGACGTAGACGCCGAGTCTGACGAGGCGTCGGACGCTGTCGCAAGCGATGAGGATGCTTCGGAGGAGTCCGACGGCGACGACCTCGCGGCCGCTGCTGCTGCAGCTCCCGCCGATCCGGCCGAAGAGTTCAAAGCCAAGCTGCGCCGCCAGGAAGGTGACTGGTACGTCATCCACTCCTACGCCGGTTACGAGAACCGCGTGAAGGCCAACCTTGAGACCCGCATCCAGACCCTGGACATGGAAGATTACATCTTCGAGATCCAGGTGCCCATGGAAGAAGTCGTCGAGATCAAGAACGCGCAGCGCAAGGTCATCAACCGCGTTCGCATTCCCGGCTATGTCCTGGTCCGCATGGACCTGACCGACGCCTCCTGGGGCGCCGTGCGCCACACGCCGGGTGTCACCGGTTTCGTGGGCAACGCCCACAACCCCGTCCCGCTGCGGCTCGATGAGGTCTTCTCCATGCTCGCCCCGGTCTTCGAAGAAGAGCAGGCAGAGCAGGGCAAACCCGTCAACAAGCAGAACCAGGCTCCCGTGGCCGTCGACTTCGAGGTCGGCGAGTCGGTCATCGTCAAGGAAGGTCCGTTCGAGACCCTCCCGGCAACGATCTCCGAGATCAAGCCCGAGTCCCAGACCCTTGTGGTTCTGGTCTCGATCTTCGAGCGCGAAACCCCGGTGACGCTCGCATTCAACCAGGTCACCAAGATCTAGCTGATTCAAAAATTTCGCTCCAGTCCTGCCTGCTTAGCAGTTCGGGAGCGGCCGGCCGCCTCGCCATGGCGGCCACCAACCTGGGACGCGCTCCTGTGTCCCAGGAAGCTATTGAGAGAAGGACCCTACATTGGCTCCCAAGAAGAAGGTCACCGGCCTCATCAAGCTGCAGATCCAGGCAGGTGCCGCTAACCCGGCCCCGCCGATCGGTCCTGCGCTTGGCCAGCACGGTGTCAACATCATGGAATTCTGCAAGGCGTACAACGCTGCAACGGAATCCCAGCGCGGAAACGTTATCCCGGTTGAAATCACGGTTTACGAAGACCGTTCCTTCACCTTCATCACCAAGACCCCGCCGGCTGCAGAGCTCATTAAGAAGGCCGCAGGCGTCGCCAAGGGTTCGGCTACCCCGCACACCGTCAAGGTTGCCAAGCTGACCCAGGCACAGGTTGAGGAAATTGCTTCCACCAAGATGGAAGACCTCAACGCCAACGACATCAAGGCAGCTGCCCTGATCATCGCCGGCACCGCCCGCTCCATGGGTATCACCGTAGAAGGCTAGTAGCCTTCGAAGGCCCCTGCGGCCTTCACCCGCCGGGCAACCGGCATCTGAAACATTGAAATGTCGCAGGATCCTTGCCGGATCCTCGGCTTGTGGCAGGGCCCAGCGCGGTCCGCTGACCACAACTGCACAAGGAGAAATAGCAGCATGGCAAAGCGCAGCAAAGCATATGAGGCAGCCGTAGCCAAGATCGAGGCAGACAAGGTCTACGCCCCGATCGAGGCCATCACCCTCGCGAAGGACACCAATCCTTCCAAGTTCGACGCAACCGTTGAGGTCGCTTTCCGCCTGGGCGTTGACCCTCGCAAGGCTGACCAGATGGTTCGTGGCACCGTCAACCTGCCGCACGGCACCGGTAAGACCGCCCGCGTCCTCGTTTTCGCAACCGGCGACAAAGCAGAAGCAGCAATCGCTGCCGGCGCCGACTTCGTTGGTTCCGATGACCTGATCGAAAAGATCGCAGCCGGCTGGACCGACTTCGACGCCGCCGTGGCAACCCCTGACCTCATGGGCAAGGTTGGCCGCCTCGGTAAGGTCCTGGGCCCGCGTAACCTGATGCCGAACCCGAAGACCGGTACGGTTACCCCGGATGTCACCAAGGCTGTCAATGACATCAAGGGTGGCAAGATCGACTTCCGCGTCGACAAGCACTCCAACCTGCACTTCATCATCGGCAAGGTGTCTTTCGACGTCAACAAGCTGGCTGAGAACTACGCAGCTGCACTGGAAGAGGTGCTTCGTCTGAAGCCGTCCGCTTCCAAGGGCCGCTACATCCAGAAGGCTACTGTTGCCACCACGTTCGGTCCGGGCATCACCGTTGACCCGAACGTCACCAAGGTTCTCGTAGACGCATAAGCTTCGCGAGCACTTGCTCTGAGAGAAGGACCGTCCGGCATTGCCGGGCGGTCCTTTTTCTTGTCGTGTTCCCTGTTCACCGGTAGTGGTGCGCCGTAGGCTGTGGTGCGTGTCGTCGTCGAACTTTCCCGCCCTGGCTGGGTTGTCTGTTGACCGGATTCCGGTCCCTAGAAGCCCTGACGCGAGCGGGGCGCCTGATTTCCGGGCCTTCCATGAGTTGGATGTTGCCCACCACATGGATCTCTGGGGAAACCTGGACCGCTGCTCCACCTTGGCTGAAGCCGTCCTCTTCTGGCAGGGAAACAAATATGAAGAACGGCATGTCTTCCTGGCACGGCTCGACCGAACCGTAGTGGGCAGCGGAACGCTGACCTTGCCGCTGAGTGAAAACACGACGACGGCGGGTGTGGATGTTCTGGTTGACGCCGCCTATCGTCGCCGCGGCATCGGGACGAAAGTCCTCGAAGTCCTGGAGCAGCAAGCCCGGGCGCGGGACCGCGTGTCCTTTGACGCGTTTTGCGCGGAGCCAATAGGGCTACTCATCCCGGGCGGTGAGTTGTTGGAGGCAAAGTCCGGCACAGGTGGCGTCCCCATGGATTCCGCCTCCACCTGCTTTGCCTTGCACCACGGGTACTCCCTGGAGCAAGTGGAAACCAACAGCAGCCTGCCCCTCCCGGTGGGGGAGGCGCTCCTGCAGGACCTTGAAGAGCAAGCAGCAATGCGGGCAAGCGGCTACAGCTTCATCGGGTGGCAGGACCGCTGCCCTGATGAGCTGGTGGACGTGTTTGCCAAGTTGAAAAGCCTCATGAGTACAGAGGTGCCCATCGCGGGACTGGGCTGGGAGGGCGAGGTCTGGGATGCCAACCGGGTCCGTGTGGAGGAATCCACCTGGCTGGCAGGTGGCATCGCTTCCACTGTGGCTGTTGCCCGCCACGCCGCCACGGGAGAGTTGGCGGCTTACACCACCCTCACCCACCGCGAGGCTACCCCGGGCATGGTCTACCAGGAGGACACCTTGGTGGCTCCCGGGCACCGAGGGCATGGCCTTGGCATGCTGGTCAAGATTGCCAATCTTCGCCGTCTTGAGCAGCTGTGGCCGGCCGCCACGTCCGTGATGACATGGAATGCCAATGAAAACCGGCATATGCTGGCCATAAATGTCGCCTTGGGGTTCAAGCCTTCCGGCTTTGACGGCGAATGGCAGAAACGGCTGGAATGACTGTAGACGAGGCGAAGACCGTTCAAGTCGAGCAGCTGTGGGTGCCTGACACCCTGGACAGCCCCGACGCCGCTGATTTCCTGGACGCCGTAGAGGTGGGGCGCCGGGTACGCATGGAGACCTGGGGGAGCGACGACCTCGCCTACACGCCCTTGGAAAAGCTGCTGGAGTTTTCCGATCCCTATGAGCGCCAGATCATCCTGGTGGCAAAGGTAGGGGGCGTCATGGTGGGAACCGTGGACATTGCCTTGCCTCTGGCGGACAACCTGGAACTGGCCGAGTTCACCTTGGACATCCTTCCCGAGTATCAGGGGCAGGGCGTCGGACGTCAGTTGTTGGAGGCCGCGGAGGCACTCGCCCGGGCAGAGGGGCGGACCATGGCCCTGGTGGATACCAACCATCCGGCAACGTCGCTCACTGAGATACCCGAGGACCAGTTGATCCCGGGCAGTGGTGCTGGTTTTGTTCCTGAGAGCAGCAGGGAGGTGGACTTCGCCAAACGGGCAGGCTACACCCTTCAGCACATTGAACAGTTCAGCTCGTGCGTGCTTCCCTTGGATTCCAAGCTTGTGGGGGACCTGCAGGTTGAAGCGGAGGAAGCCAACGGCGGCCGGTATGCCCTGCACCACTGGACCGACCGCTGCCCCGAAACCTGGCTCGAAGCCGTGGCCGCACTGGAGAACGCTGCCGGGGAGGTAGTCCGTGACGAGGGGGACGAAGACGCACCTGAAGTCGAGGCAAGCGGCATGGTTTTCGACCCAACGGTACTGCGCGAAACCGAGGACGCCGCCTTGGCGCAGGGTCGACGCACGGTGGTTACCGCCGTCGAGCATGTTGAGAGCGGTCGGCTGGTGGGCCTGACCACCATCAGCGTCCTCGCGCACCGCCAGGACGTGGTGTTCCAGGACGATACCTTGGTACTTCAGGAGCACCGGGGCAACAAGCTGGGGCTGCTGATCAAGGTCGCCAACATGGAACGGTTGAGTGAGCAGTTCCCGGATGCGCGGGTCATCTATACCTGGAACGCCCCTGAGAACAGGTACCTCCTGACCGTCAACAAGCAGCTGGGATTCGCTACGGCGGGTGTCACCGGATTGTGGCAGAAGGAACTTCCGGGCAGGCTTGCAGGCGCGACATCCTCGGACTAGGCAGGGTCGATTTGGTTTGCCGCGCGCTCTCCCGTAACCTTGAAGTACCAAAGACCGTCGGTTGATGGGAATCCACTCTTTCGAGCACAGCTCAATTCTGTAGCCGTGCCCGTGAGATAACAGTGAATTCCTTGACGAAGGACCCTGAACATAGGGCGGCCGGCGCAGGTGAACGAAGCAAGTCTCCACGGATCAAACTGTGTTGAGCCAAGCCCCGTGCATCTGCGCGGGGCGTTTTTTAGTTTTAGCTCTCGTGAGCGGGGACCCGGAAGACCGGCTTTATTCCCCGGAAGGAGGGTTATGACAACGCCTAGCAAGGTTTCCGCTGTTGCGGAGATCACCAACGATTTCAAGGAATCGAACGCGGCTGTCCTGACCGAATACCGCGGGCTCACTGTTGCACAGCTCAAGGAACTGCGTGTTGCGCTCGGCCAGGACACCAAGTTCTCGGTCGTCAAGAACACCCTGAGTGCCATTGCAGCCAAGGAAGCTGGAGTTGAAGCATTCAACGATCAGCTTGCCGGCCCTACTGCAATCGCCTTCATCAAGGGTGACGCTGTTGCTGCTGCCAAGAGCCTGACGGACTTTGCCAAGGCCAACAAGCAGCTGGTTATCAAGACCGGCGTCTTCGAAGGCAAGGCATTGGACGCAGCAGGAGTTGCCGCACTGGCAGCCCTCGAGTCCCGCGAGCTGCAGCTTGCACGTGTTGCTGGTGTCCTCAAGGCCCCCGCATCCGCTGCTGCACGCATCATCGACGCCCTGCGCCTCAAGCTTGAAGAAGAGGGCGGCGCATCTGCACCGGCCGCTGAAGAAGCCCCGGCCGCTGAAGAGGCTGCAGCTGAAGAGGTTGCGGCTCCGGCCGAAGCCGCAGAAGCTGCAACCGAAGAGAACTAAGTTCTCCCCTCAATCAAACTCTGGTGCATGGACCGGTTTAGCCCGGATCTGCACCAACTAATGGAAGGACGCCACCATGGCGAAGCTCAGCAACGAAGAGCTCATTGAAGCTTTCAAGGAACTGACCATCATCGAGCTCTCCGAGTTCGTCAAGCTCTTCGAAGAGACCTTCGAAGTTACGGCTGCTGCTGTTGCAGTTGCCGGCCCCGCTGCCGGCGGTGCTGCTGAAGCTGCTGAAGAGAAGACTGAATTCGACGTCGTTCTCGAAGCTGCTGGCGACAAGAAGATCGCAGTGATCAAGGAAGTTCGCGCCATCACCTCCCTCGGCCTCAAGGAAGCCAAGGACCTGGTTGACAGCGCACCGAAGGCTGTTCTCGAAGGCGCCACCAAGGAAGCTGCCGAGAAGGCAAAGGCTCAGCTCGAAGAAGCTGGCGCAACGGTTACCCTCAAGTAACTCGTTTTTGCTTGTGGAAGCCCCGTCCGGTTCGCCGGGCGGGGCTTCCTGCGTTTAAAAACAACGCGGGGTCACTTACGGCCCAATATTCCCCGCGGAATGGGCCGCAAGTGACCCCGCGTTGCTATATGAAGGGTTCGCTGATGTCTGCTACTACCGCGCCCAGGGCTGCGGTGAGTGCGTCCGCGTCCACGAAGGCACTTCTGCCATGCGCTCCCGCGCCCATGGAGATGCGACGCCCGGTGATGGTGGCATCGGCGTACACGGGCCAAGGCGTGGTGCTGCCCAACGGAGTGATGGTGCCGCGTTCATAACCGGTGGCGGCCAAGGCAACGTCGGCATGCGGGAGCGAGAGTTTGTTGACGCCCACCAAGGCTCGCAGCTTGGGCCAGGAAATCTGGCGGTCCCCGGGAATCAGTGCGAACAGGAAACTGCCATCACGATGTTTGACCACCAAAGACTTCACGATGTCCGCGGGGCTGATGCCCAGAATACCGGCGGCTTCGTCCAAGCTGCGGGCAGCCGGACGCTCGACGACGTCGACGTCCAGTCCGCGCGCGGCGGCATCGGACAAGAATCGTTCGGCTCCGTCCATCCCTGGTACAGCCAATTCCTCAGCCATCAGTCGCGGTACAGGAGGAGGGCTTCACCCTGGCCCCCGCCCCCGCACAGGGAGACAGCAGCTTTCCCGGTTCCCCTGCGCTTAAGCTCGTGCGCGGCGTGCAGTGCAAGCCGCGCTCCAGACGCACCAATAGGGTGGCCCAGAGCAATGGCACCGCCGTGGATGTTGCACTTCTCCAAGGGGTAGCGGAGGTCTTTAAGGGACTGGACAGCCACCGAACCGAAGGCCTCGTTGATTTCAATGAAGTCCAGGTCCTCCGCCGTCCAGCCCGCGCGTTTCAAAGCCTGCGCGATGGCGTTCGATGGCTGGGAGTGCAGCGAGTTGTCCGGCCCTGCAACCTGGCCGGGCTTGCCAACCACAGCAAGGTAGTCCAGCCCGTTGTCCTTGGCGAAGCGGCGACTGGTCAACACGAGTGCGGAGGCGCCGTCGGACAGGGGAGAGGAGTTGCCTGCGGTGATGGTGCCGTCGGTGGCGAATGCAGCCTTGAGTGGTGCAAGCGTCTCCAACGAGGTGTTGGGCCTGACGCCCTCATCCGCGGTGAGCACCAGGGGATCGCCCTTGCGCTGCTTGACACTTACCGGAGCGATTTCGACGTCGAAGGTTCCGTCCGCGATGGCTGCAGCGGCGCGCTGGTGCGAGGCAGCAGCCACCTCGTCCTGGGCCTTTCGGTCGATGCCGAGGGTGACGTTTTTCGTTTCGGTGGACAAGCCCATGGACTGTCCATCGAAGGCATCGGTGAGGCCGTCATGGGCCGCGACGTCCAGCGCCTGGATGGCTCCGTAAGTCCATCCTTGCCGGGATCCCGGGAGGAGGTGCGGCGCGCGGGTCATGGATTCCTGGCCCCCGGCAACCACCACGGTGGCATCTCCGCTGCGGATCATGCGTGCGGCATCAATGACCGCTGTGAGGCCGGAGAGGCACACTTTGTTAATGGTGACGGCAGGGATGTTCCAGCCGACGCCTGCTGCAATGGCGCTCTGCCGCGCCGGATTTTGGCCAGCGCCGGCCTGAAGGACCTGGCCCATGATGACAGCATCCACCTGTTCGGCTTTGACACCACTTGCGGCCAAGGCGGCACCTATGGCATGTGCACCGAGGTCGACGGCGGTGAAGCCCGCCAGTTGCCCGTTGAGCCGACCCTGTGGGGTACGGGAAGCAGCAAGGATGACAACGTCATTGTCGTCAGCGGAGTTGGTCATGGTCTCTCTTCCGATCCGGGAGTGGTGTAGCAAGGCTATCGCGGAGCCCGCGGCAACCTACCTCTTCAACAATTGTGCCGTTCCCCCCATTCCATGGGGTAGCTGCGCGCCATTGGTGCCTGCAGCAACCGTGCTTGCAATCACGGACGATCTGGGGTAGACAGAAAGGCTGCTTTGCCGTATCGTAGATATTTGCGTCTTCCCTGTTAACCTTCAGCCTTCATATAGCGGTGGGCTTTACCTCTCAGCTGCGCCATTGACGTGCCGTTCCGAAACGTGCATTGTCCTTGAGCAGACTGGGTCCGGGTCATATAGCGGAACCGGAACAAGTATTCTGCGGAGCACTCTGCGGGATGCAAACGGGGGAGATCTGAAAACGCCTGAAGGTCTGTGGAAGGATCCCTCTTGGTCGCCTCGAGCACCTCTAATAACGAAACCGCTAACACGGCAAGCACCGATGGTGCCACCCGCCGCCTCTCATTCGCAAAGATTCACGAACCCCTTGATGTTCCGAATCTTCTCGCCCTGCAGACGGACAGCTTTGACTGGCTGGTCGGAAACGAACGCTGGCAGGCGCGGGTAGCGAAGGCTGTCGAGGAGGGCGACCTTAGCGTCGCCACCACCTCCGGACTTGCCGACATCTTCGAAGAGATCTCCCCAATCGAGGACTTCCAGGGCACCATGTCCCTGAGCTTCTCCGAGCCGGAGTTCGCTGACCCGAAGTACACCATGGCCGAATGCAAAGACCGTGACGCCACTTACTCGGCACCGCTGTATGTCAAGGCCGAGTTCATGAACAACAACACGGGCGAAATCAAGCAGCAGACCGTGTTCATGGGCGACTTCCCCCTCATGACTGAAAAGGGAACGTTCGTCGTCAACGGCACCGAGCGTGTTGTTGTCTCCCAGCTGGTCCGTTCACCGGGCGCCTACTTTGAGCGCACCGCTGACAAGACCAGTGACAAGGACATCTTCACTGCGAAGATCATCCCGTCGCGTGGTGCATGGTTCGAACTCGAAATCGACAAGCGCGACCAGGTCGGCGTTCGCCTCGACCGCAAGCGCAAGCAGTCGGTCACCGTTCTCCTGAAGGCCCTCGGTTGGACCGAAGGCCAGATCCTGGAAGAGTTCGGCCAGTACGACTCCATGCGTGCAACGCTGGAGAAGGACGCCACCGAGACCCGCGAAGACGCGCTTCTGGACATCTACCGCAAGCTGCGTCCGGGCGAGCCGCCCACAGTTGAGGCTGCCCAGTCCCTGCTGGACAACCTGTACTTCAACGCCAAGCGCTACGATCTGGCCAAGGTTGGCCGTTACAAGATCAACCGCAAGCTCGGCATCGACCGCTCCCTTGGAGACAAGGAAGCGTCGGTCCTGCACGTTGAAGACATCGTCGCCATGATCAAGTTCCTCGTTGCGCTTCACGCCGGCGAGAAGACCCTCATGGGCAAGCGCGACGGCGAAGACCACGAGCTCCGCGTCGACGTCGATGACATCGACCACTTCGGCAACCGTCGCATCCGCGCCGTTGGCGAACTGATCGAGAACCAGGTCCGCACCGGTCTTTCCCGTATGGAACGCGTCGTCCGCGAACGCATGACCACGCAGGACGTCGAGGCCATCACGCCGCAGACACTGATCAACATCCGCCCTGTTGTTGCAGCCATCAAGGAGTTCTTCGGAACGTCCCAGCTGTCGCAGTTCATGGACCAGAACAACCCGCTTTCGGGTCTGACCCACAAGCGCCGCCTGTCGGCACTTGGCCCGGGTGGTCTGTCCCGTGACCGCGCAGGCATGGAAGTTCGAGACGTTCACCCGTCCCACTACGGACGTATGTGCCCCATCGAAACCCCTGAAGGCCCGAACATTGGTCTGATCGGTTCGCTGGCATCCTACGGCCGCATCAACCCGTTCGGCTTCATCGAGACGCCGTACCGCCTGGTTTCCGAGGGCGTCGTTTCCGACGAAGTCCAATACCTGACGGCCGATGACGAAGCCGAGGTCCTGATCGCACAGGCCAACGCTCCGCTGGACGCTGACAAGAAGTTCTCTGAAGAGACCGTCCTTGTCCGTGCCCGTGGTGGTGGAGGCGAGCCCGTTCTGGTTCCCGCTGCCGACGTTCAGTTCATGGACGTTTCCCCGCGCCAGATGGTGTCCGTGGCAACCGCCCTGATCCCGTTCCTTGAGCATGACGATGCAAACCGTGCACTTATGGGTGCCAACATGCAGCGCCAAGCCGTGCCGCTGGTCCGCTCCGAGGCTCCTTTCGTGGGCACCGGCATGGAGCGCGCAGCAGCTGTTGACGCCGGTGACGTTGTCATCGCGAAGAAGGCAGGTGTGGTCACCGAGGTTTCCGCCGAGCTCGTTGTCATGATCAACGACGACGGTACCGAGACCAACTACCGCATCAACAAGTTCGCCCGTTCCAACCAGGGCAACTGCTACAACCACCGTGTCCTGGTCAACGAAGGCCAGCGCCTGGAAGTTGGCGGCATCATCGCTGACGGTCCCGCAACGGACCAGGGTGAGCTTGCTCTCGGTAAGAACCTCCTCGTGGCATTCATGTCATGGGAAGGCCACAACTTCGAGGACGCCATCATCCTGTCCCAGCGCATTGTTGCTGAGGATGTTCTTTCCTCCATCCACATTGAGGAGCACGAAATTGATGCCCGCGACACCAAGCTTGGTGCCGAGGAAATCACCCGTGACATCCCCAACGTGTCCGAGGAAGTCCTTGCAGGCCTGGACGAGCGCGGCATCATCCACATCGGTGCCGAGGTTGAAGCCGGCGACATCCTGGTCGGAAAGGTCACCCCTAAGGGTGAAACCGAACTGACCCCGGAAGAGCGCCTTCTCCGCGCGATCTTCGGTGAGAAGTCCCGCGAAGTCCGCGACACCTCCCTGAAGGTGCCCCACGGCGAGTCCGGCACGGTCATCGGCGTGCGCGTCTTCGACCGCGACAACGACGACGAACTGCCCCCGGGCGTGAACCAGCTGGTCCGCGTCTATGTTGCAGCCAAGCGCAAGATCACCGACGGCGACAAGCTCGCCGGCCGTCACGGCAACAAGGGTGTCATCTCCAAGATCCTTCCGATCGAAGACATGCCCTTCCTTGCAGACGGTACCCCGGTGGACATCGTCCTGAACCCGCTTGGTGTTCCGGGTCGTATGAACGTTGGCCAGGTTCTGGAAACCCACCTCGGTTGGGTTGCCAAGACCGGTTGGAAGATTGAGGGCGAGCCGGAGTGGGTCAAGAACCTGCCCAACCTGCCCCGTGAAACCGGCCAGACCACCGTTGCCACACCGGTGTTCGATGGCGCCCGCGAAGAAGAAATCACGGGCCTGCTTGACTCCACCAACGTGACCCGCGATGGCGACCGCCTGATCGACTCCTCCGGCAAGACCCGTCTGTTCGACGGCCGCTCCGGCGAGCCGTTCCCGGACCCGATCTCCGTCGGTTACATGTACATCCTGAAGCTCCACCACTTGGTGGACGACAAGATCCACGCGCGTTCCACCGGCCCGTACTCCATGATCACGCAGCAGCCGCTGGGTGGTAAGGCTCAGTTCGGTGGCCAGCGCTTCGGTGAAATGGAAGTGTGGGCGCTCGAAGCTTACGGTGCCGCCTACACCCTTCAGGAACTCCTCACGATCAAGTCCGATGACATCCATGGTCGTGTGAAGGTCTACGAAGCCATCGTCAAGGGCGAAAACATCCCTGAGCCTGGCGTTCCCGAGTCCTTCAAGGTCTTGATCAAGGAAATGCAGTCGTTGTGCCTGAACGTGGAAGTTCTTTCCACCGATGGAACCACGATCGAAATGCGTGACTCTGATGACGCAGTCTTCACGGCTGCGGAAGAACTGGGCATCGATCTGTCTCGTGCAGAGCCCAGTTCCGTAGAAGAGGTCTAGCAGCTGTTCCGGCGGACAGCCTCAACCACTGTCCGTCGGAACAACTCCCTCTTCCCGTAACCAAGACTTCAGAATTTAGAGAACAAGAGAGAACAGGGACCATATGTCCAGCGAATCCTCCTTCGGCCTCATGCAGATCGGCCTCGCCACCGCGGAAGACATCCGCGGATGGTCTTACGGTGAGGTCAAGAAGCCGGAAACCATCAACTACCGCACGCTCAAGCCCGAGAAGGACGGACTCTTCTGCGAGAAGATCTTCGGCCCGTCCCGCGACTGGGAATGCTACTGCGGCAAGTACAAGCGCGTGCGCTTCAAGGGCATCATTTGCGAGCGTTGTGGCGTTGAAGTCACCCGCGCCAAGGTGCGTCGTGAGCGCATGGGCCACATCGAACTGGCTGCGCCTGTAACCCACATCTGGTACTTCAAGGGCGTTCCCTCGCGCTTGGGCTACCTTTTGGACCTGGCACCGAAGGACCTTGAGAAGGTCATCTACTTCGCTGCTTACATGATCACCAGCGTTGACACCGAAAGCCGTCACGCCGAACTGCCGAACCTCCAGGTCGAGCACGACCTCGAGAAGAAGCAGATGGTGGACAACCGCGACAGCGACATCGCCACGATCGCCCGCGACCTTGAAGACGAGCTTGCCCGTCTTGAAGGCGAAGGTGCCAAGGCTGCCGACAAGAAGAAGGCCCGCGACTCTGCTGACCGCCAGATGGCAAACGTCCGCAAGCGTGCCGACGCCGACATCGAGCGCCTTGAGCAGGTTTGGGACCGCTTCAAGAACCTCAAGGTTGCTGACCTTGAAGGCGACGAAGGCCTTTACCGCGAGCTGCGCGACCGTTACGGTCTGTACTTCGAGGGCTCCATGGGTGCCGAGGCCATCAAGAAGCGCCTCGAGACCTTTGACATGCAGGCTGAAGCCGAGTCATTGCGCGACACCATCCAGAACGGCAAGGGCCAGCGTAAGACGCGTGCCCTGAAGCGCTTGAAGGTTGTCAACGCGTTCCTGACCACCAACAACAGCCCGCTCGGCATGGTTCTCGACGCCGTTCCGGTGATCCCGCCGGAACTGCGCCCGATGGTCCAGCTGGACGGTGGCCGCTTTGCGACCTCCGACCTCAACGACCTCTACCGCCGCGTGATCAACCGCAACAACCGACTCAAGCGCCTGCTTGACCTCGGTGCTCCGGAGATCATCGTCAACAACGAGAAGCGCATGCTTCAGGAAGCTGTTGACAGCCTTTTCGACAACGGTCGTCGTGGCCGCCCCGTCACGGGTCCGGGCAACCGTCCGCTGAAGTCCCTGAGCGACATGCTCAAGGGCAAGCAGGGTCGTTTCCGCCAGAACCTGCTCGGCAAGCGTGTTGACTACTCCGGCCGTTCGGTCATCGTTGTTGGCCCGCAGCTGAAACTGCACCAGTGTGGCCTGCCCAAGCAGATGGCCCTGGAGCTCTTCAAGCCGTTCGTGATGAAGCGCCTGGTTGACCTCAACCACGCCCAAAACATCAAGTCGGCAAAGCGCATGGTTGAGCGTTACCGTCCGCAGGTTTGGGACGTACTGGAAGAGATCATCACCGAACACCCGGTGCTGCTCAACCGTGCACCTACCCTGCACCGCCTCGGCATCCAGGCCTTCGAACCGCAGCTTGTGGAAGGTAAGGCAATCCAGCTTCACCCGCTGGTTTGTGGCGCCTTCAACGCTGACTTCGACGGCGACCAGATGGCAGTCCACCTGCCGCTGAGCCCGGAAGCCCAGGCCGAAGCACGCATCCTGATGTTGTCCTCGAACAACATCCTGAAGCCGTCTGATGGCCGTCCGGTGACCCTTCCTTCGCAGGATATGATCATCGGTCTCTACCACCTGACCACCAAGCGCGTCGGCTCTGCCGGCGAAGGCCGCATCTTCTCCTCGGTTTCGGAAGCCATCATGGCGTACGACGCCCGTGACCTGCACCTGAACTCCCAGGTGAAGATCCGTCTGGACGACTTCGTGCCTTACGCAGGGTGGGAAGCTCCGGAAGGTTGGGAGCCCGGTCAGCCGGCTCTCGTTGAAACCTCGCTGGGCCAGGTCATCTTCAACCAGACGCTGCCCGAGGATTACCCGTGGGTTGAGGCTGTTGCGGACAAGGGCGAACTGTCCCGGATCGTCAACGACCTCGCCGAGCGCTACCCGAAGGTTGTTACTGCGGCAACGCTGGATAACCTGAAGGATGCCGGCTTCTACTGGGCCACCCGCTCGGGTGTCACGGTTGCCATCTCCGACATCGAGGTGCCTACTTCCAAGCCTGCCATCCTGGCCGGTTACGAGAACATGGCAGCCAAGATCCAGGGCCAGTACGACAAGGGCCTGATCGACGACGACGAGCGTCGCCAGGAACTGATCGAAATCTGGAACAAGGCAACCAACGAAATCGCCCAGGCGATGCGCGACAGCCTGTCCCCGATGAACACCATCAACCGCATGGTGTCCTCCGGTGCACGTGGTAACTGGATGCAGGTCCGCCAGATCGCGGGTATCCGTGGTCTTGTGGCTAACCCGAAGGGTGAGATCATTCCTCGCCCGATCAAGTCCTCCTACCGCGAGGGCCTGTCGGTGCTGGAATACTTCATCGCCACGCACGGTGCCCGTAAGGGTCTGGCCGATACCGCCCTCCGTACCGCCAACTCGGGTTACTTGACCCGTCGTCTGGTGGACGTTTCGCAGGACGTCATCGTCCGCGAAGAGGACTGTGGTACCGAACGCGGTCTGGTCACCCCGATCGCCGTGCCGGATTCCAACGGTGAGCTCGTCCTGGACGAGAACGTCGAGAACAGCGCCTACGCACGTACGCTGGCTGTCGACGTCGTCGATGCCCAGGGCAACGTCCTGGCTGCCGGCGGCACCGACTGCGGCGACGTCGTTATCGACCAGCTGCTGGCTGCAGGCATCACCGAGGTTAAGGTTCGCTCCGTACTCACTTGTGAGTCCAAGGTGGGCACCTGCGCACTCTGCTACGGCCGTTCGCTGGCCACCGGCAAGACCGTTGACATCGGCGAGGCCGTGGGCATTATCGCCGCACAGTCCATCGGTGAGCCCGGTACCCAGCTGACCATGCGTACGTTCCACACCGGTGGTGCTGTTTCGGCCGGTGGTGGCGACGACATCACGCAGGGTCTGCCCCGTATCCAGGAGCTCTTCGAAGCCCGTACTCCGAAGGGTGTTGCACCGATTGCTGAAGCAGCCGGCCGCATCACCATCGAAGAGTCCGAGCGCCAGATGCGCCTAGTCATCACTCCGGACGATGGTTCCGAAGAGATTGCCTACCCGGTGCTGCGCCGTTCACGTCTCCTCATTGAGGATGGCGAGCACGTCAGCGTCGGCCAGAAGCTGATCAACGGTCCTGTGGACCCGAAGCAGGTTCTGCGCATCATGGGCCCCCGTGCCGCACAGAAGTTCCTTGTGGACGAGGTTCAGGGCGTTTACCGCAGCCAGGGTATTGGTATCCACGACAAGCACGTCGAGGTTATCGTCCGCCAGATGCTGCGCCGCGTGACCGTCATCGAATCCGGCGACTCCGACCTGCTCCCCGGTGAGCTTGCAGAGCGTGCCCGCTTCGAGGACGAGAACCGCCGCGTCGTGTCCGAGGGCAAGTCCCCGGCTTCGGGTCGTCCGGAACTCATGGGTATCACCAAGGCTTCCTTGGCAACCGAGTCCTGGCTGTCGGCAGCTTCCTTCCAGGAAACCACCCGCGTCCTGACGCAGGCGGCCATGGAAGGCAAGAGCGATCCTCTGCTCGGCCTCAAGGAAAACGTCATCATCGGTAAGCTCATCCCGGCTGGTACGGGTCTGCCCCGCTACACAGAGGTCACTGTGGAGCCGACGGAAGAAGCAAAGGCAAGCCTGTTCACGGGCCCCAGCGCTTTCACCGACTTCTCCTATGACGCCCTGGGGGGCGACGGCGCTCCCGAGTTCCACGCCATCCCGCTGGATGACTACGATCTCGGCAACGACTTCCGCTAAAACCGGTAGTTAGCGCTTTGACGGTCGGGCCCCGCACTTTCGAGTGCGGGGCCCGACCCGTTAACAGCGGCTTTTAACCCGGCAAGACGGGGGAGCGGAGGACGACGACGGCGGCCGCGTTTCCGCCGTCGTCCTCCATACACCCGATTAAGGCGCCAGATCAAGCCGTGCTAGACTTTTGGTAATTGTTCTGTGTGGCAGTGGATGAAGGCCGCCGCAGCATCATTTTGGTTTTGTTCTCATGGTGCTGGGTGGAGCCTGTTTCCGGGTTGCGGGCAACATGCGCAACGAATGCCGCACTTTTGCACGCCTACCGGAGTTTCGGCCGGCTGCACGAGCAACGCCAAAGTTCCCACGTTTACCCAGGCTGGCGCCTGTGTGTGGGGGCAGAGATCAAACAACGGAGAACACGAAAGTGCCTACGATTAACCAGCTGGTCCGCAAGGGCCGCACGCCGAAGGTCTCCAAGACCAAGGCTCCCGCGCTGAAGGGCAGCCCGATGCGCCGCGGTGTTTGCACCCGCGTTTACACCACCACCCCCAAGAAGCCGAACTCGGCTCTCCGTAAGGTGGCACGTGTGCGCCTCAACGGTGGCGTAGAAGTTACCGCATACATCCCCGGTGTTGGCCACAACCTCCAGGAGCACTCCATCGTGCTCGTCCGTGGTGGTCGTGTTAAGGACCTTCCGGGTGTCCGCTACAAGATCGTCCGCGGCGCACTCGACACCCAGGGTGTCAAGAACCGCAAGCAGGCTCGCAGCCGTTACGGCGCAAAGATGGAGAAGAAGTAATATGCCTCGCAAGGGTCCGGCCCCGAAGCGGCCGCTAGTTTCCGATCCCGTTTACGGCTCCCCGTTGGTCACGCAGCTGATCAACAAGGTTCTTGTCGACGGCAAGAAGTCCACCGCAGAGCGCATCGTTTACGGTGCACTCGAAGGTGCACGTGCCAAGTCCGGCGGCGACCCCGTTGCCGCTCTCAAGAAGGCCATGGACAACGTCAAGCCTTCCCTCGAGGTGCGTTCACGCCGTGTTGGTGGCGCTACCTACCAGGTTCCGGTTGAGGTCAAGCCGGGTCGCTCCACCGCCCTCGCTCTGCGTTGGCTCGTGGGCTACTCCAAGGCCCGCCGTGAGAAGACCATGACCGAGCGCCTCCAGAACGAAATCCTGGATGCCTCCAATGGTCTTGGTGCCGCTGTGAAGCGTCGCGAAGACACCCACAAGATGGCCGAGTCCAACAAGGCCTTCGCACACTACCGCTGGTAAAAACTTTCCGGACGCCGCCGGCTCACTGAGCCGGCGGCGAACGTGTAGTCCATCCGAAAGGGAGACCCCGTGGCACAGGACGTGCTTACCGACCTTAATAAGGTCCGCAACATCGGCATCATGGCCCACATCGATGCCGGCAAGACCACCACTACCGAGCGCATCCTGTTCTACACGGGTGTGAACCACAAGATCGGCGAGACGCACGACGGCGCTTCGACGACTGACTGGATGGAACAGGAAAAGGAACGCGGCATCACCATCACGTCTGCCGCCGTGACTTGCTTCTGGGACAAGAACCAGATCAACATCATTGACACCCCGGGCCACGTTGACTTCACGGTTGAGGTTGAGCGCTCCTTGCGCGTCCTCGACGGTGCAGTCGCAGTGTTCGACGGCAAGGAAGGCGTGGAGCCGCAGTCCGAGACTGTTTGGCGCCAGGCTGACAAGTACAACGTTCCGCGTATCTGCTTCGTCAACAAGATGGACAAGCTGGGCGCTGACTTCTATTTCACCGTAGACACCATCATCTCCCGTCTTGGTGCCAAGCCGCTGGTTATGCAGCTGCCCATCGGCGCGGAGAACGACTTCATCGGTGTCGTTGACCTCCTCGAAATGCGCGCCCTGGTTTGGCCTGGCGACGCAAAGGGTGACGTCACCATGGGCGCTTCCTACGAAGTGCAGGAAATCCCGGCGGACCTCCAGGCCAAGGCCGAAGAGTACCGTGCACAGCTCGTTGAGACTGTGGCCGAGGCTTCCGAAGAACTCATGGAGAAGTACCTCGAAGGTGAAGAACTCACCCTCGAAGAGATCAAAGCCGGCATCCGCAAGATGACCATCAACTCTGAGCTCTACCCGGTCTTCTGTGGTTCTGCCTTCAAGAACCGTGGTGTCCAGCCGATGCTTGACGCCGTTGTTGACTTCCTGCCGAACCCGCTCGACGTCCCGCCGATGATCGGTCACGATCCCCGCGACGAAGAGAAGGAACTGACCCGCAAGCCTTCTGCTGACGAGCCGTTCTCGGCCCTCGCCTTCAAGATTGCTGCGCACCCGTTCTTCGGTCAGCTGACCTTCGTCCGCGTGTACTCCGGTCACGTTGAGGCAGGCGCCCAGGTGGTTAACTCCACCAAGGGCAAGAAGGAACGCATCGGCAAGCTGTTCCAGATGCACGCCAACAAGGAAATGCCCGTCGAGGGCGCTACCGCCGGCCACATCTACGCAGCCATCGGTCTGAAGGACACCACCACGGGCGACACCCTGTGCGATGCCAACAACCAGATCGTCCTCGAGTCCATGAGCTTCCCGGAGCCCGTGATCTCTGTTGCGATCGAGCCCAACACCAAGGGTGACCAGGAGAAGCTCTCCACGGCTATCCAGAAGCTCTCTGCTGAGGACCCGACCTTCCAGGTCTCCCTCAACGAAGACACGGGCCAGACCATCATCGCCGGCATGGGCGAGCTTCACCTGGACATCCTGGTGGACCGCATGCGCCGCGAATTCAAGGTCGAGGCAAACGTTGGCAAGCCGCAGGTTGCTTACCGCGAAACCATCAAGCGCGCCGTCGAGCGTCTTGACTACACGCACAAGAAGCAGACCGGTGGTTCGGGTCAGTTCGCAAAGATCCAGATTGCGATCGAGCCCATGGACACCGCTTCAGGCGAGCTGTACGCGTTCGAGAACAAGGTCACCGGTGGCCGTGTTCCGCGCGAATACATCCCGTCCGTTGACGCTGGTATCCAGGATGCACTGAACGACGGCGTCCTGGCCGGTTACCCGGTTGTCGGCATCAAGGCCACGCTGATTGATGGCGCGTCCCACGACGTTGACTCCTCGGAAATGGCGTTCAAGATCGCCGGACGTATGGCTTTCAAGGAAGCTGCACGCAAGGCGAACCCTGTTCTGCTTGAACCGCTGATGGATGTTGAGGTCCGCACACCTGAGGAATACATGGGTGATGTTATTGGTGACCTGAACGCCCGTCGTGGCCAGATGCAGTCCATGGAAGACGCAGCAGGTGTGAAGGTTATCCGTGCACACGTTCCGCTGTCCGGCATGTTCGGTTACATCGGTGACCTGCGGTCCAAGACCCAGGGTCGCGCTGTTTACTCCATGACGTTCAACAGCTACGCGGAGGTCCCCAAGGCAGTAGCCGACGAGATCATCCAGAAAACCCGCGGCGAGTAATCTCCCGGTAACGGATGCAATTCCGGTATCGGGAAGGCATCTGAGCGCTTGAGGCGGGGCTGCGGCGACAGCCGCGGCCCGGCCCCTGCGCAAACAGGCTCGAGGAACTACCATTGGTTCCTGAATCTGCAATTTCACCAAAACCAAGCCCCCAAGTAGACTTGCTAAAGTTTCTGCCGCGAAAAGCGCGGCCGAGGAGCACTTCACTTGAAATCGTTCTAGGAGGAACCTGTGGCAAAGGCAAAGTTCGAGCGGACTAAGCCGCACGTCAACATCGGCACCATTGGTCACGTTGACCACGGTAAGACGACGCTGACTGCCGCCATTTCCAAGGTGCTGTACGACCAGTACCCGGATCTCAACGAGCAGCGCGACTTCGCGTCGATCGACTCTGCTCCGGAAGAGCGCCAGCGCGGTATTACCATCAACATCTCCCACGTGGAGTACCAGACCGAGAAGCGCCACTACGCACACGTAGACGCCCCGGGTCACGCTGACTACATCAAGAACATGATCACCGGTGCTGCCCAGATGGACGGCGCAATCCTCGTGGTTGCCGCAACCGATGGTCCGATGGCTCAGACCCGTGAGCACGTTCTGCTCGCCCGCCAGGTTGGTGTTCCCTACCTGCTGGTCGCACTGAACAAGTCCGACATGGTTGATGACGAAGAACTCCTCGACCTCGTCGAAATGGAAGTTCGTGAGCTCCTGAGCTCGCAGGGCTTCGATGGCGATGAGGCTCCGGTTGTTCGCGTTTCCGGCCTCAAGGCTCTGGAAGGCGACCCGGTTTGGGTCAAGTCCGTCCAGGACCTGATGGCAGCTGTCGACGAGTCCGTTCCGGACCCCGTACGTGACCGCGACAAGCCGTTCCTGATGCCGATCGAAGACGTCTTCACGATCACCGGTCGTGGCACCGTTGTTACGGGCCGCGCCGAGCGTGGAACCCTCGCCATCAACTCCGAGGTTGAGATCGTCGGCATCCGCCCGATCCAGAAGACCACGGTTACCGGTATCGAGATGTTCCACAAGCAGCTCGACGAAGCATGGGCCGGCGAGAACTGTGGCCTCCTGCTCCGCGGTCTGAAGCGCGACGATGTCGAGCGTGGCCAGGTTGTCGTCAAGCCGGGTTCCATCACCCCGCACACCGACTTCGAGGCTAACGTCTACATCCTTTCCAAGGACGAAGGCGGACGTCACAACCCGTTCTACTCCAACTACCGCCCGCAGTTCTACTTCCGTACCACGGACGTAACCGGCGTTATCACCCTGCCGGAAGGCACGGAAATGGTTATGCCTGGCGACAACACTGAGATGACCGTTGCGCTCATCCAGCCGATCGCTATGGAAGAGGGCCTCGGCTTCGCTATCCGCGAAGGCGGCCGCACCGTTGGTTCGGGACGTGTCACCAGCATCATCAAGTAGTCTCTACTTGTAGATCGGTGATACTCCGGCCCAGCCGGTAGTTAGCTAAAGAGAACCCCACCGCTACGGCGGTGGGGTTCTTTTTGCTATAGTTACTCTATCGAATGGATAAAGGCTGGACGTTAGCTGCGTCCGGCGCAACCAAGGAGCTCCCATGACTGCATTCCTCGTACTGCTGCTCCTCGTCATCGTTGGCGGGAGTGGCTTTGCAGTCGGCTTGGCCAAGGGACGGCGCAGCAACGCTCATGGCGCTTCTACAACGCCTGACCAGGCCAACTCCTACCAAGCGGGCTTTCTCGCAGGCCACCTGGCTGGATGGCGGGATGCTGAGACGAAGGGGCAGGTCAAGGATGGCTCTCCGGCCCCTACGTTCACTCCTGCCCCCGTGAGCGTACCGACACCGTCCTATATCCAGTCGCCAGTGCGACTTCCGGCGCCCCCCGCGACTCTTCCTCCGGCTGCCCGCAACCCGGTGCCGTCCCAACCTCCGGTCTTCCACCCGCCGTCCCAGCAGCAAGCTGCGTTCGGCATTCCTCAGCCGCCGGTTGTGCGGGAAACTCCAGAAGCCGCTGCTGCGCGCAAAGAGAAGCGTGACCAGCAAAATATCAACGTCACGCTCTACGTAGCCAGCCTCCTGCTCGTAGCTGCAGGGGCGCTGTTTGTGGGAACGAGCCTTCCGGCGCTCTTCCGCTTCGTGGGGATCTGGTTCATTACTGCTTTGTTTTATGTCTCGGGCATGATCATCCACTCGCGCGTGCCCCGCCTTAGACCCGCCGCCGTTGCCTTCGTCGGCACAGGCCTTGCCCTCATTCCCGTCACCGGGCTGGCCATGTACAACTTTGTTCTGCACAACGGTCCTGCCGCGTGGCTGGTCACATCATTGCTGGGGACAGCCGTTTACGCTTACACAGCAGTGAGGTTGGATAACAAAGTCCTGGCCTTCCTGTCTCTGAGCTTCGTCGTCTCAACGGCGTGGTCAGGTGTCTCCGTCCTCGGGGGCGCCTTGGTTTGGTATTTCACGGCGCTCATTGGAGTGGCAGTTCTGCTGACTGTCGTTGCCTCGCTGCGTCCTAACTGGCTTCCGCCGTTGTACGTCCGGCCCTTGATGCTGCTGCATCCCGCGTTGGTTCCGCTCGTTGCCGTCGCCGTCACTTTCACGCCGCACCTCTTGTCCAAGGGGGAGTACGCCTGGGTGATGTTGATGTGCGGCATCTACTTTGCTGTGATGTTTTTCGTGCCGCAGGCCCAGTTCAGGACACAGCATCTTTATGCAGCACGGGCTGCCCTGACATTGGCACTCCTCGGTGTGGTGTGGGATGTCACTGCCGATGTCAGCTCGGTGATGCTGGCTTCGGTAATCTGCCTTGCCGTCCAGGCTCTGGGAGTGGCCTATGGTGGTAGGAAGCTGCTGCCTCGCTCCTGGTGGGCTGATGCCGTTTCCTGCGTGGCATTGCAGCTGCTCATCTCAGCGATGCTCACGGTGGTTCTGGAATTCGGGGACTTCAACCTTCCCAACTACATTCCTCTTGCGTTGACGATGCTGACAGCCATGGTGGTTGGCTGGAGACTCGGCAGTGGCATGGAGTTTGCCCCCGCGGCTGTCCTCGGCATGGGTGGTGCGCTCGGCGGCCTGTTGGGAGCCTGGGCGGTCTCGGCACTCCTGGCTTCAGCCGCGCTCTATTGGTTCTTGAGGGCGTTGGCCAGGCCAGCTGTTTTCCGCCAGTACTTGATTGTTGCCGGCCGGATAGCGCTCACCTTGGCTGTTCCCACGGCGGTGGCCGGTGTGCTGACCGGGAGTCCGGACAGGACTTCGTACTCCTTGCTGGCGCTCGTGGCGGCGGCAGCTGTGCAGCAGGTGGTGAGCGCCGGGCTCGAACGCGGGGGAGTCCAGCTGCTGGCCCCGCAAGCTTCGGTGGCTGGTTTCGGCGCCGCTGCCGTGGCAGGTCTTCTTGCCCTGCCGGCCTTCGATGACGTTGCCGGCCGTCCGGCTGTGTCTGCAGCTGTCCTCCTGGTCTTGTTGGCAGGTCTGACTTCGGGCCTCTTAATGTTCCCGCGCACTCATCGTGAGTCCGGTGCGCCGGCTACCTGGCGTCCCACTGCGGGCGAAGTAATAGCCCCGGCAACTGCGGTTGTTGCCGGCAGCCTGGCAGCAGCATGGGTGTCCTGGACCCTCGGAAATGTTGTCCTCCTGGCCTTGCTTGCCTACCTGGTGGTCACGGCCTTGCGTCTCTCCGCATCGTTCCACAGGCAGTGCTACTGGTGGCTGGCCCGGGCAGTCGGCACGGTGCTGGCCGCATCCGCCTACGGAGATGCGACGCGCGATGGCTGGAACCTTCGCCTCGCCGGCGAGATTCCCTCTGTGGGACTAGTGGTTCTAGTAGCAACGGTGCTCCAGCTGTTCCTACCCCTCCATCCAGGCAGCCGGAGGCGTTACCCGGGTGGCTCCCTGATTGATGCCGGTGCTCTGGTTTCCGTCATGGCCGGGGCCGCCACCTTCCTTACTCTCACCACGGTGCTGGGAGGACGGAACGCCGGAGACAGCTGGCAGCCGGGATTTGCTGCCATAACCACTGCAGTTGCTGCCGTGCTGGTCAGCGCTATTCTCCGGGTTCGTTCCGCAGCCTGGATCTTCGCTCCCGCCGCATTTGTGCTCCTCCTTACCCTTCGGCTGGGAAATATAAGGGACGTCGAAATCCTGCTCGGCATCTTCGCGGCCTACAGCGGCTTCATGACGGGAGTGGTTCGCCATCGATTGGTCCGGGGCTGCTACTTGCTGGCGGTCCGTGTTCTAGCAGGCGCCTTCATCGCGGTGATAGTGGCCGATGTGACTGACTCGCCGGCGCCGGTGTCCGTCAGCCTGGCCCTGGTGCTCGCGCTGCAGCATGGGCTGACCTTGGTACTGCTCCGGCGTGGCGTTGATGTTGCCTTCCAACGGGCAACAGTTCAGGCCACCTTGGCTGCCCAACTCCTGCTGCCCTTTGCCTACTTGCTCGCAGGGGATTACGACGGCGGAGGCCGCTGGGTTGTGTTGTTTCAGTTGGCCCTGGTCCCGGCTTCCGCAGCAATCGCCTGGCGTGTCCTTGGAGCACGGGGATCCCAATACTTCGGTGTCGCGGCGATAGGGGCCGGCGTCATCGCCCTTGGGCCGGCTATCACCTTCCCCGTATCCACTTGGCTGCACCAGCCGGTGCTGGACAGGTTCCAAGTCCCCGTTGTGCTGCTCGCACTGGCTGTCACCATGGTGGCGGCCAAGGCGGTATTCCGTCCGGGAAGGACGCCTGCGGGTTCAGTTGAACATGTCATGGAGCGGTGGCTCTGGTTCATCTCCGCGATGGCGTTGACCATAGCGGGCGGCCTATTGACCGTGGGTGTTTCCAACTCTTTGACCGGGCTGTCCGTCTTGGTCCTGGCCTGCGTTCTCTTCGCGGCCTCGCACTTTGAAAGAATGCCGGCTCTTTATGCAGCGGCAGCTCCGGCAGTGCTGGTAGGGGCGATTCCCGCCGTCGACGGTTTGCTGCAAGGGCTGCCGGGTGGCATCTGGAGCGACTACGCGGCTTGGCTCATCGGCGGAGTGGGGACCGCGGTACTCCTTTATTCACTGAAGATGTTCGGTGGGCCGGCCATCAGTGGGGAAGACTGGCGGCGGAACTCGCTTGCTGCCTCCGCGGCCTTGGCCGTTGCTTCCTCAGCGGCGGTGGGGCTGGGGCATGACGAGACATCCATGGTCGGCTTCATCCTGGTGGTCATAACCGGGGTCCTGGTGGTAGTTGAGGTACCGCGCGGCAAATGGGTGGCAGCTGAGCTTGCCGGGATTGTTTCTGTTGCAGCTCTTCAACGGGCGGTGCTGTTTGTGGACGTGTCCAGCCCTGATGTCTTCTGGATGGTGCAGTGGTACGTGGTGGCCGGAGCCGTTATAGCAGGACTGCGCTATGTTAACGGGCAGCGTGCGGAAGGCTTCCTTCGGCTTTGCATTGCGGCCGGCGCGCTGTCTCTTATGTCTCTGGGAACCATTTTCGGCGGTACTTCGTCACAGCAACTCTATGTACTCGTGGCGCATGTCCTGCTTCTGGCCGTGGGCCTGCTCTTGGCCGAGCGGCCATTGGTGTGGTGGGGTGCCATCGCCGTAGCGTTGAGCGTTATGTGGGCGCTGCGTTCCTATGCCTTTGCAATGCTTGCCCTGGTTGCCTTGGCGCTGATTGTCCTGGCGGTGTGGCGCTTGAACCGGAAGCCGCCAAGCAATACAGGCGGGTCCGGTCATGGTGGAACTCCGAGCGATGTGCCGCCGGCGCGGTCCCATGACGGAATCCGATAATGTTGCAGTCTACGGAAAGGAACGCATCATGGAATTCCTGATTTTCCTGGCAGTCATTGCTGCTATCGGCGGCGGCGTGCTGTGGGGTCGAAAGAACTTTAAGAACGAGATCGAACGCGCCAAGCGCATTCGGCGCGCCAACAAAAACAAGTAGACGCTTTTCCACCCGTTATGAGTTAACCCATGCGGGCTACAAGTGACGGTGGCGTGCCCGGCCCAGCGCCCGGTACCAGTAGAAGGAGTCCTTGGGAGTCCTTTCCAAGGTCTCGAAGTCCACATGGATCAGGCCGAATCGCTGCGAGTAGCCTGCCGCCCACTCAAAATTGTCCAGCAAGGTCCAGACGTAGTACCCGCGAAGATCCACGTCTTCTGCTATGCCGCCAGGACCGGTTGCTGTCAGCGAGTGGCCCAGATGTTCAGCGAGGTAGCTGATGCGATTGGTGTCCTGGACAGGACCGTCAACGTGGGCAGGCTCGGGGAAGCTGGCTCCGCCTTCGGTGATGTAGATAGGGGGGAGCGCCTCCCCATAGCGGTCCTTCATTTCGCGTAGGAGCAATGCCAGGTACTCCGGTGCAACAGGCCAACCGAACCCGGTGGTCTCGTACTCCTGGTAGGCCGCCAGATGGAACGGCACCTTGGTCATCTCGGGGGATCTTCCTGTGGGGATCTCCGCCGGCCCAGGGCCTGCCGCCACTTTCACCGGGTAATAGTAGTTGAGCCCGTAGAAGTCCAAGGGTTGGCTGATCAGTTCGAGGTCGCCGTCGTGAACTGTACCCAGCGAGCGGAACCACGGTTTCATGGGCAGGGGTGGCTTGGGATATTGGCCAAGCAGAATCGCATCGGCATAGATGCGGTTGAGGATCAGGTCCAGCGCCTGCGCCATCAAGCGGTCGCCGAGACTATTGCTGGCCGGTTCGACGGGGCAGTGCATGTTGGACACTCCGATCTGTCCCTTAACGCCGGCGCCTCGGAGGGCCTGGACGGCCAGCCCGTGTCCCAACAACTGGTGATGTGCAGCAGGCAGCGAGTCGAACAGCAGTTGCAGGCCAGGGGCATGAACTCCTAACGAGTATCCCTGCACGGTGACTGACACGGGCTCGTTCATGGTGACCCAGTGCTCAACGCGGTCACCGAACTGCTCGGCCGCGGCTTGGCAGTAGACTGCGAAGCGTTCGGCAGTATCCCTGTTCATCCACCCCCCGGCATGCTCCAATTCCAGCGGGGTGTCCCAGTGATACAACGTGGCCATGGGCGAGATGCCTGCCGCCAGGAGTTTGTCGATCAGGCGATCATAGAAGTCCAGCCCGCGCTGGTTGACTGAGCCCTTGCCTCCAGGCTGGATGCGCGGCCAGGAGAGCGAGAAGCGGTAGGAATCCACTCCCAGTTCCTGCATCAAGGCAATGTCTTCATCCGAACGGTTATAGTGGTCGCACGCCACCGCGGGGGAGCCGCCGTCGACTATTGCTCCAGGCTTCTCAGAGAAAGCATCCCAACCGGAGGGGCCTCGCCCATCAGCGGTCAGCGAACCCTCTATCTGGAAGGCGGCGGTGGCGACGCCCAGCGTGAACCCCGGGCGGAGGCGGGCGGCGAGATCTTCCACGGAGCCTGAATCCTGGGCGTTCATGACCCCATCATCCTCACCGGATGGGGGCCGGGCAATGGCTCCGCAGGGCCGATTGGCCTTTACACCATATTTCCGCCATACTGGATGAGTTGTTCAAGCGCTTCTTCGTGTCCCGATCCGGATAATGCCGGGTGTCAGGGTCCAGGCTGAAGCCCAAACATAACCCTGAACCCCATGATTGCGGTCGAGTTTGCGTGGAAATCGCGACACGCCCGACCGCGGGGGTCGGTGCGCCGACAAGGTGAGGAACCCGGATCACTCCGGATTCAGCTTGTGCGGCGTGTGGTGGTAAATCCTCAAACGCTTCGGCGGCCACATCAACAGGTAAGTAAACAGAGCAGCCCTAACTAGAGCAGCACTAGCTGAAAGAGAGTCAGGCGACATGGCGGGACAAAAAATCCGCATCCGGCTGAAGTCATATGACCACGAGGTCATTGATGTTTCAGCGCGGAAGATCGTTGAGACGGTCACGCGCGCAGGCGCAACGGTAGTCGGCCCGGTGCCGCTGCCGACGGAGAAGAACGTTTACTGCGTTATTCGCTCTCCTCACAAGTACAAGGACAGCCGTGAGCACTTCGAAATGCGTACTCACAAGCGTCTGATCGACATCATCGACCCCACGCCCAAGGCTGTTGACTCGCTTATGCGTCTCGACCTGCCCGCCGACGTGAACATCGAAATCAAGCTCTAGGGAGGTGCTGAGAGACTATGACCGCAACCCGTAACGTAAAGGGCCTGCTGGGCACGAAGCTCGGCATGACCCAGGTCTGGGACGAGAACAACAAGCTCATCCCGGTAACTGTTGTCCAGGCTGACTCCAACGTCATCACCCAGCTGCGCAACGCAGAGGTAGATGGCTACGTCGCCGTACAGATCGGCTACGGCCAGATCGACCCCCGCAAGGTCACCAAGCCGCTGGCTGGTCACTTTGAAAAGGCTGGCGTAACTCCTCGCCGCCACGTCGTCGAACTGCGTACCGCAGACGCCGCATCCTACGAGCTGGGCCAGGAGCTCTCTGTTGAGATCTTCGAAGCCGGCCAGAAGATCGACGTCGTCGGCACCTCCAAGGGTAAGGGCTTTGCCGGTGTTATGAAGCGTCACGGCTTCCACGGCGTTGGCGCTTCCCACGGTGCCCACAAGAACCACCGTAAGCCTGGCTCCATCGGTGGCGCATCCACCCCGAGCCGCGTCTTCAAGGGCCTGAAAATGGCCGGCCGCATGGGCGCCGAGCGTCACACCACGCTGAACCTCACGGTTCACGCCATTGACGCTGAGAAGTCGCTGCTCCTTATCAAGGGTGCCGTCCCCGGTGCCCGCGGCCAGGTCGTACTCGTACGCACCGCCGTGAAGGGAGCCTAGTTAAATGACTAGCACTGTCAAGGTAGACCTGCCTGCAGAGATCTTCGACGTCCAGACCAACGTGCCGTTGCTGCACCAGGTCGTCGTCGCACAGCTCGCTGCTGCACGCCAGGGTACCCACAAGACGAAGACCCGCGCCGAGGTTTCCGGTGCAGGTCGCAAGCCGTTCAAGCAGAAGGGTACCGGCCGCGCCCGTCAGGGTTCCATCCGTGCTCCTCACATGACCGGCGGTGGCGTTGTCCACGGTCCGACCCCTCGTGACTACAGCCAGCGCACCCCCAAGAAGATGAAGGCTGCTGCACTCCGTGGCGCCCTGTCTGACCGCGCCCGCAACGGCCGCATCCACGTCATCGCTGAACTGGTAGCCGGCACCAAGCCGTCCGCCAAGGAAGCACTGGCTTCGCTGCGTGCAGTCTCCGAGCGCAAGAACCTGCTCGTCGTAATCGAGCGCGCCAACGATGTTGCTGCACTCTCCGTGCGCAACCTCGCAGGTATTCACGTTCTGTACGCAGATCAGCTGAACACCTACGACGTACTCATCTCCGACGACGTGGTCTTCACCAAGGCTGCTTTCGAGGCGTTCGTCGCTGACAAGGCCAAGAACGAGGAGGCCTCCAAGTGAGCGTAACCACCATCAAGGACCCGCGCGACGTCGTGCTTGCACCCGTCGTTTCGGAAAAGAGCTACGGTCTGATCGACGAAGGCAAGTACACCTTCCTGGTGGACCCTCGCTCGAACAAGACCGAAATCAAATTGGCCGTTGAGAAGATCTTCTCGGTCAAGGTTGACTCGATCAACACCATCAACCGTGCCGGTAAGCGCAAGCGCACCAAATTCGGCTGGGGACAGCGCAAGAGCACCAAGCGTGCGATTGTCACCCTCAAAGAAGGCACAATCGACATCTTCGGCGGTCCGCTCGCGTAGCGGAGACCACTTTAACGAGGAAATAAATTATGGGAATCCGTAAATACAAGCCGACTACCCCGGGCCGTCGTGGCTCGAGCGTAGCCGACTTTGCTGAAATCACGCGATCGACTCCGGAAAAGTCGTTGCTGCGTCCGCTGCACAAGACTGGCGGCCGTAACAACTCCGGTAAGATCACCACCCGTCACAAGGGTGGTGGGCATAAGCGCCAGTACCGTCTGATCGACTTCCGTCGTCACGACAAGGACGGCATCAACGCCCGCGTTGCCGAAATCGAGTACGACCCGAACCGTACGGCTCGCATCGCACTCCTGCACTACGTTGATGGCACCAAGCGTTACATCATCGCTCCTAACAAGCTGTCCCAGGGTGACTTCGTCGAGGCTGGTCCTGACGCTGACATCAAGCCGGGCAACAACCTGCCGCTGCGCAACATCCCGGTTGGTACCGTAATCCACGCAGTTGAACTGCGTCCGGGTGGCGGCGCCAAGATGGCACGTTCCGCAGGTGCTTCGGTACAGCTCGTTGCCAAGGAAGGCCGCTTCGCCCAGCTGCGTCTGCCCTCCGGTGAAATCCGCAACGTTGACGTGCGCTGCCGCGCAACCGTCGGCGAGGTAGGCAACGCCGAGCAGTCGAACATCAACTGGGGCAAGGCCGGCCGCATGCGCTGGAAGGGCGTTCGCCCGACCGTCCGTGGTGTAGCCATGAACCCGGTTGACCACCCGCACGGTGGTGGTGAAGGTAAGACTTCCGGTGGACGTCACCCGGTTAACCCGAACGGCAAGCCCGAGGGCCGTACCCGCCGTCCGAACAAAGAGAGCGACAAGCTTATTGTTCGTCGCCGCCGTACTGGCAAGAACAAGCGATAGGAGCCTGGACACATGCCACGCAGCCTGAAAAAAGGTCCTTTCGTTGACCAGCACCTCTTTGTGAAGGTCGCACGGGAAAACGATAAGGGCACCAAGAACGTCATCAAGACCTGGTCCCGCCGTTCGATGATCATCCCCGACATGCTCGGGCACACGATCGCCGTACACGACGGACGCAAGCACATCCCGGTGTTTGTCACTGAGTCGATGGTCGGGCACAAGCTCGGCGAATTCGCTCCCACGCGGACATTCCGCGGCCATGTTAAGGACGACCGTAAGGGCAAGCGCCGCTAGGCGCCTGACTTTACGTCTTAGACGAGAGAAGGAAAGCAATGGAAGCCAAGGCTATTGCGCGTCACATCCGCGTAACGCCTATGAAGGCCCGGCGCGTCGTCAACCTTGTTCGTGGTAAGCAAGCGAATGAGGCTCTGGCAATTCTGAAGTTTGCCCCCCAGGCAGCTTCGGAGCCGGTATTCAAGGTACTTCAGTCGGCAATGGCCAACGCACGCGTCCTCGCGGACCGTGACGGCGTTGCATTCGACGACAGCGACCTCTTCATCACCGAAGCATTTGTTGATGAAGGCCCGACCATGAAGCGGTTCCAGCCGCGTGCCCAGGGCCGCGCCTACCGCATTAGGAAGCGGACCAGCCACATCACGCTGGTTGTCGCAACCCCGGAGAAAGAGGAGGCTCGCTAAGTGGGACAGAAAGTAAACCCGCACGGGTTCCGACTCGGCATCACCACCGACCACGTTTCGCACTGGTTCGCTGACAGCACCAAGCCCGGACAGCGCTACAAGGACTTCGTCCGCGAGGACATCAAGATCCGTCAGCTCATGTCCACCGGCATGGAGCGCGCCGGCATCGCCAAGGTCGAGATCGAGCGCACCCGTGACCGTGTCCGCGTGGATATCCACACGGCACGCCCGGGTATCGTTATCGGCCGCCGCGGCGCCGAAGCAGACCGCATCCGCGGCGAGCTCGAAAAGCTCACCGGCAAGCAGGTTCAGCTGAACATCCTCGAGGTCAAGAACCCCGAGATGGAAGCACAGCTTGTTGCCCAGGGCATCGCTGAGCAGCTGACTTCCCGCGTGGCTTTCCGCCGTGCGATGAAGAAGGCCATGCAGTCCGCACAGCGTGCGGGTGCCAAGGGTATCCGTGTTGCTTGCTCGGGTCGTCTGGGTGGCGCAGAAATGTCCCGCTCGGAGTTCTACCGCGAAGGCCGTGTGCCCCTGCACACCCTCCGCGCGAACATCGACTACGGCTTCTACGAAGCCAAGACCACCTTCGGCCGTATCGGTGTGAAGGTTTGGATCTACAAGGGTGACGTAACTGCCAAGGAACTGGCTCAGCAGGCAGCTGCTGCTCCGTCCCGTGGCCGTGCAGGAGACCGTCCGGGCCGCCCGGGTGGCGACCGCCGTCGTCGTAACGACCGTCCGGCAGCTGAGGCAGCACCCGCTGCCGTTGAAGCACCGGCCGCTGAAGCCGCTACCGCAGGTTCGGCACAGGCAGCAGAAGGAGGACAGGCTTAAATGCTTATCCCACGTCGAGTCAAGCACCGTAAGCAGCACCACCCGGGTCGTTCCGGCGCTGCAACGGGCGGCACCAAGGTCAGCTTCGGTGAGTACGGTATCCAGGCTCTCAGCCCGGCATACGTAACCAACCGTCAGATCGAGTCCGCTCGTATCGCGATGACCCGCCACATCAAGCGTGGCGGTAAGGTCTGGATCAACATCTACCCGGACCGTCCGCTGACGAAGAAGCCTGCTGAAACCCGCATGGGTTCCGGTAAGGGTTCTCCGGAATGGTGGGTCGCAAACGTCAAGCCGGGCCGGGTTCTCTTCGAACTCTCCGGTGTCAATGAAGAGGTAGCTCGCGAGGCCCTGCGCCTGGCAATCCACAAGCTCCCGTTGAAGGCACGCATTGTGCGTCGCGAAGGTGGTGAATAGAAATGGCAGTAGGGTCGAAGGATCTCGCACCCGCACAGCTGGACGGTTTCGACAACGAGCGTCTCGTTGAAGAACTCCGCAAGTCCAAGGAAGAGCTGTTCAACCTGCGTTTCCAGTCCGCCACCGGACAGCTGGAGAACCACGGTCGCCTGCGCGCGGTAAAGAAGGACATCGCACGCATCTACACCGTTCTCCGTGAGCGCGAGCTGGGCATTCGTGCCGAGGTTGCCGCACCGGTTGTGGAAGCCAAGGAAGAAAAGAAGTCCAAGAAGGCTGCCAAGGCTGAAAAGGCCGAGGTTGAAGCTGGAGAGGACGCCAAGTGAGCGAGAAGGAAACTGTGACGGAAGCAGCAGCCAGCGCTGAACAGCGCGGTTACCGTAAGACGCGTCGCGGCTACGTTGTCTCTGACAAGATGGAAAAGACCATCGTTGTTCAGGTTGAAGACCGCGTGAAGCACGCTCTGTACGGCAAGGTTATTCGCCGCACCTCGAAGATCAAGGCTCACGACGAAGAGAACACCGCCGGCATCGGCGACCTCGTTCTCATCTCTGAGACCCGCCCGCTCTCCGCTACCAAGCGGTGGCGCCTGGTGGAGATCCTCGAAAAGGCCAAGTAAATCCGACGCCGGGCACGCCCGGCAGTGATTCACTGGAAAGGCCCGTATTCCCTTGGGAATGCGGGCCTTTCCGCTTCTCCTCCCGTTTCGGTTTCAGGCTAAAAACGTGCTAGGATATTGAGTTTGTATGGCGCCACTTGTGCGTCGTCCACTACCTCGTAAACAATCGTGCCGCTGCATACTGCCCCGCGCAGAGTTTTCTGCTAGGGAAGCTGATGCTTGTGGCACGGGCGTTTAGGCCTGTACTGGCAAAATCCAGGCAGGTCAAGAGACACCCCGATCAACCGTTCCGCAAGGCTCATTCCGTATGCATTATCTCGGTCTGAGAACCGGCGCGACGCAAGGAGTAAAAATTGATTCAGCAGGAGTCGCGACTCAAGGTCGCCGACAACACGGGTGCTAAGGAAATCCTTACCATTCGCGTTCTCGGTGGATCCGGTCGTCGCTACGCAGGCATCGGCGACGTCATCGTCGCCACCGTCAAGGACGCTATCCCTGGCGGCAACGTAAAGAAGGGTGACGTCGTCAAGGCTGTCATCGTTCGTACCAAGAAGGAACGCCGCCGTGCGGATGGTTCCTACATCAAGTTTGACGAAAACGCAGCTGTGATCCTGAAGAACGACGGTGACCCCCGCGGTACCCGTATCTTCGGCCCGGTTGGTCGTGAACTTCGCGACAAGAAGTTCATGAAGATCGTTTCGCTGGCCCCGGAGGTGCTTTAGTCCATGGCTAAGATCAAGAAGGGTGACCTCGTTCAGGTCATCACCGGCGCCAAGCAGGAACGTGGCGGCGACCGCGGCAAGCAGGGCAAGGTCCTGCGCGTATTCCCGGACACCAACCGCGTGCTGGTAGAGGGAATCAACCGCGTCACCAAGCACTCCAAGGTCGGTCAGTCGCAGCGCGGCACCAAGACCGGTGGCATCGAGGTTGTTGAAGCCCCGATCCACGTTTCCAACGTTGCTTTGGTTGACCCGTCGACCAAGAAGCCGACCCGTGTTGGTTTCCGTCTCGACACCGTTGAGAAGGATGGCGCTACCAAGACCGTCCGTATCCGCGTGTCCAAGGCCACCGGGAAGGACATCTGATGAGTGAAACACTGTCTGAGACTACCGTCGCAAACAAGATCGTTCCGCGTCTGAAGACGAAGTACGCAGAGACCATCAAGAAGTCACTGCAGGACGAATTCAGCTACGCGAACGTCAACCAGGTTCCCCGCCTGGTGAAGGTTGTAGTGAACATGGGTGTTGGAGATGCCGCCAAGGACTCCAAGCTGATCGACGGCGCTGTCCGCGACCTCACCCTGATCACCGGCCAGAAGCCGCAGGTAACCAAGGCCCGCAAGTCGATCGCACAGTTCAAGCTGCGCGAAGGCATGCCCATCGGTGCACACGCAACTCTGCGTGGAGACCGCATGTGGGAATTCGTGGACCGTCTGGTTTCGCTGGCACTGCCGCGTATCCGCGACTTCCGCGGCCTCAACGGCAAGCAGTTCGATGGCAACGGCAACTACACCTTCGGTCTGACCGAGCAGGTTATGTTCCACGAAATCGACCAGGACTCCATTGACCGCGTTCGCGGTATGGACATCACGGTCGTAACCACCGCCAAGACCGATGACGAAGGCCGTGCGCTGCTCAAGGCGCTTGGTTTCCCGTTCAAGACCGAAAACTAACTACGTGACAGGTCCGTCCGCGCAGGCTCTTAGGAGCAGGCGCAGCGGAAACCGGTACGAGGAAGGGCTATAGCCCAAATGACTATGACAGATCCTGTCGCAGACATGCTCACGCGTCTGCGCAATGCAAACTCGGCATACCACGACACCGTGTCCATGCCGTACAGCAAACTGAAGGCACGCGTTGCTGACATCCTGAAGGCAGAAGGCTACATTGCCGGCTGGAAGGAAGAAGACGCCGAGGTTGGCAAGAAGCTGACCATCGACCTGAAGTTCGGTCCGAACCGCGAGCGTTCCATCGCTGGCGTCCGCCGCATCTCCAAGCCGGGCCTCCGCGTTTACGCGAAGTCCACCAACCTGCCGCACGTGCTGGGTGGCCTGGGTATCGCAATCCTGTCCACCTCTTCCGGCCTCCTGACTGACAAGCAGGCCGGCAAGAAGGGCGTGGGCGGCGAAGTCCTCGCGTACGTCTGGTAACGGGAAAGGAAGAGAATAATGTCACGTATTGGACGTCTCCCCATCACCGTTCCTGCCGGAGTTGAGGTCAAGCTCGATGGCTCCGTCATCAGCGTCAAAGGTGCCAAAGGCGAGCTGAGCCACACTGTGGCCAGCCCGATCGAGGTTACCCAGGAAGAGAACACTCTCACGGTCACCCGCCCGAACGACGAGCGCAACTCGCGTTCGCTGCACGGCCTGACCCGCACCCTGATCGCCAACATGATCCAGGGCGTTACCGAGGGCTACGAGAAGAAGCTTGAAATCGTTGGTACTGGTTACCGCGTTCAGGCCAAGGGTTCTGACCTGGAGTTCGCTCTGGGCTACAGCCACCCGGTTAACGTCTCTGCACCCGAAGGCATCACCTTCGTAGTAGAGGGTCCGACCAAGCTCTCTGTTGCGGGTATCAACAAGCAGCAGGTCGGCGAGGTTGCTGCCAACATTCGCAAGCTGCGCAAGCCTGACCCCTACAAGGGCAAGGGTGTCCGTTACGCCGGCGAAGTCATCCGCCGCAAGGTCGGAAAGGCTGGTAAGTAAACCATGGCCATCGCAATTAACAAGAAGCGTTCGAACAAGAGCAAGTCTGCTGCACGCAGCCGTCGCCAGCTTCGTATCCGCAAGCGCATCACCGGTACGGCTGTACGTCCTCGTCTGGTCGTCAACCGTTCGGCACGTCACGTATTCGTCCAGGTTGTCGATGACAGCAAGGGTGTAACCGTGGCTTACGCTTCCACCCTGGAAGCTGACCTCCGCGCATTTGACGGAGACAAGACTGCCAAGGCCAAGCGCGTCGGCGAGCTCGTTGCCGAGCGTGCAAAGGCTGCAGGCGTCGAAGCTGTTGTCTTCGACCGTGGCGGTAACAAGTACCACGGCCGCATCGCCGCCGTCGCTGACGGTGCTCGCGAAGGTGGGCTGGCACTGTGACCGTTGAAAATAACGAAAAGGACATTCAGGTGACTGAAGCTGTAGCTGCTGAAGCAACTGAGACCGCACCCGCTACCGATGACCGCCGCGGCGGACGTCGTGGCGAGCGCGGCGACCGTGGCCAGGGCCGCGGCGACCGTGGTGGCCGTGGTGGCCGCGACGGCGGTCGTGAGGCTGAGAAGAGCCAGTTCGTAGAGCGCGTTGTCACCATCAACCGCGTTGCCAAGGTCGTCAAGGGTGGTCGTCGCTTCAGCTTCACCGCCCTCGTCGTCGTCGGTGACGGTAACGGTATGGTCGGCGTCGGCTACGGCAAGGCCAAGGAAGTTCCCGCGGCAATCGCAAAGGGCGTTGAAGAGGCCAAGAAGTCCTTCTTCCGCGTACCCCGCGTTGGCAGCACCATCCCGCACCGTGTGCAGGGTGAGGCCGCTGCAGGCGTAGTCCTGCTGCGTCCGGCTTCCGCCGGTACCGGTGTTATCGCCGGTGGTCCGGTCCGCGCGGTATTGGAGTGCGTCGGTATCCACGACATCCTCTCCAAGTCGCTCGGTTCCTCAAACGCGATCAACATCGTTCACGCGACTGTTGCCGCTCTGAAGCAGCTCGAAGAGCCCGCTTCCGTGGCTGCCCGCCGTGGCCTGCCGCTGGACGAGGTTGCTCCTGCTGCTCTGGTGCGCGCGCTCCAGAACCAGAAGGCAGGTGTTTAGTCATGGCTAAGAACCTGACTCCCTCCGACGCCAAGTTGGAGATCACCCAGATCAAGGGCGTCATCGGCGCCAAGCAGAACCAGAAGGCAACCCTTCGGTCCCTCGGCCTGAAGCGCATCGGACACACTGTTGTCCGCAACGCTGACGCCGTGACCGTTGGAATGCTGAACACGGTTCCGCACCTCGTGAATGTAGAGGAGGCGAAGTAATGGCAGAGAACAAGACCGCCGAAGAGACTGCTGAGAAGCAGCACGCTCTGAAGGTCCACCACCTGCGCCCCGCCCCGGGTGCCAAGACCGCCAAGACCCGTGTTGGTCGTGGTGAAGGCTCCAAGGGTAAGACCGCAGGTCGCGGTACCAAGGGTACGAAGGCCCGCTACCAGGTAAAGGCTGGCTTTGCCGGCGGCCAGCTGCCGCTGCACATGCGCCTGCCGAAGCTGCGCGGCTTCAAGAACCCGTTCCGGGTTGAGTTCCAGGTTGTTAACCTGGAGAAGCTCAACGAGCTGTTCCCGGAAGGTGGCGCTGTCACCGTGGAGTCCTTGGTTGAGAAGGGTGCCGTTCGCAAGAACCAGCCCGTCAAGGTGCTGGGCACCGGTGACATCACCGTCAAGGTTGACGTCACCGCCCACGCTTTCTCTTCCAGCGCTGCGGAAAAGATTGCTGCAGCAGGCGGAAGCACCACTGCTCTCTAAGAGACAGTGGGGCAAAAGCCCGTTGTAAATAGATCCCGGTATACGGGGCTTCGGCCCTGTATACCGGGATTTTTTGCGTGATTGTGGACTCTCGATTATTCCGACGGCGTCACAAGCGGTTAGACTCGGTTGTTGGGTTTCATTGATCCCATCCACATCCTTGTACTTTCTACTCAGGAGGACGCTTGCTAAGCGCATTCGGCCGGGCGTTTCGAACGCCTGATTTGCGACGCAAGTTGTTGTTCACGCTGGGAATCATCACAATCTTCCGCTTGGGAGCTTTCATCCCCTCGCCTGGTGTGAACTACCAGAATGTCCAGCAATGCTTGAACACCGGTGACACCTCGCAGGGCATCTACCAGCTGGTGAACTTGTTCAGCGGCGGCGCGTTGCTGCAGGTTTCAGTGTTTGCCTTGGGCATCATGCCCTACATCACGGCGAGCATCATCGTGCAGTTGCTCCGGGTGGTCATTCCCCGGTTCCAGCAGCTCTACGAAGAGGGCTCCTCCGGTCAGTCAAAGTTGACGCAGTACACCCGGTACCTCACCATCGCTCTCGGCCTGCTGAACGCCACCACGCTGGTGTCGCTGGCGCGATCCGGCCAGTTACTGCCGGGCTGTACGCTGCCCATCATTCCTGATGAGAGCATCATCGCCACCATCCTGATCATCATCACGTTGACGGCCGGCACCGGCCTTATCATGTGGATGGGCGAGCTTGTCACCGAAAAGGGTGTGGGCAACGGCATGTCGCTGCTGATCTTCACCTCCATCGCTGCGAGCTTCCCCGGTTCACTCGGCTCCATCTGGACGTCGAAAGGACCGGGTACCTTCTTCATGGTCCTGGCCGTCGGCCTGCTGACGGTAGCCCTGGTGGTCTTTGTGGAGCAGTCTCAGCGCCGCGTTCCCGTTCAGTATGCCAAGCGTATGATCGGCCGCCGCACAGTGGGTGGCACCAGTACCTACATCCCCATCAAGGTGAACATGGCCGGCGTCGTGCCTGTCATCTTCGCTTCTTCCATGCTTTACCTGCCCGGGCTGATTTCACAGTTCAACCAGCCGGCGCCAGGGGAGCAGATGGCCCCGTGGGTTGAGTGGATCAACAACAACCTCACCCGTGGCGACCACCCCATCTACATGGCGCTCTACTTCGCCATGATCGTGTTCTTCACCTACTTCTACGTTGCCATCACCTTCAACCCTGAAGAAGTGTCGGACAACATGAAGAAGTACGGCGGGTTCATTCCGGGCATCCGGGCGGGTAAACCGACCGCGGACTACCTGCAGTACGTGCTTTCCAGGATCACCTTGCCGGGAGCCCTTTACCTGGGTTTCGTGGCGTTGATCCCGTTGGTTGCACTCGTTCTGATCAACGCCAACCAGAACTTCCCGTTCGGTGGCACGTCAATTCTGATCATGGTGGGTGTTGGCCTGGAGACCGTCAAGCAGATTGATGCGCAGCTACAACAACGTCACTACGAAGGGCTTTTGCGATGACGAGAATGCTGATCATTGGACCTCCCGGTTCGGGAAAGGGTACGCAGGCTGAGCGGATTTCCGAGCGCCTCGGCGTAGTCGCCATCTCCACCGGCGACATCTTCCGTGCCAACGTAAAGGGCGAAACCCCTTTGGGCATCGAAGCCAAGAAGTACATGGACGCCGGCGACTTTGTTCCGGACAGCGTCACGAACGACATGGTTCGCGATCGCCTGAGCCAGAGCGATGTCGAAAACGGCTTCCTCCTGGATGGCTACCCGCGTACCACCGCGCAGGTGGATTACCTTGACCAGATCCTCGCCGAGGGTGAGCAGGAGCTCGACGTCGTGCTCCAGTTGACCGCCGATGACGAAGAACTGGTGACACGACTCCTTGGCCGTGCCAAGGAAACGGGCCGTTCGGATGACAACGAAACCGTTATCCGGCACCGCTTGGATCTCTATCACGAGCAGACCGAGGCAGTTGTGGCCAAGTACGCCGAGCGTGGCATCCTCACGCAGGTTGACGGCATTGGCGGTATCGACGAAGTTACCGATCGTGTGCTGACGGCGATTGAGTCGGCCAAGGCCGTTTAGTTAGTTCTCCACATGGCCGCTGGAACGGTCAGGGAGCGAAGGGTGTGTCCCGTACGGTGAGTGCGGGACATACCCTTTTTCTTTTCCACACTGCATATCAATTTCGGCCACGCTCCCGGGTACGGGAAAATGGTTGGAGCATGGGGCCCGATGAGCCTCTACAGCAAACCTTCCAGAGGAGATCATGGCGTTCGGTCAGCCCCGCATTGAATACAAAACCAACGAGCAGATGCGCACCATGCACCAGGCAGGCCTTGTCCTGAGCCGTGCACTCGACGCTGCCGTTGCGGCGGCCAAGCCGGGAGTCACCACCAAGGACCTGGATGACGTCTTCGCCGCGGTCCTCAACGATGCCGGAGCGAAGTCGAACTTCCTCGGATATCACGGCTTCCCGGCCACTATCTGCACCTCGGTCAATGAGGAAGTGGTGCATGGGATCCCGGGCGGCAAGGTCCTCAATGACGGCGACATCATCTCCATCGACGGCGGCTGCATCGTTGACGGTTGGCATTCCGATTCTGCGAGGACCGTGATCGTTGGAACCCCTGATCCGGAAGACCAGCGCCTTTCCGACGTCACCGAAGCAGCCATGTGGCGCGGCATCGCAGCCCTCGCCAAAGGCAAGTTTGTAGGAGACATCGGAAACGCGATCGATGATTATGTGTCATCCGTCCCGGGAAAGCCCTTGGGCATCCTGGAGGACTACGTGGGCCACGGCATTGGCTCCGAGATGCACATGGCCCCGGATGTTTTGAACTACCGGACCAGCCACCGTGGCCCCAAGATCCGCCCTGGCCTGTGCCTGGCCATTGAACCCATGCTGGTTCGCGGCGGCATCGAGACCGCTACCCTCGACGACGACTGGACAGTAGTGACCACGGACGGCAAGCGCTCCTGCCAGTGGGAACATTCGGTCGCCGTCCACGAAAAGGGCATTTGGGTCCTTTCGGCCCTGGATGGCGGAGCCAAGCAGCTGGTACCGCTCGGCGTCGTGCCTGTCCCCGTCCCTTAGCAAATGCAAAAAGGAGAGCCGGGCTACTGAAAAGTAGCCCGGCTCTTCTTTTGTCTGTAAAGGCGGTTATGCCTTCAGCTTGGGCTTTACGTCCTTCGTGTAAATGCCCTCGAGGGTTTTCTTGAGCTCCGTCATGGTTGCCTGCACATCACCTTGCTGCGTCAGGATCTTGGCGGCCGACTTGGCCATCTCCTGGTCGGCGCCCGGCAGGAACACTCGGGCGTTGTCCTGGACACGGGTAGCTGCGAGCTGATCCATGGCCGTCTTGATCTGCGGGGTTGCCGCAAGAACAGCTGACATGTCGGCCGAGAGCCGGGTGGGCATGTAGCCGGTGGCAGCCGAGAAAGCGGCAGTGTTCTCCGGTTCGGTCATGAACTTGAGGAACGTTGCCGCGGCCAGCTGCTCCTCCTTGCTGATGCCGCTGGGGATGCCGAGGCCCGCGCCGCCGGTGGGGCAGACGCCGCTGGGGGCCTCCGGGCCACCGGGCAGGAAACCGACGCCCACGTTGAATTTGGCCGCCTTGAGGACGCCAAGCAGTGAGCCCGTTGAGGAAATAGTGGACGAGGTGACTCCCGCAGCAAAGTCGTCAGCTGCCTCCTTTGATGAGACGCCTGCCCAGCCATCCTTATAGATGGAGTCCTGCGCCCATTGCAGAGCGGCTACGGACTGAGGTGAATCACAGGTGATATCCCAGTCCTTTGACCAGCTTCCGCCCCAGCCCCACAGGTTGTTCTGAAGCGTCCACCCTGCGTACCCGGCCAGGGCAGGGTAGATATAGGCGTACTGCGCCCCCGAGGTGGCCTTGAGTTTCGGAGCCCACTCTGCGAACTCCTGCCACGTGGCGGGCGCCCGGTCCGGAAGTCCAGCGGCCTTGAAGTGGTCCTTGTTGTAGTAGAACAGCGGCGTGGAACGGCCGTAAGGGAGCGCCCACTGCTTGTCCTCGTACTTGTAGTCGTCCACCAGCGACTTCTGGAAGTCGTCGATCTTGATGTCCAGTTGTTTCACCAAGCCATCGACGGGGATGATGCTGCCGTTTGAGTAGTAGCGGAACCACCAGACATCCGAAAGGACGACCAATCCCGGCAGGCCCGTCTTGGCAGCCTGGGAAGTCTGGAACTTCTGGGCGATCTCTTCGTAGTTGGCGCCAGCCGTCACCAGGTTGACCTTGATGTCCGGGAACTTGGCATGGAACTTCTCGATGATCGCTTTCTCCACGTCCTGGGACTTACCGGGGTGGTTGGTCCAGAAGTCGATGGAGGCAGCAGGCTTTACGCCGCTGAAGTCAATCGTTGCGGTATCGACGGCGTCTGCCGTGCCCGCCGTCGACGGCCCGCCGCATGCGGCGAGGGCCGCAGCTCCGGCGCCGAGGCCCGCCAGTCCCAGGAAATGTCGGCGATGAAGGTTGGTGCGCATGGTGCTTCCTCTCAATAACTTACTTCGATGCGAATGGTGTGGTTGGAGCAAATCAGCCGGTGACACTGCCTTGGGTCAGCCCGGCAACGATGTAGCGCTGGAGTGCTGCGAACACCAGCAGGATGGGGACGATCACCAGTACCGCTCCGGCCATGAGGATTCCCCAGCCGGCGCCGTTGCCCTCGGAGTTCTGCAGAAGCGTCAGGCCGACGGGGAGCGTCATTGTTTCGGGCCGGTCCGTAATGATGAGAGGCCAGATGTAGTCGTTCCATTCGCTGACCACAGTTACCAGCGCCACCGTTGCGATCGACGGTACTGAGACCGGCACGATGATCTGCCACAGCCGACGCCAGTGACCCGCGCCGTCGATTTCAGCTGCTTCGAGGATCGACTGTGGAAGGGTCAGGAAGTGCTGACGTAGCAGGAACGTGCCGAATGCCGTACCCAGGCCTGGAAGGATGATGCCCCACAGGGTGTTCTTGCCACCCATTCCCGCGATCAGGATGTAGTTGGGCAGGATGGAGACCTGAGCCGGGACCATGAGTGCCACGAGGATCAGCACGAAGATCACGTTCTTGTAGGGGAAGCGCACGAACACCAGTGCGTAAGCCGTCAGGATCGCCAGGATGACCTTGATGCTTGAACCCACCACCGTAACGATCAAGCTGTTGGTGAAGAACCGGGCGAACGGAACCGTGGTCATGGCCGTGGCGTAATTCTCGAGGTTCAGGGACCCGGGCAGGATCTTCAGGTCCATGGTGACGATCTCGCCCGGTTGCTTGAAGCTGCTCAACAGCATCCAGAGCAAAGGCAGGAACACCACAAGCGTTGCGATGATCAGGGGAACGTAGCCGGTTGCAACGGTCTGGAGCAGGTTCGCCGCGGACAGCGGGCGGGGCCGCTCGGGCGGTGCGGTGTTCCGAGGGGAATCAACCACGACGGCGGGTGCGGGCGCGCTCATGAATAGTGAACCTTTCGCTCAACGAACCGCAGTTGGAGAACCGTAATGACGAGCAGGATCGCGAAGAGGATCACCGAAATCGCCGCAGAGTAACCTGCTCGGTTGTAGGCGCCGAACGCCTGAAGATAGGCCTCGTAAATCAGCGTGCTGGTGCCGTTGCCCAGTGGGGTCATGATGCGGATGAGGTCGAAAGCCTGCAACGAACTCAGCATGGTGGTGATCAGCAGGAAGAACGTGGTGGGGGAGAGCAGCGGCATGGAGATGTTGAAGAACCTCCGCACGCTGTTGGCCCCGTCCAACGCGGCAGCTTCCATGACGTCCCGGGGCAGGGACTGCAGGCCTGCCAGATAAACCACGGCGCAGTAGCCCAGGTTCTTCCAGACGTACACGATGATGACCATCACCAAGGAAAGCCGGGGATCGTTGATCCACTGCGGGCTCTGCTGCCCAAGGCCGCGAAGGACCCACGCGAGCACCCCGTAGCCGGGGTCGAAGATGAACAGCCACACCAAACCAACACCCACGCCGGACAGCACGTAAGGAGCGAACACAGCGGACCGGGCGAACGTGGTGCCACGTACTTTGGAATTCAAAGCAAGGGCAACCAGCAGACCGAGGATCATCGATCCGCCCACCGTCACCAGCGTGAAGATGGCCGTAGTCCCAAGGACCTTGGACGCATCCTCACTGGTGAAGAACGTGACGTAGTTCTGTAGCCCCACCACCGTGGCCGAAGCCGAGCCGAGCGTCCAATCCAACGTGGAGTAGTAGATGTTGTTGATCAGCGGCCAGTAGGTGAACGTGCCGATCAACACCAAGTTGGGCAGCGCCATGGCAAGGAACACCATGAAGTCCTTGCGGCTGCGACCGGACCAGCGCTTTTTGTCCTTGCGGGGTTCTGCTGCCGCGACCGGGCTGGCCGGCGACTGTGGGTCCGGCCTGCTGGCAGGCGAAGCACTGTTGCGGTGAATCTGTCGGGTAGTCATGCGTCACTAACGGTTTCGGGCGAACATGGGGTGCCGGCTCCCGGACCGGGACGGCGAAGACAGGCCTAGCTCACCACATCGAAAGACCCGGCTTGGACGAAAAGGGTGACCCGGAGCGATAGTTGGCTGACACTTCCAAACCCGTTAACTCGGCGTTACTCCGGTGTTCGCAATCGAGGCTCGACTCCCACTTGATGCCCAGGGTCGCGAGGTGCCGAGCCTTCAATGCGAGCAGCGTGGGAGGTGGAGAATGGAGCCATGAATTCGATCACCGATGTTGCCGGGATACGCGTTGGTCATGTGCAAAAGGTGGGGGAGGGGTGGTTGTCCGGGGTTACTGTGGTGCTTCCTCCTGTGGGGACTGTGGGGTCCGTGGATGTGCGCGGCGGTGGCCCGGGGACCCACGAGACTGATGCCTTGGATCCAACAACATTGGTTTCCACTGTGGATGCTGTGGTGTTGACCGGAGGTAGCGCCTTTGGGCTGGCTTCGGCCGGTGGTGCGCAGCTGTGGTGTGAGGAGCATGGGCGAGGGTTTGCTGTTCCCGGAACGGTGGTGCCGATTGTGCCCGCAGCTGCGATCTTCGACCTCGGGCGTGGCGGCGACGTCACAGCGCGACCAGACGCCGTGATGGGCTACCAGGCAGCCGCCGCAGCTTTCGCCGCGGGTGACCATGCCGCCGTCGAGCGTGGAAACGTCGGTGCCGGGACCGGCGCCGTCGTGGCGCGCGGCAGATACAAGGGCGGTATTGGCACGTCGTCCATCACTCTTGACCGGGGGGTGACGGTTGGCGCCATCGCCGTGGTGAACGCCCTCGGGTCGCCAATGTTCAGCTCCCCGGGACCGCAACCCGCTGCGGGCGAGCCGGTTCCGCCACAGGGGCTCAATACGACACTCGTGGTGATCGCGACGAATGCCGTGCTTGATGTGGCTGAGTGCAAGCGGACCGCTTCCGCTGGGCACGCGGGCTTGGCCCGGGCGTTGGACCCGTCCCATACCTTGGCGGATGGTGACACCGTGTTCGCATTGGCGACTGGCGTCGTCGGGCTTGACCGAAGTACTGAACAGGGGCGGCAGGTCTCGCTGATCACGCTCCAAAGCGCCGCGGCCGAAGCTGTTCGGCTGGCGATACTCGACGGTGTCCTGGCGGCGGAAAGCGTCTCGACGGCGGCAGGTGACTTCCCCGCTTATCGACCAGCAGGGGAGTGACGGCTGGAGATGGGTGCGCTACCATAGACGGATTTAACTTTCCGGCCTCATTGGCGTAGAGTTATTTGTTGGTTGTCTGTGCAGCCACGCCCTTTTTAGTGTCGTGGTTCCAAGAGGGCCAAGCAAACAAAAAACGTCCGCTGGATCTTCGGTGCCTAACTGAAGGACGGCGGCAAACAACAGTTAGCGGAGGATATGGCCAAGAAGGACGGGGTCATTGAGATCGAGGGCGTTGTGACTGAGGCGCTGCCCAATGCGATGTTTCGTGTTGAGCTCACCAATAAGCACGTCGTTCTCGCACACATCTCTGGGAAGATGCGACAGCACTACATTCGAATCCTCCCCGAGGACCGGGTAGTGGTTGAGCTGAGCCCATACGACCTCACACGTGGTCGTATCGTCTACCGCTACAAGTAAATTGCTGGGCGGCAAGGCAATAGTGCCTAAGCCGCTCCAGCAGATCAACTGCAAAACACGCAAAGGAACGCCATGAAGGTCAAGCCGAGCGTCAAGCAGATCTGCGACAAGTGCAAAGTGATCCGCCGTAACGGCCGGGTCATGGTGATCTGCGAGAACCCGCGCCACAAGCAGCGCCAGGGCTAATTCCCCCTTCGGGAATCTGCGTCCGCAAGGACAAACCTGGGCTGCTAGCCCACGCAAGTAAATAAAGGCAGCACAAGCTGTGCCAGGACTGCATTACAGAGCCTGGTCAGCGAACCCCCGGTCGGAGGCTGGGGCCGCACTGAACGTGTGGGTGTACTGCCTACGACCTCCGGTTTATTCAAGGAGTACTGCCACTATGGCTCGTCTCGCTGGCGTAGACATTCCCCGCGAAAAGCGGTTGGAAATTGCGCTTACTTACATCTACGGCGTGGGCAAGACCCGTGCACACGAAACCCTGGCTGCCACCGGCATCAGCGCTGACGTTCGCGTCAAGGACCTGACTGACGCCGAGCTGGTCCAGCTGCGTGACTACATTGAAGGCAACTACAAGGTTGAGGGTGACCTTCGCCGCGAGGTAGCCGCTGACATCCGCCGCAAGGTAGAGATCGGCAGCTACGAAGGCCTGCGCCACCGCAAGGGCCTGCCCGTACGCGGACAGCGTACGAAGACCAACGCTCGTACCCGCAAGGGCCCGAAGCGCACCGTCGCCGGCAAGAAGAAGGCCGGACGTTAATCCCTCGGGATTGATCCGGTTTTCCCCCGATAACTTTCTGTAGGAGAAACAATGCCCCCGAAGACTCGTGGAGCGGTTCGTAAGCCGCGTCGCAAGGATAAGAAGAATATTGCGCTTGGCCAGGCGCACATCAAGAGCACCTTTAACAACACCATCGTGTCCATCACGGACCCGAACGGTGCTGTAATCTCATGGGCTTCCGCCGGTGAGGTTGGCTTCAAGGGCTCCCGTAAGTCCACCCCGTTCGCTGCCCAGATGGCTGCCGAAGCTGCTGCAAAGCGCGCTCAGGAGCACGGACTGCGCAAGGTTGACGTATTCGTCAAGGGCCCGGGATCCGGACGCGAAACCGCAATCCGTTCGCTTCAGGCCGCTGGCCTCGAGGTTGGCTCCATCCAGGACGTCACCCCCAGCGCCCACAACGGTTGCCGCCCGCCGAAGCGCCGCCGCGTCTAATTAGGTCTTCCCTGCCTGACCGGCCGGGCCTGCCATGGATGGTTTCGATCATCCATCAGCATGGCCCGGCTGGTCAGGCTGGAAACCGAAGCCGATTTCCACCACCTGTGTTGCGTCATATAGCGGATGCTCGCCGAAAGGAAACCTAAGTGCTCATTGCACAGCGCCCCACCCTGTCTGAAGAAGTTGTATCCGAGAACCGCTCCCGTTTCATCATTGAACCGCTGGAGCCGGGCTTCGGCTACACCCTCGGAAACTCCCTCCGCCGTACCCTGCTCTCCTCCATCCCCGGTGCCGCTGTAACCAGCATCCGGATCGATGGCGTGCTGCACGAGTTCACCACGGTTCCGGGTGTCAAGGAAGATGTCACCGAGATCATCCTGAACATCAAGAACCTTTCGGTTTCCTCCGAGCACGATGAGCCGGTTGTTGCCTACCTGCGCAAGCAGGGCCCCGGAGTCGTCACCGCCGCGGACATCGCTCCGCCGGCCGGCGTCGAATTCCACAACCCGGATCTGCACATTGCCACTCTGAACTCGAAGGGCAAGTTCGAACTCGAACTGACCATCGAGCGCGGCCGTGGCTACGTTTCGGCAGCTCAGAACAAGTCCGGCGACTCCGAGATCGGCCGTATTCCGGTTGACTCGATCTACTCGCCGGTCATGAAGGTAACTTTCCGCGTGGAAGCTACCCGTGTTGAGCAGCGCACCGACTTCGACAAGCTGATTGTCGACGTCGAGACCAAGCAGGCAATCGCTCCGCGCGATGCTGTTGCTTCCGCAGGTACCACCTTGGTGGAACTGTTCGGTCTGGCTCGTGAGCTGAACACCGCAGCTGAAGGTATCGAGATTGGCCCGTCGCCGACTGACGCTGCCCTGGCAGCTGACATGGCTCTGCCGATCGAGGATCTGGACCTCACCGTCCGTTCCTACAACTGCCTCAAGCGTGAGGGCATCCACACCGTGGGTGAACTCGTTGCCCGCTCCGAGGCTGACCTGATGGACATTCGTAACTTCGGTGCGAAGTCCATTGACGAGGTCAAGGCAAAGCTCGTCGAACTGGGTCTGTCCCTCAAGGACTCCCCTCCCGGTTTCGATCTCGCAGCCCGCGCCGCAGCCATCGAAGAGGACGACGCCGCGTTCAGCGACGACGAGCTCTAAACAGCAGATCTTGGCCGCCGGGTCCAGCGATGGACCTGACCGGCTTACATAACAGGAGAAATAACTATGCCTACCCCCACTAAGGGTCCGCGCCTCGGAGGCGGCCCGGCTCACGAGCGCCTGATGCTCGCGAACCTGGCAGCTGCTCTGTTTGAGCACAAGCGCATCACCACCACGGTTACCAAGGCCAAGCGCCTGAAGCCGTACGCAGAGCGTCTGGTCACCTTCGCCAAGCGTGGCGACCTCGCTTCCCGCCGCCGCGTTCTCGGCCTGATCAGCGACAAGGGCGTTGTCCACGAGCTGTTCACCGACATCGCCGGCGCCGTTGCTAACCGCGATGGTGGCTACACCCGCATCACCAAGATCGGCAACCGTAAGGGCGACAACGCTCCCATGGCTGTCATCGAGCTCGTTCTCGAGCCGGTTTCCCCGAAGCAGGCCGTTGTTGCTGAAGCAACCGCTGCTGCTGCCAAGGCTGCTCCGGCTGCTGAAGCTCCGGCCGCTGAAGAAGAGGTCGTAGAGACCGAAGCTGCTGAAACTGAAGAGGCTCCGGCCGCTGAAGCAGAAGCTGCTGACGCTGAAGCTGCTGAGACCGAAGAGGCTCCGGCCGCTGAGGACAAGAAGTAATTCACTGAATTCTTCACAGTAGACTTTAGTCTATGAACGAACGAAAACCCGCTGCCCCCGTTATGGGGGGCGGCGGGTTTTTGCGTGTCCGGCTTGATCTTTCCTACGACGGCGGCCCCTTCAACGGGTGGGCCCTGCAGCCTGGGCTTCGGACTGTTCAGGGTGCTTTGGAAGAAGCACTGGCGCTCTTGTTGCAACGGCCCATCCGCGTTACGGTTGCCGGCAGAACGGACGCCGGCGTCCATGCCAGGGGCCAAGTAGTTCACCTGGACCTGACCGAAGCCGAGTGGCTGTCACTGCCGCGTGGGCACGAACTCGATCCCGGCGTCGCACTTCTGCGAAGGCTTCGCGGCGCTTTGAGCCGGATCCTCGGTGACCTGACGGGTGCTATTGAAGTGCACGACGCCGGTCTGGCGCCGGAAGGTTTCGACGCCCGCTTCTCGGCGCTGTGGCGAAGGTACAGTTACCGGATTGCCGACGGTCCGGAACGCTGGGACCCCGTCCTGCGGGGAATCACGCTGTGGCACAAGGCGCCCTTGAACGTTCCGATGATGAACGACGGAGCCTCGGCTCTGCTGGGGTTGCAGGATTTCCGCTCCTACTGCAAGCCGCGGGAAGGTGCCACCACCATCCGTGAGCTGCAGAAGTTCTTGTTTACCCGCGCCAGCGACGGCGTCATTGTTGCCACCGTGCAGGCGGATGCGTTTTGCCACAATATGGTGCGGTCTCTTGTTGGTTCCGCCTTGCGGGTAGGCGAGGGCTTGGAAACTCCCGCGTGGCTGTATTCGCGTCTCCTCGAGCGTCAGCGTGATGCCAAGTCCGTCCTCGCTGCCCCGCACCCGCTGGTGCTGGAAGAGGTGGCTTACCCGTCCGACAGCGAGTTGCTGGCACGGGCCGAACTGACGCGGGCGCGGCGCGAGTAGTTCTTTCTGCTGCTGAGGATGGCGCTCTGTCCCGCGTGGGAGGACCCCCTCCCGGCTCTGGGTACCGGAAGGGGGCCGTTGTGGCACTCCGTGGTCTGGGATCCGCGAAGTGCCGGTCTATTTCCGGCAGGATAGGATCAGCCAAAGGCTTGGATGATCCTGATCGCTGCGGGACCCAGAAGGACTATGAACAGCACTGGAAAGATGCAGAAGAGCAAGGGGAAGAGCACCTTGACGGGGAGCTTCATCGCCCGTTCTTCGGCGCTCTGCCGTCTCCTTACGCGTGCTTTCTTGGCCTGTGCTCGAAGCACGTTGGCGATGCCGATCCCGTATTTGTCGGCTTGGATCACTGCAAGGACGAAACTACGGATGTCCGGGACGGCGCATCGTTCGGCCAAGGCCTCATAGGACTCCTGCCGGGGGCGTCCCACCTGGATGTCCTGCAGCGTGCGCATCAGTTCCTGGGGCAGGGGACCCGCCCCTTGTACGGCCGCCCGTTCCATCGCGGATTCGAACCCGAGGCCGGCCTCAACTGAAATCAGCATTTGATCTAGGGTGTTCGGGAACTCAAGTTTGATGGCCTCCTGCCGTTTGATCCCTGTGTTGTAGATCAAGAGATCGGGAAGGAAGTACAGAAAGATGGTCAGGAAAAGGCCGAGCCCGACCATTCCTGGCCCGGGACTGAGGAGAAACAGGAAGACGCCGCCAACTGCTCCTGCCAGTGCCAAGGCGGGCTTCAGAGACATGAGCTTAGGCAGGGGCATCGACATCGGGCGCCCAGCTAGGGCAAGCCAGTGATCCAGCTTGGCCTCGTAGCTTCCCGGAGTCAGCCTCCTGGCAACACCCAGAAGGAGTGGTGGGCGCCGAAGACTCGCACCGCCACTTTGCGTGAAGCCGGAACCGAGGTTGCCCTGAATGGCAACAATGCCCTTCCGGTCAATGCTGAGCAACGACCAGGCAAAATAGGCCAGTGGAAGAACGATAAGGGCGATAATCAGCCATGCAAGGGGAGTCATGAGCCTTGTCTCCTAGAACTTGATCTTCACGGTGCGGCTCATCCACAAGCCTCCGACGGCGAACAGGATCACACTGAGGACTGTCAGGGCAATCCCAAGGGGGTGGCCGGTGAAGAGGTTCAGATACCCGGGGTTTATTGCTGACATGAAGAGCCCCACAGCCACAGGAAGAATCATCAGGACCACGGCGGACATCTTGCCTTCCGCGCTCAAGGCACGCACGTGGCCTTTGATCTCGCTCCGCTCACGTATGGTCCCTGCTACCTGCTCCAAAACCTCGGCCAGGTCGCCACCCACCTCGCGGTTGATTTGGATCGCCTGGCCGATCCATTGGAAGTCCTCGCTGTCCATCCGTTCGGCACAATCCTCCAGTGCTTGCCGGGGGTCCTTGCCGATTCTCACCTCGTTGACTATCCGGGACAGTTCTTCCGATGTCGGTGCCTGGGATTCCTGTGCCGCGGCTTCCAGGGATCGCATAATGCTGTGCCCTACCCTGAGGCCACCTATCAACATCTGGATGCTGTCCGTCAGCTGCATCTCAAACTTGCCGCGGCGCTTTCCCGTCTTTACAACAAGGATCAGCTTCGCTCCAAAAGGAGCGGCAATAGCGAGCAGAATACCAATGAAGGGATTTACCAGAAGCCAGCCGAAGCCTCCCAGAAGTATGGCTGCGATGACAACCACGACGGTCACGTCTGCAGGAGCCTGTTTGACGCCGGCGTTGTAGAGAATCTCGCGATTGAAGGGGCCACCCGACTTGCCAATGGCGGTATCCACAAAGCGCACGGCGGACTCAGAAACGCGCCCCACGGCTGAGTTATCCTGTGGCAGGTCCACGCGACGACGCTCGACCGGGATTGGGCCGTTCTGGGGCTTCAAGACCACGGCCACCAGGATGATGAGGGCGGCCACACAGAGTGCGATCGCAAGGACGAAGAACGCTGGAGAATCCATAGCTAACGCCTCCCCACCGCTACTGGAGTGACACCAAAGGTCGCAGGGGATACCTGAATGCCGAGCTCCGTAAACCGATCGAGGAAACGGGGCCGAATGCCTGTAGGGATAGCCTTGCCCAGGAAGCGCCCTTGGGCGTCCAAACCGGCAGAGTAGTCGAAGAGAAAAGCGTCCTGGAGCGTGACAATATCCCCTTCCATGCCTTGCACCTCAGTGACGTGAGTCACTCGCCGGCTACCATCACGTAGGCGGGTGACCTGAACGATGAGATCGACGGCAGATGACACTTGTTCCCGGATAGCCCGTAGCGGAAGGTCCATTCCGGCCATGAGTACCAGCGTCTCCAAACGCGCAATTGCGTCGCGGGGAGAGTTGGCATGGACAGTGGATAGGGAGCCGTCGTGGCCGGTGTTCATGGCTTGGAGCATGTCGAGAGACTCCCCTCCACGGACCTCGCCCACAATGATGCGGTCGGGACGCATACGGAGTGAGTTCCGCACGAGGTCCCGGATGGTGATGGCACCCTTTCCTTCGATATTGGGTGGCCTACTCTCCAACCGGACCACGTGGCGCTGCTGCAGCTGCAGTTCCACCGCGTCCTCGATGGTGACGATGCGGTCGGACTCAGGAATGAAGGATGACAGTACGTTGAGCAACGTCGTTTTTCCTGTACCAGTACCGCCGGAGACGATCACATTCAACCGTGCCCGGACGCACGCACTCAGCAGCTCGGCCATCTCCTGGCTCATGGATCCCCATTCGATGAGATTCCTCACTGTGAGCGGAACGTGGCTGAATTTCCTGATGGTCAGCGATGGGCCGTTGACAGCCAGCGGGGGGATGATGGCATTGACACGCGAGCCGTCCTCCAGCCGGGCATCGACCAATGGAGACGACTCATCGATCCGGCGTCCCACCTTGGAAACGATCCGCTCAATGACTTTCCGGAGGTGGTCATCCGAACTGAACTGCATCTCGGTCAAGGCCAGGTGTCCATGGCGCTCCACGTAGATCTGGTCAAAGCGGTTCACCATTACTTCCGTGACGGAGGGGTCTTCCAGCAGACGCTGCAGCGGTCCGTAGCCCATGACTTCGTCGGAAATTTCGCGGATGAGCCGACGCCGCTCCTCGGGGGAGAGAGGTACCTGCTCCTCGTCAATGACCACTGAGAGTTCCTCCACTGCAAAAGACCTGAGATCCTCCTCGGACGAGGAAGTGTCCCCCATACGGTTTCCGATGCGCTCAAAGAGTGAAGATGCGGCACGCTGTTTGAGCCCGGCAAGTGCATCCACCGCAGGCGTGGTGGGTGCACCGCCCAAAATTGGGGTGGACGCCGAAGCTGCTGGGAGCCAATCGCCACCAAGGGCCGCGTCCGGGGTTTGCACGTTACTTTGGGCAGCGACACCAAGCGGGTTGTTCTTCGAAAGCCTCTCTGACAGTTTCACGACACCACCACCCTCCGGTGCACCTTGTTCTGCGGAGCCGATTCCAACCGTGGGTCGAATCGTTGAACAAGCTTCCGAAGGCCCTTGATGGCTGAATCCCGGGCGGTACCTTGCAAGACAGGAATACCCCTGTTTGTTGAGTAGGGGAGTGTCCTGGACCGGGGAATCACTGTGTCAATTGGGACACCTATGGTAGCTTCCACGTCTTGGACAGAAAGTCCATTCTTTCGGTCAGCAAAGTTCAGGACTGTATGCCTACCTTGCGGCAGCAGCTGAAGCTCCTTCAGCACGCTAAAGCACTTACGGAGACCCCTGATGCTGGGAACATCCATGCCGCAGACCCAGACGCCATCAGTTGCTAACTCAAGCGTGGCTAGACAGTGCTCGCCCAAACCGGGAGCCGTGTCCACCACCACGTACCTAAACTCGGTAGCCAGCTGGTTGAGAAGCCTGGTCACGTGGTCGGCAGTGATGTAGTCCGAATCGGATGGCTTCTGAGGCGCGCAGAGTGCATAGATCCCGGCCGGATGGACCGTGAGGAACGCCTTGAGGACCATGGAGTCCTGGGCCGCAGCCCCGTGAACTGCTTCGGTGATGGAGTGCTCCGGTTCCAGCAACAGGCCGGAAGCGACGTCCCCGAACTGGAGATCGAGGTCCACAATCACCACACTCATCGGTGCAAGCGCCCCCAAGCCAATGGCAAGGTTGGTGGCCACAGTAGTCTTTCCCACGCCGCCCTTCGGCGACATGACGGCAATGACCCGGCCCCGCTCCTGGCCGGATTCTGCGGCAGGTTGCATGCCACGGCGCCGGCTCGCGGCGGCCAAGCAGGCGCGTTCCAAAAGGACTCGGAGCTCATTTACGTCAGCTTCGGGTGAGACCACGTCCCTGACGCCTGCGTGCATGGCCTTCAAGACAACTTCTGCATTGGGTTCGGCGACCATCAGAAGGCTGATTTCCGGGTATTGAAGATCAATCACTGTGGCAAGTTTGAAAGCGTCGTCAGGATTGACGCCCGGCCCGAGGATGATGACCTCGGGAGGAGCTCCTGACAGTTGGTTGAAAATGTCGTCTGTACCGCCTTGGAGGACAGCAGGGGATAAGGTCTGAAGGTCTCCACGCAGTGCACCGGTGATGGCTTGACGTACGCGGCCTTCGAAATCACGAACTGCGGTGATGGCTACAAAGCGGCTCATTGGACCAGCCCTCCGAAAGTAGTCGTTGGGGGATCGCTCTTGACGGTCTTATCGGTCTGCTTGGACAGCCATAGGGTGCCGAACTCTGCGCCGAAGACCATCTTGGCTGCGTTCACATCGCTCAGGGCTACAGTGACATAGGCCGATCCGTTGGGGAGAGCAACGCCCTTCTCAGCTCCTGCAGATTTCTCGGCGTCAGGGGCGGCCTGCTGAACAGCAGTCACCAGGACGTCGTGATAGAGAAGTTCTGTGAAATCTTTCCAACCAGTCATCCCGGCCGGCAGATTGGCTCCCGCAGGTACAGCTTCGTCCAGTTTGAAGGAGGCGAAGACAGTGACGGTATCTCCGGCCTCGACGCGTCCACCCAGCATGCGCTCCGGGGTAAGGACAAACGTTGCTTCCTGCAATCCCTCAGGAACAGGAACCGTTCCTGGGACCAGTTCCTTGGGGCTGACGAGTTTTACCCCCAGCAACTGTTCGCCAGGTTGGAGGTCCCCGGAGGTTACCTTGCCCTTTTGGTCGGTCAGCGCGTTGATGGTGCCGGGCGCGACTGCCGACTGCGGCAGGGTTTCGACTTTGACCTTCGACTGAATTTCTTCAGCCTTGGTGCCGGCGGGAATGCGTTCCTTGACCACAAGGACGTTTACGGGATCAAGCCCTTGCTGCGCACGCTTGTCGGCTCCCTGTACATAGGTAACCAGCAAAACGGTGCCGATGACTGCCAAAAGCAGTGCTGCAATGCCTCCCAGTAGGCGTGTTTTCACTTTCTACTCCTTTGAGTTTCGTGAGTTTGCGAGCAGCGACTCAATGAGTGACTACTCGGTGAGCAAGACAACGGAAGCCCCGTAGTTGGGGATACCTCCGGCAACTTGCATGCCCTCTTCGAGGGACACAAAGCGTGAGAAAAATCCCTGTAGTCCACGGCAATTTCCCGTGCAGCTTGGTGCCAACGGATCAAGCACGGCCCCAGAACCGCTGAACTTGTAGCCGGTCACCTGGAATGCTGCGAAACCGACCAAGGCGTACTTTGCATTGCTGCCATTGCCTGTTGCTGTACTGAAAAGCGGAATCAACGCCGGCTCGTCCATGATGGTGGAAAGTGCGGCATCGCAGGCAGCAGCATTCGGGAAGTGGTTGCCGGTCTGACCATCGACTGTCATGTCGAGATCGATATCTGTGGAACATCCAGAATCTGTCAACAGCCAACCAAAGCCGCCAGGTTGGTAGCCGTTCTGCGCGGCGCACCCCGGGACTGTCGGCGCGTTCGTGTCATACCTCAGCAGAAAATGCGTGGGTGTTGGATCACCAGCGAAATTCCCCGTTGAATTCAGCGAAGCAAGTTGAGCCGGCGAAAGGTACTTTTTGAAAACGCACTCGCTCACGGTCCATGGCAGGGTGGTAGCCGACGAAGGAGCTCCCCACGACGCTTCCGCCGAGGCAGCAACATTCGCGCTGTCGAACCCCATGGACTGTGCGAAGAACATTGAAAGGCTGTTTTGCCCCGAGGTGTCCCGGGCATTCGTCACCACACGCACGGTGGTGGCAGCCGGAAATGTGACGACGGCGCCGCTGGTGTTGTCGTTGGCATTGTCATTGGCGAACTGATTTCCCGTGGCCGCGCTGCTACCGCAACTCCCGCCGGCGCAGTCCGTTGCGATAGCCAGAGCTGCAGCATCGGCACCATTCTGCAATTGCGCCTTCTCCGCATAGATAGCCCCGACGTCCACTGCCAAAGCAGCAAATCCCAAAAGAACCACCATGAGGACTGCGACAATGACCGTGGAAGCGCCGCGTTCATTGCCTTCAGACGTGCAAGCCGGACGGATGCGCTGCCCGGCGTTGCTCAGCCACCGCATCTCATCACCGCCACTCCAGAGAGGTTGAGAGGAAATAGGCCAATTCCATCCAGGAAACCGGTCATCGATGGCAGGGTAACGCTGGTGGTGACATTTACGCTGGACCCAGGAGCGCAACTTGAAGCATTGTTGGTGACGGTCACGCCCAGGCCATCCAGTGCCGGCGCCGCAGATAAAGCCGCTCCGGAAACGTTCAAACTGCCATCCTGATATTGCACCGCTGCATAGCGGGCTCCTTCACGCGCGGCCTGCGTCAGCGAAACCTGGACATTGTAGGCACGCCCGAACTCGATGATGCCGAACAGGATCAGCAACAATAGTGGAAGGATAATGGCCAATTCCACGGCTGCTGCGCCACGCTCATTCGTCTTGGATTTCACGTCCATCTCCCGGTCCCAGATCCCAACAGAGTGTGCTTTTAAAACAACGGGTTGGTCGTGGTTGCCAGAGCGCAGCCGCGACCAACCTCGTCAGGGTGTTGAGCTAAAGGAGACCACCGAAAAGAGCGGCGACCTTACCGCCGAGTATCACGGCGGCAGCACCCACCACGACTGCGATGGCAGCGACCATCAGGCCGTATTCAACCATCGTCGCGCCCTTCTCTTCCTTGGTGAAGCGGTCCTTGACGCCGGCGATGAAAGCAATGGTGTTGATCATGAAAGAAGACATTGGAAAATCCTTCCCAGAGATGAATTTGGTTGTGAATAAATGCAATAACAAATGCGGAGGTGTAGTTCCGCTCGGGATTCGATGTGGCTTTGTTATCTTGGCCGTTCGAATTCGATGAGATAAGAATTCACCAGGGCAGGCTGAAGTCACAATGCGTAGTCGTACTCGATTTCATGGGCGGCCTATTACGCGATGGCACACAGTAGAAGCCGCGAGTACTCAGTTTCGACGCCAAAACGGGCGGAAACTACTTGCTTTACACAGAAGCCTTATTAATCGAAGGGCGTTCCGGGGCCTGGGTAAGTGCGTACTAAGCCGGGCTAGTTCATGAACAATGCAACACCTAGGGCGGCAAGGAACATAGCCGGGCCGTGTGCCGTCTCTGCCGGGCCGTGTGCCGTCTCTGCGGGCTTTTCGGCGCGTCTCAGGCGCAACATCAGCACCGTGAGCACCCCGCCCACCACGAATCCCAGTAGCCCCCCGAAGAGTACTTGGCCCCAACCCAAGTACCCTAAGTACAGTCCCAGGGGTGCTGCGAGCTTCACATCGCCCATTCCGAGGCTTCCCGGTGATATAAGTCCGAGAATTAAGTAGCCGGCGAACAGGATTGCCCCGCCGGCGAGTGCTCGCAGCAGCTCAGGCCAGCCCGGACTGAGGACCGCAGAGACCAAGAGAAGCGTCAATCCGCCCCCTAGTAAAAGCAGAATCAGGGGGTTGGGCAGCAAGTGCAGAGTAAAATCAATCCTTGAAAGCTGCACGCCTAAAAGCGCCAATAAAAGAAATGCCGGCAACTCCGGAGAAAACCCAAAACGCCACGACAGTAAGCCAAACAGCAGCGCGGTGACCACCGCCGTCGTGATCCGTACCCTAAGGGCAGGCAAGCTGCCGAGCCGCGGCAGGGTGCGGGCGATGACTAGCTCTGCAGCGGGGCTGAGCAACAACCCAAGCAGCGCCAGGAGGAGTGGGACGCCCGGGCCATCGGTCATGTTTCTCCCTTAGTAAGGTGCGCTACCCCGAGGGGCGGTTACCCCATTTTGACCCGGACGCCCTAGTGACGGTATTGTTTAGAGTCGTTGTGCGTGTCCTATCTCGATGACACATGCCTTGCGGGGGATCCAGTTGCAGGATCGCTAACTCCTGAGGCATATCGGGATCTTGGGATAACTGGTACATAGAGCCCTCACCTCTGCTCCGGTAGCGCATACATAGTAGGTACACGCCTCACTGCGTGTCGCCTAAAACATGAACGCCAGAACAAGAACGAGGCAAAACCGTGCGTACGTACACCCCGAAGCCCGGCGATATCAACCGCCAGTGGCACGTCATTGACGCCACCGACGTTGTCCTTGGTCGTCTTGCCAGCCAGACCGCAACACTGCTGCGCGGAAAGCACAAGCCGACCTTTGCGTCCCACATGGACATGGGCGACTTCGTCATCATCATCAACGCTGAAAAGGTTGCCCTCACCGGCGCCAAGCTGGAGCAGAAGCGCGCATACCGCCACTCCGGTTACCCGGGCGGCCTGACCTCCGTCAACTACGCCGAGCTGTTGGAATCCAACCCGGTTCGCGCTGTTGAGAAGGCCATCAAGGGCATGCTCCCCAAGAACTCCCTCGCCGCTCAGCAGCTGGGCAAGCTCAAGGTCTACGCAGGCCCGGAGCACCCCCACGCTGCACAGCAGCCTAAGACTTTCGAAATCACCCAGGTCGCCCAGTAGTCCTGGCCACCAACCAACTTTTCATTACAAGGAGAACCGTGGCTCAGAACGAAGAACTGACCGCCGAAGCCGTCGAGGCTGAGGAAACCCTCACCAGCTACACCTCTGAAAGCACATCTGCTGAAGATGCGCCCAAGAAGGAGCGCCCGGCACTGACCGTTGCCGGCGCAGCTGTTGGCCGCCGCAAGGAAGCCGTTGCACGCGTTCGCGTTGTTCCGGGTTCCGGCAAGTGGACCATCAATGGCCGCACGCTGGACAACTACTTCCCGAACAAGCTGCACCAGCAGGATGTCAACGAGCCCTTCAAGATCCTTGATCTCGAAGGCGCCTACGACGTCATCGCCCGTATCCACGGCGGTGGCATCTCCGGCCAGGCCGGTGCCCTGCGCCTCGGTGTTGCTCGCTCGCTGAACGAGATCGACGTCGACAACAACCGCGCCACCCTCAAGAAGGCCGGTTACCTTAGCCGTGACGCCCGCGTCATCGAGCGTAAGAAGGCCGGCCTCAAGAAGGCACGCAAGGCTCAGCAGTACTCCAAGCGTTAATCCACGCTTACTCGATTGCCCGCTCCGCCACCTCGGCGGGGCGGGCTTTCGTCGTTTCAGAAGCTAAGAAGGGGCCATTAAAAGGGCAGCTTATGACCTTCCGGGACCCACTTGAACCAGTGCTGTCCTGTCGTCGTCTAAACTTGACCCGATGTCTAGATTATTTGGAACAGATGGCGTCCGCGGTCTCGCGAACGGATTGCTCACCGCCGAACTGGCTATGCAGCTCGCGCAGGCAGCCGCCGTCGTACTCGGCCATGACCGCACAACCGATGGCAAGCGGCCGCGCGCCGTCGTCGCGAGGGACCCCAGGGCCAGCGGCGAGTTTCTTGCCGCGGCCGTCGAGGCCGGGCTTTCCAGCTCCGGTATCGACGTCTACGACGCCGGCGTGCTCCCCACTCCCGCAGCGGCTTACTTGGTTGCGGATCTCGACGCCGACTTTGGAGTCATGCTCTCGGCCTCCCACAACCCGGCGCCGGACAACGGGATTAAGTTCTTTGCCCGAGGCGGGCAGAAGCTTGCGGACGATGTTGAGGACGCCATCGAGGCGCAGCTGGGCAAAGAGCCGCAGCGCCCGGTAGGTGCCGACGTCGGTCGCATCCAACGGTTCTCGGACGCTGAGGACAGGTACATCGTGCACCTGCTGGGCACGCTCCCCAAGCGCCTGGAAGGCTTGAAGGTTGTCCTCGACTGCGCCCATGGTGCAGCGAGCGGTTGTTCACCCCAGGTCTTCAAGGACGCCGGCGCGGACGTCGTGGTGATCGGCGCAGAGCCGGACGGTCTGAACATCAACGACGGCGTGGGCTCCACCCACTTGGGCCCGCTGAAGGAAGCTGTGGTCAAGCATGGCGCGGACCTTGGCGTAGCGCACGACGGCGACGCCGACCGCTGCCTGGCCGTTGACCACGAAGGCAACGAAGTGGACGGCGACCAGATCATGGCGATCCTGGCCCTGGCACTCAAGGAAGCCGGAAAGCTCAAGGACAACATCCTGGTGGCCACGGTCATGAGCAACCTTGGCCTGAAGATCGCCCTTCGCGATGCCGGCATCACCATCCGCGAGACCGGCGTAGGTGACCGCTACGTCCTGGAAGAAATGCGCGACGGCGGGTACAACCTTGGTGGCGAACAGTCCGGCCACGTGATCTTCTCGGACTTCGCAACTACGGGTGATGGTGTCCTGACCGGACTTCAGCTTGCCGCCCAGGTTGCCCTGACAGGCCGGAGCCTGAAGGACCTCTCCAGTGCAATGACCAAGCTTCCGCAGCTGATGATCAACGTCAAGGACGTTGACAAGGCCCGGGCCGCCACGGACGAGGGCGTCGCTGCAGCCGTTGCCGCAGCCGAGCTTGAATTGGGGGAGACCGGCCGTGTGCTGCTCCGCCCTTCGGGCACTGAGGCTCTGGTACGCGTTATGGTGGAGGCCGCCGATATGGAAACAGCCGAGCGCGTCTGCAAGGGTCTTGCTGCCGTGGTCAAGGACCGTTTGGGCGCCCCGAGCGAAATGGCAGTCTAGGAAAGCGCACACTTTTGGGCCCGCACTCCTGCTTGAGTAGAAGCAGGGGAGCGGGCCTCAGTGTTCAAGGGGTTCTAGAGATAGTCGGGTGCTGCTTCGAGCCCGAAATACTCTTCCATGGTTGCAATGCCGCGAGCGGACATATCCGTGGCTGCCTCCACGCCGATGTAGCGCAAGTGCCAGGACTCGTAGAAGTACCCGGTGGTGTCGTGGAACATCCACGGATACCGAACCACGAAGCCGAACTTGTGCGCATTGGCTTTGGCCCACACGGCGGCGGGTTGCTCCGCGAAGCAAGGCTGGAAGCTGCAGGCGCCAGCGCCATCGCCAATGTCGAAGGACCAGCCTGTCTGGTGCTCGGAGTGGCCCGGACGGGCTGAAGCCCGGTCTGCGGCCGCCTGACCGGTACTCGCGACATACCCGTTGTAAGTAGCTACCTGGGTGGAATAGGAACGGTAGCCGGAGGCCAACGTCATAATAACGCCCTCCGAGGCCGCAGCGCCGAACATCTTTTCGGCAGCGGCCGCCGTCGTGCTGTTAAGCAGAGCCGCTTCGCCGCTGACGGCGAGCCGTACTCCCGGCTGAACCAAATCTGCGGGAACGAAGTCCTGGGGAGCCAAAGGCCGGTGCTTGTTGACCACAACCCAAGGGCTAGCAGGATCCGTCAGCGAATGCTGCGTAGAAACGGAGTGCGAGGGGGCAGCGCTGGAGGGAATTGCGCTGGGCTCAGGTTCAGCGGGGGCAATGGTTGCAGCTTCAGAAGCCGCGGCGCCGAGTGTGGCTGGGGAAGCCGAAGCTGAGGGGACCCCGCTGGCTGCGTTGGCGGCCACCGGAGACGGGGCGGGGTTCTCTGGCGTGCAAGCGGCAAGGGCCGCCATTGATGCACCAGCAGTCAGTAGGCTCGCGAAAACCCGTCGGCTCGGCATCGCTTGGGGATTGGCCACGCTAGACCTTCCGTAGGAGCATGCGGCGGATGGAGTGGTCTGCGTCCTTGGTCAGTACCAATTGTGCACGTCCGCGGGTCGGCAGCACGTTCTCCTCAAGGTTTGGCTCGTTGATGCGTTTCCAAATGCCGCGTGCCGTTGATTCTGCGTCGTCGTCAGAGAGCGTGGCGTAACGATGGAAGTAGGACTCAGGCTGGGCAAATGCCGTGGTGCGCAGCTTCCGGAAACGGTCCACGTACCACTCCTCGATGTAGGAGGTTTTGGCATCGACGTAAATGGAGAAATCAAAGAAATCGCTGACGGCCAGTCCTTGTTTGCCGTCCATGCGCGGACGGGCGGGCGCCAGGACGTTAAGGCCTTCAACGATCAGGACATCGGGGCGACGCACCACCACTTCCTTGCCAGGGACGATGTCGTAGGTGACATGGGAGTACCAAGGGGCGCGGACTTCCTCGGCGCCGCCTTTGACTTCCGAGACGAAGCGAAGAAGTCCACGGCGGTCGTAAGACTCCGGGAATCCCTTTCGCTCCAGCAGGTGCCGGCGCTTCAGCTCGGCCAAGGGGTAGAGGAAGCCGTCGGTGGTGATGAGTTCCACGTTGGGAGTTCCGGGCCAGCGCCGGAGCATCTCACGGAGCACGCGGGCGATGGTGGACTTGCCAACCGCAACTGAACCGGCCACACCAATCACGAACGGCGTCCGCTGGGTCTGCTCGCCCAGGAAGGTTGTGGTGGCTGCGTGGAGCTGGTGGGATGCCTCGACGTAAAGGTGCAGGAGGCGTGAGAGCGGGAGGTAAACCTCCCGGACTTCCTTCATGTCCAAGGGGTCGCCGAGTCCGCGGAGACGGAAAATGTCCTCTTCGTTGAGGGGCTGCTCCATCTGCGCTGCAAGCCGGGACCACGTTTGACGGTCCAGCTCTACAAACGGGGAAGCGCCGTCGCCGTTAGCTTCGGTGCGTTGCAAAGTCACGCTCATGATTCTGCCCTTCGCGGGGCGGATCAGGAAATGCACGACGACCAGCAGGTGAATTATGAGAGCGGGGTCTCGCGCGAGGAGGGGCTGGAGAGGGGATGTCCCACGTCAGTTGTTTGCACTAGCCGCTAGGCTTATACCCATGTGTGGAATCGTAGGCTATGTTGGCAATTCGTCTCGCAAGGCAGCTGGGTACAGTGCTCTTGACGTTGTGGTGGAAGGGCTGCGCCGTCTGGAATACCGCGGCTATGACTCCGCCGGCGTCGCAGTAGTCGCTGATGGGACCATCTCGTCCCGTAAAAAGTCCGGCAAGCTGAGCAACTTGATCGCAGAACTGGAAGCAAGTCCCGTTCCGGAGTCCCTCACCGGCATCGGCCATACCCGTTGGGCTACGCACGGCGGACCCACCGACCGTAACGCACACCCGCACCTGTCCGACGGCGGCAAGCTGGCCGTAATTCACAACGGCATCATTGAGAACTTCGCTGAGCTCAAGCAGGAACTCCTGGGCAAGGGCGTCACCTTCGAATCGGAAACCGACACCGAAGTTGCTGCCGCCCTTATCGGCGACATCTTCCGGACCCAGCTCAATGGCGACGGCGGCAACCTCACCGAGGCGATGCGCCTGGCTTGCCAGCGACTCGAAGGCGCGTTCACCCTCCTCGCAGTCCATGCGGACCAGCCCGACGTCGTCGTGGCCGCACGTCGCAACTCCCCGCTGGTAGTGGGCTTGGGCGACGGCGAGAACTTCCTCGGCTCCGACGTTTCCGGCTTCATCGACTACACCCGTCGTGCCGTGGAACTGGGACAGGACCAGATTGTCACCATCACCGCGGAGTCCGTGGAGATCACCGACTTCTTCGGCGCCCCTGCCGAAGGCAAGGAATACCACGTTGACTGGGACCCGGCCTCGGCTGAAAAGGGCGGATTCAGCTCCTTCATGGAGAAGGAAATCCACGACCAGCCGGACGCGGTCGCTCAGACCCTCCTGGGCCGCTCGGACCTCAACGGCAAGCTCACCCTTGACGAAGTCCGCATCGATCCCGAGCTCCTCAAGCAGGTGGACAAGATTATCGTGCTGGCTTGCGGTACCGCAGCTTACGCCGGTCTCGTAGCCAAGTACGCGATCGAAAACTGGTGCCGGATTCCCACCGAGGTTGAGCTCGCGCACGAGTTCCGCTACCGCGACCCCATCGTTGACTCCAACACGCTGGTGGTTTCGATCAGCCAGTCGGGCGAAACCATGGACACTTTGATGGCTGTCCGTTACGCCCGCGAGCAGGGCGCAAAGACGATCTCCATCTGCAACACCAACGGTTCAACCATCCCGCGTGAATCCGACGCAGTGCTCTACACGCACGCCGGTCCGGAAATTGCCGTTGCTTCCACCAAGGCATTCCTGGCGCAGATTACCGCTGCCTACCTGCTGGGTCTCTACCTGGCCCAGCTTCGCGGCAACATCTTCTCCGGCCAGATCAAGGATGTCCTCGCGGACCTGAACAAGATCCCGGCCAAGATCCAAAAGATCCTGGACAACGCAGGACCCCTGCGTGAGCTCGCCCGCAGCATGAAGGACGAGAAGTCCGTCCTGTTCCTGGGCCGCCACGTTGGCTACCCGGTTGCGCTTGAAGGTGCCTTGAAGCTCAAGGAAATTGCCTACATCCACGCTGAAGGCTTTGCCGCCGGCGAGCTCAAGCACGGTCCGATCGCCCTGATCGACGACGGCCAGCCGGTCTTCGTTGTTGTGCCGTCCCCGCGTGGACGCGACTCCCTGCACTCCAAGGTAGTAAGCAACATCCAGGAAGTCCGCGCGCGTGGTGCCCGTACATTGGTCATCGCTGAAGAAGGCGACGAGTCGGTCAAGGATTACGCAGAGCACGTCTTCTACGTACCGGAGACCCCCACGCTGCTGATGCCGTTGCTCACCACCGTTCCGCTGCAGATCTTTGCCGCTGAACTCGCAGGCGCCAAGGGTTACGACGTCGATCAGCCGCGTAACCTGGCCAAGAGCGTGACCGTAGAATAACGCCATGATTGTTGGCATTGGCGTAGACGTCGTAGACATCGAACGGTTCGGCCGGCAGCTGGAACGGACGCCGGGACTCCGGGACCGTCTGTTTGTACCTGCCGAGCGGGAACTCAACACCCGGTCCTTGGCTGCCCGTTTTGCTGCCAAGGAAGCTGTGGCCAAGGTGCTGGGCGCTCCGGCGGGCATGAACTGGCAGGACTGCTGGATCGGCCTTGACGAGAACGGACCCACAGTTCAGGTCAAAGGGACGGTGCTGGCCGTGGCTGAGGCCAAGGGCGTCAAGCGCTGGCACCTGTCCATGAGTCACGACGGCGGCATCGCCACGGCGTCTGTCCTCGCCGAGGGCTAAACGGACTTTATAAGCAATGATCAGCGCCTTCACCGGACAACAGATCAGGGATGCGGAACAGCCGCTCCTGGATTCCGGTGAGGGCGCTGTTCTCATGCAACGGGCAGCTTACGGGCTGGCCCAAACAGTGGCCCGCGAGGTCAAAAGCAGGCGAAAACTTGCAGGCGCGAGTGTCACGGTGCTGGCCGGAAAAGGCAACAACGGCGGTGATGGCCTCTTTGCAGCGGCTTTGCTGGCCCGTCGGGGAATGCGCACGACGGCGGTACTCGCCGCGGCTGAAGTACATCCGGAGGCGCTGGCTGCTTTCGAGGCAGCAGGCGGGCGTGTCGTTCAGCTGGAGGCCTCAAACGCCGAGGAGCTCGCAGTCTTGTCAGCAGGCGGCGACGTCGTTATTGATGCGTTGCTCGGGACCGGCGCCCGCGGGGGACTCCGGGAGGCCTCTGCGGAATTGGTAGCGTCGCTTCAAGAGCTTCGTCCACCTCTGGTGATCGCCTGCGACCTCCCCAGTGGAGTGGACGCCAATAGCGGCGAAGTGCATTGGCCCGTGCTGGACGCGGACGTCACCGTGACGTTTGGCGGCATCAAGGCAGGGCTCCTGGCCGACCCGGGTGAGGGCTGCGCCGGGCGTGTGGAGCTGGTACCCATAGGTATCGAGCAGTCCTTGAAAAGCAACAGCCCGGAGCTTCGTCGGCTCACTGCTTCAGCGCTTGGCGCTTTGCTGCCCAGTCCCGGCCGGCGAGCCCAGAAATACTCCCGGGGCGTCCTTGGAGTTGTTGCGGGTTCAGCGCGTTTTGCGGGGGCGGCTACTTTGTGTGTTCATGCGGCGGCCTTGTCCGGAGTGGGCATGGTGCGCTATCTGGGGCCCCAATCCGCGGCACAACTGGTGCTTGCCCGAACCCCGGAAGCCTTGTGGGAAACGGATCATCCGGGCCGCGTCCAAGCGTGGTTGCTGGGGTCCGGGGTTGATGGTGAGGAACAATTGCAGCGGGCAAGGGAGGCTGGCGCCTCGGCCCTCGCCCAGGAATTACCCGTGGTGGTAGACGCCGGAGCCTTGAGCCTTTTGCCGGACCGCTGCCCCGCTCATTGGATATTGACACCCCACGCCGGAGAACTGGCCATGTTGCTGAACTCTCTTCCTACAACGGGGGAAGTGAAGGTGACCCGCGACGACGTCGAATCCCGGCCGCTGCACTTCGTGCGGCAAGCGGCCGAACAAACCGGCGCCACAGTGCTCCTGAAGGGCGCCACCACACTGGTGTCCTCGCCGTCGGGCGTTCTCTTCAGCCAATCCGAAGGCACCGCCTGGATGGCAACTGCAGGCAGCGGCGATGTCCTGGCCGGTGTTCTGGGCAGCCTGTTGGCCCAGGCCGCGGAGTCCATCAGAGACGACGACGGCGCATATGCCTCCTTGGGATTGGAGCCTGCTGACAGCTGGGCTGCCTTGGCCGCGGTCGCTGCTAGCGTCCACGGCCGCGCCGGATCTCTGGCATCGGCAGATTTCGAGGGGGGACCGCTTACAGCCTCGGCAATTGCGGCGGCTTTACCTCGCGTTATTGGTTCGCTCAGCGCGGAATACGACCGAACAAGACCGTAAGGTTACTGTCGGTGTCGGCGTCATGAGTAGGCTTGCAACAGTTGTTCGCATCATCAAGAGGAGAACGCATGGAAGTCTGGCCTGGATCGGCTTATCCGCTGGGTGCCACCTTTGACGGCACCGGCACCAACTTCGCGCTGTTTAGCGAGAAGGCCGAAAAAGTGGAATTGTGCCTCTTCGACGACGACGGCGGGGAAGTCCGCGTAGAAGTTACCGAGGTCGATGGTTACGTATGGCACTGTTACCTGCCGCAGGTCCAACCGGGACAGAAGTACGGCTACAGGGTGCACGGTCCCTACGACCCCGACTCCGGCCAACGCTTCAACCCCAACAAACTGCTGCTGGATCCTTACGCCAAGGCCATCCACCGGCAGATCGATTGGGACCCGTCCCTGTTCTCGTACAACATGGGGGACCCGGATTCCCGTAACGACGAGGATTCCGCGCCGCACATGATGCTGGGCGTGGTCATCAATCCGTTCTTCGACTGGGACGGCGATAAGCTCCTGCGCATTCCGTACCACAAGTCCGTGATCTACGAGGCACACGTCAAGGGCCTCACCCAGCTGCACCCTGAGGTGCCCGAGGAACAGCGCGGCACCTATGCCGGCGTCGCCCACCCGGCAGTTATTTCCCATCTCCAGAAGCTTGGGATCACGGCGATCGAGCTGATGCCGGTGCACCAGTTCGTCAATGATGGCATCCTGCAGGACAAGGGCCTGAACAATTACTGGGGCTACAACACCATCGGCTTCTTTGCACCCCACAACAGCTACAGCTCCAAGGGTGACACCGGGCAGCAGGTCCAGGACTTCAAGGCCATGGTGCGGGCGCTGCACACCGCCGGTATCGAGGTCATCCTCGACGTCGTGTACAACCACACGGCCGAGGGAAACCACCTTGGACCCACGCTGTCTTTCAAGGGCATCGACAACTCCGCGTACTACCGCCTGGTGGAAGACGACCAGAAGTACTACATGGATTACACCGGCACGGGCAACTCACTCAATGTCCGTAGCCCGCACTCCCTCCAGTTGCTCATGGACTCCTTGCGCTACTGGGTCACGGAGATGCACGTTGATGGCTTCCGCTTCGACCTCGCCTCCACGCTGGCTCGTGAGTTCTATGACGTGGACAAACTCTCCACGTTCTTTGAACTCATCCAGCAGGACCCGGTGGTCTCCCAGGTGAAGCTCATTGCCGAGCCGTGGGACGTCGGTCCCGGCGGCTATCAGGTGGGCAACTTCCCTCCGCAATGGACGGAGTGGAACGGCCAATACCGCGATACGGTCCGTGACTTCTGGCGCGGAGAACCTTCCACCTTGGGCGAGTTTGCTTCCCGGCTGACCGGCTCGGCGGATCTTTACGAACACTCGGGGCGGCGTCCCGTGGCCTCGATCAACTTTGTCACCGCCCACGATGGCTTCACGCTGGCCGACCTCGTGTCCTATAACGAGAAGCACAATGAGGCCAACGGCGAAGGCAACAACGACGGCGAATCCCACAACCGTTCCTGGAATTGCGGTGCGGAAGGACCCACGGATGATCCCACGGTCCTTGGCCTGAGGGCACGCCAGCAGCGTAACTTTATTGCCTCGCTGTTCCTGTCCCAAGGTGTTCCCATGCTCCTGCACGGTGACGAGCTTGGCCGCACGCAGAACGGCAACAACAACGGCTACTGCCAGGATTCAGAACTCACGTGGATCAACTGGGACAATGTGGACCAACCCCTGATCGAGTTCACAGCAGCAGTCAGCGCACTTCGGGCCAAACACCCCAGCCTGCGTCGCAGCCGCTTCTTCGACGGGCGTCCTGTCCTGCGTGGCGAGGGTGAGCGGCTCCCGGACATCGTATGGCTGGATGCCGACGCCAGCACCATGACGCCGTCCGATTGGGACGAAGCCTTGGGACGCTCCGTTGGCGTGTTCCTCAACGGTGACGGCATCCATGGCCGCGATACACAAGGCCGCCGCATCACCGACGTCAACTTCCTGTTGTACTTCAACGCCGACCAGGACGAGGTAGGCTTCCGGATTCCTTCCGATGAGTATGCGCCCGCTTGGGATGTCATGATCGATACCGCCGGAGAAGGTGCGGAAGCAGGTGTCATCAAGCCCGACCAGATCCTGATGGTCGGTGGCAAGTCATTGGTGGTACTCCGGGCCCACAGCACACCGGAAATTGAACCCGACCACTCCGTGGCAGCTTCCCTTGCTGCGCTGACCCAGACGAGCACTCCCGAAACGGCGTCCATCACCGCCCCTGCAGTGACGTCATTGCCGTTCGATTACAAGGGCGCTGCGCCTGCGGGCGAAGTCGATGAAGGTGAAGCAAAGGAGTCGGACGCATGAGAACCCCGGTCTCTACATATCGTCTTCAGATTCGCCCGAGCTTCACGTTGCAGGACGCGGCTGAGCTCACGGGATATCTACAGTCCTTGGGAATCGACTGGGTCTACGTTTCACCAATCCTGACCGCGGAAAAGGGGTCCGATCACGGCTATGACGTGACTGATCCCTCCACTGTGGATCCCTCAAGGGGAGGCCCCGAAGGACTTGCCGCCCTTTCCAAGGCGGCGAAGGACAAGGGCCTGGGAATCCTGGCCGACATCGTGCCCAACCACATGGGCGTTGCCTCGCCAAAACAGAACGCCTGGTGGTGGCAGTTGCTGAAGGAAGGCCGCGGTTCAAAATATGCCGGGGCTTTCGACGTCGACTGGGACTTCGGCGGGGGAAAGATCCGCATCCCGGTCCTTGGAAGTGACGACGACCTTGACGAGCTCAAGATCGTGGACGGCGAAATGCGCTACTACGATCACAGTTTCCCGCTGGCCGATGGCAGCTATGCGTCCGGGGACAGCCCCCGCGAGATCCATGCGCGGCAGCACTACGAGTTGGTTGGCTGGCGTCGAGCCGACGCCGACTTGAACTACCGCCGGTTCTTCGCAGTGAACACTTTGGCGGGAGTTCGCGTCGAGGTTCCCTGGGTCTTTGACGAGTCCCATGAGGAGATCGTTCGCTGGTTCCGTGAAGGATTGGTGGACGGCCTGAGGATCGACCACCCGGACGGGCTCGCCGACCCTGAGGGCTACCTCGCCAGGCTGCGCGAAGCGACAGGTGGTGCTTACCTCCTGGTGGAGAAGATCCTGGAACCGGGGGAGCAGTTGCCGGACACCTTCGATTGCGAAGGCACCACCGGGTATGACGCCTTGGCCGATGTTGACCGTCTCTTTGTGGACCCGGCTGCGGAGGAGTACCTGAATTCCCTTGACGCCCGTCTTCGGAATGCGGATGCTCCGGCTGACTACCACGAGATGATCCATGCGACCAAGCGCCGGATCGCCGATGGCATCTTGCGTTCGGAGATCCTGCGGCTTGCGCGGCTGGTGCCTGAATCCTTGGAGCTGCCGTTCGGCAAGGTGGCCGACGCCATCGCCGAAGTCATTTGCTGCTTCCCCATCTACAGGACCTATCTGCCCTACGGCGGAAAGACGCTTGTAGAATCCGTGGAAAATGCCGCCAGGGAGCGCCCTGACCTGGCGGTGGTCCTCAGCAGGCTCCAGCCGCTCTTGTTGGATGAGTCCAGCCTCCTGGCCCAGCGTTTCCAGCAGACGTCCGGCATGGTGATGGCGAAGGGGGTGGAAGACACCGCGTTCTTCCGCTACACCCGGCTTGGGTCACTGACGGAGGTTGGCGCCGATCCCACGGAATTCTCGATTCCCAGTGGAGTCTTCCATGAGCGCATGGCCCGCAGGCAGCAGCTGTTGCCGCTGTCCATGACAACGCTGAGCACCCACGACACCAAGCGGAGCGAGGACGCACGGGCCAGGATCTCGGTCATCTCCGAGGCAGTACCGGAATGGGAACTTTTCCTGGGCACTGTCCAGGAACTCGCGCCCATCCCCGATGGCCCCCTCTCCGCCCTGGTGTGGCAATCGATCGTGGGCGCGTGGCCCGCAGACCGCCAACGGTTGCAGTCCTACGCATTGAAAGCGGCCCGCGAAGCCGGAAATTCCACCAACTGGACGGACCCAAACCAAGAGTTCGAGCGCCAGTTGGCTGCCGCCGTCGACGCCGTTTTCGACGTTCCGGAGGTTGCCGCCGCCGTTGCCAACTTCGTGGACGAACTCGAGCCTTACGGGACGTCCAACTCGCTGTCGGCCAAACTGATCCAGCTGACTATGCCAGGCGTCCCGGACGTCTACCAAGGGACGGAATTCAGGGACGGTTCGTTGACCGACCCCGACAACCGCCGGCCGGTGGACTTCCAAGCCCGCATCGCCGCGCTGGCAGCGTTGGACAACGGCGCCAAGCCCGCGTTCACGGATGAATCAGCCAAACTACTGGTGGTTTCACGCGCGCTGAGGCTGCGCCGGGACAGGCCTGAGCTATTCGCCGGTTACCTTCCGGTCGCGGCGCAAGGGGCAGCGGCCGGGCACGTAGTGGCTTTCGATCGCGGAGCAGACCGTCGCGGAGCACTCACTGTTGCTACTCGCCTGCCCAAGCGCTTGGCGAGTGAAGGCGGCTGGCGGGACACGTCCATCGAGCTGACAGTGAACTGCCGGGATGAACTTACGGGTGCCACGTATGGGGCCGGTACTGTCCCGGTTGGCACCTTGCTGGAGCACTACCCGGTGGCCCTGCTGGTACCCACGGACTGATCGATTGACGGTCCTGAGGGGTGGGCCGTCCCACTCACAGGGCCGTCCCTCTCACAGGGCTGTCCACTCACAGGACCACCAACACCGTCACTGCAAGGCACGCTAAAACACGGACAGGGGAGCTTGATGCTGGAGCATGCTGCTGGAAAAAACCGTTATGACGTCTGGGCCCCGAACGCCGATTCTGTTCGGCTGCTTGCCGGAGACCGGGAATACGCCATGGAACAACAGCACGACGCCGCCGCCACGGGTTGGTGGCGCGCGCCGGCTGATGTGGTGGCACAGGAGGGCGACGCTGTGCGGTACGGCTACATCGTGGACGGGGAGGGACCGTTTCCCGATCCCCGCTCGCGGAGGCAGCCGGACGGTGTCCACGGTTTGTCTGCAACCTTTGATCCGTCCACCCATGAGTGGAAGGACAGTGGATGGAAGGGGCGGAGCCTCAAGGGTGCGGTGATCTACGAGATGCATTTGGGTACCTTCACCCCCGAAGGCACCCTGGATGCAGCCGTGGGGAAACTGGACTACCTGGTGGACCTTGGCATCGACTTCATCGAGCTGTTGCCGGTCAACGGCTTCAACGGTGTCCACAACTGGGGCTACGACGGTGTCCTTTGGTATGCCGTGCACGAACCCTATGGTGGCCCCGAGGCGTACCAGCGTTTCGTGGATGCTGCCCATGCTGCCGGGCTCGGAGTCATACAGGACGTTGTGTACAACCACCTCGGGCCGAGCGGCAATTACCTGCCTAAGTTCGGGCCCTACCTGAAATCCGGTGAGGGCAACACGTGGGGTGATTCGGTCAACCTTGACGGACCCGGCTCCGACGATGTTCGCCGCTACATCCTGGAAAATGCGGCGATGTGGCTCAGGGACTACCATGTGGACGGTCTCCGTCTCGATGCCGTGCATGCCTTGCGCGATGAGCGGGCCGTGCACATCCTTGAGGAGTTCGGGGCGCTGGGGGACGAGATCGAGGCAGAGACGGGCATTCCCCGGACAATGATCGCGGAATCGGATTTGAACAACCCGCGGCTCATTTACCCTCGCCAGGACAACGGTTACGGGCTCGAAGGCCAATGGAGCGACGACTTCCACCACGCCGTACACGTCAACCTGAGCGGGGAGACCACCGGCTACTACGCGGACTTTGACTCGCTTGCCGTCTTGGCGAAGGTCTTGGAACACGGCTTCCTTCATGATGGCAGCTACTCCAGCTTCCGGGAGCGGCACCATGGCAGGCCCATCAGGCACGACCTCGCCCACCCGTCCGCGCTTGTGGTGTGCCTGCAGAACCACGACCAGATCGGCAACCGTGCAACGGGTGATCGGCTCACTGCATCGTTGTCGTACGGAAAGCTGGCCATCGGTGCTGTCCTGACTATGACGTCCCCCTTCACGCCCATGTTGTTCATGGGTGAGGAGTTTGGGGCTTCCACGCCGTGGCAGTTCTTTACCTCGCACCCGGAGCCTGAACTTGGCAAGGCTACGGCGGAGGGACGGATCAAGGAATTCGAACGCATGGGATGGGATCCTGCCGTTGTTCCTGACCCGCAGGACCCGGAAACGTTCCGGCGCTCCAAGCTCAAGTGGGACGAAGCCGGCACAGGCAACCACGCGCGCCTGCTGCAGTTGTATAAGGATTTAGCACAGCTGCGCCGGAACACTCCGGAGTTGGTAGAGGGCGGCTTCGGGGAAACATCCGTTGAGTTCGACGACGACGAACACTGGCTGCAGTTCTCCCGCGGCAAGGTCCGGGTGGTCTGCAACTTCGGGGACGAAGCACTCGCGACGCCGCTGAGCGGTTCGGTGTTGTTGGCCACCGATGGTGAAACAGCCCTGGAAGACGGGACGTTGACGCTTCCCGGCGGTAGCGCCGCCGTCGTGCGCCTCCAGTAAGCCCGCCGATCGAGGGTGACGGCGCCCACATAGCGGACAGCGCCGTCACCCCGGTTTGTGCAGTGGCAGGATGGTACGTATGACTTATTCGGCTGCGGAAAACCGCTACGAAACCATGCCCTACCGCCGCGTCGGACGCAGTGGACTCAAGCTCCCGGCCATCTCGCTGGGCCTTTGGCACAACTTCGGCGACGACAAACGCTTCGATGAACAGCGCGCCATCCTGCGCCGTGCCTTCGACCTCGGCGTGAACCACTTCGACCTCGCCAACAACTACGGACCGCCGGACGGCTCGGCCGAGACCAACTTCGGGCGTCACCTGAAGGACGACTTCAAGCCGTACCGCGACGAACTGGTCATCTCCACCAAAGCCGGCTACTACATGTGGCCCGGCCCGTACGGAGAGTGGGGATCCCGCAAATACCTGATCTCCAGCCTCGACCAGTCCCTGGAGCGCATGGGCCTGGACTACGTGGACATCTTCTACAGCCACCGTCCCGATCCCGATACTCCGCTGGAAGAGACCATGGGCGCGTTGGATTACGCGGTACGTTCCGGCAAGGCCCTGTACGCGGGTATCTCCTCCTACACTCCTGAGCAGACGCTCGAAGCTGCCCGGATCCTGAAGGAGCTTGGGACGCCGCTGCTGATCCACCAGCCCAGCTACTCCATGCTGAACCGGTGGACCGAGAACGGCTCACCCAACCTGTACGAGGCCTTGGACCAAGTGGGCGCCGGTTCCATCGCCTTCTCGCCGCTCGCCCAAGGCATGCTCACCAACCGGTACCTCAACGGTGTGCCGGCTGACTCCCGGGCGGCCAAGGAGCGGTTCCTGTCCGAGTCTGCGCTGACCGAAGACAAACTGGATCGCGTGCGGGGCCTGAACGCCATTGCCGAACGGCGTGGGCAGACCCTCGCACAGATGGCCATTGCGTGGATCCTGCGCGATCAGCCCAAGGGCTCGCCTGTGACCTCTGCGCTGGTTGGAGCTTCCAGCGTTGCCCAGCTTGAGGACACCCTCAGCGCCATCAACAACCTGAAATTCACCACCGATGAGCTGACGGCGATTGACGAATTTGCCGTCGAGTCTGACATCAATCTGTGGGAACAGAAGTAGCCTTCAAGAACTGACACAAACAGCGGGGGCCGGTGGGGAACAAAACCGGCCCCGGCTGTGTTGGTTACAATGCAAGTGTGCGCCGAATGGCGCCGTGCCATTCAGCCGTGCCCTGGACTCAGTCAGGGATGCGCCTGGCACCTGAGGTTATTTCTCAAAAGGAGTTCCGTGTCTTCACATCCGATTCGTGTTGCCATTGTCGGCGTAGGTAACTGCGCCGCATCGCTGGTCCAAGGTGTTCAGTACTATCGCGACGCTGACCCCAAGGCCACGATCCCGGGTCTGATGCACGTCGAGTTTGGCCAGTACCACGTCAACGACGTCCAGTTCGTTGCTGCCTTCGATGTCGATAGCAAGAAGGTTGGACTGGACCTCGCAGACGCCATCGGTGCCAGCGAAAACAACACCATTAAGATCGCCGACGTTCCCGCCACCGGTGTGACCGTCCAGCGCGGCCACACCCTGGATGGACTCGGCAAGTACTACCGCGAGACGATCGTTGAGGCTTCGGAAGAAGCCGTTGACATTGTCGCCGCGCTCCGTGAATCCAAAGCTGACGTCATGGTGTGCTACCTGCCCGTGGGTTCGGACCAGGCCGCAAAGTTCTACGCCCAGTGCGCCATTGACGCCGGTGTCGCGTTCGTCAATGCATTGCCCGTCTTCATCGCAGGCACCAAGGAGTGGGCGGACAAGTTCACCGAAGCCGGTGTCCCGATTGTTGGCGATGACATCAAGAGCCAGATTGGTGCCACCATCACGCACCGCGTCATGGCCAAGTTGTTCGAAGACCGTGGTGTCACCTTGGACCGCACGTACCAGCTGAACGTCGGCGGCAACATGGACTTCAAGAACATGCTGGAGCGCGACCGCCTCGAGTCCAAGAAGATCTCCAAGACGCAAGCTGTTACCTCCAACGTCGAGGCTGAGCTGCACGCGGACGACGTCCACATTGGACCGTCCGACTACGTTGCGTGGCTCGATGACCGCAAGTGGGCTTTCGTCCGCCTTGAGGGCCGCAACTTCGGTGATGCTCCCATTTCCCTCGAGTACAAGCTCGAAGTGTGGGACTCCCCGAACTCGGCCGGCGTGATCATCGACGCCATCCGCGCCGCGAAGATCGGCCTGGACCGCGGCATCGGCGGCCCGCTGCTTTCCGCTTCGAGCTACTTCATGAAGTCCCCGCCGGAGCAGTTCAACGACGACCTCGCCCGCGACAAGGTTGAAGCCTTCATTCGCGGCGACATCGAGCGCTAAACACTCCCGCTACGACAAACGCCCCCGTACTCCGGTATGGGGGCGTTTGTCGTATCCCCGACGCTCTATCAGATCCCTCGGGCTTGGGACCGACGCTCGCTCACTTTCCTTAAAGGAGTGAGAGAGGATCGGGGTGAAG
>NZ_JBLYIE010000007.1:0-41582 GCF_048537125.1 Paenarthrobacter sp. PPS72 | reverse complement strand
GATCGGGTTGAAGGGCTTGGGATGTGAGAGAAGGTTAGAAGAGGCCCATGGGGTTGCCATCAGCATCGACGTCCATGCGCATGGCCGCCGGTTCCTTGGGGAGCCCGGGCATGGTCATCACCGCGCCGGTCAGTGCAACAATGAACCCGGCACCCGTCTTGGGAATCAGCTCGCGGACGTGCACCCGGAACCCTTTGGGCGCACCAAGCCTGGAGGCATCGTCGGTGAAGGAATACTGGGTTTTCGCCATGCAGACGGGGAGTCTTGACCAGCCATTCTTCTCGATCTCGGCAAGGCGTTTGAGCGCGGGGACCGAGAACTCCACGCCGTCGGCCCCGTAGATCTCCTGCACAATCGTCTGTATCTTGTCTTCAACGCTGAGTTCCAGCGGGTACAGATGATGGAAATTGGACGGAGCATCCAACGCCGCCGCGACCTTGGCGGCGAGCTCGTCACCACCGTCGCCTCCGCCCCCGCGGCCCCAAACATCAGCGACGGCGGCCTCCACGCCCTCTGCTGTACACCAAGCGAGTAACCACTCAAGTTCCTCTGGAGTGTCGGTTCCGAACTTGTTGATGGAAACAATGGGGGCGATGCCGAACTTCGCGACGTTGCCCACGTGCCTCTTCAAGTTTTCGACGCCGGCTGCAACGGCTTCGACATTAGGCTCGGCGAGGTTCTCCTTGGGAACGCCGCCCTGCATTTTGAGGGCGCGGATTGTTGCAACCACCACGACGGCGGACGGCGCCACTTCGGCGATGCGGGCCTTGATGTCCATATACTTCTCGGCACCCAGGTCTGCGCCGAACCCGGCTTCGGTGACCACGACGTCGGCAAGCTGCATCGCGGTGCTTGTAGCGATCAATGAATTGCAGCCGTGCGCGATGTTCGCAAAGGGGCCGCCATGGACCAGTGCGGGGGTGCCTGCAATGGTCTGGACGAGGTTCGGCTTGATGGCGTCCTTCAAGAGCATGGTCAGCGCACCCTCCACGCCCAAGTCCGAAACGGTGACGGGGGCACGATCGTAGGTGTAGCCGAAGGTGATGCGTCCCAACCGTGCGCGAAGATCATCAAGGTCGGTGGCGAGGCAGAAGACCGCCATGATTTCCGAGGCGACGGTGATATCGAAGCCGTCTTGCCGAGGGACTCCCTGTAGGGGGCCGCCGAGCCCGATAATGACTTCCCGTAGCGAGCGGTCGTTCATGTCCAGCACGCGTTTGAACGTCATGCGGCGGGGATCGATGCCGAGTTGGTTGCCTTGGAAAATGTGGTTGTCAACGAGTGCCATGAGGGCGTTGTTGGCAGAGGTGATGGCGTGGAAATCGCCCGTGAAGTGCAGGTTGATATCGTCCATGGGCAACACTTGGGAGTAACCGCCGCCGGTTGCCCCGCCCTTCATTCCCAGGATGGGACCAAGGGACGGCTCGCGCAGTGCGATCATCACTTTGTGGCCGGCGCGGGCAAGGGAGTCCGCCAGTCCCACGGTGGTGGTGGATTTGCCTTCGCCTGCCGGGGTGGGGGACATGGCCGAGACCAGTACTACTTTGCCGGGTGCCTTACCTTGGGGGAGCACCAGCTTGGAGGTGTTGATCTTGGCCTTGTACGGTCCGTACAGCTCGAGGGCATCCACATTGATGCCCGCGCGATCTGCGATCTCTTCAATGGGAAGCATGGTGGCGTTATGGGCAATTTCAAGATCGCTGTGGATCTTGTTTTCAGACATCGTTGTCCTTCGGCTCTGCCCGCAGCGGGGATGCTGCTGCTGGGGTGCTTACGCTGTGCGCGCCAATCTACCAGCCCGGGAACGGTTCCCGGCGGAGACTCAGCGCCGGGGAACCAGCAGGCCGCCCACAGCTTCCCGGTAGCTTTCCAAGGTGATGGCGGCAGTGCGCTGCCATCCAAAGGACTCGGCATGGGTGGCGGCGAGCCGGCCCATGTCCTCCCGGGTTTGAACGTCGTCGTAAAGATCTTCGAGGGCATCTGCCCAGTCGGTGGGGTCGTGACCGTCCACCAGCAGGCCGGTCCGCCCGTCCGAGATGGCACGGGAGAGGCCGCCCACGTTGGTGGCCACTACAGGTGTACCGCACGCCTGTGCTTCCAACGCCACAAGCCCGAAAGACTCGCTGAAGGAGGGCATCACCACCACGTCTGCGGACCTGAACCAACTGGCCAGCTCCGGCGCCACTACTGGCGGCCGGTGCGTGACGACGTCGGCCAGCCCGGCGTCTTCAATAAAGTGCTGGAGGTTGAAGTCCTTGGCTCCGCTGAGGGAACCCAGAATGGTCATTTCCAGATCGATGTCAGGCCTTCGTTGACGAAGGATGCCGGCTGCCTTAACGAAAACCTGGGGGCCTTTGAGTCGCTGTATCCTCCCGGCGAAGAGGATATGGAAACTGTCAGGCCTGACACCCCGCAAGGACCGTGACTTCCGCCGGAACGACGGCGTGAAAACTTTCAGGTCAACCCCGGGCGGCGCGACGTCAATCCGGTCAAGGTCAGCCCCGTAGTGGGACACCAGTTCGTCCGCCTCTGCAGGGGTATTGGCCACCAGCCGGGAGGCGCCGTCAACAATCCGTTGTTCTCCTTCTTCCCGGCGCCTTGGCTCAGGCCGTTCACCGGATTCCAGGACGAGGTTCTTAACCTTCGCCATGGTGTGCATGGTGTGGACCAGCGGAACGCCCCACAGCTCTGACAAGTCAAGCCCTGCAACGCCGGAAACCCAGTAGTGGGAATGGATGGCGTCGTAACGGCCATGGAGTTGTTGGTGGCGGATCTTGTCGATCTCTTCCACCATGTGATGCAGGAGGGCCGGCAGTTCTTCCTTGGGAACTTTGCGGCGCGGGCCTGCCATGACGTTATGAACGCAGACACCCGGGCCGGGATGCTCGACGGCGGGCTGGCCGGCTTTCGTGGACCGCGTGAAGATTTCCACCTCCACACCGGACTCGGCAAGTGCCATGGCCAGGGCCCGCACGTAGACGTTCATTCCGCCCGCATCTCCCGCGCCGGGCTGCTCCATGGGGGAGGTGTGCAATGACAGGAACGCCACACGACGGATCAACGGCACCCGGTCCTCCTCAAGATCACGGCAATAATCAGCTTTGCCCTGCAGAAAACACTACTCCTGCGCTCGAGTCCCAAGCCGAGCAAACTCCGCTATGTGGACAAGGCTGCTAGCGTGGCGGCTGTGAGCCAAGAACAAAACTTCCACGTCCGTAAAGCAATGCCGGAAGACTGGCCCGGCATGTGGTCCATCCTGGAGCCTGTGATCCGCGGCGGCGAGACCTTCACCTGGGACCGTGACACCACAGAGGATGCAGCCAGGACCAAGTGGAACAAGGAAGCTCCCGGACAGACCTTCGTGGCGGTGCATGACGATACCGGTGAGATCCTGGGCACAGGGGAGTTCCACGCCAACCAAGCCGGAGGTGGGAGCCATGTTGCGAACGCCGGATACATGGTGGGGGCCAACAACTCAGGGCAAGGCATCGCCCGGGCGTTATGCGCTTATTCGCTGAGCGAAGCCAAGGCAGCAGGCTTCCTTTCCATGCAGTACAACGCCGTAGTGGAAAGCAACGTTCGCGCCGTGTGGTTGTGGCAGTCCATGGGGTTCAAGATTCTGGCCACGGTTCCCGAGGCCTTCAACCACCCGGAGATCGGCTTGGTGGGCCTCCACGTCATGTACAGGAAGCTCTAGGTCCACAACTGGCTTAGCTCAGGAAAAGCTGCCTCGTACCCCGCCAGCAGTTGCTCGCCCAAGGGCACGGAACCCACCAGCGGGTGCGCGGCGAAGGCCTGTACGGCGGCCTCACGATCACCGCCAACCACAGCACGGACCGTCAGCCGCTCAACCTCTTTAACGTGTTGCATCAGGGTGAGGAACTGCCCCTCCGGTCGGTCCTGCGGAAGCGGCAACGCGCCGTCGGGCGTCACCTCGCAAGGAACCTCGACGACGGCGTCCGCCGGCAACCCGGGAACAGCCACCTCGGCGGTAGACCCGGCACGCAACACCGGCGAGTTGGGCACATTGAGGATCAACTGGGCGGTCCCGCCACTGGACAGGGCACGCATGACGGACAGGGCAACGCGTTCGTAGCCGCCGCCCGCGAGGTCGGATTCGTCGCGCTGCTCCCCGTGCGTCCGGGCCTCGGCCAGATAGCCTTCCTCGCGGGAGCGTCGCGCAGAGTCCCAGAGCCCATAAGGATGCGAATCCTGGAGGAGCGACGGATAGAGCGACTCTTGCTGGTGGTGGATGGACGCGCCCCGCGTTTCACGCTGTCCGCGGATGGCCTCGGTGGCTTGTGGGGTTTGGTAGTAGTAGTAAAGGTATTCGTTGGGCAGGCAGCCGAGCTTTTCCAAAGTGTGCTGCCCGAACAACCGCCCCTCTTCCATGGTTTCAAGAGCGGCGTGATCGGACAGCAGCCCCGGCAACAGATCCCGTCCACCAGGCGCCAACCGGTAAAGCCAGCCCAGGTGATTCAGCCCGTAGTAGCCCACGCCGTCGAGCGTTCCTTCTTCAAGGGGCGCACCAGCAGCGCGGGCAGCACGCTGGACCAAGCCACCGGCGGAATCGCAGATACCGATCACCTTGCGCCCAAGGACAGGAACCAGTGCTTCGGTGACCATGCCTGCAGGATTGGTGAAGTTGATGAGCCACGCGTCAGGGCAATGGCGACGCATCGCTTGGGCAAGCTCCAGCATGCGGGGGATCGAGCGGAGCGCATACGAGATGCCGCCGGCCCCGGTGGTCTCCTGTCCAAGCAGCCCCAACCCCAAGGGCACTTGTTCGTCCGCGATCCTCCCGGCAGTGCCGCCCGGGCGGATCGCGGCGAACACCATGTCTGTGCCCGTGAGTGCCTTCGCAAGGTCTGTTGAAACCACGACGGCGGGTGCGGAACCTTGGTCCGCGGGCATGTCGCGGAGTACCGCCTCAATAGCGGCCAGGCGTGCGCCGTCCACATCAAAGAGGACAAGTTGGTCCACCAACCCGGCAAAAGGACCCGCACACAAGGCCCGGTATATAAGTGGAACCCGGAATCCGCCGCCACCGGCGATCATGAGCCGCATGGTCCGAGTCTATGCAGCCCAGTACGTGCAGCGTAGTCTGCCGTGCATGGACGCTATGCCCCAGCGACGGTTCGACCCCCTGGCTGCCGTACGGTCGGACGGAGACCACCAGTGCGACCTCCTCCTGACCGGAACCGTTTTCCAGGACATCATCTTCACCGGACTCCCGCACGCCCCCGAACCCGGCACGGAGGTGTGGAGCGAAGGCATGGGCAGCTGCCCCGGTGGCGTTGCCAACCAGGCCATCGCTGCCGCACGCCTCGGCTTACGGACCAACCTCGCGGCAACCTTCGGCGACGACGGCTACGGCGACTATAACTGGCAGATCCTGGAAAGCCAGGAACACGTTGACCTCTCACTCTCGCAAAGAGTTCCCGGCTGGCACTCACCGGTCACGGTATCCATGTGCGTGAACCAGGACCGGTCCATGGTCACCCACGGGCATCCCGCCCCGATCAGTTCCTCCGAACTCATCGGCACGCCACCCAAGGCGCTTGCCGCGGTCGCTGACCTGGGCGAGGAACTGGAACCATGGATGCTCTCAGCCAAGGAGGCGGGAACCAAACTCTTTGGCGTGGTGGGCTGGGACCCCACAGGTCAGTGGTCAGAGCGCCGGCTGGACCAGTTGGGGAATTTCTACGCTTTCCTGCCCAATGCCCCTGAGGCAATGGCGTTCACCGGCAAAGCAGACCCTTGGGCAGCGCTGTATTCGCTGGCTGACCGGGTTCCCGTGGCAGTGGTAACCCTCGGCCCCCAAGGTGCGGTGGCAGTGGATTCGGAAACCGGGGAAGAGGAATGGGTGCCGTCCCTGCCGGTATCAGCGTCCGACCCCACAGGTGCGGGCGACTGTTTCGGGGCAGCCTTCATCGTGGGGTGCCTTGCAGGGTGGAGGCTGGGGGACAGGCTTCGGTTCGCGAATCTTTGCGCCTCCTTGGCGGTCCAGGAGGTGGGCGGCTCACTGGCAGCCCCGGGATGGGGCGACATCGCTGACTGGTGGCAACGCGCCAACGCGCGGAAGGAGCGCCAGTCGAGTCAATGGCTACGGCGCTTCGCCTTCCTGGAACCGATCGTGAAGGACATCCCGGCGGAAGCCCAGCGGCGGGCACGGGCCACCATCGCCCACCTGTCTGACGCCCAGTAGCGCCCCTCTGCCGTTCCGGCGGGCGCTGCAGTTAACCCGAGTTCACTGACAGCACTAGAATCTCTAGGGTGACTTACGAAGCAGCTGCAGATATCGGTATCGGGTCGAGGGCCTCCATAGCAAAGTCAGCGGTGCTGGAACGCTCCGCCGTGATCGACCTCGACGCCGTGCGGCATAACGTACGTCAGTTCGTGGGGATCGCCTCCCCGGCCGCTGTCATGGCCGTGGTGAAGGCAGACGCTTATGGCCACGGGGCCGTACAGGTTGCCCGGGCAGCACTCGACGCAGGAGCGGCCTGGCTGGGTGTCGCCCACATTTCCGAGGCGCTCGCCTTGCGCGCCGCCGGAGTCGATGCCCCGCTGCTGGCCTGGCTGCATACCCGCGAAAGTAACTTCCAAGCGGCAGTCGCCGCCGGCCTCGACGTCGGAATTTCCGGCTGGGAACTCGAGGCCGTGGTAGCTGCAGCCCGCGAACAGGAGCGGCCTGCGCGTGTGCACCTCAAAGTTGATACGGGATTGGGTCGAAACGGCTGCACCATTGAGGACTGGGACCAGTTGCTGGGCCAGGCCATGGAGTACCAGGACCAAGGGCTCCTGAGGGTGGTGGGGATATTCTCGCACCTGGCCGTAGCCGACGAACCGCAACGCCCGGAAACCGATGATCAACTGGCTGTGTTCCGCGAAGCCCTCGCCATGGCAGAGGACGCCGGCGTGGATACCGAGGTCAGGCACATTGCCAACACCCCTGCCGCACTGTCCCGCCCCGATACACACTTCAACCTTGTCCGCGTAGGCCTGGGGATCTACGGGTTGTCCCCGTTTGACGGGGCAACGTCCGCGGAACTTGGGCTGCATCCGGCCATGACCGTCCGGACCCTGCTGTCCAACTGCAAGAAGGTCCCCGCAGGCCAGGGTGTTTCCTATGGACTCAACTACCGGACCAGCCAGGAAAGCACGCTGGGCCTGGTGCCGCTGGGCTACGCGGACGGTGTCCCCCGCATCGCCACTGGAGGTCCTGTAAGGGTGGACGGAACCAACTACCCCGTAGTAGGCAGAATTGCCATGGACCAGATGGTAATTGATTTGGGACCGCTGTCCCCTGAACAGGCGGCGGGCCTGAAAGGCGCTGAAGCCGTCATGTTCGGCAACGGTGCCCACGGTGGTCCCACCGCGGATGACTGGGCGGCCGCAGCGGGAACCAACAACTACGAAATCGTGACGCGCATCAGTCCCCGTGTGCCACGCACCTACGTCAACGAGCTACCCGCCCGGGCCGACCACCACAACGCAACAGATACGGCAGGCCTGTGAGCGAAGCCCAGTGGGAGCGCACCCTTACGGTCACGACGGCGGAGCAGACCCACGCGCTCGCAGCAGCTTTGGGTGGGGTGCTTGAGGCTGGGGATCTCCTGGTCCTGACCGGCGAACTGGGCGCGGGCAAGACGACTTTCACCCAAGGACTTGGCGAGGGGCTGGGAGTCCGTGCGGGCATCATCTCCCCGACGTTTGTCCTGGTACGGATCCACCCCAATCTTGCCGATGGCCCCAGGCCTGGCGGGCCGGACCTGGTCCATGTTGACGCTTACCGGTTGGACTCGGCAGCGGAAATTGACGACATCGATCTTGAGAACACCATGGACACGGCGGTCACTGTGGTGGAGTGGGGCCGGGACCGGGTGGAGCACCTCTCGGACAGCCGCCTGGAGGTTGACCTGCTCAGGCCTCTTGGTGGGGAAGGTTCAGCAACCACAGGGGAAAGTTCAGCAACCACAGGGGACGTGCTGGGCTTTGACACCGATGACGACGACGAACCCCGCACCATCATCTTCCGTGGCTTCGGTCAGCGCTGGGCCGAGGTACCGCAACTCCTTGAAAACACAACACCGGTGGAAGGCAACTGATGCTGATACTGGCCATTGATACCTCAGCGGTTGCCAGTGCGGCCCTGATTTCCGACGATGCCATGGAAAGCGTGGTGGATTCTTTCGCCACGGAGGACACCCGAAGCCATGCCGAAGTGCTGGCTCCCGGAATCGGGAAGCTCTTGGCCGGCGCGGGCGTCACCGGGTCGGACATCGATGCGATCGTCACTGGTGTGGGACCGGGTCCTTTCACCGGATTGCGTTCCGGCATTGCCACCGCCCGCACCCTCGCTTTCGTCTGGGACAAGCCGTTGTACGGGGTTATGAGCCTGGATGCCATCGCCCTTGAAGTAGCGGAGTCCACCGCTGCGACTCCCGAATTCCTTGTGGCTACCGATGCCCGGCGCAAGGAGGTCTACTGGGCCCGCTACACCCTGGCCGAGGGCCAGCTTCCGGAACTCGTGGACGGCCCCCATGTTGGTTTCGCGTCCGAACTTCCTGACTTGCCGGTGTTCGGCGCGGGTGCCGGCTTGTACGCCGATGTACTCACAGCGGATGAAGATTTCGCGGCCACCCAACCGGATGCGGCCTCGCTGGGCCAGTTCGCCCTGGCCAAGCTCACTGCCGGGCAGGCCCTGCTGGACTCGACACCGTTGTATTTGCGGGAATCGGACGCCCAGGTCCCCGGGCCAAGGAAGCGTGCACTGTGAGGGAAGGGACACTGTGAAACTCTCACCCAAGCTGGAACTCGCCGGGGTTTCCCTCCGCGAGATGACGGAGGCGGACATCCCGGCCGTTGAGGCCTTGGAGCGCCGGCTGTTCCCGGTGGACGCCTGGCCTTTGCAGATGTTTTTCGATGAGCTGGCCCAACCCGAGACCCGGCGTTATGTGGTGGCCGAGGTGGCTGGGGAGATCGTGGCTTACGCGGGATTGATGTGTATCGAGCCGATCGCGGACGTCCAGACGATCGCCGTCGTGCCTGAATTTGAGGGCAAGGGCATTGGCTCAGCAGTCCTGACCGAACTCATTGACGAAGCACGGCGCCGTCGTGCTGAGGACGTTCTGTTGGAGGTCCGGGCGGACAACCCCCGTGCCCAGCAACTGTATTTGCGGTTCGGCTTCGAGCAGATCCACGTCCGTCCCCGCTATTACCGGGACGGCACGGACGCGCTGATCATGCGCCTTGAACTGAACAAACCACACGAAGGAGCCACAGCGTGAGCGGGCCGTATCCGGAACAGTCCCGGCAGCCGCTGGTGCTTGGCATCGAGTCGTCCTGCGACGAGACCGGTGTCGGGATCGTGCGGGGGACCACCCTGCTGACCAACACGGTGTCCTCCTCCATGGAGGAGCATGTTCGCTTTGGCGGTGTTATCCCGGAGATCGCCTCGCGCGCGCACCTGGACGCTTTCGTGCCCACCCTGCAGGAGTCCTTGCGCGTGGCCGGCGTTACCTTGGACGACGTCGACGCCATTGCGGTCACCTCCGGTCCCGGCCTGGCGGGTGCCCTGATGGTGGGCGTCTGTGCTGCGAAAGCCCTGGCCGTTGCCACCGGCAAGCCGCTCTACGCCATCAACCACTTGGTGGCGCACGTCGGCGTGGGGCTGTTGGGTAGGCCAGCCTCGCCAGGAGCGCCCGACGCCGGTGCTGCCGCCGGCTTGGGTGCCGGCAAACTGCCGGACAATCTCGGAGCCCTGCTGGTATCCGGTGGGCACACTGAAATCCTGCGCATCCGGAGCATCACGGACGACGTCGAGCTACTGGGTTCAACAATCGACGACGCCGCCGGGGAAGCCTACGACAAGGTGGCCCGCATCCTCGGCCTTGGGTACCCGGGCGGACCCGCAATCGACAAATTGGCACGCCAGGGCAACCCGAAGTCCATCCGCTTCCCGCGTGGCCTCACGCAACCCAAATACATGGGCACTGCGGAGGAAAAGGGCCCGCACCGCTACGACTGGTCCTTCAGCGGCCTGAAAACAGCTGTAGCCCGGTGCGTTGAGCAGTTCGAAGCCCGCGGCGAGGAAGTCCCGGTGGCGGACATCGCAGCAGCGTTCCAGGAAGCGGTGGTGGACGTCATTAGTTCCAAAGCGGTCCTGGCCTGCAAAGAGCATGGCATCACTGACGTCCTGCTGGGCGGAGGTGTTGCAGCGAACTCGCGGCTCCGGGAATTGACCGGGCAGCGCTGTACGTCCGCGGGAATCAAGCTGCACGTTCCACCGCTGGACCTGTGCACGGACAACGGAGCCATGGTTGCCGCGCTCGGAGCCCAGCTGATCATGGCCGGTATCAGGCCCAGCGGAGTCTCCTTCGCGCCGGATTCCTCCATGCCGGTGACTACGGTGTCAGTGACCGCCTAGCGCCTTCGCGGGCTACGCGTCCGGTCCCTTGCGCATCTGCTGCACGAGGTCCCTGACCACTGCCTGCAGGTCGCCGTTGTGTTCCGCGGCCACGCGGCGCTGGCGCTGGTAGCTTGCCCCGCGCTCGATGATCTTCAGGACGTCGGCCAGTTCTTCGGTGCAACCGAGCTTGGCCGCTACAGGCTCCAGTCGCGCGACGGTTTCCGCCAGGTGCTCTGTGACCAGCTGCTCGTTGCCGGCGGCGTCAAGGATAATGATGGCTTCCATCCCGTAGCGCGCTGCACGCCATTTGTTTTCCTGCACATGCCAGGGAGGCATGGTGGGGATGCTTCCGCCGGCGTCGAGGATGGAGGAGAACTCATCCACCAGGCACTGTGTCAGGGCGGCAATGGCCCCTACTTCTTCAAGGGTGGCCAAGCCGTCGCAGATGCGCATCTCGATGGTGCCCAGGTTCGATACTGGCCGGATGTCCCAGCGGATTTCCGACGTTGCGTCGATGACTCCGGTGGTGAACATGTCCTGGACATAGGACTCGTAGGCCTCCCAGGTTTCGAACTGGAAGGGAAGACCGGCGGTGGGAAGCTGCTGGAACATGAGCGCACGCTGGGACGCGTAGCCGGTTTCCTCTCCGGCCCAGTAAGGGCTGGAGGCGGACAATGCCTGGAAGTGCGGAAAATAGTTGACCAGGCCATCCAAAATGGGAAGGACCTTGTCCCTGCGGTCGATGCCAACGTGGACGTGGACGCCGTAAATCACCATTTGGCGTCCCCACCATTGGGTCCGCTCGATCAGCTTGGCGTAACGCTCCTTGTCCGTGACGGGTTGGAGCAGGGGAGGGCTGAACGGGTGGCTGCCTGCACAGAACACTTCCACGCCCATGGGATCGGTGACTTCCCGGACTGCCGCGAGGGAACGGCTGAGGTCCTCTTTGGCCTCCTTGACTGTCTCGCAAATGCCGGTGACCAGTTCCACAGTATTGAGGAGCAGCTCGCGCTTGATATGGGGGTGTTCGTCATCCTCATTGAGGTCGGGGTGGTTCGCGGCGACGCCCTTGAGGACGTCGTTGGCCACTGATACCAATTCCCCGGTGCGTGCATTGACGAGCGCCAACTCCCATTCCACACCCAGTGTCGATTGCCTGGATGGCGCAAAATCAATCTGCACGTAGTCCCCTCATTGTTTGTCTCAGCCGGGCACGGTTCCCCGCTGTGGGGCCGCCAGCGGTCGGATCAAGTCTAATGCAGCCGGAACGCCTACAGAGGCGCGGGTGCACCTTCGTCATCAACAAGAACAACCCGCGGATGCAGGTGCGGCAGGGCTGACCGCGCGGCCGGATGGGCAAGTCAGCGTGGAGGCCCGTTGTTTAATGGGGGAATGCCAATCCTGAACAAAGACATGTCCCTGTGCATTTCTCTTGCGGCCCGGCCCAGCAATATCGGGACCCGGTTCCACAACTATCTGTACGATCTGCTGGGCTTGAACTTTGTCTACAAGGCATTCGCCCCCGCGGACATCACCCTTGCAGTGGCGGGCATCCGCGGCCTCCCGATCCGGGGCGCCGCGGTGTCCATGCCCTATAAGGAAGCCGTCATTCCACTGGTCGACGTGATGGACCCGTCGGCAAAAGCCATCGATTCGGTGAACACGATCGTCAATAACGACGGCGTCCTCACCGCGTACAACACCGATTACATCGCAATTGCCCGGCTCCTGAAGGACCACCAGGTTCCCAGCAGCCATACCGTTTTGCTCCGTGGTGCCGGCGGCATGGCAAAGGCAGTAGCCGCAGCACTCCGGGACGCCGGCTTCACTGCCGTTACCATCGTGGCCCGCAACGAGAACACCGGCCGTGCGCTCGCAGATCTTTACGGCTTCGGGTGGCAGGACGACGTCAACGGCTCAACCGCGGACCTCATCATCAACGTCACGCCGCTGGGGATGGCAGGTGCGGATGAAACCGCCCAGTCCTTCGATGACGCCACGATTGCCGCCGCGCAGGTGGTGTTCGACGTCGTGGCCTTGCCGTCGGAAACGCCACTCATCAGCGCTGCCCGAAATGCGGACAAGAAGGTGATTACCGGCGCCGAGGTCATCGCCATCCAGGCCGAAGAACAGTTTGTGCTGTACACGGGTGTTCGCCCGAGCGCCGAGCAGGTCCGCGAAGCATCGGAGTTCTCGCGCCGCTGACCCCTTCAGCTTGTGGCGCCCCAGGCCGTTACCGGCTCCACCACGACGACCACCTTTTCCTCACCGATCCTGGTGAGGACCAAGGTGGCTGTCTTCGCATCCTTACCCTTGGCGGGTTTGGCGGGTTTAGCGGGCAGAAGTTGCTTTCGCAGCTCTTCCGGGGTCACTGACGTGCCCCGCTTCTTGATATCCAACACTGTGATGCCATTGTCCTTCACCCACGATTTGAGTGCCTTGACGTTGTAAGGCATCACGTCAAGCACCTTGTAAGCGCGGGCGAACGGGGTGTCATGCAGCTCAGGGGCGCAGATGTAGGCGATGTGCTCGTCCACCAGGTGCCCACCCAGCCGCTCGGCGATGTCGGCTACCAGTCCCGCTCGGATCACCGCACCATCCGGTTCGTAGAGGAAGCCTTCCACAGGCCCGACGACGGCTACCGGGCCGCCGTCGAAATCCGCGCCGCTGGTGATCTCAGCGGCACCCTGGCTGCCAATAACCAGCGCGGCCCGACGCACGCCGGGGCGGGCCACGGCGTTGAACCACAGGGTCATCTCGGTAACGTCGCCTCCCACTGATACCCACTGGGCTTCGCAGCCTGAGGGCACTGAATCATGGGGGATGCCCGGGCCCATTTTGACGCCGATGGCCTGGCCGGTGGCCGCCAGGCGCTCCACGAAGGACAGCGGGGGAGAGAAAGCTTCAGGGTCCCAGATCCGTTTGGTTCCGGAAGTCGAAGTGGTCCGACGCGCAGGATCCAGCCACACGCCGTCCATCCCGTCCAGCTCCACCGAAGTTGCATCCGCGTGCACCACGGTCGCTTGGGGGAAGGGCATGAGGTTGATGGTGGCGCAGGCGGCAGTGGTTTCATCCACCTCAACGGCGGTCACCGAGATGTCCATTGACGCCATTGCCATGGAATCAGCGCCAAGGCCGCAGCCGAGATCGGCAACGTGCCGGATGCCGGCCTTCGCGAACCGCTCGGCGTGCCGGGCCGCGACGTTCAGGCGCGTGGCCTGTTCCAGCCCGGCTTGGGTGAACAGCATCTGGCGCGCGAACTCCCCGAACTTTGCCTCCGCCCGAGTGCGTAGGCGCGATTGCGTGAGGACGGCGGCCACGAGTTCGGGGGAGTGGCCCGCCTTCCGGAGCCCGGCGTTCAGGCTGAAGGAGTCAGCCTCCCGGTAGGGCCCCAAGGAAGCAAGAAGTTCCCATCCTTCAGTGGTCAGCAAGGGTGCGATCTGTTCCTGCGGTGCGTGAGGCATGTGATCAAGCCTAACGGGGCGGCACTTGACAGAGTGACCGGCGAATCAGCCGGATAGGGTTGTTTTCATGGAAGACAACGCAGCCCCGCACCCCTCCACCTTGACAAAACTCGCCCGCCCCGCCCTCATAGCGGGGGCTGTGATCGCGGTGGTCTGCATCGGCCTGCTGATCATTATCTTCGCGTTGGATTCCTTCAATGCCGCCACCTACACAGTCGCCGGCAAGAGCGTCAACGACGCCACTGATGAAGCGCGGGGCATCCGTGAACTCTATAGCGGCGCCAGGACCGGTGGAATCATCACCCTGGCGATCTCCGGCGTCGTAGCTGTTGCCGCTGCCGTGGTGCTGTATCTGAATCGGGGCAACGCTCCGCTGGACGAGGATGACGACGGCGAAGACTACGATCTGGACGACCTCACCGGCCGGTGACGGAGGTTCACTCATGACGAAATGCTGGCACTCGCCTTGACCGAGTGCTAACGCTTACATAGAGTCTTGTTAGCACTCTCCCCCGGAGGGTGCTAATCACGCCAAGCGTCTTCCGGCACCGCGACGACGGTTGTACGCTCCGGCACCCTAGTTCTTAGTCCATGAATCAGCTCATGAAAAGGAGAGTCCGAGTGTCGGTCTCGATTAAGCCTCTTGAGGATCGTATTGTTGTTCGCCCGCTCGAAGCAGAGCAGACCACGGCTTCCGGCCTGGTAATTCCGGACTCCGCACAGGAGAAGCCGCAGGAAGGCGAAGTTGTTGCAATCGGCCCCGGCCGCTTCGATGACAACGGCAACCGCGTACCGGTTGACGTAACTGTTGGCGACGTCGTCATCTACTCCAAGTACGGCGGAACCGAAGTCAAGACCGGCGGCAACGAGTACCTCGTTCTGTCCGCCCGCGACGTCCTTGCGATCGTCGTAAAGTAACTTCCCGGAGCCCCGCACCGCCGTCGCGTTGGAATCATTCCAACCGTCAGCGGTGCGGGTTTTCTGTCTTGAAAGGACACAACCATGGCAAAGCAGCTTGCTTTTAACGATGCTGCCCGCCGGTCTCTTGAGGCCGGTATCGACAAGCTCGCCAACACTGTCAAGGTGACGCTTGGCCCGCGCGGCCGCAACGTCGTGCTGGACAAGAAGTGGGGCGCTCCCACGATCACCAACGACGGCGTGACCATCGCCCGCGAAGTTGAGCTTGACGACCCCTACGAGAACCTTGGCGCACAGTTGGCCAAGGAAGTAGCCACCAAGACCAACGACGTCGCCGGCGACGGCACCACCACGGCTACCGTGCTGGCACAGGCCCTGGTCAAGGAAGGCCTGCGCAACGTTGCTGCCGGCGCTGCTCCGGGCGAGATCAAGCGCGGCATCGAGGTTTCCGTCGAAGCCGTCGCTGCCCGCCTCCTGGAGAACGCCCGCGAAGTCGAAGGCACCCAGGTTGCCAGTGTTGCAGCCATCTCCGCGCAGAGCGACGAGGTTGGCGAACTGCTGGCTGAAGCGTTCGGCAAGGTTGGCAAGGATGGTGTCATCACCATTGAAGAATCCTCCACCACCCAGACCGAACTGGTCCTGACCGAGGGCATGCAGTTCGACAAGGGCTACCTTTCCCCGTACTTCGTCACCGACGCAGAGCGCCAGGAAGCCGTCCTTGAGGACGCCCTCATACTGATCAACCAGGGCAAGATCTCCTCGCTGCAGGACTTCCTGCCGCTGCTGGAGAAGGCCCTGCAGGCCAACAAGCCGCTCTTCATCATTGCTGAAGACATCGAAGGCGAAGCCCTGTCCACGCTGATCGTCAACCGCATCCGCGGCACGCTCAACGTTGTTGCCGTCAAGGCGCCGGGCTTCGGCGACCGCCGCAAGGCCATGCTCCAGGACATCGCGACGCTCACGGGCGCCCAGGTTGTCTCCCCGGACCTCGGCCTGACCCTGGACAGCGTTGGCCTCGAGGTTCTCGGTACCGCACGGCGCATCACGGTGACCAAGGACAACACCACCATCGTTGACGGTGCCGGTACGGCCCAGGACGTGGCCGACCGTGTGGCTCAGCTGCGTGCTGAGCTCACCCGTACGGATTCGGACTGGGACAAGGAAAAGCTGCAGGAACGCCTGGCCAAGCTGGCTGGCGGCATCGGCGTGATCAAGGTTGGCGCAGCCACCGAGGTTGAGCTGAAGGAAAAGAAGCACCGCATCGAGGACGCCGTTTCCTCCACGCGTGCAGCCCTTGAAGAAGGCATCGTTTCCGGTGGCGGTTCCGCTCTCATCCACGCCCTCAAGGCACTGGACGAGTCCCCGGCCGTCAAGGCGCTGGAAGGCGACGCCGCAGCTGCTGTGGGCATCGTCCGCCGCGCCCTGGTTCAGCCGTTGCGCTGGATTGCCCACAACGCCGGCTTCGACGGCTTCGTTGTTGTTGCCAAGGTCTCCGAGTTGGAAGCCAACCACGGCTTCAACGCCAAGTCCGGCGAGTACGAGGACCTGATCGCCGCTGGCGTGATCGACCCCGTCAAGGTCACCCGCTCCGCTCTCCGCAACGCCGCTTCCATCGCTGCCCTGGTTCTCACCACCGAGACCCTGGTTGCCGAGAAGCCGGCTGAGGAAGAAGACGCACACGCAGGCCACCAGCACTAACCGCCTGTTTTACAGAAGCCCCGGTCACTTTGACCGGGGCTTCTGTTGTCTCTTCAGGTTGTTGCGGGGCCGATCAGAGGGTCATATCGCGTTCCAAGGGCTTCGCGAACGTGTAATGGGCCACATTGAAGGCAGTTGCGCCGAGGGGCAAAGTAGGCGAGGCCGGGGAGCATCAGTACAGGTCACGCACAGGTTGTGGTGGCACAATGTATGGCTGGACCTGCGCTGATGGGGCATTGGATGGCGGCCGGGAACACCCTCGACCATGAATTGCGCGGCTGAAACCGCGTAATATTGATGCTTTGTGCCACAGCTTTGAGGAACTGCCTAACGTGACGACGCCAACCATTCCAGCCCCTGCCCACCGTGGTAGGCGGGCCGCCGGACCCCTTGCGAAGTCTAAGTTCCGCCCCGAAATCCAGGGCCTTCGGTCGCTCGCCGTCCTCATGGTGGTGAGCTACCACATCTGGATTGGCCGGGTCTCCGGAGGCGTTGATGTCTTCCTCCTGATCTCATCGTTCCTCATGACCCTTCAGTTCACGGGACGGTACAAACAGGGACGCCCCATGGACCTCGTGCGCCACTGGCTGCACCTGTTCAGGCGGCTGCTGCCGGCCGTCGTTGTAGTCCTTGTGGGAACCCTCGCAGCAACGTTCATCTTCCTGCCGGCCACGCGCTGGGTTGAGATCGTCCAGCAAACCTGGGCATCGCTGTTTTACTTTGAGAACCGGCTGTTGCAGGAACTGGCAGTAGACTACTACGCCACCGACCACAGCATGGCGAGCCCTGTTCAACACTTCTGGTCGTTATCCATTCAGGGCCAGGTTTTCATTTTGTGGCCCATCATCTTTGCAACGGTCGCTCTGGTGTGCCGCCGCTTTGCCCTCCGCTACCGCGCGACGCTGGTGTACGTCTTCGCGATCATCTTCCTGGCCTCGTTCATTTACTCCATCATCTTCACTGCCGGCAACCAGGCAGTGGCCTACTTCGATACCTTTGCCCGCTTGTGGGAGTTCGCCCTGGGGACATTGGTGGCCTTGATCCTGCCGGCCCTTGATTTTTCCAAGCCTGTCCGTGTCATCATGGGCTGGGTTGGCGTGGCGGCGATGCTCAGCTGCGGAGTCCTGCTGCAGGTACAAACCGCCTTCCCGGGATTCGTTGCTTTGTGGCCAACTCTGGCTGCGGTCGCGGTCATTGCGGCCGGTCAGACCGGGAGCCGTTTCGGCGTCGACCGCATCCTGAGTTCCAAATTCCTGGTCAGGCTCGGCGACAACTCCTACGCCCTGTACCTCTGGCACTGGCCCATTCTGGTGATTGCCTTGGCCTGGAGCGGCAAGGATCAAGCTGGCTGGCTTTCCGGCACGGCCATCGTTGCGGCGTCACTCGTTTTGGCTTTCCTGACAACCAAGTTCGTGGAGAAACCGTTCCGGGAATGGAAGTGGCCGGAGGTGAAGCGGCGTCGCTCCGTTATCGCGATTGTGGCGTGCCTGGCGGTCGTGTCCGCGCCCCTCATGGCTTTCCAGTACCGACTGGACCTGGACCAGCAGGCTGCAGAGGCCCGGATGGTTTTCGATAACCCCGGCGCCAAGGCACTCCTGCCTACCTATGTAAATGAAGCAGCTCCGAATGCGCTCACCCAGCCCACCGCGGAAAGGATCGGGCGGGACTGGGCGAAGCTGTCCGACGGATGTTCCGGCGACACTAAACCGAAATCGCAGTTACTGCAGGACAACTGCCAGCAGAACGGCGTCGGGTCCGACGCCACCAAGACGGTCCTGGTGGTGGGGAACTCGCATTCCCAGCAGTGGCTCGCTGCCTTGGAAGTGTTGGCGGAGCAGTACAACTGGCGCCTCTACTCGTTGCTGTACGGCGCCTGTCCCTTCATGACTGAAGACCCCGAGGCGGAGCCTGGCTGTAATGAGTTCAACAGCCAAGTGCGCAGCCACATCCGGGAACAGGCGCCGGATGCTGTCTTCATGGTGGGCACGGCAGCTGTGTCGTCCTTGCCCGATGAAAGACTGACCTACGGTTTTGAGGATCTGATTCCCGAGGTCACAGGACTGGGCGTCCAGGTGGTAGCGGTCCGCGACAACCCACGGTTTACCTACAGCCTCACGGACTGCGCCCTCGCCAAGGGCGTGGATAGCCCTGATTGCCGCCCATTGAAGGCAGACGTCCTGGCTGAGCCCAGCCCCTTTGATTCGGTGACGGGTAAGTACCAAGGCCTGGCCCTGCTGGATATGACCGACCTCATCTGTTTGGGAATCTACTGTCCGCCCATCATTGGCAACACCTTCGTCTACCTGGATGACAACCACCTGACTAAAACCTATGTCAAGAGCATGGCAGGCATGCTCGACGAGAGGTGGTTTGCCGCGACAGGGTGGCAACGATGATGGCTTCGCGCGCAAGAGCTGCTGCCCCTGCGGTCAATGAACCCAAGCCTTCACGTGCGAGCAAGGGGACCTGCCACGGGATGGCGCGGTAGCTAGGTGCGACACCCGCCAGCGTCTTCAAACGTACGACGACGGCCTGCCGCCAGTGCTGTTGCTCACAGTCAGGCGTCGCGGAATATGGCGATCGGCGCGGAGGTTCTAGTATTTATCCAATACCTGCTGCACAAGCAACTTTTGCACAGGCAGTTTCTGCACAGGCCAGTCCCGTAATGACGGGCTGGTCATCAGTTGCAACCCCTACCAGTTAAGCCCCCGGAACCCAGGTAAGAGGCGCACACTCATGACCCAGCCCGAACACGATCCCTTTGGCTTTGTTGGCCTGACCTACGACGACGTCCTGTTGCTGCCCGGCCACACTGACGTCATTCCGTCCGATGCTGACACGTCGTCCCGTATTTCCAAGCGCATTTCCGTGCAGACTCCATTGCTTTCCGCAGCAATGGACACCGTAACTGAGTCCCGCATGGCCATCGCCATGGCCCGCCAGGGTGGTTTGGGCGTGGTCCACCGCAACCTGTCCATTGACGACCAGGCCGAGCACGTTGACCGCGTCAAGCGCAGCGAGTCCGGCATGATCACCAACCCGCTGACCATTGGACCGCAGGCCACGCTGCAGGAACTGGATGAACTCTGTTCCCGTTACCGTGTCTCCGGCCTTCCCGTGGTGGACACCGACGGACGCCTGCTGGGCATCGTCACCAACCGCGATACCCGCTTCATTCCGGAATCGGAATTCCCCCTGCGCAGTGTCAGCGATGCCATGACCAAGATGCCCCTTATCACCGGGCACGTGGGCATCAGCCGCGAGGAAGCCTCGCACAAGCTTGCTACGAACAAGATCGAGAAGCTCCCGCTTGTTGACGAGCAGGGCCGCCTGAAGGGCCTGATCACCACCAAGGACTTCACCAAGGCAGAGCAGTACCCGCTGGCCACCAAGGACGACGAAGGCCGGCTGCGTGTTGGTGCTGCCATCGGCTTCTTTGGCGACGGTTGGGAGCGCGCCATGAAGCTGATCGACGCCGGCGTCGACGCGTTGTTCGTTGACACCGCCAACGGCCACTCCCAGGGCGTGCTGGATATGATCCGCCGCCTGAAGTCGGATCCCATTGCTGCCCACGTAGACATCATCGGCGGCCAGGCAGCCACCCGCGAAGGTGCCCAGGCCCTGATCGACGCAGGCGCAGACGGCATCAAGGTAGGCGTCGGCCCCGGCTCCATCTGCACCACGCGCGTGGTTGCCGGTGTTGGCGTTCCGCAAATCACCGCCATCTACGAATCTGCCAAGGCTGCCATCCCTGCAGGTGTTCCGCTGATTGCCGACGGCGGCCTGCAGTACTCGGGCGACATCGGAAAGGCGCTGGTTGCCGGGGCCGATACTGTGATGCTTGGCTCCCTGCTGGCTGGCTGCGAGGAGTCCCCGGGCGAACTCATCTTCGTCAACGGCAAGCAGTTCAAGAGCTACCGCGGCATGGGCTCCCTCGGCGCCATGCAGTCCCGCGGCAAGAACACGTCCTACTCCAAGGATCGTTACTTCCAGGCCGACGTCTCCGGTGACGACAAGCTCATCCCGGAAGGCATCGAAGGCCGTGTAGCCTTCCGCGGCCCGCTGGCTTCTGTGGCATATCAGCTGGTAGGTGGCCTCCGCCAGACCATGTTCTACACCGGTGCTCCCACCATTGCGGAGCTGAAGGCGCGCGGCAAGTTCGTTCGCATTACGCCCGCGGGCCTGAAGGAGTCGCACCCGCACGACATTCAGATGACGGTGGAGGCACCCAACTACGGTTCCCGCTGATCATGAACTTGGGCTGTTCCCCGTGGAAATTTCCGCGGGGAACAGCTGTTTAACAGGACGCGGCAAGATTGTCGGTCCCTAAGAATAGGCTGGGCACATGTCAGAAAAGCCCGCGCAACTGCGGCACCCGGAGTCGGTCCGGCTGAATCCGGCTCCACCGGGCAGGACGCCGCCCCGCAAGCTGGCCCTGCGGCCGTATGCACGCGCCGTCGGGCAAGTCCTGAAGGTGAGCTTCAAAGCTTCGCCGGGCGCGGTCATCATGAAGGTGGCCGGCTCCCTGATTTCGGCCACGCTGCCGCTGGTCACCACGTATTTCGCCGCCCTGACCACCACAGCGCTGGCGGCGGGCTACGCGGGAGACCCCGACGCCGGCCCGCGGGCAATTCTGTATGTCATCATCACTGCGGCCCTTGGATTGTTCTGGGGCGCTTTCAGCAGCGTGGACCGCTACATCCAGCAGTTGATGAGCTTCAAAGTAGGCGCCATCGTGGGCGACATGATGTACCAGCGCTTCCTGGCGCTGGAGTTCTGGCGCTACGACGACAAGGAAACGGTGGATCTTTACGACCGCGCCAAGCGGTTCTCCGATTCCTATGCGCGGGTCCTGGACCGGATAGCCGCCATCTTCACGCAGTTCGTTTCCGTGGTGCTGGCCATCGGTGCTTTGCTGCTGGTCAGCTGGTGGATCGCGGTGATCGTATTGGTAGCTATCGTCCCCAGTGTCTACCTGCAGTTCAAGCTGTCGCGCGAACAGATCGCGCACTGGAATACGCAAGTGGATTCGCGACGCCAACGCCGGATGATCGAACAGAACCTGCTCCGTCCCCAGCACATTGCGGAAATGAGGCTTTACGGGATAGTTGGATACCTCATGGACCTGAGGTCCAAACTGAGGGATGCTGACGAGCGCAGGCGCCTGGACTTCCAAAAGCGGTACATCCCCAAGCAGTTGGCCGCCGATTCCCTGCAGTACGGTGCCGAAGTCGTGTCCCTGATCTGGGTGGTTGGCCAGATCATCGCCAGGGCGCAGCCGGTGGGACAATTCCTGTATGTCCAGCAGATTGTGAGCCGGGCGCTTTCCACTGCCAACAGCCTTGTCTCCTCTTTGAGCTCCATTGATGAGGACCTTGCCAACCTCAAGGACTACGAGCTCTTCATGGCCCTTCCTGTTCCCAGCGGGAAAGAGAAACCGCTGGCATCCTCGCCCACCACCGTGGAGTTGCGGGACATCCGCTTCAGCTACACGGGGAGCGACATTGAGGTCATCAAGGGCATCTCCATGACCATCAGGGCAGGTCAGCACATCGCCATTGTGGGGGAGAACGGGGCCGGCAAATCAACGCTGATCCGAATCCTGGCCGGGCTCTACCGGCCTGACTCGGGCCAGGTCCTGCTCGATGGCGTGGACCTCGCCGGGATTGACGTCACCAGCTGGCACCGCCACCTGGCAGTACTGAGCCAGGAGTTCCTGAAGTATGAGTTCGCCACCGCGGCAGAGAACATCTACCTCGGCGATGTGGACCAGCCTCGGGACGACGACCGGATCCGGAGGGCGGCCTCGGACGCCGAGGCCATGGAGTTCATCAACAAGCTGCCCAACGGCTTGGAGAACCATGTCAGCAACTGGATGGAGGACCCCCGCGGGCGGAAGGGAAGCGGGCTTTCAGGCGGTCAATGGCAGCGACTGGCCATGGCACGCAATTTCTACCGGGATGCCGCGTTCATGGTCATGGACGAGCCCACGTCTGCCATCGACGCCTTGGCGGAGCACCGCATCTTCACCCGGCTCTTCGCAGACCGGAGCAGCACCATCATCGCCATCAGTCACCGTCTGGCCACCATCGAGAAGGCAGACATCGTGTACATGCTGGAGGACGGACGCATTGCGGAACAGGGGACTCACAAGGAGTTGGTGGCGTTGAGGGGACGGTACTTCCGGATGTTCGAATCCCAGCTCTCGGTGGACGAGACCAGCCGCAACACTCCTGCGACCTAGGGCGGGCCGTATCCGGCATCGCCATAAGGGTCACGCCACGATTCCGATTCCGGCAGCCCAAGCGCCCATGCAGGCTCCACGTGCATCCCCGAGCTTGCGCAGGCGCGAACGCGCATTCGGCGGGGTGATGGCCGTGAGCTCCGGGGAAAGCCAATAATCCAAGGGGCGGCGAGAGTGGAAAAGGGGAGCGGGGCCGGCCTGGTAACTCACCCGGGGTTCTGCCCCAACCCCGCGCGAACCCGGGGGCCGAGTTGCTTGGATTGCGGCCGGATGTGTTCAATGCCGGCTCCGTGGAAGCCCGGCGCCATGGGTCCCCTGCCATGTGGAAAGCCGCTTTATGAAGTGTTCACTTTCTTGGCCGAATCGGGGTTCCGGGAGGGGTCCAGTAAAGTAAGAGCCGTGACTTATGAGATTGAGATTGGCCGTGGCAAGCGTGGGCGTCGTGCCTACTCCCTGGATGACATCGCGATCGTCCCGAACCGCCGGACGCGCGACCCGAAGGACGTCTCTGTCTCCTGGCAGATCGACGCCTACAAGTTCGACACCCCCGTCATCGCGGCTCCCATGGACTCAGTGATGTCCCCGGACACCGCCATCGCCTTTGGTCGGCTCGGCGGCTTGGGTGTCCTTGACCTTGAAGGTCTCTGGACGCGTTACGAGGATCCCCAGAAGGTACTCGATGAGATCGCAGAACTTGCCGACGAGACTAACAGCCCTGCCGTCACGCGTCGCATGCAAGACCTTTACCAGGCACCCATCCAGCCTGAACTCATCAGCTCCCGCCTGGCCGAGATCCGCGCCGCCGGTGTTACCGTAGCCGGGTCCCTGACTCCGCAGCGAACCCAGGAACACTACAAGACGGTGGTGGCTGCCGGCGTCGACATCTTTGTTATCCGCGGAACCACGGTTTCAGCTGAACACGTCTCCAAGAATCACGAGCCGCTGAACCTCAAGCAGTTCATCTACGAGCTCGATGTTCCGGTGATCGTTGGCGGAGCAGCCGGCTACACTCCCGCCCTCCACCTCATGCGCACCGGCGCTGCGGGCGTCCTGGTAGGCTTCGGCGGCGGTGCCACCACCACCACGCGCCGTGCCCTCGGTATCCACTCGCCCATGGCTTCGGCCATCTCCGATGTCGCTGCTGCCCGCCGCGATTACATGGATGAGTCCGGCGGCCGGTACGTCCACGTCATTGCCGACGGCGGCATGGGCAGCTCCGGAGACATCGTCAAGGCTATTGCCATGGGCGCCGACGCCGTCATGCTTGGCAGCGCACTGGCACGTGCCGAAGAGGCTCCGGGCCGGGGCTGGCACTGGGGTCCTGAAGCACACCACCTCGAATCCCCCCGCGGCGATCGCGTCAATGTTGGAACAGTTGGTCCGTTGGAAGAGGTCCTCTTTGGGCCGGGCCACCACACCAACGGAACGTCCAACCTTATTGGCGCCCTGCGCCGTTCCATGGCGACCACCGGCTACTCGGACCTCAAAGAGTTCCAGCGCGTCGACGTCGTGGTTTCGCCTTACGCGGGAAACTGAAAACCAAGCGCTAAAAGCCCCTGTTGGCTCCGACTCCTGTCGGAGCCAACAGGGCTTCCTGCATTGGGCGTATTTCTCCCCTGTCAGCTTCCAGCCGTTGCCCTGCCCAAGGCGGCAAGCAACAAGTAGGGTAGGGGACTACCAGCTGTTGCATTTGAGGAGGGGTCCGATGAGCAATGTCGCAGGCGGTCCGCAGGTGAATTCCCCGGGAGCACTGAGCCCGGAATCCCGTGTCGCATCAATCGAAGTCTTGAAAGCCACAGCCCAGGCCGGCAAAGAGCTCGACATCCTGATTGTCGGCGGCGGAGTGGTGGGAGCCGGTGCAGCCTTGGATGCTGTGACGCGTGGCCTTACCGTCGGCATCGTGGAGGCCCGCGACTGGGCATCCGGCACCTCGTCCAGGTCCTCCAAGCTCATCCACGGCGGGCTGCGTTACCTGGAGATGCTGGATTTCGGCCTGGTCCAGGAAGCCCTTCAAGAGCGCGGGTTGCTGATCCAGCAGATCGCGCCGCACCTGGTCCGCCCCGTGCCCTTCCTCTACCCTCTGACCCGCCGTATTTGGGAGCGCCCGTACGTGGGTGCGGGCATCATGCTATACGACACCCTGGGCCTGACTTCCGGCCATAGTCGCGGCGTCCCCATGCATAAGCACCTCTTCCGGCGCGGAACCCTGCGGGCAGCTCCGAGCCTCAAAGAAGATGCCTTTGTTGGATCCATCCGCTACTACGACGCCCAGGTGGACGACGCCCGTCTTGTGGTCAACCTGGTAAGGACAGCAGCGCATTACGGTGCCCACGCCGCCAACCGTGTCCGGGTGGTGGATTTCCTCCGCGAGGGTGAGCGCGTAGTCGGAGCCAAGGTGGAGAACCAAGAGGACGGCAGCGTCTTCGAAGTCAGGGCCAAGCAAGTGGTCAACGCTACGGGCGTCTGGACGGACGAAACGCAGGCCATGGTCACAGACCGGGGCCAACTCAAGGTCCGGGCGTCCAAGGGAATCCACCTGGTGGTGCCGCGCGACCGCTTCCAGTCCACGGTTGGGCTGATTCTTCGCACCGAGAAGTCAGTGCTCTTTGTGATCCCATGGGGCAGGCACTGGATCATCGGCACAACGGATACCGATTGGACGCTGGACAAGGCACACCCGGCAGCTTCCAGCAAGGACATCGATTATGTGCTGGAACATGTCAACAAGGTCCTCAAGCGTCCACTGACACGTGAAGACGTGGAGGGCGTTTATGCCGGGCTCCGCCCCTTACTGGCCGGCGACAACGACTCCACGGCCAAGCTGTCCCGGGAACATGTAGTGGCGCATCCTGTGCCCGGTCTCGTGGTGGTTGCCGGCGGGAAGTACACAACCTACCGTGTCATGGCCAAAGACGCCGTGGACGAGGCAACCAGGGCCATGGACGAACGTGTTCCGTCCAGCTGCACCGAAACCATTCCGCTCCTCGGTGCTGAGGGATTCAAAGCGGCGTGGAACCGACGCGGCAGATCCGCTGAACAGGCCGGTGTGCACGTGGCACGCGTGGAGCACCTGCTCAACCGTTTTGGATCCCTGACACCGGAAGTCCTGGACATCATCGCCGGACGGCCGGAGCTGGGGGAACCCCTTCCCGGAGCCGATGACTACCTGGCCGCAGAAGTTGTCTATGCAACAAGCCACGAGGGTGCCCGTCATGTTGACGATGTTTTGACCCGACGCACCCGGATATCCATAGAAGCATGGGACCGGGGTGTGTCAGCCGCGCCCGTAGTAGCTAAGCTGATGGGAGAAATCCTTGGCTGGAGCGAGACTCAGCGCGAAAGTGAAATCAAGCACTACCTGGCGCGCGTGGAAGCCGAACGGCTTAGTCAGCAGCAACCTGATGACGAATCGGCTGATGCCGCACGCATGGGAGTGGATGACATCGTTCCCCTTCGCTGACCAGCACAAGGAATTGAGGCCGGGAGGCCACAGGGAGGGAACACGACTTGGCTGAACCACTTGACCGGTACGACGCGGAACTGACCACCCCGGAGACGGTCATCCTTGAGCTTGTTGCCCAGGACAAGATCGATGCCGCTGCACAACTGGCTCATAGGCTCCACGCAGCAGGCAGAATTTCCGATCTTGAGGGCTTCCTCGAGCAGGTGCATTCGCGTGAGCACCAACTTGCCACCGGGCTTCCCGGCGGCATCGGATTGCCCCACGCACGTAGTGAATACGTAGACAGGATCTCCATCGCCGTTGGCGTGACCAAGTTTGGCCATGCCCTGGACTTCGGGGCAACTGACGGTCCGGCAACCCTGATCCTCCTTATCGCCACGCCTGCAAGTTCCTTTTCGGACCACCTTGAGGTTCTCGCCACGCTTGCACGATCACTTTCAAAGGAGTCGTTCCGGGAATCCCTGCGCCGGGCCCACGATCCCGAAGTCATTTCCGAACTCATCAACTCGAGCCTGGTGTTTTTCGACCACTAAAGAGTGGCGCTACCCTCCGGGCCGGCGGAACACACCTCGTTTCGTTGTTCTACAGCCGGACGAAGTACGGTTAAGGGGTGTTGAAAACCGCGTTGAAACCCCGCTGGATCGCAGGACTGGTCTTTGCCCTTCTGTTATCCGGGGTATTTGTGCTGCTCAGTCAATGGCAGCTCAGCCGGTCCGCCCAGTACGAGCCCCCTGCGCCGTCCAGTATCGAAGAAGTAAAACCGCTGGTGGACGTCCTCGAGCCTGGCCAGTTTTTCCCCGGTTCGGTCTCGGACCAGATGGTCACCGCGACGGGAACATACGATCCCGCTAAGCAGGTCCTCGTTGAGGGCCGCCTTTTTAACAACCAAAAGGGTTTCTGGATCGTCTCTGCCTTTGCGGTCGACGGTGCTCCCACGCTCAAGGGCGTCGGTGCCTCCCCACAAACGTGGATCCCCGTTGCCCGCGGATGGGTGGCTGATGCCGCCCAAGCCGGCCCGCCGCCGTCGGGAACCATCACCTTGACCGGTCGCCTCATCCCTTCCGAAGCGCCGCTTCCAAAAGTCGACGCCGGTCCGGGTCGGGCTTCTGCAGTCTCAACGGCAGAACTCATCAACAAGTGGGAAGTCTCCAGCTATCAGGGCTTCATCGCGGCGACATCGGAAGTCTCCGGCGGAGTGACCATTCCCCTTGGTGATGACATCAAGGCATTGAACATCCCACCACAGCCCCCTGCAGAGCAGGTCAACTGGCTGAACCTCTTCTATGCGGTGGAATGGGTTGTCTTTGCCGGCTTCTCGATCTTCATTTGGTGGCGGCTGGTGAAGGACGACTACCGGCGCGACCTTGAAGAAGACGAAGACGAAGACGAAGACGAAGATGACGACTTCGACGAAGCAGACCAAGCCGGGGCAACCGCAGAACCCACCAGCCCAGAGCCAGAACAAAAGGTGCAGCAATGATTGAGCCAAAACCGGCGATCCAGCCCGAACAATCCGGACCCAAGCCCAAGAAGCGGCGCTTCGGGGGGACGGAAGCGCAAATCCGTTCGGCGTTGAAGTTTTACAAAGTCATGGCATACCTCACGGGTGCAATGCTTCTGCTGCTGTGCGCCGAATTGATCGCCAGATACGGCTTTGGTGCCTCACTCTTCGCCGGCGGGACAAATGCCGTTACGGGCCAGCCGTTCGGCTTTGGTTTTGCTGAATCCGAGCCCAAGGGGGTCATCGGCGGCTTCAACATCTCCACTTCCGTGCTGATCGTGCACGGTTGGATGTACGTGGTCTACCTGGTTTCCAACTTCCGCCTGTGGTCGCTCATGCGCTGGCCGTTCGCCAAGATGGTCCTTTTGGCGCTGGGTGGAGTCATCCCGCTGCTTTCCTTCATCGTGGAGAAGAAATTCCACGCGCAGGTGGAAGTGGAACTCGCAGCGAACCCGCAGGCATCCAAGCGCTACTAGGCCCTCACGGCCTTCTTATGTGAGATGCCTAACGGCGAGGCCTCTTTTGGCCCTCGGCCGCCCTTGTCAACGTGCACCGGGGCGGCCCGGCAAAGTAGTCTTGTCTGGTGACTACTCCCACCGCACCCCAAACTTCCCAGAAGCCGGTGCTGGTTGTTGACTACGGTGCCCAGTACGCGCAGCTGATTGCCCGCCGCGTCCGCGAAGCGAATGTGTATTCGGAAATTGTTCCGCATACCTTCACCACCGAGCAGCTTCTGGCCAAGAACCCGGCAGCCATCATTCTCTCCGGAGGTCCCTCAAGCGTCTACGCCGAGGGCGCCCCGTTCGTGGGCGCCGACCTCTTCGAGGCCGGCGTTCCCGTTTTCGGCATCTGCTACGGCTTCCAAGCCATGGCGAATGCCCTCGGTGGCAAGGTGGCCCAGACCGGTTTGCGGGAGTACGGCGCCACCGAAGCGCTCCTTGTGGGTGACGCACGCTCCATCCTCGACGGTGTTCCGTCGTCGCAGAACACATGGATGAGCCACGGCGACTCCGTTCACGAGGCCCCCGAGGGCTTCGAGGTGCTGGCCACGACGGCGGGAGCTCCGGTAGCTGCCTTCGCCAATGACGAGAAGCGCCTTTACGGTGTGCAGTGGCACCCGGAAGTGAAGCACTCCGTCCTTGGACAGCACGTCTTGGAGAACTTCCTGTTCAAGGGCGCGGGCCTGAGCCCAAACTGGACCACGGGCAACATCCTCGAAGAGCAGGTGGACCGTATCCGCCAACAGATTGGCGATTCCAAGGTCATCTGCGGCCTCTCCGGTGGTGTCGACTCGGCAGTGGCTGCCGCTCTGGTGCAGCGCGCTGTCGGTGACCAGTTGACTTGTGTGTTCGTTGACCACGGTCTGCTGCGTGAAGGCGAAGCGGAACAGGTTGAACGTGACTTTGTGGCAGCAACGGGTGTCAACCTGTACGTTGCGAACGAGCAGGAGCGTTTCCAGTCAGCTTTGGCCGGAGTCAGCGATCCCGAGACAAAGCGCAAGATCATTGGCCGGGAATTCATTCGCGCGTTCGAGGAAGCGGAACGGGCCATCATCGCCCAGGCTGCTGCCGAGGGTGAAAAAATCAAATTCCTGGTCCAAGGCACGCTGTACCCGGACGTCGTAGAATCCGGCGGCGGCGAAGGCGCTGCCAACATCAAGAGCCACCACAACGTGGGTGGGCTCCCGGAGGACCTGCAGTTTGAGCTCGTCGAGCCGCTGCGGGCCCTTTTCAAGGACGAAGTTCGTGCCGTTGGCGCCCAGCTTGGCCTTCCGCAGGAGATCGTCGGCCGCCAGCCCTTCCCGGGGCCCGGCTTGGGAATCCGCATTGTGGGCGAAGTAACCAAGGAGCGGCTGGACCTGCTGCGCAAGGCTGACGCCATAGCCCGCGCTGAGCTGACGGCGGCCGGTCTGGACAACGACGTATGGCAGATGCCGGTGGTCCTCCTGGCTGATGTCCGCAGCGTTGGTGTCCAGGGCGACGGCAGAACCTATGGCCACCCGATTGTGCTGCGTCCGGTGTCTTCTGAAGACGCCATGACGGCTGACTGGTCGCGGTTGCCGTATGACCTGCTTGCCCGGATCTCCAACAGGATCACCAATGAGGTGGACGGCGTTAACCGCGTGGTACTGGACGTCACCAGCAAGCCACCGGGAACCATCGAGTGGGAATAGCATTCTAAGTGGCCGGCTTCCTCTGGGAGGCTGGCCACTGTGCTTGAACCTGGCAGCCGTCAGCGAGGATACATACTTATTTCGCAATTGCCGCCAGCTGTGAAAAGACGGCGAATTTCGCGATGGAACAGCGTTGCGGAGCGGGCTTCCCAAGGATTCCCGCTACTCTCGAAAGTATGCCGGTATGGTCCAAGGCGTCTAAAGCTAGTACAGAAAAGAAGGCAGAAGTCGTGTCAGTAGGTCAAGGCCAGGAAGAGGGCTCCGAAGAGCTCCGCAAATGGCTGTCTGGTCTTAAACCCGTCACCGGGGCAGATACGATGCTGCGCTTCGTCAAGACGCCTGAAGGCGCCATCGATCTGAGCAACGCGCACCCTTCCGGGCTGGCGCAGTTGCTTGCTGGCCGCCGAACACGGTTGTCCACGCTGATCAGGGACCGTCAACAGTATTTGGTGGCGGCCAGGGCAGCCCGCAACATACGGTCCAAGATCTTCGAGCTCAGCAACGACCGCGGCATTGAGGCCGGTTACTTGTCCGCCGGGACTGTGGTGTGGACTTCGGCCGTTGGTGGAAAGCCACAGCGCGTTTCCGCTCCGGTGATGCTCACGTCCATCGTCCTTACGGTCAGGCCGGGCGAAGATGACTTCGAACTCCAGCTCACCGAGCAAGCACGCATGAACCCCGCGCTGGTGCGTCATCTGAAGACCGTGCACGGCATTGTCTTCGACGTCAACGCTGTGGCGCGCATGGCCTACAACACTGCCAGGCTCGATCCCCAACCGGTCTTGGACCGTCTGTCTACGCTCATCCAGCCTATTCATGGCGCAGAGGTGGAATTCAACCTGCTGGTCACCACCCTGGCTGACCTCTCCGGCAACCTTGATGATCCCTGGATCAACATGAACAACCCCACGGTTGCGGCCCTCTCGACTGCGGCCAACGGAGGTGACATTGAGCCGGAGCCCATCAAGGCGGGCAGGTTCCCCAGCTTGGACCTCCGGGATCCTGCCGATGAACTCCTTTTGCTCGATGCCGATACCGATCAGCAGTACGTGGTGGACGCCGTCCGCGCCGGGGACTCCCTTGTTGTGTCCACTCCCCCTGGAAGCGGACAGACGCAGACTGCCATTAATGCGATCGGTGCGTTGGTCAGCGAGGGAAAGTCCGTCTTGGTGGTGGGAGACAGGCAGTCCAGCCTGGCGGGTCTTTCTGCCCACCTCGAATCGCTGGGCCTTGAGTCGATGCTGTTCCGGCCTGGTAACGGGACCACTCCGCAACAACTCAAGGGTCAGCTGGTCAGGGCCATCATGCGCAATGAGAAAGCGCTTGAACCCCAACTTGGCAATCTTCACCAGACACTGACCGGCCACCGGCATGCCTTGATGGACCATGTTGCCTCGTTGCACAACGTACGTGAGCGCTGGGGTTGCTCGCCTTATCAGGCGATGCAATCGCTCGCCGAACTGACGTCCATACACCCCGCGCCTTCCACCACCGTGCGCTTGAAGCGAAGTGTCCTGGACAATATCAAGGACCGCGAAGAGCTTGCGGGCCGGCTGCGTCGTGCTGCTGAGCTTGGCAGCTTCAGCAAGGCCTCCACGTCCAGCCCTTGGTACGGCGCCCGTTTGGTCACCCGCAAGGAGACCGGGGAAGCACAGCAGCTTGCCCGTTTGACGGAGGAGAAGCTCCCCGTCCTGCGTGACCGCATGAAGCAGCTTTCCGATCATGCCGAGATTCGTTTGGGCGAAACTTTTTCAGAGTGGGGCGCCCAACTCGAACTGTTGATCGCCGTACGGGAAAGCCTGGACAAGTTCACCCCGGATATCTTCGACCGGCCCGTGCATGACCTCATCTCCGCCACTGCCAGCTCCGCTTGGCGCCGTGAGCGCAACCTTGAAATGCCCTCGATGCAGCGCTCCCGCCTTCGCAGGGTGGCCAAGGAGTACGTGCGGCCCGGCGTCCACATCGTCGACCTCCACAGCTCCTTGGTCCTTGTCCAGGAACAGCGTGCCCTATGGGCGGGGTACGCTACAACCCAGCGGCACCCGGCCGTACCTTCCGGCCTGGCCGACCTCGGGGCCCTCTACCGGGAACTCGATGGCGAACTGACCCGCCTTGGCGAGGCGCTCAAGCACACGTCCGACGGCGGTTCGCTGCACGAGACGCCGTATCTGCAATTGATGGAACGTCTTGAGCGGCTTGTCGCGGACACAGCCACCTTGGAAACTCTTCCCGAGCGGACGCTCCTCATCGAAGAAATGCGCGAGCACGGACTTGGTGAGTTGCTTGCCGACCTTGCAGCCAGGGAAGTCCCGGCGTCGTCCGTGGCCGCCGAGTTGGACCTGGCCTGGTGGCAGTCCGCTTTGGAAGCCATGATCAGCGGTGATGATTACCTTGCCATGTCTGATGGTGATTCGTTGCGTCGCCTCGAAGCGGAGTATCGCTTGGCCGACCAAGCGCACATCGCAAGTGGCGCGGCCCGCCTCCGTTGGCAGCTTGCCCGGAAATGGCGCCAGGGCCTTGTTGAGCACCCCAGGCAGGCGGAGTTGCTCCGTGCCCTGTTGAAGGATGGACGGGTGACCCTGCCCGCGCTGAGTGCCCAAGCGCCGGACCTCGTGCCGCTGCTGGTCCCCGTGTGGTCCGTCAGCCCATATTTGCTGACGGGCGTTCTCCCGGCGGAGCAGAAGTTTGACGCCGTGGTGGTCATCGATGCCGAATCCACTTCCCTGCAGGCGGTTCTTCCGGCGATCGCCCGAGCACCGCAGGTAGTCGCCTTCGGTGATGCGAAGATCGCCAGTGCGCGTACTTTCAGCGTGGCCGTGGAACCTCCGGTTGCCGGGGTGGCCAACCATGAGAACGTGGACAGCGCATTCAAGGCTCTGGCCCGGGTCCTTCCCACTTGGCAATTGAACTGGGTCTACCGTGCGGTGGACGAGGACTTGATCCTCCAGTTGAGCAAGAACTACTACGACGGCGGCCTCCGGCGCCTGCCCGATGGCAATTCGGTGACGGGCCTGGACCGGTCCATCCACGTTGAGTACATACCCGACGGAACCGGGCTGCCCGGAGCGGACCACGAAGGTGTCGAGTCCGTCACTGCGGAGGTCAACCGAGTGGTGGACCTTGTATTCGAACACGCGAGGCTCCGGCCGCGTACCTCCCTGGCGGTAGTGACCGCGAGCCTGCGCCATGCTGCCAGGATCGGCGAGGCCATCAGGCTTCAATTGCCCAACCACCCCCTCTTGTCCAGCTTCTTCGGAGCTGGCCCCGAGTCCTTCCGTGTGGTTGACCTTGAACGCGCTCAGGGCTTGGTGCGGGACCACGTGATTTTCTCGCTGGGCTACGGCCGCACTCCGCATGGCCGGGCGCTGCACTCCTTCGGCCCGCTGTCCACGGAAGGCGGGCGGAACCGCTTCGCGCTGGCGATGACCCGGGCCCGGCGCTCCATGCACGTCCTGACGTGCTTCCGGCCCGAGGATCTCGACCTTGATCGCCTGGCACATGGCGCGGTGGACTTCTATGAACTGCTGGATCGTGAGCTCTCCGGTAACAGTAACCTCGGAACACCCGCCTCCCGTGCCGTGGCCAGTGAGCAGGCACTGGGCGAGGATCCTTTGGTGGCCGATCTTGGCGAAAGGTTGCGTGCCCGGGGAGCCCGCGTTTGGCATCTTTACGATGGCGTGCTGGACATCGCGGCGGCGGCTGACCCCGTCCACACCATTGGGCGGGAGGGTGCTGAAATACCCACCCCTGTGGCCATTGAATCCGATGGCACTGAACGGTACCGGCGGATGAGCGTCCGTGAACGGAGCCGGTTGCGGCCGCAATTGCTTGAGCGCATGGGCTGGCGCTACATGTCGCTCTGGACCATCGAGGTCTTTACGGATCCTTCGTCCTGTGCGGACAGGATTGGTGCCTACCTGGGGCTTGAGAACCACATCGCCCAGTCGGCATCGGCCCACCATGGCTTCCTGCATTCGGATGGTGAAGAATTGAATTCGGGCAAGGAACGGCCCGCTGTAGACTCGGCTTCCGTCGACGATGATGGCGAACCTCAAGGCGTCGAGCGTAGGGCAGCTGGCGATCTTGAGACAATCAGCTCGGCGGAAAATGGGAAAGAAGCACCACTGATGGATCAGGAAACAGGCACTGAAGACCTGGCTACGCCGGAACCCGGCATGCCGGGCAACAGCGCAGGCGACGAAGCTGCGGAGTCCAAGGCAACTGCGGCTAAGGCGGGCTCCGGCGGAATCCTTCCAACCAGGGCGGCCGAAGATGATCCCCGGCGTTGGGGCGATGACTCCGGCTACGACCATGAGCAGTGGCTTAAGGAGCAGAAGCCCCCTCACTGGGGATGAATCCTTGGCGGTAGCTGAGCCGGCCATTACGGGCTGACCAAAACAAAGAAGAGCTTGCCTTGCGTTGATGCGCCGGCAAGCTTTTCTGCTTGTTGGGGATCGGCGGCCACCACCACCAGCCCATCGGTGTCTCCTGTCCCGAGCCATTCACCAGGCTTGCCGCCCTGCGCTGATGTCCAAAGAACGGGCACCGGGCCTGCAAGAACCTGGCTTTCCCTGGCCTCGTCATAGGAACCCGCTGCAGTGAGGACCACCGTTACCAATTGCCCGGGAGTGAGGAGCTGGATAGAGGAGGGGTCAGCCATCCGGAGGGGGACTGCTGCCGAGCCCAGGGGTGCACCCGTCAGGAGTCCAGGTCCCAACAAGCTCGCTTCTGTGGGTATTTGTCCTCTGCGGAGGGGGGACGCGAGCTGGCGGCCAGCAAGGATGCCTAAGCTATCTGCAGCGCCGGTAATTGCGAGGTCGGATGGCACCCCAACGCTGGTGAAATCAGATTCAGTGAGGCTGGTTCCCGTGGGGAGGTCCCGGGCCGCTACAACGACGCTCACTCGCTGCTCCGAGGCGGGAGTAAGCTGCTGGACTGCTATGCCGGCAGCCACGCACAGCAGAAGCGCTACGGTCAAACGGCGGTTTCGTGCGATCCAGGATCCAAACCCGGAACGCCGGCCCCTTTGACCGACATGAGTTCCAGTGCGGAACCGGCTGAACGTTGAAGTGTTGCCGGCGGGGGAGCGATTCAGCGGGGGCCGATTACCTGCGGCTGCTGCTGAACGTTCGGCCCGGGCAAGGAGGGCGCTGCGTGACGTATAAGACATGCAGCCACGCTAGCCAGCTCCCTGGACCGCTAGACAGCGCTTAGTTGCGCTATGTGGAAAACCCTCTAGCTGACCGCAGCTGCAGCAGCCGGTGCTGCAGGAGCAGCTGGTGCGGCAGGTGCTGCCGAAACGGTGCTGCCCTTGGCGTCACGGGAATCAGTCCGGTAGAAACCGGAGCCCTTGAAGACGACGCCGACGCTGTTGAACTTCTTGCGAAGCGCACCCTTGCACTCAGGGCACTCCGTCAGGGAGCTGTCAGAAAAGGACTGGACGATGTCAAAGGCATGGTCACAGTCTTTGCAGGCGTATGCGTATGTGGGCACTGAGTTCCTCCTTCAGGACAAAGTTCAGGTCCTGTGCAACCTCAGCGGAGAAATTCCGCTTTAGCAGTCGCAGGGCCTGAGTGCCAATTCTATCATCGGTCCATGTGGGGAGTACCAGCGGATGTGCCTGACCTCACTTGGCAGGCAAGGATCGGTCAATCGAGCTCAGCAGCGGCATTGAGCCGGACGATACCCGACGGGGTCAGCACTTGACGCACCGGGCGATCGAACGCTTCGGCGGGAATGGAGCCGGAAGGCAACAAATCGTCGTCGTAAACCACTGCGATGGTGGGCGGCCGCCGGCCTGAAGCATCGAGGCCTTGGAGGAGTCGGTCGTAGTATCCACCGCCTTGGCCGATACGGTTTCCGTCCCGGTCCACCGCTGTTGCCGGCATGAAGATTCCAGCCGCTTCGGCTACCACCGAGCTTTCAAGGCGTTCACCCTCCGGCTCATCTATAGGTGCGTAGGAGGACCTGGCAAAGACCGTGGAAGGTGTCCAATACACCCAACTCAGTAGCCGGCCCGGCTCACAAACGGGAAGCAGGACCCGGTGCCCGGCCTCGTGCAGTGAACTGATGAGGGGGAGGGTGGGTGGCTCGAAAGCTACGCCCAGGTACACGGCGAAAACGGCGGCGCCGTCGGAGGAGACCTCCACCGCCCAAGCTGTCCCGTGCCGCGCAAGCGAGTCGCCCGCCGCGGCTATGTGCTCAGGAGTGAGGGTCCTCCTGTACAGCCGGCGACTGCTGCGGATGTCTTCCTTTGTTGCCATCTGTGTCCGATCGTGTGGTCCCTGGCTTGCCCCTGCGGCAGCAGATGCTGCCGCGCCCAAAAAGGAAATGTGCGTCCCAGGCGGCGAGGGGTTTAGCCGATGATGTGTTCCGTCCGTTACATTAGTCCGGTGACTCTAGAAAACAACGCTGTCCGTAAGGCCGTCATCCCCGCAGCGGGCCTTGGCACCCGGTTCCTTCCCGCCACCAAGGCAATGCCGAAGGAAATGCTGCCCGTGGTGGACAAGCCTGCCATCCAGTATGTCGTCGAAGAAGCGGTCAAAGTAGGCCTGCATGACGTCCTGATGATCACGGGACGCAGCAAGCGCGCACTGGAAGACCACTTTGACCGAGTGCCGGCTCTGGAAGCCACCTTGGCTGAAAAGGGCGACACCGCCAAGCTTGAAGCCATCCAATCCGCCACCAACCTCGGTGATATCCACTACGTCCGTCAAGGCGACCCGAACGGCCTCGGCCACGCAGTCCTTCGTGCAAAGCAGCACGTCGGCTACGAGCCCTTCGCCGTCCTGCTTGGCGATGACCTGATCGATGCCCGCGAAGACCTGCTGAGCGAGATGATCGCGGTTCAGCAGAAGACCGGCGGTTCCGTGGTTGCCCTCATTGAGGTGGAGCCCTCCAAGATCAGCGCCTATGGTTGCGCCGATGTTGAAGACAACGGTGAGGATGGCTACGTGCGCATCAAACAGCTTGTTGAGAAGCCGTCTCCGGAAGAAGCGCCGTCAAACCTTGCCGTGATCGGCCGCTACGTGCTCCACCCGGCCGTGTTCGACGTCCTGGAAAACACTAAGCCCGGACGTGGTGGAGAGATCCAGTTGACGGACGCCCTTGAGGTGCTCGCTGCCGGCGAGGGCGAAGGCTACGGCGTCTACGGCGTCGTCTTCCGCGGCCGTCGCTATGACACCGGTGACAAGCTCAGCTACCTCAAGGCCTGCATCGAGCTTGCCTGCGAACGCGAAGACCTCGGTCCCGAGCTTCGCGAGTGGCTGCCCAACTTCACAGCCGCCCTCCCCAAATAAGCAAATTCATGGTGTATGGCTCTGCGATCTGGCCGGTGACGCTGGAAAGCGGAGACCTGACGCTTCGGCCTATCCGCTACCGCGACAAGAGGGAGTGGTCCGAGGTTCGTTCGCGGAACAGTGAGTGGCTTGCGCCGTGGGAGGCGTCCAACCCGGCCCCGGGTGGGCGCCTTCCCAGCTACCGCCAAATGGTGGGATCCTTGAACGAACAGGCCCGTCAGGCGACCGCTCTGCCGTTTCTCATTGTTGAGCGCACCGACGGCTTTCGCGATCCACGAATTGTCGGGCAACTGACGGTCTCGTCCATCGTGTGGGGGTCGGCCATGATGGCGACGCTCGGATATTGGGTTGATAAGGACCGTGCCGGGCACGGCATCGCTCCCACAGCGGTGGCGATGGCCACTGACCACTGTTTCAGGGTCTTGGGATTGCACCGTATGGAGATCAACATCCGGCCGGAGAACGCACCCAGTTTGAGGGTGGTGGAGAAACTCGGATTCCGGGATGAGGGTTATCGGGAGCGCTACCTCCACATCAACGGAGAATGGGCTGACCACCGCTCTTTTGCGCTGACCTCAGAGGAAGTTCCAGAGGGACTTCTGCGACGGTGGCTCAGAGGATAAACGGGCAGGTCATGGGCCTTTTTGCTCATATCTCCAGTCATTTGCGGACTCGCCGACGACACACCGGCCGCAATGCCGCCGCACCCGTCGATTTGCTTCTACGGTTTTGAATGTGGACTTCCCTCTCAGCAGCTCAGTGATACTCGTGGTCACTGTTGCGCTGTGGATGGTCTGGGTGGCGCCCTATGTTCTGCGGAACAGGCGGCAACAAGTCCAAACGGCCGCTGTTCCAGCAGAGGCTTTTGATGACGAACCAGACGAAACGCAGGCAGGGGTGGTATTGACTTTGGCACCTCAGCAGGAGAAACCGATGGAGACCATGCACAGCAAAGCACCGGCGTCGCCCCAGGAATCCCGTGCGGCCGGGCCCTCCCTCGGGAAGGTCCCCACCACTCCGTTCACTATCCGCTATGCCCGGCTGACGCTGGCATTGGCAGGTCTTGCCCTGCTGGTGACAGCCGCTGTTTCCGGCGTCCTCAGGATTTTGGGGATCGGTTCCGTCTGGTTGCCGCTGGTGTCTCTCATCGGTGCGGTACTCGCCGTCGTAACCTTGCGGAAACTCGCCCTGCGGGATCTTCGCGAACGCCGGGCGCGCCGTGCTGCCCAGGCCACCCGCATCCCAACACCTGCGCGGTACCTGCCGAAGGAGCCGGCTGTGGATTCGAAGGCAACCACGGTTTTCGACGCCGAAGCCTCCAGCCGTGAGGCCGCCCGATTGTCTGCCGTCGAACTGCGGCAGGCAGCCCTTGCAGTTGCCGTTGCCGCCGGAGACAAATCAGCTGAGGTTGCAAAGGATTCGAAGGGTGCCAGTTGGCAGCCAGTCGAGGTCCCGAAGCCAACGTACGTCGCTGCTGCCAAGGCGCCGCGTCCAGCTCCTGAGCCTTTGGATCTCCCCGAGGCACCCAAGCCCGTGGGCAAGCCTGTCCTGAAGCAAAACGTCGAACAGTCTGAGGCCGCAGCTGCTGTAGTTGCCTCCGCCAAGGGCCACAGTGCCCTGAGCAACCTGGACGATGTCCTGCAGCGTCGCCGCGCCTAGCCAACCATGACGACGCTCTGCGTTGCGGGTGGCACGGGCCAGGTAGGTCGTGAGGTTGTCCGGCTCGCCGTTGCGGCCGGGCACAGGGTTTCAGTCCTCAGCCGCCATGTGCCGCCACTCGGCTCGTCCAAGCACCACGACGGCGTTACTTACCTTGCGGGCGACGCCACCACAGGAGAGGGTTTGGCAGCCGCCGTGGCGGGTGCCGACGTCGTCATTGACTGCCTTGAGGGGCAGTTCGGAAAAGCTCAAAAGCAGTTCGCCGACGGCGGCGGGAGACTTCTCACTGCAGCGCACATGGCTGGTGTTCAAAAGGCGGTGACGCTGTCCATCATCAATTGCGACCTGACTTCCTTTGCCTACTACGCCTCCAAGGCTGCCAAGGAACGGAAGTATGCGGAGTCGCCGCTGCAGACTGTCGTAGTCCGTGCCACCCAGTTCCATGGACTGGTGGCGATGATCTTCGCGGCCGGTGCGAAGGTGCGGCTGGTCCCCACTTTCAAAGGGGCCAGGTTCCAATCGATCTCGCCTGAGGATGCTGCAGCGGCGTTGCTTGCGGCCGCTGTGGATCATTCGCAGCCGGAGCAGCATCGCACGGTGACAATAGCGGGTCCGGAAGTCCAGACCATGCGGCAGATGGCAGAGTCCTGGAAGCTGGTAACGGGCGCGAGGGGCAAGATTGTTGAGCTGCCTCTACCCGGGCCGATGGGCGACTTTCTTCGCGCCGGACACAACCTGAGCGCGGAGCCGCCGTATGGCAGGCAGACGTTCGTGTCCTGGTTGGAAAAGCGAAGGGAAAGTTTGTAGCCTAAGGACACCGGCCACCCAGGTGTGGTTTGGCTCGGGGGCTATAGCTCAGTTGGTAGAGCGCTTCGTTCGCATCGAAGAGGTCAGGGGTTCGAATCCCCTTAGCTCCACAGATTTCGAGTCCCTACGGCTGCTCGAAAAGCCAAAAATCGTCCGTCCACGCATCAGGGGCAATTCAGTGTGCCGCTCAGGGGCTGTCCGGTCCAGGAATTCGTGGAGTTAGGGACCTTGTAATACCCGCGGATCTGGTAGGTCCAGGTTCCGGACAAGTTGCTAATGCTCTGGACCCCTGAGGTGTAGGAACGTCCGGAGCTCTTGCTCATATCGCCGCTGAACTGCACCACGCCATCCGGATCGATGACCTTCAGCTCGTGATAGTTGGCGAACGGGACAGTCGGGAAACTGGTGACACTGATCTTGGCTTGGGCGAACCAGAGGAAGGAATCGCAGCTTTTGGTCACAGCCACGGTGTTGGCTGCCGGGGCCGGAATGCGCGCCGCAGTGAGTGCCATTGCACCAGTATCGGTGTCGTTGAACCGCGCGTGTGCGGGTGACACCTGGACACCCATCACCAGGAGTATCGCGGCCATGATAATGACCGGTACTTGCCAGATGATGCCCTTGCCCTGCATGCGCGTGGTCCTCGTTCCCGTAGCGTGGTGTTCTCTCCTTCCAAGTCTGCCCACGCGGTCTCAGGAACGTCCTCGGTGAACGCTCAAGGTCTGCTCAAGAATGGAAATATCCCCTACGCCGGTTCAATGTGGCGTGGGCTGCCCGGATGACGCTGGACCGTGACGCCAGGCAGCGGTCGGCTGTCTGTTGCAGGGCAGGGAGTGCTTGGGTGGCTTCGTCGAAGTGGTTTTCCCGGATCATCGAGAGGTACTTCGCCAGGAACCTCAGGGCGGGTTTCGGGTCACCAAGTTCATTGGCGAGGGGCTGGATTCGGCTCACATCCCATTCGCTGGCGGCGGGCTTACGCGGGGGCTTCATCCCCGGCCCCTGCGACGCCTTCCGGCGTTGACTTGTTGGGGTCTTTGCTCCAGATGGAGGCGAGCATTCCGATGACCAGGATGGTGGGTGCGCCGTACATGAGGATGTTCATGACGATGGGTTCGCGGAGGGCGCGGATGGCGTTGCCCACGTAGGGGATGGTGGCGATCTGCTTGTCCACGGTTTTGCCTTGGAGGGTCGCGATCCAGGGGTCGATTCCGTTGTTGGCGTCGCCTTTGGTTTGGACTGCGACGCCGCCGTCGGCGGTGGTGGTGATCTCGGTGACGCGGTGGGTTTCCACGCGCTGGTCTTCGACGGGGATGTGGTAGGTGATGACGTCGCCCACTTTGATGTCCGTGACGGGTGTGGGAATGGTGACGACGACGTCGCCGGGGTTGATCAGCGGGGCCATGGAGCCGGTGAGCATGGTTGAGGTCTGGTAGCCCAGTATCCGGGGTCCGATTGCCAGGAAGAGGAACACTATGGCGGCGAGGATCAGCATGCCCGCGCCGATGCCCTTGGCTGCCTTGCCGGCAACCCGGCGGACGGCGCGCAGCTTGCCGCTGACTACAGTTGCGTTGGCCGCTGCGGACTGCTTCACAGCGGCGGTCTTGGTGACCTGTGTGGATTTCCCAGCGGAACGCCGGCCTTGGACGGCGGGAGTGGAGATGGTGCTCAGTGCGCTCATGCCTGCGTTCCTTTCACGTGTTCGTTGTGCTTTTAGTTTGTGCGGCCAGGCTCAAGGCCGGGTGCACCGCGGCCTCAAGACTTGCTCAGGAAATGGCAATGTGACTGGATCAGGAAAATGGACCGGGGACCGGCCTGAAGGGCAAACAGGCCGGCCCCCGGGGCCTTGGGAGGAGCCTTCTTGGTTCCTTGTGTCGCAGTGCTTATTTGGTGGTTTCGGTGCGTTGGGTGCCGGTGAAGGCGAATTCGATGGTGGAGGTGGCGCCTTG
>NZ_JBLYIE010000006.1:0-110648 GCF_048537125.1 Paenarthrobacter sp. PPS72 | reverse complement strand
CACGTCCCGCTGCCAGTCAAAGCACGGGAGTAGAAGTAGATGCGAGAACTCCCGTCTCCTGATGTTGTTTGCCAGGACAGTTGGCCAATTGACAAGCTAGTTGGCCAAACTTGCCAAGGGTCTGGCCAGCGCAGGCCCTGCGGGCCGCAGGATGCGGCGATCTGACGGCGGCGTCTAGAGGCTCGATCAACATCGTCCATCGAAGACGTGTTCGAGCGTTGCATGCCAGGTCGCTTGATAGACCTCGTCGATCTCGCACGCGACTCGAGCGCGGCCGGTTGGATTTGGCGCCTGCGTATCCATTAGCATCGAACGCATGTTCGACTGTTCGGGGTGGGTGCGTGCCTCATTTGAGGCGCCGCCGGAATGGCCCGCGATGGTGTTCTCAATCCGTTCCGTTTCCCTGAACGGGCGGAACGGGCGGGCGCAATGATGAGCACGGCCCCTGGCGCCGGAGTGTTGCTGACACGGTCGGAGACCGGGCTGGATGCCATCCAGTGGCGCGGTCCTGATAAGAGGATCTTCACGGCTCCTGTCACGCGCGGGCTGCTCACACAGCCGGTCATAGAGGCCCTGCCGATCCGGGTCGGAGGGCAGTGGCAGAACCGCCCCAACCGGCATGGATTATATTTCTGGGAGCGCACGGGACGGCATCTTTGGTACGAGAGCGCGCTGGAGCTGGCGTGTCTGCTCGGACTGGACTTCGAGGGCTCGGTCCAGGGAATCGCGTCGCAGCCGTTCCGGATGCTCTTCCGCGCCGGGGCAAAGTCCGTTCGCCACGACCCGGACTTCTTCGCGGTCCACCGCAACGGCGACCAGGTCGTCTACGACGTGAAGCCGCGGGCGCGTATGAGTTCCCGGGTCTCTGACCAGTTCGAGGAATCCTCCCGGGTCTGCACGTTGGTGGGCTGGCGGCATGCGGTCCTGCACGAGCCTGATCCGGCCGTCGCGGCCAATCTCGACTCCCTGCGAGGTGCCCGGCATGCCCGGAACCATCCGGGTGAGGCGGTCTTCGGTCAGATCCTGAACGTCTTCGAGGGCGGACGCGCGATCGGGGAAGGCAGGGAAATGGTCAACCGCCGCTTCCCGGCGCTGGCGATGCCGCCGATCAAGCACCTGATCTGGCACCGGTCCCTCGAGGTCGACCTGACCCGGCGGCTCGACTTCGATTCCATTGCGACGACTGACATCGACGCGATCCGTTCGCCCGAGGAGGCATCGTGCTGCGTCTGAATCTGGGAGATCTGCTCACCTGGCGGGGAGAAGAATACGTTGTGGCAGCCGCGAGGCCCCACACGGCGATGCTGCGCCGGATCGCGGGCAACGACACGGTCTGGATCGACATCGTGGCACTGGCCGACGAACTGATCGTCACCGATCCCGTGGCTCCTTCAGCGACCGATCCGCACGGGGCAGGCAAGCCGGCCAACGAGGACGGTGACTCTCTGGCTGTGCTGGGCACGCTCACGGGCGAGGAGCTTGCGGCGGCCCGTTGGTGGGTGCCCCACCTCAACGAGGTCATCTCCGGCATCCCCGACCCGGACGATGCGAACTTGCTGCCCCGCTCCGGGTATGAAACCGGGAGGAAGACTGACCGTCGTGCGCTGAAGGTGCTCGAACTGAACGCAGCCGGGCACAAGGTGAGCGCACGGAGCCTTCGCCGAAAGGAGCGTCAGTACCTGCTTCACGGCGTCCACGGGCTCGTGGACCGACGCGCCCTGGTCGCGCCCCAGGCGATCCCCTCTGTCGATGACCGCATACGGGAAGCGGTCCTGGCGGTGCTTGCCGCGACCAACGGTACCTCGACGGTGTCGGTGACGACATTGATTGACAAGGCCCGCGCCTATGTCGCCCAGCGCTACCGGGGCCAAGAGGTGGAATTCCCCTCGGCGCGAACGATGCGGCGCGTCTTCGCCGCCTATGACCACCGCGGTCTGGCCACCGGCAAGGCAACGTCCCGGCGAAGCGAGGCCAACCGCCACGACCGGGGGCCACGACCGGTTGCGGCCGTGACCCCCGGGCAGGTGGTCGAGATCGACTCCACGCCGGTGAACGTATGGGCTCTGATGTCCGACGGCAAGCCGGGCCGGGTGCACCTCACGGTGGCCGTGGACGTGGCCACCCGCAGCATCCTGGCCTTCGACATCGTCCCGGTCTCCACCAGTGGGGTCGAGCACGCGGATCTGCTGGCGCGGATCCTGCGCCCGCGGCAGTGCCGCCCCGGAGCCCCGGATTACCTGCGCCTGGACAAGTCGCAGACACTCCCCTCAGCAGCGATGATCGCCGCCGACGAACGGCAGCGCGGCGCCCTCGCGCTGCCCTATATCGTTCCCGAAACGATCACCACAGACCGCGGCAAGGACTACCTCTCGGAGACCTTCGTGTCGGCCTGCCGTCACTTCGGGATCAGCGTCGTCCAGGCACCGCCGCACTCCCCGACGTTCAAAGGACACGTCGAACGCGTCTTGGGAACGATCGACACCATGTGGATGCAGAAACAGCCCGGCTACGTCGGCAACAGTGCGGCCAACCGCGGCGAGATCGACCTGGGCGAACTCCGAACCGTCCGCGAGCTGCAGGAGTCATTCGAGGAGTGGTGGGTCCGTGTCTACCAGAACCGGCCCCACAGTGAGCTGCGCGATCGCGACGTGCCCTCGAGGATGTTCACGCCCAACCAGATGTACGCCGCTTTGTTCGACGCCGGCGCCGGCATCCCGGTCCCTCTCGATCAGGGGACCTACATCGCGCTGATGCCCGTGGAGCGGCGCACCATCCAGAACGACGGAATCCATGTCGATAACCTCACCTACTGGCACGACGACCTCCCCCGGCTCCGGAAGCTGACCCCGCCTACCCGAGACGGGAAATGGGAGGTCCGCAAGGACCCCTACGACAACGACCGCGTCTGGGTTCAGGACCCGAAGACCAATCAATGGCTCGAGTGCATCTCGGAGAGCTACCGGCTCGCCAGCTACCCGTTCGCCTCCGCCCTGCGCCTGCTTCGCAGCACCCCGCCTGTTGACGATGCCGCCGGCGAGGCCTGGGCCGTCGGCGAGCTCGGCCGGCAGACAGCCCTGAAAGACCGGAAGAAGGGCCGCAACGACGAGAAGAGGCGTGCGGTGCTCGCCCGGCAGCGGCGCGACGACGATCCGAGGCCCGGACCTGTCCCGGCCCCCGATCCGGCCCCCGCCGACCCCACAGCCATCACCGTCAGAACCCCTGGCCACGCTGCCACCGAGGACCAGGGCAACGGTTCTCCCGGCGACTTCGCCCTCGTGCGCACCGGCGACAGGTTCTGGAATGACTAACCAGGCTGCCGCGACGGCATCGAAGAACACCTTGACCGGGATGCGCCGCCTCATCGACTTCGATCTGGACGAGCCTCCGACGCTGTCCCGGGCCGCCTACGAGGCGCTCTCCCCCGCCGACCGCGCGGCCCACGATGAAGCGCGCCTACGCTGGTTCGGCTCCGGCTTCCTTTTCGGCACCAAGGCCACCACCCATCTGCTGCGCAGCGTGCGCGGCTACCTCCTCATGCGCGACCCCGACGTCGTCGGAAGCCAACGCATCATAGTGCTCACCGGGCCTGCGAACGTCGGGAAGTCCACGACTCTCCTGCAACTGGCCAAGGAGGTCGAGAGCCACGCCGGTCGCCGCTACCCCTCTTTCCGCGCCGACGGCCGCGCGCCGGTTGTGCTCATCGAGATGTCCCCGGGTGCCACGCCCAAGGGCGTCGCGGCCTCGATCCTGGACTTCTTCGCCGTGCCCTACCGGACCCACGACACCCACCAGAAGATGATCAGGCACGCAGCCGAACTCATGATCCACCACCAGAGCTCGCTTCTGGTGGTCGACGAGTTCCAGATGGTTCAACTCGAAGGCAGACGCGGTGACGACGCCATCAACACCATCAAGTCGATCATCAACGCCACAGGCGTCGTCACCGTCCTGGCCGGCATCGACCTCGACCAACGACTCGGCAGCCGCGCCGCCGAGCAGCTCTCGCGCCGCCCGGCTCGGAACCCTCCACGAACTCACCAAACTCGCGCCCGTCGCCATTATTGCCGAAGCCCTGGGCTACTCCCCCAAAACTATCGAAAGACACGCCACCAACGCAGCTTCCACATACATGCGCTATATGCCGCCCAGCAGGGCGGGTGAGTTACTCAGGCTCGCGAATAACCGTGCATGCCAATTAATACTGCAGCCCTACGGCCGCCTGCCTCCGCCATCTTGACGACCCCACCCGAGGGTTGATTGGCGGATGAGCCTGCGTTGCCGCAGGGCATCAAAAGTGAACTCGCGATTGTGCCGCTTATCTGGCTTTGCCGGCATCCCATCCGTCGTCGCTTTCCAGATTTCTTAATTTTTCTACGAATGTCTCGGACCGCAGCTCAGGATGGTCTGCGGTCACGGCTTCGATCTGGTCCGCGATGGTCCGCCACGCGCCAGCCATCCAAACCGTCGGATCCGCGCCGTTTTCTCGGAGAAACGCATCGAGCGCCGACTGGCGGTATGCCAAACTCGGGTCCCGTTCCTCAGCGACAGGGCCACGACCAAGTGCATTCAGGCTCTCCAGCACCTCAGCGCTGACACCGTAACCGACTAAACCGCTCAGGTAAGCTGCGGCTTCGGTGCTCGTCATCGTTTTGTCGGGTGCCGGGTCATTCATATCGTTCGCGTCCATCAAGCTCAATCCGATGCATGGAATACTCTCCGGCGAGCGTACCACTGGCCTGGAAGCGGTCACGCGTACAGCCGAAATGCTTCGCTGGAGCAGCCCTCTTGGCGCCCACTGCCAGCCCGCCTACGGCATGCGGAAGAAACAATGACGCCGGCGCGAGCCGCCGTCTTCTGACGATTCCACCAGGAGAACAGATCCAGGGGACGGAGGAGGGAACTCCCGTCTCACGAATAACCGTGCATGCCAGTTAACAACGGGAGTTGCAGTAGCTGCGAGAACTCCCGTGCTTTAGCCCCACCCACCGCTTATCGGACAGTCCCGGATTGAGATTGGCGAAGTCCGCGCTCTGGAGGAAAACCTCATCCATGTGCGACGACGACGCGATGAAGCGGTCCGATAGGACGCTGTGGTTTAGGACGTGGGCATGTATGACCAGACTTTGTAGCCCTCATAGGCCCGGTACTCCTGAAGGTGTCTTCAGGGGCAATCTAGATGTGGTTGAGTTCTGGTATGGGCCTTGAGCTGACGAGTGAACTTCTTGATTCGTGGACGCTGGTTGATGACGATGTGGCATTGATGGCGCGGAAGTCAGGAGCGACTCGGGCGGGGTTTGCTGTGTTACTGAAGTTTTTTCAGCAACATGCCAGATTTCCGGTTGGGCCTTCTGACCTTCCGCTGGGAGCTTTGAACTATGTTACGGCACAGATTTCTGTTCCCATCGATGCGCTGGCTCCTTACTGGGATGGGCGCTCAATCAAATACCACCGGGCCGAGATCAGGTCCCATTTTGGATTCCGTGAGTTCACTTCCGCTGATGAGGCCGCGCTGGCTGGGTGGTTGGCGGAGAGGGTTTGCCCGTCGGAGGGTCGTGAGCCTGCGCTTGTGGAGGCTTTGCTGTCACGGTGCCGTCAGGAGCGGATTGAGCCGCCGGGACGTGCGGGCAGGATTGTTGGCGCTGGCCGGGCGTTGTTTGAGCAGCGCCTGTGTGCTGATGTCCTCAAGGTTCTGGGGCCGGACGGTGCGGCTGGGCTGAAGGCTCTGATCGCTGATAGTGCAGCCGGTTCTCTGTTGTCGGTGCTGAAGGCCGATCCGGGCCCTGCTGGTTTGGAATCGTTGCTGGCAGAGGTGGAGAAGCTTTCAGCAGCCCAGGCTCTTGATTTACCGGCTGGTCTGTTTGCCGGGGTGTCAGAGAAGGTCGTGAGTGTCTGGCGGGCGAGGGCGGCCCGGATGTATCCATCGGATTTTCAGGACGCGCCGGCGCCGGTGCGGTTGACGCTGTTGGCGGCGTTGTGTCATCAACGGACGGCGGAGATCGCTGACAGCCTGGTCGATTTGCTGCTCGTGCTGGTGTTGAAGATCAATACCGGCGCGGTGAGGAAGGTCGAGAAGGAACTCACCGAGGATCTGCAAAGGGTGCGCGGCAAGACGGCTTTGCTGTTCACACTGGCCGAGACGGCCGTCGCATGCCCGGATGAGACGGTCCGGGAGGCCGTGTTCCCGGTGGTGAGCGAGAAAACCCTGCGGCAACTGGTCCAGGAGGCAAAGGCCAACGAGAGCGTGTTCCAGGGCAAGGTGCGGACCGTGTTGCGGGGTTCGTACTCGAATCATTACCGGCGGATGTTGCCGGCACTGCTGTCCGTGCTGCGGTTCCGGTGCCATAACACGGCGTTCCGGCCCATCATGGATGCCATCGCGTTGCTGGAACGGTACGCGGATGCTGGAAGTAGGAGCCAGTTCTTCGCGCCCGGAGATGTAGTCCCGGTTGCGGGTGTGGTGCCCAAGTCCTGGGAGGGCGCTGTCCGGGACGAGAAGGGCAGGATTGAGCGGATCCCTTACGAGCTTTGCCTGCTCGTGTCCTTACGGGACGCATTGCGCCGTCGTGAGGTTTTCGTTGACGGGGCCGGGAAATGGCGGGACCCGGAAGAGGACCTTCCCCAGGACTTCGACGCTTCCCGTGAGCTCCACTACGAGGCCTTGCGTAAGCCGCTGGACCCGGCCAGGTTCATTTTTGATCTTCAGTCCAGAATGAGGAGGTCACTGGAGCAGCTGGATAACGGGCTGCTGGCCGATACCACCGGCGGGGTGAAGATCACCAGACGCCGAGGGGCGCCGTGGATAAGGGTACCCAAGCTGGCGAAGCTCGAAGAGCCAACGAATCTGGGCAAACTCAAGGACGAGGTCCTGGCACGGTGGGGCACCCTGGACTTGCTTGAAGTCCTCAAGGAAGCGGACTTCCTGACCGGGTTCACCCAGGAATTCGTTTCCGTGGCCTCCCGTGAGGTCCTGGACCGTGAGACCCTTCGCAGGCGTTTGTTGCTCTGCCTGTTCGGACTCGGTACGAACATGGGCATCAAAGCCGTCACTGATGCCGGCGGCCATGGAGAGAACGAACGGGAGCTACGCCACGTCCGCCGGACATTCATTACGAAGGACAATCTGCGCCAGGCGATCGTGAAGGTCGTCAACGCAACGTTCGAGGCCAGGAACCCTGACTGGTGGGGTGAAGGGAATGCCTGTGCGTCGGATTCGAAGAAGTTCGGCTCCTGGGAATCGAACCTGATGACCGAATGGCACAACCGCTACGGCGGTCCCGGAGTGATGATCTACTGGCACGTGGAGAAGAAATCGACCTGCATCTACTCGCAGTTGAAGAACTGCTCCTCCTCCGAGGTTGCGGCGATGATCGAAGGAGTCCTGCGCCATGACACCGAGGCGGAGATCGAAGCGAACTACGTCGACACCCACGGCGCCTCGATTGTCGGGTTCGCGTTCACCGAACTTCTGGGGTTCAAGCTGTTGCCGAGGTTGAAGAACATCGGGTCGATCCGCCTCTACCGGGCCGGCAATGAAGAAGCCTACGGGGAAATCAACCCTGTGCTGTCCAGACCGATCAATTGGGAGATCATCGCCCAGCAATACGACCAGATGGTCAAATACGCCACGGCCCTCAAGCTCGGCACGGCCGAGTCAGAGACAATTCTGCGCCGCTTCACCAGGGGCGGGCCGAAACACCCCACCTACCAGGCTCTGGAGGAACTGGGCAGGGCCGTGCGGACGATCTTCGCCGCCGACTACCTCGCCAGCGAAGACCTGCGACGCGAAATCAATTCCGGACTGCAGGTGGTGGAGAACTGGAACAGCGGCAACGACGTCGTCTTCTATGGGAAGAACCGGGATCTTACGGGCCCGGACCGTGAAACGACCGAGGTGTCCATGCTCGCCCTGCACCTGCTCCAATCCTCCCTGGTCCTGGTCAACACCCTGCTGTTGCAAACCGTGCTCGAGGTCCCGGAGTTCAACGAACTGCTCGAACCCGAAGACCGCAGGGGTCTCACCCCGTTGTTCTGGACCCATATCAACCCCTACGGACGATTCACCCTCGACATGACGACCCACCTGGACCTGGGCCGGATATCTGCGGAACCGGATGAGAGTACGCGCGGTAACAACCGCTTGGCCCAAGCTGCTGCTTTGTAATGGAAAGGACCCCTATGGCCACGAATGAGAGATCCACACCAAGAGCCAAAGGCAAGCTTTTGCGCGCGCGAGTCCACATCGTCGGTAGTAAGCCGAAGATCTGGCGGCTTTTCGAAGTCGATTCCAGCCTCTACCTGGACGAATTCCACGACGTCCTGCAGGTGATCATGGGCTGGGAAAACTCCCACCTGCATTCCTTTACCGAACGCAATCCGAACACTCCGGGCCGCGGACGCACACAGGCCCGGTCTTGGGCGCCGGTCTATGTCAGGGCAGAAGATGATGAGGGCTGGTACCTGCCCGAAGAAACAGCCCGGCTAGGGAAAGTCCTCAACGAAGGCTCAACCCCGCTGTTCTACGAATACGACTTCGGCGACGGCTGGCTCCACCGCATCGACTGGATCGAAACCATCAGGAAAACCAGCGACGACGTCCATGCCCGGGTGATCCGTGGTAAGCGGCGCTGCCCCCTGGAGGACTCCGGCGGAATCGGCGGCTACGAAGACCTCATCGCCACTCTGGCCGACCCTCATGCCGTCGATGAATCAGACCGCGAACACGTCCAGGGGCTGCACGAATGGGCCCAAGGAACCGCGCAACGATCCGGCGGAGAGGAAACCTTCGACCCCGCACACTTCAACGCGGACAAAGTCAATGAAGAACTCCGCCAACTCTTCACACCCGAAGGAAGCTAATCAAGTGTCTGGTTGGGGTCTACGGGACTATCTCATTTACGCTGTATCCGGCATTGAACAAGAGGCTCTGAACCGGCAGGAGTACCCCTGCCGGTAGACTTAAGGGTCTGAACAATCCGCACGGAAGGGAGGAAAATGTTGTGAGCTCACCATCTCGTGGACTCTTCAGCGCGTTCTTCCTTCGTGCAGGCTTCCTGATGGCGGCCCTGGCCATCATCGCCGGAATGTTCGGAATGCACATCATGGCCGGGGCACAGCACACCAGCGCCACGCACAGCATGCCCACAGCAGCCGCCGGGCCATCGCTGGAATCGCAGAGTATGCCGGCCGGTCACTCCAATGCACCGGGAGAATCCGCGGACGGCGCTGCAGTTGGCGCAGCGGCACCTGGCTCGTCTTCGTCCTGCGGCCCTGACGGGTCCTGCCCCGAGATGTCCGCCGGCGGCAACGCCTGCGTGCTGTCCCCGGGAAGCACATCGCTCACTGCCCCTGCCCCGGGAACAGCACCCTATGCCTTACCGGACTTCGGTGCGGCGGCCGCGGCCGGTACCCGCTATTCCTACTCACCGGCCAGCCCCTCTCCCGGTGACCTCTGTATCAGCCGGACGTAAGCCAGCACGACGCGCCGTGTCCTTACCGGCGCAGCTTCAAGCTACATCGGCACGCATAAAACAGGCCGCCCCCGCTTAGGGGACCGTCATGGCGTGCAATCCCAAGGCGCTACACGCCGCTGATACCTTTGAGGACCCTGATTTCCATGATGAAGATGAAAAAGACCCTGACCGTTTCCGCTGCCGCGATCGCAGCAGCAATCGCCCTCGCCGGCTGCGCCGCCGCCACAGAAACCGGAAGCCCGGCGACCAGCAGCATGCCCGGCATGAACCAAGGCAACTCGGCAATGCCATCGGGTTCAGCGCCGGCAACCTCGGCCGCAGCTTCGGCTGAGTTCAACGACGCGGACACCATGTTCGCCCAGATGATGATCCCGCACCACACGCAGGCCGTGACGATGAGCGAGACCATGCTCAAGAAAGACGGCATTCCCGCACCCGTGACGGACCTGGCCACCAAGATCAAGGACGCGCAGGGACCGGAAATCGAGAAGATGACCGGCTGGCTTGAAAGCTGGGGACAGCCCACCGCGATGCCCACCAACATGCCTTCCAGTCACAGCATGTCCGGGATGATGGGCGAGGAGGACATGGCAAAACTCGAGGCCGCACAGGGCACCGAGGCCGCCAAACTCTTCCTCACCCAGATGATCGCCCACCATGAAGGCGCCGTCATGATGGCAAAGACCGAAAGCACCGACGGCAAGAACGCCGACGCGGTCAAGCTCAGCAAGGACATCGTCGCAGCGCAGGAAGCCGAAATCCAGGAAATGAAGGACCTGCTGGCAGGTTTCTGACTCCCGCTGATCAGCATCCGGGCACCGTGGCCCTCCGGGGCCGCGGTGCCTGCCCCATCTCCTCCCCGACATCTGGAGTTTCCATGCCCTTCCCAATCCCCAACCGTTCATTCACCGCAGCCCTGACGGCCGGTGTCCTCGTCCTGGCCCTGGCCGCCTGCACCCCGCCCAACGCCCCGTCGACCGGAGCATCCCCTGCGGCAACAAGCGGGCTGCCCGGCACCCACATCCACGGACTGACCGTCAGCGGCGACAGCAGCCAGGTGCTGATGGCCACCCACGACGGCCTGTTCGACGTCACCAAGGAACCGGCCATGAAGATCGGTGCCACCAACGACCTGATGGGCTTCACCCCCGGCAAGGACCAGGGCAGCTTCTACGCCTCCGGCCACCCCGGCCCGGGATCAGACCTGCCCGAGCCTCTCGGGCTGATGAAATCCAGCGACGGCGGCAAGACCTGGGAACCGCTCTCCCGGCAGGGCGAATCGGACTTCCACGCCCTCACCACAACCAGATCCGGAATCATCGCCTACGATGCGGAACTGCGAACCAGCCCCGACGGGAAGACCTGGAAAACAGTCGCCGCCGGTTTCGCCCCCGCCGCCCTGGCCGGGCACCCCGACAGCGACACCGTGCTGGCCACCACCCAGGAAGGAGTGCAGCGCTCGACCGACGGCGGCAACACCTGGACCCTGCAGAAGCAGGCCCCGGTCATCCAGTTCGCCACGTTTCCCCGCCCCACCGAAGCCGTGGGCGTTGAACCGGACGGCACCGTGCACTATTCCTCCGACGCCGGCGCGACGTGGACACGGAAAGGACGGATCGACGGACAGGTGCAGGCCATAGCCGCCGCCAAGGGCGCCGACGGAAACCTCTCGGTCTGGGCAGCCACCGCCGAGGGAGTCCTCGTCTCCACTGACGGCGGGGCCACCTTCAGGTCCGCCAACGCATCCTGACTCCTGACATCGGGGACGGGCGGAGGCCACGGAGGGGCAGACACGTGGCCTCCACCGGTCTAGGGTAGGGCCGGAGGGCCGGTAACAGCCGGCTGCCTCGTCACCGATGACAGGAGCAGGATCATGACCCACCACATCAGTGCAATGATCGGCGCGCACCCCAAAGGGGCGGGCAGCCTGGACAAGGAGAAGCTGGCAGAATGCATCGCCGCCTGCTTCGAGTGTGCCCAGACCTGTACGGCCTGCGCCGATGCGTGTCTGGGTGAAGACATGGTCGCCGACCTCGCGGTGTGCATCCGCACCAACCTGGACTGCGCCGACATCTGCGCCGCCACCGGCAACATCCTCACCCGGCTAACCGGCGCCAACACCGAGCTGACCCGGGCCGCGCTTCAGGCCTGCCGGACCGCCTGCGCCGTCTGTGCCGAGGAATGCGAACGCCATGCCGGGATGCACGAGCACTGCAGGATCTGCGCGGAAGCCTGCCGCCGCTGCGAAAACGCCTGCGCAGCCCTGCTCGAGTCGATGGTCTGAAACCCCCTAGCCCGGACGCCTCTGCACATTCAACCACCCAAATGGCTTCGTATTAGGCGGTCGTCGGCTCCGGACTCAGCCCGGCCATGGTGACTGTGACGAGCCGCAGGACCGCGTCCGCGCTGCTCAGCCCGGCCGCTGCGCTCATGGCATGCAGACAGTATCCGGCGAGCTCGTCGGCAGCGACGTCAGTGCGGAAGATCCCTGCGCCGGACCCCTCGGCCAGCATCTCGGCCAGGAATGCCTGGAGGTGCTGCTGGGCCCGGCCACGTGTGAACCGTGGTGCAGCCGGGCGTCCTGGTCGCCGCCATGTTTGGAGTGCCTGATCAGCCCAGAGGCTTTCAGGACGGACTCATTATCCGGTCCGGGCCGCCTGGGGTGCTGTCCCTGACCTGGGCCACGTGATCCAGGTGGGCTTGGACCTGGCGTTCGTGCCAGACATCCAGAACCGCCTCCACGTCCGGGAAATACTTGTACAGCGTGGCCCGCCGGACCTGCAGCGCGACGCGCTCCTGGCCGCCGGGACCGGCGCGGATTCCCTTTACGAGGACAGGGCCTCCGGGAAGAAGGGGTGGCCGCCCCCTATTGGCCGCCTGCCTCAAGGCCCTCCGGCTTGGGGACACCCTGGTCGTCTGGAAGCTCGTTTGCGGGATCTTTGCCGCCCTCTCGGAATTTGAACGCGAACTCATCTCCGAACGCACCATCGTCGGACTGGCATCCGCCCGCGTCCGCGCCGTGACGGCGGACGCCCCTACAACATGACCCCCGCTGCTTGCCCGGTCGTACCGCCCTCGAAGTGCCTGAAGTGCAGGCATCGATATGAGCACGACGGCCGTGAACCCAACAGCGGCAGTGGTGTGCAGACCAAGGTGAAGGCAGGACCGCCATCAGCAGCACCATGTGGTCCTCACGGCACGTGGTGGCGATTCCCTTTGCCGTCCGTTTCGTCGTGCTTCCCAGGATCGTGCCCGTTTGCGAGAGTATCGAAGCCATCAATGGAACCGGCGCTTTGAGCCGTTGATGCGGACCGCGGACGGGATCTGAGGACCAGGAAGACAGCGAGGCCGGCAAGAAAGAGCAGAGCGGAAACCCAGGTGTTCACGCGCAGGCCCAGAATGGTGTTGGCGTAGTCGGAGCGCATCAGTTCGAAGACAAAACGGCCGGCGGTGTACAGGACGACGTAGAGGGCGAATACTGAGCCGGCCCCGAGCTTGTACCTGCGGTCCAGGAACACCAGCAGCGCTGCGGCAGCCAGGCACCACAGTGACTCGTAAAGGAACATCGGCTGGTAGTATCCCAGGATCTCCGGTGTTCCGTCGGCGGTGACCACGGCCTGGCCGGTGGCCGGGTTCATGGTGTGGATCTGGAGTTTCCAGGGCAGGTTTGTCGGCTCGCCGTAGAGTTCGTTGTTGAACCAGTTGCCCCACCGGCCCATCGCCTGGGCCAGGAGCAGGCCGGGTGCGGCGGCGTCGGCGAATGTTGCCAGGCGCACGCCGGTGCGCCGTGCCCCAATAGCGGCGCCGGCCAGACCGAGGGCGACGGCGCCCCAGATTCCGAGACCACCCTCCCAGATCCGGAAAGCGCCCCACGGGTCTTTGCCGGGCCCGAAGTACAGCTGGTTGTCTGTGATGACGTGATAAAGCCTGCCGCCGGCGATGCCGAATGGAACAGCCCACATGATGATGTCCATGGCCTGCGCCGTCGTGCCGCCCCGAGCCCGGAAGCGGCGGGCTGTCAGCCAGGCGCCTATGACGATGCCTGCCAGGATGCAGAGGGCATAGAAACGTATCGTCAGCGGCCCGACTTGGACGGCGCTGAGCGTCGGCGACGGAATAAAGAAGCCGGGCAGTACTGAAGGTTGCATGGGAATCTGTCCCTTATTAAGGAGAAGAGGGCCATCACGCCCTTCTTGATCGTAATCGCAAAGGCAGCGGATGCTTGATCGGTACACGTTGATCCGTGTTGCCGGGGCGGGTGTCCCCGGCTTACTGCAGGCATCATTGGGAGGATTCCGGCGGGAGAATCTGCAACGCGCCCCTCCCTGGCCAGGCTCGATGGATCCCGTGGATGTTGTAACCTCTGCCTGAATTCGCGCGGCGCTGCTTCCTTAGATGGCGGGTTTGTGGTCCCTGCCACGCATCCGGACGGCGACGATGATGCCGGATGCTGCCGTGAGGGCGCCGACGACGGCGATGGCCGCGGGGACGCCGTAGGCGTCGGCGAGGAGTCCGGAGAGCAGGGCGCCGATGGCGAATCCGCCGTCGCGCCAGAGCCTGTAGATGCCGACGGAGCGTGCGCGCCATGCGGGGTGGGCGACGTCGCCGATGGCGGCCAGCAGGGTGGGGTAGACCATGGCGGTGCCGGCCCCGAGAAGGATGGCCGCGGCGAGCCAGGTTCCGAAGCCGTTTCCGATAGCAACTATGGCCAGGGCTGCGGCCTGGACGAGCATGCCTCCGGCGATCAGCGGTTTGCGCCCGTATCTGTCGGACAGGGCACCGGTGACGAGTTGCCCTGCTCCCCAGACTGCCGGGTAGACGGCGGCGAGGATGCCGATGCGTTCGATGCTCAGCCCTGCGGCGGCGAAGAGGACGGGGAACAGTCCCCAGGCCAGGCCGTCGTTGAGGTTGTTCACCATCCCGGCTTGGCTGACCGAGGATAACGATTTGTCGCGGAAGCTGGTCAGGGTGAAGATTTGCCTGTTGCTCAGCCCCGCGTGGGTTCCGGCGTGAGCGGCTCTGTGTGTGGCTGCTTCGGTTTTGGCATGCTGGTGCGTTTCGCGGATGGTCAGGATGGAGAGTCCGAGGCCGACGGCGATGAAGGCTGCGCCGAGGAGGAAGGGGCCGGGGCGCAGCCCGTAGGTTGAGGCGATGTAGCCGGTGGTCAAGGCGGTGCCGGCGACCCCGAGATACCCGGCGGCCTCGTTGAGGCCCATCGCCAGTCCCCGGCGTTCGGGGCCCACTAGGTCCATCTTCATCATGACGGTGGTGGACCAGGTCAGGCCCTGGCTGACGCCAAGGACAACGTTGGCGGCGACAATCCAGCTCCAGGACGGGCCGAAGATCAGCATCAGGGGAACGGGCAGCGCGATCAGCCAGCCGGCCACGAGGACGGGCTTGCGGCCGTAGCGGTCCGAGAGGGTGCCGGCGAAGTAGTTGGTGGCGGCTTTGGCCAGCCCGAACGCGAGGATGTAGGTCAGCGCGGACGTGTACTGATCAAGGTGGAAGACCTGCCCGGCGAGCAGCGGCAGCACGGTGCGTTCCTGGCCGAGGGTTCCGCCGACGAGGGCGTTGACGGCGACGAGGAGCATGAACTGGGCCAGGTTCTGCCGCAGACCCAGTCTGAAGCTGTCTGTTGTCCTGTGCTGGTGGCGGGAGGGGGTGTTGCCTGAGATCATTGCGCTCCGTTGTGGAGGGACGGCTATCGGCGGCGGTTCGGTTTTCCGGGCCGCCGCCGATTATGGGTGGAACTGTTTTCGGCGCTGCCGGGTCAGCCGGCGGAGGCCATAGAGCGCTGGAAGGTGTCCCAGGCGGCGTAGCTGCCGTCGAGTTCCACGACGTCGTAGCCGGCGCGGCGCAGGGCGCTGGCTGCCACGGAGCTCCGGACGCCGCTTTGGCAGTAGGTCACGATGGGGCCTTCGGCCGGGAGCTCGTCGAGGTGCCACATGACGCGGCCGCCGCTGAGCTGGTGTGATCCCGGGATGTGTCCGGCGGTGTGCTCAGAGCGGTTGCGGACATCGAGCACCATTGCAGCGTCAAAGCCGGCCAGTTCCGCCGGCTGGATCACGCGCGGGGTGAACGTGGGCAAGCCCTCGAAGCCGGTGACGTACCCGGCGACGTTGTCGATACCGACCCGGACCAGGTGGTCCCACATTTTTTGGGCCTGTTCCTGACCGGAGGCGAGCAGAACCAGCGGGTTCTTGTCGGATTCGGGGTTCACAACCCAGGCCCCGTAGCTGGCCACGGACTTGCCCACGGGGATGTTCACGGAACCGGTGACCGTGCCCCCGTGGACTTCGGTGTTGGGACGCGTGTCAACGAAGGTCACTTTGTCCTCGGCGAGGTCCTTGGTGACGGCGGTGGGGTCCAGCTCCTGCAGCGGGGCGCGTTCGCCCATGATCGTCGGACCAACCCGGTTTTCGCGCTTCATCCGCCCGAAGTAGGCGTGGGCATCGGGCTGGCCGTCGAGGAGCTCGTCGATGAAACCCTGCTCGTCGTTGGCAGCCAGGTAGGGACCCCACCACGCGTACAGCCGCTCGTAGCCGACAGTGGAGGAGGGGATGGCGCCCAGGGCCTTGCCGCAGGCGCTGCCTGCGCCGTGGGCCGGGTGGACCTGGACGTAGTCGGGCAGGGTGAGGAACTTATCGCGCAGGCTCGCGAAGAGCTGCTTGGCGCCCTCGAAGCGGGTGTCGAGGCCGCCGGCTGCTTCGTCCAGCAGGTCCGGACGTCCCAGGTCGCCGGAGAAGACGAAATCACCGGAGAGCAGGTAACCGGGCCGGTCGCTGAACGCGCCGTCGGTCACCAGGAAGGACAGGTGCTCGGGAGTGTGTCCGGGGGTGTGCAGGGCCCGGATGCTGATATTGCCGATGGTGATCGTGTCGCCGTCGTAGAGACGTTCGCCGTCGAATTCGTACTGCCAGTCGGGCCCGCCTTCGCCGGAGACATAGATCTTCGCTCCGGTCGCGGCAGCGAGCTCGCGGGTGCCGGAGAGGTAGTCAGCGTGGATGTGGGTCTCGGTGACGGCCACGATCTTCATGCCGTTCTTCTCGGCGAGATCCTGGTAGACAGCGATGTCGCGGCGGCCGTCAACCACCACCGCGGTTCCGTTCGCCTGGCAGCCGATCAGGTAGCTGGCCTGGGCGAGGTCTTCGTCGTAAATACGCTCAATAAGCATCTGGTGCTCTCCTTCGTGAACTGGTGTGGAGGGGAACCCGTCCCCGTCGTTCTGAAAATAATACTAATACCCCAGGGGGTATATCGCAAGCGGGTGCGGGCCGTGCTGCCTGGGTTCAGGTGACGCCCCTGCGGTGAGTGAGGAGCCGGGTCAGAAGTGACGCAGGTAAGCGCCGGCGTCCGGGCCGGAGGTGCTCCGTCGGCAGGGGTGCGTAGGTAACAGGGTGGCCGTTGCGGTACCACTCGGTGATTCCGCCGTGGCGACGTTCACTGCGCCGTAACCGCGTCCCGAGAGAATCGTGGTGGCCTGGCTGCTGCGCTTGCCGGAGCTGCAGAGGAGATGCAGGGTTATGGCGGGGAGGTCGTTGAGACGGACAGACAGTTCATCCAGCGGGATGTTCCGGCTCCCGGGGACGTGGGCGGTGGCGTATTCCTCACGGCACGGGGATAGATGGCGGCGAGGTCATCGGCCGTTATGGTGCGCATTGATTCCGCTTTCGAGGTCGGTTTCAGGTCGGCTGCTGTGAGGCTTCGGCGCGGATTTTGTCCATGTCCAGGTTCTTTACACCCTGGATGACCTGCTCCAGGCCGGCGGCATTAAGGGCGCCAGGCTGGGAAAAGACCAGGGTCTTGTTCCGGAAGGCCGTCAGGGTGGGAATTGAGGTGATGCCGGCCGCCGCGGCGAGGGCCTCTTCGGCCTCGGTGTCCATTTTGGCGAAGGTGATGTCCGGGTGGTTTTCGGACGCCGCCTGGTAGGTGGGGGCGAACATGCGGCACGGGCTGCACCAGCCTGCCCAGAAGTCAACGAAGACGACGTCGTTGTTCTCCAAAGTCTCAGCGAGGGTCTGTTGGGTGATGTCGATGGTTGCCATCAGGTTCGTGTCCTTCCGGGTGCGTATAAAGCGGTCAGTGGTGCAGGCCCTCCGGCAGGAAGGTCAGGTGGTGGGGAGTCCTGCGCGGGTCCAGGCGATCATGCCGCCGGCCATGGTGTCCGCGGTGTAGCCGGCGCCGTTGAGGGCATCGGCAACCTGGGCGCTGCGGTTGCCGCTGCGGCACACTGCGATGACGGGCACGGCCGGGTCCAGCTCGGACAGGCGTGTCTGCAGCTGTCCCATCGGGATATGCAGGGCGCCGGGGATCATGCCTTCGGCGACCTCGAAGTCCTCGCGGACATCGAGGATCCGGGCCTGGTTGCGGCGCTGGTCCGTTTCGGTGACGGTGATTTCAGCCACGGGGTTCTCCTTAGAAAGTTCTGGGTGTTGTTAGCGGACGGGTTCGCCGGCCTGGCGCCAGGCGCCCATGCCGCCGCGGAGGGAGTAGGACTCGTAGCCCTGGGCGGCGAGGATCCGGGCCGCAGAGGTCGAGCGGACCCCGGACTGGCACATGGCAATGACGGGACGCGCCTTCTGGATGCCGGCGGTGCTGGTCTGCAGCCGGTCCAGGGGGACGTGTTTGGCCTGCGGTGCGCGCCCGGACCGCCATTCCTGGGCAGAACGTACATCGATCAGGGTGGCTCCGGAGGCCAACAGGTCCTTTGCTTCGGCCACGGTGGTCGTGTTGTAGGGCTTGCTGAAGGCTTTTTTTAGGGAACTGATCAGACCCATGGGTGTTCTCCTTGGTTTGTGCGGGATGTCTGTGCGGATGATCTGTCAGGCGGTGACGGTACTGGCCGTGACCCAGGCCGCGACGGCGAAAATCAGGACCGCGAACGAGATGCGGATGTGCTTGTCCGTGAGGCGCCGGGCAAGGCGGGCGACACCGAGCGAGCCGAGGAGCGCAGGGACCGCGAAGGCCAGGACGGTGGGCCATCCGATGGTGAAGCCGGCGGCGTGGGCTCCGAAGCCTGCGGCGGAGTTGATCACGATAATGGCCAGGGATGATCCGATGGCCTGTTTCATGCGCAGTCCCAGGAAGAGTGTGAGGGCCGGGGTGATCAGGAATCCGCCGCCGACGCCCAGGAGTCCGGTGAGGAAGCCCACCAGGAGTCCGGTTCCCACGGCTTTGGGGGCGCAGGTGCGGAAGGCACGGTTGGGCCCGGTGCTGCAGGAGCCTTCGGTTTCGGTGGTGTGGGCCAGCATCCGGATCCCGGCGATGACCATGATGGCCGCGAAGGCGAGCATCAGGATGTCCGGATCCAGGAGCCGGCCTACCGCAGCACCGCCCCATGCTGCAGGGATGCCGGCCGCCCCGACGAGCAGGACCACGGGCCAGTTAATGCCCTCGCGGAGCCGCGGGATCAGGGCCGCCAGCGACGAGACGCCGACCACCAGCAGGGACGTGGGGATGGCCTCGGCGGGGCTCATGCCGAGGCCGTAGACCAGGGCGGGGACGGCGATGATTGACCCTCCGCCACCCACGACACCGAGCACGATCCCGACGAAGAGGCCCAGCGCCAGGGCCGGAATCATGCTGCCGGGGTCTGCCTGGCTGTGGCCGCCGACAGCTGCAGGATGGCGGTTTCGCGGGTGGGTTCCTTGGCAGTTTTATTCCACGGCATCGCAGAGATCGCCTGGCCCATCGCGCAGGTATTGGTTGCGGCCGAGAAGGTCAGGCCCGTGCCGATCGCGCCGGCGAGCATCCGGATCTTGGGGGAAACGAATTTGCCTCCGGCCAGCCCCAGCACCACGAGGGAGCCTGCGGCGAGGCGGACCTGGCGCTCGAGATCCCACCGGTTCTTGCCCCGGACAACGTCCCCGCCGGCAGCCGCGAAGCCGGGAACCCCGCCAGTGAGAACGTACGCGGTGTCGATGCCGGCTGTGCCGAGGCGCTGGCGTGCCCGCTCGGCCCGTGCGCCGGAGTGGCAGACCAGGACCACGCGGCTGCCCAGCCGGGCGGCCAGCTCCTCGGTGTGCTCCGAGAGGAGCGGCAGGGGAACGTTGTAGGAGCCACGGATGTGCAGGGAATCAAATTCGGCCGCGGAACGCACATCGATCACGAGAAGGTCCTGGTGCTCGTTCACCCAGCTGCGCAGGGTCTCCGGCGCCAGGGACGCGACGGCGGAAACTGATGTGGAAGGGGAATTCATGGATGTCCTCTCAGACGAAACGTTGGTGCAGACGAATACCCCACCGAGTATTTCAGATACCCCCGGGGGTAGTCAACACACCCCTGGGGGTATATGATTGCATGCATAAACCCCATTATTTGGAGCTCAGCATGCAACTGGATTCAACAGAACTGACCCCCGTGGTCAACCGGCTCAAGCGCGCGCAGGGCCAGCTGGCAGCCGTGACCCGCATGCTGGAGGAGGGCCGGGACTGCAAGGACATCGTCACCCAGCTCGCCGCCGTCTCCAAGGCCCTGGACCGGGCCGGCTTCGCTATCATCGCCAGCGGCCTGGAGCAGTGCATCGTCCGGGAAGACATGAGCATGAATAAGAAGGACCTGGAGAAACTCTTCCTCTCCCTCGCCTAGACCAAGTTACGCCCAATCCCGCGGCCGAGCACCCGTAACCGAGTACAAGGAGTCCCGCATGAGCTATACGCATACCGTCACCGTCCCGCTCTCCTATGCCGAAGCAGTACAGCGCACCCGCGACGCCCTCAATGAACAGGGCTTCGGAATTCTCACGGAAATCAACGTCCGCGCCACCTTCGAGGCCAAACTCGGAACCGGCGCCGCCGGCGCCGTGGGCGACTATGTGATCCTCGGCGCCTGCAACCCCGCCCTCGCCAGCCGCGCCCTCGCGGCCGAACCGGAGCTCGGCACTCTGCTGCCATGCAATGTCGTTGTCCGTCGCGGCAAGGACGCCCTTGTCACCACCATCCAGGCCATCGACCCCCAGACCATGGTCCAGCTCAGCGGCACCCCGGCCGTCCAGGAGATCGCCGACGACGCCGGCACCCGCCTGCGTGCCGCCTTGGCCGGGATCGCCGATGGTGACGGCTCCGCATCGTGAGCGGGTCAGGAAACCCGATGCCCGGACTAGTCCTGCACACAGGCCCGTCCTCTGATCTGCCGGCTGTGCCGCACAGCGCTGCCAACGCAGTCGGGGCACTTGGTGCGGGCGTCCGGCTGGAAGTCATCGTCCAGGGTGGCCGCGGTGGCAGGCCCGGCCCGGGGACAGACCTCGCCGGGTCCCTCCCAGGCCTGCTCCGGGACGACGTCAGGATCCTGGCCCGCGAAAACAGCATGCGCTCGGCCGGACTGGAAGCAGCCGACCTGGCGCTGGACCCTGATCGGGCCCCGGTGCGGAGTGCAGCCGGCAGGACAGCGGCCGATGCCGCAGGAAACGGAGCGCGAAAATGATGGACGGATATGGTTCGATGATGGGATGGGCGTGGCTGTTCTGGCTGCTGCTGATTATCGGTATCGTCCTGCTGGGCATCCTTGCCGTACGGGCTTTCTCCGGCGGCAGGACTAACCGGGGCGAGGGTTCCGGCCCGGGCGGGCCCGGACCTGCGGATGTGAGTACTGCCCGGCGGATCCTGGATGAACGCTACGCCAGGGGCGACATAACCACGGAGGAATACCGTGAAAGGCTGGAAGTCCTTGGGGACGGTACATGATGCAACCTCTCAGCCGCCGCAGTGCCCTGCTCCTGGGAGGCGCCGGGGCGGCGGCCGCCGCGGCGGGCGCGGCAGGATTGCTGTGGGGTCCGGGCGCCGGGTTCCAGGCTGCCGGCGGGCAGGACCTGAACGAACCCCAGGCCCTGCACAGCGCCGGTGGCCTGCTTCAGCTGAAGCTTTCAGCGGCCCCGGGACGGGTAAGGATCGCCGGCAGGGATGCCACGGCGCTGTCCTATAACGGGTCCCTTCCCGGACCCACCCTGTTCCTTCAGGCCGGAGACCGGTTGAACGTGACGCTGGAGAACCGGTTGGAGGAGGCGACGAATCTGCACGTCCACGGGCTGCACGTTTCCCCGCTGGGCAACAGCGACAATGCGCTGCTTTCCATTGAACCGGGAACATCCTTTCATTATGAGTACCGGCTGCCGGCGAACCACCCGCCGGGCGTGTTCTGGTACCACCCGCATCGTCACGGTATGGTCGCCGACCAGATTTTCGGCGGGCTGTACGGGGCCATTGTCGTCCAGGATCCCCGGCCCATCCCTGCCAGCCGGGAACGGGTCCTGGTGATTTCCGACATTTCCCTGAACGCGGACGGGAGTATCGCCGCGGTGTCGGCGATGGAGAAAATGATGGGCCGGGAAGGTGAGCTCGTGCTGGTCAACGGGCAGCTGAATCCTCGCCTGGCCGCCCGGCCGGGCGAGCGTGAACGGTGGAGGATCATCAATGCCTGCACCGGGCGGTATCTGAGGCTTCGACTGGACAGCCAGCAGCTGCAGCTGCTGGGCCTGGACTCCGGCCGCCACCGGACCCCACGTGACGTCGAGGAGGTGCTGCTGGCTCCCGGCAACAGGGCGGACCTGCTGGTTACCGCCGAGGTGGGGACGTCCGTGCTGCGCGCCCTGCCCGTGAACAGGGGCAGCATGGGGTCCATGATGGGCGGCAACGGGACCACGCGGTCTCCGGCCAGTCCCGACGGTACCGCCCTCGCGACCTTCACCGTCGCCGGCGCACCCGGCGCCGCCCTCGCGCCGGTCCCCGAGCAGCCGGCGCCCCGGGACCTTCGCGCTGAGCCGGTCACCGCCCGGCGCGAACTGGTCTTCGCCATGGGCATGGGCAATAACAGCAGCGGCAGCGCAGGCATGGGCGACGGCATGGGACAGGGTTCAGGGATGATGAGTTTTACCATCAACGGCAGACCGTTTGACCCGGCACGGGTCGACACCACGGTTCCGGCCGGTGCTGTCGAAGAGTGGACGCTGAGGAACACGAGCCCGATGGACCACCCGGTGCACTTGCACGTGTGGCCCATGCAGATCATGGAGCAGGCAGGCCAGCCCGTGGACACTCCCAGATGGCAGGACGTGGTCGACGTCCCGGCCCGCAGCAATGTCCGGGTCCGGATCGCCTTCGATGATTTCACCGGCAAAACCGTCTATCACTGCCACATTCTGGATCACGAGGACAGCGGCATGATGGGCCTGATCGAGGCCCGGTGACCCGGTGTCCTCCCGGGCCTCGAACCCACTGCGAAAGGCCATACTGCCTGAAGCACGGGCCTGGCCGAGCCCACGGCTATACGCGTAGGCCCGCCGGCGAATGCAGGAGCTCCCATAGTGCCGGGACGAGGCAGCGAAACGAGATGCATGCCTCCGGCCGGCACCGGACGCCGGCATTGAGACGGCCGTTAGGCTTCGGCGGATCAGCTCCAGGCAGACACCTCTTGCGGTCTGGCCCGTCGATGGGCGAACGGGCAGGACGAAAGTCGACTACTATTAGTGCAGATACGCGCACTTATGCACTTATGGGAGTGGACTGATGTTAGCGGTTCTGCGGAATGTGACCTACCGGCGGCTGTTCGCCGCACAGATCGTGGCCCTGATCGGCACGGGCCTGCTCACGGTGGCCCTGGGGCTGCTGGCCTATGACCTGGCCGGCCGGAACGCCGGGGCGGTGTTGGGAACGGCCCTGACGATCAAGATGCTGGCCTACGTGGGTCTGGCCCCGTTGATCAACGCACTGGTGGCGCGGCTGCCGAAAAAGCCGGTGCTGATCGGGGCGGACCTGATCCGGGCGGCGATGGCACTGTGTCTGCCGTTCATCACCGACACCTGGCAGATCTACGTCGTGATCTTCCTGCTGCAGTCCGCCTCCGCGACCTTCACCCCGGCGTTCCAGTCGCTGATCCCCACCGTTTTGAAGGACGAGCGGGACTACACTCGCGCGTTGTCCCTCTCCCGGCTGGCCTACGACATGGAAGCCCTGGTCAGCCCGGCCCTTGCGGCTTTGTTGCTGGCGCTGATCAGCTACAACAACCTGTTTATCGGCACCGTCGCGGGTTTCCTGTTCTCGGCCTTCATGGTCATCATCACGGTTCTGCCGCGGCTTTCCGCCCCGGCCGGGCCGCAGACGTCGCTGTGGCACCGGACCACCCTGGGTGCACGGATCTTCTGGCGCAACCGGCGCCTGCGGTCCCTGCTGGCACTGAACCTCGTGGTCGCAGCACCGACGGCCCTGGTGCTCGTCAACACCGTGGTCTACGTCCGCGACGTCCTGCACCGCCCCGACACCGACCTGGCCCTGGCCCTGGCCTGCTTCGGAGTCGGGTCCATGATCGTCGCCTTGTCAGCGCCCCGGGTCCTGGACCGGTTCGGGGACCGTGCCGTGATGCTCACCGGCGCCGCCGTGATCCCTGCCGTGCTGGCCGGTGCCACAGTCCTGACCATGCTGGGGGCCGGTGGGTCCGGGTGGTGGCTGCTGCTGGGGCTGTGGTTCCTGCTCGGCGCGGGAAACTCCACGATCCTCACGCCCTCGTCCCGGCTGCTGCGTGATGCCTCCACCGAGGAAACCCGGCCCTACGTCTTCACCGCGCAGTTCTCCCTGTCCCACGCCTGCTACATCCTGACTTACCCGCTGGCTGGCTGGATCGGAGCCGCCGCCGGACTGGGCTGGGCCGCGCTTGCCCTGACAATTATTGCGATGATAGGAAGTGCAGGTGCATTCCTGTCCTGGCCCCGGCACACCGCCGCGGCCTCCCAGGAACCCACCAAAGAGGAGCAGAACGTTGAGCAGCCGTCCTAGCAGCGCGTTCAGCACCATCCCCCAGGAGCCTTCCCTGGTCCACCCGGTCACCCCGGGCCCGGAGTTGCTCGAAACAGCTGCCGGGACGCTGCGGATGCTCGCCGAACCCACCCGCCTGCACCTGCTCTGGCAGCTCTCCAACGGCCCGAAAACCGTCACCGAACTCACCGACGCGTCCGGGGCTGCCCGGACCGTGGTCAGCCAGCATCTGGCCAAACTCCGGCTCAGCGGCCTCGTGGACACCCGCAAGGACGGCCGGCACGTCATCTACTCCCTCCACGACGGGCACCTGGTCCGGCTCATCCGCGAAACCATCAACCACGCCGACCACCGGACCACCGGAGAACCCACCCACGACTGACATCCCCTCCCCATGCCAAAAGCCGCGCCCATGGGCACCAACACGGCGACCCAGCTGCCATCTCATGCAGCCGACTTCTGAAATCGACAGCAGGTGACCGTATCAGAGAGGGCAAGTCACTTCCAGACTGACCTGTAACGATCGTTCGCAAGACACTCAAAGTCGGGTTCTAAAAACCGCGGAAGCACGGGATCTCATTTGTAATGCTTCACGTGTACGCTCCTATGTAACGTCCAGCCGGGTTACTGATACATTTTGGGGATGCGTATCGGATACGGACGGGTCTCCACCCATGACCAGCACCCCCAATCCCAGCACGACGCCCTGACAGCGGCCGGCTGTGAGCAGATCTTCCTCGACACTGCCTCCGGAAAACTCGCCCGCAGACCCGAACTCGACAAGGCGCTGCTCTCGGCCAACCGGCCCGGTGATCAGCTTGTCGTCACCAAACTCGACCGGCTCGGGCGGTCGCTGGAAAACCTCATCGATTTATCCAACACGCTGCAGAAACGAGGCGTGGACCTCGTCGTTCTGGACCAGGGCATCGATACCTCCACCGCGCTGGGACGGATGTTCTTCCAAATCCTTGGCTCGATCGCCGAGTTCGAACACGCCCTGATGTCTGAACGGACCCGTGACGGTCTGGCGGCCGCCCGTGCGCGTGGCAGGACGGGCGGGCAGAAACCAAAACTGGGGCCCCGCCAGGTCAGGCTGGCGCGGGAAATGTATGAAGAAAAGGGGCCCGACGGCAAGCGTGCACACACGGTCGAGCACATCGCCCAGGAATTCGGCGTCACCCGGCCCACCATCTACCGGCACCTCGCCAAACCATGAACGACGGCCATCACATGGAACAGCAGAACGACCAGCATATCCGTGAGGTACGGCCGTTCAGCAGATAAGGACTTCTGAAGTTGCTCTGCGCCCTATGCTCACGGCCCCACAAGCGCTCAGTCAATCGTTTACAACCACTGAAACCCAACAGAACCTAAATAGATTGCCCCTGACGACACTCTCAGGAGTGCCGGGCCTCATAGGCCTCGTACAGGGTCCTTGGGCTTTTGTGGTCGGCCGTCAACCAGATGATTGAGGCATCCGGCATGGCTGCATCGACTATTCCGAGCCGCACGAGGATGCCTTGATGCCTTATCTCCACTTCTGTCCCTATCAAGGCTGTCCAATCCTTCTGCAAGCGCATCTTCATCGCGGTGAAGGGGTAAGGACTGTTGTGCCGGTGATGGTTGCGCCTCCTTCGCGTGGGAGCCAGCCTGTCAATGCTGCCGTGGTTCCCTGGCTGTCATGAGGTTCCAGGCTGGAAGGGACGCTTGCTTGTTCTGCGTTGGCCGTCCTGGCATGGGTTGGTCGTTGCCGACGTCGTGCAAGAAGGTCTCTGCTCTTCATGTTCTTTCGCTTTCTCTGGTTCTGGTGACAGCTTCGTCCCATCAATGCGCTGAGCGGTTGATGGCTCTACCGGGAGCTAGCCGTTGATGATCTGCGGAACGCCCAGTGCCTTGAGGCCTTCGGCACCGAATTCCAGGCCGTAGCCGGATTGCTTGGCGCCGCCGAACGGAACACGGGGGTCCACGGCGCCGTGCTTGTTGATCCACACGGTTCCGGCCTGGATACGCGAGGCGACCTCGCGGGCGGCAGCCGGATCGGAAGACCAGACCGAGGCGCCGAGTCCGACGTCGAGCCCGTTCGCCTTGGCGACTGCCTCATCAACGGTCCTGTACTTGATGATCGGCAGGGCCGGTCCGAACTGTTCCTCTGCCACCAGCGGATTGTCGTTGTCGATGTCCGCCACGAGGGTGGTGGGGTAGAAGTTGCCGGGCTGCTCGGCGTCGGGGTTGCCGCCCAGAAGCACTCGCGCCCCGGATTCTTTAGCGGTTTCCACCAGGCGGGCCACGATTTCGTACTGCTGCCGGTTCTGCAGCGGACCCAGCACATTGTTTTCATCAAGGCCGTTTCCCATCGGCATGGCCGCAGCAACAGCAGTGAGCTCGGCACAAACAGCCTCGTACTGCGACTCGTGCACGTATAGGCGCTTCAGGGCCGCGCAGGTCTGTCCGGTGTTGATGAACGCGCCCCAGAACAATCCCTCAGCAATCGCCTTGGGATCGGAGTCGGGCAGGACAATGCCGGCGTCGTTGCCTCCGAGTTCAAGGGTGAGCCGTTTGACGGTATCGGCCGACGAGCGGATGATCGCTTTGCCCGTGGCGGTGGAGCCGGTGAACATGACCTTGCCGATGGCAGGGTGCTCAGCAAGCCGAGCGCCGACGTCGCGGCCGCCCGAGACCACGGAAAGCAGGCCTTCGGGCAGTTCCTGGTTGATGATCGAAACCAGCGCCAGCACGGAAAGCGGCGTGAATTCGGAGGGCTTGACCACTACGGCGTTACCCATGCGCAGGGCGGGTGCGATCTGCCACACGGTGATCATCATGGGCCAGTTCCAAGGTCCAATGGCACCGACGACGCCGATGGGCCGGTAGTGGAGTTCGGCGCGGGTTTCGCCGTCGTCCACAACGGTTTCAGGGTCAAGCGCCGTGGCGGCCGTGGCCCGGAGCCAGGCGGCGCACGCTCCAACTTCGAAGCGCGCGTTCGGGCCGTTCAACGGCTTGCCCTGCTCGCGGGAGAGGAGTTGGGCCAGTTCTTCGGCGGAGCGTTCGACGGCGTCGGCGGCTTTCATGAGCGCAGCGGACCTGGCGTCGTGACCCAAGGCAGCCCATGCCGGCTGTGCTGCGGCAGCGGCGGCGATGGCATCCTCGAGGTCCTCGACGGTATGAATAGGGGCTTCGCCGACAGCCTGGCCCGTTGCCGGGTCGAGGATGGTGCGGCTGCTCTGGCCGGGGGCCGGGGTGATCGAGGCCAGGAGGGCGTCGTAAGTCTCCATGATATCTTCGGCTCTTTCAGTCAGGTAGGAATGGTTATTGCCGGTTTGGGAAACGGTCCGGACCGCTTCCCAAACCGGCAGTTACTTCAGTTGTTACTTGCGGCTGGCCGGCATCAGGAACTTCCACGGGGTGTTCTTCAGTGAAAGGGGCATCGGGACTTCGATTACGGCCGGCCGCTGTGCCTCGATGGCCTGCTCAATCGAGTGCTTCAGTTCTTCCGGGGTGTGTGCTTTGAGACCGAGGGCGCCGAAGGATTCAGCTAGGGCAACGAAGTCGGGGTTGTGCAGCTCAGATGCCGACTCCTGCCCGTAGATTCGGAGCTGGTCGGCTTTGACGTTGCCGAAGGCGGAGTTGTTGAAAACGATGGTGATGAGGTTGAGCCCGTGCTGGACGGCGGTAGCGAGTTCCTGCACCCCGTACATGAATCCTCCGTCACCGGTGACGGAGATGACTACCTTGTCCCGGTTGCCTGCCTGAACGCCCAACGCGGTGGGGAAGCCATAGCCCAGATTGCCTTGGTATCCGCAGGTAATGAAGTGGCGCGGTTCGAACATGTCGATCGCAAAGAACGAGGAGAAACCGATCTGCGAGACTTCCTCGACGAAGAATCCATTACGCGGCAGGGCCTCACGGATGGCGCGGAGGTAATCCGCATGGGGTGTAAGACCTGCAATCTCTTTCGCTTTGGCGGCTTTCACTGCAGTAAATTCCGCAAGTCGTGACTCACGGGCTGGCGCCCCATCAAGTGCTTCCACCAGCGCGGCGGCAGCTTCCTTGGAGTCTGCTGCAATGCCGAGGTTCGGTTGGAGACGTTCGTGCTGGGCAGCGTCGATATCGATGTTGATGTTGATGAGGTTCTCGGGCTTGTCAGGCCAGCGGAACCACGCTAGTTCCTGCCGGGAGCCTATGCCGAGCAGAACGTCGGTTTCACCCCATGGTTCGAAGCCCGCGGCACAGGTGAAGCCGAGCGCGTGGTCGTCAGGGACTATACCGCGGCCACCACGGAAGGACACCACGGGGGCTTGGAGCTGCTCGGCCAGAGCCAGGATTTCCGCTGCTGCATGGCGGGCACCGCTGCCGACCATGATCATGGGGTTTTTGGCCCCGGCAAGGATTTTTGCTGCTTCACGGATGTCGGTCCGATCAAGCTCCGGTGCGGGTGCCTGTGTTGGCTGGTTGGCCTTCATGGCAGCGTGCTGGGTCAGGACATCCCATGGGACGGCAACGACGGCAGGCCCCGGTCGTCCACTGCTGGCCTGGCGAAAGGCTTCGTCAATTGTTGCAGGTACCGTGGCCGGGTCCAGGACGTTTTCTGCCCACTTCGCGAAGGTCCTGATGGTTCCGAGCTGGTCCGGCATTTCGTGCAGGTGCCCCATCCCCCGGCCCATGTAGTCGGTGGGGATCTCACTGGTCAGGCACACCGTGGGGGTGCTGGTTGACAGGGAGGTCAGGATCCCGGCGCCGGCGTTGAGGATACCTGGGCCCGGGACGACGCTGAAGACGCCGGTCTTCCCAGTGGACTGGGCGTATCCGAGGGCCATGTAGGCGCAGGCTTGTTCGTGGCGGGCACCGATCAGCTTGATGGTGTCTTCTTCCCGGAGCGCATTGAACAGTTCGTAGCTTTGCACCCCGGGGATGCCGAACACGGTGTCGACGCCGTGGGCGCGGAGCCCGTCGATGACTGCCTGGCCTGCAGTGCGGGCCCTAACAGAGGTGTCGGCGATGGGATTGTTGAGGATTTCGGAGGTCATGCGTTTTCTTTCTGACGTGCGGAGGTTTTGGTGTCGCGGCGGGTGACGGCGACGCCGGCGAGGGCGATGATCGCAGTGGCCGCAAAGGTCAGCAGCAGTTGGGTACGGGTGCCGGAGTCAATCATCGAGACAATGATGATGAGGACCAGGATCCCGACGGTGGCATAGGAAAGGTACGGGAAGAGCGGCATGCGGTATGTGGTGGGTGCGGTGGACGGCGTTGTCCCAAGGTCTCTGGCACGGCGGAGTTTAATTTGGGATGCAGCGATGGAGGCCCAGATGACGATGATGGTGGAGCCGACAATGGCCAGGAGGTTATCGAGGACCTTGCCGGGGAAGATCGCTTCGAGCATGGCGGCAATGAAGCCGAAGGCTACGGTCCAGAGCACCGCGGCGCGCGGAACACTGTTGGTAGCGGTGTTTTTCAGGTAGGCCGGGGCATGACGACGCGAAGCCAGGGAGTGCAGCATGCGGGAAGCGCCGTAGATATTGGCGTTCAGGGCGCTCAGCAGCGCAAAGACAGCGACGAGGGCCATGACAGTGCCTGCCGCGGGCATTCGGGCGACGTTCAGCAGTGCCGCGAAGGGACCTTCCGGTGTGTTGGCCGCTTCCGGGGTGAGGACAGCAACAATGATGAAGACCGAGCCGACATAGAAGACGCAGATCCGCCAGGCCACGGTGCGAATGGCAGTGGCCACGCTCTTTTCGGGGTTCTTGGTCTCACCGGCGGCGATGGCAACGATTTCAGTGCCGCCGAAGGCGAAGATCACGATCAGGAGGCCTGCGCCGATACCAGCGATACCTTTGGGTGCGAAGTCCGTGAAGTTGGTCAGTCCGGGGCTGTTGCCGTTGAGGATGCCTAGGAGCAGGAGGGCACCGACAAGGAGGAAGGCAAGTATGACAGCTACCTTGATGAAGGCGAACCAGAACTCAAACTCGCCGTACTTGGCCACGGCGAACATGTTCACGGCGGTCAGTACCGCCATGAAGATGGCCGCGAGCAGCCAGGTGGGCGGGATGGTTGTGCCGGCAGGGGCCGCTTTGAGGACGCCGGTGAGGATGGCGGCGGCGCCACCGGCCTCGGCAGCTACGACGACTGCGAGCTGGATCCAGTAAAGCCAGCCGACGGTGTAACCGGCCACCGGTCCGAAGGCTGTTTCGGCGTGGGTGGAGAAGGCGCCGCTGGCTGGGTTGACGGCAGAGAGTTCGCCAATCATCCACATGATGAGGATGACCAGGGCGCCCGCAACGATGTATGAGATGAGGATGGCAGGGCCGGCTGCAGCGACGCCTTTGCCGCTGCCAAGGAACAGTCCGGCGCCGATGGCACCGCCAAGTCCCATCATGGTCAGCTGCCTGGGCTTGAGGCCACGCACCGTCGTCGTTGACGTGCCTTTGGCCTGTGTAGAGGTGGTTGATGTTGGGGTCATGGCGTTTTCTCTACCTTTCTCCGGCGGATCGGGTGATGCTGGTGAAGTGGGTGAAGGCGTCCTTCGCAGTTTGGAGCGCCTTTTTGTTTGCCTCGGCGGTGCCGATGCTGATGCGAATGCCGTCACTTGGGTAGGCGCGGACGATGACGCCTGCCTTGGTGAAGATCTCTTCCAGTTCCTGTGTGGCTTCTCCCGTGCGCAGCCAGACGAAGTTCGCCTCGGAGGCCACGACGCTCCAGCCAATCCTGGCCAGTCGGCGGTGCAATTTCTCGCGTTCGGCAACCAGTGCACTGATGCGGGCTTCGATCTCGTCTTCGGCTTCGAGGCTTGCCAGCGCCGCCTTCTGCGCCAGGGCTGAAACACCGAACGGAATCGCGACGGCCCGCAGGGCGGCAGAGACGTAGTCAGGCGCGATGGCGTAGCCGATGCGCAGACCGGCCAGACCGTAGGCCTTCGAGAAGGTATGCAGGATCAGGACGTTCGGGTAGGCGCGGAAGAAGTCGATACCCTGCGCCGCGGCGGGATCGACGTTGAAGTGCACGTACGCCTCATCGATGACCACCAGCACATCCTGCGGCACAGCTTCCATGAAAGTGTGCAGTTCCCCGGTCGTCACGGAGGTTCCGGTGGGGTTGTTCGGGGTACAAACGAAGATCACGCGGGTCCGGTCCGTGACCGCCGCCGCCATTGCTGGCAGGTCATGCCGCTCATCCTCGGTCAGCGGGACGTGCACAGCTGTCGCCCCAGCCAGGCCCGTCAGGATCGGGTACGCCTCGAACGACCTCCAGGCGAAGATAACCTCATCGCCTTCACCGGCAACGGCACGGACGATCTGGGACGCTACTTCCACGGAACCTGCACCGAAACTGACAGATGCAGCCGGAACGTCCCAACGGTCGGCCACTGCTTCGGTCACCGCGCCGCAGGTCATGTCCGGGTAAAGGTTGATGCCTGCAGCTGCTTCGGCCACGACTTCCTGGACGGAAGGAAGCGGCGGGTAGGGATTTTCGTTCGAGGACAGCTTGTGGACCAGGCTGCCCGCAACGGCGGCGGATTTACCGGGCTTGTAGGCAGGAAGGTCGCGAAGTGCCGAGCGTAACTGCACTCGTTCCACCGTCGAGCATTGGGGCAAGTCGTTTGACATAGGGGTGATTTCCTTCACGAAGAGCAGTGGGATGACTCACGTTTGCAGGACAAGGGCAGTGCTGACAACTGGTTAGGTTGAAACTATCGGATATGTATGAACTCTCGGCCAATAGTCAACAGAAGGCTTACACTTTGTAAATCAGGCGGCGTGGATAGGTAGGACTGGGATGAAGATCGATGAACTGGACGCGAAGATCGTAGAGCTCTTCACAGCCGACTCTGACATTGGAGTGCTGGCCGCCTCGAGGAAGCTCGGCGTCGCCCGGCCCACCGTTCAGGCGCGGCTGGACAAACTGAAAAAGACAGGCGTCATCCAACAGATCGCTCCCATCCTCAACCCCTCTAAATTCGGGTTCCCCGTCATGGCCTTCGTATCCGTGGAGATCTCCCAAAACGTGGGCCATGTGTCAGTTGGAACCGCTCTCGAAGTCATCCCCGAAATCGTTGAGATGTATACCGTGTCAGGTGATCAGGACGTCCTCATACGCATCGTCGCCGAATCCAACGACGACCTGCAACGAGTGCTGGATTCCATCTCCCGCACGGGCGCAGTGACGAGGACCCGAAGCGCCATCGTGCTGCAGACCCACTTCCAAAACAGGGTTCTGCCACTGTTCAACGAAGTCGGCCGGAACAGGGCTTAGCTCACCGCATAAAAATGCACACTCAGTGTCAGCGCGGCCAACGTTGCCGAACAGGCCACCCTGATAACCGGTATCCCATGCTGCTCAAGCGGACGCCCCGGAACGGGCCGGAAGATGAAGGCGCTAATGGGCTGCTTGGCTCTGAGTCGATCAACAATGTGCACCATTAGGATGTTGCGGCGAACTCGTCACCAAGTATTTCGATGCAAGAGTTGATCGGAGATTGACATTGTGCAGGGAATGATACGATGCCGCTTTCCCTTTTCAGATGTCATCTCGTCTACACCCCAGCCTTACGTAAAGGCGGTCTCATAAGGGAGGATTCACCTGCCGGTGAGGCTTCGGTCTTGTTCTCAGACACCTGTCGAGCCACAAGAGGGGACTTCGTCAGCTCCTGCCGCAAGCGACTCTCATCGAGTCCCTATTCTTTGGCCTATTTCGATGATTCTCGGGCTGCCGCACCTCGGTTTCCTGCCATTCGACTGTCAGGGTGGGATTTGAGAACGTCATGAGCGACTGTCAGCAAAACGGAAATTTCGCCCTATTCTGACGCCACGCCGATCGTTGCTTCGAGTTTCGGGCAGGTGAGGCCGGCCGATCGACGGCCGCAAGTGGCCCCCCGCTGTCTGCCAGACCGTCCAATGTGGCTCTCCGGCCAGGGGTCTCCGAGAACCTGGACGGGTGCGGCGGGTAGGGGGCGCTCCTAGGGTTTCTGCTCCCCTTGGGCCTAACCCGGTAGCTAGTTGACCCGAATCTCCGTTAACGGCGTTCCGAAAGCAATGAAAGTAGGGGCGCCAAGACCATCGCCCCGGCGTCGGTCGCTGAGTTGCCGTTCTTTGCTGTTGTTTGAGGTCCTACCGACTCATGACCAATGGCTCTGCAATTCGCACTGGTGGCTCCGCGAGTCGCTTGACTTCCAGACAGGGGGCGGTGGCGGTCCCTCCTATGGCGTATAGCGATAAAAGGTTGCTGTCCGACCCCGGAAATATGAGTCCTGTCATGGTGACTTGGCCGTCGTGGGCGAAGGCTTCCACTGAGCAGTGGTCGATGAAAAGGGTGAGGGTGTATGACCCGTCGGAGGTCGGCTTCAGGGGTGCAGTATAGGCGGAGGCAAAGGCGTCATGGAATTCAATGTTGCCTGAGCTTGTCCGGTCCATGATGAGCCGGTCCTCGGAGGGACGGATGCCGATGCGTGTGCCGTTGGTGCCGTTGCCTCGAATGATGAGTCCGAATTCCTCTGCGGATTCCGGGATGAAGGTCACTTCGATGATCTCTACCGGTCGGGGCTGGCCCTGGTTTGTGACCAGGGAGATTTCGCGTACGAGTGACATGGAACTGCGCCATGGCCAGGTCGGGATGGCGGCGCCGTATTGCCAGTTGTTCATCCAGCCAACCATGAGACGGCGCCCGTCGGGTGCGTTGTTGAAAGACACGGCCGCGTAGTAGTCGCGACCCCAATCGAGCCAGTGGTAGGCGTCGAGGTCGGCCGTTCGGCTGCTGCCGTCGGTGACGGTTGTTTCGGATGTGAAGGCCACGCCGTCGAAGTGGCCGACAAAGTATTGGCCCCCTGACCCGCCATTGGGCCCCCCGGGGTTCAGGTTCACGGTGAGAATCCACTTGGTCTGCTCTTCGTCCCCGTCCAGTGGCAAAGGGAAAAGGTCGGGGCACTCCCAGACGCCGCCGGTGGCGTTGGCGGGTCCGAAGCTGCTGAGGTAGTGCCAGTCCCGAAGGTTATCGGAGCTATAGATGACCACCTTGTGCTCCTCGGCTTCGACGGCCACCATGACCCAGTAGCTGCCCGGGGGCCCGTTGTAGCGGAACACCTTGGGATCGCGGAAGTCTGCGGAGTTCCTGTCCAGGACGGGATTGCCCTGGTACTTCGTCCAGGTGCAGCCGCCGTCGGAGCTCCAGGCCAGGGACTGTGCCTGTGTGCCCCGGCGGGCTGAGCTGTCCTTGTACGCGCTTGTGTAAATTGCCACCAGCGGGGCGGTCTGCCCGTTGCCGAGGCCGCTGGTGTTGTACTGGTCGAAGACGATGCTGCCGGAGTAGATGTCCTCTTCGGCGTCGCAGAGGATGGCCACGGGCTGCTCGTCCCAGCTGATCAGATCCACCGAGGTGGCGTGGCCCCAGGACATGTTGCCCCAGACGTTCCCGAACGGGTTGTTCTGGTAATAGAGGTGATAGATGCCGTCGTGGTAGATGAGTCCGTTCGGGTCGTTCAGCCAAGTGTTCTTGGCCGTGTAGTGGAGGGCGGGCCTGAAGATGTCATCCTCGCGGCCGGAAATGGCGGTCATGACGTTAGGTGCCTTAACAGGTAGTCGGTGGGGTACGCCGGCCGGCAAGGTGGCAGCCGCGGCGGCTGCCGGGTCATTTCCGGGCAGCAAGGAAACGCATCCGCCGGTGGGCGGTTGCGGACGGTCCTGGGGCCTGTCAGGAGTGGATGGTCCCAGCGTTGCCTTTAGGGCAGCCGGAGGGTGTGTTGGTGTCAGTGGCAGCCGCAGGAAGCGCGCAGTACCAGCTCTGTGGGGAAGATTTTCGTCTGCGTTTCCCCTCCAGGCGGGGCCAGGAGGGCCTCCAAGGCGGTTTGGGCCAGCTCCTTGACGGGTTGGGCGACGGTGCTGAGCCTGGGCCAGGTGTATTCGGATTCGGGTGAGCCGTCGAAGGCGAACACCGCGAGGTCTTCCGGTACCCGCAGGCCACCCTCGTGGAGAGCGCAGAGCAGACCCACTGCCTGCTGGTCGGAGCTGACGAAGACGGCAGTGGGCCGCTCGCCGCGCCCGAGCAGTTCCTGTCCGGCACGGTGCCCGCCCTCGCGGGTGAACGGTGCCCTGACGATGGGACCCGCCGTGAGGCCAGCATCCTGAATGCCTTGATGCCATCCGACCTCGCGGGCGTCGAGTTCGCCGCCGGCGTTGCCGCCCATCACCAGCCCGATGTGTTCGTGGCCGTGGCTAATGAGGTGCTCCACCGCCATGCGTGCCCCGTCCTGGAAGGCCACTCCAACGGAATTGGAACTGTGGGCTCCTGCCCCGTGTTTCATGACGGCGGGAGTGCCTGCAGTGGCGAGGTCGGTGCTGTGGTTCAGGAGCACGGCGGGAATGTCTGCCTGTTCAAGATCCATCAGGTCCGGCTCGAACAGCATGCTGCAGAGGAACAGTCCGTCCACCCTTCTGGCGGCGAAGTTCTTGATGAGCCGACGCTCGGTGCGCAGCGAGGCCTGGGAATCCGCCAGCAGAAGGGTGTAGCCCCGCTCGGCCGCGGCGTTTTCAACGGCGCGGGCGAGCGAGGCGAAGAACGGGTTCATGGCGTCGGAGACGATCATGCCGAGCATTTCGCTGGAGCCCAGGGCAAGTGCCCTGGCTGCGGCGTTGGGCCGGTAGCCCAGCGCCCTGATTGCCTGCCGCACCTTGGCCTCGTTCGCCGGTGATACTGGCCGGGGTCCGCCGTTGACCACGTAGCTGACGACGGCGGGACTGACCCCTGCCAGTCGGGCGACGTCATCGCGTGTGACTGCGGCCTTGGCATGTGAGGTGGTGTGCGGCATGGCAACCATGCTAACGGGGATTCACTGGGCGGATTCGCGAAGTGCCGGGCGGGGCAGCTCTACGGGGGCGTCGCCGAAGTCGGGCACCGGCAGGCGTTCGCCGCCGCGCAGTGCGGACTGGTGGGCAACGATGCCGGGAAGCGTGTAGCGGGCCGCTTCCCAAGCGTTGACCGGAGGCAGCGTGCCCGTGTTGATGGCAGTGACGAAGTCATCGACGAGGAAGTGGTGGCTTCCCTCGTGGCCATTGGGCAGGCCGCGGAACTCCGCCGGCAGGCGCCCGGCGTCGTGCACGGACGCCATGCCGGAGATAAAGGCATCGCGCAGTGCGGGGGCGACGTCTGCCAGCATGGGGTCATCCGCGTCCATGGTGGCCTGGGTCTCAAGCTGGTCACTGATGTCGGTCACGGTTTGCTTGTCCTGCCAGACGCTGACCAGTGCGAGCTGTTCCATGCTTGCCTCGGTGCCGAAGTAGCGGAAGCGGCTCTCCCGCAGGTGGCAGGGGTAGCCCACCCTGCGGAACTCGTTGATACGCATGGACCCGCCGCCGGCGAGTTCGAACAGGGCGCTGGCGTTGGAAAAGTCATTGTCGAACATGCTCACCTCGCGGTCGAAGACGCCGTCGCCGCGCTCGTCCCGGACCCCGACGCAGCTGACGCTGACGGCGTGACCGCCGATAGCTCCGAGCACTCCGCCCACGGAGTGGGTGGGGTAAAGCATCGGCGGGTAGCTGGCGGTGGTCTTCCAGTTTTCTCCGCCGCTGAACTGGTAAGCGTTGTAGAAGCCGAGGTCCATGTCGTGGACGTAGTCGCCCTCTGCGTAGAAGATCCGGCCAAAGGCGCCCTCTGCATTCTTCTTGCGGGCCAGCACGGTAGCGGGGTTGTAGTAGCTGGTCTCGCCCATCATGTACGTCAGCCCGGTTTCCCGGACCGTGTCGATGATTTCCGCGATCTCTGCTTCGGAGATGGCCATCGGCACGGCTGAGTAGACGTGCTTGCCGGCCCGCAGCGCCTGCACCACGAGGGGTCCGTGGGTCCAGCGCTGGGTGAAGATCGCAACCGCGTCGACGTCGCTTTCGAGCATTGCCTCGAAGCTGTCAAAAGTCCCTGCAGCCCCAACGCTGCTGGCTTGCGACTGTGCACGCTCACTGATGAGGTCGGTGAAGTAGATATCTGAGATTCCGGGGTGGGCAGCGAAGAGCTTGGCGAAAACGCCTGCGAACTGTCCTGCACCAACGATTCCAATTGAAGAAGTCATGGAAAAAAGCATGGACCACGATTCTACGCGCGTCAAGTAGTTGCGCGTTTTCTTCTAGGATCTGTGAAAGATAAGGAAGTCTCTTGCAACAAGCGACGCAACGCGCGTAGAGTATCCGGCAAGTGTTACCTACCTCACAGGAGAGGGATCGACGATGACCACCACTGCCGCCAGCCGGGCCGCCAGAGACGGCACAGCACTCCATGACCGACCGGGACGGGCCGGGAAACCCTTCTGGCGCCGGAACCACGGGGACCTGCGGACCGCCTTGTTCTTCATTGCCCCGGCCCTGATCGGCTTCATCATGTTCTACGTAGTCCCCGCGGTACGGGGGACCTACCTGAGCTTCACCGAGTACAGCCTCTTGGGCGAACCGGAGTGGGTGGGCGGGGCGAACTACGCCGCGATCGCCAAAGACCCGCTGTTCTGGAATGCACTGGCGGTGACAGGCCAGTACGTGCTGATCAACATGGTCCTTCAGACGGTTCTGGCCCTAGGCCTGGCACTACTGATGCACCGGGTCGCCAAGTCCACCGTCATCAGGGGGGCGCTGCTGCTGCCATACCTGATGGCCAACGTGATCGCCGCACTGCTCTGGTTCTGGCTCCTCGATTACCAGATCGGCATCATCAACCACTTCATCGAAGCCGTCGGGTTACCGCGGGTAGCGTTCTTCGGCAGCGAGGCATGGGCCATCCCCACCCAGGCCCTGATCAACACGTGGCGCCACGTCGGCTACACTGCACTGCTGATCTTCGCCGGGCTCCAGGCCATTCCCCGCCAGGTTTACGAGGTGGCTGACCTCGACGGCGCCTCCCCGTTCCAAACCCTGTGGCGGATCACCCTGCCACTGCTGCGCCCGGTCATCGCGCTGGTCGTCATCGTCACCGCGATCGGATCGATCCAGATCTTTGACACCGTTGCCGTGACCACCCAGGGCGGCCCGGTCAACGCCAGCCGGGTCCTGCAGTTCTACATCTACCAAAAGGCCTTCACCGAGTCGGACTTCGGCTACGGATCCGCCCTCGCCGTCATCCTCTTCGTCATCCTCGCCGTGGTGGCCTTCGTGCAGATGAAGTTCCTCCGCGGCAACGAATCGGACCTGGACTAAGGACACCCACCATGACCGCCACCAACCACCCCAGTCCTGCCCGCCCGCAGCGGAACCGCAAACCCGTGACAGTACGCCGCGCGGCGTCCTGGGCCTTGATCATCCTCGCCGTTGCCTTCTCCGTGCTGCCCTTCTACTGGGTTCTCAGGACCTCCGTGTCCACCAACGGTTCCCTGGCCAGCAACGCAACGAACCTGCTGCCGGCCGACTTCAATCTTGGCGCATTCAAGCGGGTGTTTGGCCTCCAGTCAGCCGAAGAAGCAATGGCAGAGGGCGGCTCCGGAGCGCACATCGACTTCTGGTTGTACCTGCGCAACTCCGTCCTGTTCGCCACCATCACCACCGTTGGTGCGCTGTTCTTCAGTGCGATGGCCGCCTACGCCTTCGCCAGGCTGCGCTGGAAAGGCCGGAACGCGGTCTTCAGCCTGTTCCTGGCCACCATGATGGTCCCGGGCATCTTCACCGCGCTGCCCAACTTCCTGCTCATTAAAAACCTTGGGCTGCTCAATACCCTGATTGGTCTGGTCCTGCCCTACCTGTTCATGAGCCCGTTCGCGATCTTTTTCCTGCGGCAGTTCTTCCTGAACATGTCCCGGGAAGTCGAAGAGGCAGCGATGCTCGACGGCGCCAAACACCTGCGAATCTTTTTCCAGATCGTCCTTCCCAACGCTGCAGCGCCCCTGGCCACTCTCGCGTTGCTGACCTTCATCGGCCAGTGGAACGAATACTTCTGGCCGCTCCTGGTCGCCAACCAGGACGATTTGAGGGTCCTCACCGTCGGACTCGGAGTTTTCAAGGCCCAGGCCCCCCAAGGCGCTCCTGACTGGTCCGGCCTGATGGCCGCGACCCTCGTCTCAGCCCTGCCGATCCTCCTGCTGTTCATCGCCTTCGGCAAAAAGATCGTCAACTCCATTGGCTTCTCCGGCATCAAATAACCCCGCGGGAGCAGCTCCAAACCACAAAAAACCCAGCGCAACCCCGTCCGGTGCGCCCCACCCTGTCCTGAAAGGACCCACCATGAAAAAGAAATCAGCCAGCGCCATCGCTGTTGCGGCTGCCGCCGTCCTGGCCCTGTCCGCCTGCGGAAGCGGGGGAGGCACTTCGTCAGAGGAGGCAAAAGGTGAGCTCAGCTATTGGCTCTGGGATCCGAACCAGCGCCCGGCCTACCAGCAGTGCGCCGATGACTTCCACAAAGCCAACCCGGACATCACCGTCAAAGTCACCCAGCGCGGCTGGGACGACTACTGGGGTACCCTCACCAACAACTTCGTCGCCGGGAATGCCCCGGACATTTTCGTCAACCACCTCACCAAGTACCCGGAACTGGTCAAGACCAAGCAACTGCTGCCGCTTGATGAGGCCCTTGACAAGGGCTCATTTGACCCGTCGATCTACAACGAAGGGCTGGCCGACCTCTGGGTGGGCGAAGACGGCAAGCGTTACGGGGTGCCCAAAGACTGGGACACCGTCGCCATCTTTTATAACAAGAAGATGGCCGCCGACGCAGGCATCAGCGAAGACCAGATCAAAAACCTCAGCTGGAACCCCCAGGACGGCGGCACCTATGAGAAGACCATCGCCCACCTGACCGTGGACAAAAACGGCAAACGCGGCGACGAACCCGGTTTCGACAAGAACAACGTCGCCGTTTACGGTCTGGGCCTCAACGGTGCAGGCGGCGGCCTGGGCCAAACCGAGTGGAGCTACCTCACCGGCACCACCGGCTGGACCCATACTGACAAGAACCCCTGGGGCACCGACTTCAATTACGACGACCCCAAGTTCCAGCAGACCATCGCTTGGTACGCCGGCCTGATCGAAAAAGGCTACATGCCCAAGCTGGAAACGACGGTCGGAGCCAGCACCGCCGACATCTTCGCCGCCGGCAAGGCAGCAATCAACGTCAACGGCTCCTGGACGATCGGCCAGTACACCAGCTACAAAGACATCGACCTTGGCATCGCACCCACCCCCACCGGCGTCAACGGCAAGCGGGCATCCATGCTGAACGGTCTCGGAGACACGGTCTGGGCCGGCACGAAGAAGCCTGCCGCGGCCGCGAAGTTCGTGGCATACCTTGGATCCGCAGCCTGCCAGGACGTTGTCGCGTCCAAGGCAGTCGTCTTCCCCGCCGTAAAAACCTCCTCCGAAAAGGCCGCCGAAGCGTTCCAGGCCAAGGGTGTCGACGTCACGCCTTTCACCCAGCCCGTGCAGGATGGCGCCACGTTCCTCTTCCCCATCGCCGATAAGGCACCAAAAGTCGAAGGCATCATGAAACCTGCAGTGGACGCTGTCGTGGCAGGCAAAAACCCCGCCAGCTCGCTCACCCAGGCCAACGACCAAGTCAACGCCCTCTTCAAGTAACCATCCGAGGCCTATGGAAGGGGCGGACCGGTCCGGTTCCGCCCCTTCCATAGGCGCAACAGCCGATCCACCCCACAGGACCACCATGTACACCGACCCATCAACTAAAGACCTCCTCCACATTCGCATCCAGAAACGCAGCCAACTAGAGGAACAACTGGACAAAGCGGTGGACATCCTCGCGGCCCGGTCCCCAAGCCGCGGCCGCAAAGGAATCCTCGTTGCCCGGCATTCCGCCCGTGATTTCACTGTCCAACTCCACGGGGATGTCCCCTTCGGCACCATCCAGGAAAGACAGGAATGTTAACCCGCAACGGGAACAGGCCTCCCCTGAAAAGCATGACCAGGAAAGGCTCATCCCACAGGACGAAAAGCAGCCGAAAACCACACCTCAACCAACGGAGAAACCCCTTGACCCTGGACCTGCACGCGAGCAGCACACGTCCACTCCTGGCCGCCGGGATGGAGATCTCGATCGACCCCGCGCGTCAGGTCCTCACCCTGGCCACCCCCGACGGCGCATCCCTGGCGCGCCTTCGCCTGATTGCCAGCATCAACACCACCGCCGGCACTGACGAAATCCGTGTCACAGACGTCGACATCAACACCCACGACGGGAACCTCACCCGGGTGGGAATCACGGCCGCCAGCTCACTATGGGACCGTCACCATACGCAGCTAAGCGCCCAAGACGACGCTCTCGAACTGACCACCACCGTCCAGGGCACCGGCCGCATCACGTCCATCCGCCAGCTCGGCGCCCACGTGGCGGGCTCTGGTCTGCTTCCCAGCGACCTGCTGCACAGCACCGTCTTCTCCCCCAACCCGGACCGGCCATGGCAAGTCCACCGCCCGGCGGCGGAATCCGCAGCCCTGGGCGTCGTCGGAGACGGCGGCCAGCCCGGCGTCGGACGATGGCTCTTCACCCCACCCCCACTATGCCTGGCCCTCTCCCCCAACGACCCCGATGCGAGTCAGGCATCCGGCGGGCCCTGCCTGATGATCGGTGTCGCATCCAAACGGCGACCCTTCACCCAGCTCACCTACGACGCCCTCACCCCGGGCTTCTCCCTGCGCTACGACTACGACGGACACACCTCAGCCGAGGGCCACTTCAGCACACCCACACTCCTGCTGTTCCTGGCCGATAACCCTTATGACGGGCTCAAACGCTACCGCGAGCTACTCGACGCACGAGGTCTGCTGCCCGCCCGCACCCAAGCCCCGCCCTCACCAGCGTGGATCGAACCGATGTTCTGCGGCTGGGGGGCCCAAAACGCCGAGGCCATGGCCGCCATCGGCGGCCATCGCTCAGCGGTCGACCGCGCACGGCAGACGGACTACGACGGGTATCTCAACACGCTTGCCATGCACGGCATCGTGCCCGGAACCATCGTCATCGACGACAAATGGCAGCAGGACTACGCCACCTGCCGGCCTGACACCGAGAAGTGGCCGGACATGGCCGGCTGGATCCGGGAACGGCATGATGCAGGCCAGCGGGTCCTGCTCTGGTACAAGGCCTGGGACACCGAGGGCGCACCACCGGAAGCCTGCGTCCGTGACCACACCGGTCAGCCCGTCGCCCTCGACCCCGAATCACCGGCTGGGCGGCACCTGATCCAGCAAGCAGCACGGTCCATGATCGGCGAGCTCGGTGCCGACGGGATCAAAGTAGACTTCACCGCCTCCACCCCCGCCGGATCCGCACTCACCCACGCCGGGCCGTCATGGGGAATCGACCTGCTCCACGAACTGCTTGCAGTCTTGTACCAGGCCGTCAAAGACATCAACCCCGACGCCCTCGTGGTCACCCACACACCAGACCCCGGCTTCCGCGACGTGACCGACATGCTCCGGCTCAACGACGTCCTCATGCTCGACCAGCGAGGCGGCCACGCCGAACCAACAGACTCCACCCCCGGCACCGGCGTCGTCGACACCATGAGCTACCGGGCCCGCGTTGCCACCGCTGCATGCCCGGAACTGCTGATCGACACCGACGGGTGGGCCCTGCCCAGCCAAGCCGCCTACCGGAGCTGGACCTCGGCACAAGCCGGGCTCGGGGTTCCCAGTCTCTACTACACCGACCGCCTCGACGTACCCGACCCCAGCGAACAACCAATCCCACCCGCGTCCCTGCACACAACAGCACAGCACTGGGCGGCCTACCGGGCCACGCTCACCGTCGAGGCTGAATAACGGACTGCAAACGGGTGTGCAGCGTCGGATAACAAGAGGCTGCACACCCGCCGCGAACAGCAGCCTGGGCTTCGCTCAAAGCATCTCAGTACAACTGTCTGCACCAAGCAGCCAGTTCCACCCTGGCTCTATTGTGGCCCTCACGTACCTGCTGACCTCCCGGGTTGACCCTTTTCCCACCCCGGTTCATTCCTGCCGTCAGACTTCCCTCCCCGTGCGCCGGACCGCTTCTTCCAGCGGCAGGCAGAAAGGCACCGATGACTTATTCGGCTGCAACCAACCGCTATGAATCCATGCATTACCGCCGCGTCGGCCGCAGCGGGCTGAAACTTCCCGCCATCTCCCTGGGCCTGTGGCACAATTTCGGCGATGACAAGCGCTTCGACGAACAGCGCGCCATTCTCCGCCGCGCCTTCGACCTAGGCGTCAACCACTTCGACCTCGCCAACAACTACGGCCCGCCGGACGGATCGGCGGAGAAGAACTTCGGCCGGCACCTGCAGGACGACTTCAAGCCCTACCGCGACGAACTGGTCATCTCCACCAAAGCCGGCCATTACATGTGGCCCGGCCCCAACGGGGAATGGGGCTCCCGCAAGTACCTGATCTCCAGTCTTGACCAGTCCCTGCAGCGCATGGGCCTGGACTACGTGGACATTTTCTACAGCCACCGCCCGGATCCGGAAACGCCCATGGAGGAAACCATGGGCGCCCTGGACTACGCCGTGCGCTCCGGCAAGGCGCTCTACGCCGGCATCTCTTCCTACACCCCGGAGCAGACCCTGGAAGCAGCCCGGATCCTGAAGGACCTCGGGACGCCGCTGCTGATCCACCAGCCCAGCTACTCCATGCTCAACCGGTGGACAGAGAACGGCTCGCCAAACCTGTATGAGGCACTGGACCAGGTGGGCGCCGGTTCCATTGCGTTCTCCCCGCTGGCACAGGGCCTGCTGACGGACCGCTACCTGGTCGGCATCCCGGCCGATTCGCGGGCGGCCAAACAACGGTTCCTGTCCAAATCTGCCCTGACCGAGGACAAACTTGACCGTGTCCGCGGGCTCAACAGGATCGCCGCCGGCCGCGGCCAGAGCCTGGCGCAGATGGCGATCGCCTGGATCCTGCGCGATCAGCCCGAAGGATCACCCGTCACCTCGGCCCTCGTGGGTGCATCCAGCGTCAAACAACTGGAAGACACGCTATCCGCCATCAACAACCTCGCATTTACCGGCGAGGAACTCACGGCCATCGACGAATTCGCAGCCGAACCAGACATCACCCAAGCTAATAAACCAGTCAACGTCCTCTCAATAGCGACCCATTCATAGTTCACGCCACGGGCGTCGTTTCCGCCCCAGACGCCCAGCCTTACCCAATCACTCCCACTCCGAAGGACCGCATTTTATGGAACCCCTCCACCTCCGTTCCGCCGGCGCCAGCCTGGTCATCAGCTTCGACAGCGGCGAAGCCGAGGTCATCCACTGGGGCACGGAGCTTGGCAGCACCCTTCCGGACCTCGCTATCCTCACGCCGGCCATCCCGCCGTCGTCCGCCGATGCGACCGTGCCCGCAGGACTCCTGCCCCAAGCATCCTCCAGCTGGCGAGGCCGTCCCGCCCTCCGTGGCCACCGCTTCGCCGATGGCGTATCCGGTCTGGACTTCTCGGCCAGCCTCCGTGTTGTAACGGCCGGACAGGAGGGCAACTCCGCGCACATCGTCCAGTCCGATTCCGACGCCGGCATAACGGTTTCGTCCACACTGACACTGCACGATGGCGGGCTGCTGGAGCTGCGCCATACCCTCACAAATGACGGCGCCACACCCTACCAGCTCGACGAGCTGGCAACTGTCCTGCCGCTGGCGCCGGACGCCGTCGAACTCCTTGACCTGACCGGCCGCTGGTGCCGCGAACGCCACCCGCAGCGCCGCCCCATCCAGCAGGGCACCTGGGTCCGCACCGGCCGGCACGGCCGCACCGGACACGACTCCTCCCTGCTCTTCGCCGCCGGCACCGCAGGCTTCGGCAACCGCCACGGAAAGGTCTGGGCCACCCACCTGGCCTGGAGCGGCAACCACGAACAGTTCGCCGACAGCATCGGCGATGGCCGCACCATGATCGGCGGCTCCGAACTCCTCGGCCCGGCCGAGATCATCCTTGCACCCGGCGCAAGCTACACCGCGCCGGCACTGTTCGCGGCGTACTCGGACCGCGGTCTGGACGGCATCAGCGAAGCGTTCTACAGCTGGTTCCGGTCCCGCCCGCACCACGTGCTCCCCGCCGCGTCCACCGGCCTGCCCGCCGGCAAGCCCCGCCCCGTGGTGCTCAACACCTGGGAAGCGGTCTACTTCGACCACGACCTTGCCACCCTGATCGAGCTGGCCGACTCCGCCGCGGAGCTCGGCGTCGAGCGATTCGTGCTCGACGACGGGTGGTTCCGCGGGCGCCGCGGCGACCATGCCGGTCTTGGCGACTGGTACGTCGACGAAATCCTCTGGCCCGATGGCCTCACACCCCTAATCGACGCAGTGACGTCGCGCGTGATGGAATTCGGGCTCTGGGTGGAACCGGAAATGGTCAACCTGGACTCTGACATTGTCCGCGCGCACCCCGATTGGATCGTCGGTCCCGCCGCAGCATCGCACAAGGACGGCGGGCGCCTGCCCATCGAATGGCGAAACCAGCACGTGATCGACCTCGTTAACCCTGAGGCGTGGCAGTACATTTTCGACCGCCTCGAGGCCCTGCTGCGGGAGAACACCATCAGCTACCTGAAGTGGGACCAGAACAGAGACCACCTGGAGCACGGCCATGCCGGCCACTCCTCGGTCCATGAACAGACCTTGGCCGCCTATCGGCTCTTTGACGAGCTCAAGAAGGCCCATCCCGGCGTCGAAATTGAGAGCTGCTCCTCCGGCGGGGCCCGTGTGGACCTGGGCATCCTGGAACGCAGCGACCGTATCTGGGCCTCGGACTGCAACGATGCCCTGGAACGGCAGGCCATCCAGCGTTGGACCGGGCTGGTGGTCCCGCCCGAACTCGTAGGCGCACACGTCGGCCCCACCACCTCGCACACCACGCCCGCACCCACGACCTGTCGTTCCGCGCCATCACGGCGCTGTTTGGCCACTTCGGCATGGAATGGGACGTCCGCGGGGTCCAAGGCCCCGAGCGTGAGGAACTCAAACGCTTCATCGCCCTCTACAAGGAACACCGCGGCCTCATTCACTCGGGCCGCATGGTCCGCTCAGACGTGCCCGGCGAATCCCTGATGCTGCATGGCGTCGTGGCCCCCAGCGATGCCTCCGGGGCCACCGTTCCTCCGGGCTCCACGGCGGCACTGTTCGCCCTGGTCCGCACACGCACCGGCCCCGCGGAACAACCGGGACGGGTCTTCATCCCCGGTCTGGAGCCGGATCGGGAGTACCGTGTGGAGCCTGTCTTCCCGGCCCCGGGTGACGCCGACTATTCGCACACGTTCGCGCAGGTCAAACCCCCGGCCTGGCTTGCGGACAGCGCCATTGCGGGCGGTCATTTCCTGGCCGAGGTCGGACTGCCCATGCCCGTCCTCAACCCCGAGCACGCACTGCTGCTTAGAATCACCGCCCTGTAGCAATCGGAAGGCCTGCCCCGGCGTTCCCCGCTGTCCGGAACCGGCGGAACGGCGGTAGTTGCCCCCAGACTGCCCTGCAAATCACGTATAGCTACCCCCGTCGTCCGAGGCGATGGTGGCAAAGCGTGGCGGCGTCATGACCGGTGCTCTTTCAGCCTTCATTTAGCCAGGACCTCCCGTACGGAACGATCATGGAGCGGGATATGTCCCATCTTTTGCCTCCGGCTCCAGTGCCTGACAGAAGATGCGGAGCCTTTTACATGCTCAGCGTTTCATCTAGCGACTCCGCCCGAGGCCGAGAGCCCTGAGGCGCTCCGCTATGCAGCATTCGGCCGTCCCGCACTGCCCAAAGAAGACTAGTCAGGCCTGAGAGCAATTGAGCAGTTGCACGCTCAAGGCGATCGTGCGGCCCACCGATGAGCCCTCACCGAGTTGCAACGGTCATCCCGCTCGACATCGCCAGCGGGTGACCCGGCCGGAGCCGGATATTGCCTACCAGGCGGCGCCCCGGGGGGGGGGGGGGGAGGGGGGGGCCCGCAACCCCCCCCCCTCCCCCCCCCCTCCTCCCCCCCCCCCCCCCTCCTTCCTCCCCCCCCCCCTCCCTTCTCCCCCCCCCCCTCCCTTCCTTCCCCCCCCCCCCCCCCCCCCCCCCCCCCCTCTTCCCCCCCCCCCCCCCCCCCCCCCCCCCCGCCNNCCCGGCGGCCCCCCGGCGGGCCCCCGGACCGGGGCGCCCCGCCGGAGCGCATACGACTAACCCATGGCGCACTTCAGATCAGGAGAAACGATAGCTTTCCGATGCCGCCGGGTCGCCTCCGATGTACTTCCCGTTCAAGGGATACGGGGCGATTGGACGCACCATTGTCGTCTCTTCAGTGCGAGGGTCCGTACGGATCGCGGTGAGGATATCAGGTGCTTCCCCACTCTCGACCCAGGCAACGAGCGCTTCCATACCAGCGGCGAGGCTCAGGCCAGGGCCATTGCCGTACAGGGTTGCGTGCACGTCGCCGGGAGTGAGGTAGAAGCGGAAGTGCTCATCGGCGACGTCGCCTCCGAGCGTGTCCCGGATGGCTGTGTAGAGCCTGGCCGTTCCTTGAGCAGGAATACCCTCGTCGGCAGTCCCGTGAGAAAGCAGCAGCTTTCCACCGCTTCCCACAAAATCGCTGTAGTCCGGATTGCTGGCATCGTAAGCCTCAAAATCCCGGACACTTCGCTCGAAGATCTCTTCGTACTGTTCGAAGGTCAGAGTGGTCCAGTCCCAGTCGGCGTCGCGAAGGACCCAGCTCCCAATCCAATCCGTTGCCAGGGAGAAGGGGACGGGGGTGAGAACCCCTTCAACCATTGCCGTAACTGCCAAACCAATCCCCAGGGGCCCTCCCCCGGCGAACTCGGAGTCGATGGGAGGGCCGTACCAGAGCCACTCGCTTTGCGATGTTCGTGGGCCTTGCCAGATGAGGTTCATGACCTCCGCGTCGCGCTCTGTGATCGGGCCTGCTGCAGTCGACGCACCGACCAGCAAGCGGGCATCCCACGATGGAAAATCGCTCCTTGCGATGATTCCGTCTACAAGACCGTCTTGAGCGTCGTGCGCACTGATCGCCGCGCGCCGGAATGCCTCCATCTTGGCCAGCGGGACTGGATTCGAAAGTTCCTTCATCACCAGCGGAGGCCACATCTGCGCCACGTGCAGTTTGGTCCAGTTGATCGCTGGGCAATCGGCCCAATACCCATCGAAGTCTTCAGGGTGTTCCCGCGCCTGCATAAGTGTCTGTCGTCCGCCGCCTGACGCGCCCATCATGTAGGAATAGTCCGGCTGCTTCCCGTAGATCCGCTCGATAAGGCGTTTGCTGACGACCGCCATCTCATGGTTGCTTCGAACGTGCCAATTGTCGGCGCGATCGAAATCGATCTCGCCGGTCTCAAGGTCCAAGCCCCAGGCTCCGAAACGTTCATCCCGATTCGCTCCATCAGTGGTGGCAACGGCATACCCGTTGCGGACACCGTCACGGAGAGTCGGGCTTCTCATTCCTTCTGGTGTCAACCACTGCGCCAGCGTGCGGCTGCCTCCGCCTCCTATGCCGAGAAAACGCTCGTTCCAGTCAAGAGGGGCCCAGAGATAGACATGGGCGTCGCGCCCCTGCGGGCTGGTGATTGACACGCGAATATCAACGAAATCGGGGAGATCCATCATGGGGCCAAGCGGAGATTCGAAAGAGCCGCTGGTGTTCACACTCACTGATGTGACCGTCGCATTGCCCACGTCAGCTATCGCCGCATTGAGAGTCTCGGGGTTTAGATCCCCCGGGTTCTCAAGGGGCCGGCGGTTATGGGCCGGATCGATCCAGCGTCGGAGGTCTTGACGCACGTTTCCGGTAGATGAAGGCATGAACTCTCCTTTGAGTCATAACGCAGCCGCTTTGAGCTAAAACGCAGTTGCGAAGCGCGACCTGCGTCGGATCAGAGGACGTGAAGGTCGCGTTGAACGATGGAAACTTCATCTCATCAAACGACGCAATCGAATGACAGCCCCCGGAGCACGCCAAGTGGCGGTTTACGGTCGCCACTTGGCGGACGGCACGGGCGCGAATGCCGAGCGCGGCGGGCCTACTTCGAGGCCGTGCAGAAGAAATCTGCGCGCAGCAAGCGCGAGCTGGAGCCGGAGTTTGCCGTCGGCCGTGGTGACTTCCCACCCAAGTCGGTCCTCCAAAATGGCGAGACGCGCCTGGACCGTCGAGTGGTGCGTGAACAGCATCGAGGCCACCAGGCGAAGGCTTGTCTGTCGAGCAATACCATCAAGGGTTCGTGCAGCCCACGGGACCTCTATACAGAGCCGGGTGATTCCAGCGACATCTGGGCTGTCGATCAGACCGTTGGCCTCCGTGAGGCGGGCAAGGAGAGCAACATCTTCGTATCGCACCACAGTAGCTCCGGGATCGAAATCACTCCCCTCAGACGCTAGCGAAAGTGCCGTCAACGCGGTCTTCCACGACTCAGAGAAGCGAATGGCCTGAACAGGAATCCCGATTCCAGTGCGTACGACACCGAACCGGTCGCTACGGCCCAAGGAATCGGACCGGTTCGCGGCCACAGCGTCACCGACAGTAATCTGCAGGCCCACGGTAGGCCCCGGCTGAGCGATTGCGACACACTCCGCCGCGGGGTCAATACCTAGTCGCTGCAACAGTCGCTCAGTAAGCGCGAGATCAGCGGTGGCGACTATGGCTGCGAGAGGATCATCGAACTCCGTTGAATGCCCGGCTGCGGCTCGCTCCCGAAGCTTACGAAGAAGTTCTGCTGACGAGTGGAGGATCACGGCTTCGATAAGAGTGACCGGACCGACACGCTCCAACCAGACGCTGTCGGCGTCATCCCCGCTTGTCCGCTCAGCCGGCCACCGCTCATGGGGCGGTGTCGCATCGTGCGAGAGTCTTCCATCGACTTCAGCCCGAAGATACACTCCTCCACCGAGTGCGATACGCGCCGGGTAACCGGAGTACTGAGACATCGCGGTCAGAACGTCTGATTCGTCCCATACAGCCCGTTCAGCGATGTGCTGGAAAGCAGCAATGATCGGCAGGGCGCTCTCTCCCGAGGTATCAAAACGCGCCAGTTCCCGAAGAACTCTTTCCATCCACTAATGATAAGGGGGAAGCCTCGAAGACAAACCTATCTGACCCGGCTGAGCTTGGCAGCCTGCTTTATCCGGAATACGCAAACCCGATTGGCCTCGATATCGGCTCAGCAACCGACCGACGAAAAACGGTTAATCGCAACTCATTTCGTCCGCGGTCCCTAGCCGAGGCACGAGCAAGGTCTGCGCCACCGCCCGGAAACCCCGCTCCTGGGACGATCCGCCTATGTGGGCTCGGGCGCAGCTGCGCGCTGTTTGCCCCGTTATGGGGACTGAGGAGGCGGGCAGGATCAGGAGCGGGTGCGGGGAGGGCTCCGCACGGTAGACCTCTCCCTAACCGGACCGGTTTTTCCGGGTTTCTCCATCTCCTCAAGTATTTCCAAGCCGCGCTTGGCCCAGGCGATTTCCTGCTCGGCACGCGCGAGTTGGCCTTCATAAGCGAAGATCTTGAAGCGGACGATCTGCTCTTGTTCCTCTTCGGCATACCGGGTGAGGCGACGGGCAAGAGTGGGATGCGTACGCTGCTCGAGAGCCTGGATCATGTGAAGCGTTTGGAGGCGTTGTTCCTCGTAATGAGCGATGTGGGCTCGCAGCTGTGCTGCCGCCACTCCCGTCGGTGCCCACTCAAAATAGGCGGCCTTGAGACGGGCGGGGTCCCGGTCGCGGACGTAGGTCAATGGCTGATTCTGCCACTCCAACAGAGCCGCCTCGCCCGCGGGCGTCAGGGCATACTCCGTCTTGGTGGCTCCGCGCGTGCCCCACGGCACAGGCCTGCTGGAGAGTAAGCCCTCGGCGTGCATCTTCCGCAGCTCCGGGTAGATCTGCGAGTCGGGAGCATGCCAGACGTGGCCAACCGAGGAGCTGAACTGCTTGACCAAGTCGTAGCCCGTCAGCGGACCTGAGGACAGCAGCGCCAGCAGAGCCGAGCGAAGGGTCACGAGCAGTCCTTCCAGATCGGCAATGCGTTCCCTCCCAGTTTAGCTTCAAAAACAGCTTTGCAAATCACTATCGACATAGATAGTATGTGGTCCACGCCACTAAATAACTATCTACATAGCTAGTGGCTTCCCTGTCCGGCCCGCTCAACGACGAAGGACCGCTTCATGACCGTCTCCGCTACGAAGACCACGACCACCGCCAAGCTCCTGCCCTCACCGCTCAACGCGTGGTTCGTGGCTGGGTGGGACCACGAGATCACCGCCAAGGGGATCCTGGCCCGCACTGTTGCGGGCAGGCCTCTGGCCCTCTACCGCACCGAGGATGGCCGCGCTGTCGCGCTGGCCGACGCCTGCTGGCACCGTCTTGCCCCGCTGTCCCAGGGTAAACTCGTGGGCCGCGACGAGATCCAGTGCCCGTACCACGGCCTGCGCTACAACGCCGCCGGCCGGTGCACCTCAATGCCCGCGCAAGAGACCCTCAACCCCTCGGCCACCGTGCCCTCCTTCCCCGTGGTGGAACGCTACCGCTACATCTGGGTGTGGCTCGGTGACCCTACGAAGGCCGACCCGGGCCTGTTGCCGGACATGCACCAGTTGGAGAGCTCCGAGTGGGCGGGGGACGGCGAGACCATCCACGCCCCGTGCAACTACCAGCTGGTCCTGGATAACCTTATGGACCTCACCCACGAGGAGTTCGTGCACAGCTCCTCGATCGGGCAAGAGGAACTGTCCGAGTCCGAGTTCGAGGTGACCCACGACGAGGCATCCGTCACTGTCACCCGCTGGATGCGCAACATTGATGCGCCGCCGTTTTGGCTAAAGAACATGCGCGACAAGTTCCCGGACTTCGAGGGAAAGGTGGACCGCTGGCAGATCATCCATTACTACTTCCCGTCCACCATCTGCATCGACGTCGGAGTCGCCGCGGCCGGGACCGGAGCTCCCGAGGGCGATCGCTCCCGCGGGGTGAACGGCTACGTGATGAACACCATCACGCCGGAGACTGAACGTTCCTGCCACTACTTCTGGGCGTTCATGCGCAACTACCGGTTGGAGAGCCAGCTCATCACCACGCAGCTGCGCAACGGCGTGCACGGGGTCTTCGGAGAGGACGAGGCCATGCTTCTTGCGCAGCAGGCGGCCATCGACGCCAACCCGGACTACGAGTTCTACAACCTCAACATCGACATGGGCGGAATGTGGGTACGCCGGCTCCTGGAGCGCGCCCTCGAGGCCGAGGGCCGCCTCGCCGCCCTGCCGACCGCCTGAGCAGGGAGAGATCCATCGTGGCCGATTCCCACAAAATCATCTGGCAGCAGGCCGTCGTCGACTCGGTAGCCGACGTAGCCGAGAACATCCGCCGCATCATTCTGCGCCCGGACCGCCCGTGCAATGTGCGCCCGGGCGAGCACGTGGACGTCCGCACGACCATTGAAGGCGAGCAGCACGTCCGCTCATACTCCCTGGTCAACGCCGCCGACGATGGCACGCACCTCGCCCTCAGCGTCTTCCGCACCCCCACCTCCCGGGGAGGCTCCGTGTTCATGCACTCACTCCAACCCGGGCAGCGCCTGGAGATCACCCAGCCGCTGCAGAACTTCCCGCTGCGGATCGGAGCCCCCTCCTACGTCCTGCTTGCCGGCGGCATCGGCATAACCGCAATCGCCGGGATGGCCGCCATGCTGCGGCGCCTCGGCGCCGACTACCGCTTGGTCTATGTGGCCCGCTCCCGGGACGCGATGGCCTACCTCGACGATCTCGCCGCCCTTCACGGGGACCACCTGGAGGCACACGTCGACGCGGAGGGCACCTCCCTCGACGTCCACGCCCTCGTAGGCTCAGCCCCCGATGACGCCGAGCTCTACATGTGCGGACCCATCCGGCTCATGGATGCCGTACGCCGCGCATGGACCGAGCGTGAGCTCGATCCCACGAACCTGCGCTACGAAACCTTCGGCAACAGCGGCTGGTACGAGGCAGAACCGTTCACCGTCCGCATCCCTCGACTGGGGGTTGAGACAATTGTCGGCTCCGACGAGTCCGTGCTCGAGGCCCTCCAGCGCGAGGGCGTGGACATGATGTCAGATTGCCGCAAGGGCGAGTGCGGCCTGTGCCAGGTCAAGATCCTTGAACTCGCCGGGCATGTCGACCACCGCGACGTCTTTTACTCGGATCGGCAGAAGGAACCCAACACCAAGATGTGCTGCTGCGTCTCGCGCGTGGTCGCTGCAGAGCCGGGCACAGTCCCGGCACCTCGTCCCGCCGTCCTCACCATCGACGTTCCCTGAGAGGCATCACTCCAATGGATATCCGACACCAGATCGACGCGTCCAAGATGTCGTCGTACCAGTGGCTCATCATCGCGGTGACCACCTTCCTCAACGCCCTTGACGGCTACGATGTCCTGGCTATGGCCTTCACTGCGACGTCCGTGTCCAAGGAGTTCGAACTCTCCGGCGCCCAGCTAGGCTGGCTGCTCAGCGCGGGCCTGATCGGCATGGCCGTGGGCTCGCTCGTCCTCGGACCCTTCGCGGACCGCTACGGCCGACGCAAGATCCTCATCGTGGCACTGGCGATCAACGCCGTCGGCCTGTTCCTGTCCACAACAGCGAACTCGGCCTTCGAGCTTGGGCTGTGGCGGGTCGTCACCGGGCTGGGCGTAGGGGGGATTCTTGCCTCCGCTACCGTGATCACGAGCGAGTACGCCAGCGCCGGCCGCCGCGGTATGGCCGTCAGCATCTTCACCGCGGGCTACGGTGTGGGCGCCACACTCGGCGGCATGGGCGCGACCCAGCTCATCCCCGCCTTCGGGTGGCGCTCCGTATTCCTCACCGGCGGCCTGTTGACCCTCGTGGCGATCGCCCTCGTCGTCGCCCTCATGCCCGAGTCCGTCGACTACCTCCGCACCCGACGGCCAGAGAAGGCAGCCGAGAAGCTCCAGCGCATAGCCCAGCGCCTGCGCCTCGAAGGCGATGTCGACCTCGGTCCCGCCCACCTCAGCACCGGCAAGCAGCAGGGCAGCGTGGCCACGCTCCTGAGCCCCCGGTACCGCACAGCCAGCATCCTGCTGTGGATCTCTTTCTTCGTCATCATGTTCGGCTTCTACTTCGCCAACTCCTGGACTCCCCGCCTGCTCGTGGAATCAGGGATGACCGAGCAGCAGGGCATCATCGGCGGGCTCATGCTCACCATGGGCGGCACCTTTGGCTCGCTGCTCTACGGCGGGCTCACCACCCGGTGGGACGAGCGGCGGACCTTGATGGCCTTCACTGTGCTCTCCGCCGTGACCCTCGTCCTGTTCATTACCACCACTTCGTTGCCGCTGCTGGCGTTCTCCTCCGGCGTAGTCGTCGGGATGCTCGTCAACGGTTGCATCGCCGGTCTTTACACCGTGGCTCCCATGATCTATGAGCCCGGTGTCCGCACCACGGGTGTGGGTTGGGGCATCGGCGTCGGCCGGGCCGGTGCGATCCTCGCTCCCATCGTGGTCGGCGCCCTGCTCGACAACGGGTGGAACCCCACGCAACTCTACTTCGGCGTAGCTGCGGTGGTTCTGCTCGCGGCCGTGGCCTTGCTCCGGCTGCCCCCCTACGAAGAGGCTGAGTCCGCTGCAAACCAGGACACTGCGTCTACAGCGACCACTGCATGAAGTCACCGCCGGGTCTCTTTCCTAGGCGGAACGGGCAAGGAAGACACCAGAGGTGGCGAGCCGCAAGCTGCCTGACTAAGGCCAAGGTCGGAACGCCATCCGCGTCTCAACAGTTTTTCGATCTAACTGATCTTCAAGCCATGCCCGTCAGACCATCATCCGGCCTTGTTGCAACGACGGCACTGTCTCGTAACTCCGACAAAAGCCATGCATACGCAATCATCACCGAGACATAGCGGTAAGACAGAAGATGAGCCGAGGAGCGCTTTAGGACGCCCCCTCAACCCTCGGCTTACGCGACCTGCACCAGACGGGAAACAGGCCAAGTGCGCGGGCTCCGCGTATCAGACTCAAGCACACCCCAGCCTGATGTCAGACAGGTGGCCAAGAGTCGTCAGAATAGAGTCCGAATTCTCATTCACGGGCAGTTGCTCAAGGAACTCTTTGAACACAACCTGACACCCTGCCTGCTCCTGACGGCAGCGTGACATACGGGTGCTTATCGGCGTACAGCTGTTCGGGAAACGCCTGTCAAACTGTGGCGAGCTGCGGCTACTGGAGGAGTTCGGGAGGGCTCACAAGACTCACAAGGACTCACAAGCCTACTGCCGATGAGTTCTAGTCGTTGACCATCGCTGTCGGCGTCGTTCAGTCTTCGGATTCTGTGGTTGCTTCTGCCCATTCGAGTGCGGCGACAACGTGTCCTTCGTTAGGCAGGGCGATTTTTTCGTCTGCGGGCAGTTTGTCGTAGGTGTAGGCGGCGACTGCCATGGGTGAGGTCGAGCGGCCGAGGCTGTACCGGACGCTGCGGTCGTTCTTGGTGCCACAGATAAGGATGCCGATGGTTTCGTTGTGGTGCTCGCGGCGGAGCATGTCATCGACCAGGGCGACGTAGAAGTTCAACTTGCCGGCATACTCTGGCTGGAACTTTCCTGTCTTGAGCTCGATGACCACATACCGGTTCTGGTCCATGTGGAAGAACAGCATGTCGACGTAGTAGTCATCGCCGTCAACATCGAAGTGCACCTGCCGGCCAACGAACGAGAACCCCGGGCCGAGCTCTCGGAGGGTTTCGGCGATGCGGCTGGTCAGCGCATTTTCCAGGTCCCGTTCGGCGACTTCGCCCGACAGCCCGAGGAATTCGAAGTTGTAGGGGTCCTTGGACATCTGCTGGGCCAGTTCAGAAGATTGCGCAGCAAGCTGCTGCGCAAAGTTCGATGGGGCGTTCCCTGTGCGTTCCAGAGTCTTATTCATGATCATGTTCAGCAGGACGTTGCGTGACCACCCGTACTCCACGGCTGCTGCAGCGTAGGCGTCGGTGAGTTGTGGCTCGAGCTTCTTGTCGAGCAGGACCATGATGTGTCCCCACGGCAATTGCGCAGCAGCTTGCTGCGCAATTGCCCCCTCGGGCCACATTGCGGCGAAAGTTGTCATGTACTGGATGTTGCGGGGTGAGAGGCCCTTCATGTCAGGGAACTCCCGGCGTAGATCCTCCGAGAGGCGTTTGATCACCCCGCTCCCCCAGCCCTGCTGTTCCTGCTGCTGCCGGACCCCTTGGCCGATAGCCCAATACAACTCGATGAGCTGGGTATTAATCGTACGTAGTGCCTTGGTCCTGGCCGCTTTGACAGTTTCCTTCAGATCATCGAGAAGGGCCAGATAACCGAGGGGCAGGTCCAAGTCACGCGAGTCCGTCATGCCTCAACCCTATCGGGGGCCGCTGACAGCCCCGCTCCAAATTGTCCAGACACTGTCTGGACAATTAACGCCACGGACTGTGGCACTATTGGGCGTTTCATATCACTTGCCCTTTCGGGGGCCGACCGCAGCCTTCTGTCAGGAAGTAACCAAATTCTGAGTAGCAGCGCCCCTGCCCGCTGGTTCTATCTGTCATGGTGCCCAGCCGTTGGGTACCGCTTCCGTGACCAAACGTGGCGTGTACGTGTCATGGCGGTTGAAGAAGCGGTGCCCTTCCCTGCACAGCTCGAACGGGCCGGTGGCTGAGAACAGCGTTCTGGCGTGGGCGTCCCAGTGGTAGACGAACCAGCCGGAGAGGGTGTTTTCGTCCTCGGCCCGGACGTACTCCTCGTACAGGGCGCGGAGCCTTGTGACGGCTTCGGGGTGGTTCCACCACTGCGGGCACCAGTACCGGGTGTTCTCATCGTCCGTAACGGCCTCCACATGGTGAATGAAGGCTTCAACCCAGTCCACGAAGTTATCGATGAGTTCCTGTTCGCTCAGCTCAGGGGTTTCGCCAGTTGTGTCGCTCATGCTGCGACCTGCTTTTCAGGAACGGGATCCGTGGCCGGTTGGGGTTCGCCTTTGGCTATGCCGGCCGCGGCCGCCATGCCGGCCTCGATGGTCTTGCTCAGTTCCTTGTTCTTGTGCCAGGGGGTGAGCCGGAGCAAGGTGGCCGGGGCGGCGCTGCTGCTGAGGATTCCGGAGAACTTTGGTAGGTCGGCGAAATCCTGCACACTGACCTTGGGCAGGCGTTCCTTCCTGTCGGAGCCTGGCTCCTTGCGTTGGTAGGTGCCGATGGCCTTGGACAGGCCTTCAGTCCAATCGGTTTCCTCGTTGCTGCCCACGAAGCGGGTACCGGACATTTGCCATAGCGTCTGCATGCCTTTGGTGCCCCATTCGCCGCAGCCTTGGGACCAGCCCTGCAGGTAAAGGGTGAAGCAGAGGCCGCGGGAGCCGTAGTGGCTGAAGTCCTGCGGCAGCGTTGGCCAGGGAACGATGTTGGCTACTTCGTCCAGCTCGCCGACCAGGGGGATGGTCAACCGTGCTTCGCCGGGGGTTTCGCGGACGGCGGCGTTACAGATGGCTTTGATCATCGCTGTGAGTACGGCACCGGCACCGCCGGGGCCACGTTCGGACAGCAGGATCATGGTCTGCCGGCCCTCCATGAACTTGGCTGGGTCGAAGTTCCTGATGCCCGGTGTGGGAGTGGTCCACGCCAGAATGGCGTCGTGCACCAGGTCGCGGCACATGCGTTGCGTGGTGGCCACCAAGGATCCGCGTGTACGGTCGGGCCACTTGTCGAAGCCCCTCATTTCCGCAGCGGGGCGGGGGTATTGGTCGGCGAGGATGTTGCTGACTTTCTCGAACGATCCTTTGGAGATCCATTCATGGACATCTCCCAGGGCTTTCCCGGCCAGGGCTGCTGCCAGCAGCGTCCAGGCCAGGCAGGATTCACCGGCGGGGCCGAACTGGGTGTCCTCGGCCGCTTCGCTCTCGGTACGTGGGTTGTTCTTCACAGAAGCTGTGATGATCCACGATGCCAGACGCATGGCATCCTCGGTGCCTTTCACTTCCCACAGAGGGTTGAAGACGAAGTCCGGTGTGTCGGATTGCCGGTAAATCTTGCCGGTATCCCAGCACCAGACCGTTCCCAGCTGGTGGCGGGCAGCGATGACCTGTGCAACGCCGTCAACCTTATTCGAGGTCATCAGTGCAGCGCCGGGAGCTGCTGCCAGACGAGGAACCACGAAGCAGGAGGTCTTACCGGATCCAGGGCCCATGATGCAAACACCCAGATCCCGCCAGCCCTGATAGAGGACGGCAGCTTTCCCGGCAGCAGTCCGGCCCAACACTTGTCCAGGAGGCAGAGCCACGGCTTTCGGGTGCAACTGTGCGGCATCCTCCTTCCGCTCTTTCTCCATCAGGGGGGCGAGCTTGGCGCCGGTTGCGAGTCGGCTACCCAGCTCACGTTGCGCTGCACTGCCGGTGCCACCGCGGCCGGCGGACAGGAGCGCTACACCGAAGAGAGCCATGAGCGCCAGGACGATCGCAATCCATGTCGCAGCTCCGGGCCAGGCGAAGGTTCCTTCCTTGAACCGGGCCACCAACTCCGTGAAGTTCGTCCACGGCATCCCTGTCGGGGTCAGGAACTCACCAAGGTAAGCGGCGACCCAGGCGATGGCCACCAGGCCGACAAGGACGCCGGCGAGGCCGAGCTTCATCAGGGTGTCTGTTGAGGTTTGCTTGCTCATGCCGGGATGACCTCCATGACTTTGTCGGTGCTGGATTCTTCGGTGAACGCGATGGTGGAGGTGGACTTCATGGCCCCGTCCGTGTCGGTCAGTTCGACTTCGAGGGGGCTGCGGACGTGGATGGCTTCGAAGGGATCGTATTGGTCGATTTTGAACAGGCAGGTGCCCTTGACCAGTTTCGTGATGACCTCGGCCGTCCCGAGAGGGAGGGTGAACATCTCTTCGCAGGCCAGCGCGTCCGCGCTCTTTTGCTGCTTGTACAAAAGCACTGTGCCGCATTCCTTGAGCATGGAGATCGCAGGACTGTCTGGCGGGATGTCGGAGATGTGGTGGAACGCGAACTGGCAGGACAGGGACAGGGCGCGGGAGAGCTTGGTGTTGCGGCGGGTCACCGTGGCCACCGAGCCTTGGACGGTGTGCCAGGCCTCTTCAATCAGCAGAATCGTGGGGACTGCTTCTTCCTGACGGTAGAGGGTGTTCGCCAACCAGGTGTTGATGATCGTCATGACGATCGGCAGCGCCGGACCGTCCTCGGGCAGCAGCGACACGTCAAAGACCGTCAAACCGGCGTTGAGCTGGATATCAGCGCTGGTCTCCCCGTCGATCAGGCCGGCCAGGTCGTCCTCGATCATGCGTTCAAGCTCGAAGGCCGGGTCCTGGCCCCATTCGCGCAGCTCTTCCAAGGTCAGGTTCGTAGCCTTCGCGGCGGCCTCATTGGGCGCATAAAGGGCTCTGAGGACATGGCCGATGTGCGCGACTTCCCCAGCCTTCTTCGCATCCGTCAACGCCTGCCGGTGTGCCATGCGCACGGCTTTGCCTTCCTTGGGCGTCATCGGCCGGCGGAGTGCTTCTTCCATGACCGCGCGGACCAGCATGGACTGTCCGGCCGGGGTGCGGAACGCTTCGGCGCTGTCGTGGGTTTCCTCGTTCAGGCGGGCAGCAATACGAGGATCGAGAATGTTGATCCGGGATCCGCCCCCACCGATGCTGAACCGGACCGGAGCCACGCCGAGCTTCCGTGCAAGCGGTGTGTACTCGCCGCCGCCAACGTCCTTCTGGTACTTCTTATCGATCACCACGACGCGGCGGCCGAGGATCAGCTGACGGAGCACGCCCCAGGTCTTCATGGCCGAGGACTTTCCCTGCCCGAGGTCACCGATGTAACAGACGTTCGGGGATTCGAGGGTGTCACCGTAAGCGGTGAACGGGTCGTGGACGATCATCCACCCGGACCCGGCGTCGACGCCGAACACCAGGCCACGGTGCGACGTCGGCGGGGACGCAATCGCCATATGCGAGAACTCCATCTGCCGCGTGGAAGACGCCACACCCGGGGCGGCCGGGTCGTAGAACCCCAGCTTCGACGCGAACGCCCACTTACGTTCGTGGTGCCACCGTGTCTGGGCGTTCGCTTTGGCCTCAACCAGCTCACGCTCCCTGGCTTCCTTCTTCTCAGCCCTCTTCACAACCTTCTTCGTCAGCGGCTTCCTGCGGCTCAAACCTTCGGCGGGCGTATCTGCCGCAGCTGCTTCCAGCTCAAGTTTCCCGGCGCGGGCCTGGGCCCTGATGGTCCGCTTGGATTTGCTGGCGGCAGCCCACGGCAGGCTCAAACGCTTGGTCTCGTTCGTGGTGCTCATCGGATTCCCCTCGTGAACGGCATGGTGGTGATCAGGGCAAGGTCGTTGCGGTGGTCCAGCCAGTCAATGAACTCGATACCGGCATCGGAGGCTGCGGCCTCAACAATGTCGGTGGTGGACAGGATCTCGTTCGCGTCTTCCACGGCGAAGGAGATGTACAGCCCGTAGGCCGCGCCGTGGTGGCCGGAACCGGGCTTCAGATCCAGGAGGCGCTGGGTGGAGGCACCCATCAACACTTCTTCGGTGCCGTCGGTGACGACACCGGACTTGGCCACCTCGTTCCCCTTTGCCCGGTCCATCGCGGCATCCGAGCGGGCCTTGGACCGGGCACTGCGCGCATCTTCAAGCTCCATGACCATTGACACTGAGTGCACGACGGCGGGTTGGATGCCGCTGATGATGGCCTCGAGTGCTTCAACCGGGATCGGTGCGGGACTGAACGCCGAGGCTGGCACGTAGCCGGTACGGATGTGCCAGTGATCATTGACCACCAGAGAGATGGGAGAGGCTGCGCCGTCCAGGTGCTGCCAGCAGTCCATCAAGTCCGCGCCGTCGTAGTCGTCAATGTCGAAGTCCGGGTCCTGCAGGTGACGCAGCAGCGCGGCCATGGCCTGGGGACCCAGGGGCCGGGAGTTCGTGATCGAACCCATCATCGAGGCCTGGGCCATGGCGGAGCGGATTTCCTGATAGATCGCCTGACCAATCCCTTCGTCCCCTGACCCGTGGGCTTCCGCTCGGCGGTACAGGGCAGCGGAGCCGGGGATCCGGAACGTCTCATAGGTGCGGTGCTGTTCGGAGCGTGAACGTGTCGTCTCGCACAGGTCACCGTAGGACTCCAACAGGATCAGCGGAACGTTCTGCGCGACCCGCCTTTTGACCCACAACAGGTGGTCTGCCGAATCCATCGGCACTGCCCGGGCCAACGTCTGGACATGGGTGACGAGGGATTGACGGCGTGCCAACCGGGCGAGGTACTGGCCACGGGCGACATGGCCGGATTCCTTCCGGTACTCCTCCCGGATACCGGAGGACGACCCCATGACCTCCATCGTGGCCGTGTAGTAGGACTTCTTGACCTTGCCCTGATGCCGGAAGATGACCAGCGGCCCTTCCGGGGTGTCGATGGCGAAGTGCCGGACGGTGCCCACCATGAGAGGTGCGTTGTCCTCGTGCCGGATGGGCACTTCGATCATGCCGTTCTCGTCGGCGCGGTCACGGTCCTTCTTCCCGGCCTTGATCATCCGCGTCTGCGGGCGGTCCTTGACCGGAACGTAGACCAGGGACTTGTTTTTGGCGCGGACCTTCTTGTGCCGGACCTCCACGAAGAGAGCGCCCAGGGAGCGGTGGCCGGAGAACTTGTTGGGTGTGGTCAGGATGACCCCTGCCAGGACCAATACTGCTGCGAGAATCAGGGCGAGGATCTGGCTGCCGCCGACCAGGACGATCAGCAGTGCCGCACCGATGGATGCGGACAGGCCGATCCATTCCGGTGCCGTGCGGTTTCCTCCGAACAGCCCACGGCTCTGGACCTCACCGCCGACAACAACCATTCTTCCCATGACTACCTACTCCTTGTACTTCTCTTACCGGCCACTGATGTGGTCGGTATCCGGTGCCATCGAACGGGCAGAGCGCTGGCCGCGCATGGAGGCCTGGCGTGCAGCTTCCCGGCCCGCGAGCAGGAACGCCGTCGCGCCGCCGGCTGCGACCTTCACCGATCCCCTCCCCACTGCCCCGGCCCCGGCCTTCAAAGCCTGTGCTGCCTTCGCGCCGCCGGTTCCGGCGCGATCGGCTTTCTGCAGCTCACCGATCGTGCGGGTTTCCGGCTGGCCCTGCGTCTGGCCGCCTTGGCGGTCCTGTACGGAGAGAGAATCCTGCTCGTTGGGAACCCTGGAAGCTGCACTGCGGCGGCCGGAGATACCGGGACCGTTCGATCCCAGTCCTGAGCTGCCCTGGCCCTCTGATTGCGCTGTCATCGAAGAGGGGCCGTTCGTGGCAGGCGCACCGCCGTTAGGGCGCCCGCTCCGCCCGCCGGTGGTGCCGGCCTGTACCTGCGCGGTCCGTTTCTGTCGGATGGCCGAGGAGATTGCCGCGCCTGCACCGGCGACCAGGGCTGGTCCGGCGATGGACTGACGGCCCTCACCAAGGCTGCTTGAGGATGAGGGCAGGATCGGGACGTACTTGTAAAGCATCGGCAGAGCGAAAGCCAGAACACACATCGCGGCCGCGGCCAGGAACACTGACGTCGCGTTCACCATGCCATCGTCTACGCCCTCGCCGACGAACGCAGGACGCGAGGCGATGTAGCTGAACACTGCACCCATGAGCAGGAGCAGCAATGGCTTCGACAGGGAGATCCCGAGCCACAGCGCGCCGACCTTGCCCACGCGTTCGCGGTACTTGGGGTGGATCAAGAAGCCGATCATGATCGCAATGGCCAACCCAAGCAGGTACAGGGCGAGCGGCTGCAAAGCGAGCAACCCGAGCATGGCCCAGGCAGCAATGAACAGCAGCCCGAACAGCAGGACCGCAGCCAAAGGCCCGAACGCGCCGCTGGATTCATAGGAAGCGAACCGGGAAATAGCGACCCCGAAGTCCGTGACCCGGCTGGAAGTCCAGAACGTGATCCCTTCAGTGACACCGCTCATCCACCCGTTGATCACATAACCGATCGGAGGACCGAACAGCACCAAGACCATGGACAACGGCCCGTACCAGAGCAGCGACGTCCGGGCGGAATCCATATCGATCTCTTCGTTCGCGACGTCTTTCCAGAGCTTGAAATACACAAACCCCATAACCAAGATCCCGATCCCGGCGAACACTGCCCACGTGGCACGAAAGCCGTCATCAATCTCGAACACCGAGACCTTCAACAGGTTGTTCAGTACCTCGTTGGTGGACTTCACACCCTCGGCCTTGACCGAGTTCGCGAACTTCTCAAACCCGTCCTTCGCGTTAGCGATGAACGCCACGGTATCGACCGTGCCCAGGACGACCTGGCCGCCCGGCATCGCCGAGATGGCCGTCCGCATCACCACGCCAGCAATCGGAGCGAACTTATTGAATACAGCCCCTTGGGCGCACCAGGTGGTACCCGAGGCAGGCGCACCAGCAGTTGGAAGCGCGGCGCAGAAGGGGACGGTGTTCTTGCCGTCGTAGTCCAGCACCTTTTCGGGCGTAGTCAGGAAAGAGCCGAACGCTTTGGCCGCAACGTTTTCACAGTTGCTGCCACCCATGGCTCCGAAGAACAACGGATCACCACAGACTGACTTACCCAGTTCCTGGTTTAACCGGTTCGTAATTTTGACCCGTTGGTCCTCCGGCAGACCAGCTAGGCGCTTGAGTTGGTCTGCGTTCAATCTCTCGGACTTGCTCACGTCATCCGCCGCCTGTGCAGGACCGGCGTCGATTACCCCAAAGCTGAGGAACAACGACAAAAACACTGCGGCCAGTCGGATCGTCCTGCTAACGCTTAGCGTTTGCATACTCGACCCACCCCTCGCGGCTGATGTCCTTGAAGAAGGCGTTGACCAGATTGTCCCGAAGAACCGGTGTGGCCTCGTCCTCCATGTTGGTCCCCACGCTCATCGGGCCGCCGTCCTTGACTCGCCCCCCGAAATCTTGTCCGTCAGCGACAATTGCAGCATCCGAAATTTTCCAGTCGCCGTCCCAGACGAGCTCAAAAGTGGCCGTTTGGAAGAAGGCACTTGGGGCAGTCTTTACATTTGCGCCGACAGCCCCGAAGAAAACCTGAACTACTGCCTTCTTTTTCGCTGCGCAGCTAGCAGACCGGTACAGGCCACCGGATGCTACGTCCGTCCGATAAAACCAGCCACCGTCAAAAGGCGCGCTGGGAAGTTCTCTCGAGGTGGTCAGCAGATCGCCCTGGAAGGTGACTTTCTCCGTCCAAGCGCCGGCCTTGCCAACTTCAGCCAGAATTTTCTTTTGCTGCGCCCAGGTTGCAACGTTTACGTCCTCAATGAGGTGGGTGTAGTTGGCGGCTGCTTGGGCGGCTGAGTCGCAGCTGCCGTTGTAGCCGGTGATGGTTTTGCCGTCGCTGGCGGTCTTAGTTCCGCCTTCGTTGATCTTGATCCCGGAGACAGGGAACCCGAACTTCCCGGACGCCTGCAGGGAGCTGGGATCATCCTGTTTGGCCGCCGGTGCCGGTGGATTCAGCAAGACGACGGCAACAGCGATAACCAGGATCACCGCTCCCAAGGCAGTGAGGAGTCTCCAGTGTTTCCGCATGGGTTAGGCTCCTGCTGCGGTGGCAAGTGCCAGGATGCCCCCGAGGATCACACTGGCGCCAGCTGCGGCACCGAAGGCCATGCCGGTCTTCTTGGCCCCTGCTGCGCCTTCTTCGATGTCGTCCGAGTGGCCGCGGTTGCGGGCGATGCCCCACTTCATGAGGTTCCAGATGAAGTATCCAGCCAGGATGAGCAGGGCAAGAGCCCAGAGGCCGCCGAGGATCAGTTGGACAGCTCCTTCGAACTTCACGCCGAAAACGCTGATGCTGGGTGTTACGCCGTCAAGGGGATTGTCGATGGTGGGCGCGGCGGTCTGGATAATGATTCCGTTGCTGATGGTGCTGAACATGATTCTTGATTCCTTATCGGTTGGTGGTTTTGGTGGACGTGGCGCGGTCAACGGCCAGGAGGCCTTCAGCGATTTCCGCTGACGCCCGTTCGAAGGCGCGGCGGGCCGGGTCACCGACGAGCTGCCAGTCGATGATGGAGCCGGTATCCAGCGCACCGTCGTACGGGATGTCGATCAGGACCCGCACCGCGGAGGCAAGGTTCTCGCGTAGCTCTGCCTGCTCGGCTGCGGAGACTTTCGCTCCGCCGCCCTGGGTGACCAGGACGACGGCGTTGCTCACCAGGTCCTTGTAGTGAGGGTTGCCGGTGCGCTCGGACATGGATTCGAGCTGTTCGATCATCCGCAGGGCCGAGACGACGGCGTTGCGCTTCAACGTCGTGGGGATCACCAGCTGGTCGGTGACCTCGATCGAGGCGAGCCAGTTCGCCGAGCGGGTGTTGTTCCCGGTGTCCACGATGATGGTGTCGTAGAAACGGCTCACAACCGTGTGGATGCGGTTGAACTCATCGGCACCAATGGACTTCATCCGGTCCGCGTCCTCGTCCGCGACCAGGACGGAGAACTGGTTATTGCCCTGATGGCGCGTGTAGTAGGACAGCTCACCCTTGCGGGCGGTGACAGTCTCGAAGGACTCCAGGACGTTCAACAGATCCCAGACAGTGCGGGTGGAGTCGTTCGCGTTGGTCCGCACGCCGGCGGTGCCCATCATCTCGTTGTTGTCCCATACCAGCGTCTGCTGGCCTGAGTGGATCCCGAACGTGGAGCCCAAGCCGACGCTGCACATCGTCTTGCCCACCCCGCCCAGGGGCTGGGCGACCATGAGCTGCATCGGACGGGAGTACACCCGCTGGATCGCGGACAGATCCGCCCGGCGCGCAAGCTCGGCCGCGCCCACTTTGGGGCTGATCAGACCGAAGCTGACCGCCCGCAGGAAGGCCTGCCAACCGGTGGCCGGCGGCAGCTGGTCGTTCACGTTCTCCTTACGGAGCACAGTGGCGCTGCGGCGGCCACTGACCAAAGGTGCTTCGCGGTGATCCACCACCGTCTCAGGCTTCGTTTCCTCTGCGGCCGGTTCGGCATCTGGTACGGCGTGGATGATCGCGGCCGGGTCCGTTGCGATTGCTTCGGGTTCGGCATCGGTCAGGCTGATGGGTGCGCGGCTCTTCCGTTCGCTCCCTTGCCAGTTCGTGCTCATCGGATGATTCCTCTCGCTCGTTACAGGTTCTGTCTAAAGGTTCATGACGTCGGGTCTTGCGGGGAGATAGCTGTTACCAGCCAGGGCTGCTGCTGTCCGGAACGGTGGAGCAGCATCTTCCAGCGGCCCGCATCGGTGGAGAACATCGCGGTGACAGTCAGCGGGTTGCCGGCTTCCCTGCTGATAGCAGGTCCGTCCGTGACTTTCCGGATTGGCACCCGGGCCGGGTCGATGTACTTCGCGTCCTCGGCGTATTCCGGTGCAAGATGCGGGGCGAGGTCAGCGAACCAGGTTGTTTCCGGGACATCGGGCCGGGCGAACAGGCCCATGACCTTGGCCGCGGTCTCCTTGACCGAGTTCCCCGCAGCTGCATCCCACGTAACTTCAGGGACGCCATAGTGCTCATCGGCCCCGTGATCGTGGCCGTCTTCGGCATGCTGGCTCTCCTGGCCGGCCTGTCCGGTGTTCACCATGGGGGTGGAATCTGGTGCTGGTTCGGTGCCCGCGTTTCCGGCGCAGGCACTCAGGGAGAGCGCAGCGGCGACAAGTATGGCTGTGAGTGCGAGTGGCTTGCGCATCAGAGCATGCCTTTCTCTTTCAGGATCGGAGTCGGGTCGATGGTGGGATTGATCGGGACCATGGGGTTGGGCAGGGCACCGGCGAAAAACTCCATGTGCAGGTGGCGGCCGGTGACGTTGCCCGTCGCGCCCTCTGTGCCGATAGGTGTCCCGGCGGCCACGGTGTCACCTGCTTTGACCTTCACCGACCCGGCTTCCATGTGGTACATGCCAATGGTGAGCCTCCCGTCCACGGTCTGGCCGGTCACCCCGGTGCCGAACAGGCCGTCGAGGTTGCGGACCTTGACGATCTTCATGTCCGTGATGGCCACGATCGTTCCCGGCCCTCCGGGGTGAACAAAGTCGATGCCGTAGTGGAAGTTGGCCAGCACTCCCCCGGCAGTACCCGGCGGGGCAGGACGGGGACCGTAGCCGCTGCTGTTGATCGCCCCGTCCATGGGAGCGACCCACTTACCGGCCAACTCCCCCACAACCTGGTTGCCCTCTGCCGGGCACACGCCGGACGGGTCCACAGTTGCGGCGGAATCCCCACCCAAGGCTTTGAAGACTTCCGTGGCTTGGGCGCGGAACTTTGTGTAGTGGTTCGGGTCCGCGTTCCGCTGCGTCCGGTGGATGGCGATTGTCGGTTCGAGGGTTTCCCAACCCTCCACTTTCTCGAGTGCCTTGAAGAAGTTCGTCGCCGAAATGGTGGGGTCCATCCGGTCCCCGTACGATCCCCATGCGCCATTGGCGCGCTGCTGGAACAACCCACGCGAATCCGGACCGGCCCCGTCGCCATAGCCAACGACGCGGAGCGTGGACTCACCAATGGCCGCCTGAATGCCGATCAGCTGCGCCGCGACCGGCAACTTCAGTGGCTTGGCCGCGTTCATAATCGCCTGGGCGTTCTTCATCTGCTCGGCGTCAAACCCGGGCACTCCCCCGGCAGGGGCAAGACCAGCGGCTGCACCGGCACGTGAGGCGCACGATGACGCCGCCTGCGCCGGATCACTGTCGTCCAGGACAACAGTGACAAGGCCAACGGTCAGTAGCGCCACGATAGAGGCGCCCGTAATGACTTTGCGGGCGGTCATCGATTCACCACCGAAGGGTGCCTGCGGCGGGTAGGCAGTGACGTGTTCACTGGCCGTTGTTTGCCGAACGGCAGCATATTCTTCAAAACCTGTCCCTCCCCCATGGGCATCGCTTCTTGTCTACTGCCACCTACTGACCATCAAGTTGCTGGTCGACGGGCCATTCTTCTCTGGCTGTAACCAAGCTGCTTGTCGCATCGTCAGCATTAGACGCATCTAGTCCTTCGACAGGATCCCCTCCCGAAGGACGCCGCGCGTCCATTTTTCGAATAAGGCCTACAATTTGACTGTAGCTCAAAGTGCATCATTTAGCGATACACTTTGGTCTGCGAGTCAGAGCCATCCAAAAAATCGGGCAAGATAGACGCATGCCGCGCCTCATCCAGCCCAATCATCCGCAGGAGGTTGAGGCAGCTATCGAAGTTCTCGGAAACCGAGCCCACGCGGCCATCCTGCGTTACCTGCATCAGAACGGCCCCTGCACCACCGGCGAAATCCTCAAGGGACTTGTCCTGGACGATAACAAGAAGCTGACCCGCCCCAGCCTTCAACACCATCTGGAAGCCCTCGAAGCTGCCGGCGCCGTCACGGCCGACTTCCCTGCGGGTCAGCGGCATGGCAAACGCGTAAAATACGAGGCCAACATTGACGCCGTGGAGTTCAAGATGCTTCCGGCCTATCTCAACTACCTCCGCGGTAGATGAGTTTCCACAGTTCATAACAAGCCTTGTCAAAGAGCGTTACCATTTTTGTTTCACTAAGCACGTTACATCCCTGTAGTGAACATGTGCAACGTGTGTAGGGAGCATGATCTACGTCTCATCAGCCAGTAAGGGACGTTACGATGTCTGGGTTCCACTTCCCTTGATCGGCCCTGGAGGACGAAGACCTAATGCTGACGACACGGCGCATCCTGACCTGGACGGCGTTCCTTTTGCCGGCTGCAGGGCTATCCGGGTTCGCTGTCGTCATGGCTCGCAAAATCGTAAAGCGAGGGCCAAAGGACTACCGCCGCGCCGAGGTGCTGGACGGCGGCCGCCGCATTCGAATTGATCTGGACGACTACACCAAGGCACCAGGCGACTTCGGCGTCTTCGACCCCGCGACAGCCAAATACACGCGCGTCGGTGAGGTCACCCTGATCGACGAGGATCAAAAATTCGTAGAAAGGCTGCTTGATCCGTCGGGCTCTACGCCGCTAGATCTGGGTCCAATCGTCGATTGGACCCCGGATGTGTTCTTCGAACCCGCTGCTGTCCGCGGAAACTATCAAGAGGTGCACGTGCCCACCGATTACGGTGCTGCGCCGGCATGGCTATTTGAGGCCGCAAATACGGACGTATGGGTGATCCATATCCATGGCAGCTGGACCGACCGCGCAATTATGTTCCGAGATGTCCATGCGTTCAGCTCCTTAGGATTTACCTCCCTAGTACCCACATTTCGCAGTGACGCCGAGGTCAGTCCACCACAGGCGGAATCGAGTCACCTTGGGCAAACGGAATGGCGTGACGTGGAAAGCGCTGTTTCCTATGCGGTCGCTCATGGAGCCAAGCGCATCGTTCTCTCCGGCTGGTCAATGGGTGGGACCATGGCCCTGCTCACGGCAGAGCGCAGTGCCCACCGGGACAAGATCGTAGGGCTCGTTCTGGTAGGTCCCGTCACCAGCTGGCGAAAGGCAATCACAGCGGGGGCGGTTCGGGCGAGGGTGCCGGCGGTTGGTGCAGCCCTTGTTATACGCCTGTTGGAGGCCCCCTTGTTTGCGAGGATGCTCGGGCTGGAGGAGCCGATCGATTTCGATGCGCTGGATTGGGTGGACGTAGCCAACAGAGTGGAAGTACCGACGCTGGTCTTGCACTCGACCGCGGACCAAGAGGTTCCTTGGGAGATCTCGGACGCCTTCCAACGCGCGAATCCGGTCGCCGTCACCTTGATATCACTACCTGAGTCTCACCACACGCAGGAGTGGAACGCTTCGCCTTCTGCTTTTAGCAGCGCACTGACCAGGTGGGTCAGCAACACGATCTTGACCAAACAGAGCTAGGTCCGCACGTCCAGCTTGGCTTCGATCTGGCTGATCCTGCCTTGAACAGAGTCCGGGAAGTCCATCAAGTTCACCCGCTCGTAGTTGTGCAGGATGATGAGGCTTTTATAGACGCCGTTTTCGAGCGTTTCATTGAAGAGATCCCAGGCCGGACTGACTCGTGACCGATCGGCACGGACGCGCGTCCTCAACGCGGTCAGCCACAGAGCATCGATCATCCAGAGACGCAATCTGGGCAGCTGCTTCGACAGGAAGAGAATCAACCATCCCGCGGCGGTCACTGAAAGGCCTACGTAGAAAAGGCGGTCAAACCAGGCGCCGATATCGCGGGCGAGGGCGTCCCAGGGCGTGAAATGGAACAGCACCACGTATGTGATGTGGCATGAAACGGAGATCGCCACCACAAGCAGGCCCGCTGAGAATGTGGCATACAAGCCTCTGGCTTTGTGCCGGAGCATGTAGATGATCCTGAGCACGGTGAACAACAGCGCGACCATGTAGATGCCGCTATACACGGCGGTAGCGAGCTGGTCCATGCGGGTATCGATGAAGTCTGCGGCCGTTGGAGCTTTGTCTTGGATCAGGGCGAAGCTGGAAATCATGATGGGAATGCTCAGCAGTGGCGCGTAGTAGGTCCATCTGACTATGGGTACGTTCGCCAAACGCCGCACGCTGTCGTTGAAGAAGAAAATCGCCAGGAGCGCGAAGATGGCTTGAAGAAGGTTCGTTACATTGATGCCACCGAGGTAGCGGTCAATGTCCTCCAACGGTGTGACCGTTCCCAAAACATAGAGTGCCGCGAGCCCGAAGATCGACGCCACCCATGAGGCCCGGGATTCTGCGATCTTGACCACCGAGGGGATCCGAAGCAGGCAAAGTGCGGCCAGCAGCGCAAAGAGCAACAGTTTCATGGTCTGTTAGATGAACGGATCAGGATCGGAGGAGCTGCGTGAACGCGTCTTCTTCGACATCTCGAAAGCGAAATCCTCCACCCATCGCTCGACAGGGTGATTCGGAACCGACCGGCAGGTGATACTAATCGCGTCCGCGGTTTCCCTCAGCATCTCTCCGGAGAGATCCGGCAGGGCAAGGGCAACCTGAAGGCTCTCCAGGTAAATGTGTCCGAGCTCGTGATAGATGCAGTGAAGCTTGTATTGCTGGGACTTCTGCGGGGGGAAATAAACGTTGATGCGATCTTCAAATTCGGCCTTGAATGCAGTCAGTGAACCCCAGGACTCGTTGTACTCGATCAGGTTGATTGGCTTCTCGCAGATCATGGTCAAGCGCTCGACGACTTCCTTCATCGACGTTGTGCCGTCACCGCACAACTCCCGAACCTTGTCCTGTACGGGTGGGAGAGTCATTCATCCTCACCGTTCATCGACGAGTCGATAATTCTCGTGATCATCCTCAGTGTTTCCGGCGACGTCGCGCCCAGGTTTCTCGCGGCGAAGTTCTTCACCTTGAGCTTGCGCATCTGCACAAGGAACTCCATCCGTGCTTCCACCTCGGGAGGAGTTTCACTGTTGAGATCAACGAGATAGCTGGCCGGCACACCAAAAACGAACTCTGCTATGCCCTTCAGAAGGTCCTGGTCGGTCACCAGGCTGCCAGTGCCATTGATCAAATATGACCACCGTGTCCGCGACAGATGGATCCCGTTGGCAGAAAGTGCTTCCTCAACGTGATTGTAAGTGAGTGCCGCGTTGTTGTCGGATTCCCAGATATCTACCAGGATGCCCATACGATCCGCTAGGCGCTCCTTTTTCTGCTGTTGCGTAAGAAACACGCTGCGGCCCCCATTTGCCATCGTTCAAGCTCCTTCAGCCAAGGTCAACTGCTCAGATATCACCGCTACACAGAGCAGGCTGACAGCCGTCACTTGATTTTACCTGATGACATTCATAGCGTATAGGCCATGGGTTGTACATGTGCGGAGCATGTCTGTAGGCTGTGGCGTACTTGATTTCTTGGGGGGATCAAGTACGCCACATCAGCAGGGGCACGTATTCCTGCTACTCATCTAGGCCAGGTTGAGGTGATGCGAACGGGGTGATTATGGGCTTCGCAACCAACCCCACTACCGGGAAATCTCAACGCACTCTCAGTGCAGGGGTAGGGCTGAATGCCAAGGGAGCGTGGATTCGCTACTGTGCGCACGGCGTCGGAATGCCCAATGTGGGCCCACATTACATGTTGGCCCACATGAGGCACCGACGCTGGGCGTCATGGCAAGCACGCGCAGATGGTCACGCCATCAGGCCCTGTTTCTGTTTCAACACGCCGAAAGGTGTTTCTGTTTCAATGCCACTGCCGGAAGACGCACGGTGGTAGTTTCAGTTTCAGAGAAGGCCGGTTGTATAGCAGCCGCCGACTTAGGGCCGGGTGGCACTTGGTTCGACCAATCTATTGAAGTAGCGGCGGCTTCCGCAGCCGAGTTCAAAGGACAGGGATGATGGCTCCAGTTACACGTACAGGCAGACGCTCCAAAGGCGACCGCAAATTCGTCGGATTCCGCATCGCAACACCTAAAGCGGATGCAATGGACCAAATTGCAAAGGCAGAGGGCTACCAGTACGTAAGCGACTGGCTGTCGGATTTGGTTGAGGAACGCCTGGCCAAAACTAAGCTGCACGCAGTTCCCCAGCAGGAGGAGTTCCCGCTTGGGCGCCTAGCCTCATAACGAGGAAGGCCCGCACTAGGCGGGCCTTCGAAGCTAGTGATTTACATTCTGGATTGCTTCCCGGCGCTCAGACTGTAAATCGTGAAGGTTGATCTTTTCAGATTCACCTTTGTCTTGCTATAAAACCGGTCTTGGCGGGCCGGCCCTTTGTTGTCCCTCTGACAGGACCTCCTCGAAAGGATTGTTCTCATCGTACAACAGCACGCGCGCGTGCTGCCAGCAGTCGTACCCGCTGGCGTGTCCCGCGACGATTTCCCGGCTTCCGACGCCGCGCAGGCGTGGGCCGCGCTTGCGCCTCTTCTCGCAGGTCAACCCCGAATCCGCCTGTCCCGTGACGGCGGTAAGACCTACCCCCAAAAGTACGAACGCGCTCTGACTGAGACGCTACCCACTTTTCCTGCGGCGGTTCGGATCTTTGGGAAAGACGGTAGCTGCTCGGCCATCTTCCTTGACTTCGACTCCTCCATTGCAGGTATCGACTGGGTGGAAGCTGACGTGAAGTCTCTCCAATCGTGGCTGCACAGCTGTGGCGCTCGGTGGATTGAAGATCACTCGCCCAATGGTGGCCGGCACGTTTACATACCTCTGGAGAAAAGGGTTTCCTTTTCAGAGGCACGCGACGTTGTCGAGGCACTCGGCATTCGATACCGGACATTGGATAAATCGCCACACCAGAACCTTCTTCACGGTTGCATGCGCACACCAGGATCACCCCACAAGCGTGGCGGCCACCAGGAACTCTCCATGAGCCTCGGCATGGCGTACGACGTTGCAAGACGGCCAAACAAAGGTCGGGTCTGGGAAGCAATACGCCAGGACTTGAGCGATGAAATCGCCAGCGTACGAGCGCTGAGGCTGGAACTGCCGCTTTCCCTAGAAAGCAGTAACCCGGAAGCACCGCAGGTGATCGGGCGGATGTCCAGGCCAATGCAGCAGATGGCGCTGTCCGGCCTGTACGACGCCAATCGGTACGCCTCGGACTCAGAAGCCCGTCAGGCTGTCCTGACAGCGGCGGCTGCCGCCGGAATAAAACTTGTCGAGGTACAACGACGGGTCCTCCAGGGTGTCTGGCCCGGACTTGCATCGTTCTACGCCCGCTACGCCCCTCATCACAGGCTCCGCTCCCTGAAACGGGACTGGAACAACGCGGTCGACTACCTACGAAAAAACCAAGGCACAAGGACCGGGAATAACAATGCCCGTAAGTCCCCCACAAGCCAGCCAAATACACAGCCCCCACTAGGAATACCCTCAAACCCAGATTCGAGCAGCGAGCACCGCTACCTGCGATCCTGGAGAAACGCCCTGTCGTTGAGGGAGCCTGCATACGCCAGCTCCCGAAATGGTCTAGCACGTCGGATGGTTCTACGAGCGTTGGGCGCGGCTGCCCATATGACAGCATCCCGATTTGTTGAGTTTGGTGATCGATCAATCGCCGTGGCGACAGGGCTGGATCACACAACTGTGGGCGCTCACCTGCGGGCTTTGCGTGCTGAGCATGATCCGTTGGTGACGTTGGTAGAACGTGGCCGGGGAACCAAAGGTGACCTCTACATGCTGACGGTACCGGAAGGACTCCGCGCAGTAGCTGAGGATCTGACTTGGCGAAAGGGAAAGATTCACGCGCTCAGGCCGGTTTTCAGGGAGTTGGGTTTGCCGGCAGCGTTTGTTTACGAAGCTTTGGAGAGCACACCAGGGCTCACAACGGCGGAATTAGTCGCTCAGACGAAGCTGTCGAGAACCGCCGTGAGCGAAAGCCTTGAGGTCCTGGCAGCCTGGAACATGGTCTCAAGGAATGGCGCACGATCTTGGATGATCGTTGCTACGACGTCTCTCCAAGAGCTTGCAGAATGCTTTGGTGTACTGGAGGCTGTAGCAGCTCAGCTCCAGAGATATCGCGTCGAACGGATTGTGTGGCGGGAGTGGCTTTCAAAGAACGTGAACACAGTAGCGGAGCTCCTGTCCCCCACAGATGATTACCCATGGGAATCCTTTGAAGGACCACCTGACGAGTGGACCCTAGCTGACGTGGCCTTTGCCAGAGTGATATGAGTCGGGCATGGGATTCTGGTTTTCAGGAAAACGAGACTTCCTAGGCGCTCGATGTCGTTAGTTCCATGCCATAAGTGGTGCCATAAATCCCATTGGAATGCATGCCATTAGTCGAGCTGGATACAAGGGAGGGCCGGCGGATGGGAGTGTTGCATGGTCCCTGCCCGACCGGCCCAAAAGCTAGTCGTTGAGATGGAGCCTGTAGACCGTGGAAACGAGTGCACTCCTGGACGGTGCATTGAACTCGACGACTTTCTCATCAAGCCACGCAGTCTGATGCCCGTCGAGTCGCACTTGAATCTGAATGCCGGCCTCCCCGCGTCGGCGCGGCACTCGCCGGGGCATGCCCGACAGTGACGGAGTAGATTCAGGTCTGAACTCTTTAGCGATGCTCGCCTCTGATACAGAGTCGAAGGCGTCCAAAAGAAGATCTGCGTAGGTTGTTCGCTGTGAGTGCAGAGCTTCTTTCACAGTGGCTAAGAGATCCGGGGCCAGATAAACGCCCACATTGCGCAGGGCGCCCAGAACGGTTTCAGAGGCCTTTGTATCTGAACTTGACGAGACCTTCTTGCGTTCTCTGGCCTGGGCTTTGTTCACCTTGTTCGCCCTGGAGACTGGTTCTTGGAGCTGGTTCAATCCCCCAGCCGCACCGATAGGATCCGTTGGCGTCGAATCGGAGGGAGGAGCGGTTGACTCGGACTCCTGCGCTAGTTCAGGAACGACCGATATGCGCGTCGATTCCGAAGAACGGTCAAGAATTTCTGGCGCATCTGGTGCTTTCCTCCGCTTTGGAGCGAGCATTCCTTCGAGCTTTGCGCCACGAGGTGCTGAGGGCGCGAATGCGTTTGCGAGGTTTGGCCGGTTGCTGCTCATGCGAGCTCCTCACTTTCGATCGTGTTCAATCGTGCCAGGATTTCGCCTGTCAACTGCTCGAACTCTTCAGCCAGTCCCCCAGCATTGCGGGAAAAGAAACCATCTGTGGGCTTCTCCCCCGCACGAAGTGCCTTTAAGCGCTTCTTTTGAGCATCTGTAACTGCTCCTTCAAGTTCGTGGAAGAGCAACCCTTTGCGCCGTGCGTCTGCACTTGCACTCTCAAGACTCCGGATCCTTGTTTCGAACACCGGGGCTACTTCTCCGAGCATCTCAGTGAGGGTGTCTCTTACACTGCGCTCAAGTCTCATCGACCGTGGCCCGACCCCAAAGAGCACAATGCCGGCTAGCTGGAGCGAGGGATTCCGGTCCCGCACGGCCATAAATCTCCGCGCGATCCGCTCTACCCCGTCAATGCTGGCGTCATCAGACTTCGTTGGAATCACGACAGCACTTGAGATGGCGAATGCTCCCTCGACCAACACCCTCTCCCCCGGTGGCGTATCGATCAGGATAAGGTCGTAGTCGTCGGCCAACGGCGCCAACACTGCGTAGAGCATGTCACCGAAGTCGGCTGCGTCTGAGCGGCTGGAACGGGAAACCATCAGCCCCTGGATGTCTTCCAGTTCTTGTCCACCGGGTATAACGTCGAGGTTCTCTCGCACGTTGTGAAGGATGAGCGGAGCGGTTCCTGCGATCAGCGCTTGGAACAGCTCGCGCCCGTTTTGTCTCTCATATCCAAGATCTCGGGCCAGATCCCCCTGAGGGTCTAAGTCCACCATTAGGACTCTTGAGCCTGCAAGTGCCACGTAGCCACCGACGTTGGCAGCAGTAGTTGTTTTGCCCACTCCCCCCTTTCCGTTGGCGAAAGAGATTACACGTTCGATTGCACGTGCTCGATTCTGTGTGAGGTTTGCCGGTGCTTGCAGCGACGCTCGTGGCATTTGTTCCAACTCTCCTACTGGTCTGGCACTCTACCTTCCACTCTATGGGTGCCGTCCTGTTGAGCATCGCAGTGACACACGCGTGTTTCATTATCTTTCGTCATATAGCCCGTCATGCGATACCTCCTGCATGTGTTCGTACGGCAGGGTAAGTGGGAGACAGGATTGTGTGACACATGGTCCGGTTTATTGATGCGCCAATGCGTTTTTACACTGATGCACCGACAAGGCAAATCACTGGTTTCTTTGCTGTTTATACCGTTGGTTGACACGCTTTGCTCCTCATGTTGGGGTTAGTGAGGGCAAAAGTTGTTCCTAAGGTTGACGGTGTTACTAGAGGTCCTCTTTGGACAACCATAAAGATTGAGGTTGGGGACAAGGCTAGTGTTCTCATAGTAGTTATGGCGTTAGTTATGGCATGAAGTGCCGTTTTCACCCGAATGGCCAATCAAGCAACGCCTGGGGAGTGCGTCATGGTTGGTTGTCCGGGAGAGTTCCGACTGGGACTGGCGGGCAAGATCTGTGCCATCTGGAATCAGCGACTTGACAGAACGGGCCCATGCGAAGCTAGCCATCTCATTAGGCGACAGGCATGCATTCCCATAGTTGTTATGGCAAGTGCTATGGCACCGTCAGGTCGTCGGCAGTGCTTCCTTAACTCATAGGTGTGAAACAAGCACTTCTTTGCCGTGGGCGGAATCCCGTTGGGATCAGGGGTCTATCTTTCTCCATCTGGCGTGAGCGGACTGCCGCGTGATCCCCAGAGTGGAAGCAATTGTTGACCAAGGAAGTCCTAGCATGCGGCTCCTGCTCACGGCGTTGTCCAGCCTTGCTTTGGCAGCCCGAAGGGTCTTTTGGGCAGCCAGCAATTCATCGATCGCCGATGACGCTTCAGCGTGAGTCCGCCACTCGACTTTCATGGCATCTTCGGCCGAGACCGGGGGAGTGGCGAATCCCAAAAAGGGGACGTATGCACTGTGGTCATCGTGATTAGCTTCCAACCTGGTCGCAACCCTCGTCCAGAACCTGCCCTTCCACCCACAACTACATGAAGCGCGCCATCCAACGACCTCGTCGTCATTGACAACTTCATGGTCGCGCTTCTGGGTATCTCTTGGAAACGTTCCCGTTATGCCTGGAACGAGAACGCCAAGCCCTCCCACTTCATTGGACAGACGTCCGTCTGGAATGACCATACAGGCCTTACCCTCGTGGCGGCCATCGCCTAAGTCCCACTGCACTGCTAGTTCCCTACTGTTGTTTGCCGTCAGAATATCCTGACAGCGACCCTAGACTTCCCGTCCAGATTCCAGTAGAAAAAGATCCCAGCAGGGATTCTTTGACGAGAAATAACGCCCGCGGCTGGTGACGATCAGGGTTCGAATGCTTCCGGTCTCTTTCCCATGGTTGATGTCCGTAGATCGGCGTGGACCACTGCTCCTCCTAGCTAGGCTTCACCCGATGCCAGAAGATGGCTCTGAGAACATCTGGCAGAATCCCTGGCTTGCCGTGTCTTTCGCCGGCGAGACGGGGCTAGGTCAAGCCCTCTGGCCTATGCTGTGGCATGTAGAGGCCATTCCTATGGTCTATTTTCAGGACCGGATGACTCTGATGGTGCCGCTTCAGCGGTGGCTGTATCAAGAGACTGACAGGCTATTCAAGTACCTCACTTCTGGAACGTGGCCTGAAGCAGGGACTTTTGTGGAACCCGAATGGATTGTGCCGCCTTCGGCTGCTTAAGGACCCCGGAGCGTCCAGATGGGAGCACGTTAGTCGCGCAGCAATTATGGTGAAGTGTGACCATTGATCTACGCGGTGTTTTAGACCCCGCGCCCACTAAGCACATTGGCACTTCCGGATATATCGAGGTTGCGCTCACCGAAATGACACATGAAGTGGATGTAGGCGGACACGCCGTCCATCTATCTATCGCCAGTGGCAATACGGCCATGTCATCTACCGAAGGTGGAACGTTTGTCGGACTCATCACCGTCCTGGCGACAGCCGATGACGATACACAAATAGACGAAGTGGCCCAAGCGATGATGACGGCGGCAACACGTCTGTCCGATGCGATCAGATCAAGACAACCAAATGTCGGACTGGTAGGTCAACCGCCCGAATTTGTCTCGTTCGCGGTTCGAAAAGAGGGCGGCACATGGGGCTCGTACAACTACTGGCCGCCCACCCGGCCTTGGTATGTCAACGATGTACTAGAGACCGACTACGTAGTCTCGGCGCTCAAGGATGATCTGGGCCTAACTGATCGGCTTCTGGCTCAGGCTGCTTTCTGGTCGTTTCACGCCGAAGGCAGTGATCCCCAAACCGCCGTCCTCCTTGCCGCAATTGCATGCGAATCTCATGCAAAATCGACGTTTCATGCGATATTCGAAAGTCGGAACGACGGGCTCTTGGGAGATGTCCTTTTTGGAAAGATTCCGCCATCCACATTCTCGTCTTCAGACCTTTACCATCGAGTAGCCATAGCAATTGTTGGTCACAGTCTGAAGGACATTGAGCCAGCCACGTACAAGGGCTTGGTAAGACTTTTCGAACTTCGCAACAAGGTTGCGCACACTGGCCGACTCGAGCCAGGGCTGGACGCCGCAGAATCACTGAGGCTCGCGCAAGCATCCGTGAGGGACGCATACGCGGCCGTGGCGTGGTTGCGCGCAATTACCGTCTAGGGCGGTGCCCCTCAGCCGCTGCTGGACAAGGTTGGAGCCGCCGATGGCCCGTCCACCGGTGGGCCGCACGTACCATCGGCGAGCATAACGGGGATTGAAGCATTGGAGTATCGCTGTTCAAGAAGCCCGGCCAAACTAGGTTTCCCAGTTCCTTGAAACTGCCGTGCCCTGAGGTGGGTACCAATCAAGCCGTCCTGGCGGGCTCCAATCAAGTTGACACAATCACATGAATATTCGCGCTTTTGGGGTCCATCTGTCGTGTGTTTGGGGGCCGGCGGGCACAGCGTGCGGTAGCGGTCTTGGGCGCCGGTAGTGGCGTGTTTGGGGGCCACCCCGGCTTAGGCTCCTTCCGTCGTGTGTATAGGGCGCACGGCGGAAGGAGTAATCATCAATGGTACGGAAGATCAGAGCGAAGCTCGTGTTGCAGTTGCGCGCCGAGGGCCTGTCCGGGCGGGCAATCGCGGCATCGCAGGGAATGTCCCGGAAGAGCATCACGGCGGTGCTGGAGGCTGCTGATGCGGCCGGTGTGGTGTGGGATGATATCGCCGACAGCACGGACCGCGAGGTGTATGCCCGGTTGTTCCCCGGCCGCGGTGAGCATCAAAGCGTGTTCGCGCAGCCTGACTGGGACCAGGTCCACCGGGAGATGGCCCGGGTCGGTGTGACGCTGAAGTTGCTGCATGGCGAGTACGCCGATTCATGCGCCGCTGCCGGGGAGCCGTTGATGGGTTATGACCGGTTCTGCAGGACGTACCAGCGGCATGTGTTGGTAACGGGTGCGGCGTCGCGGGTCGGGCACAAGGCCGGTCAGACGGTGGAGGTCGACTGGTCGGGGCCGACGATGCAATTGGCAGATCCGGTCATGGGCAAGCCCAGGACCGGATCTGTTTGTGGGATGCCTGCCTTTCAGCCGGTATGCGTTCGTTGAACCTGCCCTGGACATGAAGCAGGACACTTGGTTGCGGGCACATGTGGCGATGTTCGAGGCCTTCACCGGTTCGGTGCCGCGGATCGTGCCGGACAATCTGAAGACCGGTGTCATCAAGCATCCCCGCGAGGGCGAGGTCGTGCTCAATGATGCTTACCGTGAGATGGCGGCGCACTATTCGGCGGCGGTGCTGCCAGGGCGTGTCAGGGCACCGAAGGATAAGGCGAGCGTGGAAAACACAGTCGCCCACGTCGCTACGTGGGTCATCGCCGGGCTGCGCCAGCGACAATTCACCTCATTGCCGGAGCTGCGGGCCGCCATCATCGAGCGGGTCGCGGCCTACAATGCGGAGCCGTTCCAGAAGCGGCCCGGCTCCAGGGCCAGCGTGTTCGCGGCCGAGGAGCAGCCGCTGCTGACGGGGTTGCCGGCGGCGGCCTACGAGATCAGCAGGTGGGCATACGGGCGCCGGGTGGGCCGGAACGGGCACGTGGTCTGGGAGAGGAATTACTACTCGGTGCCCTTTGCCAATATCGGCACCACGGTGGACCTGCGGATCACCGATCGGGTGATTCAGGCCTACCGGGGCACCGAACGGCTGACCAGCCACCTGCTGCTGCCCGAGGGCGCGGCCAACGAGTACCGCACCAACGACGCTGACCTGCCCGCCGGCGAGAAATACCGGCAGTGGGATGCGCCCCGGGTGCTGGAGTGGGCCGAACGGGTCGGCCCGGCGGCAGTGACCGTGGTCAACCGGATCTTCGAGTCAGTTCCGGTCGACGAGCAGGGCCTGGACGCAGCACTGTCCGTGTTGCGGCTCTCCCGGCGCTACTCGGCCGAACGCCTCGAGGCGGCCTGCCGGCTTGCGTTGGCGGGCCGGGTGCGGTCCCCGCGGTATGCGCATCTGCAGCCGATCCTGGCCACAGGGCAGGACAAAGCCGCCGGGCTCAGGCCACCACGGGATGAACCGGTCGAACACGGCGGATACGTGCGCGGCGCCGAATACTACGCAGGTGGTGCCAAGTGAGCGGGATCGATATCGAAACCAAACGCAAGCTCCGTGAGATGGGCGCCGCCCCGATGTTAGAGGCGCTCGAGGCCCAGGACGAGACGCTCGTGCTCGGCATGGCCTTCGAGGAACGGCTCCGGCTGGTCGTCGATGAGGCCCACGCCGGGTTCAACCACGCCAAGGTCGAGGGGTTGATCCGGCGCGCCGGGCTACGCTACCCGGGCGCGGATCTGCGCCGGCTCGACCTCGTGGACGAGCGTGGTCTGGACCGGAACGTAATCGCCCAACTCGGCACCTGTTCGTTCATCGAACGGCAGCAGAACGTCGTGTTTCAGGGATTCACTGGATCCGGGAAATCCTACCTGGGGTGCGCCCTGGCCAAGCAGGCCTGCCAGCACCGGATCCGGGCTCACTACGTCCGTATGCCCGACCTTGAGGAATCCTGGGCGCTGGCGAAGGACAAACCACAGGGACAAACCAAATTCCTGAACAAGTACGCGGCCTTCACACTGCTCGTGATCGACGAATGGCTTCTCGACCACCCCGACGAGGGCATGCGCAGCATGCTCTTGGAACTGCTGGAACGCCGGTATGACACAGCCTCAACCGTGTTCTGCACCCAGTATGGCAGATAGCGTGAGTTGGTACGGGCGTTCCGGGTTGTTGGTACTGATGTTCCGGTGAGTTGGTACTGTCGTGGCTTGTGGGTGCTGCTGGTCCGGCGCCGTTCACAGATTGCCGCCGGAAGGGGCGGCGGGCACGCTTCCTGCCTTGAATGCGAAGGCTGACTCTTGAGAAAATGCCCGGAACCAGCGGTATCTTGGTCGTTTGGGGCCGGCACTGATGCGCTGGCCGCGATACACGCGGATCCAGTTACCTCTCAAGGCGTCCCTGGGCCATACTTGCGAGGTATACGTTGTAGGTGTCGAGCGCTGCATCATCGACGCGTTGTCGTTGCTTCGAGGTGCGCATCTCCCGAGTGCGCCAGCGGGAAAGGCAGACGATGAGTACCACGAATAGCGGCAGTTCTGCATAGGTCCATACCAGGGCCCCGGCGATCGCCTGGTCGAGGATCGGATCATGGTCGCCGGTGGGGTTGGCGTATGCACTGAAAAGCGGTGTCCCGGTTCGGAGCAGGATCAGGCCGAAGACGGCATGGATTTGGAGCTCGACGACGATGTCCACGAACCGCACAGCGAAGGATGGGACACGTGGCAAGGGGTCGGACGACCAAAGCGGTATCGCCGAGATGACGCCGAGGACGAGGAAGATGAACAACAGGGCGTCATGGCTCGACGGGATGCGCATGATGATGCTGATGACGTTTGTGAGATAGAGAGCCGGGTACAGCAGGATCGCGGCGACGATGGCTACCACGGGGTGTAGTGCGGCGCGGCAGAATCGTGATCGGAGTCCGGCGTGCGCGGCGCGGAGCACGAGTCGTCCGAGGCCGGTGTGCGGTGTACTGCGCAGGAGAAGACGCCCCGGCGAGCCAGCGATGAGAAGCGGCGGGACGACGGTCAGCAGGGTGATCTGTTGGAACACCAGGCCCGAGACGAACTCCTCGGCCAGGCGGTTCACGCCGAAAGTCGTGACGGCAAAGATCAGGGCGCATCCAATCAAGAACGATGCCGTACGGGCGATTGCCCAGCGACGGCGATGCCGCCACATCCAGATCGCCCCCCTCAGGTACAGCGCCGCAAGCAGCAGCGCGGCGACGGCGATTGGCGAGCCCGCGAGGGGTTCGAACGCGACCCACTGGTCAATCGGTGGCATGGCAGGTTCCCTTCACCGAAGCGATGATACATGGTTATTCGGCCGCCGCGGTGTGGGGAATGGGACAGGTGCCTCTGGAGCAGGAGTGCAGAACCCATCAGCGCGGCGCGGCTTGAGCTCTCCAACGGCCCGTTCTTGGTGGGGAAGGTCCATGACGTTGTGGGACTCTACCTGAACCCGCAGACCCCCGCAGGGAATCTCCACTCGGAGGTCTTCTCTTTGTCACCCAACCACGCCGAGCGTTCCTAACGTTCGTGGTCATTACACCTAGGACGCCGCCGCGGTGAAATCGGAGGCCACTGTTTCCTGGGCTTCCCGTCCCGGGCTGGTGCGCAGCCGCTGCGTAGGGGATGATTTCGGCGCTGGTCCTGGTGGGGGCGTGGAAGTCCGATTCGCCGTGCCGGGAGAGCGGGATCACCGGTCTTGCCGCCGTTGCTGGTTTTGATCAGATCAATTGTTCGTGCACCGGCGGTGAAGCCCATCAGCACGTGGCTGGTGGCCACCGAGTCCGTGGATGAGGATGGCGGGCAGCCCGCTTGCAGCCCAAGATGCCTCGGTCGAAGGGTGTCGGCGGGGTAAAGGCGTAAAGGCCGCCAAGGCCAAGACACCGGCCGCCAGGCTGTAGAGGATGAATGATTGGGGATTGGGAAGGGAGGGAAACTCCGGATGACTTAGATTCACCCAGCCTTGAAGGTCGAATCGTCGTAGATAACGGAATCATTACGGTTAGGTTTATCCGCTATAGTTGATCCGCAGCATCGATACCAAAGCGTTACCCGATCCGGAGCCGAACTCTGCCAACGGGTCGGTGCACGAGTCACCATCTGGCAGAGGTGGAGGAACCACAACCGACGGTCACAGGACTGTCTTGGGGTGAAGTCCGTCAGCAGCAAGCCCTGTCCTAGCTATAGATCCTTCCGTGGAAGGTCGCTGGGCAAAGTGCTGGTTAGGACGTGCCGGGTCTTTGAACTCTCTGATCCGAATCCGACAGCTAACTTCGCAGGCGCTTCAGAGAGGAAAAAGTCTTGGCCATGCACTCCTCCAGGGGTCGCAGACGTGCGACAGTCCCGGCTTCACCGCCCCAGTCGGCCGGGGCCTATCTGGAGGAAAGGCCCCGTGCTGGCCGCGGCCACAGACGTCGTCGCCGGGGAGCGTTCCGCCAGATCACAGATTTCGCTGCGGCCAGTGGCGTTGGCCAGAAGGCTGCCATAGCGTTGGCAGCCTCGGGTCTTGTACTCACGCTGAGTGTTCCGGTGACCGGGCCGACGATGGCAGCGCAGGAACAGGGTCAGCCCTTGTCTGCCATTGCCGCCGCCGCGCAGCCTGAAATTTCCGCCGCGGCCGGAGCCCGGATTGAGTTCAGCCGGTCCGCCGTTGGCACCCGGGCGGACCCGGACGGCAAGCTGAAACAGCTACTCGGCACCCAGTCGGCCGGTACCATAGCCCGCGCAGCTTCCGCTGGAACTCTTGGCGCTCCGCTCGCTGCAATGACCATGGTTTCGCCGTTCGGGTACCGGGTCAGTCCCCTTACTGGCGGTTCAGGGGATTTCCACCGGGGACAGGACCTCGTGGCCCAGTGCGGCACCTCCGTCCGGGGCGCTGCCGCAGGCACCGTTACCTTCGCAAGTTGGGACCCGTACGGCGGAGGGAACCGCGTTGTCGTGGATCACGGCAATGGCCTGAAAACCACATACAACCACCTGTCTTCCTTCAACGTGCTCAAAGGGCAGAAACTGTCCAGGGGGGACGTTGTCGCCCTCAGCGGAACCACTGGTGCCTCCACCGGCTGCCACCTCCACTTCGAAGTTGAAGTCAACGGTCAAGTCGTTGACCCCAGCGGGTGGCTCTAAATCAACTAATGCCAAGCTCCTAAAGCGGTAGTGACTTCTGTTTGGACCCCTCTACTTCAGGCTGGTTGTGAGTCAGGTAGTGAGTGAAGAGAGCCGGAGCAGCCACGAAGCCGTAATCGAGGTCTCCGTAGGCCCGGCCCTGCTTCCGTCCAACAGCGACAGCTACCATTTGGCGCTCCGCGACTACGGCCTTGACATGTCCGTATGACCGGCATGTGCGAGATAATGGGCCAATGGCCAAGACTCCAGCTCAGCGCATCAAAAAACACGGCGCGAAGGCCGTAGTCCCGGAGCACCAACTGCCCCCGGCAATCAATCCGACCACTTCGGGGAAGCCGCAGAGGGCCCGGAGCAACAGCAATGCCATTGTGATCGCCAGTGTCGTGGCCAGCGCCTTCCTGTTCTGGTACTTGCATCTGCTGACGCTGAACCAGATGACGCAATTGTCCAATGGGATGGCTATGCCTGACTCGTTGATCGGCGGGTTCTCTGCTGACTATGTCGCCCAGTTGCGCGCCGTCATGGACGACGACGCCCGTGGTCAGTTGAACTACGTCCACAAGACTGCCGGCACCTTGTTCCCCCTGATCTTCGGCCTCAGCTGGCTCCTGCTGATCGGCGCCAATGTGGCGAAGAAAGGACTCCGCTGCGCCTTGTGGGTGTTGCCGCTGCTGTTTGCCGCGGTGCGGTTGTGGGGCAACGTGGCCATCGATGCGGCGCTGGACTCCGCGGTCCCCGTCGCCGGCGCCGTTGCCCTTGCCTCGGCGCTCACGATTGCGGGGTGGATGCTGCTCCTGCTGAGCCTGCTGGCCGGCGGGGCCGCCTTTTTACTGAGCCGCGTGGCCCGTGCGTCGAGGTAGCCTGCGACCAGCCAACCCGCATCACGAGGTCCAAACTTCCATGATTTTCAGCCCCGGGAGCGGCCCCAGGCTTCCTTTTCCTCAAGGCCTACGATGTCAAGACCGCCCCGATCGACGCTGAGGCCAAGAAGATCGTCCAAGGTCCGTGAGCTATCACGTGTCGTTTGGGCGCGAGGGAGTGAGCGAACTTCGCGACGGCATTGAGTACTAACTGGAAATGCTAGGGAACCGGACTCTTTCCTTGGCCAGAGATCTTGGAGCGGTATCCTCTGTTGCTGGTCCCTGATCAGTGAAGCGAATTCAGGCGCGGGAGACTAGCTGCGGTGGACTTTGTAGCTGACGACGTCTCTTAGTGGAGGGCCCCGTGCTGGGGAGCCTATTTTCTGTGGGGCCGGGTCTCCAGCGGGAATTGTCGCTGACGGTCCATGTAGTCAGCGGACACCCACGGCCGGGCCGGATTCCACTCTGCCTGCCGGTGCTCGGCCCGCCCGCAACCATTCGAGATTTCACCTTTTCTCAGGTCCCTACGTTGTCCCGGTGCTGCTCGAAGGCATGTCGGTTGCGATTCGGGGCACGGAGATCGCGAGGCCCATGCCTACCCGGAAGGCCGCGCGACCGTCGGGCGATGAGGGGTACCAGCCGGGTGGCCTGACGGGCCGTGTTTATGCGCTGGTGGCGTCCTGCACTTCACCTACGAGCTCTTCGATGATGTCCTCGAGGAACAGGACGCCGGTGGTGTTCCCTTCCGCGTCGAAGACCCGGGCCACGTGGGCCCCGGTTCGGCGCATGGTGGCCAGTGCGTCCTCGAGTTCGCTGCCGCTGTAGGCAGATGCAAGTTTGCGGATCCGCTTGGCCGGAACCGGTTGGGCAAACCTTTCCTGGGTGGTCAGGTCTATGACGTCCTTCAGGTGCAGGTAACCGGACGGCACACCGTCGTCGTTGGTGAGGATGTAACGGGAGTAGCCGTGTTTCGCCACCGCTCTCTGGATGTCTCCCGGGGTCGAGGAGGCCGGGAGGAGTACCATCTGGCCGATGGGTACCTCCACGTCCGCGACGGTCTTGGACGTGAATTCGAACGCTGCCGTCAGGGTGCCGCTGGCGTCGGTCAGCGTCCCGTCCCGGGTGGACTGCTCCACGATGTTCGCCACCTCATCCAGAGTGTAGGCGCTGGTGGCCTCGTCCTTGGGTTCGACCTTAAACAGGCGCAGGATGGAGTTGGCGATCCCATTGAGGGTCCGGATCACCGGCTTCAGGATCCGGGCGACCATCACCAGGGGCGGGGCGAGGAGCAGCGCGGCACGGGTCGGCAAGGAGAATGCAATGTTCTTCGGGACCATCTCGCCAAGGACCACGTGTAGGAAGGTCACAAGCAGCAGGGCGGTGACAAAGGCGATGATTCCGATCGCTTCGCCGGACAGCGACATGAGACCGAGGGGTATCTCGAGCAGGTGTTTAATCGCCGGTTCGGAGACGTTCAGGATCACCAGCGAACTCACGGTGATGCCCAGCTGGCTGGTGGCCAGCATCAACGTCGCATGTTCCATCGCCCACAGCGTGGTCTTCGCGGCTTTGCTGCCGGCCTCGGCCCTGGGCTCGATCTGCGAACGCCGGGCGGAGATGACAGCGAACTCGGCCCCCACGAAGAAGGCGTTGACCACCAGGAGCACCACCAGCCAGATGATGCCGGGAAGATACTCATTCATGGGTCAGCTCCGCGGTGAAATTGTCGATGATCCGGTCATGGGCACTTGTGGGGGGTTCCTGCGAGTCGTCGGGGGTGTAGCGGAGCCGCTCCACGTGGGTGCCCACCACGCGCTCCACGCGCAGGAGTCCACCGTTCAGCGCGACTTCGTCCCCGAGCTCGGGGATGCGGTCCAGTTCGTCCGTGACGAAACCTGCGATGGTGTCGTACTCCTCACCGTCCGGGACTTCTATGCCTGTCCGGTCCAACAGCTCGTCGGGGCGCAGGGAGGCGTCGAAGGTTACGGAGCGGCCGGTCCTGACAACACCTACACGGGCACGGTCGTGCTCGTCTTCAAGTTCGCCAACGAGCTCTTCGACGAGGTCTTCGAGGGTGACGATGCCGGCCGTACCGCCGTGCTCATCGGAAACGATGGCCACCTGCAGGCCTTGTTTGCGGAGCAGGCCCAGCAACGAATCAACGCCCATGGATTCGGGAACCCTCAGGGGCTCGATCATCAACTCGGAGGCATGCATCTGGTCGCGTTGGTCCAGGGCAACGGCGAAGGCCTGCTTGACGTGCAGGACTCCCAGGACGTCGTCCCGGTCCCGGCCGATGACCGGAAAACGCGAGTAGCCGGTCGAGGCAGCGAGGGCGAGGATATGTTCCGCTGCGTCACCGGCGCTGACCGCCGTCATCCGCACGCGGGGCGTCATGACGTCCGCGGCGGAGTGCTCCGAGAAGCGCAGTGTCCGGCGCAGCAGGACGGCGTGGTCCGGGTCCAGGACGCCCTCCAAGGCAGAGCGGCGCACCAGCGAGCTCAGTTCTTCCGCGCTACGGGCACCGGAAAGTTCTTCCTTCGGCTCGATGCCGAAGGACCTGATGATGGCATTGGCGGTGTTGTTGAACAGCAGGATCACGGGTTTGAACACAGTTGTGAACAGGGCCTGGAAGGGGACCGCCACCTTGGCGGTGGCGAGCGGCAGCGCCAGTGCGAAGTTCTTGGGGACAAGCTCGCCAATCACCATCGAGAAGATGGTGGCGATGAAAATGCCGATGACGGCGCCGATCCCGGGCACCACAGCCTCGGGCAGGCCAGCCGAGAGCAACGGCCCGCCGAGCATCCTGCTGATGGCCGGTTCAAACGTGTAACCGGTGAGGAGCGTCGTCAGCGTGATGCCGAGCTGCGCCCCGGAAAGATGCGTCGAGGTGATCTTGAGGGCCTTGATCGTCGGGCCGAGCCGCTTCTCGCCGCGGGCCTGGCGGGCTTCAAGATCGTTGCGGTCAAGGTTGACCAGCGCGAACTCGGAGGCAACAAAGAATCCAGTACCGACTGTGAGGAGAAGGCCGATACCGAGCATGATCCATTCATACATTCGGGCGCCCCTCTCCCGTGACGGCCGGCGAACCGGTCAGGAGGTCGAGGGGCTTGGGCATACCTGAAGGAGGGTCATCCATAATGCCTGCAATTCTACGCTGTACGGACTCGCCCGCAGCGCGATGCACCGCAGGCCAAAAGCGGGCAGCGTGCGGTGGCGCCATCCGCGAAAGCTGCGGAACCTCCGTTGTGTGAGAACAGGCAGCTACAGCACTTCCGCGCCCCCTCCTTTCCAGGTGTTGAAGTTCAACGGCAGTCCCCGGCTGAAGCTCGCCATGATCGCTGGCGAACTTGTCAGTGGATACGCAGCCTGTTTCCGGAACCGGAACGGCGGGAGCAACAGAATCATTGTTGGCGGGTACGCGAATGAGCCGTGCTACTACATTTCTGATAGCACTGCCAGGCGAGGATGACTTCGTGGTCGGGAGCCCCGAGGTGCGTTTCTCGTCCAGCCGGGCCATGTGTTTGTCGTTGCGGTGGTCGGGAACCGATCTGCGGTGCAGCGGGAAATCCGGGTGTGCCTGCCGGCGTCACAGTCCTGAGTATGAGTGTAAACCGTTGAAGAACTGGTTCACGATGGTGAAGTTGAAGACTACGCAGAGGTAACCCGTGATTGACAGCCACGCGGCACGGGTGCCGGTCCAGCCGCGGGTGGCCCGTGCGTGGAGGTAGCCTGCGTAAACGACCCAGATCACGAAGGTCCACACTTCCTTGGTGTCCCAGCCCCAGTATCGGCCCCAGGCTTTCTCGGCCCAGATGGCCCCGAACATGAGGGTGAACGTCCATCCGATGAAGGCCACGGTGTTGATCCGGTAGGACAGGTTTTCCAGGCTTAGGGCGTTGGGGACCAGACGCATGAAGCCCAGCTTGTCTGTCCGGCCGGCGGCGAGGCTCTTTTGCCGGTGGGATTGGAGCAGTTGCAGGGCGGACATGGCGAACGTCAGGGTGAACAGGGCCGAGGACAGCACAGCGATGGAGACGTGGATGATGAGCCAGTAGCTTTGCAGTGCCGGTACGAGGTGGCCTACGGGGGTCCAGTAAGCTACGGAAGCGGCTACCAGCATAATGACCACCAAGCCGATGACGAAGGTTCCGAGGAAGCGGAGGTCGCGTCTGATCAGCACGAGCAGGAAGACCGCTGCGACGACGAACGCACCGGTGGTGAGGAATTCGTACATGTTGCCCCATGGCACCCGGCCAGCTCCGATCGCACGGGTGATCACCCCGGCCGCGTGGATGGCCGCGCCCAAAATGGTCAATGCCACGGCAACGCGGGCAGGGACGCGGGGTCTGGCACCGTAGCGCATGCCTGGGTCGGCCGTCAGCCCCACGGCTGAACCGCTTCCCTGCGATGCGCCGCCCGATGCCGAGGACGGCCGCTCGGCACGCCCTGCGGGACCGCTGACGTCCGTGCCGGACCGATCAGGTGGCCCGTCAACTGCTCGAGTACCCAGTCCGGCCGCCACCGGGATCCTGGCCGGTGCCGCTGCCGCGGCGGCTTGCAGCTCCACCGTGCGCAGGAGCTTGCTGCTTTTGGCGAGGTCCCAGGCGAATGCGATGAACGCTACCGTGTAGGTGCCGGCCGCCAGCAGCATAAAAAGTTCGCTGTATTGGCCCATTGTTTCGTTCAGGGTAGGCATTACTGTTCCTTCGTTTGCTCATGCGGGCTGGGTTGCTGACTCGAGGAGGTCTGCTGTGCGCTGTCCCCGGCATCGGTCACGTCAATATCGCCCTGACTGCTGGGAGCAGCCCGGGGGTCGAGTGGCCATTGTCCGGCCAGCAACGGCCGGAGAGCCGCGGCCTCCGCGGCCAAGCGGTGGTCCTCGCCGCGGGCCAGGAGGCCGTACTCGACCATGGTGCGTCCGTCCTCGTGGTTGCCTGCGCGGACCCAGACGCGGCGTCGGTTCATGTAAAGGGAGGTCACTAGCCCGGCGGTTGCCAGCAGTGAGAACGCCAGCACGCCGCCCTGGCCCGGCACGGTCCGGATGTCCACGCCGATGTAGCGTTTAAGTCCATCGAAGCTGATCGAGCCCTTGCCCTCGGGCAGGGTGTAGGACTGTCCGGCGTTCAGCACGATCCCGCCGGCCGGAAGGTCCCGGCCGTTGAGCTGTGTGAGCTTCTGCACATCCAAGCTGTAGACGTTTTGCGGCTTTCCCGCGTCCAGTCCGAGATCGCCGTAGTAGGAGTTCAGGTTCAGCTGCGGGTTCAGCGGGTCCGGATCGAAGCTGTAGGAGACTCCATCCTGGTTTTTGACCGAGGAGGGCAGGAAGAACCCGGCAAAGCCCAGCTGGGACGGTGCGGCATCCGGAGCCTTGATCACTATGGTCGAGGTATACACGCTGTCGGTGGGGATGGAGACGACGGGTCCGCTGAACGCGGTATTGCCGTTTCCGTCTTTCACCGTGACCACCGGGGCGTAGCCGTTGCCGACCAGAAACATCCCGGTCTCACCGAAGTACACCGGTTCATTGACTTTCAGGATCTGCTGCCGGGGCTGCCCGTTCAGCCCGTCCCGGGTGGTCAGGGCGGCCGTAAAGTCGATCGGCTGGCCGAACTGCTTGGTTGATTCGCGGTCGAAACGGACCTCGAATTTGTCCAGGGTGACGATGAAGGGGTCAAGTTCGCTGCTCTGGAAGTTGGTCCCCGGCGTGAAATTGTCGTACCCGACAAGCGTGTTCACGAACGTGCCGCCTTCAATAAGGATCTTCTGCCCCCGGTAACCGAACATGCCGCCAACCGCCACACACACGAGCACGCCGATCAACGAGGTGTGGAAGAGAAGATTGCCGACTTCCTTGACGAACCCCCGCTCGGCCCCGACAGAGGGCATCGGACCCTCGATGTCCCGGATCTCCACCCGGTAGCCACGCTTCTTCAAGACCGCCGCAGCGTCCTCGATCGCGTCCCGGGGCCGGATCCCGGTTCCGGCCGGAAGGACAAATGTGCCATATTCCGGCAGGCGGGAAAGCCGTGCGGGCGTGCGCGGCGGGGCGGACCGCAGGGCTTTCCAATGCGCCCGGGCCCGGGGCAGAACACAGCCGATCAGGGAAACGAACAGCAGGATATAGATCGCGGAGAACCACACCGAGGAATACACATCATAGAACTGCAGCGCGTCAAGGATTTCCCCGTAACCGGGGTTGTTCTTGATATGCCGGGCCACGACGGCAGCATTCGCCGGGCGCTGCGGAAAAAGCGACCCGGGAACCGCGGCGATGGCCAACAGCAGCAGCAGAAACAGCGCTGTGCGCATGCTCGTCAGCTGGGTCCAGGCCCAGCGCAGCATCCCGGCGGGCCCCAACGGGGGAAGCACCGCGGCCGTAGTGTCCACAGTAGGTTTTCCGGTTTCCGGAGAGTTGTATACAGGCATTGCTACTTTCCGGTCGCGGCGGTGCGGTGTGGTTTCCTTGACCCTTACTTCTACAATACGTAGAAGCAACGTCTGTGTATATCTTCATACGATCAAGGAAGGCGGTCAATGCCGCTTGTTCCACAGCTGAGAGCTGCCCGCCTGGGTGCCCTTAGGAACAAGGTACTTCTCAGCTGCATCCTGGCCGTAGATATTCACGCACTGACACCGATTCGATCCCAGAAAATAATAAAGAAAGCGAACCAACGTGGCGACCGACTACGACGAAGCCAGACCCGATGTTGCGGAATCGCGCCAGGCCACACTTCAGGCACTGCATTCCGCGAACGCCCCCGATGCGCGAAGCGTGGTCAGCGAACTGGATGAGGCTGACATGACGGAGGGTGTGGAACTGCCCGGCGCTGATCTCTCCGATGAGGTACTGACGGTCGAGGTGATCCCGCAGCAGGACGACGAGTTCACCTGCTGCTCCTGTTTCCTGGTCCGGCACCGTTCACAGATCGTCATCCGAAGGGACGGGCAGGCTTTCTGCCTTGACTGCGAAGACTGACCCTTCGCTTCGCGGCGGGAACAGAGGTTGCCGCTGCTGACATCCGCTCGCAAGCAGTGTGGGCAGCCCATTCGTTCCCGGTCATCCGGACAAGCCTGCCGTTTGGTTCTCCCTTGCCGGAAGGCGGACAAGCAGCACGTGATTGACCCGGGTCAGATTCAGCACGAGAGCGGCGATCTTGCCCTAATGGAGGCTGGCACATGGGTTCTACATTCCCCGTTGTGCAAGAAGCTTTAAACGAACCCCTAAACACAGTGCCATAATCACAGCGTCACGACTAGCGGCGGAAATGACAGGATCGAACTCTATCTGGCTGCCGCCAGTTGATAGGCGTAGAGCAAAGGCGCATCGATACTGGATGCACTTAGTTCCAGCGTGCCGGGTTCGGTAACGGCGACCTTGGTTACCTCCTTCGCGCCGTTGCAGGCGGCCCCCAGCTCCGCCAGGTCTTTGCCTGCCGAGCGCACCGTCAGGAAGGCCTTGCCGCCGCCTTCGCATACCAGTGTCAACATGTAAGTCCCGGCCTACACGTCCTTGGCCTGGACCACCGGCTCCCTATCGAGAATTTTGCTGGCGTCCGCCGCTATGACTCCCGAACCAGCGGGAAGCGCGGCGGCCTTCCACGCCTGTACATCCGCATCGGCCGCAGAGACCTGCCCGGCACAGCCGGACGTGGCAATCAGGGCAGCGGCGGCGACCATACAGGAAAGGCCACGCAGGACCTGAGGATGAAGCTGCAACATCCCCCAAACTTACCCGGTGACTGGCTCCGGCCCCCACCAAGCCGTTCATGAGGCCGGCGCTTCGGGCCCCGCAAAGCTGGCCACGTTGGTGCTCGCCGGGGTAGACGGGCATCACAGTAACTGGCCCCCGGTAAGGCCGCGATCCTGAAGCGTTGGGCAGGCACCCCGCGAACTGGGACTCGCGAACTTGGATTCCAGGAATCCCCAAGGCCTCCCAAAGGTAAGCTGGCGTGATGTTGAATGAGTTTTGGGCCACCGCTTCCGCCTCCTACAAAGCAGTCGTTTTTGGTGCAATGGGAGCGATCGCCATCGGAATCGGCCTCACTATCTGGGGGCAAGTTAGCAAGAATGAATTCGTGACTTTCGCGTCGCTGGCGGTGATCGGGGTGGGGCTGGTGCTTCACAGCGCAGGCGTTGTCATCCGCGGCCACAAGGTACAAAAGAGCCTTCGGAAGTAGCCACCCGCCTGGTACTGCAGTTCCGTCCATTTTCGGTGCCGCCATTTCCTCCAGCCAGGGCTCTGCAGCTGCAACCGATCCATCGCAGCTTCGCCGATACTGGAGCAATCCAGTGGCTGTGGCTCAGGACTTCCCAAGCGAAGAGCGATACATTCATGGTGGGATCATGACCCCCGGTCACCAACGGGGCGGAAACAGCAACGAGAGGAAGGGGATGTCATGGGGCACCACGGCAGATTCAAAGGACACGGCAGAGGGCACGGCAGGGGACACGGAGGACATGGGCGTGACGAACGTGGGTACGGTGGGCGTGATGACCGCGGGTACGGCGGCCACGGGTATGACCGGTATGACGACGGTCACGGACGAGGACACGGGGGAAATCGTGGGGGCGGTTTCATCAGGTGGCTGATGCGGTTACTCAGAGGGCGGCACCACTGACCAGGTTGTGCACGGGAAGGGATGGCTGGTCTTCGCCATTGCCGGCCGTGCGCCGCTGAAGTAGCGGAACGTGGCCGGGCCGGAGCCCGCTGCCGACACAGGACAACAGGACTGGCGGAAACCGGGCCTGCGGTGAGGGCCGCTTGGCGTCCGGGAGGGGAGTGGTTGTGGTGGATGATCCCGGCGCGGCAGCCGTCTTGGGCGGCTGGGTGGACCCGGAAGTGGTTTACGCGCACGGGCGTGCTCTGTGTGAGGTTGCCGGGCACCGGACACACCGGGACGTTGTTCTGGCCGCCGCCCGGCCCACGGTGCGGGAATTTGTGGAGGCAAGCAATCGGGGCCGGCTGCCGGAGCTGATCCCCTTGCGGGTTGGCCGGATGCTTTCCTCACCGTTCGCTTTCTTCCGCGGAAGTGCCGGCCTGATGGCCGGTGACCTGGCCGCGGGGCCGCGCAGCGGTTTGAACGCACAGTTGTGCGGTGACGCGCACGCTGGGAACTTCGGGCTGTACGGTACCCGCGATAACCGGATTGTGATGGATATCAATGACTTCGATGAGACGGCGCCGGGCCCCTGGGAATGGGATCTGAAGCGCCTGTCGACCAGCCTCATCCTCGCCGGGCGGGTCGGCGGCGTCTCCGAGGCGGGCTGCCGTGACGCGGCGGAGGACTCGGTGCGGGCCTATCGCCGCACCATCGGGCATTTGGCCGGGTTGCCGTTCCTGGACTCATGGACCGCCCTGGGAGACGAGTCCGTGCTGGACAGGGTGAAAGCCGACGATCTGATGGACGACTTCGCCCTGGCCGCCCGCAAGGCCAGGAAAAACACCAGTGCAAGGATCGCAGCGAAGTGGACCCGTCAGGACGAACGGCACTGGCGTTTTGTCCCCGACCCGCCGGTGCTCAGCGCCGTGACAGCGACGACGGCCGACGCCGTGATCGGCGCGCTGCCACACTACGCGGACAGCCTGCACGAGTCCCGCGGGCATCTGCTCGCCCGGTACGCCGTGTCCGATGTGGCCTTCCGCGTGGTGGGGACCGGCAGTGTCGGGCTGCGCAACTACCTCATTCTACTGCGGGGCAACGGGGATGAAGCACTCGTTCTGCAGGCCAAGCAGGCACAACCCAGTGTCCTGCACGGTCATCTGGGCCACCCGCTGGCGAAACACGAGGGCAAGCGGATCGTGCACGGCGCGCGGCTGGTGCAGGCCGAAACCGATCTTTTCCTTGGCTGGACAACGATCCAGGGGCGTCCGTTCATCGTCCGCCAATTCCGCAACCGGAAAGGCGAGATCGACGCGACAACGCTCAACCGGGACCACCTGGATGACTACGGGCGCCTGGCCGGTGCTCTGCTGGCGCGCGCCCATTCCCGCTCGATCGATCCCAGGCTGCTGGCCGGATACTGCGCAGACGGGGAGCAGATGGATGCCGCGTTCGCCAAGTACGCCGTCGGCTACGCCAACCAGACCGAAACCGATTATTTCGAACTGGTGAAAGCGGTGAGCGACGGAAAGCTGGCCGCCGAAATCGAGGACTAACCCATTGCTCCGGTAACTCTCCGCCCGGTCCGAAACACTGCTGCCAGAGCTATGGCGGTGGCCCGGGGCGGGCCTGCGCTGGCCATGGATATTATGTGGGCATGAATATCGGCAGCCCTCCATCCCCTCCCGACGAACCGGAGGATCCCGAGCTGGACGCGGGACGGCCCCGGTGGATGCTTCTGTGCATCGTTTTCGCTACCGTCGTGGTCCTTACGGCGGCGGCGTTTTTCGCCATCGGACGGCTGACCGCAGTCCCTGCACCGGTGCAGGTAAATGATGCCGGTGCAGACGCCGGATTCGCCAGGGACATGCAGGCCCATCATGCCCAGGCGGTGGAAATGGCTCTGCTGATCCGGGACAAGTCCTCAAACCCGGAGATCCGAGCCATCGCCTACGATATCGCCACCTCCCAGCAGCAACAGAACGGGCAGCTGTTCGCCTGGCTGCAGGACTGGGGCCTGCCCCAGACAGGCACGGCACCGCCCAGAGCCTGGATGGGGGCCGGCGCTCAGTCCGGTGCCGGTCACACCATGAGACCGGAGGCCGGGGGCGAGATGGAGGACGCCGGCGGGATGGGGGGCATGGCCACCGCCGATCAGATGCAGGCCCTGCGCGAGGCCTCCGGCGCCGAAGGCGACCGGCTCTTCACCGACATGATGATCCGCCACCACCAGGCCGGCGTCGAGATGGCGAATGCCGCCGTCCGGCTGGCCGAGACCTCCAAAGTCCGGGACTTTGCCGCCCGCATCGTGGACGCCCAAACCGCGGAAATCACTGCCCTGCAGGAACTGCGCGACAGACTCTGACCCTTTTTCGAAGAAAGCGAGACACCACATGCCGGCAGCACGGAAGAGCGCCGAGGAACGAAAAGCCATCCTGAAGGCCATTCAGGCCAAGCAGCGCGCGGCGGACAGGCGGAGGGCGTGGCTGATCTATGGCACGGGCGCGGTCCTGGTCGTTTCGATCATCGGTGCCGTGACGTTCGTGCTCGTCGGTGAGGTTCAGCAGCGTGAGCAGGTCAAGGTGGCCGCGGCAAGGCCTGTCGAAGGTGAGCAGGATTACCCCGACCAGTCCCGGAACCACACCCGTGAGCCTGTCAGTTACCCTCGGACCCCCGCCACCGGCGGGGACCACGCACCAGTGTGGACGAACTGCGGGACCTACACCGTCCCGGTGGAGCAGACCCGTGCCGTGCATTCCCTCGAACACGGCGCGGTCTGGCTCTCCTACCGGCCGGACCTTTCCAAGGAACAGATCGCCGAACTGACTTCCCTGGCGGGCAATCAGGACTACCTTCTGCTCAGCCCCGTCTCGGGCCAGTCTTCTCCGGTGACCGTGACCGCCTGGGGCAAGCAACTCTCGCTGGAGAACAGCAGCGATGAGCGTCTGGCGGCGTTCATTCAAAAATACCGGCAGGGCCCGCAAACCCCCGAGCCGGGGGCCGTCTGCAGCGGCGGTGCCGCAGGCTGACCGCGCGGCGACACGCCCCCAGTGCAACCCGCGCTGCGGGGGCAGGACATCAGCAGGCGCTACGCCTGCACGGGCGCAAGGGAAACGTCCCGACCAGGAACGACTGGCCCACTGCCATGAAGGCAAAAGACAACGAGAGCCACCAGGTTCCCTGCTCCTTCGGAACCGGACGCGATCTCCCGGGCCTTCCGGTGTCCGGCGGCTCTGGCTGCGGGTACTCTCAGCTAGTTCCGACGCGGATCCGCTTCGCGCCCACGTACCGATTTGCAGGAAACGCTCAGGCTCTCGTAAACCTGCCGTTACCTGGCCGTTATAGCTTGAGGTGTCCCTGATGCCGCTTTGAAGGAAACCATGACCCGACCTGGTTCTAGCCCCACCGTTCCCAGCCCGCCCCGGCCGTCCGGATTCAACCCAGCCCCCGGCCTGCCGTTCCTGGCCGGGTTGAGGGCCGATGCGCCGGCTTCCCTTGTGGTGTTCCTGGTCGCGCTGCCACTGTCCCTGGGTATCGCGGCGGCCTCGGGCGCGCCCGTGATGGCCGGTCTCATCGCGGCCGCGGTCGGCGGGGTCGTGGCCGGTAGCCTGGGCGGATCGGCCCTTCAGGTCAGCGGGCCGGCGGCCGGTCTGACGGTGGTCGTCGCCGGGCTGGTGCAGGAGTTCGGCTGGGCAGTGACCTGCGCGATCACCGCAGCAGCCGGTGTCGTGCAGCTCCTGCTGGGGATCAGCAGGGCCGGTCGGGCGGCGCTGGCCGTTTCGCCGGTGGTGGTCCGGGCGATGCTCGCCGGCATCGGGATCACCATTATCCTGCAGCAGGTGCAGGTGCTGCTCGGCGGCAAGCCGGCGGGGTCCGCAGTGGAGAACATGGTCCGGCTTCCCGCGGCGCTGGCCGGGGTGGAGCTCCGTTCGGCGCTGCTGGGTCTGCTGGTCATTGGCCTGCTGCTGGTGTGGAAGTACCTGCCATCCGCGGTCCGTAGGGTGCCGGGGCCGTTGGGCGCTGTCGCCGCCGGCACCGCCCTTTCCGTGGCGGTCGCGCCGGGGGTTGAGCGGATCGCCCTGGACGGTTCCATTCTTGATGCCGTGGCCCTGCCTAGCCTGCCCGCGGGCAACTGGGGAGCTGCGGGGCTTGCGGTCATCTCGGTTGCTCTGATCGCCAGCATCGAATCGTTGCTCTCAGCGGTGGCGGTGGACAAAATGCATACCGGGCCCCGCACCGACCTCAATCGGGAGCTCATGGGGCAGGGATCAGCGAACGTCATCTCCGGGATGCTGGGTGGGCTGCCCGTGACCGGAGTGATCGTGCGCAGCGCCACGAACGTGGAAGCCGGGGCGCGGACGCGGAAATCCGCGGTGCTGCACGGGCTCTGGATCCTGCTGTTTTCGGTGCTGTTCGCCGGGCTGATCGAACTGATTCCCCTGGCGGTCCTGGCCGGGCTCCTGATCATGATCGGCATGCGCCTGATCAAGGTCGCGGAGATAAGGACGGCTGCCCGGACCGGGGATCTGGTCGTGTATGCCCTCACGCTGTTGTCGGTGGTGTTCCTGAACCTTCTGGAAGGGGTGCTCATCGGGCTGGCAGTTGCCACCCTCTTTGTGCTGTGGCGGGTCCTGCGGGTCTCCATCCATGCCCACCCCGCACCGGCGGCACAGGGCGGTTGGCGTGTAACGATCGGCGGGTCCTGCAGTTTTTTCGCGCTCCCGCGGCTGAACCGGGTGCTGCAGATGGTCCCCGGGGGCGCAGACGTGCTCGTGGAACTGAACCCCGACTACGTCGACCACGCCTTCCAGGAGGCGGTCCTGGCCTGGCAGCAGCAGCACACCGCCGCCGGCGGAACCGTTCTGCTCGAAGAACACGGCAACACTGCATTCCAGGACGCGGCCCACAATACCCCCCGGCGCCAGGAAACCCGGGAGTTCCCCCTGCCGCCCCGCGCCAACTGGCTCGCAGGTCGCTCTCCAGCGGAACGCGTCCAGAGACCGGAGGCTGGAAACGGCGCGGGAGCGCCTCTGGTACCTTCCATTCTGCGGGGCATTGACAGGTACCACCGCCGGCACGCCGACAAAGTCCTTCCGCACGTGCAGGACCTTGCCGACGGGCAGAGTCCGGACACCCTCTTCATCGCCTGCGTGGATTCGCGCGTGAACCCCAACCTGATCACCAGCAGCGGCCCCGGGGATATGCTCTCCCTCCGTAACATCGGCAACGTCTTGTGCCAGGAGGGCCAGGATCCCTCCACCGAGTCGGCGCTGTCGTTCGCGCTCAACGCCCTGGCGGTGCAGTCCATCGTGGTCTGCGGACACTCAAACTGCGGAGCCATGAAAGCCGTGATCGAGGACGCCGCAGGTGCAGCCCCGGGGCTCGGTCACTCCTTCGATACCTGGCTAGGCCACGCCCGGCCCAGCTACCGGGAACTTTTGGGCGGGCACCCGGTGGCAGCTGCCGCGGCGGCAGCAGGCTACAACACCCTTGACCAGCTGGGTATGGTTAACGTTGCCGTCCAGCTGGACAGACTCAGGCAGCACCCCATCATCGGGCCAGCACTGGCCGAGGGCCGGGTGCAGGCCGCCGGGCTGTTCTACGACATCTCCACTGCCCGGGTCATCCGCGTCCACACAGATGGTATTGACGCCCTTGGCCCCACGCCTGCGGCAGCGCCCGTATCTCAAGCTGCCACGTAATACGGGGGGCCTGCGGCTACCGTTTCGGAGTCCGGGCAGGCGGGCCGGTAGGTGGAACTTGAACTGATCCTGCCGCGCGGTGGCTGGGTGCTTTCCTCTCCGTCCAAGGATGCACACCAGCGGACGCGTCGGCGGTGAAGGTGTAACGACTCATATCAAGATGCTCGAGAATCTATGGTGCGATAGTGTACCTCGGGTGCCGCGGCTACGATGGGGGCATGAACCGTCGTGTTGCCGCTCTGATCGGTGTGTCCTTCCTTCTCGCTGTGACCGGCTGCGGCCAGGTGCAGGAGGCTGCAAAGGGAGTCGCCAGCGATGCCGTTTCCCAAGCGGCCACGGCTGCAGCCGACGCGGTTCGGGGCCAGATCTGCTCGCCGCTGCAGGACGGACAGCTCAGCGCGCAGGACCAGCAGGTCGTCTCAGGCCTGCTCTCGACAGCGAAGGCCGCAGGCGTCCCCTCTGAATTCACCACCCCGCTTGAGCAAATCGCGAAGGCCGGTGACCAGGTCCCGTCCGCCTCGGTCACGGCATTGCTCCAGGCATGCCGCATCACTCCGGCCCCTACCCCCACCGGCAAGTAGTGCCCCACACGCCGTGCGGGGAGTTGGCCTGTAACGCGGTCGCCAAGCCTGCCCTTGGGAGCTGTTCGGCGGGGGCAGCATCGCTGAAAGTCCTGGTACGCTTCTGCCCTCCCAGCGAACTGCAAGCTTAGTGTGGGCATAATGCGATCGGAGCTTCGGTCAACCGCTATTTGACCGGGGCTTCGCTAATTTACGGAGCGAGGTGCAGGCTCAGTTGCGGACATCTCGTGAGTGCAGGGCCTCGTCCTACGGGGTGTCCGGACATCGGGGGCGGCTGGAGGGTGTATCTTTTGTGGGGCCGCGGGCGTTCGCTGGGTTCTTCGAGCGGTGACCGCTGTGGGTCCGGATTGTTCCCGGGAGTTCTTCCCCTTGATTGTGTCAACTCGATCGGGGCCCACCAGGAAGGCTTGATGGGCACCCGCCTTCTCGGCCGTCATGGTCTGGGACATCTTGGAAGAATTGATGTGATCTTGAGCGATCCTTAGTAAATTTCGGAAGAAGCCATCCCCGCCGGTTGGCCGGTTCGGCTCCTTCACGGCGCTGATACGAGGGCCAATGGAGAGTATCGATGACAGTCACCAAAGACCTTGCCTCGCCTGGGAGCCCCAAGCGCCTTCCGGTTGAGGAGGGAGGACCGGGCTTCCGTCCGGAAATCCAGGGACTGCGTTCGCTGGCAGTGCTGATGGTCGTCACCTACCACGTCTGGTTCGGCAGGGTCTCCGGTGGTGTTGACGTCTTCTTACTGATCTCTGCGTTCCTGATGACCCTGCAGTTCGTTGGGCGTTTCGAGCACGGCCGATCCGTGCCGCTGGTGCGGCACTGGCTGCATTTGTTTTGGCGTCTGCTACCGGCGGTGGTTGTGGTCCTGTGCGCCATCTTGGCCATGACCTTCCTCGTGGTTCCGCGCACACGCTGGCTCGAGGTCGTCAACCAGGGGTGGGCTTCCCTCTTCTATTACGAAAATTGGCTGCTCCAGCGGCAGGTGGTCAACTATTACGCCGCGGACCAAAGCCTGGCGAGCCCTTTCCAGCACTTCTGGTCCCTGTCCATCCAGGGCCAGGTCTTCATCCTCTGGCCGGCGATCTTTGTCGCGACCGCCGTCGCGTGCCGGCGCTTCGGACTGTCCTACCGGGCCGTGCTGCTGGGGATTTTCGGGGTCATGTTCCTTGCCTCCCTGGCGTACTCGGTCTACTTCACCGCAGCTGATCAGGAACTCGCGTACTTCGATACCTTCGCCCGTCTGTGGGAATTTTCCCTGGGCACCCTGGTGGCGCTGGTCCTCCCGTACCTGAAACCCGGAAGGAGGGTTCGGGTCATTCTGGGATGGGCTGGAGTTGCGGCCATGTTGAGCTGCGGCATGATCCTGCAGGTCAAAACAGCATTTCCCGGTTTCGTAGCCCTGTGGCCAACCCTTGCCGCGGTCGCCGTCATCACCGCCGGGCGGTCGGGGAGTCGTTTCGGCGTTGACCGTTTCCTGGCATCAAAGCTGCTGGTGGGGTTAGGAGCACATTCCTATGCCCTCTACCTGTGGCACTGGCCGCTGCTGGTTCTTACTCTCATCTTGCTCGGCGAGGACCACGCCGACGGTGCCACCGGCGCACTGATCATTGGTCTGGCGCTGCTTCTGGCGTATCTGACCACCCGTCTCGTTGAGCGGCCGCTGCGCTCCTGGCGGTGGCCGGAAGTCAGCCAACGCCGTTTGGCCATCGTCGTCGCTGTTTGTCTCGCGGTCGGATCGACGCCGATGGTGTTGTTCGCCTACCAGCAACAAATGGAAAAGAACGCCGCCGAATCCCAGAGCCCGGAGGACAACCCTGGAGCGGCCGCGTTACTCCCGGGATACGAGAACCACGTGGGAGAGAACGCCAAAACGTTGCCACGACCGGAGCAACTGCCAGAGGACTGGGCCTCTCTTGGTGGCCCCTGCGCGGGGGACCTGCGACCAACAACCCGGTTGCTCCTGGAGAACTGCCAACAGAACGACATAGGGCAGACTGCGGAGAAGACCGTGCTTGTGGTCGGACATTCCCATGCCCAGCAATGGCTTGGCGCGATCGGGCCATTGGCACAACAAAACAACTGGCGTGTCCAAGCCCTCACGTTCGGTGCTTGTCCCTTCATGACGGAAAATCCGGAGTATGGGGACGAATGCAACACCTTCAACAATGAAGTCCGCGCACACATCCGCCTTAACAAACCCGACACCGTCTTCCTCGTAGGCACCGCAGCCGTCCCGGACTCCCCAGACGAAGACCTCACCTGGGGACTTGATGAACTAGTCGGTGAAATGACCGGCCAAGGCATTAAAGTGATCGCCATGCGGGATAACCCCCGATTTTCCTTCAGCCCCAGTGAATGCGCAATGGCCTCCACCGTGGAGAACCCCGACTGCCGTCCACCCCAGTCCTCGGTACTCGCCCAAAACAATCCGCTAGAACAACTGGAAGGGACCTACACCGGGCTGACGATCGTGGACATGACAGACCTGATCTGCGACGGGCAAACATGCCCGGGAATCGTCGGGAACGTCTACGTTTACCTCGACGACAACCACCTCACCAAAACATACGTCCGGACCATGACAGACATGTTGGCCCAAAAATGGAACACGGCCCCGCGCCCGTAACCATAGCTGTCCCTTCTCCCGGAAATCATCGGAGCCTTTTCACGGCTTCGGACCATGATAAGCAGACGTACCGCTGCCTGTGGACCAGGGGGCACATGCCTCCGGCCAGTCCCTCGGGTTGATGGGGGAGGGTGCATGGTTTGGTCCGGTTCTTCGTGATGGGACAGCCGGCTCCACACCAGGACGGCGATCGCCGCAACGCCGCCCAGCGCTACAAGGGGCAAAACCCATTTCGTCCGTGTCGGACGATGCCCCTTAATGAGCGGAATGGCGCGATGATCGGAGAGGTAGTCGAACGCTTCCTCCTGCGTGCAGCGAATTACGACTGAGTTGCGGATGACCGTCATCGTGGCCCCTTCCAGCGCAACGTCATCGAGGTCCCACGCTCAACCCTCGTCATCGGAATCAGCTAGAACCGCCAAACTGGGCTGTGAAAAATCACCAATCCTAGCTAACAGTTACAACTTACGGGACAGAGCCAGGAGAAGTTCGTATCCCTAGGGTTTTGAGGCGCGGAGGTTTCGAGGCAACTTGATCAGGAGTAGGAGGGTTCCGACTGCCCACAAAACGTCAAGTGTGCCGGGGCATGCTGAAGGTCGGTGATTCATTGCCCCCAAGGCTTTGAATCACCGACCTTCAGTGGTTTTATTTGCCTGCGCGGACGAAGGTGACGGCGCCTTTGGAGGTCATCCAGGTCAGGGGGTGAACGGCGGTTTCGTTTTTTCCGTTCAGGCCGGAGCTGAGGACTTGGCCGTTTCCGACGTAGATGCCTACGTGACCGGGCTGCATGACCATGTCCCCAGGCTGGGGGTCGGTGACGACGGTGCCGTAGTTCATGAACTGCATCGGGCCGAGGTCACCGACGGGGATGCCGGCGGCGTTGAGGGCGTTTTCGACCAGCCGGGTGCAGTCCTGGATCATGCCGATCTGGGCATAGGCGGAGGACACCATGGTGGCGTTGATCCCACCGGCCGCCGGGGCAGCCACGGGCGGCGCAGCAGGAGCTGGGGTGAGGGTGATCTGGGCCTTGGCCGGGCCAGCAGCAGCTGCCTTCGCAACAATAGGCGCGGCGGCACGTTCCTTCGCAGGTGCTTTCACTACAGGCGCCGGAGTTGTCTTCACGGCGGGACGCTCGAAGGCGATCTGGACGGTAGCGTCGGCTCTGAGTGGGGTCTGGACCTGGCTGGTGACTTCCAGGTTCGATGCGGGCTCGGCTTCACGCTGGGTTGGGGCGTCTGCTGCCTGGGCGGCGATACCACTGGTCAGGACAAGGCCGGAGGCTGCTGCGATGACGGCAGCTTGGCGGCCTACACCGCCGGCGTTATGGGCCATTGACTTGGACAGAGCAGCCAGGGGGCTGGTGCGGACAGGGACTGCGCGGCGGCGGCCGTGAGCTTTGCCATTGGGCACGAAAGAGCCTCTCCCACTGCCTGCGAGGTTAGCTGTCGGATTCGGATGGGAGACACCCGGCCGTGGTGATGCACGAAATGCACCAAGCACGGCTTCACCCCGAGGCCTGCCTTAAGCAAGCCATCTTTGGGTTCCCCGTCTCTGCCGGACGAATTTTGCGAACGGATCCTGGGCAGCGGCAGAGTTAGGCAAGTCTGCTCAGGAGTGCCGCATTCGGCGAAACCGGCACGGCTCAAACTCTACGTCACAAGAGCCACATTGTCACATTTGCATAACGGGGCGGCACATCTGATTGTGGCTTGCTGAATATACCCCTGGGGTATATTGGATGTGTTGTCAGTCCAATGGGATGTCCCCGCCGGCGTCCCGGACCCCTGAAATTCGCCTCAGAGCACCTTTTCGCCTTTAAGCACTCGGGGCTGAACTGTGGACGGGAATCCGATTCCGAGAGCGGGTTGACCCACTGCAGTGTGCTCACGAACTTCAGGGTCTGCACCATGGCTTTGGCCGTACGGACAACGGCATCACGCTGCGCCGGTTCGTACTGCAGCTGCGCCAGGGATGACGGGTTGTCCCCCGGACTACCCCCATTGCCCCGGGCCGCTCCCATTCGTCCGGTAAGCGCGGGTCGACACCAGTATCGGTGAGTGCCGCTTGCATGCGGACAGCCTGCAGGCTCACCGCCGACCTGTCCGGTCTGCGTCGGGTGTGGCGTCGTGGCGGGCGAGGTGGTTGTGCCACCGGCGCAGGAGGTGGTCGATGATGACGCCGAGCACGATGGCGAACGCCACGGCGATGCCGGCGCTGAGCAGAGGGTTGCTGTTTAGCCAGGGGAAGGAGCCGGCCAGCATGCCTATTCCAAGTGAATAGGCCACCCAGGTGAGGCACGCGAAGGCATCCAGGAGAACGAACCGGTGGCGCGGAAGGCGGTGCTGCCCGCGACGTAATTCACGGCCACGCGCCCCCATGGGATGTAACGGGCGGTAAAGATCAGCACTGCACCGCGCTTCTCCAGCTCATACCGCGCCCAGTCAAACACCTTCCGGACCTTCGGTTTACGCATCCACGCCCAGCGTTCGAGGCCGATTTTCCGGCCGAGCAGGTAGGCCATGTTATCTCCGGCGATGGCACCGGCAGCGCGGTGGCGCCCAGAATCCAGAGGTTGGGCTCGCCGCTTTGCCGGGCGAACGCGGCCAGCGCGACGATGAGGGTCTCGCTGGGGAGGACCATCGCGAAGCCGTCAACGAAGAAGAAGACGAGCAATAGCGGATAGATCCACCACTGCCCGGCCGCTTCGAGGACGGTTTGAGTCATAAAATCCACGCGTGCGGCTCCCGAGAACATATAGGCGAGGTCTTCAGTGTCCCATGCCGGGGTGCCGGTCGCAGGTCAGGCCGGTATGGCAACCTACCGCTGATCCAGGCCTGCCCGCGGCCGATTCTGGGCACTGGAAGGGCAGGAAGAACGTCAGGAAGGACAACGTATCGTGCGGCGGAGCCGAGAGCATGAGCCGGCTCCTCCCGTGGTTTTTCCATCTCCTCGCTCTAGGCCCCCGTCCGTGCCAACCAGCCAGGTAAGCCACGATCGACAGGCAGGCCGTGCGCGTGCGGTTCCTCTGAAAGGAGCAGGCATGCTGGTTCCGTTTCGATATGGCCGTACGAGTTTTGGCAGGAGCAGGTCCTCTGCGCCGTGGAAGTAGAGTCGGTAGAAGCCAGGGCGGCCGTACTACCTAGTTGTGGTAGGGAACCGGAACCTTTTTCCTAGTCTGGACGTTGGAACGGTATCCCCTGTGGTGTGGCCGGATCAGTGAAGCGGTCCTCAGGTACGGGAGAATGGCTGCTGTGGATTTTGTTGCTGACGTCTCTTTAGTGGAGGGCCCCGTGCTGTGGGGCGCCTGGGCAGCGGGGGTGGCCGGCGGGGTGTATCTTCTGTGGGGCCGCGGCGTCAAGTGGGTTCTGCAAGCGGTGGCCGCTGCGGTGGCCTCTGCGGTCTTGGTCGTAGCCGTTCACTGGCTATTGGTCTACGTCTTCTCCACGTTCCCGGGAGTGCTTCCTTGGGAGGTGCTGGGATGGTTCATGCCCGCCGCCGCTGCTTTGCTTTTATGGTTTGTCCGTTTTCGCGGCTCGACGTGGCGCGGCAGGACAGCCGGCGGTGTGGCCCTGCTGGGCGTCGTGCTCCTGAGCGCGGCGCAGGTCAACGCCTACTTCGGGCTCAACCGCACCGTCAGCGACCTTCTAGGCACAACCGTGGCACGGATCCAGCCCCTTGAAGCAGGGCTGACGCGACAGCCCGGCGGCCCCGCTCCGGCCCGTTTGGACAGGTGGAGGTCCCCGGGAGATCTTCCGGCAGCAGGCCTGCTGAGAAAAGCCGTGATACCGGGCTCGCGCTCGGGTCTTACGACCCGCGAGGCGTTCATCTATCTGCCTCCGGCGTATCAGGGCACCCCGCGCCCGGCATTGCCGGTGCTGGTGCTGTTTTCCGGCCAGCCCGGAGGCCCTGCCGACTGGCTCACAGGAGGGAACCTGCGTGCCACGTTGGACCGGTTCGCCGCAGCACGCAACGGCCTGGCTCCTGTTACGGTGGTCGTCGATCCCAACGGGACGGCCTCCGGGAACACCCTGTGCATGGACAGCCGCATCGCGCAGGCGGACACGTTCCTGTCCCAGGACGTACCCGACTGGATCAGCCGGACCCTGGACATCGACACGGACAAACGCCAATGGGCCGTCGGCGGGTTCTCCTTCGGCGCCACCTGCGCCGTTCAGATGGGAACCAGACATCCGGACCTCTACCCGTCCGTGCTGGCATTTGCCAGCGAGCAGGAACCCGCACTGGCCAAGGAACGGCAAAAAACGATCGACGCGGCCTTTGGCGGGGACACCGCCGCCTTCGAAGCCCAGACCCCCCTGGGTGTCATGACGCAAGGAAACTTCGCAGGGACGGGCACCTATTTCGCTGCGGGCACCCGGGATCCCGAGTTCATTGGCTACATGGAGGTGTTGTCAGCAGCGGCGCGGGAAGCGGGATTCACGGTCGAGTCCCGGCAGATCGCCAACACCGGGCACTCATGGGAGATGGCATCCGCCGCGCTGCCCGGAGCCTTGGACTTCCTCGCGCAGCGCTGGGGAATCCGCTAACCTCGGGATGCTCCAGAGCAAGAAAGGCACGCGGACCGGCTTGCGGGAGTAAGGCAGGCGCCCTGACACCATCCGGTACCGCCAATGATGTTCATGCCGCAGGATGGGTCCGGCGGTCCAATTCATGCAACGGGATACCGACTTCCCGGGGAATTGTCCCAGGAAATTGCCTTGGCCCGGAGCGGATAAGGGAGGGGCAGGCCGTTGGCCGGGGTCGTGCCTTGATGACCAGCCGGTCGCCCACGGCCCCCGTTGCGTTGCACTTATCATTGTTACTGGTCATACCTTCGCCATGGCGAAGGGAAGTTCCGCGGCTACGGGCCGCTCCGGCATGGAGCTGACCGGTACCGGTCGTCCGGGGCTATGGACTCGGTGAGAGGAACATTCGTGCCCAAGAACGCCCCGGGCTCGGCAGAGCCACAGCGTCAGTTCCGAAGTCCTTGGAGGGCCCTTGGGCTGGGTGCTCCGATCACGCCGGCGTTTATCGTTGTTTTCTGGGCCATGGGTGCAGTGTGGTCCGTTCCCGGATCTGGCCCAGCGCGGTTCCACCTGGCGGCAACAGCCGGTTCGCTTCCAGGGCAGTGGTGGGCGCTGCTGACCTCGGCGTTCTGGGCCCGGGATGTGACCGGTTACGTGCTGGGCAGCGTCCTGCTCCTGCTAGCCGGCATGGCGTTGGAACGGCGGATGGGTAGCCTGCGCTACGCCGCGGCAGCCCTTGGCACCCAACTGTTGGGGACCGCAGCGGCGATTGGCTTCACCGCCGTCACCAGAGACCTGACGGGGAACTGGGCCCGGGAGATGGACGGGCACCTGTTCATGGGACCAAGCGCGATGATCTGCGGAGCGGCCATGGCGGCCACCGCGGGCATGGGCACCCTCTGGCGACGCCGGATCAGGCTCATCGTCTTTGCGATGCTGATGCTGCTGGCCCTCTACACCGGGGGATTTGCGGACCTCGTCCGGCTTGGAGCCGCCGCGGCGGGCGCTATCGTGGGTCCGGTACTGCTGGGGCGGCGACCCCACCCCGGGGTACAGGCCGCTTCCCGGCACGAAGGCCGGGTCCTGCTGGCACTGCTGGTTGCTGTCTCGGCCATCGGGCCAGTCGTGGCAGGCCTGGTCCCGCACGCCGTCGGACCGCTGTCGCTCCTGCGGTTTCTGTTCACCAACATCCAGCCCGTGGACCCACAAACGCTCCAGAGTCTGTGTGCGGACCCCACCCAGGTCAAAGACTGCACGGCCGCTCAGCTTCAGCTCCGCGCCGGGGCCGGCGGGATCTTCATGGCCATCCTGCCCTCGTTCCTTCTGCTGCTGCTCGCTGACGGTCTTCGCCGCGGCCGGCGCTTCGCCTGGGCAGCGGTGCTGCTGATCCAGGCTGCCCTGTCGGTGCTGGCAGGGGCCACCATGGTCGGGGTCCTGATGCCGGCCGCACCCGACACAGCCGCGGCCGAAAGGATCGGGGCCCTGGATGCGGCCCTCTACGGGAACCCGCTCAGCCTGGCCCTGCCCCTGCTGCTTCCCATGCTAGTCTCCGCGGTTCTGCTCTCCGGGCGGAAGCTTTTCCCTGTCACGGCTCCACCCGGGACCTACCGCCGACTGGCCTTGGTTATTTTGGCCACCGCGGTTGTTCTGGGCGTGGTCTATTTGGGGGCGGGCCTGGCACTGGCCGGAGGTTTCAGCCCCGTTCCTGGCCTGGCGGAACTTCTGGCCGATGTCCCTGACAGGTTCATGCCGCTGGGCTACATGATTGACCTGCCCCCTGCCTTCGTCCCCCAAAGCACCGCGACGGTGGTGCTCTACGAGGGAACCGGCATCATTTTCTGGACGATCGCCGGAGCGCTGATACTCAAGACATTCCTGCGCCCGGCCCACAGCAGGCACAGGACCGACGAAGACCGCGCCCGGAGCATCCTCACCACGTCGGACAGCAGCACCCTGTCCTGGATGACCTCCTGGTCCGGGAATACCTACTGGTTCTCCCCGTCAGGGGAGAGTTTCATCGCCTACCGGGTCATCGCCGGGATCGCCCTCACACTCGGCGGTCCCGTGGGACCCAAATCCGCCACGAAAAGCTCCTTTACAGAGTTCAGCCGGTACTGCATCGCGAACGGGTGGACGGCGTGTTTCTACTCCGTGCCCCGGGAACTGAGCGATCAGGCTCTGGCGCTGGGCTGGAGCTGTGTGCAGATCGCTCAGGAAACTGTGCTGGAGCTGGAAGCGGTGTCCTTCAAAGGCAAGAAATTCCAAGACATCCGCACAGCGATGAACAACGCGGCCAGGGCAGGCGTCCGCGCAGAATGGACCAGCTACCCCGCCGCGGCGTTCACCGTCCAGGCCCAGATTCAGGCCATCGCCGAGGAATGGGTCGCCGACAGGAAGATGCCCGAGATGGGATTCACCCTGGGTGGCCTGGATGAACTCAATGACCCCGAAGTCCGCTGCCTGCTCGCGGTGGACAGCAACGACACCGTCCACGCCGTTACCTCCTGGCTGCCCGTGTACCGCAACGGGCACGTTGTGGGCTGGACCTTGGACTTCATGCGCAGCCGTGGCACAGCCTTCCGCGCCAGCATCGAATTCCTCATCGCTTCCGCCGCGCTGCACCTCAAGAACGAAGGCTATGAATTCATCAGCCTCTCCGGAGCGCCGCTGGCCCGCGCACCGCAGCACCACCAAACCCGCAGTCCGACCAGCCTGAAAGGCACCCCCGATGCCATTGACCGTCTGCTGGACTGGCTCGGCGCTTCCCTGGAACCCGTCTATGGATTCAGGTCGCTGCTGAGCTTCAAAGCAAAATTCCAGCCCCGCTTCGAGCCCCTGTACTTGCTCTATCCCGACGCCGCGGCCTTGCCCTCCATCGGCAACGCCATCGCCCGCGCCTACCTCCCGGACGTCAGGATCGGACAGGGACTCTCCCTGGCCCGGACTCTCCTCCGCCGGACCCTGTCAAGACCAGGCCCGCCCCCCCGTGAGCCCCGGCAGCCGCATAAATCCTGACCCGCCCACGCCGTTGCCCTGCTATTCGCCTACGTGTCAGGCTGGGACGGTACCAGGGGCTCATAGCA
>NZ_JBLYIE010000005.1:159525-159929 GCF_048537125.1 Paenarthrobacter sp. PPS72 | reverse complement strand
ACACGCCGACGGACACTCACCCATCCTGGCCTCCACCAACCCCGCCGTGAAAACCTACGACCCCGCCTACGGCTACGAAATCGGCCACATCATCCGCCACGGCCTCGAAGAAATGTACGGCGACAACAGTGAAGGCACCGACACCGGTGAAGACCGGAACGTGATGTACTACCTCACCGTCTACAACGAGCCGATCAGCCAACCCGCCGAACCCGGAAACCTCGACATCAACGGGCTCCTCAAAGGCATCTACAAACTCGCCGAAGCCCCCGCCGGAGAAAACAACCGGCCCACCGCGAACATCCTCGCCTCCGGCGTCTCCGTGCCCTGGGCCCTCGAAGCCCAACGCATCCTCGCCGAAGACTGGGCAGTAGCGGCCACCGTCTACTCCGTGACCTCCTGGA
>NZ_JBLYIE010000005.1:0-159491 GCF_048537125.1 Paenarthrobacter sp. PPS72 | reverse complement strand
CCATCGTCGCCAAAACCCTCCAACTCCTCGCCGCCAAGGGAGAAGTTGAAGCTGGTGCCCTGGAAAAGGCGATCGAAAAGTACCGGCTCCTGGATGTCAACGCCGGCACCACCGGCGGAGCAGGCGGCGACGCCTAACTGTTGATGGGGTAACGCCCACTGCAACGGCAACGCCAGCAATACCGCGACGGCGGCTTTCACCGAAAGGTGGGGGCCGCCGTCGGGCGTTAACCAGGCTGGGACGGGCAGGGAAGGGACGTGACCAGCAACAACACGAGTTGTAGCCTTCTCACAAATGGAGCTTGCCCGGGATGGGCCGTATGCTCGTTCCATGGCAGAGCCGAGCAAAACAACCACCAAGCGCAAGGCAGCACCCCAGGCATTGTCACCGGAAAAGGCCGAAACCCTGCGGCAACTCCGGGCCAACGTAGGCCAGTTGTCCACCAGCACTATGCGGCAACTCGAGAAATCACTGCCTTGGTATGGCCGCCTGAGCTCAGATGAACGCTCGGCTTTGGGCTTGGTGGCCCAGAACGGCATAGCTGCCTTTGTAACGTGGTACGAACGGCCCAGTTCGCCGTCGTGGATCCTTACCGACGTCTTCGGCAACGCGCCTACTGAACTGACGCGCTCCATCAGCCTGCAAAAGGCCTTGCAACTGATCCGCATTGTGGTGGAAGTCGTGGAGGACCAGGTTCCCGTGATCGCGCCGGAATCGGATCAGCCGTCACTCCGCGAAGCCGTACTGCGCTATTCGCGCGAAGTGGCATTCGCGGCCGCCGATGTGTACGCCCGGGCTGCCGAATCCCGCGGTTCCTGGGACACGCGCCTGGAAGCGTTGATTGTCGACGCCATTTTGCGGGGAGAAAACACCGATGCCTTGCGGTCCAGGATCGCGGCTCTCGGCTGGAAGGCGCAGGAACGATTCACTGTAATGGTGGGAAATTCGCCGTCCGAGCCAAGCGCAAGCTATGTCAGCGAACTACGCCGTACCGCCGGACGCTTCGCCGAGGACGCACTGGTGGGAATCCAGGGTGACCGGCTCATTTTGATCCTCGGCGGCGTGCAGGACCGCGATACCGCCTACGTTAAGCTCAGCGAGCTCTTCGCGCCCGGCGCCGTGGTTTACGGCCCGGAAGCCGGCTCGTTGTTGGAGGCAAGCAGTTCCGCCCAAGCGGCCTTTGCGGGGCTCACTGCAGCTCGTGCATGGCCTTCCGCTCCACGCCCTGTTGCTGCCGACGACCTCCTTCCAGAGCGTGTCGTTTCCGGTGACGACGCTGCGCGCAGGTCACTGATAAAGAACATCTACCGCCCCCTTCTGGCTGCCTCGAATGGCCTCGTGGAGACCCTGGGGACGTACTTGGAGCTGGGGCATTCACTGGAGGCCACGGCGCGCGAACTGTTCGTCCATGCCAACACCGTGCGCTACCGTTTGAAGCGTGTCTGCGACGTGACAGGCTGGGATCCGCTCCTCCCCAGAGAGGCGTTTGTGTTGCAAACCGCCTTGGTGGTGGGCCGTCTTTCAGCCCAACCAAAAGCCGCTCCCGAACGTCACGCGTCACGTTCGCAGAACTGAACCGTTGTAGACTTCCTACAAACTGACCCAGTGAGCTTGGTGTACCGAAACACCAGTGGATCACGTGGCAATTTGGAAAGCTGGATACGTGCTTGCAATCGTCTGCCCTGGACAGGGCTCCCAGACCCCCGGATTTTTGGCCCCTTGGCTGGAACTCCCCTCCGTCGAAGGCCAATTGGCCGCACTGAGCGAAATCGCAGGCATTGACCTCAAGGCCCACGGAACCACCTCGGATGAAGAAACAATCAAGGACACTGCCGTAGCGCAGCCGTTGATCGTCGCCGCCGGCCTTGTTGCTGCCAAGTCATTGTTTGATGTCGAACTCAATACCCTCCCCGTCATTCTCGCCGGACATTCTGTAGGCGAGATCACGGCTTCGGCCCTTGCCGGCGTCCTCACCGACTCCGAGGCCATGAGCTTCGTTCGGGAGCGCGCCAACAGCATGGCTGCGGCAGCTGCAGTGACGCCCACGGGCATGAGCGCTGTTGTGGGCGGAGATCCCGCCGAGGTCCTCTCGGCCATCGCGGCCGCAGGCGCCACTCCGGCAAATGTCAACGGAGCCGGTCAAACGGTTGCGGCAGGCACGTTTGAACAACTCAAGGCTTTGGCGGACAACCCGCCAGCGAAGGCACGCGTCATACCCCTCAAGGTCGCCGGTGCTTTCCACACCTCCCACATGGCACCCGCAGCCAGCGCCCTGGAGGCCCTCAAGCCTTCCCTGTCGCCGCAGAACCCGGCCGTCCCGCTGTTGTCCAACTACGACGGCAAGGAAGTCACGCAAGGCTCGGCCGCCGTCGAAAGCCTGATTGCACAGGTCTCCCGCCCCGTCCGCTGGGATCAGTGCATGGAAACGCTGGTTGAACGCGGCGTCACCGGTGTGATCGAACTTGCCCCTGCCGGCACGCTCGCCGGGCTCGCCAAACGAGGCATGCCCGGCGTGAAGACGGTTGCTGTCAAAACCCCGGAGGATCTCTCCGCGGCTCTCGCACTCTTTGCTGAACTGGAGGGGCAGGCATGAGCACTCCCGTACTCAATAAGGCTGCTGTCAACGAGAATGCCCGCATCCTGGGCATCGGCGCCTACCGCCCGGATGTCATTGTGACCAACGATGACGTCTGCCAGTGGATTGACTCTTCCGACGAGTGGATCCGCCAGCGCACCGGCATCATCACCCGTCATCGTGCAGCCGCAGACGTCAGCGTGATCGACATGGCCGAAGGCGCAGCACGCGAAGCACTCAAGCAGGCCGGAATCGAACCGTCCCAACTGGGAGCCGTCATCGTCTCCACCGTGACACACCCCTACGCGACGCCGTCGGCCGCCGCTGCCCTCACCGATCGTTTGGGCGCGACGCCGGCACCGGCCTTCGACATCTCGGCCGCCTGCGCAGGGTACTGCTACGGCGTGGCCCAGGCTGACGCCCTGGTCCGTTCCGGTGCAGCTGAGTACGTACTCGTAGTCGGTGCCGAGAAACTTTCGGACGTCATCGACAACCACGAACGAACCATCTCTTTCCTCCTCGGCGATGGTGCCGGCGCTGTGGTGGTTGGCCCGTCCGACACTCCCGGCATCGGTCCCTCGGTGTGGGGCTCGGACGGCAGCAAGTGGGATGCGATCGGCATGACTCATTCCTTGGAGGACGTCAAGAAGCTTGGCGAGTCGGCCAGGCACTCCGACGAAATCGACGATCCCGCCATTCTTTCAGCAACCCAGGACGTGTGGCCCACCCTGCGCCAGGACGGCCAGACAGTGTTCCGCTGGGCGGTCTGGGAAATGGCCAAGGTCGCCCAGCAGGCCTTGGATGCGGCGGGCATCGAAGCCAGCGATCTCGCCGCTTTCGTTCCCCACCAGGCGAACATGCGCATCATCGACGAGATGGTCAAGAAGCTCAAGCTTCCCGAATCCGTTGTCATCGGACGCGACATCGCCCAAGCGGGCAACACATCCGCGGCATCCATCCCGCTGGCAACGCACCGCTTGCTTCAGGAAAACCCTGAGCTGAGCGGCGGCCTGGCCCTGCAGATCGGGTTCGGCGCCGGACTGGTCTTCGGCGCCCAGGTAGTGGTTCTGCCGTAGCCGGGACTCGTCCCGGTTACCAGCCAACTGAATACGACTTACAAACCCAAGCCGCAACCCGCGGTTTGCCCCCTTTCCGGCAGTAGCCGGTACAACAAGAAAAGGAGCCAACAATGGCTAGCAACGAAGAGATCCTGGCCGGCCTGGCTGAAATCGTCAACGAAGAGACCGGCCTTGCCACCGAAGCCGTGGAGCTGGACAAGTCCTTCACCGAGGACCTGGACATCGACTCCATCTCGATGATGACCATCGTGGTCAACGCTGAAGAGAAGTTCGGCGTACGCATCCCGGACGAAGAGGTCAAGAACCTCAAGACCGTCGGCGACGCCGTCAGCTTCATCGCCAACGCACAGGCCTAGTCCTGACACCAGCTGTGCCGGGCCGGGATTCCGATCCCTGGGCCCGGCACAGCCGCAGTAACACCCATAGTTTTTTGCCTCCCCTTGTGAACCGCGCAGGCGGGACGGCTATCCGACAGAGAGTGATCGCATGGCACGCAAAGTAGTCATAACCGGTCTGGGGGCCACCACTCCCATCGGCGGCGACGTACCCACAATGTGGCAGAACGCGCTGAAAGGGGTCTCCGGCGCCCGCACGCTCGGCGACGAGTGGGTGGCCAAGTACGACCTCCCCGTCCACTTTGCTGCCCGGTGCTCGACGCCGGCACTTGAGGTCCTGAGCCGCGTTGAGGCAAAGCGCATGGACCCTTCCACGCAATTTGGTGTCATCGCAGCCCGCGAGGCCTGGTCTGACGCGGGGATCGAAGAAATCGACCACGACCGCCTCGCCGTTGCATTCGCAACCGGCATCGGCGGTGTCTGGACGCTCCTGGATGCTTGGGACACACTCAGGGACAAGGGTCCGCGCCGGGTTCTTCCCATGACCGTCCCCATGCTCATGCCCAATGGCGTGGCAGCGGCAGTCAGCCTGGACCTCGGCGCCCGCGCCGGAGCGCACACCCCCGTTTCGGCTTGTGCATCCGGTACCGAGGCCCTCCACCTGGGCTTGGACCTGATCCGGTCCGGCAAGGCAGACGTTGTAGTGTGCGGTGGCGCCGAAGCTGCTATCCACCCCATGCCGTTGGCCGCTTTCTCCTCCATGCAGGCACTGTCCCGTCGTAACGACGAGCCGGAGCGCGCCTCCCGCCCGTACGACACCGACCGCGACGGTTTTGTCATGGGTGAAGGTGCCGGCGCCCTGGTCCTCGAAGCCGAGGAGCACGCCATTGCGCGGGGCGCACGCATCTATGCCGAGCTCGCCGGCACGTCGGTTACGGCTGACGCCTATCACATCACTGCACCGGACCCCGAGGGCCTGGGTGCCACCCGTGCGCTGAAGGCCGCCATGTTCGATGGCCGGATCCAGGCGGAGGACGTGGTCCACGTCAATGCGCATGCCACCTCTACTCCTGTTGGAGACAAGCCTGAGTACACAGCCCTGCGCGCCGCTCTGGGGACACACGTGGACAATGTGGCGGTCTCCGCTACCAAGTCGCAGATGGGCCACCTTCTGGGCGCTTCAGGAGCCGTTGAAGCTGTACTGACCGTGTTGGCTGTCTACGAGCGCAAGGCACCGGTGACCATCAACCTTGAAAACCAGGATCCGGAGATCCCCCTCGACGTTGTAACGTCAGTTCGCGATCTGCCCACTGGTGACATCGTGGCACTGAGCAACTCCTTCGGTTTTGGCGGACATAACGCGGTCATCGCAGTGCGGAACGTCTGAGTCCTCTGTTAGCCGATGGCTCCACAAGACATAAGAAGGGCCCCACCATCTGGTGGGGCCCTTCTCGTTGCTATGGGAGATACTTCAACTCAGCGCTGTTGGACGCGTCAGCTAAGCACTGTTGAACGCGGTGGCTGGTCGAAGTCGGTACGTGACGCCGCTAGCCGACTTGGTGCAACCAGCGAACAGGAGCACCTTCAGCTGCGTGGCGGAAGGGTTCCAGTTCCTCATCCCACGCTTCACCGAGCGCCAGCGAGAGCTCATGGTAAACGGCGGACGGGTCCCCTGCACCTGACTCATAGGCGTAGCGGATTCGGTCCTCTGTCACCATGATGTTGCCGTGGACATCAGTGACGGCATGGAAAATCCCCAACTCAGGGGTGTGCGACCAACGCGCTCCATCCACCCCTTGGCTGGGTTCTTCGGTCACCTCGTAGCGTAGGTGAGCCCAGCCCCTTAGGGCCGACGCCAACTGCGCCCCCGTACCCGGCGTACCGGTCCACGATAACTCTGCCCGAAACATTCCCGGCGCAGCGGGTTGAGGGGTCCACTCAAGATCGGTTCGCTTATCCACGACCGATCCAATGGCCCATTCAACATGCGGGCAAAGCGCCGTAGGGGCCGAGTGCACGAACAGGACACCGCGGGTTGTTGCAACAGACATTCCATCCTCCATAGCTGTAGGTACGTCTTCCCCAACGACCTCTGCCTGGATGTTTGCTGTTGCTGCCGGATGCCATGAAAGTAATACGGGCCCTGACAGGCTATTTAGTTTTAGTACTTCAGACGATATTGGCACGGATCTAACCCTCAACCGTGAATTGAAGGTTTCCCCGTGGTGCTTTCATTTTGCCGTACGCTGCCCGTTTCCGCCAGTGCAGCACTTAGGTCATCATGCTCAGGCCCTGGGGTGCGCCTGTTCGTAGCTCTTCCTGAGACGGTCGACGGATACATGAGTATAGATCTGCGTGGTTGCCAGGCTACTGTGGCCAAGAATTTCCTGCACAGCCCGCAGGTCCGCTCCCCCGTCCAGCAGGTGGGTGGCGGCGCTGTGCCTGAGCGCGTGCGGGCCCGTGGCTGATGTGTCACCCAACGCCTGCAGCAGTTCGCTGACCACTGCCCGGATTTGGCGAGGATCAACCCGGTTGCCACGAACGCCCAGGAACAAGGCCGGTCCGCTTGTGGCCGTCACCACTGCCGGGCGGCCCCGCCTGAGCCAATCGTCCACAGCCAACGCAGCCGGAACGCCGAACGGAACAGTGCGCTCCTTATTGCCTTTACCCAGAACGCGGAGCGTACGACGATCGGGATCAAGGTCGTCAATATCCAGCCCCGCAAGTTCCCCCACGCGGACTCCAGTTGCGTACAAGAGTTCCACTATGGCCCTGTTGCGCAAAGCCATGGGGCCTCCATCAGCAGCTGCGGTTTTCAGGTCATCCACCATCCGGGAAACCTGCTGTTGCTGAAGCACCCCCGGCAGGGACTTGTCCCGCTTGGGTGCCTGCAGGCGAACCGCAGGGTCTGTCTGGATTAGTTCTTCCCGGAGCGCCCATCCCGTGAACGACCTGGCAGTTGCGGCCCGGCGCGCCAACGTGGCCCTAGCCATGCCCGCCTCACTCTGCGCACCAAGCCAGCGCCTCAGGGCGCCCAATTCCAGTTCCCCCAGATCCTGGACTCCCTCCTGCACTGCAAAGCCGAGGAGACTCTCAACATCGGCCAAGTAGGCGCGGACGGTGTGCGCAGACCTCGCTCGTTCGCCCTCCAAGTAGCGCCGAAAGCCATCGACTGCGTTCTGAAGGGGTGCTGGTAGTGATTGTCCGTCCACACTTCCCACTGTGCCAGCCGCCCCTGCAAAGAACCCGTATCGACATGCCTGTCCTTACGGGGCTAGGCATTTTTGACCCTTTTCCACCCACCGCGTTCCGAGCCGGCCAAACCCAGCAACCCCAACCGGCCCAGGCCCGCGCGCACGGATTCCGGACTCAGTCCTGCCACCACGGTCAGCTTCTCCACCGAAGTAAAGGAACGAAGGGGCAGAGCGTCCAGGAGAATCAGGTCCTCCAAAGACAGGCCATCGTGCGGCGCGGTGCCAGCGTCTTTTCCCTCACCAGTGGTTTCGCCTATGGAACCGGCCAGCTCGGCAATCTCGCCCACATCGGTGACACACACCGCTCCCCCGTCCCGGAGGAGCCGATGGCAACCTGCCGAGTTGGCACTGTGAATGGATCCCGGGACCGTGGCAACAACCCTTCCAATGCTTTCAGCATGATGGGCTGTATTGAGGGCGCCCGATCTCCAGCGTGCTTCCACCACCACCGTCACTGATGCCAAGGCGGCGATAAGGCGGTTCCTTTGCAGGAACCGGTACCGGGTGGGAGCGGATCCAGGTGGCACCTCCGAGATAACAGCACCCTGGGTAGACACCGCCCGGAGGAGATCCTCATTGCCTGACGGGTAGAAACGATCCACGCCTCCTGCCATGACGGCAATCGTGGGCACACTGGCGACTCCGCCGCTTAAGGCTCCGCGGTGGGCATGGGCGTCGATGCCATAGGCTCCCCCGGAAACCACGGTATAACCGCGTTGGGCCAACCCGTAGGCGAAGTCGCCTGTCACGGATGCTCCATAGTTGGTGCTGTCCCTGGACCCCACCAGGGCGATGGTTCGGCGGGCGGAAGGTAGCTGCTGCTCCTGTCCCCGCCACCACAAGCAAAGCGGCTCCTGGAGTCCGAGGTCTTGCAACTGTTCCGGCCACAAGTCATCACCGGGGATGATCAACCGCCCTCCCAATCGACGCATGGTTTCCAAGTCCCGGTCAGGCGCGAGGTCGGGGACACGTGGCGCCCACCGTCGAAGGCTGGCCGGCAGCCCTGCCCACGATGACGGCCCTCCTCCATCGACAAGCAAGGACGAGATCTCCCGCTCCAGGTTTGGACCTCCTTCCAGTTCTCCTGTTGCAATGCCCAGGGCATCCACGGCCCCTAGTACCCGGACCAAAGCGAGTCCCACGGAGTCCTGAGGCTCCATGAGCCGTGCCAATGCTGCCCTGGCAATGCGTTCCCTATCCTGCTTCCCCAATACGGCCACTGCTGTGATTCCCTTCATGTCGGTGGTTCTGATGGCATGCTTCTCATGTAGCAGCCGCAGCCTGACGTAGGCCTAGTGCTTGGCCGATATGATCGATGTCCGGTGTATCGCTGTGGCCCAGATCTGCCAGGGTCCACGCCAACCGGAGGACACGGTCGTAACCACGGGCAGTCAGGGTGCCGCGTTCCAAGGCAGTGTCCAGAATTCGGGTGGTTCCAGGAGACAGCCGCAGTCCGCCGCGCAGAATGCGCCCCGGCACTTGGGAATTGGTCTCCAGCCCCATGGCCAGCAGACGCTCGAGTTGCCGCTCCCTGGCGGCTTGCACCCGTTCGGCGACAACACGGGTGTCTTCTTCTGCACCCGCACTGCCGAAGTCGGCCAAGGACACCCGCTCTACCTGCAATTGGATGTCCACGCGGTCCAGCAGCGGTCCTGAGATGCGTCCAAAATACCTGCGCCGCATCATGGGCGTGCACGTACAGTCCATGCCCTTGCCTGAAGCTTTGCCGCACGGACAGGGATTCGCAGCAAGTATGAGCTGAAACCGGGCCGGATACGCCGCAGTGCCCGCTGAGCGGTGTATGACCAGCTCTCCGCTCTCCAACGGTTGTCGGAGGGCATCCAGTACCCGACGCTCATACTCCGGAGCCTCGTCCAGGAACAACACGCCGCGATGTGCACGCGAGGCGGCGCCTGGCCGGGGAAGCCCTGACCCGCCACCGATGATGGCAGCCGCGGTAGCACTGTGGTGCGGATTTTCGAATGGTGGCCTGCGGACGAGCCGCACGGCGGAGGACTGGACAGCTGCCAGGGAACGGATGGCCGTTACCTCCATGGCCGCCGTGTCAGCCAGGTCCGGGAGCAGGCCCGGCAAGCGTTCAGCCAACATGGTCTTACCAGCCCCCGGTGGCCCGGTCAGCAACATGTGATGCCCGCCGGCAGCTGCTACCTCCAAGGCACGGCGCGCCTCACTCTGTCCCGAGACATCACAAAGGTCCGGCATAGTTGCTGCGGCGTCCCCGTCCTCATCCGCCGCATCGGTGTCCGTGGGGTTGTAATCGAGGACGAGGTCCTTCGGATCCGCGCCAAAGTCGAAGGCAAGCCGGGCCAGTGTTTTGTAGCCGCGAACCTTCGCTCCGGGGACCAGCGAGGCCTCCACGGCATTGGCGTCGGCCACGACAATATCCGGATAGCCGGCCTGAACGGCAGCCATCACGGCGGGAAGTATGCCGCGCACCGGCCTCAATCTGCCGTCCAGGCCAAGCTCCGCGATGAAAACTGTTCCGCCGATTTCGCGGATGTCCCCTGCCGCGCGGAGCACAGCCATGGTGATGGCGAGATCGAATCCAGAGCCCCGCTTAGGGAGGGACGCCGGTATCAGGTTGGCCGTGATCTTCCGCCTGCTCAGGGGAATCCCGGAATTCTGCGCGGCAGATCGAATGCGTTCCTTTGCCTCATTCAAGGAAGCGTCGGGGAGCCCCAAGATCACGAAGTTCGGCAACGTTTGGCCGATGTCGGCCTCGACCTCCACGATGTAGCCGTTAAGCCCGAGGAGGGCAACGCAGTAACTACGTCCGACTCCCATCAGCCAACGCCCCGTAGATGCTCCAGCTGCGGCTCGCCGACCCCGCTGACAATCACGGACACTACATCAATGCGCCTCCGCGCGGCCTTCAGGTCATGCTCCCGGCACCACGACGACGAAAGCCGGTGCAGACGGGCCAGTTTGGCAGCACCCACCGCCTCAAAAGGATGTCCGTAGTCCAAGCTTTTCCGGGTCTTCACTTCGGCAATAACCAGGGTGTTGCCCTCGATCGCCACGATGTCGATCTCGCCGTCCGGGCACCGCCAATTGCGATCGACTATCCGCATTCCCTGGTTTTCCAGGAAATCGGCCGCAAGTGCTTCGCCATTACGGCCCAGCAGGTCTTTTGCTCTCATGACCACCACCTCCAAACACCAGCTTTCAGGCTGGTGGAACGCGGCGGCAGAGGCTTATGAAGCTATGTGGGCAAAGACGAGCAAATGGGTCCTGTGGAGGGATACTCAGGCCCGAAGGGGTCGCTAGTTGCCGAGATCTCCCAAGTCCCCGAGACCGCCATCTTTCGGCAGGGCGAGCTCCTCGTTTCGCGGCAACTCTTCCACGTTGACGTCCTTGAACGTGATCACCCGGACGTTTTTCACGAAGCGGGCCGAGCGGTAAACGTCCCAAACCCAAGCATCCTGCAAGGTCAGGTCAAAGTAGACTTCGCCGTCCGCACTGCGGGCCTGTAGGTCCACGTGGTTGGCCAGGTAGAACCGCCGCTCGGTTTCCACTACATAGCTGAACAGACCGACAACATCCCGGTACTCACGGTAGAGCTGAAGCTCCATGTCGGTTTCATAGTTCTCAAGGTCCTCAGCGCTCATGGTTCCATCTTGCACCATCGGCCGGGCAGCATGCGCCATGGGCGCCGACAGCGACATCTGGAGAACTGTCAGACTACGTCGGGCCCGGTGAGGTTCCAGCTGGTCCGGTGATGTGCGCTGGGGCCTTGAAGCCGGATCACGTCCCGGTGGGCAGAGGTGGCGTAGCCCTTGTTCTCGTTCCAGCCGTAGGCAGGAATTTGCGAATGCAGGTCCACCATGATGCGGTCGCGGGCAACCTTGGCCAGAACACTGGCTGCGGCCACGCTGAGGCAACTCATATCAGCTTTCACCCTGGTATGGACAGGCGCTTCACACCATGGTCCCAAGTCCGGGGTATCAAAAAGGGAGGCTTGAACGACCGGCGAAAGCCAATTGTGGCTACCGTCCAAAAGCACGACGTCCGGTGTGACGCCGTCGGCCAGGATCTCAAACCAAGCGCGGGTTCCGGCCAGGCGGAGTGCCCCGATGATGCCGATCTCATCAATCTCCCGGGACGACGCGTGCCCGACGGCGGAGGCCACCGCCCACTCCCTGACAATTGGCTCCAGCCTGTCGCGATCCTCGGGCTTGAGTAGCTTGCTGTCCCGGACGTCCGCCAGCAAGCCGTGCTCTTCGAGGTTCACTACGGCGATACCGACGCTGACGGGACCAGCCAATGCTCCGCGTCCAACTTCATCCACCCCGGCCAGCAGGCGCACCCCGGAAGGCAAGAAGGATCGTTCGACATCAAGGGTGGGGAAACCCGCCTGTCCCTTGCCTTTGGCGGGTTTGGCCTTGGTTTTGGCGGGTTGGGCCGGTAGTTCGACCTTCGCCTTGCCCTTTGAGCCGGTAGCCGTTGTTGCCATTACTTTGCCGGAGTTCCTTCGGGGACATCACGGAAAACGTCCTGATAGTTGTCCAGGATGGTCCAGCGGTTGATCGGCCAGGCAATGACGGTGGCTTTGCCTTCGACATCGTCAAGGTTGATGAAACCACCATTGACTTCCTGATGCGCCCGGGAGTCTTCAGAGTTGTTGCGGTTGTCGCCCATCACCCACACTTTTCCTTCCGGAACAACGATGTTGAATGGCGTGGGCGAAGGCACTTCTGCCGGGTTGATGTACGTCTCATTGATGGGCACGCCATTGATCGAAAGCCGGCCCTCTGCATCGCAACAGGAAACACTGTCGCCTGGGAGGCCAATGACGCGCTTAACCAAGTGTTGATCATTATTATCAGGAGCCAAACCGACGAACTCCAGGCCGTCCCCCACCCAGTCCATGGGGCCGGCCGGTTTCTTGGCTACTGGCGGCAGCCATGCCTGGGTGTCTTTGAAGACCACTATGTCCCCGCGTTCAAGATCGAACGGTCCAGGCACCAGCAGGTTGATAAAGATGCGATCGTTGACGTCCAAGGTACTTTCCATTGACTCGGAAGGAATGTAAAACGCCCTGAACAGGAAAGTCTTGAGCAGGAAGGACAGCACCAGGGCAATTGCCACAACAGTGACAATCTCCTTGACCCAAACGAGCACGGGATTTTTCCGCGGTTTCTCTGCAGCGTGGGATCCGCCGTCGGAATCACGGGAACGAGGCTCCTCCACCGCATCGCGAGCACTGGATGTGTCACCGTGGACCTGGCGCGGCTCAGCCACACCGGCGGCGCTTGCCGTTCCTTCCGAGATCCGGGCGTCGTCGTCGTACCGCTCGGGATTCTCAGGAGCTTTGTCCGGCATTTACTGTCCGTTCTTCGATGGTGTTTCGGCCTGCGCGGAGCGAGGCATCTCTGCAAATCTATCAAGTGGCCAGACGATCTGGACGGGCCGGCCGATAACCCGATCGACGGGGACCATGCCGCCGCCCGGCGCTCCCAGTAGACCTCGGGAATCGGCGGAACGCGAACGGTGGTCACCCATGAGCCATAAGCGGCCATCAGGAACTACGACGTCGAATTTCTGCTTGCTGGGTTCGTCCCCCGAATACAGATATGGTTCCTCAAGAACCTGACCATTCACCGTGAGGCGCCCCGCCGCATCGCAGCACTGCACATTGTCACCCCCGACCCCGATGACCCGCTTGACGTATGTCGTATCACTGCCGGTCAACCCGAACCATTGACTCACAGCCGATACCGCGTCAACAAACGGGCTCTGTCCACTGCTCAAGGGGGCGAAGGAACCGCGCCCATCGAAGACCACAATGTCCCCGCGGCGGATCGGCTCCGTATTGAAGGCCGTTCGCGAGACCAGTATCCTGTCGCCTTCTGCGAGGACAGGTTCCATGGACTCGGACGGAATGTAGTAAACGTCCAGCCACAAGGACCGCACCAAGCCGCTGATCGCGACGGCCAGCACCAGTGCGAGCAAAACAAAACGCCAGCCCTGTTTACGGGGCTGGCGTTCTGATGCGTCCATGACTCGTATCCCTGTTGCCTTGCGGATTGCTCCGGAACTACCGGGCACGAATCCTGGACCCGTTACGTAAGTCGCAGGACCTACTTGGCGAAGTCGCGCTTTTCCTTGATCTTCGCAGCCTTACCGCGCAGTGCGCGCATGTAGTAAAGCTTCGCGCGGCGGACGTCACCCTTGGTGACGACCTCGATCTTGTCGATGATCGGGGAGTGTACCGGGAAGGTACGCTCCACGCCGACACCGAAGGATACTTTGCGCACGGTGAAGGTTTCGCGAACGCCGTCGCCCTGGCGGCCCAGGACGAAGCCCTGGAATACCTGGACACGGGAGTTCTTGCCTTCGATGATGTTGACGTGAACCTTGAGGGTATCGCCCGCACGGAACTCCGGAACATCGTTACGCAGCGAGGCTGCATCTACGCTATCGAGGATATGCATTAATCCACTCCTGGTGAACGCCACAGGCCATTCACTTTGGGTTACGGCAGGCAAGCCCGGGGCACCAAAGCCCAACGGAAATTTCCGCCGAAGTTTCTTAGTGTCCGGCGCCGCCACTGATTGGCGTCGCCGGGTTGTCCGACTGTTGGCTGAACTCCCCCTGTGGCAGGTGTCAGCCCAGCAGACACAAGGGTTAATTCTGCCATAGTCCCAACCATCCAGCCAACTGCCGCAACTCCTGCAGAGTTCGACGGCGGAAAGTGGCCTTAGTTTTAGCTGTCGCCGTTGCGCTTGGCCCGAAGGCGGCCGTCAACGACGTCGTACCCGAGGTCTGCGAGGGCTTGGCGGTCAGCGCGACTCAAGGTTCCGGCCTCGAACCCTTCCATAAGGTCCGGCCTCCGCTCAGCCGTCCGGCGGAACTGCTCGTGGCGGCGCCATTGTGCGATCTTGCCGTGATTGCCGCTGAGGAGAATCGGCGGGACGTCGTGGTCCCGCCAAGCGGACGGCTTGGTGTAAACCGGATACTCAAGCAGCCCATCTGAATGGGACTCCTCAACCAGGGACTCGGGGTTGCCAACGACGCCGGGGAGGAGGCGCCCAATGGCTTCGACCATAGCCAACACGGCAACCTCTCCGCCGTTGAGCACGTAGTCCCCGAGGCTGACGGGCCGGACCGTAAAGTGATCCCGGGCCCAATCGATGACGCGTTCGTCGATGCCTTCGTACCGCCCGCAGGCAAAGACAAGCTGTTCTTCTTCGGCGAGCTCATAGGCCAAGGCCTGGTTGAACTGCTCCCCTGCCGGCGACGGAACGATCAGAACAGGCTTGGAACCTTCGCGGGCGGCAACCGATTCCAAGGCCTGAGCCCAAGGCTCCGGTTTCATCACCATTCCGGCGCCGCCGCCATACGGCGTGTCATCTACCGTCCGGTGCCTGTCCGTGGTGAAGGTGCGGAGGTCGTGGACGTTGAGCTCCAACAATCCATCCTGGCGGGCTTTGCCGATGAGTGAAAGCTCCAGCGGGGCGAGGTATTCAGGAAAAATGCTGACGACATCGATCCTCATTCAGGCATCATCCCCGGCGCCATCCCGGGGCTCCGCCGTGGTGTCGTCGTTAAGCTCAAAGAGGCCGGTGGGCGGAGTGATCAGGATGTACCCGCCCTCGACGTCGACCTCGGGCACAATTTCTTCGACGAAGGGAACGAGGATTTCCTTGCCGTCTTCAGTCTTCACAGTGAGGAGGTCCTGGACCGGCAGGGTGGTAAGCGCTGCAACTTTGCCCACCACTTGCGAACCAACCCGGGCCTCCAGGCCAACGAGCTCGTGCTCGTACCAGCCCTCGTCATCATCTTCGTCGTCGAGTTCCTCGGTTTCAATGAACAGCTTCGCGCCGCGGATGACCTCGGCGGCGTTGCGGTCGGCTATTTCTTCGAAGCCAAGCAGGAGGATGTCCTTGTTCCACCTGGCGCTGCGGATGGTCAGGGGGCCAGCGGAGGCCGGCTCCACGACGAACTCGGTTCCGGCGACGAAACGCTCGGAGGGGGCATCGGTGAGTACCTGCACCGTTACCTCGCCGCGGATGCCATGGGGTTTGCCGATCCGGGCCACCTGGAGCTGCATGGGTTCCTCTGAATTCTTGTAGTGCCCGCGCCGCGGGGCGGCACAGGCAGGAAATGTGGATAAAGCAATCCGGCCCCTCCACCATATTCGGTGAAGGGGCCGGATCTAAGACAAATAGTGCTGAGCGCGTTACCGGCGACGGTCGGTGTCGACGACGTCGACCCTGACCTGCTCGCCACCAGCCAAAGCTGCAACCACAGTGCGCAATGCGCGTGCGGTGCGTCCCTGGCGGCCGATCACCCGTCCGAGGTCCTCCTGGTGAACACGTACCTCGAGGGATTCCCCGCGGCGGTTGTTCTTGGCACTGACCTTGACATCCTCAGGGCTGTCAACGATCCCACGGACCAAGTGCTCGAGCGCTTCTGCCAGCAACTTACTCAGCCTCGGTGGTCTCTGCTTCAGCCTCGGCCGGAGCTTCAGCTTCGTCCTTCTTGGCCTTCTTGGTGATGGCTTCCGGAATGATGACGGAACCCTTCTCCGGGGCTACGAAGGCTTCCTTCGGAGCTTTGGTCTTCAGGGTGCCTTCCTGGCCCGGCAGGCCCTTGAACTTCTGCCAGTCACCGGTGATCTTGAGGATCGCGGCAACCTGCTCGGTCGGCTGGGCGCCAACGGAAAGCCAGTACTGGGCGCGCTCGGAAGCGACCTCGATGTACGACGGCTCTTCGGTGGGGTGGTACTTGCCAATTTCTTCAATGGCACGGCCATCGCGCTTGGCGCGGGCATCCATGACGACGATGCGGTAGTACGGTGCGCGCATCTTACCGAAGCGCTTAAGGCGAATCTTTACGGCCACTTTTGTGGTCACTCCTGTTTCTGAAACGAGGTTGAACCCGACGTTCTGCACCCGTGGGGCGGGCCATACTTGACGGTTCGAAGGACAAGATACGAGCACGGAGAGAGGGGCCGCACCGATCGAGTACCTGTCTATTGTGCCAGATGACCGGAGTAAATACGACTTAGGCCACCTTGAACGGCGTGTTCTTGCCCACTCCCTTGGCTTAAGCGCGCAGCGTGGTCCGAGTCAGTGCCTCATTCGGACCAGACGTAGAGCCCGGCCCGCTCCGTCGTCTCAACGTCCGTTGCGAGGGCGGCCAACTGCTGGACGTACTGGCGTGATCGGGCTGCATCGAATGGCATATCGTCCTGGGCAGCCCAGGCAGCAGCAACATCATCGAGAACATTCGCGTCACCTTCGCTCTCATATGTGAGCAGTTCGGCAAGGGCCCGCACCATGGCTTCAGGAACACCCAGGAGGGCATCACTGGTTACATCAACCAGGGCAAGCTCATAGTCGGCTCCGGCAGCGTGGACTGCTTGTCCGGCGAGGTCGCCCAATTGCTCGACTTCGAAGTCGGTGATCCCATCAATCCTCACGGCGGGGCCAGTGACATCCGCTCCCTTTTCAAGGGCTGCTGCCCGCTTGAGTGCTTCAGCGTGGGTGGCTACAAAGATTTCGGCAAAGCCCATGGGAAAGTACTCTCATTCCTTCGTGCTGACGGGGCGGCGGCACGAAACCCGAATGGCTTCGTGCCGTCACTGCCCAGCCTAATGCAGCACGGGCGGGCCGCCGTGACTTAGCGAACGGCGACGCGGAGCTTGTTCCGCCAAGGATCCTCAAACTGAAGCTCGGCTCCCGTGTGGTGATTCTGCACTCCCGCAACCTTCAGGCGATCCGCCAGCGCTGCAACGTCTTCGTTACCGGGGACCTCGATCAGGATTTCCCCGAGGCCGAGCGTGTCCTTTCGAGGGCCCGCGCCGCGGCTGTTCCAGACATTCATGGCCATGTGGTGGTGGTAGCCGCCGGCGGAAACGAACAGTGCCTGGCCATGCCAGCCGGCGGTTCGTTCGAAGCCCAGTGTCTCCACGTAGAACTTTTGCGCGGTCTCAACATCGCCCACTTGCAGGTGCACGTGCCCGATACCGGCGGCCGCCTTGAGCTGTCCCGTCACGGCAGCTTCACTCAGGTGCTGCTGAAGGAAACGCTGCGGAGGCAAGGCCACGTTGTCCATCACAACGCTCTTGCCATCCCACTGCCAAAGCTCCCGAGGCTTGTCGTAGTAGAGTTCAATTCCGTTGCCTTCGGGGTCTGTGAAGTAGAACGCTTCGCTGACTAGATGGTCAGCGCTGCCGGCGAAAGCACGAGGCTCGTACTCTGCGGCGGTCGCAATAGTCGCCGCCAGAGAAGGCTGGTCCCGGAAGAGGATCGCCGTGTGGAACAGTCCGGCCTCTCCCCGTCCCGGGATCTGCAGTCCAGCAGCAGGGGCAAGGTGAACAACGGGCCTACCCACGCGCCCCAAATAGAGGCCGCCGTCCTGCTCGGCCACGATTTCCAGCCCAAGGGCTCGCTGATAGTAGTCGCTCATGACCTTCATGTCGCCCACTTTGAGCATGACGGTGCCCATGGTGAGTTCGGCAGGCAGAAGATCCTGGCTGGGTGATGAGGTCATATGAAGCTCCCGGTTCCGAGGTGGCCGCGCATCGGCACCTTCCTACCTATCTAAATTACTTGAAGCTTCAATTTATTCCTAGCGGACGACATTACCCCCAAGGACAATGTGCTTGAGCTCGGCCGTGGTCCCGAGGTCACGTCTCGGATCGTCACTGCACAGCACGACGTCGGCCCTTGCGCCCTCGATGATGCCCTCGACTCCCAGCCACTCCCGGGCGCCCCAAGCGGCGGCGTGCACGACCGCCGCCGGCGGCAGGCCGGCGTCGTGCAGTTCCTTCATTTCATCGGCAATCCTGCCGTGCTTGATCACGCTGCCGGCATCAGTTCCGGCATAGATGGAAACCCCCGCTTCGAAGGCCTCAAGGACCCGTTCCCGGCGACGTTCCCAGAGTCGGATCATATGGTCCGCGTACTCCGGAAACTTCGGCGCGGCCTGGGCTGCGATCTCCGGGAAGGTGGCGACGTTCACCAACGTGGGAACGATCGGCACCGACTGTTCCACCAAGCGGGAAATGTGCCGTGGCAGGAGCCCTGTGGCGTGCTCTATGCAATCGATATTGGCGTCGAGCATGTCATCAATGGTGTCCTCGGCAAAGCAGTGAACCGTGACCCTGGCACCCTCATCGTGGGCGGCTGCGATGGCATCCTTGACGGTCTCCGCAGGGAACGAAGCCGCGAGGTCTCCCACGCCTCGGTCAATCCAGTCGCCCACCAGTTTCACCCAGCCATCGCCGTCGCGGGCTTCCTTTCGGACGGTTTCCACCAGTTCGTGAGGCTCGATTTCATGGCCGAAACCGCGGAGATACCTACGGCTCCGGGCGATATGCCGGCCCGACCTGATCAGCCGGGGCACGTCCGTTCTTTGCTGCACCCAGCGTGTATCGCCGGGCGATCCGCAATCACGGATCAGCAAGGTTCCCGCGTCGAGATCTGCCCGTGCCTGGGCCAGCGTGGCCTGCTCGTCAACCGCTCCTCCAGCGCCGAGTCCGATGTGGCAGTGGGCGTCCACGAAACCGGGCAGGACCCAGCCATCCAACACCCTGTCCGGCGGCGCCACGGGACGCTCGAATGTCAGTTCGCCATCGATGGACCACAGCCCGCGGCGCTCTTGGTCTGCCGACACGAGCACGGGTCCGCTGAATTCGATGATGTTGGCCATGGCAAAAGAGTATCCGGGCAAAGACTGATGCATCCATGTGACTGGGAGCCCGCTAGCAGCTGTGGTAGCTTCGTCTACGACCACACGGGGGCCCCTGCAGGGGCTGAGATCGGACTGTTGCAGTCTGCGACCGTTGAACCTGTCCGGGTAATGCCGGCGAAGGAAGTGAGTATTCCCTTGAGCACCACCCAAACACAGCACAGCCCTGCCCAAAATACGCCTGTTACGCAATCGCTGAAGTCCCATTCGTTGGCCTGGCTGGAGGATCCCGGCAACGGCATGAGGGTCCCGGTCACGGAGATCGCCTTGGAGCCCTCCCCCAACGGGCAAGCCAACCCCCCGTTCCACGTCTACCGGACAGCAGGCCCGGGCAGCGATCCAGTGATCGGCCTGGAGCCGTTCCGTGCACCTTGGATCGAAGCCCGCGGAGACACAAAGGCTTATTCAGGGCGGGAACGGAACCTGCTCGACGACGGCAAATCCGCCGTTCGGAGAGGAGCAGCGTCAGCAGAGTGGAAGGGCGCCCAACCGGTGCCGCGCCGCGCCGTCGAGGGTAAGACGGTCACCCAAATGCATTATGCAAAACAGGGCGTCGTGACCCCTGAAATGCAGTTTGTCTCCGTACGGGAAAACTGCGAGGTTGAACTTGTCCGCAGCGAAGTTGCCGCGGGAAGGGCGATCATCCCGAACAACATCAACCACCCGGAATCCGAGCCGATGATCATTGGCAAGGCATTTTTGGTCAAGATCAACGCGAATATCGGAAACTCGGCAGTCACCAGCTCCATTGCCGAGGAAGTAGACAAATTGCAGTGGGCAGCCCAGTGGGGCGCTGACACGGTGATGGACCTGTCCACGGGAGATGACATTCACACCACGCGCGAGTGGATCATCCGCAATTCGCCCGTTCCCATTGGAACAGTCCCCATTTACCAAGCCTTGGAAAAGGTGAACGGCGAGGCCAACAAGCTGACGTGGGAGATCTTCCGCGATACCGTGATCGAGCAATGCGAGCAAGGCGTTGACTACATGACCATCCACGCGGGCGTTCTGCTGAGGTACGTGCCGTTGACCGCCAACCGGGTCACGGGCATCGTGTCCCGAGGCGGCTCGATCATGGCCGGCTGGTGCCTGGCGCACCACCAGGAGAACTTCCTCTACACGCATTTTGATGAGTTGTGTGAAATCTTCGCCAAATACGATGTCGCGTTTTCCTTGGGCGACGGGCTCCGCCCCGGTTCGATTGCCGATGCGAACGATGCCGCGCAGTTCGCCGAGCTGGATACGCTTGCGGAACTGACACACCGTGCGTGGGAGTTTGATGTCCAGGTCATGGTGGAGGGACCCGGGCACATTCCCTTCCATTTGGTCCGTGAAAATGTGGAGCGCCAGCAGGCACTGTGCAAGGGTGCGCCATTCTACACGTTGGGTCCGCTGGTTACCGATATTGCCCCAGGCTATGACCACATCACCTCGGCCATTGGCGCCACGGAAATTGCCCGTTACGGCACGGCGATGCTCTGCTACGTGACCCCGAAGGAGCATCTGGGGCTTCCCAACAAGGACGATGTCAAGACGGGCGTCATCACTTACAAAATCGCGGCGCACGCCGCTGACCTCGCCAAAGGACATCCGGGGGCTCACGAGCGTGATGATGCACTCTCCAAGGCCCGGTTTGAGTTCCGCTGGAGGGACCAGTTCGCTTTGTCCTTGGACCCTGTCACGGCAGAAGCCTTCCACGACGAGACCCTGCCCGCTGAACCTGCGAAGACCGCCCATTTCTGTTCCATGTGCGGTCCCAAGTTCTGTTCGATGCGCATCAGCCAAGACATCCGTGACGAGTATGGTTCGGCAGAAGCGCAGGCAGAAATCGCTGGAGCGTACAAGGGGATGCGGGAAAAGAGCGAGGAGTTCGTGGCTTCAGGTGGAAAGGTCTACCTGCCCGAACTTCAGGTCCCTGCGAACCAGGGCAGCAGCTCAGGAAGCCTGGACTGACATTGCCCGGCCAACATCCGCGATAAACGAGCGGATGGCCTGAGAGCCGTCAACTGAATCCTGGGGCCGGTGTCCCCCCGCTGCCACCCGGCGGAGGGCCCCGGTCTCCTGGAGGTAGCCGGCGATTTCCTCGTATAAGGGTTCCCAACCACCCGTGAGGACCAATGTTGGAACGCCCGGCACAATGTGAAGCGGGGCCTCCCATGGCGGTGCTTGGAGGCGGAGCCTGCGGGCTGACCGTCGGGCCTCCGGGGTGTCCAGCCCACCTGTCTCGGCAGAGAAAGCCCGCCGGTAGAACTCTCGCTGGTAGTCGGCGTCGTTAAGCTGATCCCGAACGTCAAACAACGGTCCCATCAGCGCACGGTACGAAGAAGTCGCCGGAAGCTCAGCGGTCAGGGACAAGCAGGACGGCTCTACAAGGGAGAGCGAGTGCACCAGGTCCGGGCGTTCAACGGCGGCAAGCATGGCTGAAATTGCGCCTTGTTCGTGGGCAACGATGTGACCGCCGCCGGAATCGGCCAGGGCGTTGACCACTATTTCGACGTCGGCTGCCACGTTGGACTCCACGGGTTCGGCCATGGCATCAAAGCCGTGCCGCCGAAGGAAGAGTGCGTCATAAGCAAGGGCCATGCCATGCTGCCTCGGCCATGCCGCAGCACCGAAACTGCCCAGGCCATGGACGAAAACTACGCGCTGCTTATGCATTGGTTCAGCCTATTCCACAGCTATGACATCCCAACCGCGACGCGGTTGGGATGTCAGCTACGGGTTATTTGCCGAGGAACTTGTCGAAGCCCTTGGGAAGGTTGAGCGAGGATGGGTCGAAGTCTGCTGCGCCCTGACCGAAAGCCGCACCCGTGGGTGCTGCCGAGGCTGCGTTTGCCCGCTTGGCTTCGGCATCGCGCAACTCCTGGGCCGCTTTGGCCGGGTTGCCCGAGCGGGCCTTCTTCTTCGGTGCGTTCTTGCCGCCCTTGCGTCCTCCGCCGGGGCCGCCCAGGCCAGGCATCCCGGGCATACCCGGCATGCCACCGCCTTGGGCAAGCTTCTTCATCATCTTCTGCGCCTGGGCGAACCGCTCCAGCAGGCCGTTGACCTCGGACACGTGCACGCCCGAACCCCTGGCGATACGGGCGCGGCGGGAGCCGTTAATGATCTTCGGAGCCACACGCTCATGGGGGGTCATGGAACGGACGATCGCCTCGACGCGGTCAATCTCTTTTTCGTCGAAGTTCTCCAGCTGCTGACGGATGTTCTGCGCACCCGGCATCATCATGAGCATCTTCTTCATGGAGCCCATGTTGCGGATCTGCTGCATCTGGGCGAGGAAGTCGTCCAGGGTGAAGTCTTCCTGGTCAGCGAATTTCTTCGCCATCCGGGCTGCCTCATCCTTGTCCCAGGCCTTCTCAGCCTGTTCGATCAGGGTGAGGACGTCACCCATGTCCAGGATGCGGGAGGCCATGCGGTCCGGGTGGAAGAGCTCGAAATCGTCCAGGCCTTCACCGGTGGACGCGAACATGACCGGCTTACCGGTCACGGACGCTACCGAGAGTGCGGCACCGCCACGGGCGTCGCCGTCGAGCTTGGACAGCACGATGCCGGTGAAGTTAACCCCTTCGTCGAACGCCATTGCCGTGTTGACGGCGTCCTGGCCGATCATGGAGTCGATCACGAAAAGGACTTCGTTGGGGATGATCGCCTGACGGATGCGACGGGCCTGATCCATCATCTCGGCATCGACGCCAAGGCGGCCGGCGGTGTCAACGATCACGACATCGTGCAGCTTCTGGCGGGCTTCCTCGACTCCGGCCTTGGCAACGGCCACGGGGTCGCCGGCAGGGTGCTCAAGTTCCGAGGTGGCACCGGGGTGCGGAGCGAACACCGGGACGCCCGCGCGCTGACCAACAACCTGAAGCTGTGTCACCGCATTGGGTCGCTGGAGGTCGCAAGCCACCAGCAGAGGGCTGTGGCCCTGGGACTTGAGCCACTTTGAAAGCTTGCCGGCAAGGGTGGTCTTACCGGCACCCTGAAGGCCGGCAAGCATGATGATGGTGGGGCCGGTCTTTGCCAGGCGGATGCGGCGGGTTTCTCCACCAAGGATCTCTTTGAGTTCCTCGTTGACGATCTTCACGATCTGCTGGCTCGGGTTCAGCGCTCCCGAGACTTCGGCGCCCAAGGCGCGTTCGCGGATGCGGCCAGTGAACTCGCGGACCACGGATACGGCAACGTCCGCATCCAGCAAGGCACGACGAATCTCCCGAACGGTGGCATCGACGTCAGCCTCGGTGAGGCGGCCCTTGCCACGGAGGTTCTTGAAGGTTGCTGTCAACCGGTCAGAGAGTGAATTGAACACGCGCCGTGCACTTCTTTCGATGGTCTACGAATGGCGGCCAATGCGGCACGCCATAGTCTTGACGATTCTTGCCCCGGCAAATCTGTCTCAAGTACGGGACTCGACTATCTAGGGTACCAAGTCGCACCTGCAAGATGGCATGCTGGCACAGTGACCAGCAAAACAACTGTAAAAACGTTGCTCATCCTCGGCGCGTCCGGGGACCTGACAGGCAGGCTGCTCCTACCCGGACTTGCCGGACTCCTGGCTTCCGGCCGGGCACCCGGACTTCGATTGGTGGGCGCCGGTTCTGACCCATGGTCCCCTGAACAATGGCAGGAACGGGTCCATGGCGCCTTTGCCGCGGCATCCGGCACAGCTGATGCCGCCGGCAGCGCCGCCCTGACGGATGTAGCGAAGGACACCGAATACCATCAGCTGGATGTCACGGCGGACGGGCCTTTGGCGGAGCTGCTGGCCAAGCTGGAAGGCCCGGTTGCCATCTACTTCGCTTTGCCGCCCCACGTTAGCCAGAAGGCCTGCGAGGTCCTCCACCGGGATCAGCTCCCGGCCGGAACACGCTTGGTGATGGAGAAGCCTTTCGGCTCTGGAACCGAATCGGCGCATGAGCTGAACAGAACTCTTTCGGCCCTGGTGCCTGAGGACCACATCCACCGTGTGGACCATTTCCTGGGCAAAGCCACGGTGCTGAACATCCTGGGGCTTCGTTTCGCCAACAGGTTCCTGGAACCTGTGTGGAACCGCGATCACATCGAGAAGGTGGAGGTCATTTTCGACGAGGACCTTGCACTCGAAGGGCGGGCCCGGTACTACGACACTGCCGGGGCTCTTCGGGACATGATCCAAAGCCACCTCCTGCACATCATGGCCTTCCTGGCCATCGACGCCCCGGCCACCATTGAGGAGCGGGACCTGCGAGAGGCCGTGGCTACGGTCTTGCGGGCAAGCAGCATCAAAGCCCCGTACACCGAGTCCACACGCCGGGCCCGGTACACGGCGGGAACCCTCGGCGAACGAACCGTACCGGACTATGCCGCCGAGGAAGGCGTGGACCCTGCCCGGAATACTGAAACCCTTGCAGAGGTCCGCGTTGACATCGACAACTGGCGTTGGAAGGGCGTCCCGTTCATCCTCCGCTCGGGGAAGGCCATGGGGCTTCGACGCAAGGAAGCAGTCATCACCTTCCGGCCTGTCCCCCACCTGCCCAAGGGATTTGCCGGCGTCGACTCCCCCAACCAGCTCCGGATCGGCTTCGGTCCGGACGTGCTCCAACTCGACGTCGACGTGAACGGCCCCGGCGACATCTTCACCCTGGACCGCGCAAGTTTGCTTGCCCAGCTCAACGCAGCTGGAATGCTGCCGTACGGAGAGGTGCTGGAAGGCATCCTTAACGGCGACCCCTTGTTGTCCGTTCGGGGCGATACTGCCGAGGACTGCTGGAGGATCATCGAGCCGGTTCTCCGCGCCTGGGAGAGCGGCGACGTCCCGCTCGACGAGTACGACGCCGGCAGCTCGGGGCCGGCAAACTGGCCCACCGTCGTCGTGGACTAAAGGCAGGTGGATTTGAACTGCGCCACCACCGCAAGCGGGCCTGGTACCTTGACTGGTACCCGGCCCGCTTGTATTCAGTGTTTGAGTTTGTTCCGTGGAGGGCTTAGATTGCGGCTGAACCGCGCTCCCCGGTCCTGACCCTGACTGCCTCGTAGACATCCACGGTCCAGACCTTGCCATCACCAGCGCGGCCTGTGTTTGAGCTGGCGATGAGGACATCCAGGATGTCGTCTGCCTGCTCATCCGTGGCGAGAACCTCAATGCGGATCTTGGGGAGCAGGTCCACGTTGTATTCCGCTCCGCGGTACACCTCGGTGTAGCCGCGCTGGCGGCCGTAGCCGCTGGCCGCGCTGACCGTCAGGCCCTGGACCCCGTATGATTCGAGGCCTTCCCGGACTGCTTCAAGCTTTTCGGGACGGACGATCGCTGTAATGAGCTTCATGCCTGGACACTCTCCTTGCCTTCTGCGGGGGTTTTGGCTGCAGCGGAATCAGACTTTCCGGTCACCGCATTGTGCAGCGGCTGGAAGCTGCCGCCGTGGCCGTTTACTCCGAACTCGTAGGCCGTCTCAGCGTGGAGGCTGAGGTCGACGCCCACGTTCTCCTGCTCGGTGGAGACCCTGAAGCCCATGGTCTTGTGGATGGCGAAGGCGATGATGGCCGTCATGATGGCCGAGAAGGCAATCGCGATACCTGCCGCTGCGAGCTGTGCCCACATCTGGGCCATGCCGCCGCCGTAGAAGAGCCCGCCGCCAACACCATCGGTGGGAAGGGCGATGAACCCCAGCGCCACCGTACCGATGATGCCCGATACCAGGTGGACGCCTACAACGTCCAGCGAGTCGTCGAAGCCCCAGCGGAACTTCAGGCCGACTGCCAGGGCGGAGGCCACACCGGCGACGACGCCGAGGCCGAGGGCGCCAACCGGGCTAACGTTTGCGCATGCCGGAGTGATGGCGACCAGGCCGGCGACCACACCGGAAGCTGCGCCGAGCGACGTCGGGTGGCCGTCACGGATGCGTTCGGTGATGAGCCAGCCGATCATGGCGGCTGCGGGGGCTGCGAGAGTATTGATCCAGATCAGGCCACCCTGTTCCGCCGTAGTTGCTGCGCCACCGTTGAAGCCGAACCAGCCGAACCAGAGGATTGCAGCGCCGAGCATTACGAAGGGGATGTTGTGGGGGCGGTGGTTCGGATCCTTGCCGAAGCCACGGCGGTTGCCGATGATGAGGACCAGAACCAAGGCTGCGACGCCTGCGTTGATGTGGACCACAGTTCCACCGGCGAAGTCGATGGCCGGGCCGAGAGCCTTGCCAATGGCGCCTTCAGGGCCGAAGAGTCCGCCGCCCCAAACCATGTAGGCGAGCGGGCAGTAAACCAAGGTGACCCAGACTGGAACGAAGATGCTCCAAGCGCCGAACTTTGCGCGGTCGGCGATTGCACCACTGATGAGGGCCACGGTGATGATCGCAAAGGTGGCTGCGTAGCCGATCTTGATCATTGCGTCCGGGGTGGTCTCAACTCCGGCGAGACCGAAGGCAGCAAACGGGTTACCCACAATCTGCATGAAACCTTCGCCCGAGCTCATCGAAGCGCCCCACAGCACCCAGACGACGCCCACGATGCCGATGGAGATGAAGCTCATCATCATCATGTTCAGGGCTGCCTTGGCGCGTGTCATGCCGCCGTAGAAAAATGCCAGACCAGGTGTCATGAACAGCACAAGCGCCGCCGCCACCATGACCCATACGTGACCTGCGGTAAGTTCCATGGTGCACGTTCCTCTCTTGCTAGATCCGCGGTTCAACCGCTGTCCTGACGCCGTTTGCGTCCTGCTTAAGAGTTTTGTGCCGCCGTGTTTCACCTGCGCAGGTTTTACATTGCGTGCTCGTTACAACAACCTCCCCAACGTAAATGGTGCATATCTGCGGTGTTACGGATATGTTTCAGGCGTCGGACTTCACAGGAAATACCCGGTTTTCGACCACCTGCACCTCACCGGACCCAGAAATACCACCAGAAGGACCAGCACCGTATGACCGAGTCGCCCAGATCCGTCAAAGCCCCAGGGATCAGGCCGGAGAAGGCTCCCCTTCCGCGCGACATCAAGGTGATGTTGGCCGCGGCGTTCCTGATCGCCCTGGGCTTCGGCCTTGTGGCCCCGGTTCTGCCGCAATTTGCCACCACCTTTGACGTCGGCGCCACTGCTGCAGCGGTGATCGTGAGTATTTTCGCGTTCATGCGGCTGGTCTTCGCCCCTGCAGGCGGTGCCTTGATTGGACGGTTCGGCGAGCGGAACGTCTACGTCAGCGGATTGCTGATTGTGGCAGTCTCCACCGCGGCATGCGCCTTCGCGCAGGACTATTGGCAACTGCTGATCTTCCGTGGGCTCGGTGGGGCCGGCTCAGTGATGTTTACCGTTGCCGCCATGGGACTGCTCATTCGCCTGGCACCACCGGAGCGGCGAGGTCGCGTATCCGGTGCCTACGCCTCCGCATTCCTGATCGGTAGTGTTCTGGGCCCCGTGGTGGGAGGTTTGCTGGCAGGTTTCGGCCTCCGGGTGCCTTTCCTGGCCTACGCGGGAGCGCTGTTGGTGGCCGCCCTGGTAGTCCGCACACTGCTCAGCGGGGAAGGCAATGCAGCGGAAGACGCCACACCTGCCCCGGCCATGACACTCAAGGAAGCTTTGACGGACTCCGCCTACCGCGCAGCCGTCTTTTCCAGTTTCGGCAATGGCTGGGTGACGTTCGGTGTCCGGATGGCCACGATCCCGCTGTTCGCGGTCGCAGTTCTGCAGTCAGCGCCTGAAACCGCAGCCTGGGCGCTGGCCATCTTTGCCGTGGGCAACGCCATGGCCCTGACATTCAGCGGACGGCTCGCTGATGCTTGGGGACGCAAGCCACTGTTGATTCCCGGCTTGATCATCACGGGCGCGGCCACCGGCGTCATCGGGCTCACCACGGATCTGACAGGATTCCTCATTGCGTCCGCAGTGGCAGGATTCGGCTCGGGCTTGTTGGGCCCGGCGCAGCAGGCCGCCGTTGCTGATGTCATCGGCCGCGGGCGCTCGGGAGGCAAAGTGCTGGCCATCTTCCAAATGGCCGCCGACACCGGCGCGATCGTCGGTCCGATCGTGGCCGGGCTCCTCGCTGACCGCCTCGGCTACGGGTGGGCCTTCGGCATCACCGGAGGAGTGCTCCTCATCACCGCCGTGGCCTGGCTGCCGGCACGCGAACCCTCGAAGCACCCCCCCGCCGCCGACGCTAGTTGAGCAGTGCGTCCACGAAACTTTCGGCATCGAACGGGGCGAGGTCGTCCGGCCCTTCGCCGAGGCCAATGAGCTTGACCGGGACACCCAGGGACTTCTGGATGGCCACTACGATGCCGCCCTTGGCAGTTCCGTCCAGCTTGGTCAGGACGATGCCCGTAACGTTGACAACCTCAGCGAAGACACGAGCCTGGTTAAGGCCGTTCTGTCCAGTTGTGGCGTCCAGGACCAGCAGGACCTCATCCACTTCGGCCAGTTTTTCGATGACCCGTTTTACCTTGCCGAGCTCGTCCATCAGGCCGGTCTTGTTCTGCAGTCGCCCTGCCGTGTCCACCATGACCACATCGACTTCCTGGTCAATGCCGGCTTTCACCGCTTCATAGGCCACAGAGGCTGGATCTGCGCCGTCGATGTCCGACTTAACAGTGGGCACACCCACACGCTGACCCCAAGTGGCCAGTTGCTCGGCAGCGGCTGCGCGGAAAGTATCGGCTGCGCCCAGCAGGACGTCCTTATCTTCGGCTACCAGCACACGTGCCAGCTTGCCCACTGTGGTGGTCTTGCCAACGCCGTTCACGCCAACAACAAGTACGACGGCGGGACGGTCAGCCTTGCGTTGGACGTTCAAGGAACGGTCCATGGAGGGATCAACCAGCTTGATGAGTTCCTCGCGGAGCATCGCTTTGACGTCCTCGGGGCTTCGAGTGCCCAGAACCTTGACTCGTTCGCGCAGGGCATCGACCAGTTGCATGGTGGGTTCGGTACCAAGATCGGCCAGGAGGAGGGTCTCTTCCACCTCGTCCCACACGTTTTCATCGATCTTGTCGCCCGACAACAGAGCAAGGAGGCCCTTGCCCAGAATGTTGTTGGACTTGATCAGGCGGGCGCGGAGGCGGGTCAGCCTGCCTTCCACCGGCGCCGGAGTGTCAATCGCAATGGTTTCGAGGCCGGCCGCGTCATCCGGGACGTCCGTATCCTCGACGGTCCCGTCGAAGGTCGGAGCCGGGGCCTTCACCGCATCCGGGCGGTCCTCCACAAGGGTTCCGCCGCCTGCTGCCGACGACTGGATTGGATCATTGGCATCACGCGTTCCGGGGTACTTGGCGCCGGTCTTCCGGGCTTTCATCAGTACCGGCACGAGTCCGCCGACCACTACGAGCGCAGCGAGAATGGACAGAATTATGGGTAGGAAATCGTTCACTCCCCTACCTTCTCATAAAGCTATGCCCCGGTATCGAGCCTCTGGCTGATGACCGTGGAGACGCCGTCGCCCCTCATCGTGACTCCATAAAGCGCGTCTGCCACTTCCATGGTCCGCTTCTGGTGGGTGATCACGATCAATTGGCTGGACTCACGCAGTTCCTCGAAGATGGTGATGAGCCGGCCCAGGTTGGTATCGTCCAAGGCCGCCTCCACTTCGTCCATGACATAGAACGGCGAGGGACGTGCCTTGAAGATAGCCACCAGCAGGGCCACCGCCGTGAGCGAGCGCTCCCCGCCGGAAAGAAGCGAGAGCCTCTTGATCTTTTTGCCCGCCGGCCGGGCTTCCACTTCAATTCCGGTGGTGAGCATGTCCTCAGGATCGGTGAGCACCAACCTGCCTTCGCCGCCGGGAAAGAGCCGGGCGAAGACATGGTCGAACTGGGCCGAAGTATCAGCAAAAGCTTCAGAAAACACCTGCTGGACACGGTTGTCCACCTCTTTGATGATGTCCAGCAGGTCTTTGCGGCTTGCCTTGAGGTCCTCGAGTTGTGAACTGAGGAACTGGTGCCGTTCCTCCAAGGCCGCGAACTCTTCCAACGCGAGCGGGTTCACTTTGCCCAGCGCCGCAAGCTCCCGCTCGGCCTTTTTCAACCTTTTTTCCTGCTCTGCCCGGACGAACGGAATCCCCTCAATGATGACGTCGCCGTTCTCATCAACGGGCGCCCTGAGTTCAGCCCACTTGTCGGTGGTGGCTCCAGGAGGCAGCGGAACCGGGCGATCGGGACCGTAATCTGAAACCAGCTGTTCGGCAGAGAGCCCCAATTCTTCGATGGACCGCGTTTCCAAGGCCTCGATGCGGAGCCTCTGTTGTGTCCGGGCCATTTCATCCCGATGTACTGAGTCAGTCAGTTCTGCAAGCTCCCGGGCCAAAGCCTCGTTATGGGAGCGGACCTCGGTCAATTCCTTCTCCAGCTGCTCCCGCTTTTGTTCTGCAAGGTCACGATCGAAACCAGCAAGGTCCACGGAAATATCGATGAACCGGAGGGTTTGCTCCACTGCTGACGCGACGGCCGCAGCACGCTGTGCTTGGGCGCGGCGCCGTTGCGCCCGACGAGCGGCCTCTTCCCGGGCACGTCGTTCGGTCGCTGCCGCCCGCTCGAGTGATGCCGCCCTGTTGCTGATGGCTCCCAACTGCTCCTCAGAGGTGCGGAGGGCGAGCCGGGCCTCCGTTTCCATTGCCCGGGCAGATCTGGCTTGGGCGGCCAGCTCGTCCCGTTGATCCGTGGACGGTTCCTCGTCCGGCGCTTCCTGGGCTGCGGCGAGGCGCTCAGCCGCGACTTCAAGGTCCAGTTGGGCTTCGGCGATGTTGGTTTCAGCTTTGGCCATGGACGCGGCAAGCCGTTCGCTTTCACCAACGGCACTGCGAAGAACCGAGTTAAGGTGGCCCAAGCGCTCAGCTACAGCCGCAAGCCGGGCATCCGATTCGTGCAAGCGTTCCAACGCGGCGTCGGCGCGGTCCTGCGCTTCGGCGCGACGGGCCTGGGCGGCCGCGAGCGCGAAGCGGCCACGCTCCAAACGGGCAGTGACCTCCTGGAGGCGGGCTACGGCGTCGTCCACTGCTGCCTGCACCTCAAGCAGTGAAGGTGCGTTGGCAGATCCACCGGTGACGGTCAGAGCGGTAAGGACGTCACCGTCGCGGGTCACAGCCCTTAAATCCGGATGTTCGGCGATGAGGGCCGCCGCCGCTTCCAGGTCCTCGACGACGGCGGTACGTACCAGGAGCCCGAGCACGCCTTGGGCAGAGGGATCCGTGATCTTGACAACATCGGCTGCCCAACGGCTGCCCACGGGAAGCGCCGGATTGGCTTGAGCGGTGTCGGCGGACACAGTACCACCGACTGGACTACCGTCCGCAAGAAGCAGTGCTGCCCGGCCGCCGTCGTCGTCCTTCAGCAATTGGATGGCTGCTACAGCGCTATCCGCATCGGCAACCATCAGAGCGTCCGAGGCACTGCCCAACGCGGCAGCGATGGCGGCCTCGTATCCCGGCTCTATGGTGAGCCGCGCGGCCAAAGGTCCCAGAACGCCATCGGCCGTCAGGAGGCTGCCTGACCCATCCTTACGATTTAGCCCAAGTTGAAGGGCATCGCGTCTTGCCGTCAGTGCGTCCCGCTCACGGACAGCGTCCCGCTCAGCGGCTTTCAGTTCCTCGATCTCCGCCAGGACGGCATCAAGGACCTCATTGGCGTCCTCGTAGTCAGCGTCGAGGCTCTTTTCGCCATCCTCAACGCCAGCCACCTGCGACTCGAGGGCGGTGAACTCACTCTGGGCCTTGCGGCGCCGTTCATCACCTGCAGCGAGGGATTCCCGGAGGCGACCACGTTCGGCCTCGGCAGCTTCAGCCCGGGAGCGGGCCGCAGCCACCTGGCCGGCCAGCCTGGCCAGCCCTTCCCTGCGATCCGCGGCTGCCCTCAGCATGGCCGTCAGACGTTTGTCCTCCGCTGCGGCAAGCGCCTCGGCCGAGTCCTTGGCAACCGTGGCTTCCAAGAGCGCCGCTTGCTTGGCAAGGATGTCGTGCTCAAGGGCAGCCTGTTCCTCGCGGACGCGGGCGGCCTGGCGTTCAAGCTGCTCCGGGTCACGTCCCGTGTCCGGGGATGCCTCCGAGGAACCCAGGAGCCTCCGGCGCTCGGTGGCCAGGGATCCGAGGGAGCGGAGCCGTTCCCTGCTTGCTGAAAGCTGGTACCAGTGGTCCCGCGCGGCGTTGAGCCTGGGCGTGGCTTCAGCCGCCTGCTGCTCCAAGGCAGCTTGGCGTCGTCGCCCAACCCCCAATTCCGTCTCAACTACCTGGCGACGTTCCTTGAGGGCCGCTTCGTCGGCAACGTCCTTTTCAAGGGTGGTTGTCAATTGCACGAGGTCGTCCGCCAGAAGTCGGGCGCGGGCATCCCGGACATCGAACTGGACTGTTTGGGCGCGGCGGGCTATCGCCGCCTGCTTGCCCAACGGAGTCAATTGCCGCCGGATCTCAGCCGTCAGGTCACCGAGCCGCGCGAGATTGGCCTGCATGGCTTCCAGTTTGCGAACAGTCTTTTCCTTGCGGCGGCGGTGCTTGAGGATTCCCGCGGCTTCTTCGATAAAGCCCCGGCGGTCCTCCGGTGTCGCGTGAAGAACACGGTCCAGCTGTCCTTGTCCCACGATGACGTGCATTTCACGGCCAAGGCCGGAATCGGAGAGGAGTTCCTGGATGTCCAGGAGCCTGCACGGTGCGCCGTTGATGGCGTATTCGGAGCCACCCGTGCGGAAAAGGGTTCTGGAGATGGTGACTTCGCTGTACTCGATGGGGAGTGCGTTATCGGCGTTGTCTATGGTCAGCGCAACATGGGCCCGGCCCAGAGGTGGTCGGCCCGACGTACCCGCGAAGATGACGTCTTCCATTTTGCCGCCACGCAGGGTTTTTGCGCCCTGCTCCCCCATGACCCATGCCAAGGCATCCACCACATTGGATTTGCCCGATCCGTTGGGTCCTACGACGGCAGTGACGCCCGGCTCAAAGTCGAAGGTCGTGGCCGACGCAAACGACTTGAATCCTCGGACAGTCAAACTTTTCAGGTGCAAGGCGCTTCGGTTCTCCTGGATGGCCCGGGTGTCTGTATCCACTAAATCTACTGCCGTTTGTGCGAAATCTACGGATCCCAAGGCGGAAGCCCTTGCGGGCGCCCAGCCACACCCCTACACTCCTGCCAAGGGTTACTTGGCGGATACGTTCCTGTGACCCGGCTTCGGCTTGAACTTCTGTTCTGTCGTGGCCGGATCCGGTCCCGATCTTTGGAACATCCATCCGTGCGAACCCTGCATTTATAACTGAAGATCTTGGTTTGACCCTGGCTGGGGAGCTTCAAGCAGGGGCTGCGCTTAATTGCGTGGCCCTGTCTTAGCAATCGGCGTACCACTCCAGGAGTTCTCATGCCCGGTCCTTCAGCTACCCCACGTCCAGTCCTGAAGCCTTTGATTGTGCCCTTGGTACTGATCCTGGTTGCCGCTTTGCTACCGTTCACCGTGCCTGCGGCTTTTGCGGCAGGTCCGTGCGATCCTGTGGTAAATGCGGTGGTGTGCGAGAACTCAAAGCCCGGAAGCCCGGCTTCGGAGTGGGATATTTCCGGCCCAGGCGATGACAGCATCCAAGGCTTCTCCACCGAGATCAGCGTCAATGCCGGGCAGCCCGTCCGTTTCAAGATCGACACGACCGCGCCCAGCTACACCATCGCGATCTACCGCACAGGTTGGTACGGCGGCAATGGTGCACGCAAGGTGGCGGATGTAATCCCATCGGCCCTGCGCCAGAACCAGCCCCAGTGCCTGAACGACCTCACCAACGGGCTCTATGACTGCGGCACGTGGGCGGTCTCGGCAACCTGGCAGGTACCCGCCACGGCTGTCTCCGGTATCTACGTTGCTCTCCTGACCCGCCCTGACACAGGCGGTCAAAGCCACATCACCTTTATTGTGCGCACCGACGGCAGCCGCTCCGACGTTCTCTTCCAGACCTCGGACCCGACCTGGCAGGCCTACAACTCCTACGGCGGCTCGGATTTTTACCAAGGCCCCAACGGCCGAGCCTACAAGATCAGCTACAATCGACCGGTCGCAACAAGGGGTGGGCCTGGCGGCCGGGATTTCTACTTCTCCAATGAATACCCCATGGTCCGCTTCCTGGAACAGAACGGCTATGACGTCAGCTACATCAGCGGACTCGACACCGACCGCAGCGGGGCCCAGCTGCTCAACCACAAGGTTTTCCTCTCGGTCGGGCACGACGAGTACTGGTCAGGCCCGCAACGGGCGAACATCACCGCCGCCCGTGACGCGGGCGTCAACCTGCAATTCCTCTCAGGAAATGAAGGCTACTGGCGAACCCGCTTCGAACCCTCCGCCGTGGACGGCGCCGCGGGCCGCACCCTGACCTCCTACAAGGAAACCTTGTCCAACGGAAAAATCGACCCCAGCCCCGAATGGACCGGCACCTGGCGCGACCCCCGTTTCGCCGGCCAAGCCAACGGCGGCGGGCTACCCGAAAACGGGCTGACCGGAACCATGTACATGTCCAACTACTCTGACCTGCCCGTGACCGTCTCCGCAGAAGAAGGCAAGACCCGGTTATGGCGCAACACCACCCTCAACGCACTGCCGGCAGGAAGCTCAGCCGCGCTCGCCCCGCACACCGTGGGATATGAATCGGATGAAGATCTCGACAACGGCTTCCGACCAGCCGGATTGATCAGACTCTCCACCACAGTCGGTGACGTGCCACAGTATCTTCAGGACTTCGGAAATACCGTGTTGCCAGGGACCACAAAGCACAATGTGACCCTGTACCGAGCCGCCAGCGGAGCGCTGGTATTCTCTGCCGGCAGCGTCCAATGGACTTGGGGCCTGGACGAAGTCCACGACGGCGACGGCGCACCCGCCGATCCCCGGATGCGTCAAGCCCAGGTCAACCTCCTGGCTGACATGGGCGCCCAACCTGCCACCCGGGCCGCTGGACTGGTTGCCGCCGCCCCGAGCAGCGACACCATCAAGCCCACCGCAGCAATCACTGCCCCCGCCAACGGGGCCACCGTGCCGCATGGGACCAGCGTCACCGTCACCGGAACCGCGGCAGACACCGGCGGTGTTGTGGCCGGCGTCGAGGTCTCCACCGACGGCGGCACCTCGTGGCACCCTGCCCAAGGCAAGCAAAACTGGACCTACACGTACATCCAGAAGGGTCTGGCTACGGCAACCATCCAGGCACGGGCCATTGACGACAGCGCCAATATCGGCGCAGCAACCACCAGGAGCCTGATCCTCAGCGGCCCCTACAGCGTCTTTGGCCAAACAGTACCTGCAACCGCGGACTCAGGGGATGGTGGCGCTTATGAGATGGGCCTCCGCTTTACACCCTCAGTTGATGGCTTTGTCACCGGGGTTCGGTTTTACAAGAGCACGGCCAACACCGGAACGCATACGGGCTCTTTGTGGAGCTCAGCCGGCGAGCGCCTGGCAACAGTCACCTTCACGAATGAAACGGCTTCCGGATGGCAGACAGCACTGTTCACACAACCCGTTCCCGTTTCGGCCGGGCAGAAGTACACCGTCTCCTACTGGGCGCCAAACGGTCGCTACTCCACGAAGGATTTCCAATGGGCGAGCTTCGGATCCACAGATGCTCCGCTGAAAGTGGCCGGCGGTTATGGGGCCGAACCGGCGGGTGTCTATGGCACCTCCCCCGGATACCCGACGTCGAGCTACAACGGCGGCAACTACTTCACCGACGCCCTGTTCAGCACCGTGGACAGCTCACCGCTGACAGTGTCCGGTCATTCCCCGATCCCGTCGTCGTCGAGCGTGCCGGTTACCACCAAAGCCAGCGCGGTCTTCTCCAAGCCCGTCACCGCAGCCAGCGTCCAGTTGACGTTGCGGTCGCCCGCCGGTCCTGTGGCCGGAACCACGGCATACGACGCTGCAACCCGCCGTGCCACCTTCACGCCAACGTCGCAACTGGCCTTCAGTACGCAGTACACGGCGAATCTTGCCGGTACAGATTCAGTAGGCGGCCAGGTAACCTCCGGCGGCACCTGGACGTTCACTACAGCGTCCACGTTGCCCGTGCCCGGTTCCTGCCCATGCAGTCTCTACGATGACAACGTCACTCCGGGGATTGCGGAGATTCGTGATGGCGTTCCGCTGACACTGGGGGTGCGGTTCTCGAGTGTCTCAGCAGGCGAGGTCACCGGCATCCGGTTCTACAAGTCAGCCGGCAACACCGGCACGCACACGGGCTCTCTCTACTCGGCCACGGGCCAGCAATTGGCAACAGTCACCTTCGCCAACGAAAGCAGCTCCGGGTGGCAAACGGCCATGTTCAGCCAGCCCGTCCAGATTGCGGCGAACACTGAATACATTGCGTCCTACAAGTCACCCACCGGCGCCTACTCGGCCACCGCTAACGGCTTTGGCTCCGGTATGAGCGTTGGACCCCTGAGGACCGTCTCGGACGCCGGCGCATACACGTATAGCGGCGATTTCCCTGGTTCGCGGTCGTCCGCCAGTTACCTTGTTGATGTGGTGGTCATGGTATCGGCACCGCCGTTCACGGTAAGTGGCCATAACCCGATCCCCAACGCCTCCAGTGTCCCGCTGAACTCAACCGTGAGCGCGGTCCTGTCAGAAGCCGCAATTGCCTCAAGCGTCAATCTGTCCCTTAAGAGCGCCGCCGGCGTTGCGGTTTCAGGAACCACCGGCTACTACACGGCGACGCGCAAGGTCACGTTCACTCCGGCGGCACCCTTGGCGGCCGGTACAACATACACGGCAACGGTCACTGCGACGGCGACGTCCGGACAAGCGATGTCGGCAGGTGGAACCTGGCAGTTCACCACGATCCCGCCGGCTGGTACTCCTGGTTCGTGTCCCTGCACCTTGTACGAGGATACAGTCACGCCAACTACCGTTGAAGTCAACGATGGAGTGCCATTGACCTTGGGCGTCAGGTTCACCAGTGACACCGCGGGTCAAGTAACCGGCGTCCGCTTCTACAAGTCAGCGGGGAACACTGGAACACACACCGGGTACCTTTACACGGCGGCCGGCCAGGTATTGGCGACGGTTACCTTTGCCAACGAATCCAGCACAGGTTGGCAGACGGCCACCTTCAGTCAACCGGTAAATGTGCAGGCTGACACTGAGTACGTCGCTGCCTACAAGACCCCTACTGGTAAGTATTCGTACACGGCAGGAGGATTCGGAGACGGCTTCACCAACGGGCCGCTGAAGACCCAGCCCGATTCGGGAGCTTATTCCTACAACACCGACTTCCCGAATACAGCATCCACGGCAAGCTACCTCGTGGATCTGGTCTTTACGGTGGCGGCACCGCCATTGAGCGTGGTGGCACAGGTGCCGGCTCCCGGCGCAACGGCCATTCCGACTGACGTGAAACCGTCCATCACGTTCTCCACGGCCATAAAAACCGGTGCCTCGTTCACATTGACCGCGAACGGCTCGCCTGTTGCCGGCACGGCCGCATTGTCTGCGGATGCCCGGACGCTCACGTTCACGCCGACGGCGGTCCTACCGGCAAACACGGTGATTTCCGCAAACGTCTCCGGTGTAGCCTCACCTCAAGGTCAGGCCCTACCCGCAGCCAACTGGCAATTCACCACTGCGGTCCCCACCGTGCAGTCGTCTACCATTTTCGGATCTTTGCTTCCACAGACCGCTGCAAACTCTGACTTCCTGTCTGTGGAGCTCGGTACTGCCTTCACGGTCTCCCAAGCGGGAAATGTGACCGGTATCCGTTTCTACAAGGGGGCCGGCAATACGGGAACCCACGTGGGCTCTCTCTGGAATTCGGCCGGAACCCGCTTGGCACAAGTGACGTTCACCAACGAGACTGCCACAGGGTGGCAAACCGCTACATTGGCCACGCCGGTGGCCTTATCTACAGGCCAAACCTATGTGGTGTCCTATCGGGCACCGAACGGCCGCTACTCCTCTACACAAGGCTTCTTCAACCAGACCTGGACGAGCGGGGTCTTCACAGCCACCGGCCCGAACAACGGACGGTACCGGTACGGTTCGGGAGGCGTCATGCCCACTAGTTCCTGGAACGCCACGAACTACTTCGTCGATGTGGTGTACTCCACAGCGGCGCCTGCCCAGCAGCAGGTTGCGCCAACGGCCACAGCTACTCCAACGGCCACTGCAACGGCCGCGGCAACGCCGTCACCGACGGCGACGCCCACCGCCACCGCGACGGCAGCCGCAACTCCCAGTCCTTCACCTACTCCGAGTCCCACACAAACCGGGGGGCTCCTCTGCGGGTTGCTGCGGACGTGCTGACAGATAGTCACGTGTAACTACTTCCGCTGGTGTCCGGCCTCCGAACTCCGGGCCGGACCCAGCGGACTATGTTCTGCGGATTGCCGTCAACGAACCGCACTGGGCTATCACGCATCTCGAGCTGGTCATCAATGCTGCGCTTCTCCGAAAGCAGGGTTTCCTGTCTCGTAGCAAGATCAGGGAACGCGGCATTCCAGTGCGCTGCCGGCGCCCCGCCGTCGTTCTTCTCATACGGAATCCGCTTGCCGTCGGGAGAGATGGACGGACACTCGACGGTGTTGTGAATTGAGATCAGCGTCTTCGCAGACAGGCTGCCTAGCACAAGCCAACTGTCTCCAGTTGCGGTCCAGGACAGCAGCTTCAAACGCCGTCAGGTGTCCGGAGCGGCGCTCATGACACGCTGCCCGCATCATTCCAGTCAGTCGCGCCCCGTGCCTATGCAACCCGGGCGCCACGCAGGATGAAGGCGACAGCCACAACAGCGCAAGCGAGCAATCCTCCCGCCACCACCATGGCCGTAGGGGCACCAACTGCGTACCAAAGGACACCAAAACCTGCTGACGCCATCATTCGGGTGAGTGCCACTACTGTCTGTGCAGAGGCGATACCTGTGGCGAGCTTCCCCGCCGGTGTCAGTTGGCTGGCCAAGGCGGCCAGGACGCCGTCGGTGGCTGCGTAGAACACCCCAAGGAGGATCAGGCAACCCACAGTCGCCCAGAGCCCCCCGAAAGGTGCCGCCGCAAGAAGGTACGTTGTAAGCAATGCGATGTGCCCGCCCACGAAAACGGGGATTTTTCCCACCCGGTCCGCGAACCGTCCAAGCGGGATGGCAAACGCGAGGAACACGACGTTCGTACCTACGAACAACAGCGGAAACCATTGCACCGCGAAAGAATCCCGCGCTTGCAGCACCAGATAGATGAAGCCGTCACCAATGGTGACCAAGCCCAGCAATCCCGCGGCAATCAGCAGCCTGCCCAGCCCCGGTTCCCTAAGGTGGGACCAGGAAAAGGCGAAGAGGCGCCGACCCTCACGTTCCTCAGCGTCCTTAAGACCATGCGCCCTGGCATCAGGCACCACCAGGGCGAGGACGGCAACACCGATCACAGCGAATGCCAGTGACACTACGAACACTGTGCTGAAACCGTTGGGAATCATCAACAACACGAAGAAGGCGATCATCGGCCCGGCTGCCGCGCCGATATTGTCCAACATCCTGTGCACGCCAAAGGAACGAGCCAAATGTTCTGGCTGCGCTGACACAGAAATGAGGGCGTCCCGCGGTGCCGTGCGGATTCCCTTGCCGATCCTGTCACCGGTAACAATCGCAGCAATTGCCCAGAACCCGCCTGCGAAAAGGAACCCGATCCTGGCGAGCATGGACAAGCCGTAACCGGCCAAAGCAATTCGTTTTGGGTGTCCGCTGCGATCGGCAGCCCAACCGGCAGCGATCCTGACAATCGCACTGGCGCCTTGGTTGATGCCGTCGATGAATCCGAAGGCAATGGTGGACAGGCCCAGGAATCCCGTCACGTATAACGGGAGGATCGCGGTGACCGATTCCGAGGAAACATCGGTCACCATGCTCACGATGCCCAACCAGAGAATGACTGGAGACAAACGGAACGGCACTTCGCTCGATAGTGCCGTTCGTGTTCCCTCCGGCTTGTCCCGTTTGCCTCGGTCCGAGAGTGAAATGTACATCACTGCCCCCTAGTCCGCCGCCGTGTGCAGGCTGCCCAAAAGCTGGAATCGTGAGTTGCCTGTACCTGTCGTCGAGACCGAAACCGTTATCGTGTCTGTGCCTCGAACAAATCGTTCGGCCAGGGCCCCATCCGCAGCCGGCGCCGCCTCGGACCAGAATCCGTGGGACACCATCGACTGGCGGAAGAACGCCAACACGTCGGCCTGTGACTTGGAAACGATGCCATCAGCAGCCACCTGGAGGACATCACCAGAGGTCGACACTGACGTTGAGCCGATGGTTGTTCCTTCGGGCAAGGTCAGAACGCCGGCGGGCCAACCCTCCACCACTTCACCGGTTGCGCGGCCCGGTTCAGGCAAGGTGCTGATCAATGGCGCCGGGGCAGAGGGCTCAGGCAATCCTGTAGGGGTGGCAGCTACCGGCGGCAGGACCTCGAGCGGTTTGGCTGTGGACGGGCCACCGTCGCCCTCGCCGTTGTTGCCTGCGCTGCTGTCCCCATTGCCGCTGCCTTCGGCGCCCGACGTCGGGCTGCCGGACGGAGGATTGACGGCTGGCGCCCCTGCACTGCCCGGGACTGTCACTGCAGCAGTGGGGTTGGAGCCAGCAGCACTTGGGGCGGAAGAGGATGGGCTCTGGGCAACCGAAGGACCGGGTTTCCCTGCCATTTGGTCCAGAATGATGGCGACGGCGGCGATCAGCACAGCAAGGCAAATGCCCGCAATGACCAAGCGCCGCGCCATCATGGCTTACCCGGCGTGATGGGCTTGATGAATTGACTGGCCTGTAGGCCAACGCCGGCGGATAGAACTGACGCCACCCGCATTGTGGTGGCGTTGATCCTTGCGATGGCGATTCGAACCGCCAAGCTGTTCATGGGGACAGTCTGCCATTGCGACCCCGATTCCGGAACAGTTTTGGAACTACCAACGTCCATTCCGCGGGCGCGGTTGGCACACTGGGCAGGTATAGGAAGAACGGTTCATGAACTGTTCCCGTTTCATGATGCTGTGCAGGCCCACAGCCTCACAGCGTCCGCATGGTTCCCCGGCACGGCCATAGGCATTGAGCGACCGTGCGAAGTACCCGGAATCGCCATTTACATTGACATAGAGGGAGTCGAAACTCGTGCCTCCCGCGGCAAGGGCGGCATTCATGACGTCTTTCACAGCCCCGACCAACCGCTCAGCATCCGCTCGGCGAAGTGTGTCTGTAGCCTTGGCGTAGTGGAGGCGGGCACGCCATAAGGCTTCGTCCGCGTAGATGTTGCCTATACCGGAAATCACCGACTGGTCCAACAGCGCCCGTTTGAGGCCTGTCTTACGGCCCTTGACCTTCCGGTAGAACGTGTCGAACGAGAAATAGGGGTCAAGCGGATCCCTGGCAATATGGGACGCTTCTTCAGCAATTTCGGGCAAAGGTGCTTCGCCCAAGCCCCCAGGGCCTCCATCTGGAGTTTGCACCAGCGATGTCACGAACAGGCCGCCAAAGATTCTTTGGTCCACGAACCGGAGCTGCTCAGGCATCCCGTCCACGGAACTGAGCCTGATTCTGACTTTGAGGTGCTTCTCATCAGGTACTTCAGGATCCTGCATCAGGAGCTGGCCGCTCATTCCCAGATGCGCCATCAGCGCCACCTTCGGGAGAGCTTCACCAGACTCAGTTTCAGGTGAAGTTCCGGACCCGGCTTCGGGCGAGCTGGACATCGATAGGGGCATCCAGAGGAATTTCCCTCGCCGTACGACGTCCATCACTGTGGCCTGTTCAAGATTTCCGATGAAGTCTTCGGTTCCAAGTGTGTGTCGTCGGATGGAGCGCGGATCGAGGACGTCCACGCCGGTGATGGTTCGGCCGCGGACCCAACGGGCCAAGCCGCGGCGGACTACCTCTACTTCGGGAAGTTCAGGCATGTGGGCTCAGGATGAAGCAGGACCGGCAGTAGTGGGATCCAAGGCAGTCAGAGCACGCCAGGCATCAGCGGCGGCTTCCTGTTCTGCTTCTTTCTTGGAATGGCCGGAGCCCCTGCCGTAGGGAGTTCCGCCGATGTTCAGCACAGCCTCGAACGTCCGGGCGTGGTCCGGCCCCGAGCCTTCAACCGCATAGTGAATGGCACCCAATTGTCGGCTCGCCGTGAGTTCCTGAATGCTCGTTTTCCAGTCAGTTCCTGCCCCCAACGCCCCGGCATCCTTGAGGAGCGGGCCCACCAGGCGCATGACCAGTTGGCGAGCCGTCTCGATATCGTTCGAGAGATACGTGGCTCCGATCAGAGCCTCCATGGTGTCAGCCAGAATGGAGGCCTTATTCTTGCCGTCAGTCAGCTTCTCGCCTTGCCCGAGATAGATGAACTCGCCCACGCCGATCTCACGGCCAATTCCGGCCAAGGCGCGCGTGCTGACGACGGCGGAGCGTCGCTTGGCGAGCTCGCCTTCCGGCAGCGAGGGGTTCTCACGGTAAAGAGAATCGGTCACGGAAAATCCCAGGATGGAGTCGCCGAGGAACTCGAGGCGCTCGTTGGTGGGAATCCCGCCGTTCTCATACGCATATGAGCGATGTGTCAGAGCAAGACGAAGCGTCTCGGTGTCAATCGAGACACCGAGACGCTTCAGAAGCTCTTCAGTTGAAGACATCCTTAGTCAGCCTGTACGGCAGATTAGGCGTCTGCGACCTTGCGGCCCTTGTATTCAAGGAACAGCGCGGTGCCGGCAGAGTCAGTGACGACCTTTGCCTGGTGCGGCAGGCTGTAAGTAACCTGACCGTTTTCGATGGTCTTGACCAAGTTGGGGGCAGTTGCCTTCCACTGGGCACGGCGGGCGCGTGTATTTGCGCGAGACATTTTCCGCTTGGGAACAGCCACGGCTATCTCATTTCTCTCTTAGACGAACACTTACTAATCGGTTTGCCGGTCAGTCTTAGCCAGATCAGCTAGGGCAGCCCAGCGAGGGTCAATGACCTCGTGGTGGTGCCCCGGCTCGTCTTCCAGGCGCGCTCCGCATTCGGAACACAGGCCCTGGCAGTCTTCCCGGCACACCGGCTGGAACGGCAGCATAGTGACAACTGCGTCCCGCAACACCGGCTCAAGATCGATCAGATCGTACTCGACTCGACGTTGCTCTTCATCGTCTTCTTCGCCTGAAAGCTCAACGCCTTCATAGAAGAAAAGTTCTTGCACATTGACCTCAAGGTCATACGCAAGGGGATCCAGGCATCGACCGCACTCGCCGGTTACTTCGACGACTACGGTTCCGGATACCAGAATTCCTTCGTGTACGGCCTCAAGTCGAAGATCCAGCTCGATATCCGAGCCTTCCTTTACGCCAATGAGCGCCACACCAAGGTCACTTGGCGCAGGTACATGCTCGTTGAGTGTCCGCATGGTCCCTGGACTGCGTCCAAGGTCCTTGACTACCAGCGCCAAGGGCGAACTTGCATCTCGCTTAATGAGAACTCCTGTAGAACATATGACCGACGTACCATCTTAGCCTGATCACGCTTGAGGACTCAAACCGACGCCGGGCGCGCATGAATGTGCGGTGGTTTCAGCTTGGGGAACTCTGCGTGAAGGCGCAAGGTACCCATCAAGCCTACCCCTTACGAGGCGATTCCGCTGGGGGCTCGCCAGCGAGGAGCCGTTTCAGCACGGATTTAGGAACGAAATCCGAGATATCGCCGCCCAGGATGTTGACCTCTTTGATCAAGGTGGAGGAAAGATGCAGGTAATGTGCTTCTGCGGGCAGGAAGACGGTTTCGACGCCGGTCAGCTGGCGGTTCATGGTGGCCATCGGCAACTCATAATCGAAATCCGAGGATGAACGAAGACCCTTGACTATGGCCGAGACGCCGCGGTGGCGGCAGTACTCCGCCAGCAGCCCTTCACCCATGGGCTCAACGATAATGCCACGCAAGGAAGCCAATGTTTCCCGCGCCATCTCCATGCGGTCCTCGAGGCTGAACCTGTACTTCTTGGCGTAGTTGGTGGACACGGCCACGATGACTTCGTCGAACAGCCCGGCGGCCCGGGCGATGACTTCGAGATGTCCATTGTGGATAGGGTCAAAGGATCCAGGGCATACCGCGCGTCTCATGAGACGAACCTACCCCATGGCTTTGCCGGGATACCATGTCTGACATGGCATCCGCAGGCAACAGTTCCTCCCTTGATATGAGCGTCGGCACTACAGCGGGTCCCAACGCAACGCCATGGCAGCGGGCCGCCATGGGAGCTAACCTGCTCTCTCCCGAGGGAACGCTGGGAGTGACAATATTCGAGGAAATGACCACCTTGGCATTGTCCACCGGCGCCATCAACCTCGGCCAAGGGTTTCCCGATGAGGACGGCCCCACGGAAATCAAAGCCGCAGCCCGGTCCGCCATCGCAGCGGGCGCCAACCAGTACGCGCCGGGCAAGGGAGTTCCTGCGCTGAGGGAAGCCATTGCCGCACACCAGCAGCGCTTTTACGGGCTGAACCCGGATCCGGACACTGAAGTCCTCGTCACAACGGGTGCAACAGAAGCAATCGCAGCCACGCTGCTCGCCTTCATCCAGCCCGGCGACGAAGTCCTGACTTTCGAACCCTTCTACGACTCCTACGGGGCCATCATCGGCATGGCTGGAGCCAAGCATGTGACCGCTCCCTTGCTGGCCCCCGACTTCCTTCCAGACCTGGCGGCGTTGGAAAACTCGTTCAGCTCCCGCACCAAGGTTGTCCTACTGAATAACCCTCACAACCCCACAGGTTCCGTCTTTCCGGAGCCGGTCCTCACCATGATTGTGGAACTTGCTGCAAAGTATGGCGCCATCATCGTCAGTGACGAGGTCTACGAGCACCTCACATTCGGCGTACGGCACCTGCCAATTACGTCGCTGCCCGGCGCCGCCGAGCGAACCGTTACCATTTCCTCCGCCGGAAAGACGTTCTCTTTCACGGGTTGGAAAATCGGCTGGCTCAGCGGGCCGGCGCATTTGGTGGCCGCAGTGCGCACAGTAAAGCAGTTCCTGACCTACAGTTCCGGCACGCCCTTCCAGAGCGCCATCGCAGTAGGCCTTGCCCTGCCCGATGACTTCTATACAGGCATTGCCGACACACTCCGCCGCAAGCGCGACATCCTCGCTGAAGGCCTGCGTGCAGCCGGCTTCGGCGTCTACAACCCGAGCGGCACCTACTTCATCAACGTGGACACAGCACCGCTGGGTATCGGCGACTCCGTTGACCTCGCAAGACGCCTCCCGGGGCTCGTTGGAGTGGCAGCCATCCCTGTTCCGGTGTTTTGCCATCCGGAAGGGGCCGAGCGCACCCGCAGCCTGCTGCGTTTCGCCTTCTGCAAGAAGACCGAAGTCCTGGAAGAAGCCGCAGGACGGCTCGCCACTCTCAAGGACCGGCTCTGAACCCCCGGGGCTCCGGCCAACACCAAGCCTCACGCTTCCTCCGAACCACGGGACAGCACGCCACCATCTATGAGGACAGCCTTGTTGAGGGTGGTTTCATCCTCAGCATCGGTGGAGCCGAGCAATCGCATGTAAACCTGGCCGATCCCTCGGAAATCTTCTACGAATACCTGCGCAGGATCGGGCACGTGGTTGACTTGGCTGCCGAAACCCGGCAGCCCATCAATGCGCTGCATTTGGGCGCAGGCGCCCTCACACTTGCCCGTTATATCCAAGCCACCCGTCCGGGCTCGGAACAATATGCCGTTGAGCTTGAGCGTGAGCTGTTGGACTTCGTACTTCAAAAACTGCCCATGCCTGACGGCACCAAGTTGACCACCCTCATCGGCGATGCCCGCGACGCATTGGCGGAGCTTCCCGCCGCGGCGATGTTCGACGTCGTGATTCTGGATATCTTCTCCGGACCCGAGGCCCCTGCCCATATCGCCTGCCGGGAATTCTATGAGGAAGCAGCACGTCGGCTCCGCCCGAATGGAGTGTTGATCGTAAACGTGGGCGACGAACCAGCGCTGACGCTCGTGCGTAGCCAAGTGGCTGCACTGCGCCAGGCCATGCCTGACGTTGCGGCCTACGCTGAAACTGGAATGTTTGCGGGCCGCTACCCAGGCAACATAGTCCTGGTAGGCACATGCAAACCCTGGGCTCCTGAATGGACAGCGCAAATGCTGTCGCGCGGCCCCCACCCGGCCACCGTCCTCACAGGCGTGGACTTGGACAGGATTACAGGCTAACGGGACGGCCTGTTACGCCGGCTCCGCGAACCACAGCCTGGTCTCGCCGTACTTCTTATCGGCGAAACACTCCAAGGCCTCAGGCCACGCAGGCTCAGGGCTCCGCGAACTCCGCTCCACCACCACTACGGCTGCGTCATCCAAATGCGGCACCAACCTTGCAAGCACGGCGCTCAAAGCCGGCTCATCCAGAGGATACGGCGGATCAAGGAAGACCAGGTCCCACATATCCCCATCCCCCGCACGCTCCAAGAATGACTCCACCTTGGAACGATGAACCGAGACCCTCTTACCGCCCAGGAGTTGGTTCACCAGATCCGCATTCCGCTGGCAAACATCGCTTGCCTTGGCATCAAACTCCACCAGATCCACGGTCCGGGCCCCTCGGCTGGCACTCTCAATGCCCAGGGATCCAGAGCCTGCATAGAGGTCCAGGACCCGGGCATCGTCAATGATTGCCAAGGACTCCAAGCGGGAAAACAGCGCTTCCTTGACCCTGTCCGTAGTGGGACGCGTGGCCGTTCCGGGGACGCTGGTCAACGGGTTTCCGCCACCAACCCCTGCGATGATCCGACTCACAGGGCTTCTCCCGCCGCGCTCATCCGTGGACCTCTAACCGCGTTCAAGGAACGCCTCCTTCTCCGGGTTCAAATATTCATCAATCGCGGCGGCAAGTGCCGGCTGATGCCGTAGGCCAGGATCTTCCGACACCAGGCTCTGCGCGTCAGTACGTGCACGGGCAATGATGTCCTCATGCTCAAGGACGCGGAGCAACTTCAAGGTGGAGCGTCCACCGGACTGCGAAGCACCCAGAATGTCGCCTTCACGGCGGAGTTTCAAGTCCTCCTGGGACAGCTCAAAGCCGTCCGTCGTTGAAGCAACGGCATCAAGCCGGCGACGACTTGGGTGGCCGGGTTCCAGTGTGGTCACCAGAAGGCAAGTGCCCGGCAGGCCTCCACGACCCACCCGTCCGCGCAGCTGGTGAAGCTGTGAGATCCCAAAACGGTCGGCGTCGAGAATCACCATGAGGGTAGCGTTGTGGACGTCGACGCCCACTTCAATGACGGTAGTCGACACCAGCACTTTGGTGTTGTTGGCCGCAAAGGAAGCCATTGTCTCGGACTTCAACTGCGGATCCTGCCGCCCGTGGAGCGGCGCCACCGGTACGCCAGCCAGTGCCGGCTCGTCCAAAAGGCTTTCGACGACGGCGGTCACGGAGGCGAGCTCGCGCGCCGGGCCCTCGTCCGCGAGATCGGCGTCGTTTGGTTCCGTTTCCCCCGGGCTGAAGTCGCCGTCGTCGTCGGAGCCGATCTTGGGGCACACAACGTATACCTGATGGCCCGACTCGACTTCTTCGCGTGAACGCTTCCAAATGCGGTCTACCCAGCCGGGGTTCTCGGCCAGCCCCACCACATGCGTCGAGATCGGTGCACGCCCGGCCGGAAGCTCATCAAGGATGGAGGTCTCAAGATCACCGAAAACCGTCATGGCCACCGTGCGGGGAATCGGCGTGGCTGTCATAACCAGCAAATGGGGGGGCCGCTGCGCTTTGGCACGGAGGGCGTCGCGCTGCTCCACGCCAAAGCGGTGCTGCTCATCCACCACAATCAACCCGAGGTCCTGGAAAGTGGTTTTGTCGCTCAGCAAGGCATGCGTGCCAATGACGATTCCCGCATTTCCGGATGCCGCATCAAGCATTGCCTGTTTCCGCGCAGCGGTGGGCATGGAACCAGTCAGGAGCGTGACTTGCACGGCTTCCTGGGCGGAGTCACCGCCAAGCATGCCGGCACCGCCGAAGATGTGATCACGAGCCAGCTCCCCCAGCGTCTTGCGGATGGAGTGGAAATGTTGGGCCGCGAGGACCTCCGTGGGTGCCAAAAGCGCAGCCTGGCCACCTGCGTCCACAACCTGCAGCATGGCCCGCAGGGCGACGATCGTCTTGCCCGAGCCCACTTCACCCTGCAGCAGCCGATTCATGGGAGTGTCACGTCCGAGTTCTTCAGCCAGCGTCTTTCCGACGGCGGATTGGCCGGCAGTCAGCGTAAAGGGCAGGTTTTGGTCAAACTTACTGAGCAAACCGCCCACGCGAGGACGTCGCGCAGTGGCTTCCTCTGCAGCCAACTGGGCTCGTCTGCGTGCCAAAGCCGTCTGCAACACCAAAGCTTCCTGATACCGGAAACGTTCCTGGGCGCGTTGCCAATCCTTGGCAATCGCCGGTGAATGGATAAGCCGGTATGCCTCAGCCACACTCAGCAGCCCGTCCCGGCGGACGATGCTTTCCGGAAGCGGATCTTCCAAGGAGTCCAGGTCCATGGTTTGGAGCAAGGCAGTGATGACTTTATGGATGGACCAGCTGGTCAGCTTGGCCGTTGCCGGATAGACAGGGATGGGCATGGCCGCGAGCTTTTCGGGATCCATGGAACCCTCGGCTTCGGGGTCCTCATCCAGAAGAAGGAAGTCCGGGTTGGTTAAGCCCAGGGTCCCGCCGTAGCGGGTCACCTTTCCCGAGAACATGGCCCGACGGCCGGCCAGGAGTTCGGCCTTCGCCCGGAACCCGTTAAAGAAACTGACCTTCAAAGTTCCTGGAACACCGCTGCCGCCGGCTTCGTCCGTCACCACAACGTCGGTGATCGAACCTCGCCTGGCCCGCATTTGGCGTGTGCTGTTGGACAGCACACGGGCAATCAGCGTGACCTCTTCATCCAGCGGAAGATTGCTGATGGGTGTAAGTTCACCGCGGCTCAAGTACCTCCGGGGAAAGTAGTTCAGCAAAGCTCCGGCCGTTTTGAGACCCAAGTGCTTGTCAATGACAGCCGCCGAGCGCTTGCCGATCCTGCGTTCGAGGGGCAGGTCCAATTCAGTATTCATGCCGTGACTGGCCTGAGGCATTGGAGGCTTCGCTGATGCTGGTGGTTTCGCTGCCTGCCGGTTCTTCGGTGGCCAGGTCCTGGGCGGCCGCCTCCTGCACGTTATCACGGGGTATCGCCAGCTGGCTTACGGCGATATCCGTCGGCTCTCCCAGCGAACGTATGAGTGCGACGGCCGGCTCAGGGTCGGGGACATGCACATGGACGCGCCAACGGTAGCTGATCTCCACGCTCGACTCGTCGTCGTTATCATCGGCGCCCTGGGTACCGCCTACTTGGCTCATGATGACCGAATCACCCATTTCGTCCAGGCGTTGCCGGAGGATGGCCGCATTCAGCGGTGAGAGACTGATGGTACACATGACTTCCACGCCGTCGTCAGCCGGCATGTGTTCATGGATATGGGGATCCTGCAGTTTGTAGCCATGGAGGCCATCAAGCATCTCGTCCTGGAGTTCCTCGCCGAGGACGGCAGCACGGAGGCAGTCCAACACCAACAACATGCCCACCCCCCCTGCGTCCACTACATGCGCCTCGTGGAGCTGCGCGAGCTCATCTTCGGTCCGGACAACGGCCTGATAGGCGGCCTCCACCACGGCGTCAAGCGAGAGCCCCAAAGCATGGTTGCTGTCGTCGCCGCTTTGGGAGGCATCTACGGCTTGTGCAGCATGGGCGGCTGCTTCCAGGACCGAGAGCATGGTGCCTGCCACAGGTTCGCTCAAGGCCGACCAAGCCCGAATCTGCGCCCTGTGCAGCGCAGCGGCAAGCAGGGGCGCGCTGAGGCGCGACTTTCCGGCCAAAGGTTCGGCCGCGGCGCATAGGAACACAGCAAAAAGTGTGCCCGAATTACCGCGTGCTTGCTCCATGGCTGCCTGCCCCGCGCGGGACAGGACGGCACCGACATCGTTGCCTGTCTCCGTGGTGTCCGGTCCGGGTGCGCCCAGGGCAGCTACTGCCGCCCGCACGGTCAGATAGAGGTTGGTTCCGGTATCGCCATCCGCGACAGGGAAAATGTTGATCGCGTTGAGGCGGTCGCTGTGGTTGCCGAGGACCACCTCCGCCTTGCCGAGCCAACGTTTCATGGCGTGCGCATTCGCGGCGATCTTAGTCTGCAAAGTGATCCCATCCAACGGTGTCAGCAGTTTGCCCGGCAATCCGGACGCCACTGCCTGGCGGCTCGACAACGGCTTGCACCGAGCCTATCGCAGTGAAGCCCTGCGGAAGCTGAATTCCTGCCGGGAAGGTAGCAAGCAAACCGTGATCTTCTCCCCCGCCGAGCACCCACCTTATGGCTTCTTCACCCAGCAACGCAGCGGCTGGCTCCAAGGAGAGGGCGTGAATCTTCAATGCCACCGGATCGAAATCAAGGACCACGCTGCTGGCTCCGGCCAGGCGGCTGCCATCCCGCAGCAGGCCGTCGGAAATATCCAACATGGCCGTAGCACCCGTCTGCGCAGCCAAAGGTCCGGCAGCCAGCGGCGGCAACGGCCGGCATTGGTTGTCCACCAAGCTCCGCAACTCAGGAGAGAGACTCTCCAAGGGAATGTCGCTTTCCAACAGCGCCCAGCCGGCAGCTGCCCTTCCCAGAGTCCCTGAAATTGCCACGACGTCACCGGGACTGGCTCCGGACCTCAGCACCGGTGCCGCACCGCCAAGGGTTCCGACGACGGCGACGGTCACGGCCAGCTCGCGGCCCCGTCCGAGGTCTCCGCCGGCCACCGAACAATCCGGGGCGCCCAAGCCAACAATTGCCGCAGTGAGGCCATCGGCAAACGCTTCAACCCATTCGACCGGCGTTTCCGGTGGCATGGTGAGGCTTACCACCAGACTTGTGGCGCTGCCGCCCATGGCGTTGATGTCGCTGAGGTTTTGCGCCGCAGCCTTCCAGCCGACGTCGTAGCCTGTGGTCCGGTAACCATTTCGCCACTCAAGCCTGAAGTCCTGGTCCTGGGTTTGGGTGTCGATGGAGATCAGAGTCCGGCCATCCGGCGCTGAGATCAGCGCGGCATCGTCACCGGGCCCCAGCAGGACACCGGGGCTATGGTGCAGGCGCGGAAATATCCGGGCAAGGAGCTCGGACTCCGAAAGGTCTTGGACGGTCAATTGTTCTGCGGGCACTGCTCTCAACTCTTCTCTCGACACTGCACCACAATCTTCTCGTGACACTGCACCACGCTATCGCGATCCACCGACAGAATATTGCGGCGCTCCGCGTGGGGGTTGCTGCAGTGATGTGACCGGGACAATGCGAATCTGCCTGTCAGCGCTTGCGGGATAGGCTGGATGAATGCATCGAAAGACACTTCGCCGGACCGCTCTGACCATCACCCTGGCGTCCGTATCCGTTGCCGCTTTGTCGGCTTGCGCGGCTGCCGTCGACGTCACAGCCGCCGGCGACGCCGCCAATCCTGCCTGCGCACCAATGATGGTGGCCCTGCCGGACCAGATCGGTGATGCAGCCCTCCGCAAAACCAACAGCCAGGCCACAGCTGCTTGGGGTGATCCCTCGCAGGTCATTCTCCGATGCGGCGTGAACGTCCCCGGCCCCACCACGGATCGCTGCGTGAGCGTCAATGACATCGACTGGCTCATCAAGGAAGGCGACCCCGTCTACACCCTGACCACGTTCGGCCGCGAGCCGGCCACCGAGATCCTGATCGATCCGGTGAAACTGGAGGCGGCCAACATCAGTTCAGCAACTGTCCTGACCGAGCTGGCAGCCGCGGTTGGCAAGATCAAGGCAACCGGGAAGTGCGTGGGACAGGAAGACCTGCAGAACCTGCCGTCCGGCAAGTAGTGGCGGTCCTGCAGGCCGCGGGCTAGCGCAACCCGGTCTTGCGGGTCAGCGCAAGATGGATCAGTTCGTCGATCAAGTCCCCGTAAGACAGGCCGGATGCGGCCCACATCTGCGGGTACATGCTCTTTGGCGTGAAGCCCGGCATGGTATTGATCTCATTGATGATCAACTCACCGGCCGGGGTGTAGAAGAAATCGACACGGCTGAGGCCTTCCGCCCCCACGGCGTCGAAAGCGACGGCAGCGAGTTCACGTACCCGCGCGATTGCCTCATCGGGCATGTCAGCCGGGCAACTCAGGGCAGCGGCCCCGTCCTCAACATACTTGGCAGCAAAGTCGTAGAACTGATGCTCTCCGGCTGCCACCGCAATCTCGCCCGGCATTGAAGTGCGGGGGGCATCCGTGCCGCGTCCCTGAAGGACAGCACACTCGATTTCCCGGCCCACGATGCCGGCTTCAATGACCAGCTTCAGGTCGTGGCGGCGGGCTTCCTCGATAGCAGCGTTCAGTCCCTCCATGGCGTCGACCTTGGAGATACCCATGGACGAACCTGCGCGGGCAGGTTTGACGAACACGGGGAATCCGAGCTTGTCCACCCGCTTCCGAACAGCTTCAGCGTCAGTGCTCCATTCGCGGTCGGTGACAGCGACGTAGGGGCCAACGCTCAGTCCTGCCGATTCAAACACGACTTTCATGAAATGCTTGTCCATCCCGACGGCCGAAGCCAGCACGCCGGCGCCGACGTAGCGCGTGTCTGAAAGCTCAAGGAGGCCCTGGATGGTCCCGTCTTCGCCCCATGGCCCATGAAGCAACGGGAAGACGACGTCCACCGAACCCAGTTCCTGGGGAACCGCATTGGGTTCGGTCACGATGAGCTGATGCTCACCGCCCACTTCGGCCAAGGTCACGGTCCTGCCCGACGGCGCCACCTCAGGTAGCGCGGCAGAGCTCAAGGACCACTCGCTGGTGTCGCCAGCGGCGAGAACCCACTGCCCCGATTTGGCGATGCCAATGGGTATGACCTCGTATTTGTTCTTGTCGATCGCTCCCATGACTCCAGCCGCGGTAACGCAGCTGACGGCATGTTCGCTTGAGCGCCCACCAAAAAGAATCGCTACACGGGGGCGGCCGGTTGCGGGGGTGGATTGGTCAGTCACCATCAGTAGTCGCCTTCGGACTTCAGTGCCCGGGCCAACAGTCGTGGCCCAAGGTCATCAACGGACATTCTGCCTTCAAGCACCGCCACGACGGCAGCCGTAATGGGCATTTCAACATTTAACTTACCGGCGAGCTCGTGCACAGCCGGGCCTGATTTGATGCCCTCTGCTGTCTGTGTCATCTGTTCGGCAACTTGCTCAAGGCTTAGACCTTCGCCGAGCAACCTGCCGGCGGTGTGGTTGCGTGAGAGCGCTGAGGAGCACGTGGCAACAAGATCGCCGAGTCCGGCGAGCCCGGCCATGGTGTGGGCTTCTCCGCCAAGGGCCAGCGCAAGCCGGGACGTCTCGGCGAGTCCGCGGGTGATAACGGAAGCCTTGGTGTTGTCGCCCATCTGCCGGCCTTCGCAGATGCCCACAGCAAGCGCAATCACGTTCTTAACGATCCCACCAATTTCCACCCCTACAACATCAGTGCTGGTGTATGGACGGAAGTAAGGCGCCGTGCAGCACAGCGCTATGGCAGCAGCAGTGTCTGCGTCGCTGCAAGCGACAACCGAAGCCGTTGGCTGCTCCCTGGCGATTTCCATGGCCAGGTTGGGGCCCGAAACCACTGCAACGCGGGAGGCGGGAAGACCTAATTCCTGGGCAATGACTTCGCTCATCCGGGCATCAGTGCCCAGTTCCAGGCCCTTCATCAGGGACACAACCACAGCGTCCGGGGTAAGCAACGGCTTCCACTCCCCGAGCTGCGGCCGCAGGGACTGGGCCGGCACAGCGAGGACCACCAGGTTTGCATCCTTGAGCACTTCTTCCACATCCGTGGACGCTGTGACGGACGGCGGAAGCTCAATGTTTTTGAGGTACTGCTCGTTTCGGTGCAAAGAGTTGATCTGCTCCACGACTTCAGCGCGACGTCCCCAGATCCGGATGCTGCGCTCTGATCCGGTAGCTGCAGCGGCGTCGGCCAGCACCTTGGCAAACGTCGTTCCCCATGAACCGGCTCCCAAAACAGCCACAATGTCCGGAGTGTTGAGGGTGCTGTCCACTGCGGTCATTTGCTGTCCTCACCTTCGTGGGCATCAGGAGAACCGCCCTGGATGAAGCGGCCGTGCCTGGACTGCTTGTGGATGGCCGGATCCCAGCGTTCAGCCGGGGCCTCTTCGCCTCGAAGAGTTTCCAGGAGTTCCGTAATGGCGTCCATGATGACTTCAGTGGCCGCAGTCAATGTGGTGCGATCCAGCGGGCGGTCACTGAACGCACTGAGGTCCACTGGCTTCCCGATAAGCACCCGGACAGTTTTGCGGGGGAAGATGTGGAATCGCTTGGCATACCGGGGGAAAACCTCCTGGGCACCCCAGTGCGCCATGGGCACCACGGGCGCTCCAGTCTGCAGGGCAAGCCTGGCCGCTCCGGTGTGGCCCTTCATCGGCCACAATTCAGGGTCGCGGGTCAGTGTGCCCTCGGGATAAATGATGATGGCACCTCCGGCATCCACCACCTCTTTGGCGACGTGAAGCGAGCGGTTCGCTCCCGCCGTCGAGCGTTCAACAGGAATCTGCCGTGTGGCATGCAGCAGGGCACCAAGCACGGGGACTTTGAAGAGGCCCGTCTTGGCGAGGAAGTGCGGTGGCCGCTTCTGGTTGTACACCATATGTCCGATGACGATGGGGTCGATCTCGGTGCAGTGGTTTGGTACTGCGATGAAGCCTCCGGGTGGAAGGTTCTCCAGGCCATCCCACTTCTTGGCCATCAGGATGTTCATCAACGGGCGCGCAAGACCCGCCAGCAGCATGAACGTTGCACGGCTCTTGGCCGATTCCTTCAAGGGATCCCCCGCTACTTGGTGGTGGTGATATCGAAATCGGCGCCCAGACCGGCCAGCTTCTCAGTGAAGCGCTCGTAACCGCGGTTGATGATGTCGATGCCCGTAACGCGTGAAGTGCCCGTAGCGGCCAGCGCAGCGATGAGGTGGCTGAAACCACCCCGGAGGTCAGGGATGTCGATGTCGGTGCCCCTGAGCGGAGTGGGACCTGAAATCACTGCAGAGTGGTGGAAGTTGCGCTGTCCGAACCGGCAGGGAACACTACCCAGGCACTCGCGGTGCACCTGGATGTTCGCACCCATCCGTGCGAGGGCTTCGGTGAATCCGAAACGGTTCTCATAGACAGTCTCGTGGACGATGGAGACGCCCTCGGCCTGTGTCAGGGCAACCACCAGGGGCTGCTGCCAGTCCGTCATGAACCCCGGGTGGACGTCCGTCTCCAGGACGAGCGGGGAGAGCTTGCCGCCCTGGTGGTAGAAGCGGATGCCGTCGTCGCCGATGTCCATTCCGCCACCCACTTTGCGGTAGGTGTTCAGGAACGTCATCATGTCGCGCTGCGAAGCGCCCTCAACAAAAATATCGCCGCGGGTAACCAACGCCGCAGAGGCCCAGGACGCGGATTCGTTGCGGTCCGGGAGCGCGCGGTGGTTGTAGCCACGAAGGTCCCTGACGCCCTCAATCCGGATGGTCCGGTCGGTCTGGACGCTGATGATGGCGCCCATTTTCTGCAGGACCGCAATGAGGTCGATGATCTCAGGTTCCGTGGCCGCGCCAATGAGTTCCGTGATGCCCTCCGCACGAGTTGCGCTGAGCAGCACCTGCTCGGTAGCACCGACCGACGGGTACGGCAGCGAAATCTTGGCTCCATGCAGACCGTTCGGGGCGGAAATGTGGATGCCCCCCGGCCGCTTTTCCACCACGGCACCGAACTGGCGCAGCACGTTCAGGTGATAGTCAATGGGCCTGTCGCCGATCTTGCAACCCCCCAAATCCGGGATAAAGGCTTCGCCGATCGCATGGATCAGCGGTCCGCACAGCAGGATGGGAATCCGCGAATCGCCTGCATGCGCATCGATTGCGGTGCTGGAGGCGGTCTTTGCATCTTTGGGATCCAGGGTGAGGTCACCAGAGACGGGATCCTTCACAACGGTCACGCCGTGCAACTGCAACAGGCTGGTGACAACCTCGACGTCCTTGATTTCCGGCACGTTCCTCAGCACCGATGGTTCACTGCCCAGTAACGCCGCCACCATGGCCTTGGGCACCAGGTTCTTGGCACCGCGAACGGTCACACGCCCTGTCAACGGGACGCCACCGCGGATTGTCAGAACACTACTCATCTATACCGGTTTCCTCACGACTACTCGCCCCCCAAACTTACAAAGGCTCCAGCTAAGCATAGAAGCTCGCTTTACCGATCCGAAATGGAACCGCCCGGCGACCCGCGTATCGGGCTCCAACCCGAGACCGACGAAAAAGGACCGGCCGGCCCTCCCGAAGGGGGCCCGCCGGTCCGTTATCCGCAGGCTTGTGACCTCACATTCGTGGCTACAGGGCATCCACTTTTACAGGCAGCGTCTTCGGTTTGAAGGACGGGCGGGTGGCCTCGTACGCCGTGATGTCTGCCTCATGCTGGAGGGTCAGGCCGATGTCATCCAAGCCTTCCAGAAGACGCCAACGGGTGTAGTCGTCAATCTCGAACGGCGCAACGACGTTGCCGCACTCCACCGTTTTGGAGACCAGGTCAACCTTGACTTCAGTTCCGGGCTGGTTTTCCAGGACCTTCCAGATCAGTTCGATGTCATCCTGCGCCAGCTGGGCTGCCAGCAGCCCCTGCTTGCCGGAGTTGCCGCGGAAAATGTCGGCGAACCGGGAGGACAGAACGGCTTTGAAACCGTAGTCCTTTAACGCCCAAACAGCGTGCTCACGGGATGAGCCGGTACCGAAATCAGGGCCTGCCACCAGTACGGAGCCGGCATTGAAGGGGGCCTGGTTCAGGATGAAGGACTCGTCCTTCCGCCAAGCAGCGAACAATGCGTCCTCAAAGCCGGTGCGCGTGATGCGCTTGAGGTACACGGCGGGGATGATTTGATCTGTGTCCACGTTGCTCTGGCGCAGTGGAACGCCGATGCCGGTGTGGGTGGTGAATGCTTCCATGGGATCCTCCTAGACTGCGATTCCGGTCAGTGTGCCTGCGGCAGCGGACTCAAGGTCCGAAGGCGAACTCAGCGTGCCCCGGACAGCTGTAGCTGCAGCCACGACCGGCGAGACCAAGTGCGTGCGGCCGCCCTTGCCCTGGCGACCCTCGAAGTTGCGGTTGGACGTTGAGGCGCAGCGCTCCCCCGGTTCCAACTGATCCGGGTTCATGCCCAAGCACATGGAGCATCCGGCAAAACGCCACTCTGCGCCAAACTCCTTGAAAACTTTGTCCAGGCCTTCCGCTTCCGCCTCCAGGCGCACACGGGCGGAACCGGGTACCACCAGCATGCGGACGTCGGGATCTTTTGTACGGCCCCGAATGATGTCGGCGGCGGCGCGCAGGTCTTCGATGCGTGAATTGGTGCAGGATCCCAGGAAGACGGTGTCCACGCGGATGTCCTTCATGGGGGTGCCGGCTTCCAAGCCCATGTACTGCAGGGCGCGCTCGGCAGCTGCCTTGGCATTCTCGTCGCCAAAGTCCTCCGGCGACGGTACCTTGGCAGACAACGACACACCCTGGCCCGGGTTGGTACCCCAGGTCACGAACGGCTCCAGGGTATCGGCGTCCAAGTCGACCTCGACATCGAAGGTCGCGTCGGCGTCCGTGTTCAGCGTGTTCCAGTACTCGACGGCAGCATCCCAGTCGGCACCTTCCGGCGCGTGGGGGCGGCCCTGCATGTAGTCGTATGTCGTCTGGTCCGGAGCCACCATACCGGCACGGGCGCCGGCCTCAATGGACATATTGCAAATGGTCATGCGGGCGTCCATGGACAGCGCACGAATGGCAGAGCCACGGTACTCGAGAACATAACCCTGGCCGCCACCGGTCCCGATCTTGGCGATGACAGCGAGGATGATGTCCTTGGCGGTGACGCCCGGACGCAGCGTGCCTTCAACGTTGATGGCCATGGTTTTAAACGGCTTCAAAGACAGCGTCTGGGTGGCCATGACATGCTCCACCTCGGACGTGCCGATCCCCATGGCCAAGGCACCGAAGGCGCCATGGGTGGAGGTGTGGGAGTCGCCGCAGACCACGGTCATGCCCGGCTGCGTGAGTCCAAGCTGCGGTCCCACGACGTGAACGATGCCTTGTTCCTTGTCACCGAGGGAATGCAGCCGGACGCCGAATTCCTTGCAGTTGGCGCGCAGGGTTTCAATCTGTGTGCGGCTGGTCAGGTCCGCAATTGGCTTGTCGATGTCCAGCGTAGGAGTGTTGTGGTCCTCCGTCGCAATAGTGAGGTCGACCCGTCGGAGTTGCCGGCCAGCCAGTCGCAGGCCCTCAAACGCCTGCGGGGACGTCACTTCGTGGACGAGGTGCAGGTCGATGAAGAGAAGATCCGGCTGGGCATTGGCTCCTTCGCCTTCACCCTTGCGCACTACGTGCGCGTCCCAGACTTTCTCGGCCAGTGTCTTTCCCACGGCCTTGCTCCCTTCACTGCGGTTGGCTTGTTGCGTTGTTCTTGTTCCACTGAAGCAGCACCGCCGCAAAATAGGCCAGTGAAACAACTTGCATCTCAGATATTGAGACGGCAATATCATTACATGGACAATTCTAGTGGAGTCGGGGTCATTGATAAAGCGGCCCAAGTACTCGATGCTCTTGAAGCAGGGCCCACGACTCTCGCGCAACTTGTAGCTGCCACCGGCCTTGCCCGGCCCACAGTTCACCGGCTCGCCCTGGCACTGGTACACCACCGCCTTGTGAGCCGCGATATCCAAGGACGCTTCGTCCTGGGCAGCCGCTTGGTTGAACTTGCTTCAGCCGCTGGTGAAGACCGGCTCATCGCTTCCGCAGGCCCCGTCCTCATTCAACTCCGCGACGCAACCGGCGAAAGCGCGCAGATCTTCCGCCGCCAGGGCGATTGGCGTGTCTGCGTGGCCTCCGCCGAACGTCCCATCGGTTTGCGCGACACCATTCCTGTGGGCACACAGCTCTCCATGAAAGCCGGCTCCGCCGCGCAGGTCCTCCTGGCGTGGGAAGACCACGACCGCCTCCTGGAAGGGCTGCAAAACGCCCGCTTTACGCCCACCGTCCTGGCAGGCGTACGACGCCGGGGCTGGGGTCAGAGCCTCGGCGAACGCGAGCCCGGAGTCGCCTCGGTTTCAGCCCCCGTTCGTGGACCGTCAGGCCGGGTCATCGCGGCTGTGTCCATTTCAGGTCCGATTGAACGCCTCACCCGCCAGCCCGGCCGCCTTCACGCCGAGGTGGTCTGCAACGCCGCCCGGGTATTGACTGAAGCCCTTCGCAAGAATAACGACTGACGTGAACAGCAGCTACGCCGTCTTCCTTCGCGGCATCAACGTAGGCGGCATCAACATCAAGATGGCTGAGCTGACCTCAGCCCTCAAGGACTGCCCGTTCACCAAGGTCAAAACGCTGCTGGCCAGCGGGAACGTGGTACTGCAGAGCGAACTCAGCGCCAAGGAAGTCAAGGCCCAGTTCGAGAAATGCCTACGGGACAGGTTTGGTTACGACGCCTGGGTGGTTGTCCTCACCGCGGCGAGGGTTGGGGAATTGGTAGACGCGTGCCCGTACCCGGCGGATGACAAATCCACGCACAGCTACATCACTCTTGCCTCGGATACAGCCATGCTTGATGAACTCTTCCAGGCAGGCGAAGCTCTGGGTGGAGTGGAACAAGTGAGGCTTGGCCCGGAAGCCTCCGCTTGGCTGGCCCCTGCCGGTGGGACGTTGGATAGCCCGTTCAGCAAGCTCTCGGCCAAGGCGCGCTACAAAGCCGGCACTACTACCAGGAACCTGCGCACGCTCATCAAAGTCAGGGACGCAGCCGCAGCCCTCTGAGCTGCCGATTGCAAGTTGCTGTCGCTAACCCGAGCGCGCAGACTTTAGCGCCGCGTTGAACGCTTTCAAGCGAGTGATTTCCACTTCCACAGGCTCCACGATCCTCTGTTCGGCAACTGATGCCACCGCGGCCTTCAAGCGCTTCGCTGCCCTGGACGCCCTGACCCGCGCAGCCCAGCCTCCAAGGATCCTGCCGATGATGGCAAGGACAATCCCCAGCACCGCTCCCCCGGCGACCATGAGGGTAGGCCACGGCCACCCTTCCGTTCGGGGCACCTCGGGCACCGGCATCTGGAAGTAACCGAGGACGGCCAACACCCCCAACCATCCGAGGCCGCCAAGTGCAAGCAGAAGCGCAATCCATTGGAGGCTATTGAACAGGATCCACCACAGGGGACGTTTGCCCGCCAACAGGTCAGTGCCTGCGATAGCTTGATCCAACGCGTCAGGCAGCTGTTCCCGCCCGTCCCTTGCGGCACTGCGGATAGCTGCACGCCAAGGACCGGGTGCTCCTGCGGAGGCCTCGTCGGCGAAGTCCCTGACGGCCGCATCCGTCCTCGCCCGCTCGGGCGCGCCCGCAGGAGGCAGCGAGGTCCGGCTCAGCTCAGGCTTGGTGTCGTCCCTACCCAGGTTCAACCTGCGCAATGGATCGGGCCGGAAACGCAACAGCCACCGGGTGACGGGCCATCCGGTCCTCTTGGCCGACTCCCTCTTGTAGGATCGCTGCACGGCATCCACCACTACTGGTACGTTTGCCGCCGTCGAGAGTTCTGACGCTAGGCGGGCTTTCGCGCTGCCTTTGATGCCGCGGGCTTCGCCCTCGCCGGAGGCCCGGGTGAGTTCCCCTGCGGCCTTGGCCACGTCTGCTGCCAGGCGCTGTGTTGTCGCCTCCCGTTGGACCACCACGTTCCGGATGGCCCCGCGGAGGGTAGCGACGCCGTCGCCGGTCAGCGCTGAGGCACTAAGGACCCGAACCTTGCCCAGCCCGTCCCGCTCCAGAATGCCTTCCAAAGACTGCATCACGGCGGTTGCGTCGGTTGCACTGAGTCTGTCCACCTGGTTCAGGACAACCAGCGTGACTGCACCGTGGGAGGCCATGGGTCGAAGGAAGTCATTATGCACCGCGGCATCAGCGTACTTTTGCGGGTCCAGAACCCACACCAGGACATCCACCATGCCCACCATTCGCTGGACAATTTCCCGGTTTTCCACCCTGGTGGAATCGAAGTCCGGAAGATCCAGCAGCAACAGGCCAGTCTGCTCGTCCGCGAGCCCTGGAACCGGCGGGAGGGTATGCCGCTCTTTGACGTCCAGCCAGTCAAGCAACGGTCCGCTGCCTTCCTCGCCCCAGATGCCTGCCAAAGGTGCGGATGTTGTGGGGCGCCGCGCAGTGGCAGTTGCGAGTTCGCTGTTGGACACAGCATTGAACAATGACGATTTTCCGCTACCCGTCGCTCCGAAAAACCCCACCACAGTGTGCCCTGCCGACAACGACCGCCGGGACGTGGCACGCTCCAGGACCTCGTACACGGATTGCAGATCCGGGTCAGGGAGGACCCCTTCGGCCAGTTCCCGCGCCGTATTGAGCGATTCAAGCCTGCGCTGCAACCGGGACGATTCGCGGACCTGGCCATGGCGGCTCATGCGGCCCCCGCCAAGCGGCGCATTGCTTGGGCGTGCCGGGCGAGCTCATCCCCGGAGCCCGGATGGGCGGCTTCGAGGCGGTCGAGGAACCGTTGCCTCTCGTCATCCAGGAGCCGTTGGCACTGGGTGTGCAGATCATCCCTGGCCTGCTGGGCCAAGCGACGTACTGCGTCCTCACCGAAAACAGCCTCCAGCAGCTTCTGGCCGACGACGGCCGTTCCGCCTGCAATGCCGATCTCCAGGCCGCTCAGGCCTGCCGTCATGGAGAACACCACCACCATGAGCGCAGCGCCCAACCCGTTGACGCCGAAGGACAACCAGCGGGCCTGGGTTCGTTTTCCCTGGCCCTGCGTGCGGATCATCTCCATCAGTCCTTCCTGCCAGGATCGAATTGCTGCTGCGGCCTTCGCGTCGAAGCCCTCGCTGGTCCCGGAGAGATCATCGGAGCCAAGGAGTTCCCTACCAGCAGGGTCAGAACGCCAGCGTCGGTCCACGTTTTCGGCTGCGTTGGCTGCTTCGTCCAGGATCACTGCCTGCAACCCGGTCTCAATGGCGGTTTCAACCTTCACGGCCGGAGCCGGTTCGCCCCGGAAGAAGGCCCCTACACGGTCCCGCATCCGGCCGATGTTCTGCTCGAGTGCCCGGAAGAACTCCCCTGTACCCACGAAGTCCTGCCAGCGCGCCAACACTTCGCCACGGAGCAGTGCTCCATCCTTGGTGGCCTCCAGAATGCGCGACAGGGCTTGCTCGTACTCAGCGACGCACGTTGCCTGGAGGTCATGTGCAGCTGCGTCCTGGGCCGCGGCGGCACCTGCGATCCCCTCCAACCGGACACTGACGGCTTTGACTGCGCCATTGAGTGTTCGTCGGGCCACCTCTGCCCGTCCGGCCGCATTGGCTGCCAAGGCTCCCAGCCACCGACGCAACGCAATCACGGCCTCCTCAGGAAGCATCCCCAGCCCATCCAAGGCACTCTCCGGAACGACGAAAAGCTTGGCATCCCCCAACCCCTGCCGGTCGAGCATTGCCTGAAGGTCAGTCCTGACTTCCTCTTCTGCTGCAGCGGGCACGCGGTCAAGGACCACGGCCACGGTGATGTCCCGCGAAGCTGCGTCCAGGAGCAGTCGCCAGGGAACGGCGTCGGCGTAGCGGTTCGCGGTGGTGACAAATACCCACAGGTCAGCGGCAGCAAGCAGTTGGCCGGCAAGCCTGCGGTTGTCATCAGAGATGGAGTCGACGTCGGGCGCGTCCAGGAGCGCGATTCCCTGAGGCACTGATTCATGTCCCACCAGCACCAAAGAGGTGATGGACTGCGCGTCGGGAGCTGCCCCAGCCTGATGCGCCGGCAAAGGACTCGCTGACACGGTACCTCGAATACGGTCCAAGCTCGGCAGTATCCGATGACCTTCAAACCACCCTGCGTCCTGAGGATGGTGCAGGAGGATGGGTTGGCGGGTAGTGGGCCTTATAGCGCCGGCGCGAGTCACCGGGTATCCGATCAGCGCGTTGACCAGCGTGGACTTCCCGGCTCCCGTGGAACCGCCTACGACGGCCAGCAACGGAGCGTCCAAGCTGCGATAGCGGGGAATGACGTAATCGTCCAGCTGGGCCAGGGACTCACGGATCCACTGACGGGCTTCCCGCACCTCCGGCACCGCGAGCGGAAGGCTTGTGGCCGCTAGTTCCGCCCGGGCAGCTTCCAAGGTCTCGACGGCGGCTGCCGCGCCTAGGGCAGCTTGGGTAGCCCGGGGTGTCGTCTCATCATCATTTGCGGTCACAGCATCATCATGCCAGTCAGATCCTTGTCTCAGGAGCGAGGCAAGCATAGAGGGCAAAACCGGGGAAAAAGAAATCCCCCGGAACCATGGTTCCGGGGGATTTGTTGGTGACCCCAGCGGGATTCGAACCCGCGTTACCGCCGTGAGAGGGCGGCGTACTAGGCCGCTATACGATGGGGCCTTGCACTTTTTATCACCGTTTCCGGCGATCAAGCTGAATGAGTATTTCATACTTTCAGCTTCGCTCCAAATCGACGCCGCGACTTGAAACATCTGAATTTCCGCGTGTTTATGCGGATTTTCAGAGCTGGGATACCAGGACTCGAACCTAGAATGACGGTACCAGAAACCGTAGTGTTGCCAATTACACCATATCCCAAAGTGACTTTCGGACCGGAGTTCAGCGCTTTGGTTTCCCTCAGCTTTTCCCTCCGTGCCCCTCAGCACGAGTAATGACTCTACCCGAGTCTCGCCACCTGCACAAATCGGAAAGCCGTTACCTGCATCACACGATTCTTATGCTGGAGTAGGAGCCTTGGCCAGCAGCCGTGACAGGGAGTCCACTTGGCGTCCGGCGAAGTCTTCCACCGCTTCCCCTGTCCTGTTAAGCCACACGCCAATCAGGCCCGCCGCCGATGCGCCGTCGGCATCAAGCAACCTGTTGTCGCCCACATAGAGCGTCTCATCCGGTCGGGTTCCCAACAGGCGCACGCCTTCGAGGTAGATCGCCGGATCCGGCTTTGGCACACCTACTGTGTCAGTGCCCACAAGGACCTTGATCCTGGAGAGGCCGGCACCGTCCAGCTTGGCCCGCTGGTAATCATGCACATTGTTGCTGACGGCACCGTACGGAATCCCCGCGGCATCGAGTGCATCCAGCACGCCTTCAACGTCGTCGAAGGCCCGCACGTACGCCGTCTGGCGCTGGTGATACTCGGCCACCCACGTCCGGGACTCCTCGCCGTCCTGCAACTCAACGCCAAAATGTCCCAAAGCTGCCCGGCCACGCAGCAGCCTCTGCTCGTTGAACGTCAACTCGCCGGCCAGATACCGGTCGTAGAAGTGAGTAGTCTCGTGCGTAAAGATGCGCCCGAACTTCACCCACCCGGCCTGGTCCAGGCCGGGCAGGAGATGTTCGCTGACATCACGGAGTGCCGTGGTCATGGCGTACTCAAGGTCCACCAACGTGTCGTCGATATCGAACAGGACGCCGCGGATGGTGCCGAAACTACTTGAGATGGCCATGACTGGATCCGGTTCTAGCCGCGAAAGGCGCGGACACGGGCGAGTGAGGAGTCCTTGCCGAGGATCACCATGGATTCGAACAGCGGCGGTGAAATGCGGCGTCCTGAGATGGCGGTGCGCACAGGTCCGAACGCTGCGCGCGGCTTGATACCCAGGTCCTCAACCAAGGCCTTCTTGAGCGCCGTTTGGATATTCTCCGCGGTCCATTCCCCGATTGGCTCCAGCGCCGCCAAGGCAGCATCCAGCACTTCCTCCAAGTTCTGCGGAAGCCCCTTGCGGGCATCGTCCGCAACATCAATGGCGTCATCGGCCTTGAACAGGAAAGCCAGCATCTCGGGAGCTTCACCCAAGAGGGTGATACGTTCCTGGACCAAAGGAGCTGCCTCAGCGAGGATCTCTTCCTGCCGCGGAGTAAGGATTTCCCCCACGAAACCAGCAGCACGCAGGTAGGGTACCAACCGTTCCTTGAAGTCCTCAGGCGCGAGCATCCGCACGTGGGTTCCATTGATGGCTTCGGCCTTCTTGATGTCGAATCGGGCAGGGTTGCCCAGGACATCGTGGATGTCGAAGTTTGCCACGAGTTGCTCCACCGTGAAGATGTCCTCGTCCGCGCTCAGGGACCAGCCGAGGAGCGACAGGTAATTGAGCAGGCCTTCGGGGATAAAGCCACGCTCACGGTGCAGGAACAGGCTGGACTCGGGGTCGCGCTTGGAAAGCTTCTTGTTGCCCTGGCCCATGACGTAGGGCAGGTGGCCGAATTCCGGCATGTACTCGGCCACTCCAATGGCGTAGAGCGCACGGTACAGCGCAATCTGACGCGGGGTGGAACTCAGCAGGTCCTCGCCGCGCAGGACGTGCGTGATACCCATGAGGGCGTCATCCACGGGGTTCACCAGCGTGTAGAGCGGAGCGCCGTTGGCGCGGACAACGGCAAAGTCGGGAACGGAGCCGGCCTTGAAGGTGATCTCGCCGCGAACGAGGTCGTTGAACGTCAGGTCCTCGTCCGGCATGCGCAGGCGCAGCACGGCCTCGCGGCCCTCAGCCTTGAACTGGGCCACCTGCTCATCCGTCAGGTGCCGGTCGAAGCCGTCATAGCCCAGCTTCGGGTCGCGGCCGGCCGCCTTGTGGCGGGCTTCGATTTCATCAGGGGTGGAGTACGACTCGTAGACGTGTCCCCCGGCTTTGAGCTTGGCAATGACGTCCTGGTAGATGTCGCCACGCTGTGACTGCCGGTACGGCTCATGCGGTCCGCCAACTTCTACGCCCTCATCCCAGTTAATGCCGAGCCATTTCAAGGCATCCAGCAACTGGTGGTAGCTCTCTTCGCTGTCGCGGGCCGAGTCCGTGTCCTCGATGCGGAAGACCAGTTTGCCGCCGGTGTGGCGTGCATAAGCCCAGTTGAACAGGGCGGTACGGATCAGGCCAACGTGCGGTGTTCCCGTGGGTGACGGGCAAAAGCGTACGCGGACCGGAGTCTCGGCGTTTACGGCAGGAATGGCGCTGGAGGCAGCGTTCGACGCAGAAGCAGTAGTCATAGTGGTTCCAACTTTACCGCTTGGGATTGCATCAGTTTCCCGGCTGGAAACGTTCGACGGCGGCACCCGCCTTTCATGTGCGAGGCGAGTGCCGCCGTCGAGGTTTGGCGTCTTGAGGTTTTGCAGGGAGCCTAGCGGCGAACCACCGGGTTGGAGAGCCGGCCAATGCCTTCGATCTCCACTTCAAAGCGATCGCCCTCGCTGACCAGGCCGACGCCGGCGGGGGTACCGGTCATGATGACATCGCCCGGAAGCAGGGTAAATGCGTGCGAAACGATCGAGACCAGCTCGCGTACGCCGCGGATCATCTGGTTGGTGCTGCCATCCTGGCGGAGTTCTCCGTTAAGCCGGCCCTGAATGGCCAGGTCCTCGTGGTCGAGTTCGGTTTCGATCCATGGACCAAGCGGCGCGGAGGTGTCGAATCCTTTGGCACGGGCCCACTGAAGGTCTGTTTTCTGAACGTCGCGTGCGGTGAGGTCGTTGCCGCAGGTGTAGCCGAAGATGACGTCGTCCGCACGGTCCTCGGGAACGTCCTTGCAGATCCTGCCGATGACTACGCACAGCTCGGCTTCGAAGGAAACTTCCTCCGAGAACTCAGGCAGGATGATGGGATCGTTGGGGCCGATCACAGAGGTGTTGGGCTTCAGGAAGAGCAGCGGTTGCTGGGGAACCTCGTTGCCGAGTTCGGCAGCATGCTCCGCAAAGTTCCTGCCAACTCCAATGACCTTGCTGCGGGGAATGATCGGTGCGAGGAGTCGTACGTCTTCGAGCTTGTGCTTCACGTGGGTACGTTCGACGCCATTGAAGAAAGGGTCGCCGTTGATGACAGTGATTTCCTCACTGCCGGGCTCGCCTTCAACAACGCCGTAAAGGGGATCAGAATCAACTACAAACCGGGCGATACGCATGGGCTCAAGCCTACAGTCCGGGTTCAGCTTCGGAGGTAATCCAACTGGGCTGCGACGGAAGTCTCCGCCGCCCACCTGACCGAAGGGTCGACGTCGGGATAAACCGCATCAGTGACCGCCGCGATGGAGGCCTCCACTCCGAGGTGTCCCAGCGCCGTTCGGATTTGCCCGAGCCTCTGCTCACGATGCTCACGGTACTCGCGGCACTTCCCGTCCAAGGCCGGGAGCACAGGCCCATGTGCGGGCAGCAGTGTTGCGGGCCCCAGCGCTTCCAGCCTGTCCAAGCTTGCAAGGTAGTCCCCCAGCCGGCCATCCGGATAGTCCAGCACGGTGGTGCCGCGCCCCAGGATGGTGTCGCCGGTAAGGACGGATCCGGCAGGGCCGTCATCCGGGAGATGGAAGCAAACCGAGTCAGATGTGTGGCCCGGGGTCGCCAGCACGTGGACTTCAACGCCACCCGCCGTCAGCACTTCGCCATCCATCAAGGGCTCACCACCGTGGCAATGCTCCGGCAATACAGCACGGACCGGTGCCCCGGTGATCCGGTGAAAACGCGCAGAGGCCTCAGTATGATCAGCATGCCGATGCGTAATAAGGACTACATCCACAACCCCTGCCGATGCCAGGACAGCCAAGTGTTGTTCGTCTTCAGGACCCGGGTCCACTATGGCGACGTATGGGGAACCCGGGGCGCCAATGACATACGAGTTGGTACCGTCCAGGCTCATCGGGCCAGGGTTCGGGGCTAAGTGGAAACGGGTGAGGTCGCTGCTGCGCTGCAGGGAAGGTGGGTCATTGGTGGGTGGGTTACCGGAAGTCGCCATTGATTCTGAAGTCACTGTCCCATCTTGGCACTGAAACACCCCTCACTCACATCCCAAGCCCTACTAGCATGATCCGCGGATCTCAATAATCCAGATAGTGGACTATTTGCCGGCAGTTTCCACTTCTTGACGTATGTGATCGTACACTCCCAGTAAGTAGTGAGTTCTTCCACTCACTCGATTTATCTCCAGGGGGAAGCATGGTTCATCCGGTTATGCGACGCGTGCAAGGTACGGCAATCACAGTATTGATTCTCGGGCTTTCCTTAACTGCGTGTTCCGGCAAGACCCTTCGGGTCGACGGTAAAGAAGTCCAAGGCTTTGACAAGTCGATCGCCGCTCTGGACGACGCCTGGAAGCAAAGCGTTACGGACGGCGTGAAAGCCAGCATCAGCGAAGGCGATGGTTCTCGCTGCTACGGTCAGGTCAACGGCGAGGTGCTCGCCAGCAAGGCCATCTGCGGTCCGGTCCACTATCTTGGCAGCGACGAGACTACTTGGGACACCGTCTCCCTTAAGACCGTCCCCGGAGACTCGTTGGAAAAGATCAGAACCGAGAAAGACTCCGGTTTCTACACAGGCCAGAAGAACGATAACTCCACCCTGTACCGACCGGATGGAAAGCAACCCCCGAACAACCCCGACATTCCGGAACCGGATGCTGAGACAGCTGATTCGGGGCAGGCCATCTGGATCCAGAACTCCGGTCCGCAAGCCCCCACTGGTTCATCAACCGATGCGGAGAAAGCTACGATGATCGTCACGCCAGATGCGATGATCATGCTGCAGGCCCCCAAAGTCACCGACCGCATTGGCGGCCCTTTGGATCGTCGCAAGGCAGGAGACGGCCACAAGTTCGGTTCACTCATGCTAGGTCTCGCGGACTCAGGGAGCAACACCGGCGGGGGAAAGAGCGGCCCGGAGAGCAAAACAGTGCTTGCCTTCACCGCTGGCGGCAAGAGCTACAACGTGGGCAAGCCGCAGAGCGGGACTCTGGCCATGTCAGTTCCGGGGGACGGAAAGGACTTGGCCCTCACAGTCACCTACGAAGGCAAGACACAGACATTGTCGCTTGCTGACGGTACTCTCGACTCAAAGTCCAGCGCCCTCACCTACTACGACGGCTACGATTCCACCTCGGCAGGCTCAGGCAAAGTAGGGGACCTGAAGATCGAGAAGAACAATGGTTTCGACCTGACATTCTATGGAACCAGCTACACCGCTGAACGTCTTCCCTACGACCCGGCAGTCGGCTGGGCGCCGGAAGGGAAGACTTGGTTGAAGATCAGCGGCAACCCCAGCATTAGCGGGATGCAGTGGCGTCCGGATAAAGGTTACGACAACGGCTACTACACCGTAACTCAGGATATTGCTCTGGGAACCGTCACGAATGTCAGCGGTGAGCCGTTCACCGTAGATCTCACATCTCACCAGGGACAGCAGGCTTCCGGCGGAATCTTCGGCAGTTCCAACGGAGTTAATGCCATCTTTGAGGTTCCTGCAAAGGCAAAGGACTTCAATGCTTCATTCACTCTTCGCGCCACCGGAACCCTCAGGAAAGATCAGTCCAATAGTTCAGCACCAGCCAGCGGAACCTTCGACAGTCCGGTGAAAGACCTCCAGTTCACATTCCCGCAGGACAACGGCAAACAAGGCTGATTAGCCTCAGAATGTATCCATCACAGGCGTTCAAATCGGTAGCGGGAAATTTTCTAAAACTGAGCGGCGGCCCTTCCGCTTGTTGCCAGGTGGAAGGACCGCCGTCGTAAGTTTTGTTTGCCGAAAGCTAGACCAGTCGGGTCAGCCAGCCGTGGGTGTCCTCCACGGTTCCGGTCTGGATACCCAGGAGCTGCTGGCGGATGGCCATGGTGGTATCGCCGGCCTTCGCGTCCTCGGAGCCGATGAATTCCGTGGCGTCCTTGAGCACACCGATCGGGGTGATCACTGCTGCTGTGCCGCAAGCAAAGACCTCGGTGATCTCGCCGGAGGCAACGCCGTCGCGCCACTCGTCCAAGGTGATCTTGCGCTCGGTAACTTCGCGGCCCATGTCCTTGGCCACCTGGATGACGGACATGCGGGTGACGCCTTCAAGGATCGTCCCACTCAGGGCGGGAGTGACCAGGGAGCCGTCCTTCATGACGAAGAAGACATTCATGCCGCCGAGTTCTTCCACGGCGTCGTCATTGAAGTGGTCCAGGAACAGTACCTGCTTGCAGCCGTTGGCTTCGGCTTCCTGCTGCGCGATCAGTGACGCTGCGTAGTTGCCGCCGCACTTGGCCGCACCGGTACCACCACGACCCGCACGGGCGTATTCGCGGGAGATCCAGATGGAGACGGGCTTAAGCTCGCCGCCGAAGTAGTTCCCGGCAGGAGAAGCGATGACACGGAACGACACTTCGCGGGCAGCACGCACACCCAGGAACGCTTCCGTGGCGATCATGAACGGGCGCAGGTAAAGGGCTTCACCATCACCGGAAGGAACCCATTCCTTGTCAGCCTGCACCAGTTCGCGGATGGCGCCCAGGAAGTACTCCTCGGGCAGCTCCGGCAGGGCCAGGCGACGCGCGGACTTGTTCAACCGTGCCGCGTTGGCTTCAGGACGGAAGGTCCACACGGAACCGTCAGCGTGACGGTAGGCCTTCAGGCCCTCGAAGATCTCCTGGCCATAGTGCAGGACCGCAGCCGACGGATCCAGGGAAATGGGTCCGTAAGGCTCGATCCGGGCGTTCTGCCAACCGCCATTTCCATCGGCGTCAACCTTGTAGTCAACGACGGCGGTGTGGTCGGTGAAGTAATCGCCGAAGCCCGGGTTCGCCAGGACGGCTGCACGCTCCTCAGCAGACTTCGGGGTATCCGAAAGCTGCTGGCTGAATTCGACGCCATGGGCAGTCTGAGTCATGTTTCCTCCACAGTCAGCTACCTGGCAGGGCGAACCGGGCCCAAAAAGGGTGTGGTTCAGCGATGGACCAGGGAAGCAGGTAAATAATTCAACACAAGCTTACGCCTGAGTAATGGGCCTAAAGTGCGGCTGCAATGGCATCGCCCACGGCAGCTGTGCTGCGCGGCCCGCCGGTGCGGCTTTCGACGTCGGCGACTACTGCCGCCTCGATCTTGCGGGCCGCCGTGGAATAGCCAAGGTGGTCCAGGAGGAGCACCGCGGAGAGGATGGCCGCGGTGGGATCGGCTTTCTGCTGTCCGGCGATGTCCGGGGCTGAGCCGTGGACGGGTTCGAACATGGACGGTGCCGTGCGGTCCATGTTGATGTTGCCCGATGCCGCCAGGCCGATGCCGCCGGTGATGGCAGCGGCGAGGTCGGTAAGGATATCGCCGAACAGGTTGTCGGTGACGATGACATCGAAGCGGGATGGGTCGGTCACCATGAAGATGGTGGCGGCGTCGATGTGCAGGTAGTCGTGGGTGACCTCCGGGAATTCCTGGGCCACGGCCTCGACTGTCCGCTTCCACAAGTGCCCGGCGAAGACCAGCACATTGTGCTTATGGACCAGCGTGACGTGCTTGCGCGGACGCTCGCTGGCGCGGCGGAAAGCATCGCGCACTACGCGCTCCACGCCATGTGCCGTGTTGAGGGAAACTTCCGTGGCCACCTCGTGGGGAGTGCCGCCGCGCAGGGTGCCGCCGTTGCCCACATAGGGACCCTCGGTTCCTTCTCGGACCACAATGAAATCGATGCTGCCGGGGTTTGCCAGGGGGCTGCCGACAGTGCCGTACAAACGGGAAGGCCGCAGGTTCACATAGTGGTCCAGGCTGAACCGGAGCTTGAGCAGCATCTCACGTTCGATGATGCCGGAAGGGATACGGGTATCGCCCGGGGCTGCGCCCACTGCTCCAAAGAGGATGGCATCGCGGGTGCGAAGATCTGCCAGAACCTCGTCCGGGAGGGTCTCGCCAGTCTCAAGCCAGTGCTGTGCACCAAGCTTGTAGTTGGTCAGTTCAAGGGAGACGCCTTCGGCGGCGACAGCCTTTTCCAGGACCTTGACGGCTTCGGCGATGACCTCGGGGCCAATGCCGTCGCCAGGGATGACAGCGAGATTGATGGACGTTGCACTCATAGCTCTATCTAGCCAAGCAATCCACATGCTGGTCAAAATCGTCTCACTCCTCGAACAGTCCGTAAAGGTGTGCCGCGGAGGAGAGTCAGACCACGGCATGATGCCCACCCGGGAGCAAGCACATAGAGTCATAGCGTGGACAGAAGGCACGAGATATACGAGTGGTTCCGGATCAACCGCTTCAAAGTTGATATGACGGCCACGTGCCTCCTCATTCTCCTCTTTGGTCCCGTCTATCTGATCGCGGACCGGCCATGGCTGTTCCTCTTATCCTGCAGCCTCCTGTTGCCCCTCGCCTGGCGACGCACCCGCCCGGCAGTGGCGGCCGGCGTCGTGATCCTGGTGTGCCTCATCCAGTGGGCGGTGGGCGCCGAACCCGTCGCCGGACAAATTGCCGTCCCGTTGGTCATCTACGCCACAGCTGCCTACGGCCCCACGTGGGCGAGCCGAACGGTTCTCCTGGCCGGACTGCTGGGCGGGGTCATGCTCACTACCCGGCTCTTTTCAACCACGGTCGAGTCCGGCATCCTGGGCCTCACCATCGGCGCGCTTTATACCGTGCTTATCTGGATGCTGGTGCTGGTGAGCTGGACGCTGGGCGACCTTACACGCGTACGCCGGCTACAGCTTCAGGCCCTTGAGGACCGCACACGGCGACTGGAAGTTGAGCAGATGCAGGAGCGGAAACTGGCTGCTGCCGATGAACGTTCCCACATTGCCCGGGAAATGCACGACATCGTGGCCCACTCGCTGTCCGTCATCATCACCCAGGCAGACGGGGCCAGGTATGCTGCCGCTGCCAAGCCCGAACTCGCTACCGAAGCGCTGGCCACGATTGCAGCCACGGGCCGGGATTCGCTGGGCGAAATGCGACGATTGCTGGGCATCCTCCGCTCCGACGACGACTCCCCTACCCGCCCGCAGCCCCGGCTTTCGGACCTGGACGAACTCCTCCTCGGCTTCCGCGCCGCTACATTGCAGGTGGCATTCGAACAGATCGGCGTACCCCGCAGGGCCCTTCCGGCCGGAGCGGAACTCACGGCTTATCGCATCATCCAGGAAGCCCTGACCAACGTCATGAAACACGCAGGACCTAAGGCGACGGCAAGTGTCACCTTGATGTGGCAGGCCCGCGGCCTGCAGCTGGAGATCATCGACGACGGCCGGGGCGCCGCTGCTGATCCGCCCACGGCAGGCGGCGGTAACGGGCTCCGGGGAATGGGTGAGCGCGTCTCCCTCTACGATGGTTCCTTGACCGCAGGCCCTGAACAGGGCGGCGGGTTCCGCGTGTCCGCTTTTATCCCGTATTCGGAGGCCTAAGCCATGCCTGAAGTTCCTGCGCCCATCCGGGTGGCACTCGTTGATGACCAGCACTTGGTTCGATCGGGTTTTGGCATGCTCATCAATTCACAGCCGGACCTTGAGGTAGTGGCCGAGGCAGGCAACGGGATCGAGGCCGTCCAGGCCCTGAACGCCACTGCTGCCGATGTGGTCCTGATGGATGTCCGCATGCCTGGAATGGACGGCATTGAAGCGACCCGCCGCATTCTGGAACAGGCAGCGGCACAGCCTGCCGGTTCTCAGCGGGCCGATGTCAAAATCGTGGTGCTCACCACCTTTGACCTGGACGAGTACGCCCTTGCCGCCATCCAGGCAGGCGCCAGCGGATTCCTCCTCAAGGATGCACCGCCGGAAGAACTGCTCGAGGCCATCCGCACCGTATACCGCGGAGACGCCGTGATTGCCCCTTCCACCACCAGGCGCCTGCTTGACCACGTGGCGCCACTGCTGAGGACCCAGACTCCGGAGCAGACTGAGCATGCTGCCGCCGTCGATCGCCTTACGGCCCGCGAGCGCGAGGTGTTCCAGCTGATCGCGCAGGGACTATCGAATCCGGAGATTGCAGCGGCTCTGTTCCTCTCCGAGGCCACGGTCAAGACTCATGTGGGGCATATCCTGGCGAAGCTCGGCGCACGGGACAGGGTGCAGGTGGTAGTCATTGCGTATGAGACCGGTGTTGTAGCTCCCGGGACCTAATGCTCAGACCACGGTATGAGCAACCCTTCCGGATGATGGGCCCTTGGCCCGATCCGGCAGGGCGGCCCGAAACATAGCGTGGAACCATGACAACATTCACGTCTCTCCCCCACCCGTCAGGAACCAACCGGCCGGCAGGCTCGCAAGACGCCCGGGCTCGTCCCGCTGTGGAGGCTCATGAGCTGACCAAGAGCTACGGCCGGGCTGATACCACCGTCACTGCGTTGAACAAGGTGTCCGTGAGCTTCGATGCCGGAAAATTCACTGCCATTATGGGACCGTCCGGTTCCGGCAAGTCCACCCTGATGCACTGCCTTGCGGGTCTGGACACATCCGATTCCGGACGGATTGTGCTGGGCGGCACTGAACTGACGGGGCTTAACGACCGTCAGCTCACCGCGCTCCGCCGCGAGCGGATCGGTTTCGTTTTCCAGGCGTTCAACCTGGTGCCCACCTTGACTGCCGAGCAGAACATCACGCTGCCGCTGGCCCTGGCAGGAACGACCGCCGACGCCGGGTGGCTGGATACCGTCGTAACAACACTTGGGCTCAAAGACCGTTTGAAGCACCGGCCCCATGAGCTCTCCGGCGGCCAACAGCAGCGGGTGGCTGTTGCCCGCGCACTACTGACGCGTCCCGACGTCGTGTTCGGTGATGAACCCACCGGCAACCTGGACTCAAGAGCTGGCGGAGAGGTCCTGGCATTGCTGCGCAGGAGCAGCCAGGAGATGGGACAAACCATCATCATGGTCACGCATGATCCTGTGGCAGCCAGCTACGCGGATCGCGTGGTATTGATGAGTGACGGTGGCTTGGTGGGCGAAATTCATGATCCCACGGCGGACTCCGTGCTGGCTGCCCTTGGCAAGCTGGGGGCATAAGGCATGCTGCGTGTTGCCCTTTCCCAATTGACCACCCATTTCCGGCGGTTCGTCGCCATTGGGCTAGCCGTCATGTTGTCTGTCATGTTCCTCTCGGCCACGCTCATGGTGGGGGCGAGCACCAATGCGTCCCTGGGCGCGAGCATCGGCGAGGCGTACCGCAATGCCGATGTTGTGGCTACCTCCAGGAACGGAGAACCGTTCACCCAGGCCGCGGTGGACGCGGCGGTTTCGTCGCCCGCGGTCCAGGACGGCTATGCCGAACGTTCCACCTACGTCACCTTCGTGGCTGGCGGTGGTGAACAGTACGGTCGGCTACGCAATGCCGCACCGGCATCCTTGGAGGGTGTGGTGATTTCCTCCGGATCCATGCCAACGGGTGCCTTGGAAGCGGTCATTGACGTCAAGACGGCCGAGCACCTGGGTCTCACGGTCGGCAGCACCTTGGAGCTGCGGGGTGCAGGACCAGTCAAGACCGCGAAGGTGACCATTTCCGGCCTGATGAAGGCCACCAACGACCCCTTCTCATCCTCGGCTGCCCAGCTGGTGGGTTCCGCGTCCGTCCTCAACGCGGTCCAGGACGCGGGCGCCGGATATTCAGGGCTTCAGTTCGTACTCAAGCCCGGGGAAGACGTCTCCACCGCGAAGGACTACATCGCCCGGCGCATGGAAGCAGCAGGGGCTATTGACCCGGTGCTGGAAACGGCGCAGGAGAAAGTCACGTCCACGGTGGCCATGCTCAGTGCCGGCCAAGACCAACTGACTGTTGTCCTTCTCGCCTTCGCTGGCGTGGCCATCCTCGTTTCCACCCTGGTGGTGGCCAATACGTTCTCCGTCCTGGTGGCTCAACGGACCAGGGAATTGGCGTTGCTCCGATGCCTGGGAGCCGGCCGGGCACAGATCCGGGGGTCAGTCATGTTGGAGGCCGTCGTTGTCGGTTTCATTTCCTCCGTCCTGGGCGTGGTCGCTGCCACTGGTCTGATGACCGGCTTGATTGCGTGGGCCAAGTCCCAGCCTGAGCAGGCGTTCGCTACGTTGGCGGTACCGCCGTCGGCCATCATTGCCGGCCTGGTGGCCGGAACGTTACTGACCGTCGTGGCTGCGCTGGTACCCGCGAAGGCGGCCACTGCGGTCGCTCCGCTTGCCGCCCTCCGTCCGGCCGACGACGCCTCCGTAGGCAATCGTCGCGGCAAGGTCCGATTGGTCCTGGGCTTGGTGGCCCTGCTGGGCGGAGCAGCGTTGCTGGTGTACGGCAGCATGAATGTTTCTTTGCTGGTTGCGCTGCTCGGTGGTGCGGCCTCGTTTGTGGGCATACTCCTGTGCGCTACGCTGTTCATCCCCTCCGTGGTGGCGCTGGCCGGCCGCTTGGCTGCGCCGGCAGGTGTGCCTGGCAAACTCGCCGCAGTCAATGCGACGCGTAACCCTGCCCGCACCTCCGCTACTGCCGCTGCGCTCCTGATCGGCGTCACCTTGGTCTCACTCATGATGACCGGGGCGGCAACATCCAGGCATGCGTTCAACGACACCTTGGCGGAAAACTACCCGGTGGACCTATCGGCTGAGACCGCCGTGGACGGGGCCGATCCGGCCCAAGCACTATCCCGGATCAAAGGACTCGACGGTGTCAGCGGTGCAGTGCTCCTGCAGCCAGTGGGAACACTGACCACTGCAGTGGCGTCCGACGGCGGTGCAACCGTCTACGGTCTCTCCGCCTCCGAGGCCGCTTCCGTGGTGCGCGATAACCACCTGAAGCCGTCCCCGGGCACCGTTTACCTGCCTGAGGATTCTCCGGAAGGCCCGGCAAGCATCACGTCCACGTCCGGTGCCGTTTCCCTCAATGCCAAAGTCCTGCGTACCCGCCACGTGCCCGCCTTCATTGAAAGCTCCAGCATCTCCGCCGGGGCGCTGCCGGAAACGCCGGGCATGGTGTGGGTGAAACTGGATGATTCCGTCTCCGGGGACCGGGTTCAGGCCCTGCAGAAGGAGATCGCGGCAGCCTTGGGCGTACATGAGCGCACTGTCAGCGGGGCCGCAATTGAGCGGGTGACCTTCAACAGCATCATCGATGTCCTGTTGCTGGTAGTCACAGGACTCCTGGGCGTTGCAGTGGTGATCGCTTTGATCGGCGTAGCCAATACGTTGTCGCTCTCAGTCCTGGAGCGGACGCGGGAAAACTCCTTGCTCCGTGCCCTTGGACTTACCAAGGGCCAGCTCCGCGGGATGCTGGCAATCGAAGCGGTGCTCGTCGCCGGTGTGGCCGCAATCATGGGTGCAGGCTTGGGCATCGTCTACGGCTGGCTCGGCGCGCAAGCAACCCTGGGAGGCGTAGCCACTGTTGTTCCCGCAGTGCCGTGGCTCCAATTGGCCGCGGTTTTTGGGGTGGCAGTGGTGGCTGGGCTCCTGGCTTCAGTGATTCCTGCCCGGCGCGCGGCACGGTTGTCACCGGTGGAGGGACTGGCCACCGCCTAAACGCCCGCCCGCCTCATTGCACTCACAAGAAACGCTCTCTCACTAGCCCGGTTGGACCGGAAGGAAGTGAGAGAGCGTTTCATGTTTAAGGCTGTTATGTGACAGAGGGTCTATGCCTCGGCGGGTTCCTCGTAACGCGGGAAGAGCGGAGCCGGCGCGGGAAGTTCAGTACCGGCAACGATCGGTGTGGCGATGGCGGCGAACTGACGCGACTCACCTTCCGGTTGCCCGAGCACCTCAAGAAGCTTCGCGGACGACGACGGCATGACCGGCTGGGCGAGTATCGCCACAATGCGGACAACCTCCAAGGTGACGTACAGGACCGTGTTCATGCGATCTATATCCGTCTTGCGCAACACCCACGGAGCCTGTTCTGCAAAATAAGCATTGCTGTCGCCCAGGACAGTCCAGATCGCCTCGAGCGCCCTGCTGAATTCCTGCTTGTCGAAGGCGGCACGGGCGGTCTCCAGCAGTTCCCCGGCCTTCGCCAGCAGAGCGCTGTCCTCGGGGGTGAACGCTCCGGGAACCGGAACCTTGCCGTCGCAATTCTTGGCCACCATGGACAGCGAACGCTGGGCAAGGTTACCGAAGTTGTTGGCCAGGTCCGAGTTCATGCGGCACACAATGGCTTCGTGGTTGTAGTTGCCGTCTGCCCCGAAGGGAACTTCACGGAGGAAGAAGTAGCGGCAGTGGTCCAGGCCGTACTGCGCCACAAAATCCTGCGGCGCCACAACGTTGCCCAAGGATTTGGACATCTTTATTCCGTTGTTGGTCAGGAAGCCATGGATCATGACCCGCTTGGGCAGTTCCAGCCCGGCGCTCATGAGGAACGCGGGCCAATAAATGGCGTGGAAGCGTGAGATGTCCTTGCCAATGACGTGGACATCGGCGGGCCAGAACTTTTTGAAGGACTCAGACTCGATGTCCGGGTAGCCGACGCCGGTCAGATAGTTGGTGAGCGCGTCAACCCAGACGTACATGACGTGCTTTTCGTCGCCCGGAACCGGGACGCCCCAGTCGAACGTGGTACGGCTGATGGACAGGTCTTCCAGGCCACGCCTTACGAAGCTGATGACCTCATTGAAACGGGATTGCGGCGCGCCGAATTCAGGCTGTTCCTCATAGAGGGCAAGGAGTTTGTCCTGGTAGTTGGAAAGCCGGAAGAAGTAGCTTTCCTCAGCCGTCCAGGTGACAAGCGTGTCCGTCTCCTTGGAGTAGCGGAGACCGTCCTCCTTGACCACGGTATCGTCCTCGACGTAATAGGCCTCGTCGCGGACGGAGTACCAGCCCTCGTACTTGGACAGGTAAATGTCGCCGTTGGCTTCCATCTTCTTCCAGATGGCCTGCGAGGCGGCGTAGTGGTCCTGATCCGTGGTGCGGATGAAACGGTCGTGGGATATCCCCAGGTCTTGGCTCATCTGCTGGAACGCTGCCGAGTTGCGGTCAGCGAGCTGCTTGGCAGTGATGCCCTCTTTCTCGGCCGACTGCTGCATCTTGAGTCCGTGCTCGTCCGTCCCGGTCATGAAGAACACCTCATGGCCGTCAAGGCGCTTGAAGCGCGCCATGGCATCAGTCGCGATGACCTCATAGGCGTGGCCAATGTGCGGCACACCATTGGGGTAGCTGATTGCGGTGGTGATGTAGAACGGGGATTTCTCTGGAGACGTCACTCTAAGAAGTTACCTTTTTTTGGGATGAAAAAGCTTAGTTAAGTTCTGTCAGCGTATCGCTGAGCCGTACCAGCTCATGGTCGTGGGAGGCAACCATGACGGCAATGCCATCGCTGGTGGTGTCCTTAAGAATGCCGATGATGCGGTTGGCTGCCGCGCGGTCGAGGCTGGCCGTGGGCTCATCCACCACCAGGACGCGGGTTCCCAGGATCAACGCGCGGGCAATCGCTACACGCTGGCGTTCGCCACCGGAGAGCTGGGCGGGACGGTGACGCATGCGGCGTCCGAGGCCCACCAGGTCCAGGAGGTCCTTGGCCATCTCAGTACGCTGCTCCACTTCGCCATCGGGCACAGCGGGGAGCAGGACGTTCTCCAATGCGCTCATGCCGTCGATCAAGGCACCGCCTTGGTCCACGTATCCAATCAATGCCCGGCGGCGGTCCGCGATCTCGTCGTCGCCCATGGTGTCCAGCGCCTGGCCCTCCCAAAAGACCTTGCCCGACGTCGGGAGCGTAAGTCCAGCGCTCACCGTCAGGATGCTGGTCTTACCGGAGCCGCTTCGGCCGGCGATACAGTGCATCTCGCCGGCATGCAGTGTGAGATTGAAGTCGTCTACAACGTCCACTTCCTCGGCGCCGCCCTTGTCACCACCGTAGTGGATGGTGACCCGACTCAGTTCCAAGGGGGTTGCGTGATCCGTTGCCCTCACGATGGTGTTGGCACGGGTCTGCAGCGACTCTTCCGCGGATTCCGGGGTGGCCGCCAGCTCGGGGTTGAGGTTGTCAGTCATTTGACTACTTTCGTTGCAATCGGAATCCAGCAAATTACGGCCAGCAAACCGGCCAGCCCGGCCCAAAGAGCCGCGTAGGGAGCCAGGAGCAGTCCCAGTCCCAGGGCGCCGAGGACACCCAAGGGAAGTGCCACGGTGCCCACAAGTGCGTTTTCAAAGAAGCGGACCTGGCCAAGCATGTCCGGGTTCCAGCCCATGGCGCGCAGGGTACCGAGGTACTCCCGTTTGGCGTGAAGTTCGAAGCGGCCGGTGACCAAAGTCAGGAGGAGGCCAACAACCACGCCGAAAACTGCGAGGATGACGCTCGGCAGTGCGATGCTGGCTGCGGCCAGACCGCTCAAGGCACTGGCGCCGGCTGCGCGGGGAATGTCGATCAGGAGAGCAATCAGGGCACCCACTGCTGCACCGAACACACCGACCGCCACGGCCAGAGAGATCGAGTTGAAGCGGTTTGTGGTGAGCTGCCTGTTGGCGAACGTCAGGGGCGAGTCCACTGTCACCAGGCGTTCATCGTGCTGCGGTTCCTGATCAATGACCACTCGGTGGCGCAGCTGTTGGGCGGCCAGCAATGCGGCAGCGCTGTAGATAACAAGCATCGTGACCGAGACGATTACAGTGGCAACGTTCCAGCTCAACAAGCTAAGAATGACTCCTGCTGCTGCGAGGGCAGCAGCTCCCACAGCGAATTCTTCCAAGACCCAGGAGCGGATCCGTTTCTGCGTCCACCCCATGGCGCGGAGAATTCCGGCTTCGCTTCGGCGTTGGCGGATATAGCTGACTGTAGAAGCACCGGTAAGAAGAGTTGCCCCCAGCAGGGTCAGGAACAGCAGGGTGATATTGGTACCGGTAAGGGAACCCGAGACGGCGTCGGCCGCATCCTGACGTACCCAGGACTGCTGGACGGTGCCCAAGGGTGATTCCTTGCCGGCGTCGTCCTTGCTGTAGCCAGGGACAAAGATATTGGCATCTTCACGTGCTGAACCAGCCACGACGGTAGCCTCAAGTCCGAGCTCGCGGATCTGGGTGGCCAGCTTCTCCACTTCAGGCTGTGCCGTCTTCCAGTTGCCGTTTGCAGAGGCCTTCACACGGATGGCGTCGATGACATCGGCATTGCTGTCGTAGCCACGCGCTGCTGCGAGGCCGTAGTAATCGGTAATGGCGCCTGCGGACTGGCTCACCAGACCTGTAGCGCTCAGGGACGGCTTCAGTTCCGCGCCCTCCACCTTTTTGCCCTCAGCGTCCTTGCTCAGCGTCATCGGCGTCGGGTCATAGCCACCCAGGGGCAGCTTGTTGACGTCGCCGGCAGCAGCCTTGACCGCGGCAGGATCGAAGGTGCCGTACACCATTGGCAGCGGCGTGGCCGGCTTCTTGCCGGTTTCGAGGTCTTCGCGGTAGGAACGCTCCTCAACCGGCTCACGCTGGGTTTGGTCTACAGGTGCCCCGAAGGAGGACTTTTCAGGGAGACGGTTTACCGTTACCCAGTCCCCCGGTGTGGCGCTCTTCTCAGAGGCGCCGTTGGACGCTTCGTCGCCGTCCTTGTATTTTGGAGCGGCGGCAAATGCCGTGCTCCAGGTGGCCGGGTTGTACAGACCCTGGCTGAAGGAGGCCGTGCTGCCCAGCAATTTGCTGTAGTCGGTAGATCCCGGCCATTCGAGGGCAAACGGCGACTTGGACACGAACGGGAGATAGTCCTGGTCCAGGGACCGTGTCACGGTTCCCACGTCATTGACCACCTTGCCGTTTGCGTCCAGTTCCTCGATTTTAACCGAGTATTTCAGATCAAGGGAGGTACCGGAACGGACAATCAGCGGGATGGCTTTGGATTGGTCAGTTAGAAGGCCGTCGCGCTTGGCCTGCTGGTACTGCGTCATCAGCGGCGCCCAGTATTTTAGCTTGACCCCCAGGAAATCCGGCCCTTGTTCCAACTGGTCCATGCTGAGGCCGGTGGTGAAGAGACTCTCGAAGTGGCGTCCGATGGCACCGGCGTCCCGGGCATCTGCCGGAGGAGCTTTCTCAAGAGGTGCCAGGAAATCTCCCGCTGAGCCCAGCAGCGCCCGCTCAGCGGCGGGGTCCACGGCTACCACGGACTCTGTCACCTCAGGCGCCAGCGGAAGCGCCACGGTGAGGTTGAAGAGATTGTGCTCCGAGCCCAGGGCCGGGGCCGGGAACTTGACGCCTGTCTCGCCCTCGGGGCCCGCGATTCGAACGTTGGTACCCCCCGCAGTCTGTTCCTCGATCAGCCGGCCCTTGCCAAGGGTGCCTTCAGCGCTGGTCTTGAAAAGGGTCTGCTGGTTCGCTCCGTCCGAGCTCGTGGCCGAGGCGGTCAGGCGGTACCTTTTCGGGGAATCAGGCAGTACGGATTCGGGGGCAGGCCACTTGCCGGGGTCCATGGCGGAGGGATCCCCTGCCGTCATCGCGCCGGCAAGGCCTGCGTTATAGCCGAGGTAGTCCATGGCGTTCAGGCGCGGGGCCTCAAGGTTTTGCGATACACGCGAGACCAGGCTGATGGGAGCGGCCACGGACGTTTGGTCCATGGTCCGGATCTTCTCCAACTGCTCAAAGCTGATGCCGCCTTGGCCGTTGGCAATTTCCGGTTGAATCAATGCACCGCCGTCGCCATCTCGTGGCTGGTCAGGTTTCGCCTGGACCAGGATGTCGTAGAGTCCCCGCGAGTTCTCGTCCACTGTCCTGTTCAGAGCCGCCTGCGACTGGCTCTGGACGAGGACGGACAAGCACATGGCGACGATCAAAATGGCCGCGGTCAGCAGCAGCACACGGCTTCTGATGAACCTTTGGACGGCGTTCATTGGGCTCCCTGAGACCTTGATTGCGGGCGCGCACACGCGCACCGTAATTCCTCAAAAAACACAGAGGAATACCGGGCTGTATGTGCAAAAAGTTGTAGCCGGCCTGCTGCCGGGTCCGATTCCCGGACCCAGCCATTGTAAGCAGACCGGCCACTCCTGCGTGCCAAGGTGTGTCGCCGGCACGCGAACCTAGCTGATGAGGATCAGTGCTAGTCCTCCAGGTCCACCTCGCGGACCATCTCTGCGCCGATACCGGCCTTGATGGCTTCAAGTACCTGCTGGGGAACGGAACTGTCGATGGTCAGGAGCGCGAGAACCTGGCCGCCTTCAGTCTGGCGGGCCACCTGCATTCCGCCGATATTGATGTTGTTCATGCCCAGGATATGTCCGATGGTACCGATCACACCCGGACGGTCCGCGTAGGCCACAACAACCAGGTGCTCGCTGATGGGGATCTCGACGTCGTATCCATTGACGCCGACCAGCTTCTCCACCTGCTTCGGACCCGTCAGGGTACCGGCAACAGAGATCTGGGAGCCGTCGCTGAGGGCACCACGGATGGTCAGGACGTTGCGGTAGTCCTCGGCATCGGGGGTGGTGATCAGCCGGGTGTTGATTCCGCGCTGTTCGGCGATCACCGGTGCGTTCACGTAGGAGACCTGTTCCGTCACCACATCGGCGAACACGCCCTTCAGTGCGGCCAGTTCGAGCACCTTGACGTCCAAGGCAGCAATTTCGCCGGCGACCTCGACGTCGATCTGGGTCAGGGACGCGTGGGTCAGCGCAGTGAAGATCCGGCCGAGCTTTTCGATCAGCGGGATGCCCGGGCGTACATCCGGAGCGATGACCCCGCCTGCAACGTTTACGGCATCGGGCACCAGTTCACCGGCAAGGGCAAGGCGGACCGACTTAGCCACCGACACGCCCGCCTTCTCCTGCGCCTCATCCGTGGACGCACCGAGGTGCGGGGTAACAACCACGTTGTCGAGTTCGAAGAACGGCAGGTCCGTGCTGGGTTCCTTGACGAAGACATCCACGCCGGCACCGGCGATCTGACCTTCCTTCAGCGCGGTGTAAAGGGCTTCTTCGTCCACAAGGCCGCCACGTGCCACGTTGATGACATAGGCGGATTCCTTCATCTTGCGGAACGCGTCAGCGCCCAGCATGCCTACAGTTTCCGGCGTCTTGGGCATGTGGATGGTGATGAAGTCGGAGTTTTCCAAAAGGTCATCCAAGGTCACCAGCTTGACGCCCAGCTGGGCTGCACGAGCGGCCGTGATGTAGGGGTCATAGGCGAGGATCTCAGTTTCGAATCCCTGCAGACGTGCTGCTACCAGAGCGCCGATGCGGCCCAGGCCGATGATTCCGATCTTCTTCTCGAAGAGTTCAATGCCGGTGTACTTTGAGCGCTTCCACTCCCCGTTCTTCAGCGCCGAGCTGGCCTGGGGAATGTGGCGGGCGAGGCTCAGGATGTGGCCCACCGTGAGCTCTGCGGCTGACACGATGTTGGACGTCGGGGCGTTGACCACCATGACGCCTGCCTGCGTTGCGGACTTGATGTCCACGTTGTCCAGCCCCACTCCGGCGCGGGCGATGACCTTGAGGTTCTTGGCCGCAGCGATGGCTTCGGCATCCACCTGGGTGGCCGAGCGGACCAGGATGGCGTCCACGTCGGCAATGGCGGACAGCAGCTGGGAACGGTCGGCGCCGTCGGTCTGTCGGATTTCAAAGTCCGGGCCCAATGCCTCGACTGTGGCGGGCGAAAGTTCCTCGGCGAGGAGGACGACGGGTTTGCTGGCTGACACGGGGTGGCACCTTACTTTGGACAACTTTGGACAGAACTGGACAAGGAGCGGATGCGTGGCCCGGGGTACGGCGCCCGGACCAGCCCAGAATATCGAATCCGGGCAGGGTTTCCGGTGCCGGGGAGGGATGTTACGGCCGGACCGGTAGTTGTTGTGAAGAAGTTCACAGCCAAGGTGGCTGATCAAGACGGTGGGGAATTACTGGAGAAACGACGACGCCCGCCCGGCTGTGTTCACCGGACGGGCGTCGTAGTGCGCGGGCGGTCAGGCCAGCGCCAAAGGATCAGCGGGCTGCGGAACCTTCAACGTAGTCAGCGTCCTGCTGCTGCCAGGAGAACAGGGAGCGCAGTTCGCGTCCGACCTCTTCGATCGGGTGCTGCTCAGCCTTGGCCCGCAGTTCCTTGAACTCCGTGCCACCGTTGTCCTGGTCGTCGATGAAGCGCTTGGCGAAAGCACCGCTCTGGATGTCGGCGAGGACAGCCTTCATGTTTTCCTTCACCTCGGGGGTGATGACGCGCGGGCCGGAGACGTAGTCGCCGTACTCTGCGGTGTCGGAAACGCTCCAGCGCTGCTTGGCAATGCCGCCTTCCCACATGAGGTCAACAATGAGCTTGAGCTCGTGGAGAACCTCGAAGTAGGCGATCTGCGGCTGGTAGCCGGCTTCGGTCAGGGTTTCGAAGCCGTACTGGACGAGCTGGGAAACGCCGCCGCAAAGGACGGACTGCTCGCCGAAGAGGTCGGTTTCGGTCTCTTCGGTGAAGGTGGTCTTGATGACGCCGGCGCGGGTTCCGCCGATTGCCTTGGCGTAGGACTTCGCCAGGTCCCAGGCGGAACCGGAGGCGTCCTGCTCAACAGCGATGATGTCCGGGATTCCGCGGCCGGCTTCGAATTCGCGGCGCACGGTGTGGCCCGGAGCCTTCGGGGCGATCAGGATAACGTCAACGCCGGCCGGAGCTTCAATGTAGCCAAAGCGGATGTTGAAGCCGTGTGCGAAGGCAAGTGCCTTGCCCTCGGTCAGCTTGTCCTTGATGGAGTCGTTGTAGATCGCACGCTGGTGCTGGTCCGGTGCCAGGATCATGATGACGTCTGCCCATTCGGCAGCGTCCGCAACGTTCTTGACAGTGAAGCCTGCATCCTCGGCCTTTGCGGCCGACTTGGAGCCGTCCTTCAGCGCAATAACGACCTCGACGCCGGAATCGCGCAGGTTCAGTGCGTGGGCGTGGCCCTGGGAGCCGTAGCCAACGATGGCTACCTTGCGGCCCTGGATGATCGACAGGTCAGCGTCGTCGTCGTAGAACATTTCAGTCACTTGCGTAACTCCTCTTGAGTGGTTTTTCGTAGATATTGATAGTGGTGCTGCGGTACTGGACGCAAGGCTCACGCGGAGCGGAGCGCCCTGTCACTCATGGAGCGGGATCCCCGTCCAACGGCCAAGGTGCCGGACTGCACGATTTCACGGATGCCGAACGGCTCGAGCACTGAGAGCAGTGCGGCGAGCTTCTCGGGGGTACCGGTTGCCTCAATCACCAACGAGTCTGTGGACACGTCGACGACGGCGGCACGGAACAGGTCTGCAGCCTGGGTAACCTGCAGACGTGTCGCGGCATCCGCACGTACTTTGACCAGGATGTGGTCACGTTGTACGGAAGATTCGGAAGTCAACTCAACAATCTTGATGACGTTGACCAACTTGTTGAGCTGCTTGGTGACCTGTTCGATGAGGTCGCCGTCGGCGTCGACGACAACCGTCATGCGGGACATGCCAGGGACCTCAGTCGGTCCCACAGCCAAGGAATTGATGTTGAACGCCCGCCGGGCGAAGAGGCTGGCCACGCGGGTCAGCACGCCGGGCTTGTCTTCTACCAGAACGGACAGTGTGTGACGGCTCATGCCTAGTCCTCCTCTTCCCATTCCGGGGTCATGTTGCGGGCAACCTGAATCTGGTCGTTGCTGACGCCCGAAGGCACCATGGGCCACACCATCGAGTTGGGGCTGACGACGAAGTCGATGACCACGGGGCGGTCGTTGATTTCGAGTGCCTTCTGGATGGTGGCATCGATGTCTTCATCGCGCTCACAACGCAGTGCTGCGCAGCCGTAAGCATCGGCCAGTTTCACGAAATCCGGAATACGGACGGTGTCGTGGCCTGTGTTCAGGTCCGTGTTTGAGTAGCGACCCTCGTAAAACAGCGTCTGCCATTGGCGGACCATGCCCAGCGAGGAGTTGTTGATGATGGCGACCTTGATCGGGATGTTGTTGATGGCGCAGGTGGCCAGTTCCTGATTGGTCATCTGGAAGCAGCCGTCACCGTCGATGGCCCAGACCACGCGGTCCGGTTCACCAACCTTGGCGCCCATGGCTGCCGGAACCGAGTATCCCATGGTTCCTGCGCCGCCCGAGTTCAGCCAGGCGTGGGGGCGTTCATATTTGATGAACTGCGCGGCCCACATCTGGTGCTGTCCCACTCCGGCCACGTAGATGCCTTCAGGACCCGTCAGTTCGCCGATGCGCTTGATCACGCGCTGCGGGGCAGTAAGCCCGTCCTCGGGTTCCGTCCAACCCAGCGGGTAGGTGTCGCGAAGGTTACCCAGGAAAGCCCACCAGGAGTCCAGGTCCGGCGTCCCACTCAACTCAAACTGCGTCTTCACGGCCTCGGTGAGTTCCGGGATGATTTCCTTGACCGAACCAACGATCGGGACGTCGGCCGTGCGGTTCTTGGAGATTTCCGCGGGGTCGATGTCCGCATGGATGACCTTGGCAAACGGGGCAAAGGTCTTCAGTACGCCGGTGACCCGGTCATCGAACCTTGCGCCGAGCGTGATCAGGAGGTCGGCCTGCTGGAGCGCAGTCACGGCGGACACGGAACCGTGCATTCCGGGCATGCCCACGTGCTGCGGATGCGAATCAGGGAAGGCACCGCGCGCCATCAGCGTGGTGACTACCGGAGCGCCGGTAGCCAGCGCGAGTTCCATCAGTTCTGCGGAGGCGTGGGCCTTGACTACACCGCCACCCACGTAGAGGACCGGCTTGCTTGCGGCAGCGATCAACTTGGCCGCTTCACGGACCTGCTTGTTGTGCCCGCGCACTACGGGGCGGTAGCCGGGCAAGTCCACCTTCGGAGGCCAGGAGAAAGTCATCTGGCCAACCTGGGCGTCCTTGGCGATATCCACCAGGACAGGTCCCGGGCGGCCCGTGGACGCGAGGTGGAATGCCTCTGCCATGACGTGCGGGATGTCATTGGGGTCCGTAACCAGGAACGAGTGCTTGGTGATGGGCATAGTGATGCCCACGATGTCCGCTTCCTGGAAGGCATCGGTGCCGATGACTCCGCTGGACACCTGGCCGGTGATGGCCACCATCGGCACAGAGTCCATGTGGGCATCCATGATGGCGGTAACGAGGTTGGTGGCACCGGGTCCCGAGGTGGCGATGCAAACGCCAACCCGTCCGGTAACCATGGCGTAGCCTTGCGCGGCGTGGCCGGCTCCCTGTTCGTGACGGACCAGGATGTGATTCATGCTGGAAGCCATCAAGGGGTCGTAGGTGGGCAGGATCGCGCCACCGGGCAAACCGAAAATATCGTCCACGCCGAGTTCTTCGAGCGAACGGACAATTGCTTGTGAGCCGGACATCACCGTTGGGGGTACAACGGTGTTCGGCCCAAGTACAGGAGAGAGAGGTGCAGCAGCGTCGACGACGACGGCCTCAGCCGTACGGTCGACCTTTTCCGGAGCTTTGTGGGCTCCAGCGGACTTTGCAGCCATCAGCGAGGGGCTGATCGGCGATCCTTTGCTCATCGGACTCTTCCTTAGTGGATCTACATAGATGGGTCTTGCTTCGGGGAATAAAAAAACCCCTCAGCCTTCCGGCTCTTCGAGGGGTTTGCGCGTGACGGTTCGTTACCAGTCGGGCTAAGCCACGCGCTTGGTAAGGACGACGATGCCGACGGTAACGAATGTGATCATGCGTTCAGTGTTCCCTCTAAGTGAGATACGTGTCAATTGACCACTATCGTATCTCACTATTTGGACAGCCATGTCCGCCTGCCGGACTCCGGCCGTCCCGTGACAGCCGGAGTCCACCGCAGGAATTATCCGCAGTACGCCCCGGTGGAGGCGCTGTGGACCAGCTTTGCGTACTTGGCCAGCACGCCCTTAGTGAACTTCGCGGGCAGCGGCTCCCAGCCCTCTTTCCGGGCCTCGAGCACCGCTTCGTCCACCAAGAGGTCGAAGGAGCGTGCAGCGATGTCCACACGGATGCGGTCGCCGTCCTCCACGAAGGCGATGGGACCGCCGTCCACCGCTTCAGGCGCAACGTGGCCAATACACAGGCCCGTCGTACCGCCGGAGAAACGGCCATCGGTGAGCAGCAGGACATCCTTGCCAAGGCCTGCGCCCTTAATGGCTCCGGTGATGGCCAGCATCTCGCGCATACCCGGGCCACCCTTGGGGCCCTCATAGCGGATCACCACGACGTCGCCCTTGTGGATTTCGCCATTGTCCAACGCATTGAGTGCGCCTTGCTCCCGCTCGAAGACGCGGGCTGTTCCTTCGAAGACGTCAGCATCGAAGCCGGCACTCTTCACTACGGCGCCTTCGGGAGCCATGGATCCGTGGAGGATGGTGATGCCACCGGTCTTGTGGATCGGGTTGTCCAGTGCGCGGAGGATCTTGCCGTCAAGGTCCGGAGGGTTGATCGAGGCAAGGTTTTCGGCGAGCGTCTTGCCCGTAACAGTGAGGCAGTCACCGTGCAGCAGTCCGGCGTCGAGGAGTGCCTTCATGATGACCGGCACGCCACCGATCTTGTCGACGTCGGTCATGACGTAGCGGCCGAAGGGCTTGAGGTCCCCCAAGTGCGGGATCTTGTCGCCGATGCGGTTGAAGTCGTCCAGCGTCAGCTCAACTTCGGCTTCGCGGGCGATCGCCAGCAGGTGAAGCACGGCATTAGTGGAACCGCCGAAGGCCATGGTGACGGCAATGGCGTTCTCGAACGCCTTTTTGGTCATGATGTCGCGGGCCGTGATGCCCAGGCGCAGCAGGTTTACTACCGCCTCGCCGGACTTGCGTGCGAAATCATCGCGACGGCGGTCTGCCGACGGCGGCGCGGCTGAACCAGGAAGGGACATGCCCAGGGCCTCGCCGATGCAGGCCATCGTGTTGGCCGTGTACATGCCGCCACAGGCGCCTTCACCCGGACAAATGGCCTTTTCGATGCGTGTGAGGTCTTCCATGCTCATTTTGCCGGCGGCACAGGCACCCACTGCCTCAAAGGCATCAATGAGGGTGACTTCCTTCTCCGAGCCGTCTTCAAGCTTGACCCAGCCCGGCATGATGGAGCCGGCGTAGAGGAAGACCGATGCGAGGTCCAGACGGGCTGCGGCCATGAGCATGCCGGGAAGGGACTTGTCGCAGCCCGCCAGGAGCACTGAGCCATCGATGCGCTCGGCCTGCATCACTGTTTCCACGGAGTCAGCGATGACCTCACGGGAAACCAGGGAGAAGTGCATGCCCTCATGGCCCATGGAAATACCGTCCGAGACTGAAATGGTGCCGAACTGCATCGGGAAACCGCCCCCGGCGTGGACGCCCTCCTTGGCGCCCTGCGCAAGGCGGTTCAGGGAAAGGTTGCACGGGGTGATTTCGTTCCAGGAACTGGCAACACCAATTTGGGGTTTGGCGAAGTCGTCGTCTCCCATGCCGACGGCACGGAACATTCCACGGGCAGGAGCTGCGTGAATGCCGTCGGTCACCACCCGGCTGCGGGGTTTGATGTCCGGCGTGTTGTCTGTCGCAATTTGGGTGGTGTCACTCATGGTCCAAAGTCTATGTGCACGGGGCAACTACCAACGTCCCAGCACGCCGGGTTAAGCCCATACCCCCGAATGTTGCGATTTTGCGACCTGGGCTGCAAAGAGCTGCAAAGGACGGCACGGTCCGGATGGCTCTACTCAGGTGATGGGACGTGATTCGTTCAGTTCCTTGGCGATAGCCGCGGCTTCACTCTTGAGCATGTCCAGGACTATGGCGATCGTGGCGCGGGCGGCAACCTCCTGCCGCGACAAAGCCACTATGCTTCTACTCGCTTTCACTTCTGTGAGCGGCCGAAGAACCAGCCCGCGCCGGGCACTTGCCCGGGCCGTATATCGGGGCAGGAGGCAAATGCCGTGCCCCGCGCCCACCAAGGCCTCAAGCACCCTGAGATCCGGGTATCTCTGCCCCCTTAGGGCCTGTCTTCCCGCATGGAGTTCGATCTGGCGAAGCACCGTGTCGAACGGAAACCCCTCCGGGACACCGATCCACGGGTAGTCAACAACATCCTCCGGGCTCAGCCGGGCTTTGGAGGCCAAAGGATGCCCGGCGGGCATGGCGACGTCCAGCGCTTCCTCCAGCAGCGGCACCACAGTCAGGCCCCTCTTGGCAAAAACCTCGGGCCCGTCCACGCTGTGCGCCAACACGATGTCGTAGTCCGCCACCAAGGGAGCGAAGTGGGCCGTTCCCGGATCCTCGAAGTGAGCCTCGAAGGTCAACCCATCCACAGCGGCAACCTGGTGCAGCACTCCCGGGAGCAGCATTTCCGCTGCACTGGGAAAGAAGGCTACGGAAACACGCGTTTGCCAACCCTTACGGTACGTGTCAATGGTGGACTCCGCCCTGGCCATGGCTGTGGCAATATCCGATGCTGCTGCCGCCATGGCCAGTCCCGCTTCGGTCAATTGGACGCCGCGGCCCACCTTCTCCACCAGGACAACACCGATCTCCGCCTGCAGTGTTTTGAGCTGCTGGGAAACCGCGGAAGCTGTGACATTCATGGCTTCGGCAGTAGCACCCACACTTTGCCGGTCTGCCAATTCGCGCAGAATCTGCAGCCTTTTGAAGTCCATGGAGCCAGACTAGGCGACGTCACGGAATTACCGGGCCACGAATTTTTTCGATCCCAATATAGTAAGTAAGCTGACAATTCCAAGCGAACCAGCAGGTCAAAGGCTGGACAGCCCATAAGCAGGCACGTAACGTCGGGATTACCACGAGCTGCACCCCTGTGAGCAGAAGGGCCTCCATCATGGACTGGTTAATTTGGGTCATTGTCATTGTTTTGGTCGTCGCGATTGTTTGGTGGCTCATGAACCGCAACAAGACGCGAAATACCACCTCAAGCCAAGCTCCCACGAATGATCGCTTTTCCGGAGTTTCCAGCACGCGCGCCCCGGCGGCGACCGAGCCCAGCAACACAGCCTCCATGCCGGATGCCGGAGTAGCCGCAGCAGGCGTGGCTGGTTTGGCAGGGGTGACCAACCTCGGCAAGACGGCCGCGGAGGGCAGCGGCCCGACCGTCGACGAACCACGCGTTGCCGAACCCGACACCGCCGGGCCCGACACCGCCGAGCCCGACACCGCCCAATCCGCCACCGCCCAGCCCCGACTGTCCGAGGAAAGGCACGGAGCCTCCCCCGTCACAGGCGGTGGTGGGGACGAGCCGCTTACCGCCGTCGACAACTCCGCGGCAAACGACGCCTCCGGCGTTGAGCCGACCGCAACGCCCGGATTGACCGTTCCGGAACCTGTCATCGCGGCCCCCGCTGTTTCCGAACCCGTGATTGAGGAACCAGTGGTGAACGAACCGGTGATAGACACCGACGCGAAGGTTCACGCCGCCGACGCCGGTAACGCCGACGCCGGTGACGTCGACGACTGGCGTGCGGGTTCTCCTGCGGCAAGCTCTCCCACAGGCACCGATGCGGCAGCCGCCGATGAGGCAGCCGATAGAGCGGAGTGGGAATCCTCCTGGACGGACCAGAGCGGCACGCCTGTCCATCACCACGAATACACCGGTGCACACTCACCAACCCTGCCGGGCGCCGAGTCTGCAGCAGCCGAGTCCGCAGCGGCCGAAGATTCCGGGGGCACCGGACACCTGGCAGTCGAGCACCCCTATGGCACGGGCTCCTCCAGCGCTCCCGGGGACGCTTATCCCGTCAAGGCCAGCGCCTCGGCCATGACTTACCACGACGAAGACACCGCCGGATATGACGATGCTGAGGCCGATGTGTGGTTCGAATCGTCCGCGTATGCCGAAGCTGCCGGTTTCCGGCCGCCCCGCCGCAGCCGGCACTAATTCCCGGCCAACGGCTTCCAAAAGACTGCGTTCAAACACACCAGCAGGCAGGAACATGGGCAGGCACTCTTGGAAACGTGGTGAGGGACTGGTGCCTGCCTCTGCACTCGCCTTGATCCTGGCCCTATCCGGGTGCACGGGCAGTCCATCGTCCCCGGGCACCGCGGCCACACCGAACGCTTCCATGGCACCCGGCACTCCGACGACACCCGGCACTCCAGCGTCACCGCCCGCCCCAGAAGTTGTTCAGAAGCTCGACGTCGGACTGCAGCTGCCTTGGTCGGTGGTCTTCCTGCCGGACGGCACAGCCGTGGTGTCCGAACGCGACTCCGCTCAGCTCAAGAGCATCCGGGACGGCCAGGCCACCACCATAGGCGAGGTATCCGACGTCGACCCCGGCGGGGAAGGCGGACTGCTGGGTCTGGCCCTATCGCCAGGCTTCTCAACGGACGGCTGGCTCTATGCCTACTTCACTTCACCGAGCGACAACCGGATTGCGCGGATGAAGCTGACCGGAGATCCCAGTGGTCAGCTGCGCTTGGGCGAGCCTGAAGTGATCTTCTCCGGAATGTCCAAGGCTTCAACCCATAATGGCGGCCGGATCCGCTTTGGCCCGGACGGTTTCCTCTACGTGGGCACCGGCGACTCGCAACGCCGGGAGCAACCGCAGGATACGAACGCCTTGGGCGGCAAAATCCTTCGCCTCACCCCGGAAGGGCGCCCGGCGCCGGGAAATCCTTTCGGTGACAACCCCGTCTACAGTTACGGACACCGGAATGTGCAGGGCTTGGCCTGGGACAGTGGCGGACGCCTCTGGGCCAGCGAGTTCGGCCCGGATGTGGACGATGAACTGAACCTGATCACCCCGGGCGGCAACTACGGTTGGCCCACGGTAACGGAAGCGCCTGGCCGAAGCGGCCTTATCGACGCGAAGGTAGTCTGGCCATCAACGTCCGACGCGTCACCGAGCGGACTCGAGATCGTGAACGGTATTGCCTACACCGGGGCCCTTCGAGGCCAAAGGCTGTGGGCGGTTCCACTGGACGGCGAGAACACCGGCGCCCCTGTGGCCTATTTCACAGCACAGTACGGAAGGATGAGGGACGTAGCCCGGGCTCCCGACGGCACCCTCTGGGTCATCAGCAACAACCGAAACCCTGATTTTGCGCTGATTCTGAGGACTGGATCCTGAAGCCGCGGGCGCTAAGGTGCCGATTTCACTCTTGGGCGGAAGTCGTGTAGAGTTACATGTCGTTGCGGAGATCGCCGGGGAAAGAAAAGCTCCCGGGTTGGATCAAAATCAACAGATGCACCTCTAGCTCAACTGGCAGAGCAATTGACTCTTAATCAATGGGTTCCGGGTTCGAGTCCCGGGGGGTGCACTAAATAAAAGGCCTTGGAGTGAAAATCACTCCAAGGCCTTTTTTGTTGCTCAAGGCCTTCTAAAGCCGAGCCTTTTCCAGGGCGAGCAAATGGCGTGCGTCACGCATTGCCCTTTGTGGTCTTTAGGAGCCCAAAAGTCGTGTATAGTTATTTGTCGTTGCGGAGGTCAACGGGGAATGCGAATTCTTCGGATAGGCCCGAAACAATAGCTGCACCTCTAGCTCAACTGGCAGAGCAATTGACTCTTAATCAATGGGTTCCGGGTTCGAGTCCCGGGGGGTGCACCACAGAGGAAAGGCTCCGGATCGTAGACACGATCCGGAGCCTTTTTGTTGCTCTGCCGGAGCTTCCCGAAGGAAACCCCGGCCACAGGCGTTCGTCAGACGCGAGGCAAGTCGGTGTCAATCTCGTGGGATTCCTGCTCCGGCGCCGGCAAGCCCGCCAGCCCCCGCACGACGATCCGAAGTTCCTCTCGGAGGCGGGCGGTGTCCACCGCGACAGGCGACAAGACATCCTGTTCAAGCTTTACCGCTTCAGCAAGAGCTGCGATGCCGGCGTCGGTGAGGGTCACCACGTGACTTCTGCGGTCGGAATCACTGCGTTGTCGCGTGACGTGCCCATGCAGCTCAAGCCTCGCAAGAGTGGTTCCCATTGTCTGGGCCTTGACCCGCGCAACTTCGGCTAAGGCCGCCTGCGTAATGGCACCCTTGGCAGCCAATACCTGCATGGCAATGACACCGGCGTGGGTAAGGCCGATGGACTTCAATTTTTCGTTCCACGAGATTTCCACCAGGCGTGCAGCTGTCGAAAGCAAACGGGTGGTGGGCCATCTCTCCATATCTGGCATGCCGACAGTATATGCGCGGAAGCGGTGAGGACGCGGCTTCTCCCACTAAACTGGGAAATCGCGATCACTGGCAAGGAGCACATTTTGGCTGAACGACTTATCCCGGGAGACATCGCCCCGGACTTCACACTTCAGGATGAAACCGGCAAAAGCGTGAGCTTGTCGGGCCTCCGGAGGCGGAAAACCATCCTCTACTTCTACCCCGCTGCTTCCACCCCCGGATGCACCAAGGAAGCATGCGATTTCCGCGACACGCTTGGTTCCCTGCAGGCTGCCGGATACCAAGTTGTGGGAGTCTCCCCCGACCCCCTCAAGGCACTTGCCAAGTTCAGCGAGGAGGAACAGCTGACCTTCCGGCTGCTCTCGGACGAGGACCACGTCGTAGCCGAGGCATATGGGGCATGGGGCGAGAAAAAGAACTACGGCCGCAGCTACATGGGGCTGATCCGATCCACCTTTGTGGTTGATCCCGATGGAAAGATCTCCCTCGCCCAATACAACGTCCGTGCCACAGGGCACGTGGCCAAGCTTCGGCGGGATCTTAAGCTGGACAAGTAACGGGTACACTGGAGGCCGGTATATGGCAGTGGCGGTCCATCCAGGCGGCCGGTTGCCAGCCAGCGCGAGTGGTGAAATTGGCAGACACGCAGGATTTAGGTTCCTGTGCCTTCGGGCGTGGGGGTTCAAGTCCCCCCTTGCGCACAGATACCTGAATACCCCCGGTTGCAGGACCGGGGGTATTTTTTTCCTCGAGCAGCCGGGGGCATCCTGATGGTGCGCTGGGAAGTGCACTCAGGACGTTCAACTAGACTGGAACGCGGTCTGGCCGAAGCCGGCCACAGCATTCCAACCGGCTTGAGGGGACAAGAGTGGCAAGCAACAAAATGCGGCGCCTAAGCATTCAGTTCGGAGCTGCCTTACTGGCTGTGGGACTGGCAGGGTGCACCGGAATGCCGGGGCCCGCACCGTCTTCGTCCACCACCAACTCCCCCGCTGAGCCCTCCGAAACTTTCAACTTCGGCACGGCATCCATGCCCTTGGGCCTCGATCCTGCCATGACCGCCGATTCGGAGTCATACCGCGTCACCCGCCAGGTCCTCGAAGGACTCGTGGGAGTCGATGGCGAGACAGGGCAAACCACCCCCCTCCTCGCCACGGAGTGGAAAGACAGCAACAAGGGGCTGAGCTACGACTTCAAGCTCCGCTCCGACGTCACGTTTCACGATGGAACCCCCTTGGACGCAACCGCGGTTTGCGCCAACTTCAACCGCTGGTTCACCTTCCCCGAGGACCTGAGAAAACAAGCGCCCGGGATTTCGTTCCAAAGCGTCTTCAAGGCTTACTCGGACCAGCCGGTGTTCTCCATCTTCAAAGACTGCAAAGTGGTCTCGGCCAGCGATGTCCGGATCAACCTGACCCGCCCTTTCACCGGGTTCCTCCAGGCATTGACACTACCGGCGTTCGCAATATCTTCCCCGGCAGCCCTGGAGGCGCAGAAAGCCAATGTCCTTGACCAGGTCCGCAATGGCCAGGCCATCTCCAGCTACGCCAGCCATCCTGTAGGCACTGGTCCGTATGTATTCACGGAGTGGGACGAGAAGAAGATCACCCTGTCCAGCTACAACGGCTACTGGGGCAACAGGGGCCAGATAGCAACCATAAACTTCATCCCCTACGATCGCGCGGAATCGCGCCAACAAGCCCTTCTGGACAACAAAATAGACGCCTATGACCTTGTGACGTCCGGGACCTTTGACCAATTGGTCAAGAAGGGTGTCCAGATCATCCAGCGTGACCCTTTCTCTGTGATGTACCTCGGCATCAACCAGGCTGTCGCACCGTTGGAGAAGCCCGAAGTACGCCAAGCGATTGAAATGGCGATCGACAAGGAGGCGCTGATCCGGAAGTTCTTCATCGACAACACCTCCCAGGCATCACAGTTCGTGCCACCAAAGCTCAGTGGCTTCAACAACAATGCTCCCTCCCTGGGGTACAACCCGGAGAAGGCTAAGGAGCTTTTGAAGAAGGCCGGCTACAAGGGAGAAGAGCTCAAGTTCTACTATCCGCTTAACGCAACACGGGCCTACATGCCCACCCCGGAAAAGATCTACGCCGAAATCAGCCGCCAACTCGTCGCTGTCGGCTTCAACATCAAGCCGGTTCCCATCGATTGGGAAGACGGCTACCTCCAGAGGGTACAGTCTGCCGGGGACCGAGGCCTCCACTTGCTCGGCTGGAACGGCTCTTATGCGGATGCGGACAACTTCCTGGGGCCCCTTTTCGGCGAGACCCGCGCAGAGTTCGGATACGCCGACTCGGAAGTCTTCCACAAGATAGAACGTGCGCGGGCCATGCCTGAAGGCGACGACCGCAATGCCCAGTACCAGTCCATCAACGCAGAGATCGCGGCGTCGGTACCGGCTGTGCCTATCGCCTTCCCCATCTCGGCACTGGCGCTGTCCAACAAGGTGGAAAGCTATCCGGCTTCCCCGGTCCTCAACGAAGTTTTCACAAACGTCCGCCTAAAGCCTTGACGATTCGCCGCAATTTCAGTATTGAGTCTGCGCGGGGATATTCTGTGACAGCCAGTGCCGCCGCTAACGGAGATTGATCGTGACCTTCATTTCCAAGACTCAACATGCCGACGTCGTCCTTATTGGCGGTGGAATCATGAGTGCCACCCTTGGTGCGTTCATCAAGCAACTTGAACCCACCTGGACCATCTCCCTGTTCGAACGACTCGATGAAGCAGGGCTCGAGAGTTCCGGACCCTGGAACAACGCCGGCACCGGCCATGCTGCGCTGTGTGAGCTTAACTACTCCCCTGCGGCAAAGGACGGATCGGTAGACCCGTCCAAGGCCCTGCACATCAACGAGCAGTTCCAGCTTTCCCGCCAGTTCTGGTCCCACCTGGTGGACAGCAACGTCATCGGGTCTCCCAAGGGCTTCATCAACACCGTCCCGCACATGAGCTTCGTCATTGGCGATGACCACGCAAACTTCCTCAAGACCCGGTACGAGGCCTTGAAGCCCAACACGCTGTTCCGCAGCATGGAGTACACCGAGGATCAGGACCGGATTGCCAAGTGGGCACCGTTGATCGTCAACGGCCGCGACCGCAAGCAGCGCGTTGCAGCAACCCGTGCGGCTGAAGGCACCGACGTCGATTTCGGCGCTTTGACCCGTGAACTGACCGGCTACCTCCAAAGCAGCGGCGCCGAGGTCAACTACGGACACGACGTCACCAACATCAACCGGGCAGCCGGCGGTGGCTGGGATCTCTCCATCAAGCACCCCAAATCAGGCGAGCACGGCCGCATCCACGCGAAGTTCGTCTTTGTGGGCGCCGGCGGCGGTGCACTCCACCTGCTTCAGGCCTCCGGCATACCCGAGAGCAAGGGCTACGGCGGCTTCCCCGTGTCCGGCCAGTTCTTCCGCTGCACGGACGACGCCATCACCTCCCGGCACAGTGCAAAGGTCTACGGCCAGGCATCCGTGGGCGCGCCACCCATGTCCGTTCCGCACCTGGACACCCGCTACGTGGATGGCAAGCGTTCCCTCCTCTTCGGACCCTACGCCGGTTTCTCCACGAACTTCCTGAAGACCTCCAGCTACCTGGATCTTCCCCTGTCCATCCGGCCCGGAAACATCATCCCCATGTTGGCTGTGGCCAAGGACAACATGGACCTCACCGCGTACCTCATCAAGGAGGTTGCCAAGCGGCATGAGGCCAAGGTGGAGGCGCTGCGCGAGTACTACCCGGAAGCAGCCGGGGACAAATGGGAACTGATCACCGCCGGCCAGCGTGTACAAATCATCAAGAAGCACCCTCAAAAGGGTGGCGTCCTGCAGTTCGGCACCGAAGTCATTGCCTCACGCGATGGTTCCATCGGCGCCTTGCTGGGCGCTTCGCCGGGCGCTTCAACCGCAGTGCCCATCATGATCGAACTGTTGCAAAAGTCCTTCCCCAAGAACTTCAAGGGTTGGCAGTCCAAGCTCAAGGACATGATGCCGGGCTACGGCGTCAAGCTCAACGAGAATCCGGACCTGGCCGCCGAACTGGAAGCAAGCACCGCCAGGTCCCTGCAATTGGAAGTGGCCAACGCCATCCAAAGCTAGGCCATACCCGGGGCTGCGGCCGGTTCCCTCAGCCGAATCGTTACGTAGACCGCAGGAGTCAATGCAATGTTCCGCTTGGCCAAACTGTCCCTGGGAAACCGGGCCCTGATCGCGCTGATCACCGTCTTTGCGGCGGTGTTCGGCGTGATCACCATGGGATCGCTCAAGCAGGAACTCATCCCCTCCATCGAGTTTCCGCAGATCACCGTGGTGACCTCCATGCCCGGAGCCTCCCCGGAGGTTGTGGACAAGCAGTTGAGCCAGCCGCTGGAAACAGCCCTGAACAGCGTCGAGGGGCTCGAGTCCACCACTTCGACGTCCCGCAACGGCGTTTCGCAGATCACCATGGTGTTCACGTACGGATCCAATCTGGACCGGGCACGCAACCAGATTGACCGGGCGATCTCCAACGCCAAACGGGTACTGCCGGCCGACGTCGAACCCCAATCCATCGCCGGCAACATCAGCGACTTCCCGATCGTCTATTTGGCGGTCTCCTCTGACAAACCGCTGAGCGAACTCAACGCTGACCTCCTGAGGCTCAGCGTTCCCCGCTTGCAGAAGATCGACGGCGTCCGCGGCGCCGATGTGACCGGCGGCTCCAGCCAACACATCCTGATCCAGCCGCGCCCCGCGGATCTTGCAACAACAGGCGCTTCGGTCCAGTCCATCAGCAATGCGCTGAAGAACAACGGCACCCTGGTTCCTGTCGGCACCATTGAAGATCAGGGCAAAACCCTGTCCCTCCAGCTAGGAAGCCCCGTGGATTCCCTGGACATCATCAAGGGCCTTCCTTTGGCCGGCACCAAGAGTGCTGCAACCATCGGGGCTGTGGCGGACGTCAGCATCGAGGACGACGCCGCCACTTCCATCACGCGGACCAACGGCAAACCCACCCTGGCGCTGTCCGTCACCAAGAAGCCCGAGGGCGATACAGTAGCCATTTCACATGCGGTGCGCGACGCCGTCGGGCCCATGGAAGAGGAGCTCGGCAACAACGCGACTTTCACGCAGGTCTTCGACCAAGCACCTTTCATTGAGAAGTCCATCAAAGACCTCACCACCGAAGGGCTCCTCGGCCTGGGCTTCGCGGTCGCGGTTATCCTGGTTTTCCTGATGTCGGTTCGCTCCACGTTGGTCACGGCCGTGTCCATCCCGTTGTCCCTGCTCATCACGTTCATCGGCATCTCAGCCACGGGTTACTCGTTGAACATCCTGACCCTGGGTGCCCTCACCATTGCGATCGGACGCGTGGTTGACGATTCCATTGTGGTGATCGAGAACATCAAGCGGCATCTAAGCTACGGCGAACACAAGTTGACAGCCATCCTTACCTCCATCAGGGAAGTCGCCGGGGCCATCACGGCTTCCACCTTGACCACTGTGGCCGTATTCCTCCCGATCGCATTCGTGGGTGACCTCGCCGGTGAGCTGTTCCGGCCCTTCGCCTTGACCGTAACCATCGCGCTGTTGTCATCACTGTTGGTTTCACTGACGATCGTCCCGGTCCTGGCGTACTGGTTCCTGTCCTCTCCCCGAAAAGGAGCTGAGGCACAAACCTCCCCCGAGGAAGCTGCCGGGAAGGCCAGGGAGGCCGAGCAGCGGAGTCGCCTCCAGCGCGGTTATCTTCCCATTCTCGCGAAGACTCAGAAACATCCGGTCATCACTTTGTCTGCAGCGGCTTTGATATTGGTGGCCACTATCGCCGTCTCGCCACTCCTGGCCACGGACCTGTTGGGCCGCTCCGGAGAGAACAGCATGACAGTGCGCCAGGTCCTTCCTCCAGGCACGAGCCTTGAGGCCACAAGCGATGAAGCATCCAAGATTGAGGACTCCCTCAAGGGCATCAACGGCATCAAGGACGTGCAGGTCACCTCGGGAAATGCCCAAACCGGCTTCGCTGCCCTCACATCTACCGGCTCGTCCAACTCCACGTTCACCATAGTCACCGATGAGAAAGTGAACCAAACAAAACTCCAGGACGAAGTCCGCAGCAAGTTGGAAGGAGCCGCCGGAAAAGTCACGGTGGGATCCCAGCAGGGTGGATTCGGAACTTCCTCTACGGTAGACATCACCATCAGGGCGGCGAATTCCGCTGGCCTGCAGACGGCAAGTGATGCCATGGTAAAGGCCATGGAAGGGGTCCCGGGCAGCTCCGAAGTTGCCACGAACCTTGCATCCAAACAATCGGTGGTTCAAGTCCGCGTTGATCGCGCCAAAGCAGTTGCCGCGGGCTTGACGGAAGAGCAAGTAGGCGCCTTCCTCGCATCCACCGTAAGCCCCATTCCGGCCGGCACCGTCCGGATCGAGACCAACGACTACCCTGTGCAAATCGGCGAGGGCACGCGCTTTACCAGCATTGCCGCAGTCCGGGCCCTCCAGCTCCCAACAGCCCGCGGTAGCGTAGCGCTGGAGACAATTGCCGCCGTCGAGCAGGTTGATACTCCCGTATCAATCACCAGCAGCAATGGGCAGAGGACCGCGAGGGTCACCGTGACGCCGTCCGGCGCCAACCTGGGCAGCGTCAGCGCGGCCGTGCAGGAACGGCTGGCAGCTGTGGAACTGCCTGCAGGGGTCACGGCAACGATCGGCGGTGCCACCACCCAGCAGGCTGAGTCCTTCCGACAGCTTGGCCTGGCCCTGCTGGCCGCCATCGCGATCGTCTATGTGATCATGGTGGCTGCGTTCAAGTCGCTTATACAACCGCTGATCCTGTTGGTCTCAGTACCGTTTGCGGCAACCGGAGCCGTGGGTTTGCTGTTGGTGACCGGGGTTCCACTGGGCCTGCCGTCACTGATCGGCATGCTGATGCTGGTGGGCATCGTGGTCACCAATGCCATCGTGTTGATCGACCTCATCAACCAGTACCGCAAACCACATGACGGCAGCCAGGGCATGAACGTTGCCGATGCCATCACGCACGGTGCCCGCCAGCGCCTGCGTCCCATCCTCATGACCGCATTGGCTACTGTCTTCGCCCTGACTCCCATGGCGTTGGGCCTCACGGGTGGCGGCGGGTTCATTTCGCAGCCGCTGGCAATCGTCGTGATCGGTGGACTGGTGTCCTCCACAGCACTGACGCTGGTCCTGGTTCCGGTCCTCTACAAGCTCGTGGAAGGCCGCCGGGAGAAGAAGGACCTGCTAAAGGCCCTGCAGGACAAGCCGGCGCCAAAAGCCGGTGACGGACCGGGTGGCAGGGGCGACAACGGAAGCAACGGATCGGGCGGGTTCCAGGATTGGACCACTGGCATGATCCCCCGCGTTACGGGCCGCCGCGCCGCCCATAATCCCGCAGAATAGCGAACCTATCCACTGAAACAGTCTTGAGGGCAGGGCCGGGAACAATTCCCGGCCCTGCCCTGTTACAGGAATCGATACATGCAAATGCATCTAGTTTGCGGTATACTGTTTACAGAGCCCGGGACCTCGGGCAGGGAGAAAGGCACATCATGCAGATCGGCGTATTCAGCGTCAGTGACATCACCACTGACCCCACCACGGGCCGCACGCCCACGGAGAACGAGCGCATCAAGGCCTCCGTTGCGATCGCGAAAAAGGTCGAAGAAATCGGCATGGATGTCTACGCCTTGGGCGAGCACCACAACCGGCCCTTCTTCTCCTCCTCCCCCACCACCACGCTTGCCTACATCGCAGCCCAGACCGAGCGCATCACGTTGTCCACGGCCACCACGCTGATCACCACCAATGACCCGGTCAAGATCGCCGAAGACTTCGCGATGCTCCAACATCTCTCCGATGGCCGCGTGGATCTGGTCCTCGGCCGTGGCAACACGGCGCCGGTGTACCCCTGGTTCGGCAAGAACATCCAGGACGGCATCGAACTTGCCATCGAGAACTACAGCCTGCTCCGCAAGCTGTGGGATGAGGACACTGTCAACTGGTCGGGCAAGTTCCGCACACCACTGCAGAACTTCACCTCCACCCCCCGGCCGCTCGACGACGTCGCTCCCTTCGTGTGGCACGGGTCCATTCGCACGCCGCAAATCGCAGAAGTTGCCGCATACTACGGCGACGGTTTCTTCGCCAACAACATCTTCTGGCCCAAGGAGCACTACCAGCAGCTGATCGGCCTCTACCGTGAGCGCTACGAGCACTACGGACACGGCAAGGCGGACCAGGCAATCGTTGGCCTTGGCGGACAGTTCTTCATGAGGAAGAACTCCCAGGACGCCGTAAAGGAGTTCCGACCGTACTTCGACAACGCGCCGGTCTACGGCCACGGTCCGTCCCTGGAGGACTTCACCTCACAGACTCCGCTGACTGTTGGCAGCCCGCAGGAAGTCATCGAGAAAACGCTGACCTTCCGCGAGGCCTTCGGTGACTACCAGCGGCAGCTGTTCCTGATCGACCACGCCGGTTTGCCCCTGAAGACTGTGCTGGAGCAGCTGGATCTCTTCGGCGAAGAGGTCCTGCCGGTACTCCGTAAGGAATATGCGGCCATGAAGCCTCCACACGTGCCGGATGCACCGACTCACGCCTCTCGCGTCGCCGCCGCGTTGGAAGCCAAGGTCAGCGAATCCGCCGCTGCCGGTGCTGCGGGGCAGGACGCCTGATGTCCAGCCCCTCGGCGTCTTCTGCCGTTCGCCTCGCCGCCGAAACCTGGGAGTCGTTGTTCCGCTCCCAGGTGGCGGTGATGCGGAAGCTGCAGTCGGGACCGGCATTCAAGACCCTGCCCGTCAAGGAATACGATGTCCTCTTCACGTTGTCCAAATGCCCTTCCGGCCAGCTTCGGCTCAATGAAATCAACGACAAAGTCCTGCTGAGCCAGTCCAGCTTGAGCCGCTTGGTGGATCGCTTGGAGAAGCGCGGTTTGGTGGAACGAACAACAGCGCCCGACGACGGCCGTGGAGTGCTGCTCTCACTCACCCAAGCGGGCAGCGAGCTTCAGAAATCCATCGGCCGCGAACACGTGCGGGACATCGCCCACTTGGTGGCGCCTGCCCTTACAGCCGAGGAGCAGCAGGAACTGATGCGGCTGACGGAGAAGCTCCGCGCTTCGGTTGTGGGACACTGACGCAGGTCGGGGGAAATTAACGCAAGCTGATGAGCTCCCGGGGGTCCTCCCCCGGGAGCTCGCCGTTAACCGATGCACTGACTTTGAGTGTCTTCAAGGTCAGGCTGCCGCCCACGGTGGACAGGAACGCCGTATCCGATGAATCGCGTCCGGCAGTAATGCGGAGCATGGATTCGCGGGGAGCGAGTCCGGTGGGGTCGATGATGTGCCAAGCTCCGTTGACGTGTGCCTCGGCGACGGCATGGAAATCCATGGGACTCAGTCCAGGCGCGTACACCGCCGCCAGGCGCGCGGGAACGTCTTTGGACCTCAAGAGGGCGATGGCCAGATGGGCGTAGTCCCGGCACACGCCTTTCCGGTGAAGCAAGGTTTCCACGGCTCCGTCGGTTCCCCGCGACGAACCGCTGACGTACCGCAGTTCCCCGTTCACCCAGTTGCGCACAGCGTGAAGCAGCTCGGCACCTTGCAGGCCGCCGAACTCCGCATAAGAGGTGGGGAGCAACCTGTCTGACTCGGCGTAGCGGCTGGGCCGAACGTACCGGATGAGTTCCATAGGACTGGACGCGTCCGGCTCTCCCAAGCCATGAACCGTTGCCCTGTAGTCCACCGACACCTCGCTCGGCTCGATGAACTCCAGATAGTGGAAGCGCCCGCCATGGTGGTCGCTGAGCTCGGCAAAGGGAACCTCAGCACCATCAATGGTGATGGACAGGCTTTCCTCAACTGCGTCGTAGCCACGATTGTTGGCTACGGCTATCGCCATGGCCACTTTGGTGTTGGCTGCAGTCTTGAAAACGAGCGAGGCAGCAACATTGCGTTCCATTGATCTCCGGAGTAGGTTTTCGGCGAGCAGACCCCATCGCCGTCGTATGTGTGTATCAGTCAATCGCAGGACTACGAATTGATCTTCAGAGACAGTAGCATCCGCTGGACATTGGCAAATTCAGAACCATGGACCGCGTACTTCGCGGCCAGGTCCAAGGTATCGAAAGACTTGGCCGGAGCCACCTTCTCATCAGCGGCAAAGGCACGGATCGCCGGGACATCCCCAAAGGAGATGTCACCTTTTCCTGCAGGGCCCTGAACCCGGTTCCTCAGCTCGCAGGACTGCCCGTCCGCTCCGGCCACCATGTTGGTAATACCGTAAGAGCCGAAGAACTTGTAGCCCTGGACCACCCGGAAGACCACCCTTGGGTCAATGCTCTCCGGGCCATCGGAATGCGGGATGTCCAAGGGGACGCTGCTGATCACCACATATGGGCGCGCCTGTCCGGCTGGGCAGGCCACGGGCGCAGCCGGCGGCAGGCCTGTTTGGAGGGTGGCGATATAGCGCCCTCCAGCATCCTTGACTTCCACCTTTACGGCTTGGGCCAGCGAACCCGCCTCCGGCGTCACCGACTGGGCAATCCACTCCTGCGGCAGCTCAAAGCTGACGGTCTTGGCGGAGTCCGTGTATGTCTTCCAGGACACGGCCGTTGCCGCAGGGCTGGGTCCGACACTGGCCGAAGCGCCCTCGCCTTGGCTGGGGCTGGCGGAGGTGGGGGTGGCGGACGGGGAGTCCGCCTCAGAGTCCGTCGCCGGCGTCGTGCTTTCCATAGTGCCGGTCCCCGATTCGGAACTGCTGGGCCGGGAGCCGGCCGTCGAGGTAACTTGCGGGCCCTTATTGTCAGCTGAGCAGGATGCCATGGCAGCGAGTACGGAGCCGGCTGCCACCACGGCAGCGAGCCGGATGGAAATGCGGCTCAGGTTCAAGGTGCCCTTCATGATCCCAGCCTATCGGCGGCGATCCCGCGACACGCACAGGACTACGCTGGGGGTATGGCTCCCGATCAGCAGGACTATTTCGAGGACGACATCCCCACCATGTCAGCGGTTGATATAGCCGACTGGCGCCTAAGGACGTTCGCTCTCTACGACAAGGTGCGTCAACTCGCAGCCACCAACCCGTTCGACGCCCACGTGTTTTGGCGGCAGGAACGGGACCTGATGTTCGCTACGCATCCTGCTTCAGCGCTCACAGCGGACATGAAGGCTTCATTTTCAGGGCTTCGAACCGCTCAATACGATCCCTCCTTCCGGATATACGCCGCCCTGTCGCTGGAAGGAGCCGGCCAGGAGATGAACGTGGAAACCGGCACGGATGGTGTTGTCCCCTTCACGAGGATCGGCACCCTTGAGCTGCCCGGACTCGGCTCCTTGGCGGCCTGGCGGCTACGGAGCTACGGCGGTGGAATCTTTGTGCCCTTCCGTGATGCGACAGCCGGCCAAGACGGCGGAAGTTACGGAGCAGGCAGATATCTGCTGGACACGGTCAAGGGCTCGTTCCATGGAACGCGGGGAACCGGTGCTGACCAAGAGCTCGTCCTGGACTTCAACTTCGCCTATAACCCGTCGTGCGCCTACAACGAAGCCTGGGCATGCCCGCTGCCCGGACCAGCCAACCGCCTGTCGGCAGAAGTGCCCGTGGGAGAACTTTACGGGTAAGCAGATGGTAAGCATTGGAGCCCCCGCATCGATGCTGCGGAGCCTAGTTTTGAAGCATGAACAGACTATGGAGCATGAATGGACTGCGGGGACTGCTACGAGCCCACAGGATCCTCGCGTCCGTAGCAGGCGTGGTGGTCCTCTCTCTGGTTGTGGTTGGGGCGGCGCTGTTCCAGCCATGGCGCCTTTTCACCAGCAGCAGCCTCGATGAGGCGCTGCCGGCTGCACCTGTTTCCGCGAGCTCCGGATCTTCCAACGACCCTGCAGCGGTAGCCTCACCAACTCCCGCAACGCCGGCTCCCCCGGAGCTGGTCCCCACAACGCCGGTGATTCTCAGCTCGGGTACGTTCCTGTCCCAGGAGCATGAGACAACCGGCGCCGCCCGTTTGCTGAAACTCCCCGACGGGAGCCATCTGCTGCGTTTGGAGAACCTGGCCAGCAGCGACGGCCCCGACGTCAAAGTCTGGTTAAGCAGCCTGGAGGCCGGCGGCGACTGGTTCAAATACCGTTCCGGACGGTACGTGGATCTCGGCGCGATCAAAGCGACACACGGCAATCAAAATTACGCCATCCCAACCGGAACTGACATCACGGGCCTGACTTCAGTAGTGCTGTGGTGCGACCGCTTCAGCGTTGCCTTCGGATCGGCCCCTCTCACCTGAAGCGTTGCGTGGTCCGCTCTGCGCGCCAAGGATGTACGTTGAGGCGAAAAGCGGGCCCCGCAACGCGATGCACACCCTACCGAGGACGTAGGATGTCATCATGACTTCGTCCTCTCCCCGTCGCATCGCCCGTGTTCGGCCCACCCCTGCCCCGGGCCCGGCCCCGAGCGGCCGGTCCCCGGATGAGCAATTCTTCGTGGCCAATGACGCTGCGGAGTTCCACTCGGCCGCCGGCACCCGGTGGACTGTGATTGATTCTCCCTTTTCGGCATCGCGCGCCAACGCCAACACTCCAGCCAGGGAGGGCTGGGAGCCCGGCGCTGTGGTCAGCCAGGACGCGTTTACCTTCTTGGCCCCATCAGTACCTGTCAACGTCTTCGGCATGGCCCACAACACCGGGCAGCCCGGCCGGGACCTGCCACCCCAGGCCTTCCACAAGGCGGCTTCGAGCGTGATCGGCCCCGGTGAGGCCATCCAACTGGACTCCACCGTGGGGTACGTAGATCCTGAAGCGGAATTGACGGTCGTCGTCGGACGCCCTGCGAGGGGCTTGACGCTGGAAACGGCACGTTCTGCGATTCTCGGTTACACCATTGGCAACGACGTCTCCGCCCGCGACCTCCAGAAGACCGACGAACTTTGGATCAGCGCCAAGAGCCAGGACACTTTTACTCCCGCAGGACCGTGGATAGTCACGGACTTGGATGACTCGAAGCTTGAGATCGGCATTGTCCATAACGGCAACACCCTCAGGACCGCCAGTTCCGCGGACCTCGGGTGGAAAGTGGACGAGATCATGGTCTATCTGACCTCTTTCATGACCCTCCAACCCGGTGACCTTGTGCTCACAGGGTTCCCTGCGGAATGCGCGCGGATCCAACCCGGGGACACGGTGGTATGCCGCGTGGAAGGAATCGGCGAGCTTCACAACCCTGTCACCGGCGCTTCATGGGAGGAGCAGCCTGCATAGTGTGTCAGGCTTGAAGTATGGAGACAGCCGCGGATGCCACTGAATTGCGCGTGGCTCCCTCCCCTAAGCTCCCGCGCAAACGGCATCGCGGCATTCTGAAATACCCGGCTGTGCGGCAATTACTGCGCTTCACCGGTGTAGGAGTGATCTGCACGGCCACATCATTGGCAATCTATGCTTTGTTGCGTCCCTGGATGGATCCCCAACTGGCCAATGCTGTGGCACTGATCCTGACATCGCTGATGAACACTGCCCTGAACCGCCGCCTGACGTTCAAGATCACCGGCAAGAGAAAGCGCACTCAAGACCACCTCAGCGGGGTGATCGTGATCGGCGTCGCGCTGATCATTACCGGCGGCAGTCTGGGCGTGCTGCATTTGTTGCGCCCGGAAGCCACCGTCACAGAGGAACTCTGGACTACCACCCTGTCAGGATTTGTGGCCACGGCTGTCCGTTTCACGCTGCTGCGGCACTGGATTTTCCGGCGCGCCCGGCACGTGTAACGTGCCCGGCTGCGGTTGCACCGGTATGGCGGTTTCTAGCCCGGTTGCGGGGCAGCCAGGTTCCGGACGCGTCCGACGGCGGTTTCCACAGCAGCGGCGGCTTGTTCCAGTTCGCCGTGGGTGACAGAGGAGGTAAAGCTGAAACGCACTGCGGTCTGGGCCGTTTCAGGAGCGATCCCCAAGGCCATCAGCACGGGCGAGGGAGCGTCGGATCCTGCAGCGCAAGCCGAGCCACTGGAACACACCACGCCAAGCCGCTCAAGCTCAAGAAGCACCGACTCGCCGCTGGTACCCGGGAAGCAGAAGGACGCCACTGAGGGTAGGCGCTGGCTTCGGTGACCTGTGAGCAACGCGTCCGGTACGGTGGCGAGGATCTGATCGATGAACTGATTCCTCAGGGGCGAAACCCGCGCAACCAACTCGGGCTGCTCGGCTGCGGACAGCCGGAGCGCCGTGGACAACGCCACAGCACCGGCCACGTTCTCCGTGCCTGAGCGTCTTGCCCGTTCCTGGCCCCCGCCGTGGATCAGGGGCTCCATCCGCAGGCGGCCCTTCGTGAACAGGACACCGGACCCCTTGGGCGCACCAAGTTTGTGTCCGGACATAGTCAGTGCATCCACGCCCAGCGCCTTGACGTCCAGCGGCAACCATCCGGCAGCCTGCACTGCGTCAGTGTGGAACGGCACGCCGTGCTCCCGTGCCACTGCCGCCAGGGCCTCAATGGGCTGTATGGTTCCGATCTCGTTGTTCGCGTACATGATGCTCACCACTGCGGTTTCGGGCCGTATTGCGGCCGCAAGGGCCTCGGTCGACACCAAGCCGTGCCTGTCGACCGGCAGTACATCGACGGCGAACCCGTGCACCCGTTCCAGATAGCGGGCTGATTCTTCCACCGCGGGATGCTCGATCGCGCTGATCACCACACGATTCCGCGAAGGGTCGGCAGAGTGCCGGGCCAGCGCGATGCCCTTGACGGCCAGATTGTCCGCTTCCGTGCCTCCGGAGGTGAAGGTCACCTCGCCGGCGCGGCAGTTCAGGACCTTCGCGACGCCGGAACGGGCTTCCGCGAGTGCAGCTGCTGCCGCTTCGCCCAGGCTGTGATGGCTGGAGGGGTTGCCGAACTCGCCGCTCAGGTAGGGCCACATGGCTTCAAGTGCCTCACGGCGAACTGGAGTTGTAGCTGCGGCATCGAGGAAGATCATGGGAGTGTCAGGCTGTCTCTAGAACAACGTCAAGGCCGAGATCGAGCGCGCTCACGCTGTGGGTTAGTCCTCCGATGGAGATGACGTCCACGCCGGCCGCAGCAATTCCTGTAACGGTGTTGATGTTCACGTTGCCGCTCGCTTCCACGATGGCCCGTCCGTCCACTTGCTTGACCCCGGCACGCAGCTCCTCCAACGAGAAATTGTCCAGCATGATGGTATCTACACCGGCCGCCAGCACCGGTTCGATCTGCTCGGCCCGGTCCACTTCAACTTCGAAGTGGGTGGTGTGTCCCAGCTGGGATTTGGCCGCGATCAGCAACACGGTGAGCTTGCCGGAGTCTCCCCCGGTCATGACGGCCAAGTGATTGTCCTTGACCAACACGGCATCGGAGAGGCTGTAGCGGTGGTTCGCTCCCCCACCGCAGCGCACCGCGTAGCGTTCCAGGACACGGAGTCCGGGAGTGGTCTTGCGGGTGTCTGTGATTCGCGCACGCGTCCCTTCGACGAGCCGTACGAATTCGGCGGTCTTCGTGGCGATGGCACTCATCCGCTGCACCAGGTTCAGTCCTACGCGTTCAGCCAGCAGCACCGAGCGCGCGCTGCCGCTGACCCGCGCCAGGTGGGTTCCGGCGTCGAACGCTTCACCGTCTGCGAGCAGCAGTTCCACCTCCGTGTCCGGGTCCGCAAGCTTCATGGCGTCGCGGAACACGGTACCGCCGCTGAAGACGCCGGGGACGCGCGCATTCAGCACAGCTGTTGCCCGGGCGCCGGCCGGGATCAGCAGTTGGGAGGTGATGTCCCCGCTGGGTGCGTCCTCCGCGAATGCCCGTTCCAGGATGTCCCGGACGGGGGCTGCGGGGAGGGTCAGGTTAGTCATGGACGAGGCTCACTTTCCGGCTCATGGTGTAACGCTTGTCAAAATCGTCGACGGCGGCTGGTTCGGCCACGCTGTCACTGCGGTAATGCGCCCCCAACGACTCCCGCCGCTCCGTCCCAGCATGGACGAGTAGCTGGGCCGCCAAGAGAAGATTGGCATCCTCATGCTCCCGGAGATCTTGGGAATCAGGTACGTTCAGGGGCTGGATCTCTCCCGTCCATGCAGCCAACGCCACACCGGCCTCACGAAGCAGTGCGCCATCACGCAACACGCCGGCCTTGGCAGTCATCAACCGCCTTAAGGCCCCCCGCGAAAACATCCCCGCCTGAGCAAAGGATGCCTCACGAGCACCTGGCCCCGGCAAGGAATCAAACTCCCAGGAGGTGGTAGCGGGCACCGGATCCGACTCAAACGCCCAAGCGTCCGGCGAGTGGGTGGAGGTAACACTTTCCAGCAGCGCCGCCGGAGGCCCCGACAGCGCCGTTGTCGCGTGAGCGCCCGAACCGGCCGCCGAGCTTGCGAGGCGATCGCCGGTACGAGGCGCGAGCGCAGGCGCCAAGGGGCCTGCGGCGTCGCGGTCACCAGCGAGGAACGCTTCAACAGCCCGCCGCCCGAAAACGAGGCCTTCGAGCAGGGAGTTGCTGGCCAGCCGGTTGGCACCCTGCACCCCGGTGCACGCAACCTCGCCGGCGGCCAGCAGCCCGGGAACCGACGTCCGGCCGTAAAGGTCGGTCACAACGCCACCCATCCAGTAGTGCGCCGCGGGTGCAACCGGGACGAGTTCCCGGGTCCAGTCAACTCCGGCTTGCCGGGTCCGTTTGCTGAGGGTGGGGAAACGTTTGGCCAGGAAGCCGCGGCCCCGCTGTTCTTCGATCATGGTGGCGTCGAGGAACACGTGGCCGTTAGGCGCGCCAAGTTTTGCCAGGTGCAGGGCGATGCTGCGGGAGACCACATCCCGGGGTGCCAGTTCCGCATCAGGGTGGTAGTGGGGCATGAAGCGGTGCCCGTTGGCATCCACCAGGATGGCGCCTTCGCCCCGCACTGCTTCAGAGATCAGCAGGGGGTCGTTGTTGCCCTCTGCTTCCCGGGCTGCCTCGGGAAGCACCATGCAGGTGGGGTGGAATTGGAAGAACTCGAGGTCCGCCACGGCGGCTCCAACACGCCATGCGAGCGCCAAGCCATCTGCTGTTGCCACAGCGGGGTTGGTAGTTTGGCCGAAAAGCTGCCCTGCTCCCCCGGTGGCCAGCAGAACGGAGTCGCCGTGGACCCCGAGGTGGCGCCCTTCGTGGAGGAAATTTGCTCCCGCTACGCGGCCACCCTTTTCTCCGCTCAGGGAGAGCGATGTCACGTGGGCGTGCCCGATGACCTGGATCCTGCCCGCGGCTTGGAAGTCCAAAACCGTCCTGATCAGCGCAGCGGCCACACCGGCGCCCGTGGCGTCGCCGCCGGCGTGCAGGATGCGCGGAGCTGAGTGGGCGGCTTCGAGACCCAAGGCGGGATCGCCGTCGTCGTCGAGGTCGAACCGGACGCCGAACCGGCTCAAACCGGCGATGTCCAGCCGCGCCTCCGTACACAACACCCGTACTGCGTCTTCATTGCAGTGGCCCGCCCCTGCTTTGAGGGTGTCGGCGATGTGCGCAGCTACCGTGTCACCGGGGGCGGGCTCGTCCAACACGGCGGAAATCCCGCCTTGGGCGTAGTAGGTGTTGCTGTCCGCGAGCGCACCCTTGGTCAACAGCACCACTTGCGCGCCGGCTTCCGCGGCAAGCAGCGCAGAATAGAGTCCTGCTATGCCGCTTCCGACGACGATCAGCCGCTTGGGGACGGGACCTCCAGCAACGCTCGCTGTAGTCATATGGGGCTCGATTCGGCTAGTCCGGTGTGGTTTGGATGACGTGCCATGCCGGGTTGGGTGCGCCGGCTTGCTTAGGCCGGCTTGGCTGCCAGCATGCGCTCCAGCGCAATCTTGGCGTTCTCCTGCACGGAGTCGTCCACAGTGATGCGGTTGACGATGCGTCCCTCCACGAGTTCCTCGAGGACCCATGCGAGGTAGCCGGGGTGGATGCGATACATGGTGGAGCAAGGGCAGATGACCGGATCCAGGCAGAAGATGGTGTGCTGCGGGTTTTCGGCGGCTAGCCGGTTCACCATATTGATTTCGGTGCCGATGGCGAACGTGGTGGGTTCGGTGGCGGCGGCGATGGCTTTCTTGATGAAGTCGGTGGAGCCGGCGGAGTCGGCGGCGTCTACCACCTCCATGGGGCATTCGGGGTGGACGATCACGTTAACGCCCGGGAAGTCCTGGCGGGCTTTCTCGATCTGGCCCACGTTGAAGCGCTTGTGGACCGAGCAGAAGCCGTGCCACAGGATCACCCTGGAATCGAGCAGCTGCTGTTCGTCGTTGCCGCCGAGTTCCTTGCGCGGATTCCACATGGGCATCTGTTCCAGGGGGACGCCGAGGGCTTTGGCGGTGTTGCGGCCCAAGTGCTGGTCGGGGAAGAACAAGACCCGCTGACCACGTTCGAAGGCCCATTCCAGGACCACTTTGGCGTTTGAGGACGTGCAGACGATGCCACCGTTGCGGCCGCAGAAAGCTTTCAGCGCAGCAGAGGAGTTCATGTAGGTGACGGGGATGACGGGCACCTTGCCGGATGCATCTGCCTCCGTCCCGAAAATCTCCTGGAGCTGTTCCCAGCATTCCTCTACGGAGTCTTCGTCCGCCATGTCTGCCATGGAGCAGCCCGCGGCGAGGTTCGGCAGGATGACGGCTTGGTCGGGCGTCGAGAGGATGTCCGCCGTCTCGGCCATGAAGTGCACGCCGCAGAAGATGATGGCTTCGGCGTCCGGCTTGGTCAGTGCTGCGTTGGCCAGCTGGAAGGAGTCGCCTACGAAGTCCGCGTACTGGATGACTTCGTCGCGCTGGTAGAAGTGGCCCAGGATAACGGCACGGTCCCCGAGCGTTGCTTTGGCGGCCTTGATGCGGGCGTCAAGTTCGGCGTCGGTGGCTTTCTTGTACTCCTCCGGCAGCTGGCCTTGGCGGGGAGTGGCTTTGGGCGCGACGTCACTGCTGGAGGCACCCGGGCCGTATGCGGGTTCGCCGGCGAGTGCTTCGGCGAGGTCGTACTCCCAGGGCCCCCTGGCCAAGGCCGGGCTGCACGTGGACCCTGCGCGGGAGAGGCCCTTCTCGGCTTCTTCGCGAGTGATCAGCTGGACGGCAGTATTGACGCTGCTCATGGTGTACTCCTGTTGTCTGGCCCGAGGCCGGGCGTGCCGGTGAAGCGGTAGAGGCGTGGTGGGCGGTGTTTTCCGCCTTGCAGGTACTCACCGGTTTCTTCGATTTCCGGTGTTGCCTTGACGTGCCTGCGGAAGTTTGCGGGATCGAGCTGGCGGTCCAGCACGGCCTCGTAGACTTCGCGGACTTGGGCGAGGGTGAAGAACTCTCCCAGCAGGTGGTACGCGATGGACCCGTACGCCATCTTGTTGCGGAGCCGCCACAGGGCATAGTCAACGATTGCGTTGTGGTCGAAAGCGAGTTCACCGAGCCGGTCCGCCCGGAACCAGCGCACATTCTCGGATTCGTCCGCGAGGGCAGCTTCGGTGGGTTGAACCAGGGCCCAATACACAATGGACACGACCCGCTGGGTGGGTGAGCGGTGGAGCCCGCCGAAAGCGTAGAGCTGCTCAAGGTATTGCGGTGTCAGACCGGTCGTTTCGCGGAGGTTCCGTGAGGCCGCGTCCTGGAGCGATTCGTCGTGGGCCAAAGGTCCGCCCGGAAGTGCCCACATGTCTTTGTAGGGTTCACGGATGCGGCGGACCAGCGGCAACCACAGCGTAGGGCGCCCGGACTTTTCGCTCGGGCGGAGGGCGAAAATGACCGTTGAAATAGCCAACGACGGCGGTGCGAGCCGCCTCTCGGCGACGTTTGCTGAGTTGGTGTTCACGGCGTTCACCTCGCTTCATCGCCGTCCCGAACGCTCCCTCCAAAGCGGGGCGTTAGTTAAAGTCATGTTGACTAGAACTAATGGTACGACTCAGCAGGCGCTTGGCAAAATGCTTTAAGTCACACTGTCTTTGCGGCCGCTTCCATCAATGGCAGGGTCCGGCCCTGGATATGGCTGTTCAGCACGATGACCGACGAACACCGAACCACGGACTTGGTTGCGATCATGGCATCAAGGACCCGTTGCATGTCCGGGTTGGATCGTGCCGCGATCCGCACCATGAGGTCCGAGTTTCCCGTGACCGTATGGACCTCGATAATTTCGGGAATGGCACTCAGGCTTTCGATGATGGCGTCATGGCCAATCTCCTGCGTGATGGTGACCGAGCAAAACGCCACCACGGGAAATCCAAAATTGGCGGGGTCCGGCTGGGGAACCCAGGAGCCGATGACCCCGTTTTCAATCATTCGGTCAATCCTGGACTGGACCGTGGCCCTGGCAACCCTGAGCACGCGCGAGGCCTCCAGCACCGAAGATCGCGGTGAATCCGTGAAGAAACGTACAATTTTTGCATCAAGCGCATCGACCAGCATCAAAGTTCCTGTCCCCGGGGATCCGTACCCATCACATCGCTACAGCAAAAAGTGATGTATCTTACAAACTGCGAGAATTATTCCACGGCTCTTGCTGCGTCGTCGACGCCCGTGTGCCAAGCCCAAGAGGCCAGCACTCCAAACCAGCATGTAATCCATAGAAGGTAGACACGTATGACAACGAAGTCCATCGCGGCTCCTGCGGCAACATCCGGCCTAGGCCATTCGCTCAAACCGCGACAACTCACCATGATGGGGCTCGGCAGCGCAATTGGAGCCGGTCTCTTCCTCGGCTCAGGCGCAGGCGTTCAGGCCGCCGGTCCGTCAGTGCTCATTTCCTACCTCGTCGCAGGCACCTTGATCATCCTGGTCATGTGGGCCCTGGGCGAGATGGCAGCCGCCAATCCGAACAGCGGCGCCTTCTCCGTCTACGCAGAGAAAGCCATGGGCAAGACGGCCGGCGGAACCATCGGCTGGCTGTGGTGGCTTCAACTGGTAGTGGTCATTGCAGCCGAAGCCATCGGAGCGGCCGGATTGCTGTTCTCCATCTGGCCGGTTATCCCGGTATGGATCCTCGCACTGGTCTTCATGGTGGTCTTCACCGGCATCAACCTCGTGGGTGTGCGCAACTTCGGCGAGTTCGAGTTCTGGTTCGCCATCCTCAAGGTGGCTGCGATCGTCATCTTCCTGCTCATCGGCGCAGCCCTGCTCCTCGGATGGCTGCCGAATGTCCCCTCCCCCGGATTCTCAGCATTCGGAGACTTCGCCCCCAACGGCATCGGTGGCATCGCCGCCGCTTTGTTCGTGGTGATCTTCGCCTTCGGTGGAACCGAGATCGTCAGCGTTGCTGCTGCCGAAACCGAGAACCCCGCCCACAGCGTTGGTAAGGCCATCCGCACCGTGGTGTGGCGCATCCTGGTCTTCTACATCGGCTCCGTCTTCGTCATCGCAGCCGTCCTTCCCGTGGGCTCGGAGGGACTGAAGTCCCCGTTCGCCGGAGTGCTGGACCTCGCAGGAATCCCCGGCGCCGGCGCCGCCATCACCCTGGTAGCCGTCGTCGCCCTGCTGTCGGCCCTGAATGCCAACCTTTACGGCGCCTCCAGGATGATCTTCTCCCTCTCAGAGCGAGGAGAAGCCCCTCGTTTCCTTTCCCGCCTGAGCGCCTCCAAGGTACCGGTGGCCGCCGTCGGAATTTCCGTTGCCTTCGGTTTCATCGCCACGGTCCTTGAACTGCTGTTCCCGGAGAGGATCCTGCCGGCGCTGCTGAATCTGGTGGGCTCCACCTGCCTGGTGGTTTGGGGTACTGCACTGGTATCGCAATTCATCCTTCGCCGCAGGGCGGACCGGGATGGCACCGAGCTGCCGCTGCGCATGAAGGGGTTCCCTTTCCTCACCATCGTGGGCCTGGTCCTGCTGGGCCTGATCCTGGTGGTGGGCTTTGCCAATCCGGAAAGTGCAGGACAGCTGATCGGAACGTTCATCCTGATCCTGGTCATCGCCGCCGGCTGCTTCATCAACGCCAGGACAAAGGCAGCCAAACACTCCGCCCACGCCGAGTAGCCAACTGCTCATCATCACAAAGAAGCCCTGCACAGTTTGTACTGTGCAGGGCTTCTTCGTATGCCCAAATTGTACAAACTGTTGTGTCTAGATTGAGCTGATTGCGCACACCCCGCTCGGGTGACTAGGGTCACAGCCATGACTACCAACCCTGCGCTGGCCGCCGTCGATGATGACGCGGCCCCGCTCACCCACCATCAACTACGTGAGCTGTACACGCTGATGGCAGCCGTCCGGCACCTGGACACCTCAGCCGTCGCCTGGCAGCGCCAAGGCATCATCCCGGGCTACGCCCCGGAGCTCGGCCAGGAGGCCGCGCAGGTAGGCAGCGGTTATGCCGTTGACCTGACGCGGGACTTCGTCTTTCCCACCTACCGTGAAATGGGCGTTGCCCGGGCGATGGGCCTGGACATGGTGGGCTACATGTCTACGCACAAGGCCACGTGGCACGGCGGCATGTACAACCCGCTGGAATCCCGGTTCGCCCCCATCCAGGCCGTAGTGGCGGGATCTGTGTTGCACGCTGTCGGCTGGGCCCACGGCCAAACACTTGCAGGCTGCCCCGCAGGTGAGATGGGCGTGGCCATGACGTATTTCGGCGACGGCGCTTCCTCCCAGGGTGACGTCCACGAAGCCATGAACTTCGCCGCTGTCATGAAAGCCCCCGTGGTGTTCTTCATCCAGAACAACGGCTGGGCCATCTCCGTCCCCACCGAACGCCAGGTTGCCGGCGGCTCCGTTGCGGCGCGCGCTGCAGGGTATGGAATACCCTCCCTTCAGGTGGACGGCAATGACGTGGTGGCAGTCTTCGAGGCCACTCGTTCCGCTTTCGCCCACTGCCGCGCGGGCAACGGACCCGTAGTCATCGAGGCCATGACGTACCGCCGCGGTCCGCACTCCACCGCGGACGATCCCGGCCGCTACCGCACGCTGGACGAGGAACGCCTCGATGCCGGAGAGGATCCGCTGGAGCGCTTCAAGCAGCGGCTCCTCTCTGAGGGAGTGGCTGACGAAAACTTCTTCGCAGAGGCCCGGCGCTTGGCAGAAGCGGAAGAAGAAGCCGTCAGGGCAGGAATTGCGGATCTGGGCCCCAGACCTGGCGCTGAAATGTTCAGCCTTGTCTTCCAGGAACCAACCCTTGCCCTTAAATCCCAGGCCACCGCGTGGCGCGAGGAGTCTGAACATGTCTGAGACAATCACCGCCCTGGCCGGCACTGAGACCGCTGCAGCAGGCGTTCAGCAGATGTCCATGCAGCAGGCCCTCAACCGTGCCTTGGATGAGGTACTGGCTGAGAACCCCAAGACCGTCATTTTTGGTGAGGACTGCGGACGTTTGGGAGGCGTCTTCCGCATCACCGATGGCCTGCAGGCAAAGCACGGCGAGGACCGCGTCTTCGACACCCCGCTTGCCGAGTCCGGCATCCTTGGCATGTCCGTGGGCCTCGCCACGGCGGGCTTCCACCCCATCCCCGAGGTCCAATTCGACGGTTTCGCCTACCCGGCCATCAACCAGATCGTCTGCCAGATCGCCCGGATGAATTACCGCAGCCGAGGCACCCTTCCCATGCCCATCACGCTGCGTGTGCCCAGCTTCGGCGGCATCCGCGCCCCCGAACACCACGGCGAGAGCCTGGAGGCGCTCTTCGCCCACGTCCCCGGGCTCAAGGTGGTCTCTCCGTCCAACCCGCATGACGCCTACCATCTGCTGAAGTACGCCGCCACGCGCCCGGACCCGGTGATCTTCATGGAACCGAAGTCCCGCTATTGGCAAAAAGGTCCGGTTGACGTCACCACTGCGGTTCCCGGTGGGGCAACCGACGACGCCGGCAACCTGACCGGCGCGCGCGTGGCCAGGGAAGGCCGGCACCTTACCCTTGTGGCGTGGGGGGCCATGGTCTCACGTTGCCTGCAGGTTGCGGAGTTGGCAGCTGAGGACGGCATCGACGTCGAGGTCCTGGACTTGCGCTGGCTGAAACCGATCGATGCCGAAGCCTTGGCGCGGTCAGTCGGGAAGACGCGCCGCGCCGTCGTCGTTCATGAAGCACCGCTGACCTCAGGCCTGGGCGCTGAAGTGGCCCAGCTCATCACGCAGAGCTGTTTTGCAACGCTCAAGGCACCTGTGGAACGTGTGACCGGTTTTGACGTGCCTTATCCCTCCGGAGACCTGGAGGACGAATACATCCCCAACATCGATCGCATCCTCTTTGGGATCCAACGCGTACTGGAGTACCGCCGTGGCTGAAATTTCCTTCCCGCTCCCCGACCTTGGCGAAGGCCTCATTGAGGCAACCGTGCTGGACTGGCTCGTGGAGCCCGGTCAGCAGGTGGAACGCAACCAAGCGATCGTGGAGCTCGAGACCACAAAATCGGCCCTCGAGTTGCCGAGCCCGCAGGCGGGTAAAGTGGTGCGTATTCACGGAGCGCCCGGCGACACGATAAACGTTGGCGAGCCGCTGATCGTGTTCGAGGTTCCGGATGACACCGCCGGAATCGTGGGCACCGTTCCGAAAGACGAAGCACCCAAGCGCCGGGTCCGCCTGAGCGCCGTACTCGATGAGGACTGACTTGATGACCGGCAGGCACACCATGGAACAGCACGGGCACACAGTGGAGGGCACGGATCCAGGGCTGTTCGTGGAAGTCCATGAGCCGACCACCGATGCCGGCCTGCGCCCGGTCCTGCTGATCCATGGTTTCTCGTCCTCCACCAAATTGAACTGGGTGGACAGCGGCTGGATCACCACCCTTCAGGATGCAGGCCGCCGGGTTATCACGGTGGACCTGCCGGGGCATGGCCGGAGCCACTCGCCTGAGGACCTGGATTCCTACACGCCCAGCCGCATCCGCGCTGACCTCCTCCAAATAGTGACCGACGCCGGGGCACGGCCCCTGCGCGACGGTGACCCGTCCACGGGACTGGACGTCATTGGCTACTCGCTCGGTTCGCGGTTGGCTTGGGAGTTTGGCGCCACCCAGCCGGACCTGGTTCACCGCATCGTCCTGGGTGGGCCGAGCTCGGCAGATCCGTTGGCAGCTTTCGATCTCGCCGCAGCCCAGCGGCACCTGGCCGACGGCACCCCCATTGACCACGCGTCAACTGCCGGGCTGCTGAAGATGGCCCAAATGCTTCCGAGCAACAACTTGTTCGCCATGTTGTCGCTTATTGAGGCCATCAAGGGTGAGCCTTTCGATCCCGCGGAGGCAGCCCCGCACATGCCCCTGTTGCTCGTAGCCGGCGACAAGGACGAACGCGCGGCCACCATGCCCGAGCTGGCCTCCATAGCCGGTAAACGTGGCGGCCTGGTGGAGACATTGGTGGTCCCGGGACGTACCCATACCAACGTCATCACGAGCAGGGCTTTCAAGGAAGCCGCGGTCGAATTCCTCGGGGTGTAGCCGTCACCGGGGTTAGCAGTCAGCGGGCCAGCCGTTCGGCGTTGAGGCTCATGCGCTCCAGCACGCTCAGGGCGATCGCGTACTCGTCAATGCCGATGCCCATGGACAGGTCGTGACGCGCATCTTCGACCAGCCGTTGGGCCTCGTGATATTTTTCCCGACCCCGTTCGCTCAGCGCCAGCCTGTCGTCGATCATGGTGATCATTCCCCGCCCCACCAGTGCGGCAAGTTCACGCTCGCGCAGCCGAACATCACGGCCCCACAACGGCTGCAGGACGTCCTCCAAGTGATCAGGCAGCATGGCGCCCTCGGACAGGGTGCCCAAGGTGTGCCATTGACCCCTGGTGAGTTTGATCCGGGCCAGGGTGGCGTCCAGCTGGACGTCCAACGCTGCGTCCAGCCTCTTGATCCAATATCCGATGGGTTTGTTCACCAGTCCATGCTTTCAGCGCGGTCGCTATCGGGCAAGGTGTGGACGGTAGGCTTGGCAGTGCAACGAATTACGTGGAAGTGGAGCAGATGGGCATGCGTTTCAAGGACCGCGCGGAAGCCGGTCGACGCCTGGCTGAGGGACTCCCCCAGTTACGGGAACGGCCGGACACTATCGTCCTCGGCCTGGCCCGTGGCGGAGTCCCGGTAGCTGCAGCCGCTGCCGCTGAGCTGTACCTGCCCTTTGGTGCCGTGCTGGTCCGTAAGCTGGGCATCCCGGGCCGTGACGAGACCGCTTTCGGGGCCTTGGCTTGGTCGCAGGGCGACGTCCTTCGGATCGTCAACAGGCCTTTGAGGGAGCTTGTCCTGGCGCATGGAATCTCCCAGCCCGCTTTGGATGCCGTGGAAGCCCATGAGCGGGCCGAACTGTTCCGCCGTGCCCAGCGTTACCCGGGGATCAGCCACGACCTCCGGGGAAAGACCGTGGTGCTGGCCGACGACGGACTCGCTACCGGTGCCACGATGCGAGCAGCTGTGGAGGCGGTCCGGGCGGAAGGTGCCGGCACTGTCGTGGCCGCAGTACCGGTTGCCTCATTGGAAGCCTCGACGTCGCTGGGCCGGGTCTGCGACGCCGTGCTGGCCTTGCACATTCCCGGAAAGTTCCATGCTGTTGGCGCCTTCTACGAACGCTTCGAGCAGTTGTCCGACGCCGATGTGGTTGGCCAGCTCGAAGGTGCCGGAGCCAGCGGACGCAAATAGCCGTCGTCGTACCAAAAGCAAAGACGGGTGCGGTCCTGTTGGACTGCACCCGCCTTTGCCTGCCCTTTTGCAGGGTTCTAGTGGTGAACGCTGTATCCCAGCGGACGGCCACGGGTTTCCTTGGCCAGGATCACACCGATGGCGGAAATGACGCACAACACCATGATGTAGACGCCCACCGAACCGGACCACTTGGTGGTGTCCAGGAGCGCCTGGGCAATCAGCGGAGCGAAGGCGCCGCCCAGGATTGCACCCAGGGCGTATCCGATGGAAATTCCCGAGTATCGCACTTGGGCCGGGAACATCTCGGCGTACATGGCGGACATCGGACCGTAGGACAGACCCAAGCCGATGGTGAGGACGAACAGTGCAGTCCCGTAAAGCACGATGTCCTTGGAATCGATCAGCATGAACATGGGAATCATCCACGCGAAGACCAGCCCGTAACCGATAAGCGCTTCTTGAGGGGCGCGTGCTCCACAGCCATGAGCGCGGCGCCGCCCCATTCGCCACCAGCGGAGAACCCCTGCACAACGCGCAGGGTAATCAGCAGGATAGGGGCCCACACCCCGATGGTTGCGTAGGTGGGCAGCATACCGATCAACGCCGTGGCAGCACCCATCATGACCAAGGTCATGACGAGCACGGCCTTGCGGCCGAGACGGTCGCCAAGGTGGCCGGCCACGAAAGCTCCGAGGGGACGGAAGAGGAAACTGATGCCGATCGTGGCGAACGACAGGAGCTGGGCGACCCCCGGGTTGGATTTCTCAAGGGGAGAGAGGAACAAGGGCGCCAACAGCGTGGCAGTGAGCTGGGCAAAGATGAAGAAGTCGTACCACTCGATGGTGGTGCCCACCAACGTCCCGGCCAGTACCCTGCGCTCTTCGCGCTTGCTGCTGGGTCCTGACGGAGAGTCGACAGTGGAAGTTGCGGTCATTGGAACTCCATGGGGGTGAGAGTGACTGGTCGGCACTTGACTTGCATTAACCGACAGAACGGTCAGTTAGGAAAGAATACTACAACCTGTGAGCCAAAGCACAGACCCCTGCGTCATGCGCCACCATAGAATGGTTCGCATGAATCCCCGCAGCGACGTCAAGGGCCCACTGGAAGCGGCAACCCAGGTTCCGCCGTCGCAAACCCTCTCACGTGGAATCCGCGCGCTGGAGATTCTCGCCGCCGCCGAACGCCCCCTCAGCATTGCCGAACTCACCGAGGCCCTCGGCGTCCACCGATCTGTGGCCTACCGGATCCTGCGGACCCTGGAGGACCACTCGCTGCTGGTGCGTGACGACTCCGGCCGCGTTCAGCCCGGCCCAGGATTATCTGTCCTTGCCCGCGGAGTGTCGCGCAACCTGCAAACGGCTGCACTGCCGGAGCTCACCCAACTGGCGAACACATTGCACATGACCGCCTTCGTCGCCGTATGGGACCACCAGGAATGCGTCAACCTGGTCACCGTAGAACCACGACACTCCGGCGCCGCCCTCGCCCAACACCCGGGCAACCGTCACCCCATCGCCACCGGCGCCCCCGGAATCGCCATCCAGTCAACCATGACCGAAGAGCGCTGGCAGCAGGTGGGAGCGGGGAACCCCTATCGCTCCGAAGCACACGAGGCCCGCCGCCTGGGCTACGCAACCAGCCATGACGAAGTCATCGCCGGGCTGTCCTCCATCGCTGCACCTATCCGGGTTCCGGGCGGGCGGCCGGCAGCGATCGCCGTCGTCTACATCCGCCTGGACCAGGACGCGGACGCCGTAGGCAAGGCACTGGCTGCCAGTGCTGCACGGATCGAAAACCAACTGGCCTAAACCCGCTTTACTCCTCTGCCCCGTGACCGATCCGGGCGTAAAGGGCAGGCTGCGAGCGCCGGAGGCGCAAGCCCCAGGCAACTCCCACAACTCCGGGCAGGAGTACCAGCATCGGCAAGACAAACGTGGCCGCCGTTGATTCAGCCTGCCCCAGCAGGACATTGAAGTTGGCCAGTACGAGCACAAAGACAACGGACAGGAGCACGAATCCCAGGGCAGGGGCAATAACCCTCACCCACAGGCTTGCCCCATGCTGCTGCCGGCGGAAAAAGCCGATCACGGCTACCGAAACCACAGACATGAGCAGTACGAGCCCCATGGCACCGCCGTTGGTCAGCCAGGTAAACATGGTCAGCACGGGGTACAGTTCGCCGAGTTCGGAACCCGCCCCTGCGATGGCGAAGCCAAGGGTTACGACGACGGCGATCACCGTCTGCGCGAGGGAACCGGCGAACGGTGCCCCACTTTCTGCCCGCACCTTGGCAAGGGCCGACGGCAGGACGCGCTCGCGGCCGAGGGAGAAGAAGTAGCGCGCCACGGCGTTGTGGAAACTGACGAGTGCGGCGAAGAGGCTGGTAACAAAGAGGATCCGGGCGATGTCGCTGAGCAGCAGGCCCCCGTGGGTTCCAAGGAAAGTGAAGATCATGTCCGGCCCGTTGGTGGTAGCTGATTCGATGACCGCTGACGGCCCCGCACCCACGGTCATGGCCCAAGCTGAGACGGCATAGAAGACGGCGATGATTCCCACGGCGGCAAACGTTGCCCTCGCCACCGTTCGTTTGGGGTCCTTGGATTCTTCACCGTAGATAGCTGCCGATTCGAAGCCCATGAAGGCTGCGATGCCGAAGGAGAGCACAGCTCCAATGCCGGGTACGAACAGGCTTTCGGGGCTGAAAGTCACTGCGCTGATGCCCTCCGGGGCCACTGCGAGGCTGATGACGTCGTACACGATGACCACCAGGAATTCGAGAGCCACCAGGACACCAAGTACCTTGGCGGACAGGTCCACCCTGTTCACACCCAGCCATCCGACCACTGCGATGCAGAGCAGCACTGGGATCCACCACGGAACGCCAACGCCAAGCCTTGCGGACAAAAGCGATGAGACCGTGAAGCCGAACAACCCGTAAATCCCCACCTGCATCAGGTTGTAGGCCATGAGTGCAATCAGCGAGGCCCCCACGCCGGCCGGCCTGGAAATGCCCTGCGATATATAGGCATAGAACGCGCCGGCGTTCGTGACGTAGCGGCTCATGGCCGCGTAGCCCACGGCGAACAGCGCCAAAATTCCGCCCAGGATCAGGAAGGACAGCGGAACGCCGGTCACTCCGGTAACAGCGAAGGTGGTGCTCACGCCTCCCGCCAGCACTGTCAGCGGCGCCGAGGCCGCAATAATCATGATGGTCACTGCCGGCGCGCCGAGCCGCTTCTTGGTACCTGCGGTTCCGGCGGTCCTGCCTTTGACGGGGTTGTCCACGCTCATAGTGTGCTCCTGCCTCGGTACCGCGGGAGATTGCGCGGCACGGTGTCTGTCATTCCGTAATCTTCCACCGCAGGGAGGGCGCGTGACTTGTCTCACACGGCAGGGTGATTGTCGCTGCACGCAAGCCCGGCGGCACGTGGCCCCCGGTGTAGAATCGTGGGCAAGCTCACGTCCGCGTTATCGGCATTCCGGCCCGGAGGCAACGGCGCCCGGGGGCCATTGAAAGGGAGTTTGATGACCGTCGCGGCTGATACGGGCCCCGCAACCGTGGAAACCATCGTGGCGGAGTCGTTCCAGGAATGGAGCAAGGCAATCTCCACCTCTTTCGTGCCCCTGCAGGCCACGGGGCCTCGCAGTTCTTCGCTCCAAGGCGCAACCTTCCACGGCATCATGCGGGCCCGGGTGCTGGGGCAGATTTCCGTGGTGGAGATTACGGCCGGACCCCATACCGTCCTGCGTACATCGGAGCTGATTGCCAAGTCCACAGGGCGCTTTTTCAAACTCAGCATTCAACTCGCTGGATCGGGTCGCCTGGTTCAGGACGAACGCGAAGCTGTGTTGCGTCCCGGTGATCTCGCCATCTACGACACCTCCCGCCCGTACCAGCTAACGTTCGACGACGACTTCCGCACCTTGGTGCTCATGTTCCCGCATGTCCTGCTGGACTTGCCGGCGGAAGCCATGGGCCATGTCACCGCCTTGCGGATACCGGGCGACGTCGGGTTGGGCGAACTTATCAGCCCCTTCCTGGTAAAACTGGCAGACAACCTTGAAGCCCTCTCCGGCACCAATGGCCTACGGCTGGTTCACAATGCCTTGGATCTGGTGACCACGCTCTTCAACGGTGAACTCGACCAACTGATTGATAGTGGCCGGGATCCGCATCTGTTGCTGTTGGGCCGGATCCACGACTACATAGAGGCCAACCTCGGTGACCCGGAGCTCTCCCCCGGCACCATCGCGGCAGCCCACTACATCTCCACCCGGCACCTGCACGACCTCTTCCAGGAAATAGGGACCACAGTGGCTTCCTCCATCCGGCAACGGCGGCTCGAACGTTGCCGCCGCGACCTCAGGGACCCGGTCCTGGCCGACCGGCCGGTCACGGCCATCGCTGCGCGGTGGGGTTTCACCGACGCCGCCCACTTCAGCAGGATCTTCCGCGCATCCTTTGGCAACTCCCCCACCGGCTACCGCAACCAGCCGTAGCAGCAGCTATGCCTGGGGCTTGCGCTTCATCACCAAGGACGTCACGACGCCCAGCAGTAATAGGCCGGTCGCAGCAGCCATCGAAACCACAAATGCCGCACCCGGGCCTTGCGTTTCAGCCAATTGCCCGGCCAGGTAGGAGCCCAGTGCTGTTCCAGCCACTATCCCGCTGGCCAGGGCTGTCATCACCGTTGCCATGCGACCGGCCGGCGCCACCACACCGCCGATGCTAAAGACGGTGACCATGACGGGCCCCACCGGAATGCCAAGTATCAGCAGGACAAAGACCATGGGCCAGATGCCCGCCGGGAGAAGCAGCAAGAGCGACAAAACGGACATCGCCAGCGCTGCGGCAACCCAACGGGACGCCAAGCTGAACCGTTGTGGCCAGAATGCCACGGACAGTGCAGCAACAGCAGAACTGAGGCCCATTACTGCATAAAGGAGTCCGGCGATCTCGGCCGTGGCGTACTGCGCCGAGAAGGCGCTCAGCGCATTTTGCGTCGCACCGAAGAACGTTCCCATGCACACCATGGCTACCACCGGAACAGCAACCACAACCGCGGCCCAACGGTTACGCCGCTGCGGAGCCACTACGGTGGCCTGCTCTCCTTCAGGGACGACGCCGGCGCCCGCCTTCCGAGGTGCCGGCGCCACGGCATGATGGCTGGGGTGAACCGCGAAAGCAGGAACCAATGTGATAGTCATGACCGCTGCCAAGGCAAGCGGCAACCAGGGTGCCACTATGCTGGCCAGGACGCCCACCAAGGCGGGACCCAGGACGAAGGTGATTTCGTCCGCGGTGCCTTCATAGGACAGTGCGGTGTCCAGGTCAGCCCGGTTGGCTGCAACGCTCCTGCTTCCGTTGGCTGAGGACGGAGAAAGGTTGCGGGTAGTCAGTGCCATCCATCGGACACGGGCCATGGGACCCACTTGGGGACAGCTGGCTCCAGCGAGGAATGCTGCAATGAGGACCCCAGCGGCGTCACTCACCGAGCCATAGGCGGGAGTGAAGTACGCCGCAGCGAGGAGCCCCGCAACGGCAAGGGTATTGATGACCGCTGCCACGAGAAGCACAATCCGTTGTCCGGCCCTGTCAGCCAGCGAGCCGAGCACAGGAGCACCCAAGGCTGAGCCGATGCCCACCGCTCCGGCAGCCATTCCCCCGATTGCGTAGGAGTGGCTGACTGCCGTGACCAATGTCAGCGTGCCGACGGTCAGCATGGCCAGGGGAAGCCTTGCGAAAAGGCCCAAGGGCAGGAAGCCAGGTCCGGCCAATTCGGGGAGCCGCGCGAAGCGGCCCGGCAGGCGTGACGGGCGTGGGGGCGCTGCTGGCAAAGGCTGTGAAGCTAGAGAAGATTTTTCCATTAATCCGGGTTCGCTAAAGTGTGCGCATCGTCCCTCCTCCCGATGCGCGCGACCCGGTGTAACGGGTTAAGTCTATCGGATAGCTGTCAGACCGGAACGGCTTCGGCGATTCGCACGGTTGACCCATTCCGGCCCTTAACCACCTGCAGCTGATTCGTGATGCGCTGCTTCATCTCTCCAACGTGACTGACGAGGCCAACAACCCGGCCGCCGTCGCGCAGTCCCTCCAAGGCGTCCATCACTTGCTCCAGGGCTTGCTCATCGAGGCTGCCGAAGCCTTCATCAACAAACAGTGTCTCAATATCCACCCCGCCTGCCTCCTGTTGGACGACATCGGCGAGGCCAAGGGCCAAGGACAATGACGCCATGAATGATTCGCCGCCCGACAACGTGGAAGTGTCCCGGCGCTGGCCGGTCCACTCGTCTACGACTTCGAGCCCGAGGCCGGATTTTGCGCCTCTGGCAGCCCTGGCGTCAGTATGTTGCAGCGTGTATCTGCCGTCGCTCATGGCTATGAGCCGCTCAGAGGCAGCGATGGCCACTTGTTCGAGGCGTGCCGCCAGGACATAGGTGTTCAGGCTCATCCGGTAGCTGTTGTCGCCCGATCCCCTCACGGTATCAGCCAACTCAGCCAGCATATGCGCCCGGTGTCGCGGCCCCCGTCCGGCTTGTGCCAAGGTTTGGTACTCCCTCCGGAACCGGGCAACAGCCTCCGCAGATTTCCCGGCAAGGCCCGCAGATAAAGCGGTGGCCCGTGCAACATCGGCGGCATCGGAAGCAACCAGCTTCGATTCCACAAGTTCAGCTTCTCCCAAGGGAAGTTCGCCTATGCTGGCTTCCTTGGACGCGAGGACCAGGTCCTCACTGGCAAACAACTCATCCAGCCGGGATGATTCAGCGTCGAAATCTGCGAGGTCTTTTTCAAGGCCCACAACATCGGCCGGCGAAAGGATTTCCCGGCGGGCTTCATCAGCCGAGGCGAATCCGGATTCAGGCAAGGCCTTTGCAAGCGATAAGGCGGCGTCTTCCCGGGCTTGTTCTGCTCGTTCCAGTTGAAGGTCTGCATCCGCCGCTGCTTGCAGAAGCTCCCGCTCAGCCGTGAGAGCTTCCAACCGCTCGCGCAGGCTCGGGAAGTCGCCCTTCAAGCCAGCCAGGTCCGTTTCGAGGGCAACACACTGCTCCTGGAGCAGGCGAACAGCGGATGCCGCCTGTTCCGCCGCATTCAAGGAGGCGTCGTGTTCTTCCTGCGCCAGTGCGATGCGCTTGGTAAGGGCCTCCTGCCGGGCACGAAGCTTCTCCAACGAACCGGCGGCCTTACGTGCCTCCGAGGCAGCTTTTTGGGAAATTCCCCGTCGGGACTCTGCTTCAGCAGCATCGGTAGACCCTCCCTGGGCTACGAGTCCGGCAAGCACCTGGGCTGCGGAGGAAACTTGCCCGGCGAGGAGCTCCGAGGCCTTTTCGCTGGCCTCAAACCGTTCCCGGGCTTCCTCCTCTTCTTGGGCAAGGGAGAGTGCTGAGCGCATGGCTTGGGCGGGGTTCGGGTGCTCTTCGCTTCCGCAAACTGCGCACGGCTTACCGCTCTCCAGCGACGCCGCCAGCTCCCCTGCCGCATTTGCCAAACGCAGTTCGCGGATGTCGAGCCACTGCTGGCGAAGGTCCTGGGATGCGGTCCGGGCTTGGAGATGCTTCCCGGTGACCTCGTTCAACTCGCGGGTTGCCGTTTCGTGGCGGGCCACGATCCGAACCAGCTCGGCCGCCACCTCGGCATCGCGTTCCAGTTCTGCCAGTTGGGCGGCCAAGGGCTCCAGCGGCCGGATCTGTGACTCGATAGCGGTGACGTCTTCGCCCAGCTGTTCCAGTTTTGACGTTGTGGCTTCGGCAGCAGCCTGATGTTCGGCCACTTGACCTCGTTTGGCCTCAAGGCGTGCCGTGATCTCTACCAAGCGCTGCTCATCAGGCAGCCGGGCCTCAAGGACTGCACCACTCGCCTTGACGGCTTCCAAGGCAGCGGCGGTCCCCGTTGCGCCTAATCCTGCCGCGTCAAGTTTCTCTCGGAGGCTTGCCGTCCGCGCTGCGGCGGCCTGGAATTTACGCGCTGCGGCATCGACTGCTTCCAGGTGGCCGCTGAGAACAGCGGCGCGTCGGTGCTTTCCGAGCGTTTCCTTGTTCTCCAGTGCCCGCGGGGCTGCCAGTTCAAGCAGGACCCGACGCTGCATCGCGGCGCCGAGGCGCCCATGCCGGAGTGCCTTCTCCTGTGCCTCTTGGAATTGTTGCAACAGGCGGCTGGACAAGGCCTCTGCTTCAGCGGACTCATCCAGTCGTCGCTTCCATTCAGCTTTGACTTCTGCTTCCACGCTGGAAAGCCATGCCTCAGGCTCCTGCCCTGGCTCCTCTACCTCGATTGGAGTGGCAACAGCGGCAAGACCCAGCTGCTCCTGCTCCGATGCGACCCGGTCAAGGAGTAACTGCAGCTCTGACGCGCTCTCCTGCACAGCACGGGAGGCCTCGGCCGCTTGTTGTACGAGTTGGCGTTCAACAGCTTCAAATCGTTGGGTGCCGAACAATTTCTGCAGGAGGTCCAGCCGATCGCTGGCCTTGGACCTCAGGAAAGCGGCAAAGTCCCCCTGCGGCAACATCACCACCCGGGTGAACTGCTCCCGGTCCATCCCGAGGACGTCTGCGAGCTCGGCACCTACCTCGTCATTCCTGGAAGATTTCTCTTCCCAGCTTCCGGCCACGCGTTCCCTGAGGAGTGTCTTGGCCTGTTGGGTGGTGAAACCATTGCGGCCGCGGGCGCTGGGCCGATCCCACGCCGGAGACCGCGTCACTTCAAAGCGGCGCCCCCGCGCGGAGAACTCACAGACCACGCGCGGCTCTGCACCTGGCGCGGCGTGGTCGCTTCGTAGCCGTTTGCCGTCCTGGCGAGCGCCGGGTACGGACCCGTACAGGGCGAAACAAATGGCGTCCAGAATGCTGGTCTTCCCTGCCCCTGTGGCGCCATTGAGGAGGAAAAGGCCCTGTGCGCTCAAATGGTCGAAGTCAATGTGCTGCGGCGTTGCAAATGGACCGAAGGCTTCGATGTCCAAACGGTGAATTCTCACAGCTCGGCCTCCTGCAACCGGACAGCTTCGAGTGCTTCGCGCAGCGCAGCTTCTTCTGCGTCGCCGGCGGCGCGGTCCCTGACGTGTTCCAGGAATCCACAGCAGACTCCGAGGTCGTCTTCGGCGGCGGCAAGCCGACTGCTGTAGGTGGTAGAGGTCCGGGGCTCTGCACCTTGGGGATCGAAAGCGAGGACCAAGGTGTCAGGGAAACGGGTCCGCACCCTCTCCATGGCCTGAGCAGGCCGTTGTGAATCCGTTAACGTGATCTGGCAGTAAGCATTCTCTGCCCACGCATGTACTTCGTCGGCCAGCAAATCATTCAGCGTTCCACGCAACGTGGCAAGGGACTTGGGGGCCTCCCATATGACTTCCTCAACAGAGACCAGTCCGTCAGCACCAACGTCCACCAGCCAGGCACCTTTGTGGTGTTTGGCCTCCGAGAATGAATAGGCCAAGGGCGAACCGGAATACCGGACGTTGGGTGCCAACTCCTGCCTGCCGTGGAGGTGGCCCAGTGCGGTGTAGGCGAAGTCCTCAAAGAGATCCAGGGGAACTGCGCCCAAGCCTCCGATGCTTAGGTCCCGTTCGCTCTCAGAGGTGATGCCGCCGCTGGCAAACGTGTGTGCAAGGACAATCGGATAAACGGGTCCTGCTGCGCGGCGGGCCTCAACATCCCTCCGGATCCGATCCACTGCCGCCAAAGTGACATCTAAGTGGTTGGCGTTTTCAGCGCCCAGACGCTCGGCCACAAGCCGGGGTTCAAGATAGGGAATCCCGTAGACGGCGATCTGGCCGGCGGCTGTGCGATTCTTGCCACGGCCAACAACTCCAAGGGGGAAGGGGATCGGTACATGCAGGTCCTCTACGCGCGTCCGCAGGTGTACTCCTCCACGCTCCAGCAAGCGGGAAGCAAAGCCCAACCTGATGGCGGAGTCGTGGTTGCCACTTGTCAGTACAACCGCAGCCCCGGCCTGCGTGATACGCACCAGGGCATCATCCAGCAGCTTGACAACGTCCAGCCCGGGCAACGCGCGATCATAGACATCGCCGGCTATCAGCACCACGTCAACAGACTTTGATTCGACCAGCGATACCAACTGGTCCACGAAGTCGCGCTGGGCTTCAAGCATGCCAACGCCGTGGAATGACCGGCCAAGGTGCCAGTCGGAAGTGTGAAGTAACCGCATATTCTCAAGTTAACCGGGGGCACCGACAATAAAGCGCAGGCGAGCCGTCCGCCGTCGATCCCGTGCGGTTATTTGCCCTTCTTGCCGTCGAAGAAATCACGAGCGTCATCATTGACCGGCACAGCAGGCACAGGCCCGGCAACATCAGCGTCGGATTTCGCAGCGGCTTCCTTGACCTCCACGTCATCGGCCGGCTCATCATCGGCATCGAAAGCGTCGTTAACGGCATCGAAGCCGCCCGGGAGGTCGCCGGCGACTGGGGACTGGGACAAGCCCTGGAAGCCACGGAAGGCGAGGCCGGCAAGGGCGGCGCCCATCAGCGGAGCCACCCAAAAGAGCCACAGGCCCTCAATCGCCCATGACGAGCTGAAGAATGCCTGGGCTGTTGCACGTGCGGGGTTGAAGGGAAGGTTTCCCAGGACCTGTCCAAGCTGCAACAGAACGGCCATGGAGAGGCCTACGGCGAACGGGGCCATGCCGGGAACCGCACGTCGGCCGGCAGTGGCGCCGAGGAACACTGCCACAATGAGGGCGGCGCCAAGGACTTCAACCAGCAGAACTCCTGCCATTTGAGTTTGCGCGGAAGCGTGCTCGCCAAAACCCGGGGCAACAACGTCGAATGCCGCCCTGGCATCCGTGAGAACCGGAACGGTGGTCACCACAAAGTAGATCAATGCAGCACCAACAACACTGCCGATGATTTGCGCGGCCACGTAGGCTACGGCGGCCACAGCCCGGATCCGGCCGGCAATCAGATTGCCCAAGGTGATCACAGGATTGAAATGTCCGCCCGAAACATGGCCAAAGGCCAGCATTGCCACTGTGACCGCAAGGCCTGTCGCGAGAGCCACCGGCAAGGGAGCTCCGCCTGGATTCGAAAAAATCCCGACTCCCACCGCGGCAACCACAACGAACATCGAACCCAAAGCTTCAGCCGACAGCCGGGCCGCCAGTCCAGGTTGGGGGTCTGGTGTGGCCTGTACAGGAGAGGTCATGTTCAAGGAGTCCTTACGTTGATGTGGATGCCGGTGACCGGCCTCGTAGCGCACTGCACGCTGGTGCTGCAGAGGGTAGTTCACGCTCAAAGCCACGGATTATCTTTCCAGCAGAGTCTGGGCGGTTGCTGAATCCCGCCTTCGAGCTTATCCGCCCGCAAGCTTATCCAGCCACAGCCCTCATGGCCCTGAACCCTATCCGGCCGAATCTCTGTCCACCCGAGACTTATCCGTCCGAAACTTATCCACCCAGGGCAATGGCTGCGATGGCGGTGGCGCCAAGGCCCATCACCGCCAGCGTGCTGACCAGGACAAGCCTGGCCGAGGCAGCCTCGTTTCCAACGTGGAGTTGGCGTGAGCGAACCCAAACTACGGACGCCAGCACTATGGTGGCTGCGGCTGCCATGAGAGCGCAGATCCCTTGGTAATCAAGCCCGGGAAGGCCGGCGACGAGGTTGCCGGTGGAGGGTTCGGACATTAGCCAGCTCCGCCAGATAAACAAGTCCACCACTACCAACGAGATCAGCGTCCGGCGCCATGCCAAGGTGGTGCGCTCAGGCTGCAACCCGGGGTCGCGGACTTCCACGCTTACCGCGCCACCAATATCAGCACCGCGAAGGCGAACGCCGCGACGGCGACCACAATGGTCATGAACAGCATCACCCGGGAGAACGGGAGGGCTTGATCGTTGCGCATCGCCGCTTCCATCTGGCCCCAACGGCGGTAGGAAAGTGCCGCCAGGCCCGCCCCGACCAGAGCCAGCAAGACGCAGAGGACCAGCCTGACAGGAGTGGGCGCGATGTTCGGGGCCAACTGGTCAACCGCAACCGCTCCGGCAAGCAGGGCCAGGGACGTGCGGATCCAAGCGAGGAAGGTGCGTTCGTTGGCAAGGGAAAACCGGTAGTCGGGCGTCTTGCCCATCCGTCGCCAAGCAGGTTCACGCAAAATGTCACTCCAAGTATTGTCAGTGCCGGGCAGCTTCCCCACCATATCAGCGGCGGTTCACTGGCAGGGTAAGTTACTGGCATGAGTGTTGAGCCCAAATCCCCCGCTGTTCCTTCCTTCGAATCCCGAGTCCACGGCTCACTTCTGGGAGGAGCCTTGGGTGATTCCCTTGGTTATGCCGTGGAGTTCGACTCCATAGCCGCGATCCGGGCCCGCTACGGTTCCGCAGGCCTGACGTCATTCGGGCAGCTCAACGGAGGCAGCCATTTCTCGGACGACACGCAAATGACGTTGTACACCGTTGACGGCCTGGTGGAAGCCCTCGAATGGGCAAACGATGGTGTAGCTGCGGACGAGATTGCCTGCCTTTGGCTCGCCTACCTGCGCTGGCTCGCAACCCAGGACGTCGCTGTTGCTTCCTCCGCGCCCGTGCCGCAGCCGCGTTGGATCGACGCCCAGGACGTCCTGCGTCACCGCCGCGCACCCGGAAATGCCTGCCTCAGTGGCTTGGCAACGGGCGAGATGGGGACAGTTGCGCGTCCGGTCAATGCCGACTCCAAGGGTTGCGGAACTGTGATGCGTTCAGCCCCGTTCGGACTTATTCCCCACATTTCACGGGAAGCGGTCTACAAACTCAGCTCGGACGCCGCCTCGCTGACGCACGGACACCCTTCTGCGCGACTCAGCGCAGCAGCCTTTAGCTTGCTGATCCACAACATCGTGGCCGGAAGCGATGTCCGCGGCGCGGCCACCGAGGCCCTCAGCTATGTCACCGGCGTTCCTACCAAAGCACCCGAGCTGGCGGAGCGGCTGGAAGCCGCCCTGCAGTTGTCCGTGGCGCCCACTCCGCTGGATCCCGAAGAACTGACATCAACGCTCGGGGAGGGCTGGGTCGCCGAGGAGGCCCTCGCCGTCGGGCTTTACGCTGTGCTGGTTACCAAGGGCAGCACGCCGACGGAGCATTTCAGGAACGCCATAGCCGTGGCTATCAATCACAGCGGCGACAGCGACTCCACCGGGTCCATTGCCGGAAACATCCTTGGGTCCTACTACGGCGAAGATTGCTTGCCGGCCGATTGGCTTGAGGCTTTGGAGGCCCCGGAGGTCATTCGCGGCATGGCGGAAAGATTGCTTACCGTCACCACCGGCTAAAGGCCGCCCCTTCGGTTGGCGGAGCGTCACGTTATTGCACGCCTCGCACACGTCCTCAGGATGAGGCCGCGGCGCTGCATGAAGCCAAAGATCGCGCATCCGAGGCAGAAGCCCACAAACGCTTCCAGCGAAGCCGCCACGATCAGCGGCGCCAGCAGAACCCAGGCGGCGGGCTGGAAGCCGACGAGAAACAACAACGACGGCGGCAGTGGTCAAGGCGGCGCCGATCCCTTGCGCGAAACGCTTGGGTGGTCCGGCAACAAGCTTGACGTGCCCGATCCGGGGCGCCAACATCTTCACTGACAGAAGTGCGAACGGGGAGATCCGTGGGCCAAACAGCACACGGAGCCAGAAACCTACAGCCAGTGCAACCAAGCCCCAAGCCCAGCCGGTCAGCCCTGTGGTGGGGGTTACGCGCCGCCCACCATCTGCAGGAACTCACCTTCGGACACAACCTCGATTTGTTGGCCCTTGGCATGCAGTTCCAGGACCCGTTTGGCTTTGCCTGTGAGCCGGCCGGCACGAAGGTCGCCGGCCACGAAGCCATCACCCACAATCAGCACAGTGGTGCGTGCCGTGACCCGGCTTTCCGGACGCGCCCCCATGTCCGCTGCCCGGGATTTAGCTTCCGGCCTGGTGATGGCGAGGTCGCCGGTGAACACCACGGTCTGGCCGAAGAGCGGATGTCCGGGTTCCGCGGCGGGGTTCGGCAAAGGGTTGGGCCCCTCCTCCGGCCAGGTCGTGAAACCGCCGGGGACGCCCAATGCCCGTTCAAGTGTTCGTTCCGCGAAGCTTCCGGTCTTGGCGGCGAGCGCGGACATGGTCGCTTTGGAAAGACCTTGCGCCGGATCGAATGCCGGTTGCTTCGGCAGCTTCAGTCCGAGGGAAAGGTAGAGTTCGGCGATGCTGTTGGCGTTGTTCCGGCGGGCAATGTCCACCAGGATCCCAGCGCAGGCACGTGCGTCTTCCGCGGCGTCGTGGTGATTGACCAGTGGAACTCCGGCTTCCTCAGCGGCGTAGGGCAGGGAGTTGGACACCAGTGAATAGCAGCGGCGGGAGAGCATCACGGTGCACACATAGTCATAGGCCGGCCCAGCAAGACCGGAGACTTCAAGGCCTGACCGGATAACGCCGAGGTCGAAGGCTGCGTTGTGGGCGGCAAGTACGTCGTCCCCGATGAAAGCGCCGATTTCCGGGAACAGTTCTCCGAAGCGGGGACGGCCTGCAACGTCTTCGGCGCGGATGCCGTGGATGCGCGTGTTGTGGAACTCGAAGTGATCGTGGTTCTCGGGCGGGCGCATGAGCCAGGAGGCTTCCTCTACTACTACTCCGCCGCGGACTTTACTGAGGCCCACCGAACACGGCGACCCCCGGAAGCCGTTGGCTGTTTCAAAGTCGATCGCCGTAAAGTCCAATGCCACTGGTCAAGGTTACAGCGGGAAAAGGCCGCCCTTGCCGATTTCTGCGGCGGGGCGGCCCTTCCGGCGTGCAGTGTGGCCAACGCTACATTCCGCTGCCTACGGGGTGGCCCTGCGGAGGGTCGCATACGAACCTGCCGCCAGTACGACGCACAGCAGCGCAGCCCACCCGCTGATACTCAACGGCGTCTGCTGGGCGAACCAGCCTCCAACGTGCCCCCATCCTTGAAGCAAGGTGGTGAGGGCGCCGACACCGATCAGGGCTACTGCGGTTCCCAGGGTCGAGACCAGCGTTCCGGTGGTGCCCCAGCGCTTGAAGATGGTGGCGAACCAGAATCCGATGATGAACATGAACATCATCAGCACGAAGAAGAATGCCGCTGTGGAGTACCAGGGACCATCCGTGACCCACGGGATGGTGAAAAAGAACCCGTATACGCCCCAGCCGTTGGTCGCCCGTTCAATGACACCGCCCAGCATGTACAACACTGTCATCCCGACCGCGATAAGCGAGAAGATGCCAAGCGTTCCCAGGTAGAACGCCCGCCGGCTGATGCTCAGGCCCTGGGAGAAGGGGAACGCCAGAGTCATACTCTGGATTCCAAGGACCAGGAAGTACCACAGGGGCGCCTGGCTGCCTCCGCCGTACTTGCCCTCATTGACGGGAATGAGTGCGAAGATCGCGAGCGACATCAGGAAGGATGCCGCCAGGATGGTCAATGGCCATCCGATGTACGTCCATTTATTGATCAGTTGCATACGGGCAACTGCCACCGTCCTGCTCATCGCCTTGCCTCCATCGTGTCATCGGCGAAGTCTCCACTGCCTGTTGCTGTTGCGCCCGCCCCGGCCATGGTTTTCCGCACCACCAGCTGCTGCAACGAAACGGGCGAAAGTTCAAGGCCCAACTCCTGGGCTTCGGTGCGTTCGCGGCCGCTTAGTACCTCGTCAACCGTGACCGAGGCCAAAGAGCCCAGCGTTTCGCGGTGCAGAATCCGGCGGCCGGCCAGGAAGGTGTCAACCTTGTCCGCCGAACCTGAAACGGTAACGGCCGATCCCCGGATCTCGTCGGCATCGGCGTCCATGATGATCCGCCCTCGGTCGATCACCACCACGTGTTCAAGGAGGTTCGCCACCTCGTCGATCAGGTGTGAGGAAAGGATGATGGTGCGCGGGTGCTCGGCGTAGTCCTCTACCAGGCGGTCGTAGAACAATTGCCGGGCGACGGCGTCGAGACCCAGATAAGGCTCATCGAAAAACGTCAGTTCTGCACGCGAGGCGAGACCAATGATGACTCCGACGGCGGATAGCTGACCGCGCGAGAGCTTCTTGATCCGCCGTTTGACGGGGAGCTGGAAATCTTCGGCCAGGCGGTCAGCGAACCCTTGGTCCCAGTTCTTGTAGAAGAGCGCAGCGGAGCGGAAGGCGTGCTGCGGCTGGAAGTCGTCCGGGTATTTCTGAGACTCCCGGATGAAGCAGATCCGGGACAGTACGGCGTCGTTCTCGTAGGCGCTGGCGCCGAAAACGAGGGCTTCGCCGGAGGTTGCGAAGGCCTGGGCGGTGAGGATGGACATCAACGTGGTCTTGCCCGCACCGTTGCGTCCAAGCAGGCCGTAAATACGGTTCGCCGAGAGGCTGAGGTTGACGTTGTCCAGAGCGTTGAGGTCTTTGTAATGCTTGATCAGGTTACGGGCCTCGACGATGGTGTGGTTCACAGGGCCGCGCTCCTTTCCTTATCAATCCCGGTTTCCGGGACAAGCCCGGAGCTGCGTTCAATCATGGAATTCAGCTGCTCTGTTGTGATGCCCAGCTTTCGGGCCTCCAATGCCAGCGGCTTGACGTACTGCTCGAAGAACTCTTCAGTGCGGCGTGCTACCAACTGGGCGCGCGCTCCTGTGGCAACGAACATCCCTATCCCCCTGCGTTTATAGAGAATTCCTGAATCCACCAGGAGATTGACGCCTTTGGCGGCAGTCGCCGGGTTGATGCGGTGGAAAGCTGCGAAGTCATTGGTGGAAGGGACCTGCGACTCTTCAGCCATGGTCCCGTCCACGATTCCGTTCTCGATGAGTTCGGCGATCTGCAAAAAGATCGGTCTGCTGTCATCGATCATGAGCGCGATTGCCTATCTGGTTCATTACTCATGTAGGTAACCATATAACCGGCAAGCGGAGTGTCAAGAGGCTGCTCCGAAAAATACGACGGCGGCCGTCAAGTAGGCTTGATGGGTGATCTTTTCTGCGATAAGCGACCTTGCCGTATCCACATTCGGGGGCGCGGGACCGGTTTCGCCGCCTACGGCTTCGTTCCTGCCGGACTGGCTGAACCCCGACGTCTTCCTCCGCGATTCCCCTTTGGGACCGTGGGTGGTCCTTCTGGTCTGCGCCATTGTGTTTGCAGAAACGGGCCTTCTGGTGGGGTTCTTCCTGCCCGGAGACTCCATGCTGTTCACGGCCGGGCTTTTGGTCTCCACGGGCGCCATCGAGTTCAATCTGTGGGCCATGTGCGCCATGATCATCGTCGCTGCCATCATCGGCAACCAAACCGGCTACCTCATTGGGTCCAAGGCCGGTCCAGCTATCTTCAATAAGCCGGATTCGCGGCTGTTCAAGAAGGAAAATGTGGAGAGCGCCCATGCGTTCTTCGAAAAGCACGGCGGCAAGGCTTTGATCCTGGCGCGGTTCGTTCCCATCATCCGCACTTTCGTGCCGGTGATCGTGGGTGTTGCTCAGATGGATAAGCGCAAATTCTTCCTCTTCAACGTGATCGGCGCGGTCCTCTGGGGTGGCGGTGTAACCCTGCTTGGCGCATGGCTTGGCCAGTTCGAGTGGGTTGGCAACAACATCGACATCATCTTCATCGTCATTGTGCTGATCTCGGTCATCCCGATCTTCATTGAGATCGGCCGTGGATTCATGGCAAAGCGCCGGGCAGCGGTGGAAGGCACCGACCCTGTGGAGGAATTCATCGAGGAGCACGAGGGCGGCAAGCACAGCGAGCACTAGGCTCCGCGGAGCGCCCAACCGCAAAGAAAAGCACCCCGCAGTGGCGGGGTGCTTTTCTCGCCGTTCAGAGGAACTAGTTCGAGCCGGCCTCGGACAAAGCCTCCACAATCGCGGGCAGCAAGGCGCGGAACGCCTGTCCCCGGTGGCTGATGGCGTTCTTCTCCTCGGAGCTGAGCTCGGCACAGCTTCGGTCCATCCCGGCGGGTTGCAGCACGGGGTCGTAGCCGAACCCACCCTCGCCGCGGGGCTCGCGCAGGAGCGTCCCCTGGAGCTGGCCGTACTCCACGGTTTCGCGGGCAATGCCCTCGTGTCCCGGGACCGCCAGCGCAGCTGCGCAGACGAACGCCGCGCCGCGGAACGAGTCCGGAACGTCAGAAAGCTGCGCCAGCAGCAAGTTCAGGTTGGCGACGTCATCACCGTGCGTTCCGGACCATCGCGCAGAAAAGATTCCCGGAGCCCCGCCAAGGACATCAACAGCCAATCCCGAGTCGTCGGCGATGGCTACCAGGCCCGTCGCTTCCGCAACGGCCCTGGCCTTGAGAAGGGAGTTCTCGGCGAAGGTGACACCGGTTTCGGCTACGTCCGGGGCACCTGCCGCAGCGGCGTCCACCACCTGGGTGTCGACGTCGAGACCTGGTACCTGCCCCCTGAGCAATTCGCGGAGTTCTTTCAGCTTGCCCTTGTTGTGTGTTGCCAGGACGAGGCGCGGAGCTGCGGCCGCTGCGCCGCTCACGGGGCCTCAGCCAGCGTCTCGCGCTGGATGGCGGACAGCTGCGTGGTGCCGAGGAGGGCCAGGTCAAGCAGCGCGTTGAGCTCGTCGCGGTCGAACGGAGCACCTTCGGCAGTCCCCTGCACTTCCACGAATTTGCCCGAACCGGTCACTACAACGTTCATATCGGTCTCGGCACGAACATCCTCCACGTACGGAAGGTCGAGCATCGGAACGCCATCGATGATTCCCACCGAGACTGCCGCGATAGTGTCCACCAAAGGCTCTGCGTTGCGCGCGATGAGCTTGTTTTCACGGGCAAAACGGATGGCTTCCGCCAGCGCCACGTAGGCACCGGTAATCGCAGCGGTGCGCGTACCGCCGTCGGCCTGCAGGACATCGCAGTCCAGAACGATCGTGTTTTCGCCCAGCGCCTTGGTGTCGATGATGGAGCGCAACGAGCGGCCGATAAGCCGCGAGATCTCGTGCGTGCGTCCACCGATCTTGCCCTTGACCGATTCGCGGTCTGACCTGGTGTTCGTGGCGCGGGGAAGCATGGCGTACTCGGCCGTGACCCAGCCGCGGCCTTCTCCTTTGAGCCAGCGGGGCACGCCCTCGGTCAGCGAAGCGGTGCACAGGACCCGGGTGTTGCCAAACTCGATCAGCGCCGAGCCCTCGGCCTGCTTGGACCAGCCGCGGGTGATGCTGATGGGTCGCAGTTGGTCGGGGGTCCGGCCGTCGGCGCGGATGACGGGGGTGGCTGTAGCTTCAGAAGTCATGGTTCAAGCTTAGCCATGCTGACCACTTTAGCCCGACGCCTCGTGGAGCGGGAGTGCAGCTAAATGGTGTAGTGGACTCCGGCAACGGCAACAGCGACGTCGCCGGTGAAAACGGGCTTGGCCTCGGACAACACCTTGGTCTGCGAAGTCCACACGGGGATGTGTGTCAGGAGAAGCCGCTTGGCACCGGCATTCATGGCAGCTTCGCCGGCGCGCTTACCGGTGAGGTGGACGTCCTTGATGTCGTCGTCCCTGCCCTCCTCAAAAGCCGCCTCGCACAGGAACAAGTCTGAGTCCCGCGCGGCATCTTCGAGTCCCTGACAGGAATCGGTGTCCCCCGAATACGTCAGGACCTTGGTAACGGAAACCCCGTCTTTGCCCGGTTCCGTGGCAGTGACCCGCAAAGCGTAAGCCTCTTCAACGGGGTGATTCACCGCGAAGGGGGTCACAGTGAAGGGACCCACCGTGACGGGCTTGAGCTCGGTCCAGTTGGTGAAGTCGAATTCCTCATGCATGCCGGGATCGAGGTCCAGCCCATAAGCCGTGGCCATTCTGTCCGCGGTGGCCGCCGGCCCCCACACCGGCAGGCGGTCCCGACCCCATCCGCCGGGCTTCCACCTGACCGCGACGTGCAGGCCGCAAAGGTCCATGCAGTGGTCGGGGTGCAGGTGGGTGAGGAAGATCGCGTCGATGTCTTCAAGGTCCGTATAGCGCTGGATGGCACCCAAGGCTCCGCTGCCCAGGTCCATGACGATCTTCCACTCGCGCTCACCGTCGTGAGCGGTCACCAGGTAACACGACGCCGGCGAGCCAGGACCGGGGAATGAGCCTGTGCAGCCCACGATGGTCAGCTTCACAGGCCACGTCCCATGGTTGTTCCGGCGCCGTTCGCAAGGGTGTCCTCGGGCTGGACGAAGTACGAGCGGCGGGACAGTCCGGCTCCCGATCGTGCCGCTTCCAGCATCTCGGGAGTGATTCGGGCCAGGCTGCCTGTGGGGTACTGGGCCGCCACATGGTCCACGTGCTTCACGGAGAGGACTTCCGGCCCCAGGAAGCGGCGGGCCAGGGTCTCGAACTGCGTAGCATCGCCGGTGGCTATGAATTCGTGGCTGGGTGCCTGCGTTTCCATGCGCTGGATGCCATGGGTGGCCAAGGCACGGTAGACGTCCTTTGCAGTCTCTTCGGCACTGGAGACCAGCGTGACGTCTTCGCCCATGACGAATGAGATGACGCCGGTAAGCAGCGGGTAATGCGTGCAACCCAGGACTACAGTGTCCACTCCGGCGTCCTTGAGGGGCTCCAGATATTCATTGGCGGCGGCCAGGAGATCCGGGCCGGTGGTGATGCCGGCCTCCACGAAGTTCACGAATGCGGGGCAGGCCACGGACGTGATGGTCAGGTCCGGAGCGGCAGCAAAAGTGTCCTCGTAGGCCCTCGACCCCACAGTGGCGGAGGTTCCGATGACGCCGATCTTGCCGGAGCGGGTAGCCGAGACGGCGCGCCTGACTGCGGGTTGGATAACTTCGATGACCGGAATGCCATAACGCGCCGTATAGCGTTCCCGGGCATCTCGGAGCACCGCGGCGGAAGCGGAGTTGCAGGCAATGGTCAACAACTTCACGCCTGAATCGACCAGTTCGTCCATAACGCCCAGCGCGTTTGCCCGGACCTCGGCAATGGGCAGTGGACCATAGGGGCCATTTGCGGTGTCGCCCACGTACAGGATTGATTCGTTGGGGAGCTGATCGATGATGGACCGCGCCACAGTCAATCCACCCACGCCTGAATCGAAAATGCCGATTGGACGTTTCCCCATGAGTTCGCCGTTGCCGATGGTGGCGCCACTGCCCAATGCGCCATGTGGTGAACCCGATGCTGAAGTCATAATTATTCGAGAATAAGGCTTCCCGTGGTGTGCGGCCATTACCTGTGGTCTCCGCCTCGTGTCTGATGCGTCACAGGACAGCCGGAATTTTCACAGGGAATAGAGTAGCAACCCGCCGGCCGGATCAGGATTTCGCCTGCCTTGCGGCCATCATCGCCTGCACCAAGGACTCCTGGAGCCACGTAGTGAAGTTATAGACGAGGGCAAGGTAGCTCTCCACGTCCTCCGCCTGGCTCCAATCCTGCATGCTGTGGATGTGCTCGGCATCCGCCTCATCGCGGATGTCCAGGCGTTCGGCCAAAACCAGCCGGACGTCGTTCAGTGCCATTGACCAACGCCTGGCGTCCTCGGGCGTCAGGACAAGCTCGTTTTTGTCCAAGCCCAACGCTGCAGCCCTCAAGGCGCCGATTTTGTTCTCCCGAACAGAGCGTTCGGTGAGCTGGCGGAACTCCAGCGAGCCGCCGTCGTCGTCCTTCATGACGTTCGGCAAGAGGCGCAGCAGGGCTCGGTCACTGGGCTGCTTGACGTCCATGTCCAGGCCGATCAGCGCTGCCAGCGGGTCTTCGTTCTCCCGGACATCCGACTCCAGCATGGAGATGACGTCGTCCAGCAGCCCGCGCAGGAGGTCGCGTTCCGCCGGCTCCAAGTATCCGCTGATGCCCTTGAGCCCGTATTTGAATGCCTTAGCCACGCTGGCGGCCGCCCTTCCCGGGTGTTTCGTTGCCGCTTGCGGCCTTCTCCACAGTGGCCCAAAGACCAAAACCGTGCATGGCCACCGCGTGCTGCTCCACCTGCTCCTTGCTGCCGTGGGCAACAATGGACCTGCCCTTCTTGTGGACCTCCATCATGAGCTTGTGGGCTTTGGACTCGGAGTAGCCGAAGTAACTCTGGAACACATAGCTCACGTAACTCATCAGATTCACGGGATCATTCCAGATCACGAGGTTCCAGGGGATATCAGGGGCTGTCAGGACATCGGTGGACGACTGCTCTTCAGCTTTCGTCCGCTCATCGATGTCCGTGCCATACGCAACGCTAGGGCTCATCTGTCCATTCTATGGCGGCTCGCACTAGAGTGAATTCGTGAGTAGAGCCACGTCGTGGGACCACCCCGCAACTTCCTTGTACACAGACCACTACGAACTGACCATGCTTCAAGCTGCCTTGCACTCGGGCGCCGCCCACCGCCGCTCGGTGTTCGAAGCATTCGCCCGGCGGCTGCCGGACGGCCGCCGCTATGGCGTGGTGGGCGGCACAGGTCGCCTTTTGGAGGGCATAGCGGACTTCCGGTTCGGCGAGGACGAACTTGCGTTCCTCGAGCAGAACAAGGTGGTCAATCAGGAAACCCTGGACTACCTGGCCGACTACAAGTTCAGTGGCGATATCTGGGGCTACGCCGAAGGTGACGCCTACTTCCCCAACTCCCCCATCCTCATCGTCGAATCCACCTTCGCCGAGGCATGCATTCTGGAAACGTTCATCCTGTCAGTCCTCAACCACGACAGCGCCATTGCTTCAGCGGCCTCAAGGATGACCTCGGCGGCGGGCACACGCCCGTGCATCGAAATGGGTTCCCGGCGTACCCAAGAAGAATCAGCGACGGCGGCAGCCCGCGCCGCTGTGATTGCCGGCTTCGCCAGTACCTCCAACCTGGAGGCCGGACGGCGCTACGGCATTAAGACGGTCGGCACAGCCGCCCACTCCTTCACGCTCCTCCACGACACCGAGCGGGAGGCCTTCGAAGCACAGATCGCGGCATTCGGCCCGGGCACATCACTGCTGGTGGATACCTACGATGTGGAGACGGCGGTGCGTACCGCCGTCGAGTTGGCTGGTGACAAACTTGGCGCCGTCCGGCTGGATTCCGGCGACCTTATTGCGCAGGCGCAGTGGGTACGACAAATGCTGGATGACCTCGGCAACGTGAACACCCGCATCGTAGTCACTTCGGACCTCGACGAATTCGCCATCGCGGCCCTCCAGTCCGCCCCCGTGGACTCCTACGGCGTTGGTACGTCCCTGGTCACCGGCTCCGGGGCACCGACCGCCAGCATGGTCTACAAGCTGGTCAGCCGGACCAATGACGCCGGTGAGTTCATTTCGGTTGCCAAGGCCGCCAAGAACAAGGCCAGTGTCGGTGGACGTAAATACGCCCTCCGCAAGCTCAACGAACGCGGCCGCGCCACGCAGGAAATCGTTGGAATCGGCCACCGCCCGGAAGACGACGGCAACGACCGCGAATTGCTTCACCAGTTCGTCAAGAACGGCGAGGTGCTGCCCGGGTGGACCGGGCCGGAAGGTGTCATCCGTGCACGGGAACGGCACGCCGCCACCATGGCGGAACTGCCCGCCGTCGTGAACCGCCTGCAGCGCGGCGAGGCTGCCATCCCCACCATCTACGAGGAGAACTGATGTCCAGGGCCCTGATCATCGTCGATGTACAAAACGACTTCTGCGAAGGCGGAACGCTCCCTGTCGAAGGGGGCGCCGCCGTGGCTGGCGCCATCACCGAGTACGTGGACGCCAACCAGCAACACTTCGACCACATCGTGGCAACCCAGGATTGGCATGTGGAGCCCGGCGACCACTTTTCGGATGACCCGGACATGATTGACTCCTGGCCTCCGCACTGCAGGGCAAGGAGCAAAGGCGCAGAACTCCACGAAGACCTTGATCCGGAGTACATCCAGGCTTACTTCCGGAAAGGGCAGTTCACCGCTGCCTACTCGGGCTTCGAGGGCGTCCTGGCACCTGAAGACGACGTCCCCGCCGGCGACCTCAAGGCAGGCACCACCGTAGCCGAGGTCCTCGATGAGGACGCAATCGGGCTCGACGACTGGCTGCAGAGCCACGACGTGGAGGAAGTGGTGGTAGTGGGCCTGGCAACGGACTACTGCGTCAAGGCCACAGCTTTGGATGCCGTGCAGGCCGGTTACACCACCACGGTCATCGCCGCGCTCACAGCTGGAATCGCAGAAGACCTTGACGGCACCTTTGATGAAATGGAAGCTGCCGGCGTCGACGTCGAACGCGACTGAAACTAAATCGAGCTGGCACTAAATCGAGCTGGCACTGAATCGAGCTGGCACCGAATCGAGCCGGCACCGGCTTGGACGGAAACAAGGAGGGCGCCGCAACCGCGGCGCCCTCCCTTGTATTTGCTGACTATGCTGACTTTGGAATCGGCTACTTCCTGCCGATGAACCAGTCCTGAAGCTTGCGCAGGCGGGCCTGCAACTGTTCTTCGTTCGCTTGGGCCACCGCCGGACCGCCACATACTTCACGCAGCTTCGTATGAACCACTCCGTGAGGCGTGCCGGTGCGGGCGGACCAGGCAGCCACGTTCTTGGCCAGCTCGTTGCGCAGGTCCATCAGCATGCGGTGGTCAGGAACCGCAGGTGAGGCAGCAGCTGCCAAGGGCGACTGGCGCTTCTTGCGCGACTGCTGCTCGTGCTGGCGCTGACGCAACAGCGTGCCTACCTGCTCGGCGTCGAGAAGCCCCGGAATTCCCAGGAAGTCCAGCTCTTCATCGGAACCGATGTCTGCCCCGGTGCCGAACTCGCCGCCGTCGAAAAGGACGCGGTCAAAGGAGGCTTGGGAATCCAAGGCTTCGAACTTGCCCTTGGTGAGCTCGTCCGACGCCTTGTCCTCTCGGTTGGCCTCGGCCATCAGGTTTTCTTCAGGGTTGAAGAGGCCGTCGTCGTCCTTTTCCGGGCGATCCAAGGCGTGGTCGCGTTCAGCTTCCATGGTGTTGGCCAGCACCATGAGCGGTGGCACGGACGGCAGGAATACCGACGCCGTCTCCCCCCTCTTGCGGGCACGCACGAAGCGGCCCACGGCCTGGGCGAAGAACAACGGCGTGGAAGTGGATGTCGCATAGACGCCCACCGAAAGACGGGGAACGTCCACGCCTTCGGACACCATGCGGACAGCCACCATCCAGCGTTGGTCCCCCGCGGAGAACTCCTCAATCTTGCTGGACGCCTTGGAATCATCGGAGAGAATCACCGTAGGAGACTGGCCTGTAATTTTCTTCAACTGGCCGGCGTAGGCACGTGCGTCATCGTGGTCCGTGGCGATTACCAACCCGCCGGCGTCCGGCACGGTCCGCCGAACCTCGCCGAGCCGTTTGTCCGCGGCCGCAAGGACGGCGGGGATCCATTCACCGGTGGGGTTCAACGCAGTCCGCCAGGCCTGCGAGGTGATGTCCTTGGTCACAGCCGCTTCACCCAGGGACGCCGCCATCTCGTCACCTGCACTGGTCCGCCAGCGCATTTGGCCCGAGTAGGCCATGAAAAGGACAGGACGCACCACGTTGTCCCGGAGTGCATTGCCGTAGCCGTAGGTGTAATCAGCCTTGGACCGGCGGATGCCGTCACGGTCCTCGGCGTACTCGACAAAAGGAATCGGCGAGGTGTCCGAACGGAAGGGGGTACCTGTAAGGGACAATCGTCGCGCAGCAGGATCAAAGGCCTCCCGCAAGCCGTCTCCCCAGGAGAGCGCTTCGCCGCCGTGGTGGATTTCGTCCAGGATCACCAAAGTACGGGCCGCTTCGGTCTTGGCCCGGTGCAGCATGGGCTTGCTCGCTACCTGCGCATATGTGACCGCAACCCCCACGAAACCGCGGCCGTGTTGTCCATCGGAGTTCTTGAAGTTGGGATCAATGGCAACTCCCACTTTGGCTGCGGCGTCCGCCCACTGCCGTTTCAAGTGGTCGGTGGGCGCCACGATGGTGATGCGGTTGACCACTCCGCTGTCCAGCAAGGTGGTGGCGATACGCAACGCGAAGGTGGTCTTACCGGCGCCGGGCGTTGCCACAGCGAGGAAGTCCTTCGGATTGCGGGTCATGTAAAGGTCGAGGGCCTCCTGCTGCCACGCTCGGAGCTTGGGAGCTGTACCCCAAGCGGCGCGTTCCGGGTAGGCCGGAGGCAGGGATGGTCCACCAAAGAGTGTTTCTGTCATGCTGACTCCCCCGGCCTGATGGCAGCGATGACGATCTCCGGCTTTCCGGGCACGCCAAGGCGGACCGTAAGCCGGTGATGATCAGAAAGGGCCGGTGTTCTCTTCCCACCCACTACTTGGAGTTGCCCGGGCCGCCGTTTTTTCCACCGTCGTTGCCGGGGCGGAGGCCTTCGTAAATCTCCTTGCACTCCGGGCAGACCGGGAACTTCTTGGGATCGCGCCCCGGCGTCCAGACTTTGCCGCACAAGGCAATGACGGGCTCGCCGGTCAGGGCCGACTCCATGATCTTTTCCTTGCGGACGTAGTGCGAAAACCGCTCGCGGTCGCCGGGTTCCACTTCCTGGCGCGTTTCTTCGCGCTCAATGGTGGCAGTGGACGTTCCGGCTCCGGAAAGCTCGCGCATGGGGTCGTTTTCGAATGGATCCGGAGGAAGCGTAGTCATGCGAAACATCTTACCGTCTACAGGCCCTGCCACTCCGGCTTGTTGTCATAGGTGTGCCGATAATAATCAGCCAGTTTCAGCGATGACGCGGCCGCCTCATCCACCAAAATGGTGGCGTGGGGGTGCATCTGGAGGATGGATGCGGCGCAAATCGCAGCCACCGGTCCTTCCACGAAATCACGGACGGCTTGGGCCTTCTGGGCGCCTGTTGCGACCAACACCACATGCCTGGCATCCATGATGGTCCCCAGGCCTTGGGTTACTACGTGGTGGGGAACGTCATCGATGCTGTCGAAAAAGCGCGCATTGTCTTTGCGGGTCTGCTCGATCAGCGTCTTGATGCGCGTACGGGATGCCAGAGAGGAGCCGGGCTCGTTGAAACCAATATGCCCGTCGGTACCTACGCCAAGAATCTGGAGATCCACCCCGCCCACGGCCTTGATGGCGTCTTCATAGCCCTGGCACGCTGCCTCAAGATCCTCGGCCGCACCGTCCGGCCCGTGGACGTTCTCCGGTTTGATATTCACCCGGTTGGTGAATTCCCGCCGGATGACCTCACGGTAGGACTCGGGATGCCCTGCTTCCAGGCCCACGTATTCATCCAAAGCGAAGCCATGCGCCTGGCTGAAGTCCAATCCCCCGGCCTCGTATCGGCTGGCCAACTCGTCGTAGATAGGCAGCGGGGACGAGCCCGTTGCCAAGCCCAGGACTGCGTTGGGCTTACGGCGTACCAGCGCTTCGATGGCGTCGGCTGCGAGTGCACCGATCTGTTTAGTGCCAGGGAGAATGACAACTTCCATCGTCACGGCCTTTCTTAGTTTCTTAGCTATCTGACAAAGACGTTATCCCATGTCCCACCTGTGGGCACGGTTGTTACGCGGCTATCGGTTCACACTGAGTTGGGCGAACATTTCCGGACCCCGGGCGTCCAACCATTTTCCACCGAGCCGTACGCCAACCACGAAGAGGATGACGCCGAGTAAAGGTCCCACTGCCAGATTGATCCATCCGGCTTGCGGTCCCCCGCTAACGGCCTGGACAGCCACCAATGCAAGCTCCGGAACGAGCAGGAGGGCCAGAACGCCCATACCAACGGCCTGCACCGCCAGCGTCTGGGCAACGTTTCCTGGCGGCTTCTTAAACGGACTGTCTCCGGGCAAAGGTACGGCGATGTTGTAGCGGGCGGAAATCACCGATGAGAGCCCCAGCCCGGTGAAGAGAGTTCCCAGCGACAAACCCAGAAGGTTGGGAAGCCATTGCCAATCACCGGTGACGAAGAGTGGCCCGATGGTGAACACGAGCACCACTGGCAGCGAGATGGCCAAGCAGGCCAAGGCGCGACCCAATCGATCATCAACGCCCCGGACGCCAGCAGCCAGGTGAAGCGCAAAGGCTGTGTTGTCATACGAGACATCGGCACAGATGGACCATGCCATCATGAACGCCGTCAACGGCCCCAGGATCATGAGCAGGCCGTAGCTGCCACTCTGTGATCCGCTGAAGAAAAAGATGACGGGGAACAAGGGAACAATGACCAGGGAAGCCGCATACCTTGGATCCTTCATCCAGTAGATCAAAGCCCGTGCCGCAACTGCGCCCGCGAGAGTCCCTGGAAGGAGGGCGAACAGCCCGAGTCTTCCACCCTTCCTGGCCGAACCTCCGGAGTACGGGGGCGTCACCAAAGCACGCTGCAGCAGAAGATGCCAGCACAAGAGGAGACCGGCAATGGTTACCGCGGAGATCAGGAATTTGAGGGCTGCGGCGCCCACATTGCCGGACTCCAGGTCGCCGCCCAGGGACCAGGCTGCACCCAGTGGCGTCCAGGCTACAGCGCGGGCCAACACGGCCAGGTAGTCGGCACTGCCGCGAACACCGTCCACGATTCCCACCATGATGGGTCCCAGCAGCATCAGCGGGATGAAGACGATGATGCTGCTGAGGTCCTTGAATCGTCGTGAGGAGGCAAGGCCCGCCGTCGCCGTCGTTACCACCTTGGACAAAACGATGCAGGTAACAGCACCCAGGATGGCGCCCAATAAAGCACCTGCCACAGCCGGAACGCTACGCCACCAGGTTCCCACCGTTCCCAAGGCGGCGAGCAACGTAGCCAACCCTGGAATACCAATGAACCCCGCCAGGGCGAGCCCAGCCAGGAGTTGCCTCGGGGGAATCGCGAAAGTGGTGAAGCGGGCCGGGTCCAAGGTCATGTCCGCCGCGGAAGCGAGGAGCGGAATAATGGCCCAGCCCAGCACCGTGGCCGCACCGCCCAGCACCACTACCGTGTGTGCAATCTCAGCGTCAGCCCACCGCAGCGCAATGAGTCCGCCAATAAGAAGAGAAAGGACGCCGAGGGCATAGAGCAAGCCCAGTGCCATGCCCACCAACTGCCAAGGGCTGCGTTTGAATCCGTTAAGAAGCAGGCGCCACTTCAGGCTCAGAAGGTGCGCAACCATTCCAGCCCCTCCGTCCGGTGTCCGCCGCCCACCAACTGCACAAAACGTTCTTCCAAGGTGGAGCCGTTCCGGACCTCGTCAACTGATCCGGCCGCCAGGACGCGGCCACCGGCAACCACGGCAACGTGGCTGCACATACGCTGCACAAGGTCCATGACGTGGCTTGAAACGATGACGGTGCCCCCGGAGGCGACGTAGCTCTCCAATATTCCCCGGATGTTGGAAGCGGAAACGGGGTCCACCGATTCAAAGGGCTCATCCAGGACCAGAAGACGTGGGGCGTGAATCAGGGCCGAAGCCAAAGCTATTTTCTTTGTCATGCCCGCCGAGTAGTCAACAACCAGCGTGCCGGCGTCAGCCTGGAGATCAAGGGCGGCCAGCAACTCAGAAACCCGGGAAGCCACGACATCACGGTCCATGCCGCGGAGCAGCCCGGAATAGGTGACCAATTGTTCGCCCGTCAGCCTGTCAAAAAGGCGCACCCCGTCCGGCAGGACGCCCAACAGCTTCTTCGCTTCCAGGGGCCGGGCCCAAACATCCACACCATGGACCAACGCGGTGCCAAAGTCGGGCCGAAGCAGGCCGGTGGCCATGGACAGCGTTGTGGTCTTGCCGGCACCGTTGGGGCCAACCATCCCGTAGAAAGAACCGGCAGGAACCTCCAGGCTCACGCCATCAACGGCAATTTTTTCTCCGAACCGCTTGGCCAACCCACGAATGGACAGCGCAGCCAAGGGCGCGCCTTCCGTTGCAGCAGCTTGTGGGAGCGCGGAGGCTTGTGGCGGCGCGGAGGCTTGTGGCGGCGCGGACGTGGGCGTGGGTTCATGGCGTGGTTCCGTCATGAACACAGCCTAACCTTGCCAACAGCAAACCTGAGCAGCTCCTAGAAGCCGTGGCGGGGAACGGCCCTCTGGTACTGCGGAACCCATGGAATGTCGTGGCCCAGTTCGTACGCAGCCCTGAGCCACCAGTGTGGGTCCCGCAATGCGGCACGGGCCATGAAAACAGCATCCGCCCTGCCATTGGCCACAATATCTTCGGCCTGCGTAGGGCTCGTGAGCAACCCCACCGCGCCGGTGAGGACCCCGGCGTCGTTCTTCACCTGCTGGGCGAAACCAGCCTGATAACCGGGCACGGCCCTGATCTGCTGATGCGCTACCGCGCCACCGCTGGAGACATCCACCAGGTCAACGCCACGTTCGGCAGCGGCGCGGGCCAGACGAACTGAAGCCTCGACGTCAACGCCTCCCTCAGCCCAGTCCGACGCGGAAATACGGAGCAGAAGCGGCATGGAGTCGGGGATGACTTCCCTGACCGCATCCACAACGGCGAGCATCAGCCGGTTGCGCCCCTCCTCGCTTCCACCCCAACCGTCCGTCCGGGTATTGATGAGCGGGCTTTGGAACTGGTGCAGGAGGTATCCGTGGGCACCGTGGATCTCCACGGTGTCGAAACCCGCTGCCACTGCACGACTGGCAGCGGCTGCAAAGTCGGCCACGACGCCTTGTATGTCCGCCTCACTCATGGCTCCAGGTGCGGCATAACCGTCGAACGGATCGCCGCCTGGCCCAGCGGTGACCCATCCGCCGTCGGACTCCGGAACCGAGCCGGAGCGCTCAGCAAACGGCCAGTATGTAGAGGCCTTGCGCCCCGCGTGGGCGAGTTGGGCTCCTATCTTGCAGTCGACAGCCCCATGCCGGTGCACGAAGTGCACTATCCGCTCCCAGCCGGCTGCCTGCTCATCGGAGTACAAGCCGGCATCAAGGGGGCTGATCCTGCCTGCAGCATTCACCGCGGCTGCCTCTGTCAGGATCAAGGCTGCGCCACCGGCGGCAAAAGAGCCCAGATGCATCAGGTGCCAGTCGTTCGGGACGCCTTCTCCGCTCTCCGGATGGCAGCTGTACTGGCACATGGGCGAGACCCAACCCCGGTGAGCGACAGTTAGCGAACGCAACCGAAGCGGCGTGAACAGCGCGGACGGCACTAGAAGAGAACCCTCGCGAGCCCTTGGCGGGCCTTTGCAACCCGTTCGTCCTGGGTCCCGACCACTTCGAACAGCTGCAGAAGCCGTACGCGGGCGGTCTCCCGCTCCGGACCGAAATTCCTGCCGATGAACGTAATGATGCGGTTGAAGGCGTCGTCAATGTGACCGCCGGAGATGTCGAGATCAGCCACACCCAACTGAGCCTGGACGTTGTCCGGTTCTTTGGCAGCGAGGTCGCGGAGACTTTCAGCCTCGGGGGCAGAGAGCTTGTCCAATCTGGCCATCAGCTCAACCTGGGCCAAACCCGCCTTGGCATCGGTGTCTGCCGGCTGCTCGAGAAGAGCCTGCTTGTAGGCTGCGGCCGCTCCGGCGTAGTCGCCGGCCTCGATCGCATCGATGGCGGCCTGGTGAAGCGGGGGAAGTGGTGCGGGCTCCGCGTCCTCTGCTGCCGTAGCGTCACCGATACTGCCGGTGACCCCGTTGGCTGCTGCAACCTTGAGGAGTTCCTCCACCAGGTTTCGGATCTGTTCATCATCCGCAGGTCCCTGGAAGAGCGGAACGGGCTGCCCCTTGATCACGGCTACGGCTGTTGGAACAGCCTGAACCTGGAAAGCCTGCGCCAGCTGCGGGAAAGTGTCCACATCGGCGGCTGCAAGCACCAGGCGGCCGCCATAGCTTTCAACAACGCGCTCGGCTGCGTCGAGGACGGCGGGCGACTCGGGCGCATAGCCGGACCACAGAAGGAAGAGCACGGGGATCTGAGCAGACAATTGCACCAGATCCTGGAAGTTTGATTCGGTTGCATCCACTCGAAGTGGGGCCTTGCCGGTTTCGCCCCCTGGCGGCGTGCCGTCCACGGCGGATCCACCCTCCGCCGAAGCAGAGGGGGCAGGCACCGGCGGGGCGGCCGGGCGGCGCAGCGATGACAGGTCAACGGCCCCGCGAAGATTGAGCTGGCTGGCAGCGGCTGGAGTGGGTCGGTATCCGGGCGAACTCATACCGTCCACTCTAGCCGCTGCCCTGCCATGGGCTTGCCTTATTTGAAGCTGGCTCCGACCAGCCCGCGGGTAGCCGCCACGAGCTTCATGGGATCGGCTGAACCTGCCGGGGGAATGTACACAGCCACGGATTCGGCGAAGTTCAGAACCATGCCCGTGGTGGTTTCCTTACCACCGGCGAAAACGGCGGAATCGTCCTCAAGCACAAGCTTGTCGCCTGCCGCCTTGGGGGTGCCCTCAAAAGCGAAGTCGAGACGCCCCACAACCACAGCACCGCCGTCGGCTGTCCGCAGCACCACTGTCTGGTTGCTGACCGGCGTATGCGTGAACTTGAAGTTTGCGCTGGTTCCGTTCTTCACAGTGTCCGCTTGGTAGGCCAGTGCCCCTGCGATGTACGGCGAAGATTGCCCATCGGCCAACTTGCTTCGGTTGGGCGATTCAGGGTTCGTCAGCATCTCGCTCAGGATTTCCAGGGCCTGGTTACCGCTGTAGGCCAGGCCCGCGCTTTCGCTCGCCGGTACAGCTTCAGTTCCGTTGCGCGGAATCGGGAAGGAAGGGAAGTTCGTGCCAGGCTGAAGCGGCGCGCTGCCCCACAGCTTGTAGTTTTCGCGGGGCGAAGTCTGCACGAGGGTCAGGACTTGCGGCACCACGTTGCCCTCGCCCTGCGTGAGGGCGAAGACCGTGCGGGGCCAGTCCCGCTTGGTGCTGATAACGCTGCTCTGAAGCTTGGTGGCGCGGACCGGCATACGCGGCTCGTAAGCAGAAACAGCGGACCGGATCTTGTAGTTCTGCGTCCGGATCTGGAGTTCCATCTTGTCCACGCGGGGAGCCAGCTTTGCGGCGTCCTTTGCAGCGTCCGCTGCATCCACGGTGCTCGCTACCTGCTCAAGGATCCTCTGCAGCTGGGATTCCAGCATGACAGGCGTTCCGCCTTCGGCAGGTGCCGCAGCAGAGGAGGTTGAAGTGGCCTCGGGGGTGGAGGTGGCCTGGGCGGCAACAGCTGTTCCACCAACCATGACCGCTGCCAGCGTTGCCGCGAGTGCGGTGACCCGGAGGGTCGGACCCTCGGTTCCGGCACCACGACGGCGGCCCTCGTCACCCGCGGGCGACTCGGACGTCGGCGACTTTGCAGTGGGCGTCGTTGCTGCAGACGACTGAACCGGAAGGCTGGTGGTTTCTCCACCGTCGCGAGGCTCGTCGTCGTCGTCCTTGCGGCGATTACTGAGTGCTTTGGCGATGAACGGCAATGCCGCTCCCACCAGGATGATGATGATGCCCAGAACAATCAGCGGCACTGCCCATGGGGTGGTGGCGTTGTTCGGGAATGTCATGGAAACCGACGACGGCGCGGGCTGGGTACCGTCGCCGGCAACCAACAGAGACCACTCACCATCAGCGGGAGGGTTCCAGGTGTAGTCCAACTCGCCGCTGGCGTCCTCGGTGCTGACCCACAAGTCGGATCCGGCCGGGGACGGAGCCGTGGCCTCGCCGTCTGCAGAGGACACCTCCAGCGATTTCTGGTCCGCAGAGACGCCTGTCAAGGTGTTGTGGGCAGTCTTGCCGACCCAGGCTTGGACGTCGTCCGGGCGTCCCGTAGCGACGGTAAAGTTGCCTTCACCCTGAATCTTGATCTTCACCGGCCCGTCATGGAGGGCGATCAACTTTTGGTCGATCACGGTCAGCGGGGCAGCTTTAGTATCGCCGGGAACCGAAGCCGTCACGGTCTCGGAGGGGGCCCAAAAAGTCAGCTGGCCAATACCGGCCAGCATCGTGAGCAGGCCCAGCAGCACCAGCAAGGCTGCAGTCTTCAAACGCACAGGATCACCTATCATCAGCGGTCGTTGAACTTCAAGGGTAACCGTTTTGTTATCAGAGAGTCAGATCGAGGTGATCTCGCCGACATCCCTAAAAGCCCGCCACCGCGCCGCTGCAGCACCATTCCGCGCTCCTGATAGTGTGGCGATGATCATGATAATCGGGCCTTCCAACGCCTAAGTCCACCCTGTACCACCACTGAAAAGGCAGCTAAACCGCGTGAAAGACCACATGGAGCCCCGTCCCGTCGATGAGCCCGGGTCCAGTGCGGTGGTTGGCCCTTCCGAGGGCACTGCTGCGACGGTTCCAACTACTCCTGCTGCGACAGTACCCGTCCGCACCGGACGTCTGGCCGCTATCGGCCGCAGGCTCAGGCAGCCCATTCCCGGAGCCCGGAACCGCGTTCGCTTCGAGATGCCCCCGGAGACGGAATCCGAAGAGCGCAGCGAAGGCTTCAGGCCCGAAGACGATCATGGGTTCGGCGCCCCCGGCCCACGGATGTCATCCCAGCACCCTGTATATGTCGGCTTCATGGGTACGGCCGGTGTGGGCATTGCATTGGCCGTATTCTACATCGCCAGCAACACCACCCAGCTCATTTTGTGGATCGTGGCGGCACTGTTCATTGCCCTCGGGCTTGATCCTGTGGTCCGCTGGCTGGAAGGCCGCAAAGTACCCCGGCCCGCCGGCATCCTCATATCCGTCTCAGCCCTTGTGCTCGCTGTGGCCGGATTCTTCGCAACCTTGATTCCCACCATTGTGGAACAGGTATCCGAAATCGTCCGTCAAGCTCCGGAGTGGATCCGCAGCTTCCTCGACTCGGATTTCTTCCGCACCGCAGACAGCCAATTCGGCGTGCGTGACCGTATCACCACTGAGCTGGACAAGTTCGTCAAGGACCCCGAAGCGATGGGCGGCATCTTCGGCGGAGTTGTAGGTTTCGGCTCCACGGTGGCCAACGGCCTCTTCGGTTCCCTGATCGTCCTGGTCCTGAGCCTCTACTTCCTGGCGGCCCTGCCGTCCATGAAGAAGTGGGCTTACCGGCTCGCTCCCCGGTCCCGCCGCCCACGTGTTGAGGCACTTTCTGAAGCGATCACCGACTCCGTTGGCAACTACGTCATCGGCCAGGTGTGCGTGGCCCTCCTCAACGCGATTTTTGCCTTCATACTCATGACTATTTTGGGCATCCCGTTCAGCGTCCTGCTTGCGTTCGTCGTTGCCCTGCTGGCGTTCATTCCCTTGGTAGGCGGCATGATCGCTGCTGTGGTGGTCATCCTGGTAGCTCTGACCGCCGGCTGGCAGACAGCCGTGGTCTACGCGATCGCCTACTTCGCTTACCTGCAGTTCGAGGCGTACTTCATTTCACCGCGCATCATGCAACGCGCAGTGGCAGTACCGGGAGCCGTGGCCGTGATATCGGTCATTGCCGGTGGCAGCCTGCTGGGCGTCCTGGGAGCACTGATCGCCATTCCTACGGCGGCTGCGATCATGCTGCTGATCAAGGAAGTCTTCATCGTCCGGCAAGACAGGCACTGATACCGGGCTAGGCGTTCGCGACCGGCCCCGCCCATTCCCGGGGCAGACCGGCCACTCCGGCACCCGCCGCTGTAACGTCGTCGACGATTTCGTCCAAGACCCGGGCCGCGTACTTCTCGCCGACCCAGAGGTGCTTGGCACCGTCGACGCCGACCAGCCGGGCCTGCGGTACCAGGCTGAACCGCTGGGCTGCTTCAGCAGGCTGCAGGTAGTCATCATGTTCCGGCACCAGAACCGTCAACGGCTTTCCGGAGGCTGCCCACTCCTTGAGGTGCACGTCCGTGGCGCGATGCAAGGGCGGGGACAACAGCACGGCGCCTTCAATCTGCGCCGCCACGGGCTCCACCGCGCCGTACATGAGGGCGAGCTCGGTACCAAAGGACCATCCTACGAGCCACCGGTTCGGAAGTCCGCGTTCCACGGCGAAACGAACAGCCGCCTCGACGTCGTAGCGCTCACCAATGCCTTCCTCGAAACCGCCATCGCTGGTGCCCCGCGGAGAGACCGTGCCCCGCGTGTTGAAGCGCAGGACCGCTACTCCCGCCAGCGCGGGCAGCCTGTAGGAGGCCTTGCGGTAAACGTGCGAATCCATGAATCCGCCGTGGGTGGGAAGCGGGTGCAGAGTGATCAGCGTGGCGGTGATTTCCCCGGATGCCGGGAGCGCGAGCTCTCCCAGCAATACCTTGCCGTCCTCTGTGGTGAACTCCACATTCTCGCGCAGGGCCGGCAGGACCGTGGAAGCACGAATTTCCGAGGGCGCGTCCTGCGGGGTGAAAACGAACGAGGCGGGGTCGAAAGTCATGCAACCAAGCCTAAAGGAATCAGCGGTAGCGGTAAGTCCGGGATGTCCAGCAGTTGGTATGCCAATGCCTGCGCTCCGCCAGCCCCGCCGCCTGCCCGAAGAGATGGCTGTCCGACCACACCACTAAATGGGCTATGCCCGGCAGGATAGCGGTGGAGCAACCAGGGCAGATATATTGCTTCTCGGCTTTCTTGGCCGTCATGGTCCGCACCATCCAGTCCCCGTCAGGCGCACTTTCACGCCGGGCAATCCCGCCGCGCGCCCGCTCAAGGTCAAGCTCCGGTGCGGGTTCCGTCCATTTGCTGCTACCGGCGTTGCCCGAGCGTGTGCTGGACGCGTTGCGACGAGGACGGTTGGAGCGGGGCATGCTTCCATTCTGCCCCAGTCACGCTGTTGTAGGCGGTAATGTGGGGCGGGTGCGACTCGTCATAGCCCGTTGTTCTGTTGATTACGTTGGCCGCCTCAAGGCCCATCTTCCCCTCGCTACCAGGCTCCTGCTGGTCAAAGCGGATGGTTCGGTGCTGGTGCATTCCGACGGCGGTTCCTACAAGCCGTTGAACTGGATGAGCCCCCCTGCGACCCTTCGTGTCACCACCCCTGAGGAAACCGAAGTGGAAGAAGGCGTGGTGGAGCAGTGGACGGTTCAGTCGGCCAAAACCGATGATCGCCTGATCATCAACATCTACGAGCAACTGCACGACACCTCGCACGAACTCGGCACCGATCCCGGCCTGATCAAGGACGGCGTCGAAGCAGATCTCCAACGACTCCTGGCCGAGCAAATCGAGCTCCTCGGTTCCGGTTACTCCCTCATACGTCGTGAGTACTTCACCGCCATTGGTCCTGTGGACATTCTGGCGAGGGATGCCGACGGCGCCACAGTAGCGATTGAACTGAAACGCCGCGGGGACATCGACGGCGTCGAGCAGCTCACGCGGTATCTCGAACTGCTCAACCGCGACCCCCTGCTGGCACCGGTACGGGGTATCTTTGCCGCACAACAGATCAAGCCCCAAGCGAAGGTACTGGCCAACGACCGCGGCATCGACTGCGTCACGCTCGATTATGATGCCCTGCGCGGCGTGGACGACAGCGAGTCCCGGCTCTTCTGAGTTCTTCCCTTCGGGAGACTGTGCCGAGGGCCACTAGAATCAAAAGCATGACTGCCGCTTCCCGTTTCCCATCTTCATCCGCCCCCAGCCATCAGATCATTAGAGGAACGCTTGTCAGCGATGGCGAGGTGGTGGAAGACGGCCTGGTTGCCATTGACGGGGACCGGATAGCCTACGCGGGACCAGCAACAGGCTTCCATCCCGACGACTTCGAAGGCTTCCAGAGCGCCATACGCTTGGGAATTCCCAGTGGTAGTTACCTCCTCCCCGGCCTCGTGGACGTTCATTGCCACGGCGGCAATGGTGGCGACTTCCCAAGCGGGGAAGAAGCCTCGGCGCGTAAGGCAGTGGAGTTCCTGCATCGATCAGGAACCACGACGTTCCTCGCCAGCATGGTCACCGCTCCCCGGGAAGACCTCCTCCGGGGCATCGGGCTTTATGTGAAGCTCGTGGACGAAGGACTCGTTGCCGGCATTCATCTTGAAGGCCCTTTCCTTTCCCACGCCCGCTGCGGGGCACAGAATCCGGACTACTTGTTGGAACCGGACCTGGAGCTCATGGAAGAACTGGTGGGCGCAGCGGCCGGAAAACTGGCCACCATGACCTACGCCCCGGAGCTTACCGGCGCAGCCGCCTTGGTGGACCTGATGACCTCCCATGGTGTCACCCCTTCTTTGGGCCACACGGACTGCGACGACGCCACGGCCGCGGCGTCGCTGGCGGCGGCCCGCGAGGGACTTGAGTCAGCAGGGTTCGACGGCGTCAGCTCGCTTCCCACCGTCACGCACCTTTTCAATGGGATGCCGCCCCTGCATCATCGTGCCCCTGGTCCCGTTGCTGCATGCCTGCGCATGGCCCAGGAAGGGAAGGCTGTTGTGGAACTGATCGCAGACGGAACCCATTTGGATCCCAGCACGGTGTCCACCGTTTTCCAGTTGGTAGGTGCCGGCAACATCGTGTTGGTAACGGACTCCATGGCAGCAGCAGGCCTGTCCGACGGCAACTACATGCTCGGCCCTTCACCGGTGACTGTCAGCGATGGCGTGGCCACACTGGATGCCACCGGGTCCATCGCCGGCGGCACCTCCACCCTCTTGGACGTGGTCAGCAAAACGGTGGCAGCCGGCGTCGCGCTTCCCGATGCTATTTGCTCGGCGACGTCGGTTCCCGCTGCTGTCCTCGGACTTTCCGATGAAATAGGCGGCCTCCGCCGGGGGCTCCGCGCCGATGTGGTTGTCACAAACGAGGATCTGGAACTGACGGGGGTAATGCGCAATGGGCAGTGGTTGTCCTAGTGCCGCGTGTTTGAAGT
>NZ_JBLYIE010000004.1:178585-292284 GCF_048537125.1 Paenarthrobacter sp. PPS72 | reverse complement strand
GTCGCCGCATTCGCCGACTGGCTCCATCACTACAATCATCACCGAGGCCACACCTCACTCAAAGGTCAGCCACCAGCCAGCCGCGTCACCAACCTCCGTGGGCAATACACCTAGGCACCTCCTGCCGCGCATGTCGGAGCAGTGCCGGGACATAGATGTGCAGGCCAACGAACTGCATACGGTAAGCATTACTCGCCGCGAACTCGGCGAAGGCATCGCGGGACCTCGCAACCTCCACAGTCGAGGCAGTGACCTCCACCAACCTCCGTGCGGCCGAGAACGAAGGCTTCAACCTCAGGTGGGGGTGTTCGAGACCGGGATAGATGATTCCCTGAGCTACACCCCACCGGACACAGCTACAAGTCAAAGGCCCCACCCCTGTGCCGGGACACCGCCCCTCCAGAACGTAGGGAGCTTCTTGGGGATGAATCCCTTATTCCTCCGTAAAATCCCCGGCGTCCCTGCGGAAGGTGCCGAGGACGCGGATGAGGTGATCGACGTCGTCGGGCCCGAATCCTGACTTGCCGAAAACCTCCGCGTTGAGTGCCGCCGTCGCTTTTTTTGCGAGCGTGCGTCCCTCGGCCGTGAGCTCGATCAGGGTGGTGCGCCCATCGGTTGGGTGCGGTGAGCGGGCAACAAGGGCGGCCTTTTCCAGGCGGTCTACGGCGTTGGTCACCGAGGTGGGATGGACCTGCAACAGCGCGCTGGCTTTGTTCATGGGCAGCGCGCCGCTGCGGGCGAAGCTCAGCAACGCGAGGAGTTCGTAGCGCGCGAATGTCAGCCCGAACGGCTTGAGCACCGTTTCAATGCGCGCAAGGAGGATCTGCTGTGTGCGCATGATCGCGGTGATGGCAGCCATGGGCGCAGCGACATCGCCCCAGCCATGCCGTTCCCAGTTGCGTTGGGCATCGGCAATGGGGTCGCGGGGGAGCGGGGTGCCCATGGGCCTCCTTCGGTTGCTTGGCCTACTGCTTGTTTGGCCTACTGTCCGTTTGGCCTACTGTTCGGTTGCCTAGTCTTTCAGATTCGGGAACTCTTCCTCGGTGTATTCCACTCCAAGACCTGAAGGAAGCGGACCGTCGCCGTGCCTGGCCACTTCCGTGCCACGCAACTCAACCCGCCGGATCTTGCCGGAAATCGTTTTGGGCAGCTCGCCGAATTCGAGGCGGCGGATGCGCTTGAACGGGGCCAGGTGCTCACGGCAATACCTGAGGATGTCCTCCGCAACAGCCGGCCCGGCTTCGTAACCGGCGGCCAGCACCACGAACGCCTTCGGCACGGACAGCTTCACCGCATCAGGTGAAGGAACGACGGCGGCCTCCGCCACTGCGGGGTGTTCGATCAGGACGCTTTCGAGTTCGAAAGGTGACAGGCGGTAGTCCGAGGACTTGAAGACGTCGTCGTCCCGGCCGACGTAAGTGATGACGCCGTCGGAGTCCCTGCTGGCCATGTCGCCGGTGTGATAGTAGCCGTCGCGGAAAGCTTCGGCCGTTTTGGCTTCGTCGCCGAAGTAGCTTTTCATGAGCCCCACGGGCCGGGGGTCCAAGCGCAAGCAGAGTTCGCCGTCGTCGGCTTCCTGGCCGCTGACCGGATCCACCAGAACCACGTCGTATCCCGGCAGTGGCCGACCCATGGAGCCGATCTTCACAGGCTGGGCGGGGGTGTTGGCGATCTGGACGGTGGATTCGGTTTGGCCGAAGCCGTCGCGGATGGTGACGCCCCAGGCTTGCTCCACTTGGCCGATGACCTCGGCGTTGAGCGGTTCGCCGGCAGAGACCACCTTCCGTGGCGGGTTGGCGAGTTGGCTGAGGTCGGCCTGGATGAGCATACGCCAGACCGTGGGCGGGGCACAGAAACTCGTGACGTCTTCGCGACCCATTTGATCCATGAGGGCGCCGGCGTCGAAGCGTTGGTAGTTGTAGATGAAGACCGTGGCTTCGGCGATCCACGGCGTAAAGACGTTGGACCAGGCGTGCTTGGCCCAGCCTGGGGAGGCGACGTTGAGGTGGACATCGCCGGGTTCCAAGCCGATCCAGTACATGGTGGACAGGTGGCCCACGGGGTAGGAAGTGTGAGTGTGCTCCACGAGTTTCGCTCGTGACGTGGTGCCGGACGTGAAGTAGAGCAGGAGAGTCTCGTCCGCCTTGGTGGGGGCGTCGGGCGCAAAGTCCGTTCCGGCGTCGTGCGAGTCTGAGTACTGTTTGGCGTCCGGGTGGGTGCTCTCTGCACCGACCTCGATCAGGGTGTAATTGCCTTCGACGTCGGCGAACTTGCCGATGTTGGCACTTCCGACCGCCACCCAGGTGGCCCCGCCGCGCTCCACCCGATCCTGCAGGTCGCGGGCGCCCATGAGGGTGGTGGTGGGGATCATGACGATGCCCAGTTTGATGCCGGCCAGCATGAGTTCCCACAGCTCAACCTGGTTGCCGAGCATGATGATCATGTGGTCGCCGCGCTTGATGCCCTGGGAGCGCAGCCAGTTGGCCAGTTGGGAGGACCTCTGCGAGAGGTCCCTGAAGGTGCGGCGTGTGGAGCTGCCGTCCTGTTCAACAATGACCAAGGCGGGCTGGCTGCCCCTGGCCTCGTCTGCGGCGATGTGGTGAAACCAGTCGAGCGCGAAGTTGAACTCCTCGAAGCGCGGCCATTGGAATTCTGTGTGGGCCTGCTTGTAGTCCTCGCGCAATTTCAGCAGCCGGTCGCGGGCCGCACGGAAGTCTTCTGTGACTGTCATAGTCCGCCTTTCGCCTTCGGATTTCCTTGGCACCGTTGCCAAAGCATCCCGCCTAGTGATACACATCACCTTGCAATATACTAGGACATCCAAGGGTTTGGAAGAGCCTATGCGGGACATGACGAAGGGGTCTAATGCTCGACGAAAAAGCTGCCGGCACTGTTACCAGCGGTGCGGCATCAGAACACGTCCTGCCTCCTTATCCGGAGGCGGACTTGATGCACGTCATCGACCTGCTCCCACCTGAGGAGCGTGCGCGGTACCTGGAAATCAGGGAGTTCCTGCAGACGCGGATCCGCGCCGCCAGCATCGACTATTGGAACCGGGAGGAATTCCCGTTCGGGCTGCTGGCCGACATGGCCAAGTTCGGGCTGGGCGGGCTGCAAACGGACGGTTCCTCCAAGCTGTTCAAGGGCCTCATGTACACCGAGGTGGCCCGAGCGGACGTTTCCCTGTCGGCACTGGTGGGGATCCACAATGAGCTGATTGTCGGCATGATCGACGAGCTCGGGTCCACGGAGCAGAAGCGCACGTGGCTGCCCGGGCTGGAAGCTTTTACCCAGCTGGGTGCCTTCGCCCTGACAGAACCGGACCATGGATCGGACATCGCCGGGGGGCTCTCGACGACGGCGCGACGCGACGGCGGCGAATGGGTCATCAACGGTGCCAAGCGCTGGATCGGGGCGGCGACGATTGCCGACTTCGCGCTGGTATGGGCGCGGGACGAATCCGACGGTCACATCAAAGGCTTCATCGTGGAGAGCGACCGCCCCGGTTACTCGGCTACCAAGATTTCCCACAAGATCGGCCTGCGCATCATGCAGAATGCGGACATTGTGTTGGACGAGGTCCGTATTCCTGAGGAGAACCTCCTGCCGGGTGCCACGGAGTTCTCAAAAGCCAACGACCTCCTGCGCGATTCCCGGGCATGGGTGGGATGGCAAGCTGCCGGAATTCAGTTGGCCGCCTTTGATATTGCACGTTCCTACGCTTTGGAGCGCCGGCAATTCGGCAAGGAATTGGCCCGGTTCCAGTTGGTGCAACAGCAGCTTGCAGACATTTTGGGCAATGCCAATGCCTCACTGTCCATGATGGTGGAGCTCGCCCGGATTCAGCAGGCCGGAAAACTCCAGATGGTGCAGGCCGCCATGTGCAAAGCCACCACCACCCGGTTGGCCCGTTCGTCGGTGGCGATGGGGCGCTCTTTGCTGGGTGGGAACGGGATCATCACGGATTACGAGATGGCCAAGCTCTTTGGTGACGCAGAGATTCTATATACGTACGAGGGCAGCTACGAGATCAACTCCATGATCGTGGCCCGGGCGGTGACAGGGAAATCTGCGTTCGTCTAGGACCGCCCGGGCATGTGTCATGAGTTCTGCGCTACCGCCAAGGCCGGATCTGCGTCCGGGTCCGGATCCTGAACCGACGGCGCGACCAGGGCTGCGTGTTCGGCCAGGACTCCGGTGTGGTGCCTGATGCGGAGGCGGTAGAGGAGCGTTCCGCCGATGACTACGGCAGCAACGAAGATGACGCCGCCCCATTGCAGGTACCACTCAAAGGGCGGTACCGAGTTATAAATTTCCTGCCGGGGCCACACCAGGTTCAGCGTCATGGCACCGCCCCAGAGGACCGCCAGGATGTTTACGGGAAGTCCCCATTTGCCGAGGCTGAATCCGGGTTCTGATCCGTCGTCCTTGAGGGGCCACTTCTTAAGGAATCGACGCCGCAGCATGGGCACTGTCACGAGCAAGTACGACAAGTAGATCAGGACGATGCTGATGCTGGACAGAATGGTGAAGATGGCCGGCTGGGAAATATTGACGATCAGGGGAATCACAGCGACTACGCCGATGACAATGGCAGCCACGGTGGGGGTTTTCCGGGTGGGATGCACCTTGCTGAGCTGACGGCTGAAGGGGAGGTTGTTGTCCCTGGCCATGGCAAACATCATCCGGATAGCTGCTGCGTGAACGGCCAGGGTGCAGACCACAACAGCTACGACGATGCATGCCAGGAAGGCCTTGCCAAAAGGGCCGCCCAGCACGGACAGCACTATGTACTGCAGCCCGCCATCAGCCGCTCCGAGCTTGGGATCGGAAAGATCGGGTGCGGCAAGGATTCCGCCCAGAAGGAGCAGCCCGCCCAAGAGGAAGGACGCCGTGATGGCTCGCAGGATCGCCCGGGGAGCCGTGCGCTTGGGGTCTTTGGTCTCTTCGCCCAGTGAACTGGCGGTGTCGAAGCCGTACATGACATAACCGGAAGCCATTGCGGCGATGAGGAAGACTCCGAAGAATCCCAAGGGATGTTCTTCGCCGAATCCGTTGGTATCCAGGAGGACTTCCGGTCCGCGCACGGAGTGCCAGATGAGCGCAATAATCAGCAGGACGGCCGCGACCAATTCCACGAACACTCCCACGCTGTTGATCATGGTCATGAGCTTCACACCGAACGCGTTGATGAGCGTGGAAATCCCGATCATGATGCTGGCCAGGATGACCCCGTTGACGGCGAAGTCGTAAGGACCTGTTCCATCACCCACCAGTTGGAAGCCATCCCAGATTTGCGGCAAGGTGATTTGAAGGGCCAGGGCAACAGACCCCAGGGCCATGATGGAGGAGAGCAGCAGCAACCAACCCGCCAACCACGCCCACGTTCCAGTAGAAAGCCTTTTTGCCCAGTTGTAGACCGAACCGGCCACCGGATACCGTCCGGCCAGTTCGGCAAAGCACAGCGCGACCATCAGCTGGCCTACGAAGACGATTGGCCACGACCAGGCGTAGGCGGGTCCCGCCGTCGAAAATCCGAAGTAAAACAGTTGAAAAACGCCGGTGAGGATGGAGATGTAGCTGACGCCGGCGGCGAAGCTGGCAAACTTACCGATGCTGCGGTCAAGGGTTTGGGCATAGCCAAACTCGTCCATGCCGCTCGCATCGCTCTTACAGGGTCCTGATTTGCTGGGTTCTGACATTCGAACTCCTAATTCAGACATGCACGAATGGTGATTACCTGCGGCCGCCATTGGACGCAGTCGAAATCAAAAGCCGGGCACCACAGTGTGCCTCCGGCTGTTCCCCCATTGGTTCTTGCGTGGGTCTAAAGCGTGGATCTAAGAGCAGTTGCCTGTTCAGGCGAGGGACAAGCTGAAGTCCGCCTCCGCCGTCGTGGTTTCCTCCGTCCGGCTGGAACTGAGATCGGCCTTGATGAGGTCGGCGCAGCGCTCGCCGATCATCATCACGGTGATGTTGGGGTTCACGGTGACGTGTTCCGGCATGACAGAGGCGTCGGCCACGCGCAGTCCGGTAACGCCCTTGACCCGCAGTTCGGGATCCAGGGGTGACATGTTGTCCTCCACCGGGCCCATGCGGACCGTACCGACGGGGTGGTAGACGGTGTTGTGTGTTTTGCGGATGTAGTCCTGCAACTCTTCGTCGCTCTGTGCCTCGATGCCGGGGGAGAGCTCCCTGCCGGTCCATTCAGCCATGGCCGGCTGCGCCGCGATTTCACGGGCCTTGCGGATGCCGGCCACCATGACGCGCATGTCGTGCCCCTCCGGATCGGTGAAGTAGCGTGGGTCCACCATCGGCTTGTCGCGGAAATCCCGGCTACGCAAACGAACAGTCCCGCGGGAACGGGCATGGGTGACGTTGGGAGTAAGGCTGAAGCCGTTCTCCGTGGTGGGGTAGCCGTACCGCAGGGTGTTCATGTCAAAGGGTACGGAGCCGTAGTGCATCATCAAATCCGGGCGGTCCAAGCCCTGCTCGGTAGGAGTGAAGATGCCGATCTCCCACCACTGGGTGGAGGTCTGCACCATGGGCTGCTTGGCCTCGAACTGCACCACGCCTTCCGGGTGGTCCTGCAGATGCTCGCCGACGCCGGGGGAATCCACCAGCACCTCGATGCCATGGTGAGCCAGGTGGGCGGCAGGGCCGATGCCGGAAAGCATGAGGAGCTTGGGGGAGTCGATGGCGCCCGTGGACAGGATGACCTCGCGATGTGCTGAGAGCCTGTGCGTCCGGCCGAAAGCCGAGTCCACCACGTCGACGCCGGTGCAGCGCTTGTCCGCGTCGAACACCAGTTGGCGTGCACGCAAGCCGGTCAGCAGTGTGAAGTTTTCACGGTCCACGATCGGGTGGATGTAGGAAACCGAACTGGAAGAACGTGTCCCGTCCGAGCGGCGATTGATCTGGAAGAAATTGGCGCCGCTGATCACGGTGGTGCCGTCATTGAACTTCGCCCGGGGGATGCCGGCCTGCTCGCAGGCATTGAGGAGCGCGACACCCGCGGGGTCCACCGGGGGAACGTTCATCAAGTGCACCGGACCGTCGTGGCCATGGTGTGGAGCATCCGGACCGGCGTCCTCATTGGTTTCCAGCCGCTGGTACAAAGGCCACGCGGCAGCAGCGTTCCAACCGGTGGCGCCATACTTCGACTCCCACTCATCCAGGTCTTCGCGCGGAGCCCAGAAAGCGATGCAGGAGTTGTGGCTGGAGCAGCCGCCCATCACCTTGGCGCGGGCATGGCGCATGAAGGAGTTGCCGTTTTCCTGCGGTTCCACAGGGTAATCCCAGTCGTAGCCGGATTCCAGCAGCTCCATCCAGCGGTCCAGCTGCAGGATCTCCGGCAGGTTGCGGTCATCCGGTCCGGCTTCCACCAGTGCCACGGTAACGGCAGGGTCCTCGCTGAGCCTGGCGGCGACCGCAGCTCCCGCAGATCCGCCGCCAATGACGACGTAATCGAACCCGCGCTCGCTGAGGTTCCCGATGTTGTCGACGTGCATCTATTTCTCCTTGCCGTGGTCCGCGAACCAGCCGGTCACCTGGGGGCTGGTGTTCTGGTAGATGTGCTTGGCTTCCTGGTACTCACCCAGTCCAGTGGGACCGAGCTCGCGGCCGACGCCGGACTGGCCGAAGCCGCCCCACTCAGCCTGCGGAAGGTAGGGGTGGTAGTCGTTGATCCAGACAGTGCCGTGCCGCAAACGGCCCGCGACCCGCTGTGCCTTGCCCGCATCCTGGGTCCAGACGGCACCCGCCAGCCCGTAGATGGTGTCGTTGGCGGTGGCCACGGCTTCGTCTTCCGTGCGGAAGGTTTCCACTGTCACTACCGGGCCAAAGGCTTCATCGACGACTACCGACATTCCCCTCTGGACGCGGTCCAGGATGGTCGGCTGGTAGTAGAAACCGGCGTCGAACTTTTCGCCGTCCGGGGCCGAGCCGCCACACCGCAGTCGTGCGCCTTCGGCCACACCGCGCTGGACGTAGGCATCCACCTTCTCCCGGTGTGCCGCGGAAATCAGCGGTCCGGTTTCGGCGGACTCATCGAACGGGCCACCGAGGCGGATGTCCTTGGCCTTGCGGACCAGTTCGTCAACGAAGCGATCGGCAATGGATTCCTCCACCACCAGCCGCGCCCCGGCGGAGCAAACCTGTCCCGAGTGCACAAAGGCGCCGTTCAGCGCATTGTCGACGGCGGCGTCGAAGTCGGCGTCGGCAAACACGACGTTGGGGTTCTTGCCGCCAAGCTCCAGCGCCACCTTTTTCACGGTGCCGGCTGCGGCTGCGGCGATGCGCTTGCCGGTTTCCAAACCGCCGGTGAAGGAGACCAGATCCACGTCGGGGTGCTCCGAAAGAGGCGCGCCGGCTTCTGGGCCGGGGCCGGTCACCAGGTTGGCGACGCCGTCCGGCAGGCCCAGATCCTGCAGCAGCTGCATGGCAAGGATGGCGGTGGACGGGGTCAGCTCGGCGGGCTTCAGGACGAAGGTGCAACCGGCGGCCAGCGCGGGCGCGATCTTCCACGCGGCCTGAAGCAGCGGGTAATTCCATGGGGTGATGAGGCCGCAGACCCCGACGGGTTCGTAGACTATTTTGCTCACGACGGCGGGGTCCCCGGCGTCCACCACCCGGCCCGCCGACTGCCCGGCGAGGCGTCCGAAATATTCGAAGCAGGCGGCGATGTCGTCCATGTCGATGCGGCTTTCAATGATCCGCTTGCCGGTGTCCAACGATTCGGCGCGGGCGAACTTCTCGCGGCGTTCGCGCAGTTCCGAGGCGACCTTGAGCAGGAAAGTGCCGCGCTCGGGCGCGGGGACGTTCGCCCAAACGCCGGAATCGAAGGCCGCGCGGGCGGCGGATATGGCGCGCTCGGCGTCTTCGCGGCCGGCTTCTGACACCGTGGCGACCAGCTCGCCGTCGGCCGGGTTGTGGATCTCGCGCACGGCACCGGACGCAGCCGGTTCCCAGCGGCCGTTGATGAAGAGCGTGGAGACGGAATCGGAAAATGTGGCTTGGGTCATACGAAGCAGGCTAGTGCACTTTGAACATCTGTTCAAGGAAAATTATGAACAGATGTTCAAAGTGACACACCCATCCCTGCTTCCCGCTGCTACGAACCACTGACATGAAAAAGCTCGGACTCCGGACCAAAGGCCCCGAAACCATGGCAGCGCTGGCAGGCGTGGTGTCGGCCGCCGTCGTGCTCGCCGTTGCCGAGCTGGTCGGCGCCTTCTTCACTGCCAGGGCAACCCCGGTGTTTGCCCTGGGATCCACGTTCATCGACTTCACGCCGTCGTGGCTGAAGGACTTTGCGATCGCCACTTTCGGTACGAACGACAAAGCTGCGTTGTTCGTGGGCATGGGCCTGACCATCGCCGTATTGGCGTGCGTCCTGGGAGTTGTGGCCTACAAGAAGTGGGCCCTCGGCGTCCTGGGCGTGCTGTTCATGGGCGCAGTGATCGTGGCCGCGGTCCTGACTCGCGCAAGCGTGGGACCCGCCGACGCCATTCCCTCCGTCGTAGGAACCATCGCCGGCCTCATCGCCCTGCGCCGCCTCATCGTGCCATTGTGGGGGCTGAAGTCGTGGCCTGAAACACCCGCCGACATAGCGTCCGACGCCGACACTCACGTGGGCGGCTCCGGTACCAGCCGCCGTCGCTTCTTCGCTGCTGCAGGGATCACTGCGGTGGCCGCCGGAATCGCGGCGACCGGTGGGCGGCTACTGGGTGCAGCACGCAACAATATTGCGCAGGCCCGGGATGCACTCAAGCTGCCGGCGCCGATTAAGGCTGCGCCCCCTGTGCCTGCCGGCGTCCAGTCACCGGTCCCGGGAGTGTTCCCCTGGCTGACGCCGAACAGTGAGTTCTACCGCATTGATACGGCCCTGAGCGTCCCGGAAATCAACGTCGATGACTGGGTACTGCGGGTGCACGGAATGGTTGAGGAGGAAGTAACCCTCACCTTCCAGGACCTGCTCGACGCCGACCTGATCGAATCGCACGTCACCCTCACCTGCGTGTCCAACCCGGTGGGCGGGAAGCTTGCCGGAAACGCCAAGTGGCTGGGAATGCCCATCCGTGAAGTCCTGGCCATGGCCAAGCCGAAGGATGGTGCGGACATGGTGCTCTCAACATCCATTGACGGTTTCAGCGCGTCCACTCCGCTGGAGGTCCTGCAGGATGACCGTGATGCCATGCTGGCCATAGGCATGAACGATGAGCCGCTTCCTTTAGAGCACGGATACCCTGTGCGGATGGTGGTTCCGGGACTTTACGGCTTCGTCTCCGCCACCAAATGGGTGGTTGACCTGGAGGTCACCCGCTTCGCGGACAGCAAGGCTTACTGGACCCAGCGAGGCTGGTCGGAGCGCGGCCCCATCAAGACCATGGCACGCGTGGATGTACCGGCGTCCTTTGCGAGATTGAAGGCAGGCAAGGTCGCTGTGGGCGGCACCGCATGGGCGCAGACGCGCGGAATCACCAAGGTGGAAGTGCAGATCGACGACGGCGATTGGGTGGAAGCGACCCTCTCCGACGAAGCCTCCACCATCACGTGGCGCCAGTGGTCCTACGAATGGGATGCCACGCCCGGCATGCACTACGTCAAGGCCAGGGCCACCGACAGCACCGGCGAAACCCAGACGGACACGCGCGCCGATCCAGTGCCCGACGGAGCCTCGGGCTGGCCGTCGGTGGCAGTGACCGTGGAGTAGCTGTTCAGCTGGGCGGCTCAGTTTCGAAACACCGACTGGCCGCATCGAGCCTGAATCATCCCACCAAGGGTGTTTCTTATCGAGGGCAGTGGGACGGGAAAGTGTGTAGCGTTTAGGGTACCTTCACCGGGCAGTTTTGCGGGCGGGTCTTACGGGAATTCTGGTTCCGCAGAATGACGCGAATTTTGCTTAGCGCTGGTTGGGACCGCATGGCGGCCGGTGGGGGGACCGTCTATCGGGCCCGCTGCGCAGGAAGGGTCAGCCTGACTCTCCCGCTCGTGTCTGCTATTTAGTTGACGATACTGTTGCGTCGTGACGAACAGCTATGACCAAAGCGATTTGAACATCTACGGTGCCGAGGATGACTTCGAGATGGACGCCATTCTCGATGCGCTGGACGAGGCGACTTCGTCGATAACGCTCGACTCCGCTGAGCTTGCGGGCAAGGATTGGAGTCGGCTCCTTGCGGCGCCGAGACGTGCTGCAAGTGGCCTGACCCGCGCGGATCTGCCGAATGAGCCGGGGGTTTACCTGTGGTCGCGTGGTGGGGTTCCGCAGTATGTTGGTACGGCGACGAGTCTGCAGAAGCGGCTCTCGACGCACCTTGGCGGAGGTGTGAGCCTTGCGGGATCTTCGTTGCGTCGGAATGTATGTGAGCTGCTGTTTCAGATCCCGCCCAATGTCACGGGCAATCCGAACCGGCAGAAGGTGACGACTGGGCAGGCGACAGCGATTCGGAGCTGGCTGCTGGGCTGTGATGTTTCCTGGCTCCGAGCACGTACTGAGCGTGACGCTGCCGCGTTGGAGGCTCGGCTTCGGCATGTATTTCGGCCGCCGTTGAACCGGGTGTAGCCCTCAAGCTACGGACAGCGAGGCCACCGTGGCCATTCGCGCCTATCGGGCGATACCGCATGGTCCTACGGGCCCGTCACCTGCTGACGAGGACGTTGTCGTGGACCTTGCTCCAGCCCTCGGATTCAAGGGCCTGGGTATCGAAGCCGGTTGTCACCAGCTTCGCCGTGGGCTGTCCGATGTGGCCGACAGTGACGATTTCGCGGTCCCCCGTAATCCTGTCGCTACAGCCCGTGACCCATTGGTCAGGAGGCGCTGGTGTGATCAGAACCTTCGGCTGCGAAGTACTTCACTCCGGCGTCCTCAATGAGGAATCGGAAGTCGGAGGGCATTTTCGGGTCTAGGCTCTCAACTTCGGCCGGGAAATCGTCTTTAGCTTCGGCTGTCCTCTGTACAGCAGCGATTCCTGCATAGCTCGAGCACCCGGTCATTACCAGAAGAGCCGCAACGGCGGCAGTCGTCATCAATTTTCGGTATTTCATTGTTCCCCCAAACAGTTTGTATGCCCACCCTACTGGCGGTTGGAGCTGGCGCTGGTTCGCTGATGCGAAGCATGTGTCTGTCGAGGTCGCCCATTCCGGCGAACGGAAACTTGAGCATGTGTTTGATCTACGCACCGGCTCCTATCCGCCAAAACTGCAACCGTTGTCGCGTCTTGACCTCCAAGTAGCGCGCCACTTCTCTGAGATGAAGGCCGGCCCGTAAGGGATTCCTCAGCGCGCGTTTTAAGGCGAGCGAGGGATCGGCTTCTATGCGCTATTGCTCGAGCGCGGCTGGCAGGAGGCGAATGGCCTTCGGTCCAACTCCGTGAAGCGCCGCGAGGTGATCGAGGCCGATGCGCTCTGCATCATGCAAGGTCCGTACCCCTGCCTCCGCTAGTGCCCTGACGGCTGGAGCGCCGATGTTCGGCAGAGGTCGAGGGGCGTCCATGAGTTGAAGATTACGCACGTATCGACCGCCCGTTAGGCGGTGGCTCAAAGGGCGCAGATGTGCCCGAGTGTGGATCGCTAAGTGACACCGAAGAACCCTGCAAGTTGTCCCAAGCCATTGGCCCGACCTCGTCAGGGGGGGACCGATGCGATGAAGTCCTGGAGCTCCTTCCACCCCACATCGTGCCGCACGGCGGATCCGAGCTGCACCCTTCGCTGGGCAAGGACCGGCCACTGGCTACGGAGCACGACAACGCCCTCGCGGATCGATCCCTCAAGGGCATAGAGGTTGTCCACAATTCGGGCAAAGCGGGCCGCAGCCGACTTGGGGTCCTCTCGCAGCGACTCGTAGGCGTCAGCTCGACTCCAGAGCTCGGGTCCGGAATGCACGACGTTGTCCATGCCATCGCGACGCCTATAGCGGATGCCCCTCGCCGGGGGTAATGCGGATCGATCATCGAAGAAGTTCGCCAGCGGATCGAGCAGTAACAAACTCGGATAATAAAGCAGTGCGTCGCTCAAATCCGCGCGCAAGGATGCTTCGCTTCCGTAAGCGCTCGTCCATCCACCAATGAGAGAGGATTTCAAACCGGGGAAAGATGCAGACTTCGCTGTCACGACCCTCGGTGGTACCCAAGAGAAAGGTGCTGACAACCTCTACTTCGATATCACCATCAAGAACTTGTCGGAAGAAGGCGTCTTGGGACGTAGTGATGTCGAGTTAGTTGCTAACAGTGCTAAGGACGGTGACTATGATGTCCGTACGGTCCAGGATGACAAGGTGAAAGCCTTACTGGAATGAAAATCTCAAACCAGGGCAAAGCTCACCTATGAGAAGTGGTTGGAATTTCAACGACGCTTCTGAACCTACCTTTACAGTCCGCATTGATGGACTCGGTGGAAATAGTGTCACTTTTTCACACAAGTAGCAGCCAAGTTGGCTGACGTTTTAAGACGAGCGGCATCGTGGACGGCGGTTCACACGTACGAGGCGTGAAGATCGCTCAGACTGTCATTCATGTCGTCCTACGCGCAAATTTGCAGCCGCGATGCGTACTGGTCAGCGTTGCGACTCGCCGCGCAGATAGATCCGCCGAATGGCCATGACGACGCACAATGGCCGTAGCATACTCAACTGAGGAAATCTTGCGCCCGTCGGGTTCGCAGGCATCGAGCACGACGAAGGGTGTACCACTGTGTCCCAATCCCCGAGTGTCAAACTCCCGTGGCACCAGAACTTCGCCAATTGGTTCATTCTCACGGGGATCATTGGCACGTGCGTGATGGGTTGGTTCGCGGCAGGCCAGCCTGGCGTTCCACTGAAGGATGGTGATTACGGTTGCCGTACACCAGCGCAAGGTGGTATTTCGATTCCTGGGCCGGGAGCGACCGTCGTCAACGGCCGAGTAATTGACGCATGGGATTTCGATAGTTCAAATGGAACGACGCCATCCGTCCCATTCAGCAATCCTGAGCGCAAGAACCCCGGGATGTTCACGATGACGAGCGTTGGACCGGGTGGTTATAAGTACGAGTTCGAATGCACGTATTAGCGAATAGCAACACGGGTCGCGACGCGATGCAGCCGAGTGTGTGAAACGTTGCGAGTTTGTGCGTTGCGTCGGCGTGAGAACGAGAGCACGTCACGGCAGCGCGGGAGCGAAGCGGTAGCGCGTCGGGGCGGAGCGCAACGTTCGAGAGAGTTTTCGTTGGTTTTGCAGTTGTGCCCATGACGGTTCGGCTCACGATCAGGCGGTCGTTCAAACTCCAGAACACGTAGGCGGGGCCGCTACAGCTGTCCAGGGAAAACCAGTGCAGCAACTTCGACATGCGCTAGCCGAACCCGATAGGCCGGCATTCTTAGTCGATCTTCATATGACTGTTGATTCCGTAGCCCGAAATAAGGCCCTCGTTGTTGCGGCTCATTCCTATGTCGGTTGGGAAGCCGGCTATGAAGCCGCCAGTGGATGGCTCACCCAGATTGCCCTAGTGGCGGACCCGGAGTAGCCATCGACCGTGGATTGGTGAGTTCGCGCATGGGGATCGTGCTGGTGACGCCCGCCATGCTCGACAAGCTGCGTACAGACCGCAGCATTGCGAGCAATGCTGCGGTCTGTACGCTGCTGCGCCGAAGCCTCTTAGTACCAGTCATGCACGGGGTAACGTTCGAGGAGCTCGACCAGGTCACCCCGACACTCGCGTCGCGTGGTGGATTCAGCACGGCCGAAGAGCCCATGGAAGACATCGTCGTGAAGATTGCCGAGCTCGTCGGAATCGTTACGGAGGAAGAGGCTGACGAACTCCGCATGAAATCGGCCGCCAATTAGCGCTGAGTAGCAAGCCTCCACCAGCGCCAATGTTTACCGTTCGGTAACGACATCAGCGGCTTGCCCGTAAGCCGTGGTTTACCGGACACCCTGGTGCCCGGTAAAGGATCCTCTACCGGGCGCTAGGAATTTGCTGGGGACCCAGTGCAGCAGACCTACGGTCCAATTGGCATATTATCCTCAAGTAGCCGCGTAGGATTTGGGCTTCTGACTGGGCTAGCTTTGATGGGGCTCTCTGCACAGCAGGGGCTGTGTCAGTCGGAACACCGCCGATCAGACCTTCGATATGCAATGGACAGTGGGATAAATATGTCGTCAGAAGGTGGATTGATCGATGGTCCCACCGCGTTCATTTTGTGGCGATGGCGCTACCGGTTTACGACGATATCGCTTGCCATCTGCCTAGTGACTCTGATTATGAACAACTCCGGGATGCCGCAGTCCTGGTTCACCAACACCATGGTCGCCTGTATGGCGGCCAGTGTCATCCCTGTCATCGTGCTCATCAATTGGTGTGCCGTCCGGGAGCGCGCGGAGAAGCGGGCAGGGTATACGACTCTTAGGACGAGTCGTAACGAGCTGATGCAGCGGGATCCATACCTGGGCAGGGTCATTCGCCTGGCGGGCGCAACACCCTTGGAGCGTCAACGTTTCCTCCAGATAATTGCAGATACAAAAGCGCAGGTGACCGCTGAAGCCACCACCCGCAAACCCGTGAGCTGATCCATCCTGCGCAATTCTGTCACGATGTCGCCAGGAAACGCGCTGGTGAGCAATCAGTGGCGGAGCGTCGAGCAACGTCCGCCCTCAGCACGACAACACGTAGACGAATCGGTAGCGCCCGGTCAAGGATCCGCTATCGGAACGTTGCAGCGCCCCGGATGAGGTTCCCCTCGCGGGCTGCACCTTGCGCCAAATAGCGCCGTGAAAACACCGCCATTTATCGCTGAAGGTCACACTGGCAGATTGTGCTCGATCCGTCTCATAGACGGTCGTTTATGAGCATTCGGTTTGGATGCTCCCCACCGTGGCTCTGCCGGCTACACGTCCTTGCGCGGGCGGTGCCCGGCCCACCACTTCGTGATTAGGAGATCGCTGAGGTCAAATCGACCCTCGGGCAGCGCGGCCCGGATGCGCTCGTCGTCAAACGGGAGAGTAGGGCGGATTCCGTCGTGGAGTTCGGCTGCGAATGGCGCGGGCTCGCTAACACCTTCGGCGAGCATGCGCGCTTGTGCCTTCGCTACCAGCGGCACGACCATTGTCCACTCGGTTAGCTGCGCGAGTGCGCGGATGGCCCAGACCGGGAAACGGACGAAGACAGGCCGCCGCCCGGCGATGCGGGCGATCCGGCGAACAGCCGCGCCGAATTCAAGCTCCTCTGCTCCAAGGAGGGCGACGGTTGGGATGGGAACACGCCCCCTCGAGGGCTGCGAGCAGCACGTTTACTGCTTCCTCGACTGGTACGGGGCGGACTGTCCGGTCGCGGTACCCGACAGTCGCGAAGACCGGCCAGGTGCGCACAGCGCGTGTGGCGTGATCGATCATGTGGTCGCCCGGGCCGTAGATCATTCCCGCTTTGAGGATCGTGTGGTCTATCCCGGACTGCCGTATGAGTTCCTCTGCGGCCCACTTCGTCTCGTGGTAGGCCGAACCACAGTCGGGCCGGGCGCGGAGGAAGCTCAGCATTACGATCCGTTGTACGCCTGCCCGGCGGGCTGCCTCGATGACCGCCCGGGTGCCGTCGATGTGCACGCGTAAGAAGGTTTGGTTGCCGATCTCACGATTGATCCCCGCGCAATGCGCGACGACGTCGCAGCCGGCGAAGGCCGTCGACAATGCGTCCACGTCGTCGATCGGAACGCCCGTCCGACGGGACACGATAACGGCGTCCGCGGTGTCCAGCCGCTCGGCAAGGTGACGCCCGACGAACCCGGTACCGCCGGTGATGGCTACACGCATGGTATTGCTCCTTCGCTTATTAGCAATTAAGCTACAATGTACATAGCAATTGTGCTATATTGCAAACATGACAGACACAGCGTCAGACATCTTCGCCGCCCTCGCGCATCCGACGAGAAGGCAGATCCTGCAAGACCTCAAGGACGGCGAGCTGGCCGCGGGTGAGATCGCGGCGCGGTTCCAGGCCACTGGCCCGACAATCTCCCGGCACCTGAGCGTGCTGCGCCAGGCCGGCCTGGTCACCGAACGGCGCGACGCTAATCGCATCCTCTACTCGCTTGCAGGTGAACGACTTGCCCTCTCGGTCGGTGACTTCCTCTCTACCGTCTGCCCCGAGCAGATTGTGCTACGCGAAATCCGGAAGCGCAGCACTGGCCCGACAGCGGAGACACAAGTTTGACCGCCATCACTACGATCCTCACGCCCTGGTATCGACGCACACCTGGCCGGGCTGGAGGTGGCGCGGCACAGCCAGGCTCCGTTGCCCCAACAGGCATTCTCGACTATGAAACACCGGGGATCGCACGGCTGGTGTCTCGCTCGCAAGACCTCGCACAGTCCAGCGAGCAGGTGGCTGTGCTCCAGGCTGCTCACACGATCATCCGCGATGAGGTGCGTGCCGTATATGCGCTGGAGGAGAGCACTCCAGCTTCTAGAACGCTCGCTCGCGGCTTCGGGTCATGCAGCCAACGCCTCGCAATTCTCGAAAGTGCAGCGCGAGCCATCGGAGTTGCCACAAGAGTGCGCGCCCTACTCATCGATCGATCCTTCTGGTATCCGCGCTTCCCACACATCGGCCTTGCGCTTCCGGACCGGATACTGCTCGCGTGGCCGGAATTTAGCCTTGACGAGTGGCGGTCTGCGTCCGAGCTCTTCGGTACGATCGGATGCCGCGGAGGCGGATCATTCACGAACCGCGGCTCGGAAACGCTGTTCGAAGCCGCTGGGCGTTGCGCCGTCGACTGGGATGGCAGAGCAGACGACAATGCGTATAACCTCTCACAGTTCGTCCGAGCCGACTACGGGTACTTCGCGAACCGGGATGACGCCTTCAGGGAACTCGGGCAAACCCTGTGTGCACCATCTCGCGCAATCGCGGACCCCATTCTCCGCCACATCACCGCGTAACTACATCCCAGTTCGGTACTAATCGGCTTACGGCGGCCGGGGTGACATTTAGCTCTGCGAAAATGCCGCCACTTATCCCTGCGATTCACAACCCTGCCGCTTTGTCGTTTTCAGAAGCTAACTGCACTGACATCCCTGTGGTTTGCGGGAGTAGTGCAGTCGGCTAAGGACACGCTGGTGTCCGAAGTCCTATGCACAAAGCGTCACTTTGATCAGCGGTCGAGCGCTAAGGCGCGAGGGACGAAGGTTCCCGATGCTTTGGCCCGCTGGTCGGAAAGTCACGAGGACGAAGCGGCGCGTTGAATGGCCCGGTAGACGGTCCCTCACCGGACACTGGATAGTTTCCTTGCATGGACAGAGTTTGGCAGCTCACGATGCCGGCCTGGGCAGTTTCCGCGATCGTCTGTGCTTGAATCAACGCGTGCTCCTTATACTGACAACAACCGGTGACCGCTGACATGCCGCGGCCACCCCTTGACGAGTTCCTAACCGGGGAGTTGAACGACTTCATCCGGGCTCAGCTCCTCACGGCAATCGAGCAGTTGCAGACTGGGCGGCGATACTTCACGTACAACGCATTCAACGTGCTGCTCGACGCGGAAACAGACACAGCGACAGTTGAAGATGAGTTGACGTTGATCGCCAGAGCACGGTGGCGCTTGAAGAGTTTCTGACGCTTCTGCGAGCCACCGAGGGTTCATAGTCGATTGCTCCTCGCGGGTCCTCTATCGGACACAAATTCGCAGTGCAGATGACTACTGACATTCAGTGCAGTCAGCTTCTGAAAATGACAGGTACCTTTAGCCGGTGGCCTGAAGGTCGAAAATGCGCCGATCCGAGATTGGCCGGGCAAACGCCCGGTAAGGGATCCGCCAGCGGACAACAGGCTACTCGAGGAGAGTCTTCACCCGATCGACGTACTGCTGGCACAAGAGTTCGTAGTTCCTCTCATACCTGTCTAGATTTTCGGATTCGTCGGGCGGCAGTGTGAAGTACTTCCCGATTTCGAAAACTGACGTGCCGTCATCCGCGGTATGCACAACGTACTGGAATCGCGCTGCCGGATCTTCGTCCCCCATGTAGCGGGTGATTGCCAGTTCGCATGGAATCTCCTCCATCACTTCCACGGCGGACACGTTTTCGACGCCAGCATGCACCGAGATGAATACCTGAATCTCACCGAGACCTTCCACGTCAGGAGCACGAAAACCACAAACAACGTCCGGTGAAAGGAGTGGGCCTTTCTCCGCTGGTTTGATGAGGTCCCAGATCAGCTCGGGTGTGGCCCTGATCGCGGTGGACGCTGACACGAAATACACGGGGGCTTCGGTCAGGGGCGACGTTACTGCTGACCTTTTGAACCAAGGACTCATGGCGTGAGTGTATATCGACACGGCGGACCAGTAAGCAGCCCCCTTGGTTCTTCCGGAGCTCTGGCCGTTCCGACGTGTCCGGTAAAGGATCCCCAACCGAACGCGGAGGCGCTCGTCAGCCCCCCCTTACGGGACGAAGTGAGCTGCCGGAAGCAGAACAGTGTGGGGCGGTGGTCTGGTAGCGTCGGGCAACGAACACTTGGGGGAATATTGGACAGCAAATTTGCCAGGGTAAGACCTGATCGACCACGTCTAGCCGGGGTCCTGGCTACGAGCTTCTGTTCGCTGGCAGTTCTGCCCGCGATTTCATCCGCTCTTATCGCTGGGGCCACCATTACGTCCGTACTCACCGGGACTGGGGCTACGTCCAACCAGGCGCTGCAAGTTAGCGCCGTTCTGGCAACCTTTTTGGCCGGCTTAGTGGCATTCGTGATGATGCGACGAAGCGTCACCGCCCGTAAAACATGGGTTTGGGCGGGCTTGGCCATCATCCTGGTTGTAGCAGCATCCGCACCTATAGTTTGGGTTGCCGTACAAGCCTTCGCCGAGGAGTGGTGCGAATATCAACCCGGTGGCAGAGGCGGCGCCCAAATTCGCTCGGTTGATGATGTTCCGGTCCCGTGCCGTTAGGCCCTTGGAGAACCACGGCTCCCCACGTAGCTTTCCTTCAGCCCCGATTTCTCTTCGCTTCCGATGGCGCGATTTCAAGCCATACTCGGTTTCGCAGTCCGGGAGAGGATCCCTCAGGGTGCGTTGGTTCTATGTGGCGAGGGAAGGGATTCCGAGTTCGTTGCAGACTTCGGCTGTGCCGGGAAAGACTCCTACTTTCTCGTCGATGACGCACTCTGTGAGGAATGGGATGTAGTTGCCGAAGGTCCGGATGTTGGGGTCAGGATAGAGGGGGTTGCCGTTCTGATCCCTCGCGGGTTCGGCCAGGGTGCGTTCGGCAGGGAATCCCGCGGGCGGGGAGACAAAATCGTCGGGTACTAGATTATGGTTGATTCCATTCAGGATCATGACTCCCGAGTCCCAGACGCGGCTGCACTGGTTAATTGGATCGGCCACCTGCAAGAGTCCCGAGCTGGGATCTTCGGGTGTTGGGTTGGTTTTGCCATCAAACCCGACTTCCTCAATTCCTGTCCTCACAAAGGGCGGCCGCGCGGTCTCCGACGAGCCCTCAACCTGATATTCGGAAGCTATATCGGCGCGGTGGTAGCAGCGGATGTCGCGTTTGTCTTCCACTGCGACAGGGGCGAGGCCCGCGAGGGGTGTGGCCGCTTGGGAAGGGCCAGGTATTGCTGTGAAGACCGAGTCGCTTGCCGGCGCAGTCGCGTAGGCAGCAGCGTCTGCGGGTTGATCAGGTACTGCCGCGATGGCGCTGGCGAGTGTTGTTGAGGTGTAGTAGATCCCGCTGGCAGCGATGAGGGCTGTCAGGCTAAGTGCAGCGGTGGACTTCTTCATGGTGTGCCTCTTCTGTAGGTCTTGGCTATTTTTCGAGTGTGGGGATGCCGAGCTGGGCGCAGACTTCTGCGGGCCCAGGAATGACGGCTACGGCGTTATCAACGACGCATTCGGTCAGGAAGGGGATGTAGTTGCCGAAGGTCCGGATACTGGGATCGGGGTAGAGGAGGTTGCCGTTCTGATCCCTTGCCGGTTCGGTCAGGGTGCGTTCGGCAGGGACTCCCGGGGGCGGCGACACGAAATCATCGGCGACGAGATGATCATTGATTCCTTCGATGATCATGACTCCCGAGTCCCATACGCGGCTGCACTGGTTGATGGGGTCGTTGATCTGCATCATGCCGGCGTTTGAATCATCCGGGTTGGTGTTGTTCTTGGCATCAAAACCCACTTCGAAGATTCCGGTCGTGATGTACGGGGGCTTGGTCTCTCCTGGTGAGTTCTCGACCGGATAGGTGGTGGTGAGGTCGGCTTGGTAATAGCAGCGGATGTCTCTTTTGTCCTCCACTGGTGCCAATGCGACGTATACGCCAGCGGCGGTCGAACCGGCCAACGCCAACCCGGCAAATGTCATAACTGCCGGCTTTCGCCACCACGGGACATGTTTGGGTTCCCGTCGGGCTTCCTGAATGAGGAGCGCGCGCACGGCCTGTTTCGTGTCGTGCGGGTACTGGACGTCTGACAGATTCATGACAACCTCGATTCCAGGGCTGTGGGGTTTCCCGCGATGCCGCCGAGCAGATGGGGGGCGGCTGAACGAAGTTTTTTCTTGGCCCGGTTGACTCTCGACCGGACAGTGCCGACGCGGATGCCAAGCGACGCGGCGGTTTCTTCGTAGCTGTACCCGTTCATCACGCACAGCAGCAATACATCCCGCTCGCCATCGGTGAGCGCTTTGGTACCGGCTAGAAGCTCTTGTACCTGCCGCTCGGTGGCTATCCGTTCGACCGCAGCTGTGGCGTGATCCGGAACAAATTGGGTGTGTGGAAGGCGGTCCAAAAACTGCTCGTATCTACGAGCGGAACGGGCACTGTTTCGTGCAGCGTTGGTAGCAACGCCCAGCAGCCACGGCAGCAGCGAAGCCCGCTGCAAGGTCAAAGAGCCGCGTTGCCGCCACGCTTCCAAGAACGTGACAGAGACCAACTCTTCAGCGTCATGCCAGGATCCCGTCCGACTTAGGCAATATCGAAAGACGGCATCCGAATGCCGGTCGAACAACAAACCGAGCGCGTCCGCGTCCCCATCAACGCACCTCGTCCATAGCTCAGCATCCTGTTCCCCCAAGTCGTTCATACCTAGTAGTGTCCGACGCCTGCAGAAAAGTTCCCGCATCAGAACATAACCGGGCTGCCGCGCTTTCCACGCTTGAACAAAGCTATGCCCACGTCCCCGAACTCGTCTGGCAAGAACTGTAGAGGGTTCCCCCGTCCGGCACGACAACTTGTACTGACCGAATCGGTGGGCGGGCTAAACTGCTGCGGTGGTGGACCCGGATCGATCAATTGGCCGACGACGAGCGCCGGTTTTAACGAGGACAACGGAGACTACGGCGATCCAGAGGAAGACGGGTTGGAAGGAAACGATGAACAGCGGTATCTGTGTGATTAAGACCGGTCGCAGGATGGTCACGATACCGGCGATGACGCCAAACCAAGCGAGCCATCTGGGCAGCCCTCCCGCGCGCAGCGAGCTCAGGCTGATCGCGACGATGACCACGCCCAAAGCCACCTGCCCCTGAGCAAGAGCGGTGAACCACAGACCCTGCAGCAGAAGAGCGGAATTGACGTCGAGGCTATAGTCGGGGGTTGACCGAAGTACCACGGCGATACCGGTCGACAGTGTCTCGGACAGCAGCCCGCCGGCGAGAAAGATTGCCGAGCCGATGGAGACCACCCCATTTAGCCATTCGGAGTGCTCTGTCCGGTTGCTGACGTGCCGCATCCCCGCGAAGAATCCGATCGCAAACACGAAGATTAAGTTCGATAGGGCGAAAAAGACGACCATTTGGTCCACGTTCGCTCCGTCTTGGAGGTACCCGGCAAATTTCGGGCCAGCGCCCGCATCCCAGTAACTGGGTGTCCTTTGCAGCGCTACAGACAGTGGGCCGTTGATCACGATTGCCGCAACCATCCCGATTCCGCACCAACCCGTAAGGCGACGCGCTCTCCCATGGAGTAAACGGTGTTCCTGCACCGCCGCTGGAAACTTCGCGTTGCCCTTCATTTCTGGTGAGTTTGCCACTGTCCGCTCCATCTCACTTTAGTGGAACTCTAATGAACAAAGTTATACTCCACTTAGTTGCCCGTGACTATACTGACTTCATGATTCCTCCCAGCCGAATGACGCACCGGCAGCGTCAGGCTCAGGAAACCAAGGACCGCGTTATTGCCGCCGCGCGGGCGCTTATGGCAGCCAACGGATGGGCAGCCACTACCATTGATTCCATCGCCGCGGAGGCTGGCGTCGCCCCGCAAACGATCTACGCGGCGTTCGGAAATAAGCGTGCCTTGCTCGCAGGCATGCGCCACGCCATGTTGCGGGACTCGAAGATCACTGAATTGATGGCCAACGCGGCGGCCGAACCGGACGCTTCCCGCCGCCTTGGGCTATGGGCCCAAATGGTACGTCAGCAGATGGAGACGAGTTATGACGTCATCTCCATCCACCGCCAGGCCGCGGCGTCTGACGCGAAGGTCGCCGCAGACTACCGCAAAGTATTAGACAGCCGTGCACGAACCCTCGCGGAGTTTATCCACGGACTGCGTGCCGATCTCCCTCGCGGTATAAACGAAGCAACCGCAAGTGACCTCCTATGGTGCTTCTCGAACGAGGCAATCTATCGGGAGCTTGTCGAGGAACGAGGCTGGTCGGCGGACCGCTACCAGCAATGGCTAGCGGCAACCTTGGTGGCGCAACTGATCACCCAGCCGATCACAGGCGCGGTTCTACCGCGGTAAGATCTGCAAGTTGTCCGACCCCCTGATTTCGCGCAACCATACGACTGACGGATCACTGACAGAAGGCCTGAGCGTCCGCCAGGCCAACCGCAAACTGCCCCGGTGGAGGAATCCCTCAGCGGGCACTGGTGGGCCTAGTGGACGACCGGCTTTTGGGACGCTGAAATCAACTCACTCCGATCATCGGCTCTTGACTTTCCACATAAGAAAACGTTAGTTTTCCGATATGGAAAATAGAAGCGGAGAAACAGAGGCAACCGCAGCTCGCAAAGCCCTTGCAGCGCTCCGGCAGGACACATCGAGGGCCGCCCAGAGGGCCCGTGCTCCGTTCTGGTACCGCCTCGGGTTTGCACTGGCGGTGGTTGCATTTGTTCGAGCTTTCGGATTGGAAGACGGCGCATTCATCTTGGTCATTTCCATCAGCGCCGCAGCTGCGGTAGGACTAGGCCTTGTCCGCCCCTGGGTGACCAAGACCCAAGCCGATCCCTGGGCCGACAGCCCGGCCCTTCGATGGGGGCTGCTCCAAACGGCTGCCGTACTCGTACTCGGGGCGGCCGGCATCCTCCTCTTCACCATGACAAAAGAGGGATGGGTGCTGTGGCTCGGATCCGTCCTCGCGGGGGCCGCATGCCTTTGGTCAAGCGCCCGAATGGAGAATGCACTCGCCAATTCGATCCGCGAGAATCGATAATGCCTGCCCAAGAATCTCCGGTGCCAGCCTCGGACGACGTAATTCACAGCCCATACCGCCTGCGTATCTGCAGCCTCCTGCACCGGCTCGGCGACGCCGAATACCAACTCCTGCGAGACAGCCTGGACATAAGCCCTTCAGTTCTCAGCAAACACCTCAAACGGCTGGAGGAAGCCGGCTACATACAACTCTCCTCACGCACGGTCAACACCCGCCCACACGGCTGGGCCTCGCTGACGGAGACGGGCCGAAAAGCCTTCCTCTCCCATGTGGCATACCTTGAACAGATCATTCGCGACGCTGAAACCTAGCAATGGCCCATGCACTGATGGCGCTGCGCAATAATGCGTCCGGTCAAGGATCCTCCACCGTGGTAGTGGTGGACTGATCGGCCTTGCAGGTTGGTTGGGCATGCCGTTTTGGTTTCTTATGGCAGGCCGGAGACTAGTCCGCAATCGCTCTTGAATCCCAACGGGAAAGCTAGTGCGTGGTATCCAGGAGCAGCCGCGGGAGTGCGTGCTTGAGCCACTCCCCGAGGTGATCGACGGTCCAGCCCCGATCAACCGTGAACGCGAGGTAGGACTGCGGTGACAGCGTCGTGGCGAGGACGTCCGCCCCTTCCTCGACACTAAGTCCGGCTCGCAGCCAGCCGTACCGGGCCAGCGACTGCACTATGCGCACGCATCCGTCGAGCCGGAGCGCTTCGCTCCGCACCCACCACTCGGCGATGTACGGGTCGGACACATATGCGGCATGGCCAACGTCACTGATCGCGGACGTGCGCGCGTACACCGGCAATACCGCGTCCACCCAGAGCTCGAGCGCCTTGACTCCGTCAGGCTCTGCCAGCGCACGGTTAAAGGCCTGTGTCTCGTCGGGTCGCCCGATCTGCCCGTCCCGCGTGCGACCGAGGACGGCATTGCCCACGAGCTCTTCCAGCAAGCCGCCCTTCGTGCGGAATCCGAGGTAGACCGTTTGAACGGCAACCCCGGCTCGCTGGGCGATGGCCGTCATGGTGGTGTCGTGATAGCCGCGCTCCGTGAACTCGTCGAGCGCGGCATCCATGATCCGCCACCGGGTTTCAAGGGCTTTCTGTCGGCGCACACCGCGGTGGGCGGCAGACGCGCCTGGCAGACGAGTGTTCGGGCGCTGGGGCTCACGAGGGGACGGGGGCACGTCGACAAGTCTACTAGACTATTTCACTAGTGGCGCGCTACAGTAAGTTGGGAGGGGAGATCTTCCTCGGCATCATCGTCATTCCACTGGGGGGTGCACGTGAAAATTCTTGTCGCGACAGTCCCTGCAGCGGGGCACTTCAACCCGCTCACCGGGCCCGCCGTTCGCCTGGCTGAACGCGGCCACGATGTCAGGTGGTATGCGGGTCCTGAGTACGCGGCCCGGGTCGAGCGTCTCGGCCTGGAGGTCATCCCCTACGCGGAGGCGACCGAGATCACGGCCGACAACGTGAACGCCGTCTTCCCCGAGCGCCGGAAGCTCAAAGGCCCCAAGGCCATCGAATTCGATGCGGACGTCTTCTTCGCCCGACCGGTTGGGGCACAGTTCCACGACATCCGTGACGCCCGCGAGCGATTCCCGTTCGACGCTCTGCTGATCGACGGCGCGTTCTATGCTGGCTACCTCGCCGCGAAGCTTCTGGATGTGCCGGTGTTCGTGATGGGCTCGATTGCCGCTCCGACGCTGCGGGGGAGCAACCCGATCACACCGTTCTTCGGACTGCGTCCGGCTCGGACTTTCGCGGGCAGGATCGTCAATCGCATCGCTCGCGCCATGCTCCTTTCGGCCAGCCGGAAGGCTGTCGGGACGTTCAACCGATTCCTCGCAGAGGAAGGTCTGCCCAGCGTGACTGCCGAGGACTACCTCGACTGCACCCAGCAGCCGGACGTCGCGCGTCGAGTCTTCAATGTGGGGCTTCCCGAGCTCGACTTTCCCGACGCATATGTTCCGCCCAACACGGAGTGGGTAGGCGCGCTGCTGCCGCACCGTCTGAGGGCTACCGCATCGCTGGATCCGCGCATTCTGGAGCGGTCGGGTCAGGTCGTGGTCGTCTCGCAAGGAACCGTCGACAATCATGACCCGCGCAAGCTCCTGATCCCGGCGATCGAAGCGTTCGCTGGCGGCGACCGGCTGCTCGTTGTTGTGACCGGCGGCGTTGGAACGGACGCTTTACGATCCCGCTACCAGCGCGACAACCTGCTGATCGAGGACTTCGTCGACTTCGACGTGCTCTTCCCGCACACGGAGCTCTATGTCACCAACGGCGGACTCGGTGGTGTACTCCTCGCGCTCAGCCACGGCGTCAGCCTGCTCGTTGCGGGCACTCGCGAGGGCAAGGGCGACATCAACGTCAGACTTGCCTACCGCGGCCTGGCAGTGGATCTCCGCTCGGAGACACCCTCCGCTGGCGCGGTCGCGCGCGGCGCGGAGCGTGTGCTCCGGGACAAGGAGATGAAAGGTCGGATCGCCGCAGTCCGGAGGGCCCTCGCCGAATACGACTCAGTCGGCATCATCGAGCGCGGACTGCTAGAAACTTGAAGTGGAAAAGGAGCATGTGAGATGGACACCGTGCAGATCGATTCCGACGTCCGCGCTGGCCGCGCTCGAGTGCGGGCAGCGGCGCTGAGCATCCTCATTGGAGCACTCCTCGGGGTCACCTGGGCCGCCGGATTCCGGGCCTTCATGGCAGAGATTGCAGGCCCCGAGTCCACTTTCGGCTGGTACGCAACGTTCGTCGCCGTGCTCGGCGGCGCAGGAATCGTCGGCGGACTGTTGGGCTGGGCGGACCACATCCGCCGCACGGGCGATCGGCCGCCCTGGCGGTGGCTCGCATTGTCGCCGCTCATCTTGGGTCTCCTTCCCCTCACCGTGCCGGGGACGCTCGCGGCACTGGCGCAGGGCATCGGCACGGCCGGGATCGCCGTCGCGCTCATCGCCATCGGCCTCGGCTACGCCTTCGGCGGCCGGGGGCGCCCGTGGCTGCGCGTCGTCGTCGGCGCCTTGTCGGCTGTGGCTGCGGCCGCCCTCGTGGCCTTCACTCCGCTGATCAGCGAGGGGCGCATCTCGTTCAGCGACCCGCGCGGCGCATGGGCGGGAACGCTCGCTCTTGGTTCCGTCATCGTGCTCGGACTCGCGACGTCGATCCCGTTCCGCCCGGTGCTGCCGCTGATACGATCTGCCGATGCGCCGCCGGCCGTGTTGAAGGACCGTGCGCCGGACTCAGTGTGATCCACCGCGGTCGACTGAGTGAATCGGCCACAGGCCTCTGAGCGGCTCGCTTGAGGCCGGTCGGCACCCCCATGGTTGTTGTTGCTGACCCATCGACCGCGGGATCGAGGCCGTCAACAGCCTCGGCACACGTCGAAACAGACTCGCAAACACAATCAACACCACCGGCCGGCACCACAATGAGCGGCCCCGGGACCCACAAGCCCAGGAGCCGCTCATCTGTGCCTATTAACAACGAACACGGCAGGATCTATACGCGTGCAGCAAGCTAGGCTGAGCCGGTGTCCTACGATTTCTTTGTTTACGGTTCAGAAGCGCTCAGCCATGAAAACGTCGCAACCCGCATCAACAACATTCGCGGGCTGAGCTTCGACCCTGCTGAAAGCGGGCCCTCCGATGCACAAGCCTGGGGCTTTCTGGTCAACCGTGGCACTCAACGAAATTACGGCTTCACGGTCGAGGGTCCTTATCCTGACAGCGGGGATGACATTGACGATCGCCAGGCGAGCGTTGTCATTCCTGGGATCAAGTACCGGTACGACATCAGCGTTGAGGGCTGCGGTCCTGCAACGGAAATCCCTCATGCTTGGGCTTTCGCGAAGAAACTGGCCAGGGCTGTGAGCGGGGTGGCCATAGATGCGCAGACTGACGGGACGTGGCCGGAGCCAAAGGCGCCCCCGCTCACGGCTTATGAGGAGTACTACAAGCATCTGTCGCCCGGGGAGTTCGTCAACGGTGTCACGGCGCAGTGGTACTTCATTCAGAACGAGGACGCGGTCACACTGGGACAGAAGTACTTGGATGTGTGCAGGGAGCACCTTCCGCAAGCGCTGCCCAGGAATTACCAAAGGAGCCTTGGGAACAGGCCTTGGGAGCGCCCGGACGACGACTCCTCATTTCTGGAGGCGCTGCAGTCCAATAAGATGCCGTGGCTGCAAGCTACCGGCTCGGCCTTTGTTCAGAACCTCGGATTTTCAAAGCTGGTCGACGATGCGGATTCGGCACCTATGCATGTCGGAGCCATCTCTTTGAGCCTGTCAGCTTATGGAAATGGTGATGCCGGTACAGTGCCTGCGTTGAGACCGTTCTTCCTGGCGCTTGCAGAACGAGTAGGGGCCTTCTTTGCAAGCGCCGAAATCACGCGAAGCCATGTGACGGCCGAAAAGATAAAACGAACGGAGGAGGCGTCAAACCAGTGGTTTCGGGGCATGTGGCGCGGCCTTCCTGCACACCCCGTCTGGTGGAGCTATTTCGGTCCGCTCTACTCTGAACTTGTCGGGCCTCACCTGACGGGAAACGTCGAGGAGGCGCACGGGGCACTGTTTCACAGCTACGGTGACAAACCCCTCAACCGCGATGAAATCATGGCCCTGCTCCCAGGATCGGCATCCGGTTGGTTGCCCGGAGACCTCACCGCACCCTTTGACTTCTGCCGACCCCAGCAGCCGGTAGCTGCCACCATACCGTCGCCACTGAGGGCGCCATGAGTCGGCCCAACTGCGATGCGGACCCAGGCCCTGCACCGGTCCGGCAACCATCGAGGCAACTTAGACCCGCGGCGTACGGTGAGGGATCCCCTTACCGACAGCTCCGCGGCATCGAACTGCAGCTAGCCAACAATCAACTTCACTCTGTGGGAGCCAGCCCCGCCATGGATGCTGGCAATCGTGCCACAACTGGAAGCCGACGACGGCGGGTGCTGCCGCCGTCGTCGGCTTCCTTATCCAGTGAGTAAGCGGGCGTCAGCCGAACACCCTGGTACCAACAGGCAGCGCGGGCATGGACGAGGCCCCGCCGCCGAGGTCCTTGTCATTGACGGTCAGGCCGGTGGGGTCGTAGTAGGCGGCTACCTGACGCTGCTTGATGTAGCCCAGTATTATCTGCCCCTTTGTATCGCACTTCCGGGCGGTGATGGCCGTGAAATTCTGCCAGCCATTTGACGCAGCCGGGCGGATCGTTTTGGAGCTCCACTGGGTGGGTGTGGCATCCGGGATGAGGTACTGGCGCAGTTCGCCGGTGGAGAGGGTGGCCATCAATACGGCCACGGGTTTGCCGTTGACAGCAACTGAGGGCGCTGAACCGATCGATGTGATGGAGGCGCCTCCGCCGAACACCTTGACCGTGCCGGTGATGGTCCGGGCGTATGAGTCGATGGTGTAGCGGTAGAGCTCGCCGCCGTTGGTGAGCCGGAAGACGAACTGCTGGCCCCGGACATCGGCTGTGCCGCTGTAGGTGGTGGTGATGGACTTCTGGAACCAGCCGTTGCCGATGGTTGTCACGGGACCGTCAATGGAGTGCTTCCAAGTGCCGTCAGGTTGGAGATCCCGCCGTTGATCGTAGAACTTCGCCTTGCCGTCCGAGGAGGTGCCGAAGTAAGAGAACTTGCCGAAGGTTTCATCCCCTAGTCCGCCGGTCTGCGTCAGGTAAGTCGCATCGAAGGGCACGGGCGACGACCAGCTTCTGTTCTCCCATTGAAGCTTGCCGCCGTTGAGGAACACGGCACCGAGATTACCGTTAGGTTCCACGGTCAGCAGGGCGCCGTAGCAGTCGGTAGGTGTCGGCGTGGGAGTGGGATAGGCTGTGGCGGCGTTGGCTGGAGCGGCTCCGGAGAGCGCCAGCGCGCATGCGGCGAGGCCCCCGAAAAGTTTCGTGGTGAGTTTCATGATTTTCCCCCAAGGACTGATTGGTAGTCCCTCGATAATCGGGCATGCCCAGCCACTGCGCTATGGGGCGAAGTACCCACCCGGCATGCGCTTCGCGGCTACTTACCAGCTCTGGAGCTGGCTCGGCTTCTCCATGCAAAGAAGACGAGGCCGGTCCTGCCGACCGAGAGCGGCATCGATCAAAGCAGAGCCCGCGCGATGACCCCGGGCGGCGGGATCAACCCAAACGCGCTTGATTTCGCGGGCTTCCGGCGTCGCTTGGACGATGACAACACCTACGGCGTCGGGGCCACTCAAATCTGCGCGGCGGACGGACAGCCGGGCCTGCCCGGTCACGAAAGATTCTCGTGCCGCGAGGGGGCGAAAGCGATCTCTTCCGTGCGGGCAATGCCGCGCTCGATAGCCGCTTTGTCTATTCCCAGCAGTGTGGTGAGCCACATTCCGTTCTGCACCACGACGACGTCGGCCGCCCGCTCCCGGCATTCATCAGGGGAAAGCCCGGGTACGGCACTGCCGATCAAGGCCGCAAGCCCTTGCAGATACCTGTCGAAAGCTGCCGCGTTGATCTGCGCGAAGTCCTCATCCGCCTGGGCAAGGGCCCACAGTTGGAGGCGGAGGGAAAGATAGCTTGTCGTCAGAAGTTCGGGGTCTGCAACCCGGCGAAGAGACTCCCGGAGTCGCTCGTCCGGGGTTGAGGTCGGCGCCGGCTCCACCAGCAGGAGGTCGTGCTCTTCAATCTGGTGGAGCACCGCGCGGATCAAACTCGATTTGTCTTCGTAGTAGTAGTTCACAAGCCCAAGTGCGACGCCGGCTTCACGCGCCACGGCGCGCATATTGATACCCGCAATTCCGTGGCGGGACAGCAAGTCCAAGGCCGCGTCGAGAATTCGTTTCTGCCTGTCAACCTGTTCGCCGGACTTTACGGTGCTTGAACCCATTCGGTCAGACTATTGCGAAACCCCGAGCAGCGCATCCTGACCGTCTACAGGTTGTTTTCCGCGTAAACGCGCAGGGCATCCCGGACAAAGGTTGCCCCTGCTTCGCCACCGTAGTTGGCCGCGAACCGTGGATCGGCAACGTACATTTCGCCGAGTCCCGTGACGTAACCCTTGATGTCTTGGCCCGGTGCCGCCGTCGGGGTTCCCGGAATGCCGCGAAGCCACTCGACGTGGCGCCGCGCCAGGTCCTGTGCCTCGGCGCTGTCCGGCGAAACCCCGGACTCTGCAGCGAAGATCCAGTCCGTGCCCAGTTTCCGGACGCGGTCCTTCCACTGCTGCTTTTCTTCGACGCTCATTCCGCGCCACCAGGCGTCGCTGGCGGTGTAGGCATCCTTGCCCCAGCGCTCCTCCACCTCGTCCTTGTACTGAGTGTGGTCGAAGCCATCAAACATGTTCTGTGCCATGTACTTTCCATCCCCTTTCATTGTGTCGATTGTTTGCCGGACGGAGGCGATCTGCCGGGTCAGCCTGTCCTGCTCCCGGGCGAGCCATTCCAGATGGCTGCTCAGCGCTTTGACGGTGTCCGTCTCGCGATCAAGAACTTCGGCGATGGCCGGCAGGCCAAGCCCCAGTTCCCGGAGCAGGAGGATGCGCTGGAGCTGAACCAATGCCGGACCGTCCTAGTAGCGATAGCCGTTATGACCGGTCCGGCTTGGCTTGAGCAGCCCAATGTCGTCGTAGTGACGCAGCGTGCGGCTGGTAGTCCCTGCAATCTTGGCGATTTCCTGGATTGACCAGTCCATACGTCCTCCGTCCTGTGCTTGTTCTTCGACAGTAGAGGTTGACGTTACGTCAAGGTCAAGGGAATGGTGGCCGGCACTTAGTCAGCCAGGATCAGGTAGAGCGCCCGGCGGGTTTCGTCCAGCTTTTCGATAGCTGCCTGGCGCTGTTCGTCAGTAACGCCTGCACGGAACTGGTGGACGACGCCCATGAGCTTTCCGACGCTTTGGTGGAAGGCCGCGCCTGTTCCGTCGGCCTCCGTGTTCCATGCATTGGCGAGCTCTTCTTCATGCTCGGCGATGTAGGCCTTGCCGTCCTCGGTGAGGGTGAATTCGGTACGGCGGCCCTCACCGACGGCGACGATCAGCTCTTCGTCCACCAGCTGCTGGAGCGTGGGGTAGACAGAGCCGGGGCTGGGTCGCCAGGCTCCTGACGTCTTCTCGGCAATGGTCTTGATCAGGCCGTAGCCGTTGGACGGAGCTTCGGCCAAGAGCGACAGGATCGCTGCGCGGACGTCGCCACGGTTGGCCCGGCGTGAACCGCCGGGACCAAAGCCCCTTGGCCCAAAGCCAGGTCCGAAACCAGGGCCGAAACCACCGGGGCCGAAGCCGGGACCAAACCCGCCGCCACCGTGTCCGCCCGGTCCGCGCCGGCCCTTGCCGCGGTTGAAGCGGCCTCGTCCGTGTCCGTGTTCCGGATGCCCGTGGTCGTGCTCGGGGAAGGAATTGTCGTGTTCGTTGATGCCTTTCATAACAGCATCGTCCTTTCGGTTGAATGGTTCGCCGAAGGAATATCGGCGATAGTTAACGATATATCGGTAACTATCGCAACGTCAAGACCTTGAAGCCGGGATGTGAGAGATGGCTGGCTGGAAGGGCTCGGGATGTGAGAGACGGTTAAAGCACGACGGCGGGTGCGGACTTCCGTACGGAAGCCGGCACCCGCCGTCGTGGTTGGTCAGTCGTGGTTGGTCAGTCGTGGCTGGCCTTCAGGGAACCAGCTATTTCCACCACGTATCAAAGATGGTGACCGGGACGGTCCGCTTGTGGCGCGTGCGGAGGTACTTCTGCTCAATGAGTTCCGCCGCTCCGTCAGGCACGTCGCGGCCTTCGAGGTAATCGTCGATCTGGTCGTACGTGATGCCGAGCTCGTCCTCGTCGGTGCGGCCGGGCTTGTCATCCAGGAGGTCGGCCGTGGGGACTTTCTGCCAAAGGCGCGCGGGAGCGCCCAGTTCTGCAAGGATGGCGCGGTTCTGGCGCTTGTTGAGGCCGAACAGCGGAAGAATGTCTGCGCCGCCGTCGCCGAATTTCGTGAAGAAGCCCGTGACGGACTCGGCGCCATGATCGGTACCGACCACCAGGTAATTGTGTTCACCGGCCAGCGCATACTGCGCGATCATGCGTGCGCGGGCTTTGGTGTTCCCCTTGTGGAAGTCGGAAATTTCGGCGCCTGTGGTCTTCTCGAACTCCTCCTCGAAGCCGTCAACGGCACGGGAAATGTTGAAGGTCCACTCGGTCTTGGCCTTGATGAAGTCCAAGGCTGCCTGGGCGTCGTCTTCGTCGTGCTGGATGCCGTAGGGGAGTCGCACGGCCACGAAGTTCGCGTCCACGCCCTCCGCTTCGAGCTCCTCCACGGCCAGCTGGGCAAGCCGTCCGGCGAGGGTGGAATCCAACCCTCCGGAGATGCCCAGGACGAAGCCTTTGGTGCCCGTCGCTTTTACGTAGTCCTTAAGGAAGGCGACCCGTTTGCGGATCTCCTCCGCAGGATCGATCCGGGGCTGGACGCCCATTTCTTCAATGATCTTGGCCTGGAGTTCGCGCATGGTCCAACACTAGTCAGCATGGTTATCAACGCTCAACCATATTGCGTGGTGATTCCAGGGGGGTGGCTAGTTGGAAGGCGCCGGGCCCGTGGAACCACGGACCGTGAGGTGCGTGGGCATGACGGAGCGGCTGCGGTTTCCGCCGCCGGCCAGCGGATTCAACTGGGCCAGCAACATGGACACGGCCACGCGTCCTGCCTGCTCAATGGGTGAGCTCATGGTGGTCAGGGGAGGGTTGCAGAAATCTGCACCAAAGATGTCATCGCAGCCCACGATGCTCATGTCCTCCGGCACCCGAAGGCCTCGTTCACGGAGCCTTTGCAGCATGCCGATGGCGATGAGGTCATTGAACACGATGCACGCGGTGACCCCGCTGTGAACGGCAGCGTCCGCTGCGGCAGCACCGGACTGGGTCTTGGGGGCGAATGGCCCGATCCTGCGGACATCGACCCCCCGCTCCTCTGCTGCTTCTGACAGTGCAGTCCAGCGACGGGCACTGGACTGCGAAACGGCGGGGCCGGAAACATACGCAACAGATGTGTGGCCCAGTGAAATCAGGTGGTCCAACGCCTGCGGCATGGCTGAAGGGGTGTCGATGATGACTGCGGGAACGCCGCCGACGTCACGGTTGACGGTAACCATAGGCATGCGGGCAGCGGCAGCGGCAAGTGCTTCATCGTTGAGGCGGGAGGCGGCAACAATGACGCCGTCGGCGCTCTTGCGGAGTTGTTCCAGCGTGCTGGCCTCCACTTCGTCCGATTCCTCCGTATCCACGAGCAACTGCGTGTAGCCGGCCGCCTTGAGCTGGAGCTGCGTTCCCCTGATGAGGTCGAAGTAGAAGGGGTTGGTGATATCGGGAACCAGAACGCCCACGGCGTCTGTCCGGCCGGAGCTCAGCGCTTTCGCTTGGGAATTGGGAGTGTATTTAAGTTCGACGGCGGCAGCCTGGATCCGCTCACGGGTGCGGATGTTGACGCGCTCGGGATTTGCGAGGGCCCTGGATACGGTGGACGCCGCGACGCCGCACAGCGCAGCGATGTCATGGATGGTGGCAGGCCGGCCTGTTGCCATGGGTTGCGTCGCCATGGGCGTTCCTCTCTGAACGACAAATCATCCGGCTGTGACTAGTGCCACACCGTTGAACAAGAATGCCACACGATGGCAGCGAATGGCAATCGGTTGTCAAGTGCGTGCCAAGATGGCTAAACTCAAGGGACAAGACCCGCCTGTGAACTGCGTCACCGCGCCCCCGTGTGTCGCCGCAGGACTACCTAGGAGATTTCGTGACTCAACCCAATGTCGTGTGGAGCCTGTCCGGATTTGGTGATGAAGTAGACCCCGATCCCGCCGTTCAGGCCGCCGTCCTGTTGGCCCTCGGCGCGAGCCACATCGAAGTCCGCAGCGCCTGGGGGACCAACGTCTCGGAACTTGAGCACGAGGCAGTGGTGCGGCTCAAGGATATTTTGGACGAGAAGGGCCTCAAGGTTTCAGCTGTTGCCAGTCCCATCGGCAAGGTGGACGTCACACTCCCCGTCGAGCACGAGGTAACACGGTTGCGCCAAATCATTTCTGTTGCCAAAACTTTGGAGACCAAGTACGTCCGCATCTTCTCCTTCTACCGCGGAGAGGGCCAAAGCCAGGAGGACATCCGTGACGCCGTCATGGAGCGCATGTCCGCGCTGGCGGCAGAAGCCGCAACCCAGGACATCATCCTGCTCCATGAAAATGAGAAGGGCATCTATGGCGACACTCCCGATCGCGTCCTGGACATCATGCAGGCGGTGAATTCTCCCGCGCTTCGGGTTGCTTGGGACAATGCCAACTTCGTCCAGGTAGGCGTTAAGCCCTACACCGAGGGATATGCCCTCCTGCGTCCTTACCTTGAATACCTGCAGGTTAAGGATGCAATTGCCACCACGGGCGAAGTAGTTCCCTCCGGCGAGGGCGACGGCGAATTGGATGCCACTATCAGCGCCCTGGCTGCTGATGGCTACACCGGCTTCGCCTCGCTTGAGCCGCACCTGGCCAGCGCCCACGAGCTTGGCGGGTACTCGGGCCCGGTTGCCTTCGGCATCGCGGCGCGGGCCTTTGCCGGCCTCGCTGCCAGGAATGGCGTCACCCTGGCCTGACCGCCGGCGAACAACAACTCAGCATCAATCTCCACCCAGCGTTGACCTTCAAAGGAGCAGGTATGCCTACAGCAGCAGTTATCGGTTGCGGCGACATCTCGACCATCCATTTCGCGGCACTGGCCACCATGGACGACGCGGAATTGGTGGCGGTCTGCGATTCCGATCCGGAGCGGTTGGATGCGGCGTCAGCCGCCCACGGGGTGCCGGGGTACGCGGACTACCTGGACATGCTCCAAAAGGTTCGCCCCGACGTCGTGCATATCTGCACGCCCCACCACCTCCACGCTTCGGTTGCAGCGGACTGCCTGGAGCGCGGCGTGAACGTCATCGTGGAGAAGCCGCTGGCCCACACCATGGCCGAGGGGCGGCGGTTGATCGAAGCTGCCGAGCGGAGCCCGGCGAAGATCGCCGTCTGCTTCCAGAACCGATACAACGCGACGTCGCAAGCCATGCATGAACTGCTCGACGGCGGCACGCTGGGTCAGGTGATCGGCGCCTCGGCAACCGTCATGTGGCACCGCGACGGCAGCTACTACCGCAGCCGTCCGTGGCGTGGCACGTGGGCGGAGGGCGGAGGTGGCCTCATGATGAATCAGGCCATCCACACCGTGGACCTCCTGCAGTGGCTCGTGGGTGATGTTGCCAAGGTGGAGGGTCACGCGTCCACCCGTTCACTGGGGGGCGTGATCGAGGTGGAGGACACCGCGGAGTTCGTGGCCGAGCATGTGAATGGTGCGCGGAGCGTCTTTTACGCAACATTGGCCAACGCGGTGAATGCTCCCGTCACCCTGGACATCGTGACAGAGAAGGCAACACTGAGCCTGCGTGGCGACCTCACGGTGACTTATGCGGACGGCACGGTGGACGTTATTGCCGAGAGGGTGGCGGAGACGGGAGGAAGATCCTATTGGGGGGTCTCCCATGAGCTCCTGATCGCAGATTTCTACAGCAAACTGCACCATGCCGAGCCGTTCTGGATCAGCCCTGCTGAGGCCGGTAAATCCTTGGGAATCATCAAGGACGTCTATGCGCAAAGTTACCCGGAGGCGGCTGACCAAGTGGGCTGAGCCCATGGGGCAAACGCATCCTTGGAAATAGCTTGGCAACAATTTAAGAAACTTTTGACAATCGGTTGCCAAGACGTAGCAAAGTCCGTACTGTAAATCCCACAACCACAAAAGTGTGGCGCAGGCCACACGCCCCAAGCTCTGACTCCCATCAGGCAAAGACTCAGTAGGAGCCGACAATGAAGTTAGGTCCCAAGGCGGCAGCAGCCGCCATCGTACTCAGCGCATCCCTGGCGCTCACCGCTTGTGGCGGCGGGGGTGCCGGAACCGGAGCTGGTTCCACGGCCGGCGGCGGAACCACAGTCACCGCACTGACGCTCGGTACCCTCCGGGACATCACTTCCTGGGATCCGGCACAGGCCCACGTTGGCCACGCTCTCCAGCCGTATCAGGCAGCGTACGACTCCCTGATCCTTCGCGAACCGGACGGCAAACTCAGCCCGATGCTCGCCACGGCATGGAAGTACAACGACACCAACACCAAGCTCACTGTCGACCTCCGGACGGATGTCACCTTCAGCGACGGTGCCAAGTTCGACGCCACGGCCGCCAAAGCCAACCTGGACCACTTCAAGAAGGCCAACGGACCCCAGATGGCCCAGCTCGGCTCGGTCTCGGATATCGCCGTGGTGGACGCGGATACTATCGACATCAACCTCAGCGCGGCAGAGCCGGCTCTGGAATACTTCCTCAGCCAGGCCGCGGGCCTGATGGGTAGCCCGGCAGCACTCGGCACTGACGCCATCAAGACCGTACCAGTGGGCTCCGGCGCCTACGTGATGGACAAGGCAGCCTCCGTGAAGGATTCGCAGACTGTCTTCACTGCCCGCGAAGGCTACTGGAACAAGGACCTCCAGAAGTTCAAGAAGCTGACGCTCAAGATCCTCACCGATCCGACTGCCCGCACCAACGCCTTGGTGTCCGGCCAGATCGACGCCACGCTGCTGGATCCCAAGAACGGCAAGCAGGCCGAAGGCGCCAAGATGAAGCTTGAAACCAACCAGGTGGACTGGTCCGGATTGCTGCTCCTTGATCGCGATGGAACCAAGAACCCGGCCCTGGCCAACGTCAAGGTACGCCAAGCCATCAACCACGCTTTTGATCGGAAGACCATCCTGGACCAGGTAATGCTGGGCCAGGGCACTCCTACCACTCAGCCGTTCGGCAAGGACAGCGGGGCATGGACCGAGGAGCTGGAGAACTACTACAGCTACGATCCCGGGAAGGCCAAGCAACTTCTGAAGGAGTCCGGCTTCGAAGGCAAGGTCAGCATCGACGTTCCCACCCTTCCCGGTGCTGAAACCCTGATTTCCGTGCTCAAGCAGCAGCTTGCCGATGTGGGAATCACCCTGAACCCGGGCGCGGCCATCACCAACACCTTCACCGCGGATGTTGCAGCGCAGAAGTACCACGCCCTGTTCTTCAACCTTTTCCAAGGCGAGCCCACCGTGGCGATTGACCAGATCGTGTCCACCAAGGCCCTGTACAACCCGTTCAAGACCACCACTCCTGAGCTCGAGGCCAAGATCGCGGCCGTGCGCACCGGTGGTGCAGATGCCGGCAAGCTGGCCCAGGAAGTCAACAAGTACGTGGTGGAACAAGCCTGGTTCGCTCCTCTGTTCCGCGTAAACCAGATGTACTACCACAACGACAAAGTGAACGTCACGCCGCAGGCGCAGCAGGCCGTTCCGTCCATCTACAACTACTCGCCCGCCAAGTAGGACTCCATGATCAAGTTCATTGCGAAAAGACTGGGCAGTGGTCTGGTGGTGTTGTTCGTAGTCTCGGTCCTCACCTTCACCCTGCTGTACACCTCCAGCGGAAGTATCGCCCAGAACATCCTGGGGGACCAGGCAACGCCTGAACAGGTTGCCTTGAAGGAGCAGGAACTGGGACTCGACCAGCCACTCTTTGTCCGTTACTTCGCCTGGTTGGGCGATGCCCTCACAGGCAACCTTGGAGCCTCATGGTTCACCTCGGAGCCGGTGGCCAACTCCCTGGCCACCCGCATCCCGGTAACCATGACCATGGTCTTCACCGCAATGATCCTGATCGCCATCTGCGCAGCACTGATCGGTGTTGCCGCAGCCGTGAAGCGCGGCTGGGTGGACAGGGTGGTCCAGATCGGCGCGATCGTTGGGGACTCCATCCCCGGGTATGTGATCGGCGTGTTCCTGGTAACCCTCCTGGCCATCCAGCTGGGGTTCTTCCCCGCCACCAGCACCATCTCTCCGGGGGTGGGTCCGGAGGCCTGGGTCTATTCCATGACCCTTCCGGTGATCGCGCTGCTGATCAACGGCGTCACCGGCGGCGCCCAGCAGATCCGCAGCGCCGTGATCAAACAGCTTGAGCGTGACTACGTCCGGACGCTGCGCAGCCGCGGCATCGGGGAGCGCGAAATCCTCTTCAAGCACGTGCTCCGCAGCGCGGCACCCGCAGGCCTGACGGTGTTGAGCCTGCAACTGATCGGAATGCTGGGCGGCGTGGTCATCATCGAGCAGATCTTCGCCCTCCCGGGCATGGGTCCGCTGGCCGTCACCGCCACTACCCAAACCGATCTCCCCGTCGTCATGGGAGTGGTGATGTACACCGTGGTGGTGGTCATCGTCGTGAACCTCCTGGTGGACATCCTCAATGGTTGGCTCAACCCGAAAGTACGTGTCTCATGAGCGACTCCGTAGAAACAGCTGCAGTCACTGGCCTTGCGGCGAAGCCGGGTACAGGGCAGAGCGGCACGGTGGTCCGTTCCACCGTGATGCGCCGCCTCCTGAAGAACCCCATGGGCATCGCCTCCTTGGCGATCCTCCTGACAATTGCGGTGCTGGCCATCTTTGCGCCGGTGATCGCGCCCTTCGAAGAGAACTTCGCCAACATCTCCAAAACCCTCGCCGCTCCGGATTCAGTCAACATCATGGGCACGGACAGCGCAGGACGCGATACTTGGAGCCGTTTGCTCTTCGGCGCCCAGCTGACCCTGTTGTCCGCGTTGCTTTGTGCCGGTGTGGCAATCGCCATCGGACTCCCGGCCGGCCTGATCGCCGGGTACTACGCGGGTAAATTCGAGGCCGTCTCCAACTGGGTGGTCAGCATCCTCATGAGCCTGCCCGGCCTGATCGTCCTGCTTACCATCCGCGCAGCCTTCGGCCCGTCGGTGTGGATCTCCATGATTGCTTTTGGCATCCTGATCAGTCCTTCCTACTTCCGGCTCACCCGCACGGCAGTGCAGTCGGTCAGGAACGAGCTCTACGTCGACGCCGCCCGGGTTTCGGGTTTGTCCGATTTGAGCATCATTGCCCGCCACATCTTCTCCGTGGTCCGGGCGCCCATCATCATCCAAACCGCCGCGATCGCCGGTGTTGCCATCGCCATCCAGTCCGGACTCGAATTCCTGGGCTTGGGCGATCCCACCAAGGCAACCTGGGGCGTGATGCTCTCCGAGGGCTTCAAGAACGTCTACCTCACCCCGATGCTCCTCCTCTGGCCCGCATTGGCCATGGCCCTGACCATCGGCGGCCTGGTCCTTTTGGGCAACGCCATTCGCGATGCCCTGGAAGACGGCGAAAAGATCAAGCACCACAAGAAACGTGCCGTTGTCTCTGCTGAAAGCACGGGCTCCTCTGGAAGCACGACGGCGGACGCCGCCAAGGCGCGCCAGTCACGGAAGTCAGTGGCCGCCGTCGATGCCGGAACCGAGCACCACCTGGTCAAGGTGACCAACCTCGGCGTCGGCTATCCGCAGGCGGACGGTTCCATCAAAAAGGTAGTGGATGACGTCTCGTTCCATGTGGACCGCGGCGAAATCCTGGGCATCGTTGGCGAATCGGGTTCGGGCAAGTCCCAGACCGCGTTCTCCATCCTGGGCCTGCTGCCGGATAACGCACGGATCGTGGGCGGTTCCATCCAGTTCGACGGCAACTACACGGTGGCTCCGGGCGAGGACCGCGTGAGCCAGGAGCGGCTGTCCAAGCTGCGCGGCAAGCGGATCTCCTACATTCCACAGGAACCCATGAGCAACCTGGACCCTGCCTTCACCATCGGCTACCAGCTGGTCACGCCCATGGTCCGTGTCCTGGGAATCTCCAAGGCGGAAGCCCGCCAGCGTGCGCTCAAGCTGCTCACCGACGTCGGCATTGCCAACCCGGAACGAACCTTCAACGCTTACCCGCACGAGGTCTCCGGCGGCATGGCCCAGCGTGTGCTGATCGCCGGCGCCATCAGCTGTGAACCGGACCTGGTGATTGCCGACGAACCCACCACGGCACTGGACGTTACCGTGCAGGCCGACGTCCTTGATCTGCTCCGCGAGCTCCAGCAGCGCCTGAACATCGGCGTCATCCTGGTGACCCACAACTTCGGCGTCGTAGCCGACCTGTGCGACCGCGTAGCCGTGATGCAGAACGGCCGGCTCGTGGAAGAAGGCACCGTCCGCGAGATCCTCCGCAACCCGAAAGAGCCCTACACACAGACCCTGCTGGGCTCCATGCTCGAAGGAAAGACCCCCATGACCATGCTTGTGTCAAAGCCTGGATCAGCAGCAGAGAAGGAGCCGGTGGCATGAGTATCCCTTTTGATTCATCGCAGGGGGTGCCGCTGTTGTCGGTAGAGAACCTGGTGGTGGAGTATCCCAGCAAGAGGTTCCGGGCCAAGCCCTTCCGGGCGCTGACGGACATCAACATCACCATCGGCCAGGGTGAAACCCTTGGCTTGGTGGGTGAGTCCGGCTCGGGCAAGACCACCCTGGGCAGGGCAGTTCTGGGCCTCGCCCCTGTCACCGCCGGAAAGGTGATCTTCGAAGGCAACGACATCAGCAACGCTTCGCGCAAGGAACGCCGGACGCTGAGCCGTGACCTCCAAGTGGTGTTCCAGGACCCCTACACCTCCCTGAACCCGGCACTGGAAATCGGCGATATCCTGGCCGAACCGCTGGGCGTGCAGGGCATGGAGCCGGCTGCAGCCAAGAAGCGCGTCAAAGAACTGCTGGACCAAGTGGGCCTGCCAACCGACGCAATCCACCGGCTGCCGCGTGAGTTCAGCGGCGGCCAACGTCAACGCGTTGCGATCGCCCGGGCACTTGCCCTGTCCCCAAAGCTGATTGTCTGTGACGAGCCGGTCAGTGCGCTTGACCTCTCCACCCAAGCCCGTGTGCTGGACCTCTTCCTTCAGATCCAGAAGGACACCGGGGTTTCGTACTTGTTCGTATCCCACGACCTCGACGTCGTGAGGCACATCAGCCACCGCGTGGCCGTCATGTACCACGGCGAGATTGTGGAGCAAGGCCCCGCCGAGGTGGTCACCCGCGATCCCGAACACCCTTACACGCAGCGGTTGCTGCTCGCCTCGCCCGTGCCCGATCCCGACCGGCAGGAACAGCGCCGTGCAGACCGGCACCGCTTGCTCGCGACCCAACACAGCCAGATTGAACAGCAAGGTGCCGTGGCCTGAACAGCCCGCACCCCCATCACACATCCAGCGGCCCCTGTACCAGCGGCCGGAAAACCCGGAGGAAAAAAGTGGCCACAATAGGCGTCCAAGCCATGATGCTGAAGGACAGTTTTGCTGATGTTGGAGCATTCGAAACGCTCCGCAAGGTCAGTGCGATCGGTTATAACGCGGTCGAAATTTCCCAGATCCCCATGACGCCGGAGAACGTGGGCGAGCTGGACCGGGCCCGCACGGAGCTCGGCATGGACATTGCTGCGCTTTCGGTCAATATTGAAGGCCGCAAGGGCATGCCCGTGGAATCGTTGGCAGAGAACTTCGACAAGATCGTGGACGATGCCAAGCGCTTGGATACCTCGCTGTTGCGCATCGGCATGCTTCCCTTCGGGGCCATGAAGTCGTTGGAGTCCGTGGTTGAGTTCGCCAAGCAAGCCAACGGCTACGCGGAACGGCTGCAGGAACAAGGCCTCAGCCTGTACTACCACAACCACCACATTGAGTTCGCCAAGTTCGATGGCAAATACATGCTGGACATCATCGCTGAAAACTCACCGGCCATGGGCATGGAGATCGACGTGCACTGGGTTCAGCGTGGCGGCCTCGATCCCGTGCGGACCCTCGAAAAGTACGCCGGCAAGACAGCCATGGTGCACCTGAAGGACTACAGGATCGGGCAGATGCCGGCTTCTGCTTTCGGGCTCCTGGAGAAGGGCGACTTCCCGGGCTTCATGGCGGAGTTCAAGAATGTGGTCCAGTTCGCCGAAGTGGGCGAGGGCAACCTGGACTTCCCGTCCATCATTCCTGCAGCGGTAGCCGCCGGTGCCCGGTACCTCCTGGTGGAGCAGGACGAACTCTACGGCCGCACGGTTTGGGATGCACTCCAGACCTCGTACGACAACCTGGTGGCCATGGGCCACGCCCACCTTTTCTAGATTTCCACACGTCCCGGTTTTCAGCACAGGAGATTGCAATCATGAGCAAGAAAGTACGCCTCGGCATTATCGGCTTGGGCCAACAAGGCGGCGCCTACGCCAAGTTCATCAAGGACGGACTGGTCCCGAACATGGAGATCGGTGCCATTTGCGATGTCGATCCCGCCAAGAAGGAACTGGCCGCATCACAGTATCCGGACGTCCCGTTCTACGACGACTACATCTCCATGCTGGAAAGCGGCTCCGTGGACGCGATCGTCACGTGCGTGCCGCACTTCCTGCACCCGGAAATGGGCATCGAAACCCTCAAGCGCAACATCCATGCGCTGGTGGAGAAACCAGCCGGCGTCTACACCAAGCAGGTCAAAGAACTCAACGAGTTCGCCGCCTCCAAGCCCGAACTGTCCTTCGGCATCATGTTCAACCAGCGCAACAACCCGCTGTACAAGAAGCTCAAGGAAATCGTCGATAACGGCGAGATCGGCAAGATCCGACGCTCCAACTGGATCATCACCAACTGGTGGCGCCCGCAGGGTTACTACAACTCAAGCGAGTGGCGCGCTACGTGGGGCGGCGAGGGCGGTGGCGTCCTGGTCAACCAGGCTCCGCACCAACTGGACCTGTGGCAGTGGATCTGCGGCGTCCCGCAGTCCGTGTACTCCAAGGTGGCGTACGGCTTCCGCCGCGACATCGCCGTCGAGGATGAAGTCACCGCAGTGGTGGACTACGGCGACGGCGCCACGGGCGTTTTCGTCACAGCCACCCACGACATCGTGGGAACCGACAGGTTCGAAATCCTGGGTGATCAAGGCAAGATCGTGGTGGAAGACAGCAAAGTTGCCACGGTCACCCGCCTGGTCAAGCCCGAGCGGGAAATCAGCGACTCCATGGGCATGGACGGTGTCCGTAAGCTCTTCATGGGCCAGCTGAACCGCGAAGAGCTGTACAGCAGCGAGGTCATCGAGTTCGAGTCAGCGTGGGGCGGCCAGCACGCCGGGGTCCTGGAGAACTTCGCCGCCAACATCCTGGACGGCACGCCCCTGCTCGCTCCCGGTTCGGACGGTATCAACGGCGTCCGCCTGGCCAACGCCATCCACCTCTCAAGCTGGACCGGCAAGGAAGTTTCCCTGGACTTTGACGAGGACGAGTTCCTGCAAGAACTCAACAAGCGCATCGCCGAAGAGGGCAAGTTTCCCGAGCGTTCCTAGCATCTGCTTGGGCGTTCTTGGTTTTTGCACTGGTCGTTCTTCGTTTTTGCCAGGGGGTTGGCGTGGGTAGGGTGGGCCAGTGACCCTTGCCCCGCTGATGGCTCCCCATACTTCGACGAACGTTCGGCGTGCTCGCGGCGCTGTCAGTCTGTTGTTTTTTACCAACGGCGCGATCTTCGCAAGCATGGTGCCGTGGTACCCGGTCATTAAGGTCGATCTTGGGCTGAGCAACGCAGCCTTGGGTTTGGCCGTGGCCGCTTTCCCGTTGGGTGCACTATTGGCGGGCCTAAGCGCAGGCCTGCTGGTCCGGCGGTTCCGATCGTCCAGGGTGGCGGTTGTGGCCACGATCTTTGCCACAGTCGCCACTCTTTTGGCCGGTATAGCACCGTCGTGGGCTGTCATTGCAGGCGGGCTCTTCGTTGCCGGAGCCATGGATTCCCTTGCCGACGTCGCACAAAATTCCCACGGGCTTCGTGTCCAGCGGCTCTACGGGAGGTCCATCCTCAACTCGTTCCATGCTGTGTGGAGCATCGGTGCAGTGGCTGGAGGAGCAGCCGGCGCCGTTGCCGCCGGGCTGGGCGTATCCCGGACCCTGCACTTCGTCCTGATCGCCGTGATGTGTGTGGTGCTGGCCATCCTGTCCCACCGGTTCCTGCTGCGGGGTTCCGATCCGCTGCCCGATGATGCGGCCACGGATGCGGGTGTCGGAATGGCCAAGGGCTCCGTTCGGAGCCGCACATGGTCCCTCAGCAGATACGGCACACTCCTGCTTCTGGTGATGATTGGGTCTGCGGGGGCCTTGATGGAAGATGCCGGCAACTCTTGGTCCGCGATCTATCTCACGGAGGGCTTCGGAGCGTCGGCACTCGTGGCTGGAACAGGCTTCATTGCGCTGCAGGGCATGCAAGTGGTGGGACGGCTCCTGAGCGATCGGCTGGTGGACCGCTTTGGCCAACATTCCGTGGCGCGCTCCGCAGGGTTGATTGTTCTGGTTGGGATGGGCTTGGCGTTGGGCTTTCCTTCTCTGGTGGGTAGCATCATTGGGTTTGGCCTCGCCGGTTTGGGTGCGGCACCCCTTATCCCGGCCGCGGTACATGCGGCTGACGGGCTGCCTGGATTCCGGCAGGGGGAGGCGCTCACGATTGTCAGCTGGTTGCTTCGCTTGGGATTCCTCGTCTCACCTCCAGTTGTCGGTTGGGTAGCGGACGTTTCGTCTCTCCGGCTCGGCTTGTTCCTGGTCCCCGTTGCCGGACTCCTTGTGATCATTTTCTCGCGCGTGCTCGGCAACAAGCCCCGGTAGCCACGAGATCGCGGATGGCAACCGGCCTTTTTTGTTGCCATGCGGTCTACGATGGAGCGGTGACTGATGTGACGAACTCCGGAACACCTGCTGCCATCACTAAACGTGGGCGGGGGGAGAAGTCCTCTGCCACCATTTATGACATCGCCAAGCTGGCAGGAGTGAATCCGTCCACTGTGTCCCGCGCCTTGAGCAAGCCCGGCAGGGTCAGTGCAAAAACGCAGAAGATCATCGAGGACGCAGCGGAGCAGCTGAATTATCAGGTGAATCCTTTTGCCCGCGCCCTGCCAACCGGTCGGACGCAGACCATCGGTTTGATCGTTGCGGACATCACCAATCCAACGTTCTTCGACATCATCCGTGGCGCTGAAACCACCGGTTCCGCCCGGGATTACACGCTGGTCCTGGCTGAATCCGCCGAGTCACCTGAGACGGAAGTGACAGCGGCCCGCCGTTTACTGAGCACGGTGGACGGCCTCATCCTGGCCAGCCCGCGAATGGATGATGACCATATTCGTGCCCTGGCCGCTGATAAGCCCGTTGCGGTCATCAACCGCGAGGTCCAAGGCGTTCCGTGCGTCGTCCCGGATGTCAACAAGGGGATCAGCGAGGCCGTGCGAAGCCTCGCGGGCCATGGGCATACGAAGCTCGCATACGTCGCCGGGCCGCAGCAGTCATGGATGACCTCCCGCCGTTGGGATGGCGTCAAGTCGGCATGCGAATGGTCCAAGCTGGGTTCCGTGCGGTTGGAATCGTCCAAGCCAACGGTCGACGGCGGCAGGCAAGTTGCGCGCGACGTCCTGGAAAGCGGGGCGACGGCAGTGATCACCTACAACGATCTCCTGGCCATCGGCTTGATGCAGGAGTTACAGGCCGGGGGAATGCGCGTCCCGGACCAAATCAGCATTGTGGGCTTCGACGATATCTTCGGCGCCGACTTCACCACCCCGGCACTGACCACCGTACGTTCGCCTTTGGGAGAGTGCGGTACCCGCGCCGTCACCATCCTCCTGGACATGCTGCAGGGCCATGACGCACCCAAGCAGGCCGTTTCCGTGGAAACGGAGCTTGTGGTGCGAGGGTCCAGCGGGCGGCTCCTCTCCTAAATCCTGCAGGGAAACGGCATAGCCCTGCAACGAAATGGCAATTTTTGGCAACCGGTTGACAAGATTGATGGCCGGCCCGCAAGATTGATCTATGTCACAGTCCATTGCCGCACACCCTGACAGGCTCCTGCCCGCAGATCCCGGGACGCGCAGCATCGCGCGATCCTTGTTGGAGCGCGTCCAGGACCTGCCCATCATTTCTCCGCACGGCCACGTTGACGCCGCTGTCATCGAACAGAACACGCCCTTCCCGGACCCGGCGGCACTCCTGGTCAGCCCGGACCACTACGTCACCCGCTTGATCCACGCCAATGGTGTTCCGATGGATCAATTGCTGGCAGGTACGGCGTCCGGCCCACAATCACGCGAAATTCCGCAGTCGCGCGAAATATGGCGGCAGTTCGTTCAGGCCTGGCCCCTTTTCGAAGGCACAGCTTCCGGGTACTGGCTCCGTACCCAGTTCAACGATGTCTTCAAGCTCGAAGCAGACCTCGGAGCCATGCCGGCCGATGCAAGCTACGACGCCATCGCCGCAAAACTGGTGGAGCCGGACTTCCGTCCCCGCCAGCTGTTCAAGGACTTCAACATCGAGGTCCTGGCCACCACGGATGATCCCTTGGACGATCTTGCCAGCCACAAGGCCCTCACCAATGACCCCAGCTTCAATGGACGGGTTCTTCCCACGTTCCGCCCGGATGCCTATCTAAACGTGGCGCATGCCAGTTGGAGCACCAACGTTGAGCGGCTGATCGAAACCGCGGGCGACGGCGCAACCGGCTATGCCGGCTACATCGCGGCCCTGGAAAACCGCCGTCGCTATTTCGTGGAACACGGCGCAGTATCCGCGGACCATGGCGTCCGGACGCCTGCCACGCTCAAGCTCGATGCTGCGGAAGCGGAAGCACTCTTTGATCGTGCCCGCGCAGGTAAGGCAAGTGCCGAGGATCGCGACGCGTTCGAGGCCCACATGATGTACCAGATGGCGCGCATGTCGGTCCAGGATGGCCTGGTGATGACCATTCATCCCGGCTCCTACCGCAACCACCATGGACCCACGTTCGCTGAGTTCGGCGCCGATACCGGTCACGACATTCCGTTCGCCGTTAACTACACCGAAGCCATCCGACCGTTGCTGCAGGACTTTGGTACGGCCAAGGATTTCCACCTGGTGCTCTTCACCCTCGACGAGACTGTTTTCTCGCGCGAACTGGCGCCGTTGGCCGGCTTCTACCCCTCCGTCTACATCGGTGCACCGTGGTGGTTCCTGGATGCACCGGACGCCATGCTGCGGTTCCGCTCGGCGGTTACGGAAACGGCTGGCTTCTCACGTTCGTCCGGCTTCATTGACGACACCCGTGCGTTCTGCTCCATTCCCGCCCGGCACGACGCCTCCCGCAGGATTGAAGCGTCCTTCCTCGCGCGTCTTGTAGCTGAGCACCGCGTTACTGAAGACCGCGCGCACGAGCTGATTCTCGACGTCGTCGATTCCTCGCCACGCAGGGTATTCAAGCTATGACAACCGAACTGCCGCGGCTCAACCGCGACGTAATGGCGGACCCCAAGGCTCCAGTGCGCATGGTGCACCTGGGCCTCGGCGCGTTCCACCGCTCCCACCAGGCCTGGTTCACGCAGCACGCCGGTGATGCAGGGGAGTGGGGCATCGCTTCATTCACCGGTCGTCGCCCGGACGCCGCCGAGGTACTGGCTGCCCAGGGCGGACTGTTCACAGTGGTGGAACGATCGGACTCCGGTGATGCGTTCGAGGTTATTGGCAGCATCGTGGAAGCCGTGGATGGCGCCAACGTGGACCGGTTGGTGGAACTTCTGGCAGCGCCCCAAACTGCTGTGGTCACGCTGACCATCACCGAAGCCGCCTACGGATCCAGCGCCGACGATCTTCCGCAGCTGCTTTCCGGCCAAAAGCCCGCGACGCCGTTGGGTCGCTTGGTCCTTGGCCTCGCGGCACGCAGGGATGCCGACGGCGGATCCCTCGCCGTTGTTTCGTGCGACAACCTCTCGGACAACGGCAACGTGGCGCGCAATGCCGTAATGGATCTTGCCCGGGGAGTGGACCTTGCCCGGGGAGTAAACGCCGGCCTGGCGGACTGGATTGACGTCAGCGTCAGCTTCGTCAGTACGTCAGTGGACAGGATCACGCCGCGAACCACCCCTGAAGACGTTGCCCTGGTCACTGAACGGTGCCGATACCGGGATGAAGCCCCCGTTGTGGCCGAGCCATTCCGCAACTGGGTACTCAGCGGTGATTTCCCTGCCGGGCGGCCCCGCTGGGAGGACGCCGGCGCGGTTTTCGTGGACTATATAGAGCCCTACGAAAACCGCAAATTGTGGCTCCTCAACGGCGCGCACTCCATCCTGGCCTACGCCGGACAGCTGCGCGGACACACCACTGTTGCCGAGGCCCTGGCTGATGCGGTGTGCTTGCAAGCCGTGGAGGAGTTCTGGGACGAAGCGTCGCGGCACCTTAGTGATGACGATCTGCGTATTCCCGAGTACAGGGCGGCACTGCTGGAACGCTTTGGCAATTCGCGGATCGCCCACCACCTCGCCCAGATAGCGATGGACGCCAGCACCAAGCTACGCATGCGGGCTATCCCCGTGCTTCGGGCTGAGCGTGAGGCGGGTCGGAGTGGTGAAGCTGCGGCCCGGATGATTGCCGTGTGGGCCGCGTTCGTGGAGTCGGATCCGGGCCTGCAGGATCTGCAGTCGGATGCCGTGGCGGAGGCCAACCAGTTAGTCGGAGGTGAGCGCATCGCTGCCCTCGTGTCCCTGCTGGATTCTGATTTCGCCCGGGATTCTGCCGTGGTGAAGCTTATCGAGGACCTCAGCGCGGGGTTCCCGCGCGCCGAGACACATCCCGGCAAAGGACTTCGGCAACCGATTGCCACTGTAAGCAATCCGACCTAAAATCGTACTTAATCTCCACCAGCCACATCCCGAAAGGAAAAGCTGTGAAAATCATTGCCGCTGAAGTCTTTGTGACCAGCCCCTCCCGCAACTTCGTCACGCTCCGCATCACCACGGAGGACGGTGTGACGGGCATTGGCGACGCGACCCTCAACGGCCGTGAACTTGCTGTGGCTGCGTACCTCAAGGAGCACGTGGCGCAGCTGCTGATCGGGAAGGATCCGCACAGGATCGAGGACACCTGGCAGTTCCTGTACCGCAGCTCGTATTGGCGCCGCGGACCCGTCACCATGGCTGCCATTGCCGCCGTCGACATGGCGTTGTGGGATATCAAGGGCAAGGTGGCCGGGATGCCGGTGTATCAGCTGCTCGGTGGTGCTTCCCGCAATGGGCTGCGCGCCTACGGCCACGCGTCCGGTGCTGACATTCCATCCTTGTTCGACTCCGTGCGGGAGCACCTGGAACTGGGTTACAAGTCCATCCGCATCCAGACCGCGGTCCCGGGCATCAAGGCCGTTTATGGTGTTGCAGCGCAGGCCCAGGCCTCGGGCGAACGCTACGATTACGAGCCCGCCGGCCGCGGCAACTTCCCGCTGGAAGAAGACTGGGATACCCGCGCGTACCTGCGCCACCTTCCCACCGTGTTTGAAGCGGTGCGCAATGAGTTCGGCCCGGAAATCCCGCTGCTTCATGATGGGCACCACCGCATGACGCCCATCCAGGCCGCCAAACTCGGCAAGGCATTGGAACCGTACGACCTCTTCTGGCTGGAGGATTGCACCCCGGCCGAGAACCAGGAGGGACTGCGCCTGGTCCGTCAGCACACCACCACCCCGCTGGCCATCGGCGAAATCTTTAACACCGTGTGGGACTACCAGACCCTCATCAAGGAACAGCTGATCGACTACGTCCGTGCAGCCTCCACCCACTTCGGCGGCATTTCCCCGCTGAAGAAGGTCATGGACTTCGCAGCGCAGTACCAGATCAAGTCCGGCTTCCACGGCCCCACGGACATCTCTCCGGTGGGCTTCGCCGCCCAGCTGCACGTGGGCCTGGCCATCCACAATTACGGCATCCAGGAATACATGCAGCACTCGGACAAGACCAACGAGGTCTTCCAGCAGTCCATGACGTTCAAGGACGGGTACCTGCATCCGGGCGACAACCCCGGCATCGGCGTCGAATTCAACGAAGAAGCAGCAGCCGCGTTCCCGTACCAGCAGGCCTACCTGCCGTACAACCGCCTGGTGGACGGCACAGTCCATGATTGGTAAAGAGGCCATGACTGGTAAAGAGGCCATGATTGGTAAATCTGCCTCCCTTGACGGCAGGCGACGCCACCACATCGTGGTGATGGGCGTGGCGGGCTGCGGCAAGAGCACCATTGGTGCTGCCCTCGCCGAGCGTCTCGGCGCTGAATTCCTCGACGGCGATTCGCTGCACCCCCAGGCGAACATCGACAAGATGGCCTCGGGTACTCCGCTGAACGACGACGACCGCGCACCATGGCTGGCCGAAATCGGCAGGCGCTTCCCGGCGTCGAACTCTGCTCTTGTCATTGCGTGCAGCGCGCTCAAACGCAGCTACCGGGACATCATCCGCCGCGCTGATCCGTCCGTGGTTTTCGTGCATCTGCACGGCAGTCGCGAGTTGCTGAACGCACGCATGACTGCCCGGCCCGGACATTTCATGCCGCCCTCACTGCTGGACTCGCAACTGGCCACTTTGGAACCTTTGCAGGCCGACGAAGCCGGAATCGTAGTGGACATCGCAAAGTCCGTGGAGGGCATCGTGAATGAAGCAAGCACGGCGCTCAATGGCTTGGCTGCGACGGCCGCGGGGCCTTTCCTGGTGGACCTCAAGGCGGCCCCGTTCAACTTGGACGACGCCGCGGTGGAGTGGGTGGAGAGCACCATCGGGTCCATGACGCTGGAAGAGAAGATCGGCCAGCTGTTCATCAACCACAACAACGATTACTCGCCGGCGTACCTCGATGGCGTGCTGGAGAACTTCCATGTGGGCGGTATGCGCTACCGGCCGGGTCCCTCGGCTGCCGTGCAGGAACACCTTCGATACGCGCAGTCCAAGACCCGGATCCCTTTGCTTATTGCTTCCAACCCCGAGATGGGCGGCGCCGGCAGCTGCGACGACGGCACGTTCGTGTCCACGCACCTGCAGGCAGGTTCCCATCCCGATAAGAAGATTGCCCGGCAGATGGGGCAAGTGGCCGGCGTCGAAACTGCTGCGCTGGGCTGCAACTGGGCCTTCGCCCCGATCGTGGACATCCACTACAACTGGCGGAACACGGTCATCTCCACGCGGGCGTTCGGAAACACCCCGGACATTGTGGTGGAACGGGCCAAAGAGTACTTCGACGGCATCAGTGAATCACCCACCGCTTGTGCCATGAAGCACTTCCCCGGTGACGGCATTGATGAGCGGGACCAGCACGTGGTCACGTCGTACAACACCCTTGCGTATGACGATTGGAACGCCAGCTACGGGCATGTGTACCGCGAGATGATCGCGCACGGAGTGCAGTCCATCATGGTGGGACACATCGGTGCTCCCGAGGTGTCCAGGCATTTCCGTCCCGGTTTGTTGGATGCTGAAATCCTGCCGGCAACGCTTGCTCCGGAGCTGCTGCAGGACCTGCTGCGGGGCGAGCTGGGCTTCAATGGGTTGGTCCTCACGGACGCCTCGCTGATGGTTGGCCTGACCCAGGCAATGAAGCGCAAGGACCTTGTGCCTGCCACGATCGCAGCGGGTTGCGATATGTTCCTGTTTTTCCGGAACCCGGAAGAGGACTTCGGATACATGCTGGACGGCTACAAGTCGGGCGTCATTACCGAGGGCCGTTTGCAGGATGCCCTCCGGCGGATTCTTGGCCTGAAGGCCAGCCTGGGACTGCATGTTGCTTCCAGGGAATCGTTGGTTCCGGCGGCCGGGGCGCTGGCGGTTATCGGCAGCGAAGCGCACCGTGCCATTGCGTCCGAAATTGCGGACAAGACCGTCACCCTGGTGAAGGACACGGCACGCAACCTGCCGATCACGCCGGACACCCACAAGCGCATCCGCCTGTATGGGGTCTCGGGCGGAGCCGATTTCACGAGGGCTGACCCACTGGCGTATCTGGACATTGTGCAGGAAGAACTGGAAACCGCCGGCTTCGAGGTGGATGTCTTCAAGACAGCTGAGCAGCGCGAGGCGGCAGGGGAGTCCGGCATGAACTTCATGCGGGTGGTGTCCGAGGAAGCCACGGGGGACTACGCAGAGCGGTATGACGCTGCTTTCGTCTTTGCCAATGTGAAAGGTTTCGCACAGGAGGCTTCCATCCGGATCAAGTGGTCCTCGCCGATGGCAGCAGAGATTCCTTGGTACGCCACGGAAGTTCCCACGGTGTTCGTCTCGCTGAACCAACCGAACCACCTGATTGATGTGCCCATGGTCAAGACGGCCATCCACGCCCACGGAGCAACGCGCGAAGCCATCCGCGCAACCGTTCGGAAGATCCAAGGCAAGTCCGAATTCCAAGGAACGTTCAACCAGAACGTCTTCTGCGATTCGTTCGATACCCGCCTCTAAGATAATTCTTCGGACATCGCACGGCGTTTACTCGCTCAACTTGCTCAGCTTGTCCTTGCTGCCGCCGAGATATACGCAGATTTTCAACGTTCAACCTTCAGACTGCCGTTCTCCTTGGTGCCCCAAGGTTTGGCGCTCAGCGCCTTAAATGTCTATGGCTTAAGTTTCTCTGGATGAGGCACAAGAGTGCGAGAAGAAACTGACGAGAAAGGTCCTTCGGTTTATGGCGACTTTTAAGATCAACTACGACGTGCCGGGCGGTGGCTTCTATCCCGACATCAAGACAGACTCCTTCAAGAGGTCGACGGGTACTTTTACTTTGTTGATGAGCAGCGTGACCTTGTAGTTGACTGCCTCGCGGAGGCATTCGTTCGACGGGTACACCGCGAAGACAGCTAGCGGGAACGCTGCCAGTGCCTCGCTCGATTTCGGTCGTCGAGGCGCTGGCCTTGCCGCGGCTCGACCTCGTCACATCAACCATCGCTGCGGCGAGCGGGAGTGACTGAGCGAGGTTCCTGGCCCATTGCTGGGAAGTTCGTTCCAGTTCAGGGTCGCCCACAGCGCCAGTCAAAAATGTCTGTGGCAACAGTTACGTTAGTAACAGACCCGCATCGAAGGCGGTGTCTGTCGGTAGACTGACTTGTAAGCAACAACGTGTTTGAGAGGGAGTGCGGTGGCTGCGGAAGCGTCAGAACTCAACTACAAGGCTATCGGCGAATATGCCGAATTTGTGGGTAGGCACTACGGAATCCACTCCAACGACGGGCCTGCGGACATCGAAGCACTGGTGCGTGACCTGGGTGGTCGCATCGAGTACGCCGAGTCGAACGAGTCGATGCATGTGCGCTCGAAAGGTGATTTCACCATCTACCTGTCTGAATACACATCGCGGCGGCGAGACCGGTTTACGATTGCCCACGAATTGGGTCACTACTACCTGCACTATGTCCACCCCGAAAAGACCACTGAAGATGGATTTGGGCGTGGTGAGCGCAACCTTGTAGAGACGCAGGCGAACGTCTTTGCGGCGTCCCTCTTAATGCCCGCCGACCTGTTCAAGGCAGCGCATCGGGAGTTGGGAGGCGAGTCGTGGTCCCTTGCCGAGCGCTTCGGAGTGTCGCCTAGTGCAGCCGGCGTCCGTTGCCAAGTTCTCGGCTTGGCTGTCCGTTAGTGGCTCCTGATCCCCGGTCCTTGCTCTTCCTTTCCTGCGACATAGTTGGTTCTACCCAGTTCAAGCAAAACCGATCGAAGAACTGGCAGGCCACGTTCCTGGCGTTTTACAGACAGTTTCCGCAAGTTTTGGGGCAAATGGCCCGACATTACCCAGATCTGGATTTTAAGTTGTGGAAGCCGGTCGGGGACGAACTTATTTTTACCTGCCGTGTGGAGAAAGAGATTGACGTCTACAATGCTGTGCGCGTTTGGTTGGCGGCAATGTCGGAGTACGAGAGCGGCACGCTGTTCAAGGAAAACTTGGCGACAAAAGGTGGTGCGTTTATTGCGACGTTCCCAGGTCCTGACAGTGAATCCACTATTCCTATAAACCCTTCCTCTGAAGACTCGGACGAAGATCCGGTCGAGCTCAACAGGATTGCTCTATCGGGCCGGAGAAGCCCGATGAGGTACCTTTACGACTACTTCGGGCCGAGCATCGACACGGGCTTCCGGATCTTTGGCGTTTGCTCACAACGCCACTTCACGATGACCGTTGAGGTTGCGTGGGCAATGAGTCGGTGCCTTCAGGACACCGGGATGGACAAGTCCTCGGTGCACGTCGACGACTTCACGTTGCTGACCACGCAGAGTCTGAAGGGGGTCTGGGGCGGCCGCGAGTACCCGGTGTTCGCAATCGACCGTCAACACGACGATCTCGTCAACAAGGCGCTGGAACAGATCAAGGGGCGAGCGCTCCAGTCAAATGACATCGCCGTACTCTGCCACGAGTGTTCGCAAACGGACGAATGGCCGTCCCTGTTGTACCTTCCTCAGTCAGGCTTTGAATTATTCAAAAAGGTGCCGAAGGAGAGCGTTCGGCCCCTTGAGAAGATCCACCGTGATGGTAGGGAGGACCTTGCGCTGGGCCTTGGCGGAACGGAATCTTTGGAGGAGAACCCTCCTCGAATTTGAGTCGCATTCGTGAGAGCGGGGAAGAGTTCCTCTTGCCATCAAGGAGGAGCGTTCGTAGCCCGGCACTGCCCACAAAGCAGTGCCGGGCTTTCTTGTGCCTGCGCCCGAGTAGCGCGCCAATTGTGAACGCTAACAACGTTTCAAGTCAAGAGCTGGCGGATTGGTTCAGTGCTGCAATCATTTCGTGATCCGCAGCACTTGACCAGCGGCATTGTTAGCGTTCACAATGGCATTCGCACCACCTTTCGTGGCATGTGGCACCCAGCTGGCCGCAGACCACGCAACGCTTCACCGTGCCGGACGCGCAGATGCTCCGGCTGCATCAGAGTTCGCGGCAATGCTGCCGCGTAAGGAGAGCATCGTGAGATTGAAGAAACTCCTGGGCGCCGTTGCGGTTGTCCTAACGTTGACTGTCGGGGCCACAGGCTGCGGTAGTCGCGGTGGCTCTGCCGAGTCCACCAGCAGTGCAAATCCCAGCGATTCACTGGTTGGCATTTCGATGCCGACCCAGACGTCGGAGCGTTGGATTGCTGACGGCGCCAACGTTGAGAAGTCCCTGAAGGACCTTGGCTACAAGACCGACCTCCAGTTCGCCAACGACGACATTCCCACGCAGGTTTCCCAGATCGAGAACATGCTGACGAAGGGTGCCAAGGCGCTCATCATCGCAGCCATCGATGGCACCACGCTGACGGATGTCCTGGCCAAGGCCAAGGAGCAGAACGTCAAGGTCATCGCCTACGATCGCCTCATCAACGGCACGCCGAACGTGGACTACTACACCACGTTCGACAACTACACCGTGGGTGTCCAGCAGGCCACCTCCTTGCTGACCGGCCTTGGCCTGGTTGACGCAAGCGGCAAAAAAGTTGAGGGTAAGGGCCCGTTCAACGTTGAGCTGTTTGCAGGCAGCCCGGACGATAACAACGCCAACTTCTTCTGGACCGGCGCCATGGACACCCTCAAGCCGTACCTGGATGCAGGCACCTTGAAGGTTCCCAGCGGCCAGACCAAGTTCGAGCAGGCAGCCATCCTGCGCTGGCAGGCACCCGTGGCCCAGAAGCGCATGGAAGACATCCTTACCTCGGCCTACAGCTCCGGAACCAAGCTCGACGGCGTGCTGTCGCCTTATGACGGCCTGTCCATCGGCATCATTTCCGCACTGACCAGCACCGGCGGCTACTCCACCGGTGACCTGCCTGTTGTTACAGGCCAGGATGCAGAGAAGGGCTCAGTGAAGTCCATCATCGCCGGCGAGCAGTACTCCACCATTTTCAAGGACACCCGCCAGCTCGGCGCTCAGGCCGTGAAGATGGTCGACGCTGTCCTCAAGCGAACCGAACCGGAAACCAACGACACCAAGACCTACGACAACAAGGTCAAGGTTGTCCCGGCCTTCCTCCTGAAGTCCGTCATCATCACCAAGGACAACTTCCAGAAGGAACTGATCGACTCGGGCTACTACACGGAAGCCGACGTCAAGTAATCACGTCCCCGGTCTGTGGCCCCACCGTTCTGTGCTGAAGTACGGAGTTCTGTGCAGCAGCGCGCAGTTGCTTTAGTACCAGAGCGTGGGGCCACAGCCTCCTTTAGAGCCTCCGAATCCTCGGCCTGGCCAAGTTTCAACCAGTCAGCGGGAATTGACGATGAACGTACCCATTCTTCAAATGCGAGGAATCACCAAGACCTTCCCCGGGGTAAAAGCCCTTCAGGACGTCACCCTGGACGTCAACCGCGGTGAGGTTCACGCCATCTGTGGTGAAAACGGAGCAGGGAAGTCCACCCTCATGAAGGTGTTGTCCGGCGTCTACGCGCACAACACCTTCGACGGCGACATCCTCTTCGAGAACGAGCCCTGCGAGTTTTCCAGCATCACGGACAGCGAGAAGCGCGGCATCGTGATCATCCACCAGGAACTGGCGCTGAGCCCGTACCTGTCCATCGCGGAGAACATCTATCTCGGCAATGAACTGGCTAAGAACGGCTGGGTGGACTGGCGGAAAACCAATCTGGAAGCCGCCAAGCTGCTGGCACGCGTGGGCCTCAGCGAAAACCCGGTCACCCCCATCCAGCACATCAGTGTTGGGAAACAGCAACTGGTGGAAATCGCCAAGGCCCTGTCCAAAGAGGTGAAGCTCCTCATCCTGGACGAGCCCACGGCCGCTCTTAATGATGAAGACTCGGACCACTTGCTGGACCTCATCCTGCACCTCAAAGGCCAGGGCGTCACCAGCATTATCATCAGCCACAAGCTCAACGAAATCCGCAAAGTAGCTGACGCCGTCACCATCATCCGCGACGGCAAGTCCATTGAGACCCTTCGCCTGGACCAAGGCCAGATCACCCAGGAACGCATCATCCGGGGCATGGTGGGCCGCGACCTCGAAAGCCTCTACCCGGACCGGACCCCCAACATCGGCGAGGAAGTCCTCCGCATTGAGGACTGGACCGTTCAGCACCCTCAAGACCATTCCCGCATGGTGGTGAACAACGCCAGCCTCAACGTCCGCAAGGGTGAAGTAGTTGGCTTGGCAGGGCTCATGGGCGCCGGCCGTACCGAGCTGGCCATGAGCGTTTTCGGCCGGACGTACGGACGGGCCGTGTCCGGCAAGGTCTACAAATACGGGCAGGAAATCAACACCTCCACGGTCTCGGACGCCATCGACCACGGTATTGCCTACGCCACAGAAGACCGCAAGCACTATGGCCTGAACCTGATCGAAGACATCAAACGGAACATCTCCATGGCAGCACTGAACAAGCTCGCCAAACGGGGCTGGGTGGACGGTAACAAGGAGACCACCGTTGCCAACCACTACCGGAAGAGCATGAACATCAAGGCTCCGTCCGTTGCTGCGATCACCGGCAAGCTCTCGGGTGGAAACCAGCAAAAAGTGGTCCTGAGCAAATGGATGTTTTCCGACCCGGATGTCCTGATCCTTGACGAGCCAACCCGTGGAATCGACGTCGGCGCCAAATTTGAGATTTACACCATCATCGCGGAGCTCGCAGCGGCAGGAAAAGCCGTCATTGTGATCTCCTCTGAGCTTCCGGAGCTCCTGGGCATTTGCGACAGGATTTACACGCTGTCCGCGGGCCACATCACCGGCGAAGTCCCCATCGCCGAAGCCACCCAGGAAACCCTCATGCACTTCATGACCAAAGAGAAGGAATAGCGAACATGTCCGCCCTCAGAGAATCCCTTGGCTTCCTCACAAGCCGCCTCCGCCAGGTTGGCATCTTCGTCGCCCTGATCCTGATCGTCATCCTCTTCCAGGTCCTGACCGACGGCATCCTCCTCCAACCGCAGAACGTCACCAATCTGGTGGTCCAGAACAGCTACATCCTGATCCTCGCCATCGGTATGGTGATGGTTATTATCGCCGGGCACATCGACCTCTCAGTTGGTTCCATCGCGGGCTTCATCGGCGCCGTTGCAGGCGTGATGATCGTCCATTGGGGCTGGGCTTGGTGGCTTGCCATCCCGGCCTGCCTCCTGGTTGGCGCCTTGGTGGGTGCCTGGCAGGGCTATTGGATCGCCTACGTAGGCATTCCGGCGTTCATCGTCACCCTTGCCGGCATGCTGATTTTCCGCGGCCTGACCCTCATCACGCTCAAGAACCAGCAGATCACCCCGTTCCCCAGCGAGCTGCGGGCCCTCGGCGGCGGCTTCCTTCCGGACCTCACCGGCGGCACGTCCGTCCTTGAGTGGCTGACGGTCATCCTCGGCGTCGGCGGCACGGCTGCCATCCTCTTCCAAGCGCTGAAGGAACGCAGGGTCCGCCGCAAGTTCAATCTCGAGAATGAACCCATGGCGTGGTTTGCCGTCAAGAACGGGTTCATCGCAGTCCTGATGCTCATCATCACGTTCCTCCTGGCCAGCTACCGCGGCACCCCGATCGTCCTGATCGTCCTGGCGGTCCTGGTGATCCTGTACTCCGCACTGATGAACAACAGCATCTTCGGCCGCCACACCTACGCCATTGGCGGTAACCTCCACGCGGCCGAGCTTTCCGGCATCAAGACCAAGAAGGTCACCTTCCGCTTGTTCGTCAACATGGGCGTCCTCGCCGCGTTGGCCGGGCTGGTGTTCACTGCCCGCCTGAACTCGGCACAGCCTGCCGGTGGTACAGGCTTCGAACTCGATTCCATTGCAGCTGCCTTCATCGGCGGCGCGGCGGTCCAGGGCGGCATTGGCACCGTGGCAGGAGCCATGATCGGTGGCCTCATCATGGGCGTGTTGAACAACGGTATGTCCATCCTTGGACTGGGTACGGACTACCAGCAGCTCATCAAGGGCCTGGTGCTCTTGCTCGCCGTCGGCTTCGACATCTTCAACAAGAACCGCACCGGTTCCGGTGGCGGATCCTCCGCGGGCCGTCGCTTCAAGTGGAAGACCACGCCTCCGGCAACCGAAGCCTCCACCCCCGCCAAGTCCGAGCCTGTCGCCGTCGACGCGAAATAATCGCTGATGTCCAGAGGGGGAGCGGCGCGACCTCCCGTCATGGGTGACGTGGCCAAGATGGCGGGAGTCTCGCACCAAACCGTTTCCCGCGTCCTGAATAACCATCCGAACGTCAGTGGCCAGACCAAACAGCGCGTGGAATCAGCCATCGCGCAACTGGGGTACCGCCGTAACACCGCGGCCCGCAGCCTGGTGACCCGGCGGTCCCGGACCATCGGTGTGCTTGCTTGTGAGACAGGTCAGTTCGGCCCTGCGAACACTCTCCTGGGGGTGGAACAGGCGGGGCGGGAAGCGGGCTACTTCGTCAGCATTGCGAACCTCCGCGAAGTGACCGACCACAGCGTCAATGATGCGATCGCGCACTTCCGGAATCAGTCCGTGGACGGGATCGTCATCCTGGTTCCGCACCCTGATGTCCTCGCGGTCTTGCGGGACGTTTCGTTTACCGTGCCGATCGTCGCTGTCGGTGCGGGGACGGGCAACCAGCTGACGGGCGCGTCGCTGAACCAGCGGTTGGGTGCCAGGCTCGCAGTTGATCATCTGATCGGCTTGGGTCATCGCCGGATCGCGCACATCTCCGGCCCGCCGCACTGGATCGATGCCGCCGAACGCATCAAGGGATGGCAGGAGTCGCTGGCAAATGCTGGTTTGGGTGCTGAGATCCTGCTGCAGGGTGGCTGGGACGCGGCCTCCGGTTACCGCGCCGGTCTGGACCTCATTGAGCAGCACACCGTCACGGCCGTGTTCGTTGCCAACGACCAAATGGCAGTGGGCGTCCTCCGCGCAGTTCAGGAGGCCGGCCTTCGCGTACCGGGCGACATCAGCGTGGTGGGCTACGACGACCAACCCGAGGCCGAATTCTTCATGCCACCGCTGACCACCATCAAGCAGGACTTCGAAGAACTCGGCCGCCGCTGCATGGAAGCGGTGCTGCAGCAGCTGGAAGGAAACGGATCAACCGGGGACCAGATCGTCAATCCCCGCCTGGTGATCCGCGCCACCACCGCGGCCCCACTAAACTAGGAGCCATGACTTCCACGCCTGATACTGCTGCTGCCCGCGCCCGCCTTCTTGAACTGATCAAAGAACTGGCGGTGGTCCGCGGCAAGGTGATCCTCTCCAGCGGCAAGGAAGCGGACTACTACATCGACCTCCGCCGCGTCACCTTGCACCACGAGGCCTCCAAGCTGGTGGGCCAAGTCATGTTGGCAATGATCGACGACGCCGGCGTGTCAGTTGAGTGCGCCGGCGGACTCACCATGGGTGCTGACCCCGTAGGTACCGCCGTGATGCACGCTGCTGCCGACGCCGGCCGTGCCGTGGATGCCTTCGTTGTCCGCAAGGCCCAGAAGTCCTACGGCATGGGCCGCCAGGTGGAAGGTCCCTCGGTTGAAGGCCGCAACGTAGTGGTCCTGGAGGATACGTCCACCACGGGCGGGTCCGCACTGACCGCCGTCGAAGGTGTCCGTAAAGCCGGCGGCAACGTAGTGGCTGTGGCCGTAATCGTTGACCGTGATACCGGCGCCAAAGAGAAGATCGAAGCCGAAACCGGCGTGCCGTACCTCTTCGCCTTCGGCAAGGATGAACTGGGCCTCGACTAAGCCTATGCTTGCTGCGTGGACGTTCAAGTAGGGAAGCTCACGGCTCCGTCGGAGGTGAACGGAAACCTCCCCGCGCCGGCAAGTGCGGAACCGCAGCAGGCCGAGGATCCGGGCTCATGGGCCCGGATCCTGCCCTACGCTGCCCGGCTGAAGAAGACGTCCCGCCGTAACTTCCTCATCACTGCCGGAGCTTCCGGGGCGCTCGCAGCGGACATGCTTTTCACCCGCCGCGTGCAGGCCGAGCGGCGGGCCACCAAAATCCTCCGGGTCCCGGATCCGTACTCGGACCTGTACTTCCCCAAGGCCAGCTGGATCCTCTTTCCCGGGTATAAAACCAGTTGGGAAGAGGCCCAGTGGATCCTGAACTCACTGCGGCCTGCCCTGCATCAGCGGGGCCGCCTTGCCGCCGTCGGATATTCCAACCTGGGCCTGGACGTGGACGAAATCGTCCGCGAAATCATCCTCCATGTCCGCGAGCTGGAGCTGGAGAAACTCTACTTTTACGGCCACAGCTTCGGTGGGATGCTCGCCACCCAAGTGGCTGCACGCCTGCTTGAGCTGCACGGCGTAGAAACGCAGCTGATCGTCCTGGATTCCAGCCCCTTCAACCGCGCAGACGTGCTGGACCAGAGTTGGTTCGACGGCGTGGTGTTCCTTTATGAGAACGGGTTCCGCATCCCGTCGGTCCTGCGCGGCGGCTACGAGCTGGGGGAGCGTGTGGCGCACAAGGACGAGCGCACCTGGCGGCAAATCCTGGACCAATCCCTGGAGCAGCTCTCGCCGATTGCCCCTTCCAGCGTGCTGATCCAGACGGAATCGGCGTACATCTACCACTTTGACGGACTCCGGCTGGCCGGAAAAATCGGTGGTGCCAAGATGGCATTCATCGGCAACGCCAAGGACGCCACTGTGGACTACGAGTCGGCGCGGGCTGGGTGGAGCAAGGTGTTCGGGGCCAACATGGTGATGCCCACGCTCAGCACGGAAGGCGCGCGGCCTGCCCACGCCAGCCCGCAATGGAACGGCGGCATCTACCGGCCGCTGCTTGAACGCGTCCAGGATGAACTTCAGCCGCTCCCGCCGCAGCCCGAGGAGCCGATCTACCAGGAGCCGAATGGCAGGGTGGTCCGCCCGGCCTAGGTGAACTTTTGTATAAGTGAGCTCTGTACTCGAGTACAGGGTTGGTATGCGCGATCCTCCGTAGCGTCGTTCTTGACAGGAAATAAGAACGAATTTCGAGGAGCGAAGTATGAACGGCCTACAGCTCACGGGCATCAGCCGCAGCTTCGGTGACCGCAGGGTCCTCCACGATGTGGACCTCACGGTCCATCGCGGGGAGATCGTGGGATTCATCGGCGGCAACGGTGCAGGTAAGACCACCACCATGCGCGTAATCCTTGGTCTACTGACCCCGGACCACGGCGAAGTCACTTGGGAAGCCTTGCCCATCACGGCCAAGCACCGCAGGCGCATCGGGTACATGCCCGAGGAACGAGGCCTCTACCCGCAGATGCCAGTGAGGGACCAGATTATTCACTTCGCCTTGCTGGAAGGGCACCAACCCGCCGCCGCACGTGGGGTCGCAGACGAACTTATAGCCTCCCTAGGCCTCCAAGGCCGTGAGCAGGCTTTGGTTCAGGACCTCTCCCTCGGAAATCAGCAGCGCGTCCAGCTGGCCGTCGCCTTGGTTGGAGACCCCGCACTGCTAGTGCTGGACGAGCCATTCTCAGGGCTGGATCCACTGGCCGTGGACACGATGTCCCGTCTCATCCGTGAGCAAGCCGACCGGGGCGTCGGAGTTCTGTTCTCCTCACACCAACTTGAGCTCGTAGAGCGCCTGTGCGACAAGGTTTGCATTCTCGACCGCGGTCGTGTGACAGCGAGCGGCAGCGTGGTGGAGCTGCAGGACGACGGGAAGAGCCGCTGGCGATTCGGCTTCTCCCGCACGGCAGATTCGTTCGCCGCCGAGGTGTCGATGGCCCGCGGCGTCAACGTGGAGTTTTCCGCGGCCGACCGCACTACGGTGCTCGTCTCGGTGGACGGCTCAGGACGGGACGTACCCGGAGAGATCCTTGCAGCAGCGCAAAGGCGCGGCGGGCTGAAAAGCATCGTGTCCGCACAGAGGTCATTGGCAGACCTGCTTGCCGGCAAGTTCATCTCGTCCCATACGATGACCACCCCGGGGGCGGAGCGCTCCCTCGACAAAGTTGGAGTATCGCAATGAGCGCAACAACATTTGATCGCACAACCCGCAGCGCCGCTCCATCATCCGGCAGCGGACTACGCGAGACGCGCCTGATTATCCGGCGCGAGGTCCTTACCAGGCTGGGGAACCGGACCATCCTCACGGCAACAGGACTTCTTGCCCTTTTCGCCGGCGCCGCTGCCGGGATCGGCGGATGGTTTCTGGTGGACTCACTGGGCGGGGCCGGGGCGATGAGCTTTGACCCTCGCGCCATCTTCGCCACAGCCATGATCAGCGCATTGCTGGCCTCCTTGGTCTACTCGGCATCGAGCCTGACCTCCGGGGTGGTGGAGGAGAAGTCCTCAAGGATCGTGGAGATCCTCCTAACCAAGATCGGAATCGTCCCGTTGCTGGCCGGCAAGATGATCGGCATAGGACTGGTAACCCTGGTCCAACTGCTGGCAATCGGCGGAACCGCCGTGCTGGGATTCAGCGTGGTGGGGGGCTGGTCCCTTATCAACGTCGCCGTGGGGCCGAGCCTGCTGTGGTTCCTCCTCTGGTTCCTTCTGGGCTACGTAATCTTCGCGGCCTTGAACACGACCCTCGCCTCGACGGTTTCCCGGCAAGAGGACCTGGGCACTGCGGTTATGCCGCTTTCCGTGCTGCAAATGGTGCTCTTGGTGGTCTCCCTTTACGTCCTGCCCATGAACATGGGGAACCCGTGGCTGGAAGGTCTGTCCTTCGTGCCGCTGTTCTCCTCCTACCTCATGCCGATGCGCTTCGCACTGGAAGACGTGTCCGCATGGGAGATGGTGCTTGCCGCCGGCATTTCGGTGGCAGTGATACCCGCCCTGTTCTGGTTGGCCACCGTGATTTACCGGAACAACGCCCTGCGCACCGGCTCCCGAGTCACCCTGCAACAGTCCCTGACCTCAGACGAGATGGCCTAGCCCCAGCTCGTCACCCAGTTCACGGCCCGGCTCATCGGGTCTCTCCAGATAGGAAAAACATGCCTGACAACAAGCGCAACCAGTCAGTGGCCACCAAGAAACTCGTTCGCAACATAGCCCTTCTGCTCATCGGCATCCTGGCCGCTTACGCGGTAACCACCCTGCTGCTCTGATGGAGACCCTCACAATGACCGCCACAGCCCCGCACCCGCAGTCCACCACTCCGGCGGCACGCCGCGCAGCCGGCTTGGCCAGCACTGTCCTTGCTATCCACGGCAGGGAGGCGGTGGAAGAGATCGCCCCCGCCGCCTTCGCGGGCCGCAATGGCACATGGAACATGAGGCTCAGGAATGGGGAAAAGGTCTTCGTCAAGCAGATCTCAGCACTAGCTTCGGGCCCGATGGCCTTCAACCGCTCGGTAGCCTTCGCCGCATTTGCGGAGCAGTCCGCTGACTTTGCGCCGGCAACGCCACAGCTCATTGGTAGCGACACCGCAAACAACCTCCTGGTTTTTGAGCACTGCCCCGGAACCAGCCTGGCGCACCTGCTGGTGGAGGAGTCCATGCCGGAGAACTTCCCCGAGGAAGCGGGCGCGTTGCTTGCCAGGCTCCACGCTGGGCCTGCAATCGGGTTGGAACGCTCGGCACCTCCAAGCCCGCCTGTGGAAATGCTCGCGGTTGGCGTTCCGCACGCTCGCTACCTTGAGTTCACAATGGCGGAGATGGCCCTCTGGTCACAGCTCCAGAATGACCAGGAGTTGGTGGCCGCTGCTGGCAGGCTGAGGGCATCGGAGCGGAAGCACCAAGAACGTCCCATCCACGGCGATCTGCGTCTTGATCAGTTCCACCTTCACAACGCGAAACTGTGTGTCCTTGACTGGGAAGAGTTCGGACTCGGCGACCCTGCCCGGGACCTGGGAATGCTTGCTGGCGAGTGGATCTATCGAGCGGTGCTGGACACGGTCACCACCCGCGGAGGAGCCTCCGCACCCCCTGCCAGGTTCGACCATGACAGTGCCTCAGCACGCATCGCCGAGCGGATGGCAACTATTGTTCCCTCCATCCGACGGATGTGGACGTCCTATGCCGATAATGCCAACTACGGCGATCCGGACCTTCCGGTTCGGGCTACCGCCCACCTGGGATGGCATCTGGTGGACCGGACCATCACCAGGGCTCCCATGGTGTCCCGGCTACCAGGCATTGAACGGGCTGCTGCGGGCGTGGGGCGCGAGGCACTGCTTGCACCCGGCAACTATGTCAAAGCCCTCGGTTTCGAAAGGACACACCGATGACAGTCACACTGGCCGCTCCAACTCCCACGTCATTCGAGCAGGTGCTGGCGGCCTTGGAACACCGGGTTTCCGTGGACGCCTACCGGCTCACCGCTAGGATAGACGCCACCACACTCAGTGCCACCAGCCACAGCGAGTTGCGTTCGCAATTAGCCGGAGCGATCTACACACACCTCCACGTAGGGCATCCGGGCATCGAGACCGTGCCAGGAACAGGCCACCAGGACCTTGCCGTCGCGCTCATTGATGCCATCCCGCACCGCACGGTTGTTCAGGCGGCCACCGTTCAGGCGGCGACAGTGGGGACGCGGCCGGGGACGTCCGTTCAAGGCGTTCCGCACCAGGTGGTGGAGCTGTCCGGTGTGAAGGTCCTCTTTCCCGCAGAGGCGCTGGTACGCAACCCTCTGGACGAGATCGTGGGGGTGCATGTTCCCAGTTGGCGAAGTCGCGCCACCCCGGGGTTCCTCCTGGCACTCGGTGCCCACGGATCCGTGAACCCTGCGGCTGCTTCAAGGCTCTACCTGTCCTTTGCCACGGCATCAGAAGCACTTGAAATGTGGCCGAAGATTCTTGGAGCCCTTGCCGCCAGCGGGCTTGGCCATCAGGTCAAGACCCTCTCGTCATCCCTGGCTTTCCCACGCAGTGACGCGATGGTGATCTACGTGTCAGCCAACGATTCGGACGCCGCGGTTTCCCTTGTTCGTCCTGCCCTGAGGTCCCTGTCCGAGCGGGACACGCCTGTCTCGGTTTTCACCCATGGCGTGGGCGACCGCCTGGCACTTGCCATGGAACCAAAGGATTCGCGACCGGCGTATCGGGGGCTCAGCTTCGGACAACAGCGCTCGCGGGTTCTGGCGGACGCACTTCTCCGTGCGTCCAAGGAGAAAACCGACCTCGAAGCCGTGTGGGCTGACGAAGCTCAAACGGCCTGCATCAACCCTCACCAGCCCGGCTACAACGCCGGCCAGTGATGAATCCGGGCAGTGGCCTGCCGCTGCCCGGCACCCAAAAACCTCCCATGAGGAACCTAGAAAGAAAAACCCATTCCCACTTAGTGGGAAGCAAACAAAACAGGAGACACCATGTCCAACGCAGTTGTTAACTTCCACCAGGCCGATTTGACCGATCTTGCACGTGCCCACAGCACTTTCGCAGCTGCTGACGAGCTCGGCGGCGACGCTGCCACCGAAGCTCCCGCAACCTCACCGCTGTGCATCGGCATCATTGTTGGCGCCACCCTCGGTGCCGGCTGCTAACTGCCCCGCAGCACCACAACGAAAGCTCTCACAGCACTACAACAACAAGCTTTTCACGCAGTAGCAACCCGGACGCACCCATCACGTGGGGCCAATAAAAGGAGACACCATCATGAATCACGCCATCACCAACATCCCGCAGGCCGACCTCACGGACTTGGCCCGTGCGCACAGCACCTTCGCGGCTGCTGACGAGCTCGGCGGCGACGCTGCCACCGACGCGCCGGCCACCACGCCGTTCTGTGCAGGGGTGATCATCGGCGCAACCCTGACCATGGGCTGCTAGCCAGACATGAACACGGGGAAGGCGCCGGCGAGGTGGTGGAAACATCATCGCGCTGGCGCCTCCTGACCCTTATCCGTCCCATCCACCTTCCTGAATGCTGAGACCTGCCATGACAACCACTGACAGCAGTCCCCGTCCGATATGGGCGGACCTCACCCTCGAAGCCTTCGGATACTCCAAGGTTGCACTGATTCTCACGGGCTCGGCAGTCACCCAAGTTATGCCCTTTTGGATTGAATGGGCGGTTTCCGCGGCGCCGGGAACGGAATTCAAGGTGGTCATGCGGGATTCCGCGCAGCGATTCATCACCCGTCACAGCATTGAGTCACGGTTGAAGTCCCGAGTACAGGCCGATGCCTGGGGGGAAGAGCTCGTTGCTGCACACATCGATTTGGCAGAGTGGGCGGACCTGATCCTGATTTACCCGGCAACTCTGGACTACTCATCGCGCCTGGCTCATGGCATAGCCGATTCGCCGTCTTTGCTGGCAGCAATGACCACGGAGGCCCAGGTCTGCATCGCTCCGGCATTGCCGCCCCGGGCCATGGCGAACCCTATCGTCGCTGAGACACTCAGGAAACTGCGTATGCCGGAAAACTTTCTGGTCATTGACCCCGTCCCTGGCCCCAGCGAGTCCAGCGATGTCGCGCTGGCCTGGGTGCCGCCGTCGTTCCCCTCAGTGCTGCGCCGGTTGGAAGAGGAACGTCTCCTCCGTGCGGGCATGACCAAAGAGGCGGCCAGTGTATGAGCGCCTCGATGGATTCCCGGGAGAAGTCAGTCATCCGTTCCACCCGGACCGACCTGCTGTCCACGGGTGTTTACCAGGTTGGAGGGGCTTATGAATGGGTGCACAGCCTCGGAGTTGGAGCGCCGATTCCTTTCTCTTCCCTACCGATCAGCATCCGTCCCGAGCCCGGAGCTGACCTTGTGGTGGTAGGTGTCGGGGGCGATCGTCACCGTTCATATTCGACGCCGGCCGGGTCCACGGTCTTCGACCTCATCACGGCGGAGGTGCCCGCGAACCTCCGGGCGGCAGGGCGGATATGGGGGACGGCCCTTAGCGTTCTCCATGAAAAGGCCTCCCTGATGGGCGACTTTCCTGGAAGTACTCCACGAACCATCCGGCGCTCGGAGGCCTGGCTGGGAGGTGCGTGGCAGCCGGCCCGCGAAGTTTTGGGCGATTCTGGCTTGCAGGAGATCCGTCGATGGATCAAGCGCGTACTTTCCGGCCCCCACCAAGTGGTTGTGCACGGATATCCCGGGATGGCCCACTGGGTGGTAACTCCTGATGGTGCAGCCGGCTCGCTCCTCACCGGCGAGGACGTGGGGCTCGCCCACCCTGGTTATGACATCGCCTGGGTGCTTGGAGAGATGGCGGAGCTGCACGCCTTCCACCCGGTGCTGCGGGCAAACATCGAAGAATTGCGGAACGGTTTCCTTGAGACCTGCGGAGAAGCTCCCGGATCGTCCGAGATCGGCCCGGCACTGGCCTTCAGGATCGCCCAGCATTCCTACGACTGGCACCACTATGCCGGTGCTGGAGAAGCCCAGGCGAAGGCACTTCTTCACCTGGCGGGCTCTTACATGGACACCACCCCGGAGGCGCGATGACTACCCCGTCAGTTCTTGGCACCCTGGATGGTCGAACTGTGTACGGCATGCAATTGGACACCGGAACCAGGCTGCTCGCCGTCCATGATCCCTCCGCCCGCATCCTCTCCATGAGTCTCGGTGTGCCGGCGGGAATGCGCCATGAAATGCCGGGCGAGGAAGGCATGCTGCACCTCCTCGAACACATGGTTTACCAGGACAGCGAGAACATCACGGCGTTGGAACGGCAGGTTTCGGTTCACAAAGCCGGGGGAATCCTGGGCGGGAACACTCATATGGACTACTCCGAGTTCTACGAGTCCGGTCCCACGGGTCACCTCGAACAGATCTCGAGTCGCCTGGTTGAGCAGGTCTTCCAGCCAGCACTGACGCAGGAGCAGATCGCTGAGCAAATAGATGCCGTTGCCACAGAACGGGCGCAGCGGCTGGCTCCGGCTCCCGGGGGAATCCTGCCCTGGCCACACCTGACAGGACACTATTGGGCGGACCACTCCAACGGTCATGACGGCACCGGCGATAGTGACCTCGCAGCCCGGGTTACCCGTGGAAAACTACAAGCACTGCATCGCCGTCTTTACCGTCCTTCTGCGGCTGTACTGACGGCGGTGACATCTCAAGACCCTGAGACGACGTTACGGCTGCTGGCGGCACCGTTCTCTGGAATTTCAGACCAAGTGCTCGGTGTCCCTGTGGTGCCAGACTCCGTCCGCAGGGGTGGTTCGACGTCCACGATCTACTCCAGCGGGGCCACCTCCACTCGTCTACTTTCCGCCACGGCTGCAGCGGGCGGTCACTCCGCAGGGCCGGATCTCCTCGGTGACCTTGTGGCAGCTGAGATGCTGTCCCAGCAGGATGGCCTGGACGCCAGCGCCGGCTTGTTCGGGCCAGGGGACCTGGCCCGGGACGACCTGTTCGTCCTGGTGGACGACACCGGGCAGGCCATTGATCCTTCCGAGAGATTCCGGGCGCTGGCGATCGCCGATGATGCAGCCATCATCCTTGCCGCCGGTCGCGCCGTACTCCGGCTGGAAAGGTTCACTCACCACGACCAACGGCTCGCCCGGACTGTCACGCGCGACGTGCTTTTGAGGGGGAGACCGACGTTTGCCGTTGAGCTGGCGGATGCCCTCGCCGAAATATCCGAGGACGTCACGCGGCTCAGGCCGTTGGTCGCCGCCGCGGGACGGCGTCTTGCCGGGCAGGACTCCGTGTCACTCACCGTCCAACCCTCCGAGGAGATTCTCCGATGATCACCACTCGCCGCTATTTGGCCCAGGTTGACCGGCGTTCCCGCTTCACCACTGTGTCGATGGGCTGGCGAACAACGTCCGAGGGCGTGCCGCGCCTACGCAGTGCCGTTTCCGGGGCAAGGGATCACTGCGGGCCAGCCAAGCAGCCAGTTGCCGTGACATGGACGCCCGGTGATGGCGCCCTGGTGATGACTGCGACCCTGCCGGAGCTGGCTGTACAGGGCTGGACTGAATATGTCACCAACACCGAACACACGGGAATAGGGGAATTCGGTGATCCCGTGCTTGCAGTTGTGGGTTCTGCCGGCGTTCTGGAAGACCTGGAAGGCAGTTTGTCGGAACGAGGGGGAGAAGGGCCTCCCAGCCCTCAGCCAGCGTTCCGGAGCACCATGCGGCAGACCACCGCACAGAGAATCGAGCAGACTCTTGTCATCGGACAGGACCCCGCTGGCGACGTTGGGTTCGCCGCAACGTTCCTGGCCATCTGCCTGGTGGCCGGAGGGCCGGGAACCCTCCTGTCTGACGCCATTGAAAAGTCCGGGCACCAGGCAATCCTTCAAGCCGGCCGCGGCCTGCAGGACTCCACGCCAACAGTGAACTGGCACATCGTGACGACGCGGCCCAACGGCTCGGCTGTTCTGCAAACGGTGCTGTCCACAGTGGCCGGCTACAGAGTTGCCGAGCACACGGAAGCAGTGGAACAGGCTAAGGAATTTGCCCGAACTAATCTGAACCGCGCGTGGCAGTCCCCCTATGAACTGGCCCGCTCCCTAGCCACTTACGAGGTGATGGGATGGGGCGGCGAGCTCGTCCGTAACCCGGATACCGCCGTCGACCTTGTGGATTCCGCCGCTATCGAGAAGGCTGTAGAAGGCCTGGTTCGGCCTATTAAGGAGGTCCTGGGACGCAGCTAGTGTGTCATGATCCTCAGGAATCCAGCCCTGCCCGGGAACCGGAGCTAAGGTCCACCAGCCCTCCTTCGACGGCGGCCACAAGGATCTGCACCCGGTCCCGCACGCCGAGCTTCTCCATCACGTTCACGAACCGTGCCTTGATGGTGGATTCCGTCACGAAGAGCTCTGCCGCCATCTCGCGGTTACTCATCCCGCGTCCGAGCAGCTGGATCACTTCAAGCTCCTTCTTGGTCAGCGCGTCCACAAGCTTGGGGTCCGGAACAACTTCGGCGGGGACGGACTCCGCGAGCCCGGTCACAACATGCCGTGTCACCTTGGAGGACAGTACGGACTCTCCGGCCATCACGGTGTGGATGGCGGCGGTGATTTCCTTGGGCAGCGTGTCCTTGACCAGATATCCCGACGCCCCCGCCCGCAAGAGGTCCACCACATAGCGATCGGTGGAGAAGGTGCTGAGCCCCAGAATCGCAATTTCGGGAAATTCTGCGTGAATTTGGGCCGTTGCGGCCACGCCGTCCATCACCGGCATCTGCATGTCCATCAGGATTACATCCGGACGAAGCGCTGCTGCCTGCACCACTGCCACGCGGCCATCAGATGCCTCGCCTACAACCTCGATGGACTGGTCCGATGAAAGGTAATCACGCAGGATCTCCCGGGCCAAGAGCTCATCATCCACCAACAACACTCGCGTCATACTGATCCCCCAATGTCAGTCCCGGAGCCAATCCTCCCATATATGCGATCACGCATCCGCAGAGGCCAGCCCTTCCAGGGGGATGGACACCGCCGTGGTCCAGCGCCCCTCGCTGAGGCCCACGTCCATGAATCCTCCGAACACTTCGCAGCGGGCACTCATTGCCTCGAGTCCGGTCCGGGATGACATGATCGGCTCGGCGGTGGAGACTGTGTTCTCCGAGACAAGCTGAACGCGATCGGTCCATACAACCAAACGGAGATCCACTATCCCGGACGGGTCGGCGTGCTTGAGCACGTTGGTCCCCATTTCCCGTACCGTCCGGCGAAGCGCTTGGCGGAGACTGGCCGGGATGCGGGCTACTTCGCCTTCGACGACGAGGCTCACCTGGAAGCCCGCGCGGTCCAGTGCCTCCACAACGCCGTCGAGATCGTGGACCAAGCCAACGGCGGTGGTGGTTTCACCGGACATGGCAGGAGCATCCAGAAAATCAGCGGCCTGCCCGTCACGGTCCGGTGTTTGTGAACCGCCTACCACTTCATCCCTTTCCTCTTCCTTCAAGAGGGTCACCAGGCTGCGCAGGTCCTGCAGGGTCTGCTGCGCCGCATTGCCGATTCCCTCCAGGATTTGGGACGTCTTCGCTTGGTCGTTCACGAACTCAGCGCGCCGCGCTTGCATGGCAATGATGGTCACGTCGTGGGCCACGATGTCGTGAAGCTCATGGGCCAGTCGTGTTCGTTCCTCACTGCGGACTTGCGCCTGCTGCTCCTGCAAATCGCGGATGTGGTGTGTGCTCTGCTCGTAGCGATGTCGGTAGACATTGACGCTGCGCCATGCCGCGGCCGCAAGGAAGACCACCAGAGCCAACAGCACTGCCGGCTGGTCAGCCATCTCCGGCGTTGATATGTACAAGCCCAGCAGGACACTAGGTACGAACAGTGAAAAATTGATGGCCAATTTCCACGGAAGAAGGAAGGAACAGAAAGCCACCACCACCATGGTGGGGAAGATCATCGCCACCACCAGGGATGCGTCTCCACCCATGATCGTGATAGCGGTGAGGGAGAGGCACCAAACAAGAGCGGCCTGCAGGGCTCCGACCAGGAGTGCCAGGAGCGGCAGATACGGGACTACCAGCTCCAACCATCCTTGGAACGATGAAAGATCGTGTTGCTGCCAGCGGATTCCCAACGCGAGAAAAACCAAGGTGGCCAGGACGATCGCCGAGCGAAGCACCCACCCTCCGGGCAAAGGGTTTGACGTCAGCGAGCCAGTTCGTCCTACTCATCCACCCAAGTATTACAGAGCCAGCGATTCAACCTCGACGGCGGTGAGGCCCGACTCGCGCAGAAAGCTCCGAGCGTCGCCGAACTCCTTTGCAAAGCCGGCCAGGAAGTGCCGCATGGCAGCTTCGGGGCTTTGCAGGACCATGAGGTCGGGGCTGAAGTACTCTGCCGGGGTTGAGGGGACGCTCAGCCGCCATGTTTCTGCCATGACTTGCAGAACGTCCGGCAGGTTGGCTGTGGTGGCCGCGTAGTCCGCCACCACGTCGTCTTCGGTTCCGCCGGCGGCGAGGAGCCCAATCGCCGAAACCACACCCGTCCGATCCTTGCCCAGCGAACAGTGCACCAACGTGCGTTTGCCGCGGGCGGCCGGTCTCAGGGCATCGGCCACCCATTCGGGACGAAGCCGGATCCAACCCAAATACAGATCTCCGAGGTCCTCAGCCGTTTCCACGGACTGGAGCGACCCGGCAATGGCATTGGGATCGAGTGGGTTATGGATGAGTTCGACGGCGGGCGGATGGACGGCGGCAGGCGCGCCTCCGCCGTCGTTGTTGTCCTGAACCAGCCACGGAACCAACGAGCGTTCAAGCTCGCTTCGCAGGTCCACAATTGCCTGGATGCCATGCTCCGCCAGGAAACCGGACGTCGCAGCGGCATCCAAGCCGAACGGCTGGCTACCCCTGAGTATCCGGCCGCCGGCCAGGGGACGCAGATTGAGCACAGCCATGGTCTTGTCCCGCTTAGATCTGGCTCTTGAGATCGGCCACGGAGTTCAGGATCTGGTTGGGCCGGAACGGGAAGGAAACAATTTCTTCGCGCTGTGTGATGCCGCTAAGCACCAGGACCGTGTGCAGCCCCGCTTCCATGCCGGCCACGATGTCCGTGTCCATACGGTCACCGATCATGGCGGTGGTCTCGGAGTGGGCGTCGATCTGGTTCATGGCGGAGCGGAACATCATGGGGTTCGGCTTGCCAACAATGTAGGGCTCGCGGCCCGTGGCCTTGGTGATCATGGCCGCGATGGCACCGGTGGCCGGCATGGGGCCGTCCTTGGACGGACCGGTGGCGTCCGGGTTGGTGGCGATGAAGCGGGCGCCGGCCAGGATGTGCCGGACGGCCATGGTGATTGCTTCGAAAGAGTAGGTGCGGGTTTCGCCGAGCACCACGAAGTCGGGATCGGTGTCCGTGAGGATGAACCCGGCCTCGTGCAGGGCCGTTGTGAGTCCGGCTTCGCCGATAGTGTAGGCGCGGTTGCCCGAGTCAGAGGACTGGACCTGGTCCTTGAGGAACTGGGCGGTGGCCAGGGCGGACGTCCAAATATTCTCTTCCGGGACTTCCAAGCCGGATGCGCGCAGGCGGGCTGCTAGGTCCCGGGGCGTGAAGATGGAGTTATTGGTGAGGACCAGGAAGCGCTTGGACGTGTCCACCCAGCGCTGAATAAGTTCAGCCGCACCCGGGATTGCCTGGTTTTCATGAACCAGGACGCCGTCCATGTCCGTGAGCCAGCATTCGATTTCGTGGCCGTTCCGGTAAACCGATGCGGACGTGGTTTCTTCTGCCATATTTGCCTCCGGCTGGGGTTGTACATGCACTGCCACCCAGTCTTTCATTATTCCGGCCGCTGGACATCCCGTTCGCCTGCTGGCGTACGACTATAAACTCAGTGTATAGATGGATGGGTGAACAATTCACTTACCCTCCTGGGTCTCCTGAATCTCGAAGCCAGCTATGGCTACGACCTTAAGCACTCCTATGACCGCTACTTCGGCGCCGGGAAGGCATTGGCATTCGGCCAGGTGTACTCGACGCTGGCCCGGATGGTCCGCGACGAGCTGATCCGGGCTTTGGGGGAGGAGACCGGCGGTGGCCCGGACCGCAAGAAGTACGAGATCACTGTTGCCGGCGAGGCCAAAGTCCGCGAATGGTTGTTCACCCCGGACGTTCCCTCGGAATCCCTGCAAAGCAACCTCTTCGCCAAGACAGTCATCGCCTTGCTCCTCGACGACGATGCTGAGCGCCTGCTCGATGTGCAGCGCAGCGAACACATGGCGCGCATGCGTGAACTGACCCGGATGAAAAAAGACGCCGGGCTGCTCCACGTGCTCATGTGCGATCACGGACTGTTCCACATCGAAGCCGACCTGCGCTGGATCGACCTCACCGGCGCACGCCTCAACCAACTCAAGAAGGAGCTGCAGAGCGCATGAACAACAACACCGGTGCATCACCCATCATCAGCGCCCGCAGCCTGCAGCACTCCTTCGGCCCGACCCAAGCGCTGCGGGGTATCGACCTTGATGTCCATGCTGGTGAAGTACTCGCAGTCATGGGGCCGTCCGGCTCAGGAAAGTCCACGCTGCTGCACTGCCTGGCCGGGGTCATTAAGCCCGACGGCGGTTCGGTCACCTACAGCCCGGCGGGACGAACTCCCTTGGAAATCAGTGCCCTGCGGGAACCTGAACGGGCACGATTGCGGCTGACTGATTTTGGGTTCGTCTTTCAGTTCGGCCAGTTGCTTCCGGAACTTTCGGCAGTGGACAACGTGAGCATTCCGCTCCTACTGGACGGGGTCAAGCGTCCCGAAGCACTCCGCAGGTCCGCGGATCTCCTGGAACGGCTCGGCCTGGACGGACTTGGCGCCAAGTTGCCGGGGGAGCTCTCCGGTGGCCAGGCCCAACGGGTGGCAGTTGCCAGGGCATTGGTGGCCTCACCTGCTGTGTTGTTCGCCGATGAACCAACGGGCGCACTCGATTCCCTCGCATCGGAGAACGTCCTGACACTGATGCTGGACCTCGTCCGTGACGCCGGGACAACGGTGGTGATGATCACCCACGACGCCCGAATCGCCGCGTATGCGGACAGGGAAATCATCGTCCGCGACGGCGCCATGGGTGCCGGCTACCGGGTGTCCGCGTGAATGCCGGGCTGTTTCGCCTGGCAGTAGTGGGCAGCCGCTCCGCCTACGGCAGGCTGGCCGGAATCGCTGGAGGTGTCGCCGTCGGGGTTTGCTTGTTGCTGTTGCTGTGGGGCGGAGCGAACGGGCTGCAAGGGCGTGACGACCGTGGTGCCTGGCTGCGGGAAAGCGGCGTGCCCGCTTTTGCGGACTCGCCCGATGGCTCAGGCCTCGCCAAGCCCATTCCGTTGACCCCGGAAACAGCACTCATGAAGACCCGCGGCACGGAAATTTTCCGCGACCAGCTCATTGAGCGCCGCGATTTTGCCGCCTTGCCTTCGGCCACCGTGAGAATCCCTGGAATCGGCGCTCCTCCCAAGCCAGGCACGTACTATGCGTCGCCGGAGCTGCAGCGCTTAATCGACTCGACGCCCGGAGATCAGCTCGGAGACCGGTTCGGCGAGTTCGCCGGCACCATTGATGACTCTGCCTTACCCGGGCCGGACTCACTGGTGGTCATCACGGGTGCCGGGGAAGCTGAACTCCGCCGCGGAGGGAATGCCTCCCTTGTCTCGGATTTCACCAGCAACCCCTACGGCGGAAGCGCTGCCAGCTACACCACTGTGCTGATCATCGGAGCCATTGCGGTGTTCTTCCCGGTGCTCCTGTTGATCAGCATTGTTACAGGGCTCGGTGCTGCGCAAAGGCGGGAACGCTTTGCTACCTTGCGGCTCATAGGTGCCTCGCCACGCACGGTCTCGCACATCGCCGCCGTCGAAACTGCCATTCCCAGCCTGATAGGTGCGGTGGCGGGTGTGCTGGCGGCCGCTGTGCTGAGCCCCGCCACCGCGCAGATACCCGTCAACGGCACGCGGATGTTCGCAGCAGACCTTCAGCCGGGATGGCTTGCGGCGGCCATGGTGGTTGCAGTGGTGGTGGCGGCCTCCGCTCTGGTGGCGGCAATCCGAACAGCCCGGGCCGACGTCGGGCCGCTGGGCGTGAACAGGGCGGTGCACGAGAAGAGGCCAACAGCTTGGCGAACTGTGCCGCTGGCGTTAGGGCTCGCGTTCATGGCCTTGGCAGTGGTCCTTATCCGCGTCCTGGAATTTCGGTTGCCATGGCTTGAGTCTCCTTTGCTGATGGCCGGCTTCCTCATGGTTCTCGCAGGCATCGTGGTGATCGGCCCTTGGTTGACGTGGGCGGTGAGTCGCGTGGGAGCGCGACACGCGAGTAGCGCCGCAACGGTGATTGCAGCCAGCCGAATCCAGAGGACCCCGGTTGCGACGTTCCGTTCCGTCTCGGGGCTGGTCATCGCGGTATTCGTTGTTTCGGTTTTCGCCGGAGCATCAAGTGTGATCCAGTCCGCGGATGAACCGGTGGCACGGCCGGGACTCCTTCAGCCCACCAGCCTGCACGCGACCATTGGGCAGGGGCAGAATCCCGCTGACGTTCTGGAGACGGCCGCGTCTGCCAAAAACCTGGTGGGCATCCGGAGTGCGGTGGTTGGCTATGGCCCCGCAGTGCTGTCCGAAAGGGGTGCTGGATCCGAGCTCTTCTTCAGTGCCGAAGACGCCCGGGCCTTGGGATTCCTGGACATTCCCGCATCAGAGACAGTTGCCGTAAACAGCGGGTTGCTCTACTTCTGGACAGTTCAACCACAGGAACTGACACCCGTACCAACTGGAAGCATGGAGGCACTGGTGCCGGTTGTCCTGGTGCTCGGCACCGACGGCACGCCCGAAGCCGTGGACCGCGCCCGGACAGCCTTGGACAGCTCGGGTGTTACGGCCACCCCGGCCGCCTCCACCTGGGACTTCCAATTGCAATCATCCCGCCGACTCATCCACGGCCTTGCAGTGTTGGCCTACCTCGGCATGTTCGTGGCTGTCGCCATTGCCGGGCTGTCACTCGCGGCAGGGACTGCTTCAGCCATCCTGGACCGGCGCAGGGTGCTGGGGTTGATGCGGCTCATGGGAATGCCTCCCTTCGTCCTGCGCCGGATCATCACGCGGGAAGCGGCCGTCCCGCTCCTCAGCGTGCTGGCACTCTCCATCGGACTCGGATTCCTCACGGCCTGGCTTCTGGTGACAGCCATCAACGACAGCTATGACGTGACCTGGCCCGACCCCGGCTATTTTGCGGCGCTGGGCCTGAGCCTTGTCCTGGCCTGCAGCGCCGTGGTGGCAACCTTCGGTCTCCTTCGGGGTAGCACGGCCCTGACCGCCACACGGTTTGAGTAACCGCACCGGTTCGACGACGTGACTTGCGTTGGGTGCCTCGGGCTGGACTACTCTTGTTGCGGCGCCGGGCTCATCGCGGCGCTGGCGTGCCAAAACCGTGGGTCGGGGGATCGACGCGGTGAAGTTCTTTATGTCGCGCTTCAGCAGGTCCCCTTGTTCCGGATCGTCCACTGTGAAAGGGCCTGTAATGAGCAACAACAACGGAGCGCCTCAGCCTCCCTACAACCCCGACGGTGTGCCGCAGCCGCGTTACGATACCGGCCAGGACCAGTACAACCAGCGCCAGTACAGCCAGCAGCAGTACAGCCACCCCGGCTTCCCGCCGCCTGGTGACCACAACAAGAAGTCGCTGTTCCTCATCCTCGGTGGTGTGGCGGTCGTCGTGATTATTGCGCTGGTGGTGACGTTCACGTGGTTGGTTCCGTCCATGACCAAGCCCACGGCCGTTGAGTCGCCGTCGGTGACGGCTTCCGAGGCTGCCTCAGAGGCCGCGGCGGAGCCGTCAGCTGAGCCGTCTGCTGAACCTTCCAGCGAAGCCTCGGCATCCTCTGAAATTCCCGCCGACGCCATTGCCCTGCCTGCAGGTTGGGGCGATTTGGCCGGCCCCAGCAACGTTCCGGCCGACGGCGACCCCCTGTTCAGCAAGTGGGTCACCGGCGAATCTTCCTTCCAGTACCTGGCCGAGTGGACGCACGATGAGTCATTCGGGATCACCAAAGACCCCACCACCGGCGAAGAAATCCAGAAAAAGGCCCAGGGCACAGTGGAGACCGACGGCGACGGGATAGCGCTCGCCTACGCCTTCTTCGCGGAGTCCGGGGAAGGTAAGTTCGGCAAGGACCCGGCGGAGGTCAAGAAAGCCATTCGGGACATCGAAGCCCGCTACAAGGGCATGACGGCCACGGAGTTGCCACAGAACCTCGTTGGCCACAAGTGCACGTCCGATTTCCAGACCACCATGCCGGAAATCCGTGAGTTCCGTAGAGGCGAGGCCGTGGTCATTAAGTTCACCTGCACCAACGCCCGCGGAGAAGAGATCCAGGCCGTGAACCTGTTCTCCGTGACACCATGGGGCACTCCGCAGATGCTCGGCGTCAGTGGTCACAAAACGTACTGGGACGCTCATCCCGGGCTCTTAGAGCAACTGGGCAACTCATACCGCATCAACAAGTGGAAGATGGGCTAAGAGCCGTCAGGGCTAAAGTTGAGGGGTGACTGACCTTCCCCCCAAGACAGCCCTGCCCGCGCCTGCCGTCTCTCCTGCCGGGACCACAGCCGAAGGCGAGGCAGAGGCGAAACCCGAGGTCGGCGTCGGGCCCTGGGAAGGCGAGTGGCCGGTTGGCGAGCACTGGGACCCGGACCTGTTGAGGGATGGTGACCGCCGGAACGTGGTGGACCAGTACCGGTACTGGAAGCACGAGGCGATCGTGGCGGACCTTGATTCGAAGCGCCACGATTTTCACATTGCCATTGAGAATTGGCAGCACGACCTCAACATCGGAACCGTGGTCCGGACCGCCAACGCCTTCCTCGCCAAGGAGGTCCACATTATTGGTCGACGGCGGTGGAACCGTCGCGGGGCCATGGTCACCGACCGCTACCAGCACGTCCGCCACCACCCCACCGTTGAGGAATTCGTGCAGTGGGCTGAGGGGGAGGGCCTGGCCGTGATCGGTATCGACATCTTCCCGGACTCGGTGCCTTTGGAGACCTACGACCTCCCCAAGAATTGCGTGCTGGTGTTCGGACAGGAAGGCCCCGGCCTGACGCCTGAGGTGCACGATGCCGCCGTCGCTACGCTTTCCATTGAACAATTCGGCTCCACCCGCTCCATGAACGCGGCCTCCGCGGCAGCCATTGCCATGCACGCGTGGGTCCGCCGGCACGTGTTCCAGCAGCCCGTCGCCTAGCCCCCGCCGAGGTGGCACTTAATGACAATGCCAGTGCGTTGGATTGTCATTAAGTGGCATCTCGATGCGGGGTGGGCGGCATCGGCTGTGGATAACCCCGCCGGGAGCTTGGTGGGCAGGCCAGAATGAGGAATGCGCAGGGCAAACCTTCCGGAACATCTGACTACAGGTTCATTCTCCGTGCGCGCATCGGACAAGGCCGGCGTGACCCGCTCCCGAACCTTCGCCAAGGATCTGGTGTTGGTTTCCCGGGGGATCAGGGTGCCGGTCGTGTCCGGTGCTACCGGGGCGGCAGCCTTAAGGGCTTACACAGACCTGGATGACTACTCTGTGCTTGTCTTGCTCAGTGCCGCACGGATATGGGGTGTTCCGTTGCCCTCCAGCCGGAGTGGTGATTGGAGGATTCACTTGGCCCGGCGGCGGGGATTCAGTTTTCCCCGACGGGTCAACGTGGCAGGACACCTCCTTACTTTCTTGCCGGAGGAGACCGTGGAGTACGACGGCGTCAGGCTCACCTCGCCTGCGCGGACCTGGCTGGACTTGGCTTCCGTCCTGAGGCTGGAAGACCTGGTTGCAGCGGGCGATCACTTGGTGTGCTCGCACGGGCCTGAATTCCCGGTGCCTAAGGACGCGCTATGCAGCATTGACGAGCTGCGGGAGATTGTGGGCCGACACCCCGGGATGCGCGGAGTGCGTACAGCCAGGGCAGCATTGGAACTCATTCGGGTCGGCGCCGATTCGGCTCCTGAAACTCACATGCGCTTGGCTTTGATCGACGCTAACCTGCCGGAGCCGGAACTCAATCATGTGGTCCGCAACCACCTCGGCCTGCCGGTTCTGTGGCCGGACGCGGCCTACCTTGAGTGCAGAGTCTCCCTCCAGTACGACGGCCGGCATCATGGCGGCATTGAACAGCACCTCAGGGACATCGAACGCCAGGAACGTTCCCTGGCCCATGGCTGGCTGGAGGTCAGGATCTCCAAGCATGACCTCGAAGGTGAGAGACCCGCCGTCGTACATAAAGTCCTCCGCGCGCTGCAAAGCCGAGGCTGGAAGCCGCGCCGAGATGGCATTTAACGACAATGCCAGCGCGTGGGATTGTCATTAAATGCCAACTCGGTGGAAGTGTTAAGGCCCCTCAGTGACCCGAAACACGGCGTCCCGGCGGATATCGCTAGGATGGGTGCTAGCCGTAAGCGGTCTACTCCAGGGTTACCAACCCACAGACGAATTCAGCATAGGAGTCACCATGCCCATTGCAACCCCAGAGATTTACTCCGAGATGATCGACCGCGCAAAGGCCGGCGGATTCGCTTTCCCCGCGGTCAACGTGACGTCGTCGCAGACTCTGAACGCTGCGATCCGCGGTTTCGCCGAGGCCGAATCCGATGGCATCATCCAGGTTTCCACCGGTGGCGCAGCCTACTGGTCCGGCGCTTCGGTCAAGGACATGGTTGCCGGTTCCCTCGGCTTCGCGGCGTTTGCCCGCGAAGTTGCCAAGAACTACAACGTCAACATCGCCCTCCACACGGACCACTGCCCGCAGGACAAGCTGGCGGACTTCGTCCTGCCGCTGCTGGCCGCTTCCGAGGAAGCGGTGAAGGCCGGTAACGACCCCATCTTCAACTCGCACATGTGGGACGGCTCGCACGAGGCCCTTCCCGAGAACCTGCGCATCGGCCGTGAACTGCTGGAACGCGCCGCTGCTGCGAAGATCATCCTCGAAGTTGAAATCGGCACTGTAGGTGGCGAGGAAGACGGCGTTGAGAACGAAATCAACGAGAAGCTCTACACCACCACCGAAGACGCCCTCGCCACCATTGAGGCTCTCGGTGCCGGCGAAAACGGCCGCTACCTCACCGCGCTGACTTTCGGCAACGTCCACGGCGTGTACAAGCCGGGCAACGTGAAGCTCCGCCCGGAACTGCTCAAGCAGATCCAGTCCGAGGTTGGCGCCAAGATCGGCAAGGAAAACCCGTTCGACCTCGTGTTCCACGGCGGTTCCGGCTCCACCGAGCAGGAAATTGCTGACGCCGTTTCCTACGGTGTCATCAAGATGAACATCGACACCGACACCCAGTACGCCTTCACCCGCCCGGTGGCCGGCCACATGTTCTCCAACTACGACGGCGTCCTGAAGGTCGACGGCGAAATGGGCAACAAGAAGACCTACGATCCGCGCGTCTGGGGCGCTTCCGCCGAAGCCGGCATGGCCGCGCGCATCGTCGAAGCCGCCCAGCAGCTCGGATCGGTTGGCAAGACCTTCTAATGTCCGACGAATTCCGGAAGAACCTGATGGGGCCGGAGCCCACGCTCCTGCCCGCCGAAACCGAGATCTACCAGCACCTGGCGCTCGGCAACGAAGCGTTGGACCTGGTGGCCAAAAACCCCACGTCGTCTCTTCTGTGGGCCATCCTCGCGGAGGAAGCCTGGGCGGAAGGCCGGACCATCGAGTCCTACGCCTACGCCCGTGTGGGCTACCACCGCGGCCTGGATTCCCTGCGCCGCAACGGTTGGCGGGGCGTCGGGCCCATCCCGTGGGAGCACGAGCCCAACCAGGGTTTCCTGCGTGCGCTCTACGCGCTGGGCCGGGCCGCTTCAGCAATCGGCGAGGCTGAAGAGCCGGAGCGGATCGAGAAGTTCCTGAACGACTCGGACCCCAAAGCCAAGGCAGCGCTCGAAGCCCGCTAAGGCGGACTCAAGCTAAGCAAACGACGACGGCGACCCTCACCGAAAGGCGAGGGTCGCCGTCGTTATAGCCGTGGGCGCCCTAACGGGACCACCAGCGGTGTGTGGGTCACGGGGTCGTCAATGATTCGGCAGGCCATGCCGAACACTTCTTCCACCAAGGATTCGGTGATCACGGAAGCGGGAGGACCCTCGGCCACCACCGCGCCGTCCTTCATGGCGATGATGTGGTCCGCGTAGCGGCTGGCGTGGTTGAGGTCGTGCAGCACGGCAACCAGGGTGTGGCCCTTGTCCAGGTTGAGTTCGCGGAAGAGTTCCAACAGCTCGATCTGGTGTGCAATGTCAAGGAACGTGGTGGGTTCGTCCAGGAGCATGAGCGGCGTCTGCTGGGCGAGCACCATGGCCACCCACACTCGCTGGCGCTGGCCGCCGGACAGTTCGTCCACCAGCCGTCCGGACAGGGCTGCGACGCCGGTGGCCTCCATGGCGTCAACCACTGCAATTTCATCGGATTCGGACCACTGCCGCAGCAATTTCTGGTGCGGATACCGTCCCCGGGCCACGAGATCGGCCACGGTGATGCCGTCGGGGGCGATGGACGACTGCGGCAGCAGCCCGAGGCGCCGGGCAAGTTCCTTCGCCGGAAGTGACGTTACGGATTTCCCGTCCAGCAGAACCTGCCCGCTGCGGGGTTTGATCAGCCGGGCAAGGGCGCGCAGCAGCGTGGACTTACCGCAGGCGTTGGGCCCGACGATCACCGTGAACTGCCCCTCGGGGATGCGCACACTGAGGTTTTCGGAGATGACGCGCTGCTCGTAGCCGATGGTCAGGGCTTCGGCATGAAGCTGTGGCGCGGTAACGGTGAGGCTCATGATTTCCTTGCTTCCCTGGCCAGCAGCCAGACGAGGTAGATACCGCCGATGCACACAGTCACAACGCCCACGGGCAGCTGGATCGGGGCGAACAGGCGCTGGGCCGCGAGGTCGCTGGCCACCAAAAGGAAGGCGCCCATCACCGCGGAGGGCACCAGGGTGATGCCGGCGCTTCGGGTAAGGCGACGGGCAAGCTGGGGTGCCGCCAGGGCAACGAACGCTATGGGGCCGGCGACGGCGGTGACAGCCGCCGTCAGCCCGACGCCCAGGATGAGCAGCAGCAAACGGGTCGGTTCCGCCCGAACACCTAGGGCCCGAGCGGCGTCGTCGCCCATTTCCAGCAACTGCATCCGGCGCGCGACTGCCAGCGTGGCCAAGCCAACCACAACAACCACGACGGCGGCAGGCGCCGCTTGCTCCCAGGTGATGCCGTTCAGGGACCCGGCTCCCCAGACAGCTGCGGCCAAGGCGGCCTCGAGCTCGGCTTGCAGAATCAGCCAGTGGTTGAAGGCGGCCAGCATGGCGCTGATGCCGATGCCCACGATGATGAGACGGAAGCCTTGGGAGCCACGACGGTAGGCGAGCAGGTAGACGGCCAATGCTGTGAGAATGCCGCCAACAAGGGCTCCCGCAGCAATGCCAAGATAGCCGCCGCCAACAGTCAGCATCACGATCAAAGCACCGGTGTAGGCGCCTGTATTGAAGCCGATGATGTCCGGGCTACCCAGCGGATTGCGGGTCATGGATTGGAAGATTCCGCCGCTCATGCCAAGAGCCGCGCCGAACACCAGCGCCGCAAGAACGCGGGGGAGCCGCCACTCCATGACGATGGTTTGGGCCAGGCCCGGGGCATCGCCGGTGAAGGCTTGGAGGACCTGCTGGGCTGAGACGTCGTAGTCGCCGGTCGCCAGCGAAGCGACCGCCACGGCCAGCGCTGCAAGAATGAGCGGAACGCACACCAGGATGCTGCGGAGGTCGACGCGGACGCTCAGCGAACGGTTGCGGAGCAGGACAGTGGGTCGGCCAAAATCGAAGCGGGTCCTTGGGTCCAGGCGCGTCATAGTCCGCTCACTTTCCGGCGCCGGGCCAAGGCGATCAGCACCGGCGCGCCGATGAAGGCTGTCACCACCCCCACTTGGAGTTCACCCGGCGCAGCGATCCTGCCCACCACATCCGAGGCAAGTAGCAGGATGGGGGAGAGCACCACTGTGGTTGCGAGGATCCATCGCTGGTCCGGACCGACAATCCAACGGGCCACATGCGGAATCATGAGTCCCACAAAGCCAATGGCGCCGGCGCCGGCTGTTGCTGCGCCGCTGAGGAGCGTGATGGCCACGACGCCCAGGATGCGGGTGCGGTTCACATTGGCGCCGAGGGAGGTGGCGAGGTCGTCGCCGAGTGCCATGGCGTTGAGCCCACCCACGCAGAAAAGGGCGATCACCAATCCCAAGCCCATAAACGGCGCAACCGTCAGCACGGACTCCATGCTGCGGGTGTCCAAGGAACCGATGCTCCACGAGCGCAGGTGGTCAAAAGCCTTGGAATTCAGGAGGGTGAGTCCCGAGCCGACGCCGGTGAGGACCGCGCCCAACGCAACACCGGCGAGTGTCAGCCGGATGGGATTGACCACGTTCCGGCCGGAGGTGCCGATCAGGTAGACCGCCGCGGTGGTTAGGATAGCCCCGGCAAAGGCGAACCAGATGTAGCCGCTGAGGGACCCGATCCCGAAGACGCCGATGGCAACCACAATGGCAAACGAAGCCCCCGCGTTAACGCCCAGGATGCCGGGATCGGCCAGGGGATTTCGCGTGATCGCCTGGATGAGCGCGCCTGCTACGCCCAGCGATATTCCGACGGCGATGCCCATCAGCGTGCGCGGCAGCCGGTTCTGGAGGATGATCGCGTGATCCGCGGTGTCTCGTGGGTTGGTGAAAGCTTCGAGGACCGTCGAGCCAGGGATGAATTTTGCTCCCACGCTGAGGCTCATGATCACGGCGCCCAAAAGGGCTGCCGTGGCAAGGGCAAGGAAGAGGATCCGCCAGCGGGATTTATTGACGACGCCGGAACTGGCCACTGCGCCTGCGGCCGGAAGGGCGGGAGCGGCTACTTGGGACATGACGCCGTCGATGGGGACACAGCAGGGGACCATTTCGAAGAGGGGCGGTAATAAGACGGCCCATTCCGTGACCGTCATCACAACGTCACGAATGTGTGCCTTAATTAGGTTAGCCTTACCCAGTGAAAAATGACGATTTTGAAGTACAGCCGCGTAAGGCTTCCCGCATGCGTAAGCTCGCGATGAAGGTGGCCGGCGCCGCCGTAGTAGTGGGCCTCCTCGCGGGCTGCGGCACCGGTGGTAGCTCGGCTTCGGGCGCAGGCAACGCCGAGGTTGCCACGGGCGGTTCCAAGTTCACCACGGCGGACCAGGAAACGGCCAAGCTCGGCACGGACGCTGCCCCCGGCGTTTTCCCGCGCACCCTCAAGCACGCCAATGGCGAGACCACCCTGGAGAAGAAGCCCACCCGCGTGGTGGTCCTCGACACCGGTGAACTCGACGACGTGGTCACCCTCGGCATCACGCCGGTAGGCATGGCCACCACTGAAGGCGCCAACCCTGTTCCTACGTACCTGGCCGACAAGGTCAAGGACGTGGCTTCAGTGGGCACCATCCAGGACCTCAACCTTGAAGCGATCGCTGCCCTGAAGCCGGACCTCATCCTGGGCAGCCAGCTCCGTGCGGACAAGCTGTACAAGCAGCTGTCCACCATCGCCCCCACGGTCTTCAGCATCCGCCCCGGCTTCCCGTGGAAGGAAAACTTCCTCCTGGTGGGCAAGTCCCTGGGCGAGGAAGATAAGGCCGTCAAGGCGCTCAACGATTACCAGACTGAAGCGGATGCCCTCAAGGCAGACGTGCAGGGCGACCCCAAGATCTCGCTGGTCCGCTTCCTGCCGGGTAAGATCCGGCTGTACGCGAACAAGTCGCTGATCGGCGTCATCCTGAAGGACGCCGGCCTTGCCCGTCCGGAGAACCAGAACATTGATGAACTCGCTGCCGAGATTTCCGCCGAGAACATCGAGCAGGCCGACGCCGACTGGATCTTCTACAGCAGCTACGGCGATCCCGCAGCCACCGGAGAAACGTCCGTAGTTGAAGGCGCTGTATGGCCCAAGCTGGGCGCAGTCAAAGCCGGCCAGGCAAAGGCCATCAGCGACGACGTCTGGTTCCTCGGCCTCGGCCCGACAGGTGCCCAGCTGATCCTCAAGGACCTCCGCAGCATGCTGGTCGGCTAAGGCACCACCCCAACACCAGCACCCCCAACACCCGCACCCCCAATAACGACGGCGGGCCCCCCCCAAAAGGGGGGGGCGGCAGNNGCCCTCACCAAAAGGTGAGGGCCGCCGTCGTGCGTGCGTTGGTAATTAAGCCTTGCGGGGGATGCCCGTGCGGGCCATGGCCTCGGCGTAGGCACCGTGGATGGCGTCCAGGTATTCCTGCTGGCGGGTGGGAGTGCCGGCGAAGGAGCGGCCGCCCAGCGAGCGGACCTTGAAGGTCTTGAAGCCGCGGCGGGCGATGCTGGCCGGGGCGGCCTTCATGAGCTGATCGGCCAGGCGGTGTGCCTCGTTGCCGTGTGCCACCAATGCGGAGGTGCGCGGCAGGAGCTGCAGGAGGCGCAGGAGGGGCTTGAGGCCTTCGGTGATGTTGGCCGGGGAGAGCTTGCCCGGTTCCTCAGTGGGTTCGATCCACGGGTATGCGTTCCACGGCATCATGAGCTCGGGACGGAGGCCCAGTTGCCACTGCATGCCAAGCATTCGGGTGTTGGCTTCCTCGTCGCCCGGGTTGATGAAACCTTCACCGGTGTTGGTGCGCTGATTGGAGAAAAGGCTGACGATGCGGCAGTCATCCATGCTGTGGGCGGGGTCGATGTAGAGGACCTCGCTGCCCGGCTTCTGCTCCTTGATGGAGTCGCACAGCTCGTTGACCTCGGCAATGTGCGGTTCATAGCGGCGGTTCCAGAGGATTTCTTCGGGTGATTCAGTCGCCAGTTCTTGCATCAGTGGTTAGGTCTCCTAGGTGTTACAGCGCACCGTTCCAAGGTGCCGCGGGCATGCCGCAGCCAAACCTCAAAGGGTGCTGTTGGGGGCTAACTAACCTTACCGGACTATGGAGGTGAACGGGGCCGTTCCGGCGCGCCCTTTTTATGCGACGCGGCGTGTTGCCCGGAAACGTGTCGGGCGTCTCGATGGCGGGTGGCCGCCGTCGCCGTCGGACTTCAGTGTTAACCCTAAAGTGCACTCCAGCAGGAGGCAGCTTTCCCCGCCCACATAATGACTGTGAAACCACCGGTTTCGGGGGAAACCGTATGGCCACCCCACCAGATTCAGGTCTCAGCGTCACCTACCGTGGGGGTAAGAAAAATGGTCGCAAAAACTACATCCAATAAGGCCACAAAAGTCCGGGCACTCCTTGCCGGTGGACTGGTCCTGGGAGTCGGCGCAGCATTCACCTTGGCTGCCTGGACGGACAACGAGTGGGTGTTCGGTAATTCCGGAGGGGACAACGGTCCCGGTACTCTGACCTACCACATGGAGCAGAACACGTTCAGCAACACCAGTGGCGGCGGCCTGGACGCGTGGAGCGACAAGCCCAACATGCCCACGGTGCCGGACTCCGCCACTGATGGCGCCCTGACCTTCGGTGCTATCTCAGCCGCACTGAAGCCCGGCGACACCGCATATGCCCCCATGCAGCTCAGGGCTGCTGCGGGCTCGGAAGCGCTGACGGCAACGTTGGCCGAGGCGGTCAAACTGGCACCGGCTACTGACACTACTGATAACTCCCTGGCCCTCTACAACGCCTTGACAGTCCGCGCGGTGTACGGAGTCACCAAGCAGAACTGCGCAGCGGGAGCCTTGACCGACGGCACGGACATTGTGGGTTCAGCGGTAGCCGGCGTGCCGTTGTCCTCCACGTCAACCACAGCCATTCCCTTGCCCAAGGGTGATGATGCAACCACAGCGGGTGACGCAGTGGATGTCTGCTTCGCCATCACGCTCCCGGCCACCGTGACTGATGTGACCCTGCAGGGGAAGCAGACCATTCCACTGTGGAGGTTCACCAGCATCGCCGGTTCGTAGCCAAGCTCTGTGACAGAGCCTTTGACCCGGACCAGAAGCTCGTCCCCGTTGCCCCCTGCGGCCCCTGCCGTGGGTGGGGCGGGTTTCTGGCCCGTCATGTTCCGGATCCTCAAGATTTCACGTGAAGTCGCCCTGACCGTAGTTGCTCTCCTGGGACTGCTGTGCATTGTGGCGCTGGTCCTGGGATTTATCTACAAATCGTCTTTCGTGGTGTTCAGGACCGGTTCCATGGAACCGCTTTATCCGGTAGGGGCTTTGTCGCTCACCGTTCAGGTACCGGCCGGCTCGCTGGTTCCCGGCGACGTCGTCTCAGTAAAACGCTCCGAATCCGGAGTGTTGGTGACGCACCGGGTGGTTTCGGTTGAGCCGGACGGTTCGGGGGTGACGCTCAGGCTCAAAGGTGACGCCAACAGTTCCGAGGACCCGCTGCCTTACCAGGTAGACACCGCCCAAAAAGTGTTGGCCACGGTACCCGCCGTGGGGACCTGGGTGATGGCGATGAGGGGACCCGGCTTCATTGGCGGAGCTACCTTGGCGGTGGCGGTGCTGGTGGTGTGGGCGTATTGGCCCAAACGGGTCGCTCGGCACAAACACGAGCCGGGCGTTGCGTAAAGAAACAGGGAGGTGATTGGGCAGTGAAACCGTGGACGCAAGCAATGAAGCGGTGGATCCAGGCAGCGAGGCCGGCAGCGGTGGCGTGTGCCGCCGTCGTCTGTGCCATGACGTTCGCCCTCCCCGCGAAAGCTGCCGACCAACTCACTCCGATTCCGGAGAACGGAATGCCCGGCGTGCTGTGGCTTTCTTCATCCGTGTATCCACTTGAGTTCCCTAGGCTCGCCGCGGGCGAGTCCTTCGTGTGGCAGATCGGGTTGTCCCTTGACAAGCCCCGGGCCACGTCCACGCTCCAGCTCACGGCCAGCGGCGAGCTGGCGGGAACCGGCGGCTACGTCATAGCCGTGGACGAATGCGCTTCCCCATGGCAGGGCAGCAGCGGGCTCAACCAGCAACTGGAGTGCCCTATGGGTTCGGCACCCCGGATTAAGGCCACCACCTTGGCGGCGTGGGATCAAAGGGTTCAGATACCGCTCAGGGATCTTGGAACCGGGACCTCGCCCTACCTCCGCTTCACGCTCAGCAAAGCAGCAGACGGTCCGCCTTTGGAAGGTGCCGGCCTCACCTTGGGAATCGGGATCACTGCCATGGGAGACGACGACGGCGGAAGCTCACCTTCGCTGCCACCGGTAGCAGGCGGGGATGCGCCGGCGGACGGCCGCGAGCCCCTGGGGGACACTGGTGCGTCGTCCTTGCCGGCACTGTTCGCCGGTGGTGGGCTGCTGCTTGTGGGCGCTGCAGTCCTGACCATGCTCAAGCGCACTCGTGAGACTCCTGAGCCGCGTGAAGATTCAGGACAGAGTATATGAGAGCACGGCACTTCCTCCGCCGGGTCGTGGACCGGCCCCGGCGCTCCATTCTCGTAGCGGCCGCCGCAGCCATCACCCTCGCTGCCACCACCAGCCTGACCACCGCCGCCTGGACGGACAACGAATGGGTGAGGAGCGCCGTCGGCGTCAGCTCGCCGGGCGACTGCAGCACCAACACCATGTTCACCAACCAGTCCTGGGCGAGGCAGTTGCAGGGCGCTGTGCTGAACACGGACCTGGACACAGTGGCAGGGGTCTCCGGCCTGACTGTGCTGAACAACGGCACCGCAGCTACACCCACGCCCCTGTCCGCAGTCCCCGTTCCGGGAACCACGGATGCGTACGTCACCAAGATCCCCGTGTCGGTCCTCGGCGGCAGCCCGATCTCCGTAGGTTTGGGACTTGGCGTTCCCGTGGGAGGCGTGGGGACCTACACACAATGGGCACGTTCCCGGAACAGTGGGCAGGCCCACGGTGCATCTGGCCTGGTCTCGGATCAGACCGGCGCCGTGGACATCGCGGGAACGGCACAGGGAGCAGCCACTGCGCCGAAATCAGCCAGCATCTCCCTGGGAAACATCGTGCCCGCTTCCCTGGCCGGGGTCACCCTGGACGTGGGGGCGGTGGCCTCTTCTTCACAGCTGGACGGGTGCGTCATGATCAACGGCTGGCCCACACTGGACACGACACCCACCGTCCAGCGCGAATACGGCATTGCGGGTTTGGATCTGAACGCTGCAATACCGGCCGTAGGTACGCTTTCCACGCAGGGGGCGTCTCTGGTGGGGGCCGTGCCGACGCAGCTGAACGCATTGTTGGGGACGGGAGGGTTGACCACGGGCATCTCTGATGGAATCTCGGCGCTCATCAACCCGGTGCTGGGTGGTCTGCAACTAGGGTCCATCAGCACCACTGCCACATTGTCCGCTCCGGACCTGACCAGCGTGACAGCTCTCATGACCGAGTCCATGACCGATGGCATCGTCACTATCAACCTGGGAACGGGCACAGTCAAGGTCAACATCGCCTCGCTTGCCGGGGGCACCCTGGGACTCAACGGCATGGAGCCCAACCATGCTGTGGTCCTGGATTCGGCCATGACAACGGCGGTGACCAACAGAGTGACGGCGTTGCTGGATTCGTGGAAGAACCGGGTACTGACCACACTCACCACGGCATTGCGGTCCATCACCCTGAACGCGAACACCAACATCACGCTCAAACTGGCAGGACTGAACGTGGCCACCATCGGCGTCAAGATCGGGCCGTCCACCCTTGGCCAGTTTCTTGATGGCGCCGCTGTGGCCCCTATGGTCACCGCCGACGTGCTGGGCCTCGACCTCGGAGGCACCGTAGCTGCCCTGCTGACACCCATCACCTCCATTCTCCTGACCGGGACCAACACCGTGGTCAAGAACGTTCTCAACGCCACCATTTTCAATGCCGGCCTCGTTACCAATCTGGGCACAAACCTGCAGCTGCTCATCACGCCGGTGATCAACGCCGTCGGGCCTGTCCTGACGGCGGTCCGGACGCTGGTGGCCATCCATGTCAATGTCCAGCCGGACCAAGTGTGGCCCGGCACCAAGCCTGCGGATGTTACGGCTGTGGAGGGAGAGTTCAAGGTCTCCGCCATCCGGGTGGGGTTGGTGGACAGCGCTGGCTTGCTAAGCCTGAAATTAGGCAGTTCAGCGGCCGGTCCCGTGGCGCTCGCCATTCCATGACTTGTCCACAACCGACGCCCCAACACCGGACGAACACCAGAGAAACCGTTGTCATCGGCTAAACTTGGCTGGTAAGAGCCCCGAAACTCTTGCGTATGCCGTGCCTCGTGCAAGGCTGCACCAGCTATGTCGGGGCATTCTCATGTACGGCGTCTCGTCCTGGTCATCCGGCTGGGTCCGGGCCCGAAAGAATGGGGGAGGATCCCATGCCCGCTATCGTGATCGTCGGAGCCCAGTGGGGCGACGAAGGCAAAGGCAAAGCAACCGATCTGCTCGGTGGCCGCGTTGACTACGTGGTCAAGCCCAACGGCGGTAACAACGCCGGGCACACCGTGGTTGTTGGCGGTGAGAAGTATGAGCTGAAGCTCCTTCCCGCGGGCATCCTGAGCCCCAACGCAATACCTATTATCGGCAACGGCTGCGTGATAAACCTCGAGGCCTTGTTCCAGGAAATCGACGGCCTTGAAGCCCGTGGCGCGGACACATCCCGCCTGCGTGTCTCGGCCAACGCCCACTTGGTTGCTCCGTACCACCAGGTCCTGGACAAGGTGACCGAGCGCTTCCTTGGCAGCCGCGCCATCGGCACCACGGGCCGCGGTATCGGCCCGGCATACATGGACAAGGTGGCCCGCCTGGGTATCCGTGTCCAGGATGTCTTTGACGAGTCCATCCTCCGCCAGAAGGTAGAAGGTTCGCTGCGCCAGAAGAACGAACTCCTGGTCAAGGTCTACAACCGCCGCGACATCATTGCGGACGAGATCGTGGAGTACTTCCTGTCCTTCGCCGAGCGCCTGCGCCCGCTTGTTATCGACAGCACGCTTGAGCTGAACAATGCACTGGATGAGGGCAAGGTTGTGCTGATGGAAGGCGGCCAGGCCACGTTCCTGGACGTGGACCACGGCACCTACCCGTTCGTCACCTCCTCCAACCCCACGGCTGGCGGAGCCTCTGTTGGCTCGGGCATTGGCCCTACCCGCATTTCGCGGTCCATCGGCATCATCAAGGCGTACACCACCCGTGTTGGCGCCGGCCCGTTCCCCACGGAACTGTTCGACGAGATGGGCGTTTACCTGCAGAAGACCGGCGGCGAGTTCGGTGTGAACACCGGACGCCCCCGCCGCTGCGGTTGGTACGACGCCGTCCTGGCCCGCCACGCTTCCCGCGTCAACGGCTTCACGGACTACTTCGTCACCAAGCTGGACGTCCTCACCGGCATCGAGCAGATCCCGGTCTGCGTTGCCTATGACGTTGACGGTGTGCGCCACGACGAAATGCCCATGACACAGACCGAGTTCCACCACGCAGTGCCCATCTTCGAGTACTTCGACGGTTGGACCGAGGACATCACCGGCGCCCGTACCCTGGAAGACCTGCCGGAGAACGCGCGCAACTACGTGCTGGCCCTGGAAAAGCTCTCCGGCACGCGCTTCTCAGCCATTGGCGTCGGACCGGACCGCGATCAGACGATCGTTGTTCACGACCTGATCAACGACTAACTATTTACTGAATTGCGACGACGGCGGGTCACCTTGGTTCCTTACGGAACTGAGCGGTGGCCCGCCGTCGCTGGATGAAGTACTCGGCCACCGCCAGGTTGATGACCCAGGATGCGCCCATGAGGACCGCCCGCGTGGTCTCATAGGTGGGGCCGACCACCAGCATCCATGAAAGAAGCACGAAGGCCTGGGTTCCGGCGCCCAGTGCGATGGCGTAGGCACGTGTCATCCATGCGCCGTGAATGGCGTAGTCCCTCCGGCGGATCGCGAGGATGCCCATGAAGATGCTCGCAACCATTCCGGAACCAAACACCAGCCGAATCACCAGGAGTGCTTCGCCGTCGCCCTCCGGCAGGGCGTAGAACATGGACATCCACAAGCCGGAAAGACCTGCCAGCAGGCCCGCCGGGATAAGGACGCGTCCGGCCATTCGGTGCCAAGACTGCCTGCCTCGTCGGAGTGTGGGGACGAACTGAAAAGCTCCGAGCAGGCTGTACACCGTGACTGTGACAATGTGCGTGACCACGGGGATGGGCGAAGCGAAGAACCTGGCGTTTTGTGGGGTGACGGTGGCGCCGCCCGTCAGTTCGGTGAGGCGGGCAGCGCCGGCGATGACCGGAATGAGGCTGAGGATGATCAGCGCAGTGGGGATGGCCCATGCTGTACGGCGGGTTCGGACGTATCTGGTGGTTTTGGATGTCATGACTCTGCCTGCGTTCCGGATGAATTGTGAGAAAGGTGTACGGCGTACACCTTCATGCCTCAAACATTAGGTGTACGCTGTATACCTGTCAACAGCTTCGGTAACCGTTCGTGCGGAAGGAGTCACATGACCCAGCTGGCGGAGGCCGCCCGGCGCGTACCCCTGAACCGTGATCGCGTGCTGCGCGCAGCCATCACGCTCGCGGACCAGGTGGGCATCGAGTCGCTCAGTATGCGTAGGCTCGCGTTGGAACTGGGTGTTGTTCCAATGGCGCTCTACAAGCACGTTGCCAACAAGGAAGAACTCCTCGGCGGCATGGTGGACACTATCGTGGGCGAGATCGACCCCCCTGTTCCGGATGCTCCATGGAAATCGGCTGTCCGGTTCCGGGTCCTTTCGGCCAGGCAGGTACTCCTGCGGCATTCCTGGGCCCGCCCTGTCATTGAGACCCGCACCAACGTGACGCCCGCCGTACTGGGCTATATGGACGGCTTTGCGGGGATGTTCCTGGCCGGTGGTTTCTCTGCTGACCTCACCCACCACGTCATGCATGCCATGGGCAGCCGTATGTGGGGTTTTACCCAGGAGGTCTTTGATGACACCGCAGGGCGGGATGAGAACCAGCGACCAGAGGTAACCCCGGAAGTCAGGGCCGCCATGGCGCAGCAAATGGCTGAGCGCTACCCCAATCTCTTGAGCATCGCCGGCGCAGCAGCCCATGACGACGGTTCCGTAGTCGGGAGCGGTTGCGACGACCAATTCGAGTTCGAGTTTGCCCTTGACCTGCTCCTGGATGGATTCGAACGGCTCCACCAGGAAAAGTGGACATCAGGGGCTGACGGTTACCGCGGTTTGTAAACGTCAGAACGGTGGTCGATGCGGTGGACATAAAGGACGTGCTCTTCTATGTCCAAAGTGAACAGCACCCGATAATCACCTCTGCGAGCGGTGCGAAGACCGAGAAGTTCGTTCGTCAATGGCTTGCTGAGCCGGTGCGGATTCCCGGCGAGGGCTCCGGTAACAAATTCAATGATCGCGGTAGCGGCTTTTTCCGGTAGCCTCCTGAAGCCGCGTAGCGCCGGGCTTGTGACTTCGATTCTCCATGGACCTGGGTTGGTGGGGAGAGGATCGGTCACTGTGCCGGGAGTCCGAACTCGCGGCGCAGATCGTCGCCACTGGTGGTATTGCCTGAGGCGATGTCTCGTTTGGCCTGATCGAGGTCTTCGCGGATGCCAGGCTGTGAAAGCCAGTGGATAGTTTCCTGCAAGGATTCCAAGTCGTCCGCAGACATAAGAACGGCGGATGGGTGGCCGTGTCGTGTGATCTGAATGATCTCGTGAGTTGAGTCTGCTTCTTCCACAAGTGCGGAGAGCTTGTCCTTGGCTTCGCTAAGCGGCACTGTTCTCATGAACTTATTCTAGCCAGACTTCGGGCTATAAACTAGCCTGGTCTCTGGCCGAATCTCTCCTCATTTCGACTGGCACGCCATGGGGCTTTTACTTCCCAAGGACTAATTTACCGGTCCGCGGGGTTACTCAGTTCGAAAACGAAACCAAGGATACGGCGCTAAAGGAGTGGGCATGAGCACAGCGACGGACGAAGGGGTAGGGTTCCGTTCGCGGCGGGGACCAATCCTGATTGCGTTAATGCTCGCCACAGGCCTGGTGGCGATCGATGCCACCATTGTTGCCACGGCAGTGCCTTCAATCGTGGAGGACATCGGCGGGTTTGCCTCGTTCCCTTGGCTCTTTTCCGCCTACCTTCTGGCGCAGGCAGTTTCCGTGCCGGTCTATGCCAAACTCTCGGACGTCGTGGGCCGTAAGCCGATCATCCTCGGAGGGATTGGCCTTTTCCTGCTTGGCTCGATTCTCTGCGGCCTGGCGTGGAGCATGCCTGCCCTCATTGCCTTCCGGGTGCTTCAGGGACTCGGGGCAGGCGCGGTCCAGCCTGTGGCGATCACGATTGCCGGCGATATCTACACGCTTGCAGAGCGGGCAAAAGTCCAAGGGTATCTGGCCAGTGTGTGGGCCATTTCTTCCGTTGTGGGACCAACGTTGGGAGGGGTCTTCGCATCGCTTGGAATCTGGCGGTGGATCTTCCTGATCAACATCCCGCTTTGCCTGCTGGCTGGGTGGATGCTCCTCCGTACTTTCCACGAGAACGTGGAGCGGACCAAGCACCGCATTGACTACCTCGGTGCCGGGCTGTTGACGGTTTCGTTGAGCCTGCTCATCCTCGGGGCCCTTCAGGGCGGCCAAGCCTGGCCCTGGGACTCCGCCATCAGCATTACCGTTTTTGCCGGCGGAACACTGCTGTTTGTCGCCTTTCTTTTGGTGGAGAGGAAGGCGGCGGAGCCGATCCTGCCACCGTGGGTAGTCTCCCGCAGGCTTTTGGCCACGACGGCGATGATCGCCTTCGGTGTAGGTGCGGTCATGCTTGGCATCACCTCCTACGTCCCCACCTTCCTTGAAGGCGCACTGTCCACCTCACCGCTCCTCGCGGGCCTCGCCTTGGCGGCATTGACCATCGGCTGGCCCATCAGTGCGTCGCAAGCCGGCAGGTTCTATCTTCGAATCGGGTTTCGGAACACGGCCATCATTGGCGTCGTGATCACGGTGATTGGCGCCGCCGTTCTTGCCCTGACTGCGTCCACGCCCAACATTCTGCTGGTGGCCATGGCTTGCTTCATCGTCGGGGTCGGGCTGGGGCTCGTGGCAACGCCGAGTCTTATTGCCGCGCAAACCAGCGTCGAATGGAATGAACGCGGCGTAGTCACAGGAACAAATCTCTTTGCGCGTTCAATCGGCAGTTCAATCGGCGTGGCCGTTTTCGGCGCCATTGCCAACGCCATCTACGCCAGTGGTCCCGGCGGCCCCGATCCGCAAACTACCGTGCACGCGTCCACGGCGGTCTTCCTGGCCGTGCTTGTCAGTGCCTTCCTCACTGTTGCAGCAGTCCTAGCGATGCCCGCCTACGCAAAGCACGGCAGCAAAGAACGGGCCCGGAAGTCCAGCTCGGAACCTGCCAACGATTAGTCTCGAACACATGGAAGAACTGATCACTGGCAGGCTGGAAAAGTTGTTTGAAGGAACCATTTGGGCTGAAGGTCCCCTGTGGCTTCCACAATCGCAGACCCTCCGCTGGAGCGACATCCCCAACAACCGGATCCTCGAGTTCTCACCTTCCACCGCCGCAACGCGCGAGTACGCCACCGGCGTCGAATACACCAACGGGCGTGCGCTCCACCACAACGGCAGTGTGGTGCAGTGCAGCCACGGCCGCAGGCGCGTTGAGCGGGACCACGACGGCGTGGTGTCGCCGATCGTCGAAGCGTTCGGCGGGCATCGGCTCAATTCGCCCAACGACGTTGTGGTGGCCGCTGACGGTACGGTCTGGTTTACCGATCCTCCTTACGGAATCCTGCCCGGCACGGTGGAAGGACATGAAGGCGAACAGGAATACGGTGGTTGCTACGTGTTCCGCTTCGACCCGGCCAAGGAAGAACTGACTCCGGTGGTCACCGATTTGGTGCACCCTAACGGCCTCGCATTCTCCCCGGAGGAATCGCTTCTCTACGTTTCGGACACCGCGGGTGGGGGTTACGGAGTTCCCTTCCGGATCGCTGTCTACCCGGTGGAGGGTGACACCTGCGGAGTGGGCAGGACTTTTGTTGAACTCGAAGACGACGCGGCCTCGGACGGATTCCGCGTGGATGTGGATGGCCGGGTGTGGACTTCCGCAGGGTCGTCCGTGCGCGTGTACGCCCCCGACGGCGGGCTGCTGGCCGCCGTCGAGGTTCCTGGAAAGGTGTCTAACCTCTGCTTTGGCGGAGTTGATGGGCACGACCTCTACATCACGGCCACCACGTCCCTGTACAGGCTGCGCACGTCCACGCAAGATGCCACGGCAGCCCGCCGGCAGTCCTGAGAATCGCTGGGGCCGAATAGTAAGGTTGCTGTAGGTCTGGGCGCGGTGATTCGATACGCTGGCATGGAGCAACAGCGCTGCGATCGAGGGAGTGAAGGTGTCCGGAAGCAACCCCGACCCGTATGAGGATAAGATCACCGGCCTGGAGCCAGGCGGGGGAGTGCCGCCTGGCGAGACCCCTCCCGGCGAGTCGTCAACAGCCGGCCCCCAAGGCCACGATGAAGGCGGTCCCAGGAAGGGGACGCAAGTGGCCTGGCTCGCGGCTATCGGCGCCGGCGTGCTGCTCACGCTGCTGTTCTTCATCGGGTACATCGTCGGTTTCTTCGACTAAGGTCGGGCGTGGCCCTGGTCCTCTACTCCACCAGCTTGGTCCTCTACTCCACGAGCTTGGTCCTCTACTCCACCAGCTTGCCGGCCATGGACTCGTCCGAGTTGGCCTCGGCGAGGGTTCGGAAGGAATCCGGAGCCGGAGGAAGACTTTCGAACGTGACGCCCTCATCCGTTGACCAGACAAAGTTCCCCTGCAGCTCGGGATCTGCCTCCGGGAAGTCGGCACGGTTGTGGGCGCCGCGGGTTTCGCGTCGTTCCAAGGCGCACTCCAGGGTGGCTCGTGCTGCCAGGAGGGAGCCGAGGAGGTCGTAGGCGTGGGCCAGGTCATCGAACCCTGCAATGTCCGGGTGGGCGGTAACCAGCTGGGCGCGCTCCTCCAAGGCGGTCAACTTCTCAAGCCCTTGTTCCAGTCCTTGTTCGGTCCGCACCACCCCGGCGTGTTCAGTCATGAGGTTGCGCAATTCACGCTGCAGCCGCCGCGCGGACTCTGTTCCGCGTTCACTGAGCAGCGACTGCATTTCCTGCCGGGCTATGCCGACCGCGGCGGGATCCCGGACCAGGTGGGTGCATGCATGGACGTAGTCGGCCACGTGCTCTCCGGTAATGCGACCGTAAACGAGCAGCTCAATCAGTGAATTGCCGCCCAGGCGGTTGGCGCCGTGAAGCCCGGAAGATGCTTCGCCGATTGCGTAGAGGCCGTTCACTCCGGTGCCGTGGTCTTCCGGTGCAACCCAGACCCCGCCCATGGAGTAGTGGGCGGTGGGAGCAATTTCGATTTTGGTGGTGGTGATGTCCAGCATCTGCAAGTCGATCAGGGTGCGGTAAACACGTGGCAGCTTTTCCATGATGGTTTCCCGTGGCAGGTGCGAAACGTCCAGGTAGACGCCGCCCTTCGCGGTCCCACGACCTTCGGCGACCTCGGTGAATCCGGCCAGCGCAACGCGGTCCCGGGTGGAAAGTTCCATGCGCTCGGGGTCATAGCGTTCCATGAAGCGCTCGCCCAGGGCGTTCGTGAGAATGCCTCCTTCGCCGCGCGCTGCCTCCGAGACCAAGGTGCCGGCGGCGTCGTCGGGCTCCAAAAGGCCGGAAGGATGGAACTGGACCAGTTCGGCGTCGCGGATCCGTGCCCCGGCCAGGGCGGCCAGCCTGAAGGAGTCCCCGGTGTTCTCATCGCGTCGTGATGAGGTGTGCCGCCAGATGCGGGTATGTCCGCCAGCGGCCAGGATGACGGCATCGGCGTGGATCTGCACAGGGGTGCCGTCCACGATGTCGAACCCGTAAGCGCCGAAAACGGTGCCGTCGGCGACGAGGAGCCGGGTGATGTAGACAGTGTCGATGATGGGCACGTTCAACTCCGCCGCCCGGCGCATCAGCGTGCGCTGAATCTCCAACCCGGTGTAGTCCCCGGCATAGGCGGTGCGGCGATACTTATGCGCGCCGAAGAAGCGCTGGGAGATGCGTCCATCTTCTTCCCGGGCGAACGGCATTCCCCACCGTTCAAGGTCTTCAATACCTCGGGCAGCGTTGCGAGCCACCGTCTCGACGATGGACGGGTCGGCCAGGAAATAGGACTCCCGCAAGGTGTCGGCGGCGTGCTGCTGCCAGCTGTCCTCAGGGTCCATGGTGCCCAGGGCTGCGTTGATCCCCCCGGCGGCCAGGCTCGTGTGGGCGTCGTGCTTGCGGCGCTTTCCCACGGCCAGCACCTGCACCCCTCGCTCGGCCAGTTCTATCGAGGCGCGCAGGCCGGCACCGCCAGTGCCGATAACCAGTACGGAAGTGGACATGAGACGTTCTGGAGTGGTGTTGGGTTTCATGTTTTCAACGGTAGAAGGGCCGCCCCCATGTTTCCAATGAATTGTTCGACTCAACCCGATGCATTTATGCTATGACGATGAAGCTGGAGCAGTTACGCTCATTCGAAGCCATCGCCCGAGTGGGCCATTTCACGCGCGCGGCCGAGCAACTGTATCTCGCGCAGCCTTCTTTGAGCAGGCAGATCGCAGCACTTGAGGCCGATCTTGGAATGGCCCTTTTCCACCGGGGACCGTCCGGGGCGACTCTGACGAATGCGGGGGAACTCCTCTTGCCCATCGCCCGGCGCATGCTTGGCGACGCGGAGACCGCGCGCGAACAGATGGACGAACTCGCAGGGTTGCGGCGGGGCCGTATTCGCTTGGGCGCCACCCCAACCCTGTGCGTCTCGCTGGTGGCCGATGTACTGGCCTCTTTCCGAAGCGCACATCCCGGGGTGGAATTGCACATCACTGAAGGCGGTTCCCGTTTCCTGGTAGACGCCCTCAACGAAAGCGCGCTGGACCTGGCTTTGGTGGTCACCCGCGGAGTAGACCCCGCCGTGCAAGGCACTGAACTGATACCGCTGCTGACCGAGGAACTGGTGGTTGTCTCCGCCGCCGGCTCAGCGTCACCGGAAGAGTACACGCTGGAGCAGTTGGCACACATTCCGCAGGTCGCCTTCAACCGAAGCTATGACCTGCGCGTAGCCACCGAGGCTGCGTTCTCTGCCAAGGGTTTGGAACCTGTGATCGCCGTCGAGGGCGCCGAAATGGACGCCGTGCTGCGGTTCGTGGAACGGGGCCTGGGTGTGGCGGTGGTGCCGGCCATGGTGGTCATCGACCGGCCCGGACTGCGTAGTGCCCGCCTGGTCAATCCTTCGCTGACAAGAACCGTCAACCTGGCCCGACGCAACGACATTGGACCTTCAGCAGCCGCAGCAGCAATGCAGGAGTTCATCTTCAGCACAGTGGACCGGCTAGCAGCGCCCGGCACCGATCTTGCGCGCCTGGTCACGCCAACACCCCGTCATTGATAGGGATCAGATCAGGCCGAGTTCAGCCACTGCAGCCCGCTCGTCCAAAAGCTCAGCAGCGGTCGCGTCCATCATCCTGCGGCTGAAGTCGTTAACCTCCAGGCCTTTCACAATCTCCCAGTTCCCGCCTGAGGTGGTCACCGGGTATGAGTAGATGAGACCTTCCGGCACCCCATACGATCCGTCCGATGCAACCGCCATTGAAACCCAATCGCCCTCGGGGGTGCCCAGTAGCCAGTCGCGGGCGGCGTCGACCGTTGCCGACGCTGCCGATGCCGCGGAGGATGCGCCCCGGGCCTCGATGATCGCTGCACCTCGCCGAGCAACCGTGGGGATAAATTCGTTCTCGATCCAGGCCTGATCGTTCACCACCTCGGCTGCGTTCCGGCCGGCGACCTCTGCGTGAAAGATGTCCGGATACTGCGTTGCGGAATGATTGCCCCAGACCGTCATTCTGCGGATATCCCCAACCCCCACCTGGGTCTTTTTGGCAAGCTGTCCAAGGGCGCGGTTGTGATCGAGCCGGGTCAAGGCGCTGAATCGCGACGCGGGGATGTCCGGGGCGTTGGTCATGGCAATCAAGGCGTTGGTGTTCGCCGGGTTGCCCGTCACGCCGATACGGACGTCGTCGGCCGCCACCCGGTTCAGCGCCTTGCCTTGTGCTGTGAAGATAGCGCCGTTGGCACTGAGCAGGTCGCCGCGCTCCATGCCCTTCGAGCGCGGACGGGCGCCGACGAGCAGGGCGAGATTGACGCCGTCGAAAATATGATCGGCGTCGTCGCCGATCTCCACCGAGTCGAGCGCGGGAAACGCGCAGTCATCGAGCTCCATCACAACACCCTCGAGTGCCTTCAAGGCGGGCGTGATCTCCAGGAGCCTGAGTTGCACTGGAGTATCGGGGCCAAATATGGCGCCGCTGGCGATCCGGAAGAGGAGGCTGTAGCCGATCTGGCCGGCCGCGCCGGTCACGGCGATCTTGACGGGTGTCCTCACGTAACGTTCTCCTCGCTGATCTGAAATATCCAGGGCTTGGCAATCTGTCTGCCATAGTGCCACATAGCTGGCCTGGATTCAGGGCTGGCTGCGAGGTCGCTGGAAAAAAGCGAGATCGCCGGAAGCGACCAGCGAACTGGAGACTTTCCGGCGATCTCGGTGCAGGGATTGCGATCTCGACGGCGGAACAGCGTCAGCGGGCCTCGAGGTCCTCGAGTGTTTTGCCCTTGGTGTCCGAGGACAGGAGGGTGGCCACCGCAGAGACGGCGCAGATTCCCAGTGTGGTCAGGCCGATGACCATGGGGATGTTCGCGGATCCCGGAGGCGCGATAGCGGTGAACATGCTCGGGAAGAAGGATGCAATCATGAGGCCGATGTTCTGCGAGACCGCGAAACCGGTCACCCTCATCCGCATGGGGAACTGCTCCTGGAAGAACGTGGCAAACGTGGCGTTCCACATCTGGAAGAGGATGCCCTGGACGATCACGACGCAGACGAACACCAAGGGGAGGCTGCGCTGTTCGATCGCCCAGAGGTAGCCCACGGTCAGCAAGCCGCCTGCAATGCCACCGGCCACCATCAGTGCTCGCCGGCCGATCTTGTCGGACAGGGCACCGAACAGCGGGATGGTCAGCACGGCGGCAACGTTGGCGGCCAGGGTTACCCAAAGGAACTCGCTGCTGGAGAAACCGATGCCGTAGCCCTTTTGGGTGGCGAAGGAGACGCCGAAGATGAGGGTGGCCATGCCGATCACGTTGGTGAACGTCATGATGATGCAGCGGAGCAAAACCCAGGGGTGGGTGCGCAGGAGGTCTACCAGGGGGAAGCCTCGCTTGGCACTGGCGTCCTCGGACTGGGCCAGATATGCCGGAGGCTCTTCCACGCGGCGGCGGATGACGTAGCCTGCGATGATCACTACGGCACTGAGCAGGAACGGCAAGCGCCAGCCCCAGGAGTGGAACTGCTCTTCAGGGAGGAGGGCCGCGAGCGGAATCAGGACGGCTGTGGCCAGAATGGATCCCACTTGGGTGCCCTGCAGGCTGAAGCTCGCGAAGAACCCGCGCTTGGCATCGGGGGAGTGCTCCACGATCATCGCGCTGGCACCGCCGAGTTCCCCTGCGACGGCGAATCCTTGGATCAACCTGAGAATCACCAGGAGGACGGGAGCCAGGAGGCCCACCTGTCCGTACGTGGGCAGGAGTCCGACGGCAAAGGTTGCGAAGCCCATGAGCAGCATCGCAAAGACGAGCACTTTCTTGCGGCCGTGCCGGTCACCGTAGGCGCCAAGGATTACGGCGCCGAGCGGGCGGGAAACATAGCCCACGGCATAAGTGGCCAGCGAGGCGATGATGCCGACTGTGGGATTCTCCGTGGGAAAGAAGATGGTGGGAAACAGCAGCGTCGCCGCCAGTGAATACAGGGCGAAGTCGTAGTACTCCAGCGCGCTTCCGATCCAACCGCTCATGGCGGCTTTCCGGGGATCTTTGTGGCCGATTGCGGCGTTGGGGGAGGTGGTTGAATCCCTCCGGTGCGTGACTGTCACGTCGCAGTACTCCTCTGGCGTCGTTGGCAAGGAACAAGAACTCTTCCCATCCAGGACTGAACAAAGTGGTCATTCAGCGTGAGGAAGGTTACATCTTGAATCGATTCATAAATCATAGAACGTGACGCGCGCTACGTCAACGCACGACGGCGGCAGCTCACTGCGAGGAATACGTGGCGCGCTTGGCGGCCGAGGCGGGCGCACCGGCCTACTTGGCACCGCAACTCGCGATCCTTGCCGAAGGAGCTCAGACTACTGCGGCCATTGCCGGAACTTCGGACGCCGCCGGGCAGGCGCGTCAAGCAGCCCAAGTCCTGATCGACGCAGCCCTGGCAGCCGACTAGGCTTCTGAGACGCGCGTCGTACGCTGCAGGAAGAAGACAATGTTTGAAGCCCCCAGCATCCTGTTCCTCTCGGCAGGCTTTGCGGTGTTGGCCGCAGCAGTCCTGCCGAAATTGTTGCGCAACATGCCGCTTTCCATGCCCATGGTCTTTGTGGGCAGCGGAATTCTGGCGTTCACCCTGCTTCCCGATTTACCGGACCCGGACCCCGTCCAGTATGCGGATTTCACGACGCACCTGACGGAGGTGTGCGTCATCATCTCCCTTATGGGCGCTGGACTGGCCTTGGACAGGCCCTTCCGTTGGCGCGGATGGACCACAACCTGGCGCCTCCTCGGGATCGTCATGCCCTTGTGCATCCTGGTGATGACGCTCCTTGGCCTGTGGGTGTTGGGCCTGGGCCTGGCGGCCGCCATCCTGGTAGGGGCTGCGATCGCTCCCACCGATCCTGTGCTGGCATCCGAGGTCCAGGTAGGAAAACCTGCAGACACTGAGGACGACCCGGACGAGGACGAGGTCCGCTTTGCCTTGACCTCCGAGGCAGGCTTGAATGACGGGCTCGCCTTCCCCTTTGTGTATCTGGCCATCCTCATCAGCCTGGTGGGGGCCTCCCCGGACGCCTGGTTGGGGGAGTGGCTTGCGTTGGATGTCCTCTGGCGCATTGGGGCGGGGGTATTGCTCGGATTTGGAACCGGCAAGCTTCTGAGCCTGGTCTTTTTCGCCGCCAAGGGTAAGAGCTTCCGCTTGTCCGAACACTCCGAGGGCTTCGTGGCGCTCGCGGCTACCTTCCTGGCCTATGGCGTGACGGAGATGGTGGAGGGTTACGGGTTCGTCGCGGTTTTCCTCTGCGCCCTGACCATCCGGTCCGCTGAGCACAACCATTCCTACCATCAGGTGCTGCACAGCTACGTGGAGCAGCTGGAGCGCCTCATGACGGTGGTGATCCTGGTGCTCCTTGGCGGTGCCATAGCCCGTGGACTCCTCGAGGGGATCGGCTGGGCGGAACTGCTGGTTGCTCTGGCGTTCCTCCTGCTGGTCCGCCCTTTGGCTGGATGGCTCGGGTTGATGGGCGGCAAGACCGGTCCTCGCGAACGCCTGGCCATTTCCTACTTCGGCATCCGCGGAATCGGGTCTCTCTATTACGTGGGATACGCGCTGACCCAGGGAAACTTCGACGCCGAGGCACGCGAACTCTGGGCCATGATCGGCTTGGTGGTGGCACTGTCCATCGTGGTCCACGGGGCCACCACTGCGCCCCTGATGAACCGGCTGGATCGGCTCCGGGCCGCTGAAGCACGCAAGCAGCACGGTGATGAAGGCCGGGCGCCCACCACAGCTGTTTAGCAATGAAACTCGTCCCCAATGTCCCGCCGTGGAAGACTGGACGCATGTCTCCCCGTCCCATGAAACCGCGCCCCCAATCCGACGCCGCTGACACTGAAGGCCCCACGCCACTGAGCAAAGGACGCCGCCACCTGGCCATGAGGCTCGACGACGCGTGGCTTGGTTTCCAGACGCGTCTCGCTATCCGGCGTGGCCGGGTGGAGACCGTCATCCCTTACACCGGATACGGCAGCACGTCCTGGGTCCGGGTCCTGGCTCGAGTGGTCCGCAGCGATCCCAGGGATGCCGCAGGTCACACAAATCCGTTGCAGGAAAGCATGCGCGGCTGGCGAAACTTCACCAGCGCCCCCGTGGCCCATGCCCGGGTGAACGTGACCATCGACGGCACCGTTTTCAATGTCAGGGCTGACCGTGGAGGTGTGGTCGATGCTCGTATTCCGGTGGCCCTCGACGCCGGCTGGCACACCATCACGCTGCAATCCGGGGAGTCCGAAACCGTGGAGGCTCCCGTGGAGATCGTCGCGGACGATGCCGATTTCGGCGTCGTGTCTGACATTGACGACACCGTCATGGTCACCGCGCTGCCGCGCCCGTTCCTGGCAGCATGGAACACCTTTGTCCTCAACGAGCACGCGAGGACCCCCACACCGGGTATGGCTGTGCTGTATGAGCGGATCGCCAGGACAGCGCCGTCCGCACCTGTGCTGTATCTGTCCACCGGGGCATGGAACGTGGCCCCAACACTGTCGCGCTTCCTGTCCCGCAACTTGTACCCCGCCGGTCCCAAGCTCCTGACCGACTGGGGCCCCACTCCTGACCGCTGGTTCCGCAGCGGCCAGGAGCACAAGAGGACCTCGCTGGAGCGCCTCGCGGAGGAGTTCCCCAATATGAAGTGGCTGTTGGTGGGCGACGACGGACAGCATGACGAGGCGATCTACTCCGAGTTCGCCCAACGTCACCCCGCCAATGTCCGGGCCATCGCGATTCGCCAGCTCTCCGTGGGTGAAGCGGTCCTGGCAGGTGGGCGGTCGAAGTCCGGAGGCCAGCCCACTCCGGGAGTCCCGTGGATCTATGCTCCGGATGGTGCGGGAATGTCTGCCCGGCTCGAGGAACTGGGCATCATCCGGAATGAGGTCCGCTCCGCCGACGACCCCGAAGAAGGCGAAGTCCACACGGCATAGGCGGCGAGATCGCGGGAAAACGCCGAGACCACCCCAAAGCTACCGGCGATCCGGCAGCATTCCCGCGATCCCGGCGGCGGGCACCAGCACCTCCGCATCCCTGGGTACCCCCACGGATCCCCGCTGTATCAAAGTGGCCACCAACTCCGGGCCGGGTCCGGCAGCTTTCCGTCCTTCGATCTGCCGAATCAGCGCAGAGGCCGCGGCAATTCCCATGTCATAGACCGGCTGGGCGATGACGGTGAGCGGGGGAGTGGTGAGGCGGGTCCAGGCGAAATCGTCGTACATGAGGAACGAGACGTCGTCCGGGATGGAGCGCCCGGATTCCTGGATGGCTTCCACAACGCTCAAGGCGATCAGGCCGTCCGAGGCAATGATGGCCGTGGCGGCACCCGGTCCACTCAACAGGTCCTGCGTGATCCGCATGATGGAGTCTGCGTCGCCTGCATTGAGCCGGATGAGGTCCGCGGGATGGGGAAGGCCCGCGTCATCGAAAGCCCGGCGGATCCCGTCCAGGCGATCTGAGATCTGCGAGGAATCCAGCGTCATCCCGGGTACATAGGGGGCGTCGGTCCGGACGGTGGAGACGAAGGCAATCCGTCGGTGCCCGGCCTCGATCAAGTGCTGGGTTGACTCGTAGGAAATGCTTCCCATGTCCACGGCAAACGTCTCAACGTCCACCCCTGCGGCGGCGCGGTCCAGAAGGACCAGTGGGCGTCCGGACTCGCGGACCTGCTGCAGGTGCGAGGTTTCCACGGACGACGCTGGAGCTACGATGAGTCCGTCGACACGCTTGTCCAGCAGCACGCGGACGGCGTCCACTTCGGCGGCCCGTTCCTCGTCCGTGTTGATGAGGATGACGTTGTAGCCGCTCTTCTTGGCGGTGTCCGTGATTCCCCTCATCGCGAGCCCAAAGTGGGGGTTTTCGATGTCACCCACCACCACGCCGATAGTGTTGGATTTGCCCGTGTTCATGCTGCGCGCGAGCTCGTTGGGCCGGTAATCCAGCTCCTCGGCCGCTGCGAGGACGCGCTCGCGGACGTCGTCGCTGACGGCGCCGTAATTGCCCAGCGCGCGGGCGGCTTGCGCCTTGGACACTTTCGCGGCTTTGGCGACGTCGGCAACCGTTACGTCCCGCCTTCGGGATCCGTCAGTGCTCATGTTCACCTTTCAAGAGGGGTGTTGACGCGGCTTTGTGAGTTCCGCTACATTTCATATCAATCGATGTGAGTCCGGTCTCAATCCTAGGGGCTGAGACCGGACTCAACAAGACCCCCCATCGAGCAAATAACTTTCAGCGGCTCCTGACAGCACCGCTTTCCCTCCCACGATTGGACAACGCTGTGATCAAACTGAACTTCCGCCCGGCAGCGCTCGCAGCAGCAGCCCTGGCGGCCCTTCTCGCCCTTTCCGGCTGCGGCGGATCTCCCGCCAGCTCATCTCCCTCCGCAGAGAACCCGTATGGCCTGATTGAACCCGGCACCATCAGGGTGGCCAGCCTTGGCGACTCCAAGCCCTACACCTTCACGGACGGCTCGGGTAACTTCACCGGCTTTGACGTGGAACTGTTCAAGGACGTAGCCCACCGCGCCGGCGTAGACAACGTTGTCTTCACCGGACAGGACTTCTCCGGACTCCTGGCAGCCGTTGCCAACGGCCAGTTCGACGTAGGTGTGGCAGCTATCGGCATTACCGACAAGCGCAAGGAAACCGTGGACTTCTCCAACGGCTACCTCGCCGGATACCTGACGGTCATCACCACCAAAACCTCAGGCATCAACGACGCCGATGGCCTCAATGGAAAGCGCTTGGGCGTGGTGCAAGGCACCCTGCAGGAAGCCTACGCAGTCAAGAACTTCACGTCCGCGCAGCTGGTTCGCTTCCCTGACAACAACACAGCCATCTCGGCAGTCAACAGTGGTTCCGTGGACGCCCACTTCCTGGACTACGAGGCAGCCAAGGAATACCAGGAGCAGTTTGGGCTGGTCAGCGCCGCGGATATCCCATCCTTCGACGCCCCGGCCGGTTTCGCGATAGCCAAGGACAAGCCCGCCTTCAAGGACGCCCTGAACAAGGGCCTCGCCGAAGCGATGGAAGACGGCACCTGGAAGAAGCTCTACGAAAAGTGGTTCCCTGGTTCACCGATGCCGGAGCAGTACCTCCCGAAGGCCGAGCAGACCTCCAGCCCGGCCCCAACCGCCAGCAAGTAAGCCGCCCGCACAACCAACGTCTGAGAGCATTCAATGGATTGGCTCAATACCATCAGCCGCACCTTCTTCGACTTTGAAGCAATGGTGGAAGTGCTGCCCCAACTCCTCGGAGTCGGCCTCCTCAACACCCTGATCATCTCCATCGCAGCAACCATCCTCGGCGTAGTGATGGGCATGGTGGTGGCGGTCATGGGCATCTCGCGGTCCAAGTGGCTGCGCATCCCGGCCAGGATCTACACGGACCTCTTCCGGGGCCTTCCCGCCATCCTCACCATCCTTCTTATTGGCCAAGGCTTCGCACGGTTGAGCCAGTCGGTCTTCGGGCCCTCTCCTTACCCGCTGGGAATCATCGCCCTGAGCCTCATTGCCAGCGCTTACATCGGAGAGATCTTCCGGGCCGGCATCCAGAGCGTTGACAAGGGCCAGGGGGAAGCATGCCGCGCCCTGGGCATGAGCTACTCCAAGTCCATGGCCCTGGTGGTGGTGCCGCAAGGCATTCGCAGGGTCCTGCCGGCCTTGGTGAACCAGTTCATTGCAATCGTCAAAGACTCATCGCTGGTCTACTTCCTTGGACTCCTGGTCAGCGAGCGTGAACTGTTCCGGGTGGGCCAGGATGCAGCAGTACTGTCCGGCAACCTTTCACCGCTGGTCATGGCGGGCATCTTCTACCTGATCATCACGGTGCCCCTGACCCACCTGGTCAACTACTTCGACAACAAGTTCCGCACCGGCCGCCGTCGTCCCACGGCCCCCACCAGTGGCCTGAAGGAAGTCAAGGAACTCGATGCGGCCTCGCCGCTCATCACCGGGAGCAACACGTGAACCTCACAAGCAACAGCCCTACCAGCACCAACCAGCCCAGCACCAAGCAGCCGAGCACCAACAAGAGCCAGGACATCGAGAAGTTCCACGGCTCCAGCCTGGAACTGCGAAACCTGACCATGGCCTACGGGGACGTTGAGGTGCTCCGCAACGTCAGCCTCAACGTGGCGCCGGGAACCACCACCTGCATCATCGGCCCCTCGGGTTCAGGCAAGTCCACGCTCCTGCGCGGAGTCAACCGCCTGCACGAACCCAAGAGCGGGGATGTACTGCTGGCCGGTGAAAGCGCCCTCAAGGTTAAGCCGGACATCCTCCGTGCACGGATCGGCATGGTGTTCCAGCACTTCAACCTTTTCCCGGACCACACCGCCCTGGAAAACGTGGCGTTGGCTCTGTGGAGCGTCAAGGGGATGTCCAAGTCCGAGGCCAGGGAACGCGCCCAACGCCGCCTGGCCGAGGTGGGCCTCGCCGAGCGCGCTGATCACCGGCCCCGCGACCTCTCCGGCGGACAGCAGCAGCGGGTCGCCATTGCCCGGGCTCTGGCCATGGAGCCCGAAGTCATGCTCTTTGACGAGGCCACCAGCGCCCTGGACCCGGAGCTGGTCAAGGGCGTCCTCAACCTCATGGCCGGACTTGGCCGCCGTGGCATGACCATGCTGGTTGTCACCCACGAGATGGGCTTCGCCCGCAAAGTGGCCGACCAAGTGGTGTTCATGGACGAAGGCGAAGTGGTGGAAATCGGAACCCCCACCGAGCTCTTCGACAACCCACGCAGCGAACGCCTGCAGCGCTTCCTCTCGGAAGTGCTGTGATGCGCGGGACTCCTGGGATGGGCGAGTCAACAGCGGCACCCATCCGGACCGCCGTCGTCGGGTTTGGCGTCTCGGGCAAGGTGTTCCACGCTCCGCTCATCGAAGCGGACCCGGGCTACTCCCTGGACGTCATTGTCACGGCAGATCCACAGCGCATGGCCGAAGCGCGGCGGCTGTACCCCGGGGCGCGGATTGTCCCCACTCCGGAGGACATGTTTTCCCTCGCCGCGGACCTGGACCTCGTAGTCCTGGGCACGCCGCCGCTCACACATCTTGAACTTGGTGCCACGGCGATCGCCCATGGCCTCAACGTTGTGGTGGACAAGCCTTTCGTCACCACGGTGGCCCACGGTGAGGAGCTTGTTGGGCGGGCGTCCGACGCCGGTGTGCAGCTCACGGTCTTCCAGAACCGCCGGTGGGACGCCGACTTCCTCACGCTACGGAAGCTGCTGCAGGAGGGAGCCTTGGGCGAGGTGCGGACGTTCGAGTCGCGCTTTGAATGGTGGCGTCCGGAAGGTTTCGGGAACTGGCGCGATTCTGCCACGCTGGCTGAAGGCGGCGGCATCCTCCACGATCTCGGTGCCCACCTGATCGACCAAGCCATCCAGCTGTTCGGCCCTGTGGAGGAGAGCTACGGCGAGACCGCCAACCATGGCCCCCACCCTGAGGCCGCCGACACCGAAGCGTTCATATCCCTGCGTCACGAATCCGGCGTCCGGACCCGTTTATGGATGAACGGGATGGCCGCCCAAGTGGGCCCGCGCTTCCACGTCCTCGGCTCCAAAGCCGGCTATACCAAGTGGGGACTCGACGGTCAGGAACCCGCCCTCGCGGCCGGAATGACGCCGTCGGACGCCGCATATGGCATAGAACCCCAGGAGTCTTGGGGGCTTCTGGGAGTAGACGGATCAGCGACGCCCGCCCCGGCCGAAAAGGGCAACTATCCGCAGTTCTACAGGGAACTCGCAGCCTCGCTCCATGGGCAGGGGCCTCTTCCGGTGCAGCCGACCGAAGCGCTGGAAACCCTCAGGATCATCGAAAACATCCACACGTTCGCCTAGGCGCGACTCACAGCATCTACCCAAAAGAAAGGGAGAACCATGTCCTCCACCAAGCACGTCGCCGTCATCGGAGGCGGCATCCTGGGCGTCTCCACCGCCGTCCACCTGCTCCGCCAAGGCGCGTCAGTCACCCTCCTGACCGAGCAGGGCCTGGCCAGCGAAGCCACCGGCCGGTCACTCTCTTGGCTCAACTCTGCGGGCGAACGATCCACGCCGTATCACCAGCTGCGGGTGGCCGGCGTTGACCGGTACCGCACACTCTTTGCCGCCGATCCCAGCCGTGAGTGGCTGCAGTTCGGGGGCGGACTCATGTGGAATGCGGCCGGGCAGGGCGAGGTTACCGAAGCGCGCCACGCCTACGAGAAGTCCATTGGCTACGATTCCAAGCTGCTGTCCCCTGAAGAAATTGCCTCGGTGACGCCCGGCATCGATTCCAGCGCCGTCCCCGAGAACGCCATTTTCAATCCCGGCGAAGGCTGGGTCAGCCTGCCGGACCTGGTGAACTTCCTGATGGAGGAATTCCACGCCTTGGGCGGCCAATTGGTCCTTAATGCCGGCAAGGCCTCGGTGATGGTCGACGGCGGCCGGGCCACCGGCGTCGAAACTGCCGGCGGTGAAACGTACCCCGCTGACGCCGTGCTGGTTGCCTGCGGGGCGGCGACGCCCGCCGTCGTGAAGCCGCTGGGGGTGGAGATCCCCAACGGTTCGCCGGTTTCCATGTTGGTGGTCACCAAGCCGGTGGAGCACCAGGTCACTGCCGTGATGAATACGCCGCGGGCTGCTGTTCGTCCCAATCCGGGAAACACTTTCGCCCTGGATCACGATTGGTACGAAGAGCAGATCACCGAGCATGCCGATGGTTCCTTCACCATCCCGGATGACGTGGTCCAGGAGCTGGCCGACGAGTCCTCCAAGCTCATTGCGGGCAACCCCGAGCTCAAGCCGGCATCCTGGAAGATCGGCTACAAGCCCATCCCCGGCGACGGCGAACCGGTCTTCGGGGAACTCGGCCAAGTGCCTGGCTGCTTCGTGGCCTTCACCCACTCAGGTGCCACCCTGGGCCTCATCGCAGGCGAATTGCTCTCCGGTGAAATCCTGAGCGGCGACAAGCACCCGATGCTGGCCACGTTCCGTCCGGGGCGTTTCTCCCAGGCCGTTTGAGGGCTGGTTTCCGGAAAGTGCCAATGGCCCCGATACGCCATCTGCATAAGCGTGTCGGGGCCATTGGAGTTTAAGGTGACCTGATCAGCAGGTCATGGTGCCCTTGAGGGGCTTGCCGGTCCAGGAGTTGTTGGTGCCGGGAACTTTGTAGTAGCCGCGGATTTCGTAGCTCCAGGTTCCGATGATCTCGATGCCCGAACTGTACGTTCTTCCCGCGGCGTGGCTGAGGTCGCCGGTGAACTCGAGGTTGCCGGAGCGGTCGTAGACCTTCACCTCGTAGTAATTGGCGTTCGCCACCGTTCCGTAGGAATTCACGGTGACCGTGGTGTGGAGTCCCAAGGTGCATCGCATCGTAACGCTGGCGCTGGCAGGGGCAAGGATGCTTGCTGCCGAGAACTGCGGAGTAGCGCGGTCACTGCCCGTGAAAGCCGCAACTGCGGCCGTTGGCCCGGCCAGCAGGCCAAGAACGACGACGGCGACGATCACCAGGGCGCGCCGGAAACTGTTCCGCGGTGTCATGGTGATCATTCTCTTTCTGCTGTGCCGGGCTTTGCTGTGGCGGTGCTGAACGGCTGTTGTTGTTGCGCTCTATTTGGTGGTTTCGGTGCGTT
>NZ_JBLYIE010000004.1:170252-178482 GCF_048537125.1 Paenarthrobacter sp. PPS72 | reverse complement strand
CGCCGTAGGTGCCCATGCCTGCAACTGCGGCTGCGGTGCCGATCAGTGCGACGGAGGCGAGGATCTTGCCGGAGGTGGTCTTGAGGCTGATGGCCATCTGAGTATGGTCCTTTCGGGAGGCCACCGTGGGTCCGGCCGGCCGTTCTTTTCCAGCCTCTCTGGCTGACAAGAACTACTGTGCCGGGCCAGGATCAAGAACAAATCCTGTGTTCGGTCAACAGTTCCTCAAGAAAACCTCAAGACTCCCGCAGTGCTAATGAGCGCAGGTAATAGCCGCAGGCTAATCGAGCAGTTTCGGAGAAGCCGCACATGTGGTGGCGCCCTACCGTTAGGGGTATCAAGTCACAAGACCAGGGGAGAGAACGCCATGGCTGAGTCCGGAACAACTGATAAAGCGAAGTCCTACGACGGCTTCACTGAAGAAGAACGCGCCGCAATGAAGGAGCGCGCGCAGGAGCTAAAGAAGGCCCCACGCAAGAAGGCGTCCAAGGTGGACGGCGAGGCCGATGTCATGGCCAAGATCGCTGAGATGCCCGAGTCGGACAAGCTCATGGCCGAACGCCTCCACGCAATCGTCAAGGAGCACGCCCCGGAGCTCACCCCCAAAACCTGGTACGGCATGCCGGCCTATGCCAGGGACGGAAAGAACATCGTCTTCTTCCAGAGCTCCCACAAATTCAAGGCTCGGTACGCAACGCTCGGCTTCGAAGAGAACGCGAAGCTGGACGACGGAGCCATGTGGCCCACGTCCTTCGCTCTCACGGAAATCACGCCTGAGGTGGAGGCAAGGATCGTCGAACTGATCAAGAAGGCGCTGGGCTAGGCGGTAATTCGCCGGACGTTACGTCGGCTGGCTGTTGGCGGGCGGCAGATCCGGATTCATGGGTTCCAGATCCGGGTCTTCCGCCGTCCAGACTTGGATGATGGCCCACGTAACGGCGGCGATGGGTACCGCAAGGACGGCGCCGATGATTCCGGCGAGAATGGTGCCTGCGGTCAAGGCCATAAGGATGACCAGCGCGTGGAGCTCCAAGGATTTGCCCATGACGACCGGCTGGAGCAGATCACCTTCGAGCTGGTTGACGGCGATCACAACAATGACCACGATCAGCGCCACGATTGGCCCATTGGCCACGAGCGCCACCAAGGCCGCCAGGATGCCCGCCACTGTTGCGCCTACCAGGGGGATAAACGCGCCGATGAAGACGATGATGGCCAAGGGGACTGCCAGTGGAACCTGCATGAGGAGCAGTGCGGCACCTATGGCCACCGTGTCCACCAGCGCTACGATCGCCGTTCCCCGGACGTAGCCACCCAGGACCTCCATGGTGCGCTTGCCCACGCGGCGAAGCTTGGCTTCGCGCGTGCCTTTGAAGGGACGGAGGAAGAATTCCCAAATTTTGGCGCCGTCCTTGAGGAAGAAGAACAGGATGACTATCACCAGGCTTGCGCCGGCCAGGAACTCGGTGACCACTGACAATCCGGTTACTGCGCCGGAACGTACTTGGCTGCTCTGGGCGAATTCCACCACGGCTTCACGTGCCTGGTTCATTTGCTCCCGGTCAATCGGGAAGGGCCCGGTCAGCAGGAAGTTCTCGAGTTCGTCCACCCCCCGCGCTGCCTGACTGATCAGCTCGTCCCATTGGCTGCGGACCGACAGCACGATGACGGTGATAACGCCGCCGAGCACTATCAATAGGCCCAGGAAGGCGACGCCGGTGGCCAAGCCGCCGCGCCATCCTCGCCGTCGCAACATATTGACGAAGGGGCCGATTGCCGCCGCCAGAATCAGTGCGATGAGCACCGGGATGACAAGCAGCCGGATTTGTAGCAGTCCAAAGATCGCCACCACCGTGAGGGTCAGTATGAGCAGTATCTGAGCTGCCCGCACGGACGCCCGGCCCAAGGAATCTTTCCAGAGTTCGGGCTTGTATTGCCTGCGGACGTTAACTGGCGCGGTTTGCTTGGACGACGTCATGGTGGGCTCCTGTTCGTTCGCATCGGTCAGCCGACGTGATCAAACATAAGCCTACTGACTATTTCTCTGGTGTGGAGACGCGTCGCTGGTGAAGGGGCCGGCTAGTGGGTCGGATCAGGATGCGGCGGAACGGGCCCGGGATCAGGAACCGGCGATGGGCCAGGAGTGGGATTCGGGTCCGGGATGGGGCTCGGTGGGAACGGGGTGGTGGGATCCGGTGGTGGCGGTACAGGTCCGGGATCCGGGGGAAATGGCTCCGGCTCGTGGGTTGGAGGAAGTGTCACGATCTCTCCTTTGCGTACTCAGGGTATTGCTCCGGCAGATACCAAGCAGCCTACTCCCGGTTCCCGCTCAGCTACAGGGTTGCTGTTACTCGTCCCTATGATGCGCCACCACCCTGATGGTTTTCACTGACGGGTCGGCCGGATCCGGGAGCACCATCCCTGCTGCACTTCCCGAGCGCAGGTAATCCACCACTGCTGCGTTGATTCGTTCCCCAGGGAGAACTGCCGGCACGCCCGGAGGGTACGGGGTGATCTGCTCTGCTGCGATGCGGCCGGCAGCTTCTTCAGCCGGCACGTTTTCGACCGGGCCAAAGAAGGCATCCCTTGGGAGCACGACAGTTTCCATCTCCAGGTCCTCCGGTTCCGGTAGCTGGACCTTGGACGGCTTCGGCATCTGCGGAGCGGCATCGATGAGTTGGCGCAGGCCTGCCAATAAGCGCTCGCTGGTTTCTTCGTCGTCGGACTGGGACAGGGTTGCCTCGATCCTGCGGTGATCATTGAGGCCAACGTCTATCCTGCAGTTGGCGCGCAGCCAGTCCGCCGCCTGATACCCGCTGATACCAAGCTCTCCCAGGTCTATCAGGACGTGAAGCGGATCAAAGTCGTGGGATGCCTCATCCTTGATGAGCTCGGGTCCCAGGACGTGAAGCCCGTCCAGTGCATCAATATCGCTTCGCAGGCTGTCGGTAAGTGTCAGTGCCTTCTCCAGCAGACCCTGCCCTTGCTGGACCATTTGCCTGCGCCATCCATCGATAGCCGCGTAAATCATCACGTTGGCGCTGGTGGTGGAGAGCAGGTCCGCGCACTGGCTGAGCCTGACCGGATCCACCAGGTTGCCCTGGAGGTGGTAGATGGATCCCTGTTCCAACCCCATGCCCATCTTGTGGACGCTGACCACGCAAATATCGGCGCCGGCGTCCATCGCCCAGGTGGGGAGTCGATCATGGAACGGCAGGTGCGCACCCCAGGCCTCATCGATGATGAGCGGCTTTCCGCGGGAATGGCAGATTTCGGCGATTTTCTCAATGTCGGCGCACGTCCCGTAAGGAGTGGGGCTGGTGATGAGCGCTGCCGCAGCGTCCGGGTAGCGCTGCCACATTTTCTCCACTTCCTCAGGGGATGGCGGATGGGCAATGTGCAGGTCGCGGTCCCATCGCGGCCGGATCCAACGTGGCTGCAGGCCGGACAGGATAATTCCAGCCACCACCGATTTATGTGCGTCGCGACCAATCAACAGATCGCCGCTGCCCTTGGTCACCGCCAAGATGGAGGCCTTGACTGAGAGGGAGCTGCCGCACGTCGAAAAGAATGCTTTGTCAGCGCCCACGGCCTCGGCCATGAGTTCCTCGGCTTTGCTGAGGTATTCGCCGGAGGATTGGCGGTCATCCACACCGGCAGTGGAGAGCACATCCGAACGGAATGAATCCAAGCCCATAACCTCCAGGATCCTGGGATCGGTGCCGCGTCCCTGGCGATGGCCGGGCGGAGTGAAGCCGTAGCGGTCCAGTCGGTGGTACTCGGCCAGTGCGTCCAGCAGCGGTGCTTCATTCTGGTCCATGGGTCCTCCATTCTTTCGCAGCATGTCTTCTCGGCAATGAAAGATAAGTAAACTTACAATCCATTCATCGAACTCTCCTTCTCCGTACCCCTTTAGGCGCAAGGTGAATCACCAATGACACTCCAACAGCACCTGGATACCGGGAGTGGCATGGCCCGGCTTTGACCGGGAGCTGTTGGAGCTGAGCGCTGCCCGCCACGGTTTTGCTCTACGCCCACCACGATGTGCAACCTGCCGGTCCAAGAGAAGCCTGGGCAGCGCCACCCTTTGAGCCGGTTGCGCGTGACGCCCGGCTCTTCGGGCGGGGTGTGGCGGACGATAAGGCAGACATCGTCATGCACCTCGCGGCCGTTCAGGCGGTGGAGTCGGTGCTCGGATCCGGGTACGGTCCGGGCCTCAGCATTTTCATCGAAGGGGAGGAAGAATCGGGATCGCCGACGCTTTCCGGGATGTTCAAGGACCACGGGAGCGAGCTCCGTGCGCAGGCAGCCATCGTGGCGGATTCGGGGAGTTGGAAGGTTCGAACGCCTGCCCTTACCGCCAGCTCAGGGGCTTGGTGGATGGCACCATTCGAATTCGCGTCCTCGACCACGCTCTGCATTCCGGAACATATGGCGGGCCGGTGGTTGATGCGCTGACCGTGCTGGCGAAGCTCATGGCCAGCTTCCACCACGATGACGGCTCCGTGGCAGTAGAGGGACCGGTGTGGCATCCCAAAACGGGACTGGATATGGACCAGAAAGTGTTTCGCCGTCTGGTCCTTGGAAACAGCCTGGGGCTCCGACGCCGTCATGATGGGCGTTGGGGGATCCATACCGTTTGCGGCGGCGCTCGCCGAAGAGCAGCCCGGCTGTTCCATCCTGATTACCGGGGCGGAGGACCCGGATTCCCGTGCCCACGGTGCCAACGAATCGGTCCACCTTGGCGAGTTCAGAAACGCGGTACTGGCTGAAGCGGTCTTCCTGGCGCAGCTACAGTTCACGTCACAGTTTTCTACGCAGTCGCATCCCTCTTCAGGACTGTGAAGCGAAGCGAGAACGGGTTGAGATTTGAGGGCAGTCCGATGTCAGGTCCCAGCCGACCTGGATCGCTGAGGCGAAAGTCCGTCTCTTCAATGAACCGTGCCAGGGTGGCACTGGTCAGCAAGAGGACGAGCTGGCGGCCGGGGCAGCGTACTGGCCCTTCGCTGAAGGGGACCAGTGCCCAGTCTTTGCCTTGGCCGGGGCGGTCTCCCTCAACTGTGCCCTGATCGAGCCACAGCTCCGGGTGGAATAGGTCTGCGTGGGGCAGTAGCTGGCTGTCCCTGTGGAAGTACGGGGCAAAAACCAGGACGCCGCACTTAGCGGGCATGATTCCCCCTCCCCACTGAACCTCCCGCGTGGTTTGCCGCAGGATCATGGGAGTTGTGGGCCAAAGCCGTAGCGACTCCAGGACGCAGGCCCTGAGATAGGGCAGGTGTTTGTGCCCGGACGTGTCCTCAGCCAGCTCCTGCTGCGCCTTCCCGAGCTGGTTTTTGTGGGACGCAAGGAGGGCCAGTGTGCGGAACGTGGCCATTCCCGCTGGATCAAGAGCGAAAAGCCATTGGGGAATTTGGTCCACAGGTGCGGCTGCCGGGGATGGATCATGATCTTTCAGTGCGTGCGCCAGGCTGCCGGGGTCGGCGGCAAGCATTCTTTTCCGGACTGTTGTCAGGAAGGCAGCGCGTGTCTTGGTTCGGGTCACTTTGATGGCAGACCAGTTGGCGTCCTTGCGCAGGCGGGTGAGCTTGCGGGTCAGTTCGACGTCGTCCGCAGCGCTGTTGCCGAAAACGACGCGCCGGACTACGCGCTCCCAGGCGGCTGAAAACCTCTCCCAGTCGAGTTGTTGATCGCTGGGAAGGCCGGAAAGCAGTTGATCCATCTCCTCCCGGATGACCGGGAGAAAGTGATCGGCAAGGTGATGAACAGGGCTGTCCGTGTCCAGGGCTTGTTCCTGAAGTGCGCGCCGGATTGATCGTTCCGTGCCCGTCGAAATCAACACATTCCGGGGTTCAAAGTGTGCCAGCGCCCCCCGCTTTTCACTGCTGGCCGGCGAGAAGGGTTCGGGGGAGTTTTCAAGGATCCGGTGCACTTCGGAGGGTCGCAGTGCCACGGCCTGGCTCCGGAACGGCAAGCGGAGAAGAACGGGACCATCGGGGTATTTGAGCTGGAGGCTCCGCATGCGCGAGACGGCCCTTCCGTCCAGGCCCAAGCGCTCAGACGCGGCTTCCATCCGCGGCCTTCTCTTGATGGGACCCTTTGCCACGGTGGGAAGGAAGACGTCGGCGAGGAAGGCTGCGGTGTCCAGCACCGAGGCTTTCGGTAGTGAGGCACGGTTGCTCATTTCCTAAGCATACTTATCTCTTGCCGCCAATGGTTGATGTTGACGAGAAAATAGGTCATATGACCTAGAATCAATTTTATGAACCATCTCCTTGAACTCGACACCACTGGCCCAGTACTGATCGTGGGCGGCTACGGCACCGTCGGTACAGCCCTGACCCAACTCGCTGCAGCCGAATGGCCCCTGCTCCTCACCGGCCGGAACCCTGAGCGGGGCAAACATCTGGCCAGCGGAAACGTAACGCTGCAGAAATGGGACCTCAGCCAAGCGGAGCCTTTCACCGCCAAGGTCAGAGCAGTCATCAGCGCCGTCAATGATCCCGATGACAGGGTGCTCCGCGCCGCGGTCAGCGCCGGCATTCCCTACGTTGACGTCACGCGCTGGACCAGCCGAGTCACCAGGGCACTCACCCGGGCAACCCTCATGCAGCCAACCGCTCCCGTATTGCTGAGCTCGGGTTGGATGGGCGGAGTCACCAACGTCGTCGCAGCAGCTTTGGCCCAGGATGCCGGTGGTGGGGACCAGATCGATGTCGCCATCCGTTACGACATCAACGACAAGGCCGGAGTTGATTCAGTGGACTTCATGGACCGGCTGGGACTGGACTTTGAAATACGCAAAGGCGGCCAGGCCGCCGTCGTACGTCCCCTGACTGACGCGCGCTGGGTGGACATCGCCGGACACCGCACCAAAGTGGCGCGGCTGGACACTCCTGAACAGTTCACTTTGCCGCTGACAATCGGAGCGGGCTCGGTGGCAACCCGGATCGGGTTCAGTTCCAATACGTCCACGACGGCGTTACTCGCCGCGCGTGCAGCGGGACTGTTCCGCTGGGGTAGTGGGGACCGGTGGGCACCGCTGCGTCGCTCCTTGCTGTACTCGCCCGGCGCCGGTGGAACGGCCCATGTCCGTGTGGATGTTAAAGGTCCGGTCGGAACACGAACTGCCGTTATTTCCGATCCGCAAGGCCAAGCGCATCTCACTGCGCTGGGTGGGTTGCTGGGGCTGCGCACGGTTCTCGCGGAGGGCGCGCAGCCCGGCGTTTCTTTCCCCGAATCCGTACCGGAACCCGCATCCCGGCTCAAAGAACTTGAAATACACGGTGTGACAATATTGAGGTCATGACCGAAAGCAAGGGCGCCCTGCGAAAGGCGGCGCTCCTTGACGCTGCGGAAGAAGTATTGGTCACCAAGGGCAACGCCAATGCTGCCATGCGGGATTTCGCCGCAGCCGCCGGCGTTCGGATAGGCCACTTGCAGCATTACTTCCCTGCAAGGGCGGACCTGATCCGGGCTGTCCTCGAGAGAAGCCTCGAGCGCTCGTTGACGCGGCTTAACGAAGGGACCGGACTCAACCTTGGCGCCGGAGCGGCTGCAGGCCTGACCCGGGATGATTCCCGTCGGCTCTTGACGGCGCTGCTGCACGAACACTCATCCCTTGAAGGCGTAAAGATGCACTTGGAGATCTGGGCACTGGCGGCCGCGGACCAGCAAGCGGCGAGTGCTCTGCGAAGCTTTTATGCGCAGTATGCAGCCCACGTCGCCGGCGTAGTCCGACGAGGAAGGCCCGGCTTGCCGGAACCGGAACTCCAAGGTGTCGCTGCCGCGATCGTAAGCCTCTTCGAAGGGGCAGCAGTAACACGCTCGGACATCGGGGGTTTGCGAACTGAGGGCAGCGACGAAGCCATTATCCGCGCGGCACAATGGCTGATCCACGGACAGTAATCCGGACGGGTTTATGCAGGTGCTCTGGGTGCCGGAGTCCCAGCTGTCCCCGCAGGCTGCTAAGCGCCTCCGGAACTCCCGGACTAGTTCTCCGTGCGCGGCTCTGCAGCACCCCGAGTCTTCAGGCCGGCTCTGCACCCCGAGTCTTCAGGCTGAGCTAATAATGTCGGTGCCTGGTGACATGGTTTATTCATGGAGCTGACTGGGGAAAGTGGAGCGGGCGCAGGGGTATCTGATGCGCTTGTTCCTGCCTGGCCTCATAACCCCGCGTTGCGGGTCCCCGCCCGGGCTGGCGCTGTTCCGGCCAACACTGTCAGTGGTGACT
>NZ_JBLYIE010000004.1:0-170115 GCF_048537125.1 Paenarthrobacter sp. PPS72 | reverse complement strand
CGGCGTGACCCGCGCTCGGTGACGCAACGAGCCAGCCATGCAGCCAAGGAACGGACGGTCAGCCTCCGTCCTGCGCCGGACACCATGACGTACCTCACCGCCCTGCTCCCGGTCGCCCAGGGCGTGGCCGCCTATGCCGCGTTGTGCCGGGCGGCCGATTCGGCCCGCTCCCACGGCGATGCAACCTCCGGCGGTGATGCAACCTCCGGCGGTGATGCAACGTCTGGCGTGGGTGCGGGGTCTGGCGGGGGTGCTGGGCCTGGCGGGGGTGTCCCTACCCGTGGCCAGGTCATGGCCGACACCCTCGTCGAACGCATCACCGGCACACCGGGCGGGCTTTCGGGGATCAACCTGGACCTGGTCATGACCGACCGCACCCTGTTCCAAGGCGACAGCGAACCAGCACGGCTCCAAGGCTACGGAATCGTCCCGGCCGAATGGGGAAGGGAACTCGTAGCCCTGGGACACACCCCAAGCCCCGGACAAGCCGCAACCCGGTGGCCGGCCGGTGCGAACCCAGCCTCCACACCAGGGCAACCCGGCCAAGAACATGCGACAACGCCGGATAAAGAGTTCGCTGTTTGGCTTCGCCGGCTCTACACCGCCCCGGGCACCGGAGAACTCCTTGCCACTGACTCCAAAGCCCGGCTCTTCACCGGCCGGGTCCGGCGTATGATCGAAACCCGCGACCATACCTGCCGGACGCCGTACTGCGACGCGCCCATCCGGCATATCGACCACGTGGTCCCGTGGCGCTCCGGCGGGAAAACCAACCCCGCCAACGGCGCCGGACTATGCGAGGCCTGCAACCACACCAAGGAAAACCCCGGCTGGACCACCCGAACCATCCAGGGCGATAAGCACACCCTGGAAATCACCACCCCCACCGGACACAGCTACCAGTCCAAGGCCCCACCCCTGCCCGGACACCGCCCCTCCAGAACATAGACACCCGCCTCAGATGCTTGAAATAGTGCCTGCTCGGTACGCTCCTGCCGCCTCCTCGAAGCCTGATGCGTGCCTCGAACGCGCGCCTAAAAAGTTTTTCAAAAAAAGTTTGTACCCCGCGTAACCCTTTGGGGTGCTGGGACGATTACGTCATTGAAAGGGCCGAGCTGGAATTTGTCCCCCATCATGTTCCAGCTCGGCTCTTCCTTGTCTCGGGGGAGTTTGGTCTCTGAGGAGTTTGGTCCCGCAGGTGTTTGTCGGGCCAGCGGGTCCTTCTATGGAAGGCTCGGCAGAGCAGTTACCCTTGGTGGGGTCGTCCGTTGGTGACAAAGCGGACATCCAGGCCCAAGCAACGGACCTGCCGCCGATCGAAAGCCTCATTTCTGTGACCGACGCATTGACCGATGAAGCGCTACATGCACTCAAGGGCAATAACGCGGAACTGTTCCGCGCCGTCTACCAGGCGTACGCCGGCCAGGTTCTCGGCTATCTGACGGCCAAAGGTGTGTCAGATCCGGAAGCAACCACCCAAGACGTGTTCCTGGCAGTCTTGCCGCGAATGGACGACATCAGCGGCGGGGTCCATGGCCTCCGGACCTTCATTTTCTCGGTGGCTCATGCCCGCATGGTGGATGAGCATCGGAAGCAAAGCAGGGCACCGGAACAACACGAGTTCGAGCCGGAGCGGGATACCCGGGAAGCCAGTTCCGCTGAGGCGGAAGCGATGGGACTTTTGGCGCCCAAGGAGGTCATGAAGCTCCTGGACTACCTTGGTGACGACCAGCGTGAGGTCCTGACGCTTCGAATTGTGGCAGGCCTGACCGTTGAGCAGGTTGCCGACATCATGGGGAAATCTGCCGGGGCAGTGAAACAACTGCAGCGGCGGGCACTCAGTACCCTCCGTGAGCACTCGGCAGTAAAGGAATACGTGTCGCCATGACATACAGGGATAGTGAACGCGAAGCGATCGTGGACGAGCTGCTGCTCGACGCCGACGCCGACGCCGATGCCACTGACGCCGCCGATGCTACTGATGCCACTGATGCCGCCGACTCGTCTCATGTCCGGCTTGCGCTCCTCTCCATGGGGTCCTTTGCCAATCTTGCAGCCCCACCTCCGGGTGCGGAGCTTTCCGCGATGCTTGCCGGACCACACGATGAAGTCAGTAAGCGCCGCTGGAGGCACAAACACCGCACCGCAGTAGTAAGCGTTGCCGTGGTGGCAGCCATGGGACTGGGCGTCAGTGGGGTTGCTGCGGCAAGTTCAGGGTTCACCCGTAGCCCTTCGTTCCTGAATGAACTCCTGGGCAACGTCCGGCCGCAACCCGCGGCCGCGGCCCCCATACAGCCGGTTCCCGACGCGCCACGCGTCACCACGGAACCTGCTCCCGTTGTGGACCCCGCAGCGGTACCGCCCGTTCAGGCCGCTGGTTCCATACCGGTGGCTGGCAACGTCGTGCCCGGCCAAACTCAGGCACAGGCACAGGCACAGGCACAGGCACAGGCTCAGGCTCAGGCACAGGCTCAGGCACAGGCACAGGCACAGGCACAGGCACAGGCGCAGGCGCAGGCACAGGCTCAGGTTCAGGTTCAGGCGCCGGCACAAGCACAAGAACAAGCACCGACGCCGGATGTGGTTCGCGCCCCCGCAGCCCCCGCCCCGGAAGCGCCTGGGTCGGGTCACTCCCAGAGCAGTGTCACCCCGAACAATCCTGCCCCCAACAATGCTCCCCCGAACGTCACCTCGAACCCGCAGGCAAAACCTGGCCCGGTCAAGGAGCATAAGCCGCAAGGGACTAAGCCGGATGCTGCTCCGCAGGATGCCGGGAAGCCTGCAAAGTTCCTGCCCGGAGCGGACACCATCAAGCCCGGACACCTGCCTCCGGTGCTGAGCAACCAGTGGACCGCCGAACAATCCGCGGTGGCCCTCGATCAGTGGAAGCAGTGGCTCAAGCACGGCCACCACTAACCACGGCCACCACTAACCACGGCCACCACTAACCACGGCCACCACTAACCGCCAGGCTTGACCTGCCGCCCGCGGAGGCCGGCAGTAGTCTTGGGTCATGATGCATGTCAACGATCCCGCCGTCGTCGAGCGGTTGATGCGAACAAAGGGTACTTGGGCAATTGTTGGCCTCAGCACCAATCAATGGCGCTCCGCCTACGACGTCTCGCTGTATGTCCGGGACAAGATGGGCATGGAAATTATCCCCATCAACCTCAAAGGCGAGGACGTGCACGGCGAAAAGGGATACAAGACCCTGGCTGAGATTCCGGAGGCCAGGCACCCCATAGACGTCGTGGACTGCTTTGTGAACTCCGAGCGCGTGGGCGCGATCATTGACCAGGCGATTGCGATCGGCGCCAAGGCTGTTTGGCTCCAACTAGGCGTCTTTGACGACGACGCCGTGCAGCGCGCACATGACGCCGGACTGGACGTAGTGGTGAACTCTTGCCCGGCACGCGAAGGCTGGCATTACGGCCTGTGATTCGGGGACACATTCCTCTGCTAGATTGCAGCTGAATCATTACTTGAGTCTTGGGGGACAACCATGTTCGGCGGCCATTCTGCGGTGCCTGTTTCCAGTCCGAGCAGACGGACCGTCTTTAGTGTCTTAGGCGCTTCCGTGGTGGCCGGCTTGACGGCTTGCACTGCCGCCGAAGGTGCCGGGAACAGTGCTGAAAGTTCGACGCCGGCGCTGACGCCAAGCGCCGCTGCCGAGTCACCGGTTTCCGCTTCTCCAAGCCCAACCGCCACCAAGCGCATCCGGCGCACGTTCATCCCCGACTACCAGCTGCCGCCGTTCGTTGGCGGGCTGGCTCCGGTAATTACCAAGATCGAAACCAAGCATCCCGTGGTGTTCCTGACGATCGATGACGGCAACATCAAAACGCCGGAGTCGATCAGGCTCATGACGGACTACGACTATCCGGCGTCCCTGTTCCTCACCAAGGACACCATTGCGGACAATCCGGCCTTCTTTAACGCGTTCAAGGCGCAGGGAAGTCTGATCGAGAACCACACCGTCACCCACAACATCAACATGGTGCGGCAGTGGGGTTACCAGCAGCAGCTGAACGACCTGGTGGGAATGCAGGAATACGTGCTCCAGCATTATGGCCGCCGTCCCACGCTTTTCCGGCCGCCGGGGGGCGCATACTCCAATGTGATGCGCCAAGCCGTGGCTGACGCGGGGATGAAAGTGATCATTACGTGGGAGGCGAAGGCCAACGCCGGGAAGATGGACTACCAAGTGGGTAACTCCCTGCGTCCCGGGGACATTGTGCTCATGCATTTCCGGGCAGAATTCGCAGCTGACCTCGCGGCCTTCCGTGCTGCGCAGTTGGCTGCGGGACTCGAAGTGGTGTTGTTGGAGGACTTCCTGGGCGCGGCGTAGGCGCGGCATCGACGCGGCCCCAACGTAGCCCGTAGCCCCGGACCGCAACTAGGCTCTCCCCATGGACGTTTCCACCCTCCGCGAGATTTGCCTGGGCTTTCCCGGCGCGTTCGAAGACTTCCCGTTCGGTCCCGAGACCTCCGTGTTCAAGGTGCGTTCCGCCGTCGCCGGTGGTTCGCGTCAGGAGGCCAAGATGTTCGCGATGTCCACCATGGATCCGGACAACTGGTCCGTGAGCCTTAAATGCGAGCCGGCCTTGGCTGAACAACTCCGGGCGGCGAACCCCGAAATCACCGGGGCCTGGCATATGAACAAGACCCACTGGAATGGTGTCCGACTGGATGGGGCCCTGCCCGATGACATGATCAGGGACATGGTGGAGGACTCGTACGACCTCGTGGTGGCCACCCTGAGCCGCAAGCAGCAGGAGCAGCTCGGCTGGGCCAGGCTCGCGAATCCGCAAGGCGCCTGACACGCCCGCCAACCCCCTCCCCACGGCGCTGACATGGGGCTAGATTGATACTGCATACCTAAAGACCTCAGCCACGCGCTGGTCAGGAGCGGTTTGATGCTGGATCAGAAGACACTGGACCACCTTTGGAACTTTCGCGATCCGGCGGCCTCCGAGGCAACGTTTCGGGCCGCGATGACAGAGGAAATGTACGACGCCGACGAACGCGCTGAGTTGGCAACCCAGCTTGGGCGGGCCATCAGTCTGCAAGGGCGCTTCGAAGAAGCCGATGCCCTCCTGGACGGAATTGACGAGGATGAGCCCACGGTAGGCGTGCGCATCCTCCTGGAACGCGGACGGGTGTTGAACTACGGCGGACGAGCCGCCATGGCCGTCCCTCTTTTGGAGCAGGCGGCCGAGCTGGCGGACCATCTTGGTGAGGAATTCCTGGCTGTCGATGCCCTGCACATGCTCTCGATCGCGGATGCTGCGAATGCGGAAATGTGGATGCGCAGCGCCCTCGAATATGCGTCCACGGCCCACGATGAGCAAACCAAGCGTTGGATGATTGCTTTGCACGCAAGCCTTGGCACGTTTCTGGAGGGTAAAAAGCGGCTCACGGAAGCCTTGGTGGAGTTCCAATTGGCCGAACAATGGGCGGAACGACTGGGAAGTGAGCAGCAGAAGGCCATGGCCCGCGATGCGATCACGGAGTGCGGAAAAGCCCTCGCGGAAGGTCCGTAGAAAGATCACGCTTTGACAAATGTTGATCGAAACTGCCAAGAAAGATTGATTTTCGATCATTCCTGGTGAATTATGTCACAGAAGGTTGGTGCTGCCAGAGCGCCAACCCAGACTGTCTGACTGAACGGCTTTCGGGCCGCAACAGTCCGACACTACGAGTCACTGGAGGGTTTGAAAATGAACGTTCAGCACCAGTCCGTCGGACGCCGCGGATTCCTGCGCGGAGCACTCGCAGCAGCTGTGCTCGTGCCCATGGGTGGAACCATTGCTTCCTGTGCCGCAGGTGGCGGCGGCACCACCACCGGCCCCACGGGCACTGTCTCCGACACCAACCCGTTTGGCATGGCCGAAAAGGCAACCCTTGACGCCGTGATCTTCAAGGGCGGCTACGGCATCGACTACGTCGAGTTCGCCGGCAAGATCTTCGAGAAGACCCACGAGGGTTCCACTGCCAAGATTGCGCCCTCCACCGACATCGCCCAGGAACTCCAGCCGCGCTTCGTCGGCGGCAACCCGCCGGACCTGATCGACAACTCGGGCGCCAAGGCCATCGGCTTCAGCACCATCCTTGCCCAGCTCGAGGACCTCACCCCGCTTGTGGAGGCCAAGAACCTCGAAGGCAAGGTCATCAAGGACACCCTGTACACCGGCGTACTGGCTCCAGGTACCTTCGACGGCAAGCTTGCAGCCTTGAATTACGTTCTGACTGTATTCGCCATGTGGTACTCCGATTCCCTCCTCAAGGAAAACGGCTGGACGTTGCCGAAGACCTGGGATGAGATGTATGCCTTGGGCGAGCAGGCCAAAGCCAAGGGCAAGTACCTGTTCGTGTTTGGCAAGGAAGCCGCCACGTACTACCAGGAAATGGCCATCGCCTCCGCAATCAAGGAAGGCGGCGACGAAGTCCGTATTGGCTTGGAGAACCTCACGGCCGATTCGTGGTCCCACCCGGCTATCCAGTCCGTCTTCACAGCACTGGACAAGATCGTGAAGGCCGGCTTCTTCAAGCCCGGTGGCTCCGGCACCCAGTTCACGGCAGCCCAGTCGCAGTGGACAAACGCCCAGGAGGCCGTGTTCTACCCGTCGGGTTCCTGGATCGAGAACGAGATGAAGGACCAGACCAAGGCCGGCTTCAACATGATGGGTGCTCCCGTGCCCACCGTCAGCGCCAGCCCCAAGTTGCCGTACACCGCCCTCCACAGTGCTGCAGGCGAGCCGTTCATTGTCCCCACGCAGGGCAAGAATGCGGCGGCCGGCAAGGAACTGCTCCGCATCATGCTCTCCAAGGAAGCTGCAACCAACTTCGCCAAGACCAAGCTGGCGCCTACCATCGTCAAGGACACAGTCCCGGCCGACGGTTTCGGTTCCACCGCACTGGTCTCGCAGACCAAGTTGCTCGCTGACGCCGGCGAGGACATTTTCACCTGGAACTTCGTTGACCTCTACGGAACCAACAAGGACCAGCTGGTGGTGTGGAACAGCTTCCTGGACGGTAAGTCCGACGTCGCAACCCTCACCTCCGCACTGCAGAACATCTCCGACAAGGTCCGCAACGACAGCTCGGTCAAGAAGATCGAAGTGAAGTGAGTTCAGTGAAAACTCAGCAGAGCCGGAACGACGACGGCCTGGCCGCCGTCGTTCCGGCAACGGCTCCGCAGCAGCTGGTTAAGCGGCGGCGGAAACCGTTGACATGGGACAAGGTCAGTTTCTTCGCGGTTTTCCTCGGACTGCCGCTGGCGATCTACCTCTTGTTCGTGATTTGGCCTTTCGTGCAAGCCTTCGGTTATTCGTTGACGGACTGGTCCGGGTTCTCGCCCAACCAGAATTTCATCGGTTTTGAGAACTACACCAAGATCTTTACGGACGACATCTTCATGAAGGCCATGGGGAACAACATCCTCCTGGTCATCTTCCTGCCCATCATCACCATCATCCTGAGCCTGGTGCTCGCATCCTTGGTGACGGTCGGCGGCAGCAGCAAAGGCCAGATCAAGGGCCTCCGCAACTCCAGTTTCTACCGTGTTGTTTCCTTCTTCCCGTACACGATTCCCGCGATTGCCATCGGCATCATGTGGGGGCAGATCTACGATCCCTCCGGTGGCCTGCTGAACGGCATCCTCACCGGCCTTGGTTTTGACCAGTTCAAGGATTTCGCCTGGCTGGGTGATAAGAACACCGCAATGATCGCCACCATGTTCGTGATCGTCTGGGGCTTTGTTGGCTTCTACATGGTCCTGTTCGTGGCAGGCATCAAGGGCATTCCCGCCGAGCTCTTCGAGGCAGCCAGGATTGATGGTGCCGGCCGCTTCCGGACGGCAGTGTCCATTACCATCCCCTTGATCCGCGACAACATCCAGACTGCCTACATTTATATGGGCATCCTGGCTTTGGATGCCTTCGTTTACATGGCGGCACTGAACTCCGGCGGTGGACCGGACAACTCCACGCTGGTCATGGCGCAGCAGTTGTTCTTCACGGCATTCAGCAAGGGACAGTTCGGCCTCGCCAGCGCCATGGGCGTTGTGCTGGCCGTCGCCACGCTGATCTTCTCCGGCTTGGTCTTCCTGGTCAACCGGCTCACCGGCGGCGATAAGGACGTGAGCCTGTAATGAGTACCAAAGTCTCAACTCCGGAAATGAAGTCACTGCACTTCCAGCCGCGGACCCCGGCAACCACAACGGGCGACAAAGTGGTGGGAGCGGTGTCGCACACCGCGCTGACCATCTGGACCCTGATTGTCATCCTGCCTCTGCTGTGGACCTTCATGTCCTCTTTCAAGACGTCCAGCGAGATTTTCGCCTCGCCGTTCGCCTTGCCTGCTGAATGGAAGCTGGATAACTACGTCAAGGCTTGGAGCGAGGCCGGCATCGGATCTGCCTTCCTCAACTCGGTGCTGGTGGTGGCAGTAGCGCTGGTGATCGTCATGGTCCTCGGTGCCATGTGTGCCTACGTTCTGGCCCGGTATACCTTCCGGGGCAGCAGGGCGATCTACTACCTGATGCTCGCGGGCCTGACCTTCCCGATCTTCCTCGCCATGGTGCCGTTGTTCTTCGTCCTGAAGAACATGGGCCTCCTGAACACCCTGCCGGGACTCATCCTGGTTTACGTGGGCTTCGCGCTTCCGTTCACGGTGTTCTTCCTGTTCTCCTTCTTCAAGTCGCTGCCTCACGAGATCACCGAAGCAGCGGCCCTGGATGGTGCAGGGGAGTGGCGGACGTTCTTCCAGGTCATGCTGCCGATGGCAAAGCCGGGCCTCGCCTCGGTTGCCATCTTCAACTTCCTGGGCCTCTGGAACCAGTTCCTGATTCCGGTGTCCATCAACGCCGCCGGGCCCCGCGTCCTGTCCCAGGAACTCGCTGCCTTCGCCGGACAAATGGGCTACGCCGTTGACTATGGCGCACTGTTCGCCGCCGTCAGCGTCACCGTCATTCCGGTGCTCATTGTCTACGTGATCTTCCAGCGCCAGTTGCAGGGTTCCGTTTCGCAGGGCACGTCCAAGTAGCAGGCAAGCCACGCAACAACAGCGTTCGACGGCGGTCCTCACCTATGGTGCGGGCCGCCGTCGAGTTTTTGTACAGCTCCCGCCCTTTAGAAGGCCGCTTAAGGGCATTTCCTGTACAAAAACTCTGTCAGGATGGAACGGATTCTGTAGTGCAACGAAAGGCAGCAGCCCGTGATCTTCATTGTGGTCAAGTTCAACGTCAAGCCCGATTGGTCCGAGCGCTGGCTGGACCTGGTGGCTGACTTCACCAAGGCGACCCGCGAGGAGCCCGGCAACTTGTGGTTCGACTGGTCCCGCAGTGTGGAAAACCCCCACGAGTTCGTCCTCGTGGAGGCTTTCCAGGATGATGCCGCCGAGGCCCACGTCACCAGTGAGCACTTCAAGAAGGCCATGGCTGACATGCCGCAGGCCCTCGCGGAGACTCCGCACATCATCAGCCGCCAGTTCGAAGGCAGCGGCTGGGACCGAATGGGCGAGCTGACCATCGACTAGGGGCTAAAAACAGCCCCCGACACTACTACTCAGAACATCCAGGGGAGTTCTGCGTGGCCGAAGTCGCTGAACGAGCCGAAACGGCCGGCCTTGAACGCCAACACCTCACCGTCCCGGTCCCGGCACGTGGTGACCTGGCCGAAGAAGACCTGGTGATCTCCGACGTCGTACTGCTGCACCACAGTGCAATCCGCCTGGGCGAGGGCCCCCTTGATCACCGGAAGGCCGCTGTCTGTGACGTCGAAGTCCCCTTCGCTGAAGCGGTCCCCGCCGCGGACGGCGAATCGCCGGGCCACTGACTCCTGCTTGGCGCCAAGGATGGATACAGCGAACTTGCCGCTGGCCATCAGGGCCTCGCCGGTGCGTGTGCCGAAGTTCAGCGAGATCATCAGGATGGGCGGTTCCAGGCTGATGGAGGTCAGCGAGCTGATGGTCATCCCGTACAGCTCGTCGTTGTGCTTGGTGGTGACCACGGCGACGCCGGTGAGGAATCGGCCCATGGCGCGGCGCATCCCCATGGCGTCGGGGATGGTGAAGGCTGGTGCCAGGCTCATGTCAGTTGCTCCGCTCCGTTTGTGCTGGATCTGTGTAGTAGCGAACTTCGAACATCTTGGCGCCGTTTTCGGAAACCCATGGTCCGTGTTCCATTCCGGGAGGCCGGGTTGCCCAGTCGCCCGCTTTGAAAGTCCTTCCCAAGCGCTGGTCCACGAAGGAGCCTTCGAAGATGAAGACCTCTTCCCAGAAATCGTGAGTCAGGACGCCGTTGGGGGAGGTGTCGGTTCCGGGTTCGAACTTGAGGATGCGGGTAACGCTGTCGTTGTCCGAATCCCGGGCGAGGATGGCCTCGGACAAACCCTCAATGTGCGGGTTGCAGGGTGCGAAGTCCACTGAGGAGACAGGCGTGAACTCCACTTCGGGCTTTGCCATGGCTATGCTCCTTCCAAGCCGTTGCCGGTCCCGTTGGCCGTGCTGTCTATGCTGTAGGAACCCAGGAACGTGTCCAGCTCGGCAACCAATGCGTCATAGCCGTAGTTCCGGTAGGTGTAGGCGCCGCGGACCACGAACGGAGCGCCGGCGTAGAACATTTCGTACTGCTGGTGGCGGCCGGCGAACTCCGAACCGATGATGTCCCAAGCGAGCTTGAAAAGCTTGACGCGTTCCTCGCTGGCCACACCGGGGGACTGGACGTAGCGTTCCATGTCCGGACGCGTCACGCTGCTGGTCATGTCAGCGATGCTGGACGGCAGCTGCAGGACGCCGCCGCCCACCAGGTCGCGGAGGATCGAGATCACGCGGGGATAGGTTTCGGACTGCAGACCCATGGCCCCGTAAAGGGCGCTCTTGCCCGGAACCCTCATGCCGGCGTCGTCCGTTGTTGCGGTGTATTCGGCGGCCAGGACGGCTGATTCGACGGACTGCACAATGGCCGCGAGCTCGCCGAGCTTCTCCTGCACTCCGGGGATCTTGTCCGTGCCGTTGACCTGAGCGACCTTGCGGGCCACGGAAGCGATGAACTTCAGCTTGGTGGAGAAGCGGATCTGGGCCTGCCAGTTGCCCAGGGCATGGGCGCCGGTGTCGAAGAACTGCCGACGCAGGGTTTCGATGTTCCGGTTGATGAACACCCGGTCCCACGGAATGAGCACGTCATCGAAAACCACCAGGGCGTCCGGCTCGTCGTAGTGGCTGGTCAGCGGGTAATCGAACTCGCTGGTTGCGGCCGGAGCGAACGGGCGGCGGCAGTACAGCTTCAGTCCGTCGGTGGCCACCGGGATGGCGAAGCTGACCGCGAAGTCCACATCGTCCGGGCCCAAGGGCTTGATGCAGGTGACGAAAACTTCGTCCGCAATGGCAGCACCGGTGGCGAGCATCTGGGAGCCGCGGACAATGATGCCCTCCTCGGTTTCACGTACGACGCCGACCTGCAGGTATTCGCCCTCCCATCCGGACGCTGTGGTTGCGCGGGAAACCTGCGGAGGAATGATCGCGTAGGACAGGTACAGGTTCTCGGACAGGATCTTCTTGTAGTACCGCTCAACGTTGCCGGCAAAGTCCCGTTCGTCGTTCTTGAAGACCTCAGGGTGGGAACCGAACGCTGCAAAGAACGTTCCGACGTGGTCGGGGCTGCGGCCTACCCAGCCATGAGTGTGCTTGGCCCACTTTTCGATTGCCTGGCGGCGCAGGACGAGCTCTTCCTGGGTGCGGGGAGCTGCGAAGGTGCGGTTGGCCGGTCCGTTGATCTCGTCCGAGTGGAACTGCATGCCGTTGGCGGGATCGGCAGCGATGTCGAACAGTTCGGCCATGGTCCGGGCGACGTTCGCGAAGGCCGGGTGCTCCAGGACGTTGCCGACTACCTCGCCGTCGAGGATCACGGTCCGGCCGTCGTTCAGGGACTTCAAATACTGCTTTCCGGTTCTCATCGGAGTGAGCCTTTCTTGATTTTGTAGTTATGTTCAATGGTGGTCCCATTCGGGAAGGAGAGCTCCAACTTCCAGGAAGTTCCATCCACGAACTTTCCGTTCAGGAGCGGGAGGGTGCCGCCGAGGCACATGAAGTCAGCGTCGCCGATGTCGGTTCGAGCCAAAAGACGCTCGACGACGTCGGCCGGCTTGAGCAGGCCGCTCAGCGAACCTTCCTGGTAAAGGGTGCCGTCAACCCATGAACGAGCTGTGCATTCGTCGAGATCCAGGTCTGTCAGCGACTCAACGGCGATCACCTCGTTCGAGACGGGCTTGGGGCAGGCCCTTTTGGAATCGCCGATGTCGCGGGCTTCGATATCGCGGTCCGTGTGATCGGAGCCGATACCGAGGTAGTACTTGCCGTCGTGGCGGATGTAGAGGGGTTCGATTTCCCCTGATGTCAGGTTTTCCGAGGTTTCGTGCTCCCCGGAGGTCTCGAACAGGTCCGAGTCCATCCGGTAGAACATGGGAACTTCCGGTGGCGGAGCTACACCGATAGCTGCTAGTTCATCGATGTGATGCTGGACTGCCTTGGGGTCGCGGCCCGTGTACCCGGCCACTACTGCGTGGAAGTTCGTGATGACGATTGTCTTGTCGGTGCCCACCACCCTGAAAGTGAGGGGGACTTGCCTTGTGGTTTCCTGTGTTTGCATTGGGTTTCCTCTAAACAGTCAAAGTGTTGTAGGCGGGAAGACGGTCGCCTATGACGGGGAACTCTTCGCGGACCGCCTGTACCTGCAGGGGGTCGATGTCCACCATCAGTACGGTTTCCTCCGAGCCTGCCTCTGCGATGACATTGCCGCCCGGGTCCACCACCCGGCTGTGGCCGCCAAGGTCTACGCCCTCCTGGTTGCCGGCAGCGTTGCAGGCGATCACGAAGATCTGGTGTTCCAGTGCCCTGGCAGTGGTGAGCAACCGCCAGTGTTCCCGCCTGGCAGCGGGCCAGGCTGCGGGAACGATCACGATGTCCGCCCCACGGGTGCTCAACTCCATCCACAATCCGGGGAAGCGGAGGTCGTAGCAGGTGATGCCGGCAACGGCGCCGAAGGGCAGGGTGGCCACAGGAAGTGAGGAGCCGGCCGTGAGCAGGCTGGCCTCCTTGGACTTGTAGCCGAAAACATGGATCTTCCGGTACGTGTGGAGCACGTTCCCGTCCGGCCCCAGCAGGATGGAGGTGTTGCTGAGCTGGCCGTCCTCACCTGCCTCAATGATGCTGCCGAGGTGAAGGTAGACACCCCGTTCCGCTGCTACCCGCGAGCACATGGAGACTGTTGGTCCGTCCAATGTTTCCGCGAGTGTCCGGTAGTCATCGAAGTGGAAGTAACCGGCGCTCCAGAGTTCAGGGAGCACTATGAGTTCTGCACCGTTGATGCCCCGAAGGATCGCTTCGACACGATGGATCCGTTCCTCACGGGTTTCGGAGTCCGGGCTTGCCACCTGGACGAGTGCGATTTTCATGCCCGTTCCTTCTTTGCGCCGGCGCTCAGATCCCTGTCGTTCAAATCCCTGTCCAGGTCGCTGAGCTTCAGGCCCATGGTTTCCTTGGCGAACATCACCGAGATCATGGAGATCAGGCCCATGGCGGCGAGGTAAATGCCGATTGCATAGCCTGTGCCGAAAGCGCTGTAGAGCGCCAGGGCGATGATGGGGGACAGCGAGCCGGCAATCAGCGAGGCCAGGTTGTAGGACACCGAGGTCCCGCTGTACCGGACATCCGTGGGGAAGAGCTCGGAGAAGAACGCGCCGATCACTGAGCTGTACGCCGCGAAGATCAGAAGCCCTCCGACAGCTGCGGCAATGATGCCCCACACCTGGCCCGTGTTCAGAAGGAAGAAGAACGCGAAGGCCCACACCATGGTGGCGATCGAGGCTCCAATCAGGATCGGTTTCCTGCCCACCTTGTCCGCGTAGACCGCGAGGATGGGAATGGCGATGACGGCCACGCCCTGGCCGATCATGACGGCGGTAAGCCCGGTCTGCCTCTGCAGCCCCATGATCTGGGTGACATAGGTGATGATGAACAGCGAGTAGATGTAGAAGCCCGCATTCTCGCCCATCCGGCTGCCGGTGGCGATGAGGATTTCGCGCCAGTTGCGGCGGAACAGGATGGTCAGCGGCAGCTTCCGTTCTTTGTTGCCTTCGGCTTCGCGCTTGCGCTGTGCTTCCTTGAACAGCGGGGTTTCCTGCACATAGAGCCGCAGGATGAGGCCGATGACAACCAGCAGCGCGGACAAACCGAACGCGATGCGCCAGCCCCACGCCAGGAAGTCGCTCTCCGGCATGGTGGCGGCCAGGATGGCCAAAACGCCGGCGGCCATCAGGTTACCGAGGGGCGGGCCCATGTTTGGCCAGGAGGACCAGAAGGCACGTCGGGTGCTCTCATTGCTGTGTTCGGAGACCAGCAGGACAGCGCCGCCCCACTCGCCGCCGAGTGCAAAGCCTTGGATCAAGCGAAGCAGCAGGAGGAGCAAGGGCGCTGCCAGGCCGATGGCGGCGTAGGAGGGAATGAAGGCGATAAGGGTGGTGGCCACGCCCATGAGCATCAGGCTGGCGACCAACGTGGCTCGGCGACCATGCTTATCGCCGAGGTGCCCCAGGACTATGGCGCCGATGGGACGGGCAAGGAAACCGGCTGCGAACGTTCCCAGGGCCAGCATGGTGCCCACTAAGGGATCGTCGGTGGGGAAGTAGAGCTTGTTGAATACCAGCGCGGCCGCGGTGCCGTAGAGAAAGAAGTCATACCATTCGACGGCGGTGCCGGCGAGGCTCGAAGCAGCAACGACGGGCAAGCTGGAGTGCTTCTGTCGCCTCAGTTCTGCTTTCTTCAATTCGGTCATTTGGGGGTCCTTTTGCGGGGAGATTCCAGTGCGTGAGCGGTGTCACTAAGACGACTGTAGACGAGCTGTATACAACCTGTCTATATTTGCAATGGAAGTTTTTTCATGGACTTTCCTTCGTCCTGAATGCAACTCGTATACTGAGCTAGGCGAGAAAGGCTCTGCATGATCCAGATGACTCCCACTGCGCAGTCGCAGCCAGAAGTGGCCTACCAGTGGATGAAAAGCTACATCGCAGCCCTGCCCCGCGAGGAGGAAACCTTCCTCAATGAAGGGGTCCTTGCGAAGACCACCGGCACTTCACGGACGCCCGTGCGTGAAGCCTTGCTGCGGCTCGAGGCCGAGGGTTTCGTCAAACGCGTTCCTCACAAAGGCGCCTATGTTCCGCCCATCTCAGACCCCGATGTCCGCGCCATCCTGCAAGCCAGGGCGGTGGTTGAAAAGTGGGCAGTGTCAGCAGTGGAAACCATGCTTGATGCCCAGATTGACGCCTTCCAACGCATCATTGACCAGCAACAGCAAGCGCGGGAAGATCCGGCCCGGTTCATCGAGCTGGATACCGAATTCCACACCCTGATGGTCCGGGCAGGCGGTAACCCGGTGCTCGCCGATTTCTATGCGTCCCTACGGCAAAAGCAGCTGCGGATCGGTGTCAAGGCAGTCAGCCAAGGCACCGATCGCGCCGGGGATGTCCTCCGCGAACACCAGTTGATTGTGGACGCCCTCCGCACCCGAAGCCTCGAAGCAGCACACCAGGCCATCGATGCGCACTTGGACTCCACCCGCCTGGCGGTCATCGGCTACTAGGCTCCGCTAGTCCTCGCTATGGAGCTCGCGCTGCCGTGCACTCAGCAGTTCAAACTCAGGCCGGGCAGCCACGAACCGTTCAACGGCGTCGAGCACTTGCTGAAGGTGCGCGTGGTCCGGGGCAACCACAGCCGCGCCAACAAGCGCCCGCCGATGCTGGTCCTGCAGCCCGGTTTCAGCGGCAGAGACATCGAAACGCCGTCTGAGCTCGGCCACGAGGGGCCGTACAAGGGAGCGCTTTTCCTTGAGGCTATGCACATCGCCCAAAAGGACGTCGAACTCGATCCAACCGATCCACATGGTTCATTATCGCCGCAGGTCAGGGCCCCGGGCGAGCCGGACTTGATGGAATCTTGAGCCAACTCAACCAGTCTTCTTGAGTTGCACCCGGCAGGGTCTATGAGGTTGGCCTAAATACGGCTGATGGCCACATCCGCTGCTAGTTACTCAGGACTGCCAACGTGACCCGAACCCCTGCCATACCCCTTACCCATCCGCGAGCCCGATCGCATGCTGCGGCCATCATCATCACCTGTGCCGCAACTCTGGCACTCGCCTTCACCGCTGCTCCGGGAGCCTTCGCGGCACCCTCTCAGGGACCAGGCCTCCAGACGTCGTCCAGCGTGTCGGCACTCGCCGGCCAAGGTGAGCAGACTCTGGTGGTGCCGGTGACGGCGGGCCTGGGACCCACCCGGATCAAGGGAACTATCGTGGTGTCGGGCAAACCGGAAGGCACGGTGCGGGCTACGGTGAACGGGCGGGTGGTCCTGGAAACCAGCGCAACGGCCAGCATTCCCTTGGAAGCCGATGTATCAAGCGCCGACGTTGTTGGCCAGCAGCTCATCGTAGGGCTGCAGTTCGTCCCGGCGGCGCAAACCATGTGTATCGTTTCCAACACCGCAGCCACCCTCAGCAACCTGGCGGTGGATTTCAGCGGCAGTGCCAAGGCCCCCACCACGGTGGGCGAGTTCTTCCCGGCGTCCGTGCCCGCCGTCGTACTTCCCGTCCCCGCGGACCCCGGCGCAGATGTTTCCGCAGCGATCCTGACCGCTTCCGCGGCCATGTCACACCGCTATCCGGACGCCGCCGTCAGCGTGGTTCCGGAGACCGAACTCGAGGCGCGCGCAACCAGCCTCCCGGCAGGCAGCCGGGTCCTCAGCGTCGTAGCAGACCAGGGCGAAACCGGCACCAAGCTCACCACAGCGGCCGGCCTCCCGCAACTCATCCTCAGCGGTCACGACGAACAACTGCGCACCGCCGCCAGGGCGCTTGCCAGCGACAAGACAGCGCTCGCCGTGACGTCATCGGTGACCGGCCTGACCTCGGCGCTGCCCGCCTCACCGGGCCTTACGCAGAGCCTGAAAGACCTTGGCAGCAGCGCCCTGAAGTTGACCGGCTACGGCACTCCGGAGTCCTACGTGGGGGTCTCCCAGTCACAGTTCGGCGGCCCGGTGTCCTCCGTGAAAGTCCAGCTCCAGGGCACGCACACGGCGATCCCGGACAACGCCCAGGCGCAGCTTTCCGTCTTCTGGAACGATTACCTGCTCAGTTCCAAGAACCTCGACGGCGGCGACACCTTTACGGTGGACGCTGACGTTCCGGCCGGCCAGCTTCAGGCGAAGAACGGCCTGCGGATCCGGCTTGCCGCCCTCCCCGCAGGCGGTGACTGCAGCGGACCTGCCGGTGTCATGCCCATGGAGGTCACCCTGGACACGGCGGGCAGCACCCTCACCGGGGTCCGTGGCGGTTCCACGAAAGCCGGCTTCGCACGCTTCCCCCAGGCCTTTGGACAAAGTGTTCCCGTGGCCTTCGCTGACGGCAACGCCCAAGCCAACACCATCAACGCGGCCACGCTGGTGACGTCCTTGCAGCGCGACAGTGCGTCCTTGCTGGATACCCGTGTGGTGGGCCTGGACAGTCTGGCCGGCTCCAGCGAGTCCGGTCTGGTGGTTGGTGCCACAGCGGATGCCGCCAATGAACTTTCGGCTCCCCTTCGCTTGGCGGAGTTCCGTACAATCTCGCCTGACGACGTCGAATACGGCGTAGGTTCCTCCGCGCCGTTCGGCGTGCTGGAGGCCTTTGAACAGGGTGGCCGGGACTTGTTGCTTCTGGGTGCGTGGGCGCCGGAAAATGACACCGCTGCAGCATCTGGCCTGCAGGCATCACTGGCATTGCATGTGGGTGGCGTTGAAGGCGGTTGGGCTTCCCTTTCACGGAACCTCCTGGTTACCCAGCCTTCAGGGACACCCGTGTTGTTGGAAAGCAACGCCTTGGTTCCCCAGAAGGCTGTCACGGACGACTACCGCCCCTATGCCTGGTGGATCGGCGGGGCTGTGCTGCTGCTGGGCTTGGCGTTCGCGTTGCGTACCGTGCTCCTGAAGAGGCGTGCCAAGGAAGCCCGGGCGTATGTGGATGCTGAGGAGCACAAGGCGATTCAACCCGCAGAACAGAGCCATGGCGACTAGCGTGTCCCATTCTGTCCCCGTGGCGAGGGGCTTTGCGGCACACTGCTGGGAAAGACTGGGTGCTCCCGTGGCTGGCCGCAAGGTGCCCGGCACCCGGATCGTGGCGGCGGTGTCATTGCTGGTGGGCTACTTCGCCTGCCTTTACACCATCGGCCACGGTACCAACCTGGACTACTCCGACGCCCAAAGCCACCTCACCATCGCCCGCCGCATCTTCGACAGCAAGGCACCTGGATTCGAACAGCTCGGCACTGTGTGGCTGCCCATGCCGCACCTGCTGCTGGCGCCGTTCGTGCTGAACATGTGGTTGTTCAGCACGGGCTGGGCTGCCGGGCTGCTGGGTACCCTGGCGCTGTCAGCCACCGTAACCGGGCTGTATCTCATAGCGGCCCGCCTCGGATTGGGCAGGGCAGGGCGCCTGGCCACCACGCTGGTGGTACTGGCCAATCCGGCAGTCCTCTACGTCTACACCACTGCGTTGACCGAACCGGTGCTCATCATGTGCATCGTGGGCGGCATGGCCGGCCTGGCGCATTGGGCAACCAGCCGACGTCGAATGAGTGCCGGTGAACTGGCTGTCTTCGCCGGTATTCCCTCCGCTGCCGCCGTCCTGTCCCGGTACGAGGGCTGGGCGCTGGTGATGACCGGAACGCTGTTTGTGATGATCGTTTCCAAGCGCCGGACCGGCAGCTGGCGGGAGGCACTGATCATGGCCGGCGGCTACGCCATGATCCCGGCCGCTGCGGTGCTCTGGTGGATCTCCTACAACTGGGCCATCTACGGTGACCCGCTGGAGTTCATGTTCGGGCAATACTCCGCGTATGCGCAGCAAAAGAACATTACCGACGGCGGCCTGCTGCCTACCAAGGGCAACGCAGGGCTCACGCTGACTACTTTCCATTGGTCGTTGCTGGAGACAGCGGGCGTCGTGGTCCTCGCTTTGGCGGCGTGCGGCGCCGTCGTGCTGGTCTTCAGGCGAGGCTTCGCCAACAGCACCCTGCTGGTGGCGGTGACCGGCAGCGCCTACGCGTTCGCCCTGCTGAGCCTGTTCCTGGGCCAAACTGCCATCAGTAATGACCACTCGTTGCCGTCCACGTGGTGGAACAACCGTTTTGCGTTGACGGCCTTGCCTCTGGTGGCCATCCTGGTGGCCGTGTTCGTGGAGGAGCTGGCCAGGCCGGCCCGCCTCAGGCCCGTGCTGATCGGCGCCTTGTTGGCCGGGCTGGTGGTGCAGAACGTGTGGTGGGCTGAGGACCCCACAGGGCGGCTCGCTGTGTTGGCGGAGGGACGGATGTCCGCCGAATCCACCGCCAATTCAACCGCCGCAGCACGCTGGCTCAACGAGCATTATCAGTCCGGCGGGATCCTGATGGACGAAAGTGCGCGCGGCAATGCAGTGCTCCCCGTGATGGGCATCCCGCTCAAGGAGATCTTCAACCGCGCCTCGGGGGACTACTTTGGGCCCGCCCTGGAGGACCCGGCAAAGTATGCCAGATGGGTGTTCGTCAACGTTGAAGCGGGAACCGGGGCGCGCGACTCCGGCCCCACGGACCTGGTGTACCAGGCGATGGTCAAGAGCCCCTCCTTCAACGTCCGCTATTCCTTGGCGTTCTCAACCCCCACGCATCGGATCTATGAAAGGTCCTCCCAAACATGACACCCACATCGCAAACTGCGGATCGGCAGCTCAACCGGCGGTCGATCGGGCAGACGCTGCTCGCAGCAGGGCTGGTGAGCCCGGAACAGCTGCAGCGAGCGCTGGACCGGGCCGCGAGCGAAGGAGGCCTGCTCGGCCGGCACCTCATCCTGGAAGCCGGCCTGGACCGCCGTCGGATTTATGAAGTCCTGGCGCAGCAGTGGGACGCCCCGCTGGTTGACCTGGTGGCGGAGCCGCCCGCCGATGCCCTCATGGCGAAGCTCGGCTACGACGAAGTGGGGGAGCCGCAGTGGCTGCCATGGCGCATGGATGGTGAAGTGCTGACTGTGGCCACCGCCGTGGCTCCATCGGCCGAAATCGCCGAGGAAGCAGCTCACCGCCTCCACGCCGCAAGGGTGGAATTCCGCACCACCACGGACTGGGATATCAATCAGTCGATCCAGCGTTCGTTTCGCCGTCATCTCCTTTATGAGTCGGCCGAACGCCTTGCCGAGGAACGGCCGGGGGAGTCCGCTCGGATTGCCTTGACACAATGGCAGCGTTTCCTGCCGGTGGTCCTCGTGGTGGGAGTCCTGCTGGCGTTCGTGATCTCGCCACTGACGGCCATCACCGTGCTGTTGGCCGCGGCCAACATCGTTTTCCTGGTGAGCATCGGGTTCAAGACGCTGGCCAGCCTTCGCCGTCCCTTCGACAAGCTTCATGAAGCCGCTGTGGTGAAGGCCCGGGACCGGGAACGTGCGCGGCGTGGGCTTCCCCGGTTGGCCGAGGAACGGGTTCCGGACGCCGAACTGCCCGTGTACACCATCCTGGTGCCGGTGTTCCGCGAGGCAAACATCATCGACAAACTACTGGGCAACCTGGGACAGCTGGACTACCCCCGGTCCAAGCTGGACGTCCTGGTCCTGCTCGAGGAGGACGATGCCGAGACGATCGCAGCCGCGAAGGCTTCCCGGCCACCGGAATACGTCCGCATCCTGGTTGTGCCCAAGGGAGATCCGCAGACCAAACCCCGGGCCTGTAATTATGGGCTGACGTTCGCCCGTGGTGAGTACGTGGTGATTTACGACGCCGAGGACCGCCCGGACCCTGGCCAGTTACGGGCGTCCATCGCGGCCTTCAAACAGGACGAATTCGAGCGCGCGCACCTCAATCCCAACCGCAAGCCCCTGATCTGCGTCCAGGCCGCGCTCAACTACTTCAACGCGGACCAAAACGTCCTCACCCGCATGTTCACCATCGAATACACGCACTGGTTCGACTCCATGCTCCCGGGCTTGGATAACTCGGGCATTCCCCTTCCGTTGGGCGGCACGTCCAACCACTTCGTCACGTCCCTCCTGAAGGAAGTGGGCGCATGGGATCCCTGGAACGTCACCGAGGATGCGGACCTGGGACTCCGGGCGGCCGTGGACGGATACCGTGTGGGCGTCATCAACTCCACCACTTGGGAGGAAGCGTGCTCACAGGTGCCCGCCTGGATCAAACAACGCACCCGCTGGATCAAGGGCTACATGATCACCTCGGCAGTGAATACCCGGAACTCCCTGCGCTACATGAAGAGCACCGGAATTGCCGGGACCATCGGTTTCCTGGGCCTGATCCTGGGAACACCCCTGGCCTTCCTGGCCTACCCCCTGGTGGTGGGATTCACGGTGGTGACGTACATCGGCTACGACATCGTGGGCCTGGTCCTGCCCACATGGTTGCTGGTGGGCGGCGTGGTGTCCATGCTGTTCGGCAATGCCATGATGATCATTGTCTCCGGGGTCGCCACCCTGCGACGCCACGGGTGGCGGATCGCGATCTTCGCGTTGCTCAACCCGTTCTACTGGGTGCTGCACTCCGTGGCCGCCTGGCGGGCCGCATGGCAGATGCTCACCAGCCCGCACAAATGGGAGAAAACACCGCACGGCCTGGAGGCGGAATACCACGACGACGGTCACTGGGTTGGGTGATGTCCGCACCGCATCTTGAGCCAATCTTGAGCAAATGCCGCATTGAGGTTGAGTAAGCCCCGGGACACTGAACTCAAAGGCCGGAGGGCGACCAGCTGAGGGGGTTGGACATGGAGCTCGATGCATTCTCGGTAAGGGTCGCGCTCGGCGTGGTCACAGTGACCCTCCTGATGCTGTTCTCTACTTCATTCCAGCGCACGCGGTCACCTTATGCAGGCTGGTGGAGCCTGGCTTTGCTTGAGTTCATGGTGGGCAATGCCGCTTTCCTCCTCAACGGCACCCCGCACCAGCAGTGGGCCAATCCCTTGGGCAACGTCCTGGTGGTGGCAGGCGCATTCAGCGTGTGGGCCGGAGCCAAAACGCTCCGGGACCGGAAAGCCGCGCCATGGCAGTTGATTCTTGGTCCCTCCGTCACCGCCATCGCGTCCTTCCTGGAAAATCCCGGAAGCAACGTTTGGTCCGGAGGCTTGGTCTATCTGGCCATGATGACCTTGGGCATAGCATTGGCCGCTTACGATCTCTGGTTCATCAAGTCCTCGCACTCCCAAGTCCACAAAGCCCTGTCCATTGCCGCAGGCTTGCTGGCCCTTTACTACGTGGGCCGGTGGATGGTCTATGCCATTGAAGGGCCGGCCAGCTACACGTTCCGCACCTACTTTGGGCCCGGACCTTCTGCCCTGATTTCCATGGTTCTCCTGGTCACTGTGTCCTTCAGCATGACGGCCCTGACCAGCGACCAACTCATCAAGGGCCTCCGCGAACGTGCCACCCGCGACCACCTGACGGGGCTCCTCAACCGGGGAGCCTTCCTGGACCTCGCCACTTCAGAACTTGAGCGCCTGCACTCCACTGGGTCGGGGGCAGCGGTGGTCCTGGCCGACCTTGACCACTTCAAATCCGTCAATGACGAGCACGGTCACGGGGCAGGGGATGTGGCACTGCAGGCATTCGCCGAAGCTTGCGCCGCCTCGGTCAGGTCCACGGACCTGATCGGACGTTATGGAGGCGAAGAGTTCGTCCTCTTCCTGCCGGGGGCAACACAGGGCCGGGCAGAGAACATCGCCACGGAAATCAGCCGCCGGATGGCAGTCATGCCGGCCCCGGAAGGCGTTGTGTTTCCCACCATCAGCTACGGAGTCACGTCAAGCATTCCAGCTGCCGCAGACCTCAACTTCATGATCGAGGTAGCGGACGCCGCACTTTACAGCGCAAAAGCGCAAGGAAGAAACAGGATTGTAGGAGCCGACCGCCTCGAGGCGGCCACTATCGCGGATGAGGCACGATCATGACCTTCAACGAACTCACCACCCGGATCCAGATCCAGCACACCCAGGAGTTGCTGGCGTTCCGGCGAGGCATCACCAGTGCCCCCTACAAAGCAGGAACGCCCACAACCCTGAACGCGGACCGCCGCTCCGTCAGGATGGGTCCGGTTCAGTCGGTGGAGGACAGCAACGCCAACCTCACCATCGTGGCCGACGTCGAAGGCCTCGCCTGGTTCACGGCTGACAAGGGCCTCCTGGGCAGCTGTATCACCGTGTCCATGGCCGGCCATCGCAGGAACACCGGCACCCGTGTTCACCTGCCGCTGGCAGAATGCGACGCCTGGATCGAGGCAATCGTTGGTGGGGCATGGATCTCCCACGTGTACCGGGCCGGAAACAAAGTGGAGCCGGGCGGCCGGCTGGACGTCGCTTCGTACAGGCTCTTCCTGGACGAACGCGGCAACCCCGGCGCCAAACCGCAGGCTGTTGCCGACGCCAGCCTGCGACGCTTGGAAGAGTTGTGAGCGGCACGAAGCCCCAAAGGCTAATGCCTGCTGATTCAGGGATCGAGAAACTGGAGCGGCATGTCAAAGCACTCATGGAGGAGCTCCATTTCGTGCGGCAGGAACAGCGCCGCGATGCCCTTACTGATTCGCTGACCGGGCTTGGCAATCGCCTCGCCTTGGTGGACGCCTTTATAGAAGCGCGGGATGCCGCGGCCCACGGTGCCGTCCCGCCGGCGCTCCTCCTCCTGAACCTGGATGGGTTCAAGGCTCTGAAGAACTCCGCCGGCCATGCAGCGGCGGACCAGATCCTGGTCACCGTCGCCATGCGCATCCGCTCGGCCGTCCGGGAGAACGACGTCGTCACCCGCCTGGGCGGCGACGAATTCGCGGTGCTGTTGCCTGCCACCCCCCAAAGCCGGGCCACCGCCGTCGGGAACCGCATCCTGGCCGCGCTGGAACCGAACATCGACCTCGGGAACAACAGCATCCGTTGCGGGGCGAGCCTTGGGTTGCGCACCGCTGAACCACATCACAGCATTGAGGACCTTCTGCAAGAGGCCGATCTGGCCATGGAAGAATCCAAAAACGAGGGCCGGAACAAGCTCAAGGTGTTTGATCCCGCCACCCTTCACGCGCGGCAACTCCAGCGGCAAATAGTGGGCGAGCTGCGCGAAGCCATCCGTTCTGATCAGTTGGTCCTCTTCTACCAACCGATCGTGGAGCTGGCCACGGGAAGGATTGAAGGCTGCGAGGCGTTGGTCCGTTGGAACCACCCCGTTCATGGGCTGATCATGCCGGACCAGTTCATTCCCGTAGCCGAGGCCACCGGCCTCATCGCAGAGTTGGGCAGGTGGGTCCTGCGCACGGCCGTGGGCCAGTTGCGACATTGGCGAAATAACCCGGCCACAACACAGAATGACTTCTCCATGCGGATCAATGTCTCCGCCGCCGACCTCCAAAGCCTGGAATTCGTGGACGATGTCAGCGAGGCCCTGGCGGAGGAAAGCCTGACCCCGGAATCGCTGGTGCTCGAGCTGACTGAGAGCGCCATCATCCACAACAACGAGCTGGACCGTTACACCCTGGCAAGCCTGCACAGGCTGGGTGTCGGACTCGAGATCGACGACTTCGGCGCCGGCTACTCGTCCATGGGTTACTTAGGGAAACTGCCTGTGGACCGGGTGAAAGTGGATCGGCAGTTCGTGAAGGACTTGGGCAAAGACCCTTCCCAGCTCGGCTTCCTGGCCGCTATCCAGGAAGTCATCCGCTCCTGTGGACTGGAGGGTGTCTGGGAGGGGATCGAGACCGCCGAACAGGCAGAGGCGCTCCGGAGTATCGGCTGCGCGAGCGGGCAAGGGTACTACTTCGGGCGGCCGTTGCCGGAGGCGGAATTTACTGAGCAACTGGCCCGGCAGACTGTTTGGCCGGCTTAAAAAGCAACGCGGGGTCACTTAGGGCCCCTCCCGAGGGAGTTATTGGGCCGTAAGTGACCCCGCGTTGCTTTTAGCGGGGGAGGATCAGCCGAAGTACTTCGGCAGGGTGGCTTCGTGTGCTTCGCGGAGAGCGTCAAGGGAGAGCTCGTCCACGCCGTTGATCTCCAGCTTTCCGCCGGCAGCGTCAACAACGCCGATCCGGAGGTGGGCAAAGCCGCGGGCGGTGCACATGTCCTTGAAGCGGACTTCCTCGGAGCGCGGGACGGACACGATGGCCCGGGCCTGCGATTCGGAGAAGAGGGCTGTGAACAGGTCCACGCCGTCGCGCTCCATGAGTTCCTCAAGGGCGATGCGGGCGCCGACGCCGTAACGCAGCGAGGACTCCACCAAAGCCGCCGCGAGGCCACCTTCGGAGAGGTCGTGTGCTGCGTCAACCATGCCGTCGCGTGAAGCGTTGATCAGGATCTCGCCCAGGGCGCGCTCGGCTGCGAGGTCCACCTTCGGCGGCAAGCCACCAAGGTGACCACGAAGGTTGGACCATTCCGAACCATCCAGCTCTGCTGCGGTGGTGCCCAGCAGGTAGATGGCCTGGCCATCCTCGCGCCAACCCGACGGCGTGCGGCGGGCGACGTCGTCGAGCTTGCCCAGGACTGCCACCACAGGGGAGGGGTGGATGGGCGTGGTGCCGGTCTGGTTGTACAAGGAGACGTTGCCGCCGGTCACCGGAATGCCGAGTTCCATGCAGCCGTCGGAGAGGCCACGAACGGCTTCGGCCAACTGCCACATGACGTCCGGGTCCTCTGGCGAACCGAAGTTCAGGCAGTCGCTGACGGCCATCGGAACAGCGCCGGAGGTGGCAACGTTGCGGTAGGCCTCAGCCAGCGCCAGCTGTGCACCCTGGTAGGGCTCCAGGTAGGTGTAGCGACCGTTGGCGTCGGTGGCCAGGGCAACGCCCAGGCCGGTTTCCTCGTCAACGCGGACCACGCCGGCATCGTCCGGGTACGCCATGGCAGTGTTGCCGCCAACGTAGCGGTCGTACTGCTTGGTGATCCAGTCCTTGCTGCACATGTTCGGTGATGCCACGAGCTCGGTGACGGCTGCAGCCAGCTCCGAGGGAGCGGACGGGCGGCCGGCGTCCTCAACGGATCCGGTGAAGGAGTTGGCCTGGACCGAGTCCTGCCACTCCGGGCGGGCGAACGGACGGTCGTAGACCGGGCCGTCGTGCGCAACGGTGCGGGGATCGACGTCGACGATTACTTCGCCTTCCCAGGTGATGATGAGGCGACCGGTATCGGTAACTTCACCCAACCAGGAGTATTCCACGGCCCATTTGTCCATGACGGCTTCGAACGCTGCGATGTTCTCCGGGGTGACCACGGCCATCATGCGTTCCTGCGACTCGGACATGAGGATCTCGCCCGGGGTCAGCGTGGGATCGCGCAGCAGGACGGAAGTCAGTTCCACTTCCATGCCGCCGTCGCCGTTGGAGGCGAGCTCGGACGTGGCGCAGGAAATGCCTGCGGCGCCGAGGTCCTGGATGCCTTCAACCAGCGAACCCTTGAAGAGCTCCAGGCAGCACTCGATGAGGACCTTCTCAGCGAAGGGGTCACCCACCTGGACAGCCGGACGCTTGGACGGCTTGGTGTCGTCGAAGGACTCCGACGCCAGCACCGAAGCACCGCCGATGCCGTCGCCACCGGTGCGGGCACCGAACAGGACAACCTTGTTGCCCTTGCCGGAGGCGTTGGCCAAGCGGATGTCCTCATGGCGCATGACGCCCACGGCGAGGGCGTTCACCAGCGGGTTGCCCTGGTAGACGGAGTCGAAGACCATTTCGCCGCCGATGTTCGGCAGGCCAAGGCAGTTGCCGTAGCCGCCGATACCAGCGACGGCACCGTGCATGACGCGGGCGGTGTCCGGGTGGTCGATCGCGCCGAAACGCAGCGGATCCATGACGGCCACCGGGCGGGCACCCATGGAGATGATGTCGCGGACGATTCCGCCGATGCCGGTAGCGGCACCCTGGTACGGCTCAACGAACGACGGCGAGTTGTGGGACTCGATCTTGAACGTCACGGCCCAGCCGTCGCCCAGGTTGGTGACGCCGGCGTTCTCGCCGATGCCAACCAGCATGTCCTTCTTCATTTCCTCGGTGACCTTCTCGCCGAACTGGCGGAGGTGGTTCTTGGAGGACTTGTAGGAGCAGTGCTCGCTCCACATGACGGAGTACATGGCCAGCTCGGCGCCGGTGGGACGGCGGCCAAGGACCTTGACGATCTCGTCGAATTCGTTCTGCTTCAGGCCCAGCTCGGCCCACGGGAGTTCCGTGTCCGGGGTCTTGGCAGCGTGCTCAACGGTGTCGATGTTGAACTTCTTGCTGGTTTCCGTGGTCACTTGTCGCCTCCCACAATCTTGGTCAAAACGGAGGTGAAGAAACCGAGGCCGTCGGTGTCGCGGGGAGCGCCATCCAAAGACTCCGGACCAAAGCCGGTCTCCACAGCGTGCTCGGGGTGCGGCATGAGGCCCACCACGTTGCCGGCTGCGTTGGAGATGCCGGCGATGTCGCGGCGGGAGCCGTTCGGGTTGAAGCCTACATAGCGGAACACCACGCGGCCCTCAGCCTCAAGGGCGTCCAGGGTCTTCTCGTCAGCGATGTACTGGCCGTCCTGGTTCTTCAACGGCACAATGATTTCCTGGCCGTCGGCGTAGTCCACGGTCCAGGCGGTGCTGGCGTTCTCTACGCGCAGCGTCTGGTCCCGGCAGATGAACTTCAGGTGGTCGTTCTTGATCATGGAACCGGGCAGCAGGTGCGATTCGGTCAGGATCTGGAAACCGTTGCAAATACCCAGCACGGGGAGCTTTGCCTCGGAGTTGGCAGCATCGATGATCTTGGACATCAGCGGCGCGAAGCGGGAGATGGCGCCGGCGCGAAGGTAGTCGCCGTAGGAGAAACCGCCGGGGATGATGACTGCGTCAACATCGCCGAGTTCGGTATCCGCGTGCCAAAGCGGAACCGCCGTGGCGCCTGCAAGCCGGACTGCACGGGCGGCGTCGCGGTCGTCAAGGGTGCCGGGGAAGGTCACCACGCCGATCTTGGCACCGGCGAGCATGCGAGCACCATCAGCGTGGGCGGCGACGGCCGCTGCCTCGCCAATCAGGGGAATCGACGTCATATCAGGCCTCGACGACCTCAACGTTGACAACATCCTCGATCACCGGGTTGGACAGGAGGGTCTCGGCAGCTTCACGGGCCTGGGCCAGGATAGCGTCGGTCACCTCGCCATCGACGGTCAGTTCGAAGCGCTTGCCCTGGCGGACTGCGCTGAAGCTGTTGAAGCCGAGGCGGGGCAGAGCACCCACGATGGCCTTCCCCTGGGGGTCCAGAATCTCGGGCTTGGGCATGACGTCAACGACGATCCGGGGCATCCGGTAACTCCTGTGCGTGAGTTGGGTGAACCTTAAATAAGGCTGCCGCGGAGGTGCCGTCTCACGCCGTTCAGCCGCATCCAAACAGCCGATTTAACACAGGGTTAAACACGGTTGTGAACTGCAATGTTTGAACGGCATGGGGGCGCTCCGCGAGCTTGCACACCCATTCTACCGGGAGCGGCGCACATACCCTATTCAGCCTGATTGCGCGAGGGCACCCCGCCGTGCCGGTGGAAAATGCCCCTTGAAGGCTCGACGCCGGCACTTTCGCCGGGTGGTGGGCGTCACTAGGATTACGGCATGGCTGAGAAACCGAAATCGATGGTGCTGGGCGTTGTGGCCGCAGCTGTTTTTGCAGGGCTGGGACGAATGGTCATCCAAAAAATGTTGGCGGACCGTGCCGCCCGGGAGCAGCGCCTGACGGCTCCTTTGGACAAGGAAACACGGGCGAAGATCAGTGATGCCCTGCGCACTCCAAGTAAGTAGGTCCTAACCTCTGGAGGGCTGATTTTCGGCGGAATGACGCGGATTAGGGCACATACAAATGCGCTATTCAAAGCGGTTAAATTGCGTGATTTCGGCGTAGCTTGGAAGGACACCAGGGGTTCAGCCCAGTACCTTTCAGGGCCGTACCTTTCAGGATCCACACCAGGAGGAACAATGACCGACCACATTGCCGAAGTATCCGCCTGTAGCGTTGGCAGCTGCGGATTCAACCATGATGGCTGCACCGCTTTTGGAATCACCATTGGTGGAACCCAGGACCACGCTTCCTGCGCAACGTTCATTGACACCAATGCCATGGGCGGCCTTCCCAAGGTCCTCGCCCACGTTGGCGCTTGCCAGCGTTCCGAATGCGTGCACAACAACAACCTCATGTGCGAGGCACACGACGTCAGGGTCGGACCCGGCCGCGAAGCTGCCGACTGCCTGACGTACGAGCACGCCTGATACCTTCGCGTTTGCGGAAGCGGGCCCGACCTCCATGGAGGTGGGGCCCGCTTTTTCGTGCGCTTGACTGTCTGCGGTGCTGCTAGCCGCCCTTGGGGTTGTTGGCGTCCTGCAGCTCCTGTTCGGCCACAGCCTGGATCAGGGCCAGGAGTTCGGGGTCCAGCCCCGGCGCGAACTCTTCCTTGCGCTCCGGCGAGATGGTCATCGGGTATCCATCAGGCATGACATCGGTGGTCAGTTCCGTGCCATCGTTGGACGGGGAGGCTCCACGGAAAAGCTTGCCTGCTTCGCTGAGGTTATCCGCGCTGAAGGTGTACTGGATGCTCTGCAGGCCCTTGTCCAAAAGCTTCTTCACTTCAGGGAACTGCTCAGCGTTCGTCTTGGGGATCGGAAGGACCTTGCCCCAGTTCACGCCCAGACTTTCAAGCGCCTTGGCGTAGGCATTCTCGTGGGCCTGGTCGCGGACAATCAGGTAGGCGATGGTTGAGCGGGCTGTCTTGTTCTCCGTCATTTCGTAGATGCGGCACTTCTGAAGCCGGCCCGTGGACTCGAGCATCAGGTTATAGAGCAGGTCCAGGACCAGGTTGCCGCTGTTGTAGACGTACGAACCGCTCCAAGGGTTGCCGGCGGCATCCACGGGCAGTGCGCCTTGTGCACCCACCAGGTAGTGATGGATGTTGCTGTGGTCCAACGCGATGTTCAGGGGAGTGGCGCCCTTTGCTCCGGGTTCGTCCACAGGGTCGGTTTTCTTGCCCTGGTACCGCGGCGAGCCATCAAGGAGCTGGGAAATGGTGGTTCCGATAAGTTCCACGTGGCTGATTTCTTCGGTGCCAATGCCCTGAAGGAGGTCCTTGTACGGCTTGGATGCGGGGTCGCCCCGGAAGTTCATGCTCTGGAACAGGTATTGCATCATGGTGCGCATCTCACCGAATTGCCCGCCGAGACCTTCCTGGAGGGCGTTTGCTGCGGCGGGATCGGGCTCGTCAGCGGCGATTTCGTTGATGAGAAGTTGGGTGTGCAGGTACATTGCGATTCCTCACGTTGTTCATGCTGCGTGTTTGGGATGGAAACCCTCTGCTGGCCACCCCGGACCCACCTACCATAAGCATGCTTACTATTCGGAGGCAATGAAATTATCGATTCGATTGCCGGTCATTAGCCTGCGACTTGGTTGGTCAGTGCTGATCCTTCCTTGAGTGCCGTGATGTTGGCCAGGACGAGCTTGGCTGCGCCTTTGGGGCGGTTGCCCGCAACGTGTGGGGTGATGATCAGGTTCGGCGCGCTCCACAATTTGGAATCCGCGGGCAGCGGTTCCTCCTTGGTGACGTCAAGGGCGGCGGCACGCAGGCGGCCTTCTTCCAAGGCCGCAAGCAGGGCGTCTTCGTCCACCGTGGCGCCGCGGCCTACGTTCACAAAGATGGCGGTATCGGGAAGGGCTCGGAGGATGTCATTGTTGAGGGCATCCGCGGTCTCCGGTGTGGCCGGCAGGATGGAGACCAGGACATCGGTGGTGCGCAGGAGTTCCGGGAATTCGTCGTCCGCCACCACGGGGAAGCCGTAACGCTCACCCTTTGAGCTGGCGACGCCGGTGACGTTCGCTCCCAAAGCGGCCAGCAGGGGAGCCAGCCGCCCCGCGATGGAGCCGAAGCCCCAAATGGTGACATTGGCGCCGTCGAGCGTGTAAAGCTGTTCGGTGTCAGGTGCGGACTGGGCCTCGTTATACGGCTGGTTCCAGTTGGAGGCCTTTTGGGACTCCATGAGCTGGTCCATGCGACGCACCGCAGCCAAAATCAGGGCCAGCGCGTGCTCGGCCACAGGGCCATCGTGAAGCGAGCGTCCCGAAGTGATGGCCACGTTGTCCGCGAAGCCTGCTGCGAGCACCGAATCGGGGCCTGCTGCGAGCGTCTGCACCAGCTTGAGCGCGGGCATCTCCTTCGCGGCGTCGGCCAGATTCTCTGAGCTGTTCCGCCATGCGACCAGAACTTCCGCATCGTGATGCTCGCCGGGGATGGGCTTGTCCGCTTGGTACACGAAGACCTCGTCCTCCAGCGCAGAGAGGTCCAGCTTGATGGTGTCGGGGACAAGGATTTTCACAGCGGCTCCGTTGCGTGAAGTGGCTCGCGGGTACGCACACGAGACTACCGCGTCACCCCCCAGCGTCACTCTGATCCTTAAGCCAAAAACAGTTGCGAAGTGCGGCACGTTAACAACACATCGCTTCGGTGCCCGTTGGGAGCCCAAGTAGGTTTACAAGTTTGTCACATCAATGACAGGTCGGAGGATAAACGTTCGCTTTATTGTCAATTGGGGGTAGCGTCGGCAGCGACGACGCGGGGGCCCAACCAATCGTCCTTCGTCGTTTTGCTAAGGAGCTGAAAATGACAAAGACGTATAAGGTTCTGGCGGCATTCGCCGTGGCGTTTGCCCTCCTCCTATCGGGTCCAGGCGCCAATGCGGCACCGGGAGGGACGCCGGGCCCAGGAACGGATCGCACCCAAACCATCACTATCGTGGGCAAGGAAAAGATCCAAGAGGCTGTTGATGCGGCGTTCAGCGGCGACGACGAGGTTCTTGTCGCACTACTACAGAGTGCCCAAGTGGACGAGGTGCGGACAGTTTTACGAGCCCGACTTGAAGCCCGTGGCGACTTCGAGGTGAACCCGCCGTCGACCATGCCGACTGACGTGATGGTGCCTTTGTCCACGGGCGAGTATGACTATTACTGCACGTCCTACGCCGGCGTCACTATGGGGTGGAACGGCCAAGTGATTGAAGCCTGCCATGGCTGGATGGATGTCTACATCTCTGGGCGTCACGTGGCACACTTCAGCCCAGACCTCGGTCCTGTACCTGGCCCAGGCGCCTCGGTTGAATGCACTACGGCAGTTATCGGTGCTGTCGCGACATTGATCTCCCTTCCTGCTGGAGGCGCCGCAGGTTGGGCCGTATACGGGATTGGTACCATCGCTGGAGGAGCAGGGGTGATCTGGAGTTGCGGATAGCGCCATCAATGTCGATTCACAAATGAGTAAGGATAGATTGCTATGAAGAAGTCAGTACGGCAGCCAGTGCGTTTCGTTGTTGGCCAGCAGGTTGGCCTCATTCTGGTGGCAGTTGCCGGGTTCCTGACGTACGGTGGGGTGGGCCCCATTTGGCTGGTCGTTTTAGTTGCCATTTGGCAGGCTCTTCTCCTCTGGCAGTACTACGTCCTGTACAGGACTTCCTCCAGGGCTTGAACTGACAAAAAGTCGTGACGAGCAATATACCCTTACGAGCAATCTGAGAGCGAAGTCAGCACCAGCGCTCTGGGAGACGCAGGAAGAGCCTTCCCCAGCAAGGGGGAGGCTCTTCCTGTATCTCCACACCCAGATGCGGTACAACCCGACGACGTCCAGTGAACGACACCGTTCCCCGCAGTTTCATGACGAATCGCCGCTCCCGTGACAAGACAAAAAACTTGAAATGTGCTGTATGTCATATTCGTCTATCACTAGGTACTCTGTGACTCGGCTGGTTGCGCGGCTTTGACAAGAACTGTCAAAGGTTCAACCAACTAAAAGTTGACAGGTCCGGGCGATGGAGCCGGGGCCTCCCTCAGTGAAAGGTGCAACCACTCGTGAAATCACAAGGAAAGAGCTTCGTCAGAAGCGGGGGACTTCGGAAGGCTGCGGCGATTGCCGTGGGCCTGCCGTTGCTGCTCTCGTCCATGGCGATGCCTGCCCAGGCCGCTCCCGCCCCGGAGACGCCCGGGAATGTTGCAGGCGTGGCCAAGAAGAACCTTGACCCCAGCGCCTACAAGGACGGCCGCTACATGGTGGTCCTGGCCGAAAAGCCTGCAGCGACGTATGACGGCGGTACGGCCGGGCTTGCTCCCACCAAGCCCGAAGAAGGCAGGAAGCTCGACGCCGACAGCGCCGAGGTGAAGGAATACCAGCAGCACCTGCAGCAGAAGCAGCAGGAAGTTGCCCAGCAGGAAAACGTCACCATCCAGCGTGACTTCACCACTGCCGTCAACGGCTTCAGTGCCAACCTGACGGCGGACCAGGCCATCAACCTGGCCAAGGACCCCAAGGTACTCATGGTGGCACCGGACACGCAGTACGCTCCGGACTACTCCACCACCGACTTCCTCAAGCTCAGCGGCCCCAATGGCACGTGGGCAACCCAGTACGGCGGCCAGGACAACGCCGGGAAGGGCACCGTTGTTGGCGTGATCGACACCGGCTACACCCCTTCCAACCCGTTTTTCGCCGGTGAGCCTGTTGGCCCGCTGGTGGGCAACGCCCAGGTAGGCGTCCCCTACCGCACCGCTGACGGCAAGATCGCCATGCTTAAGGCCGACGGCGACACTTTCGTGGGCGAATGCCAGCCCGGTACTGACACCGGAGCTGACTACGATGGCAGCGCCTGCAACTCGAAGGTCCTCAGCACCCACTACTTCGCTGATGCCTTCCTGGAAACCGTTCCGCCGGAAAACCGCGCTCCGGAAGAAGTCATTTCTCCCGTTGACGTGGACAGCCACGGCACCCACACAGCCAGCACGGCAGCGGGCAACGCCAACGTTGACGCTGTAGTGGATGGCCGCAGCTTTGGAACAACCAGCGGGATCGCACCCGCCGCCAAGCTCGCCGTCTACAAAGTCTGCTGGGAAGACACTGATCCTGCTACGGGTGGCTGCTACGGCTCCGCTTCCGTGGACGCGATCGAGCAAGCAATCCTGGACGGTGTGGATGTGCTGAACTACTCCATCTCCGGCTCAACCACGTCCACCACGGATCCCGTCTCGCTGGCCTTCCTGTCAGCCGCTTCCGCCGGTATCTTCGTGGCAACCTCGGCAGGTAACTCGGGACCGACCGCCAGCACCGTGAACCACGGAGCACCTTGGTTGACCACGGTGGCCGCGACATCGTTCTCGCAGGAGCTCCAGGGCACCGTTGAATTCTCCGATGGCAGCAAGTTCCGCGGAGCGTCCATCATGAACCGCGAGGTGAGCGGCGCCGGCGTCGTGCTTTCCACCAACGCTGCAAGCGGTGAAGGCAACGCCGCGCTTTGTGCTCCGGGCTCGCTGGATCCGGCCAAGGTAGCCGGCAAGGTTGTTGTTTGTGACCGTGGCGTTGTTGACCGCACTGCCAAGAGCGCCGAGGTCCTGCGCGGCGGTGGCGTCGGCATGATCCTGGTGAACCTGACCGATTCGTCGCTGGACACAGACAAGCACGTCATCCCGACGGTCCACGTGAACCCGCCCGCTACCCAGACCATCAAGGACAAAGTCACGGCCAACCCGGCCATCACCGTGTCCCTGCTGAACCGTGACACCACGGGCTTGCCCGCTGAGGCACAGCCGCAGATTGCCGGATTCTCCTCGCGCGGTCCGCTGCTTGCCACCGACTCGGACCTGTTGAAGCCTGACGTGTCCGCTCCCGGCGTCGCCATCCTCGCAGGTGTCTCGCCCATCGGAACAGGTGGGGACAACTTCGGCTTCCTTTCCGGAACGTCCATGGCCTCCCCGCACGTTGCCGGTTTCGGCGCACTGATCCTGGCTAAAAACCCGCAGTGGTCCCCGGCCACCGTGAAGTCCGCCATGATGACCACCGCTGGTCCGGTCAAACTGGCTAACGGCGCCATCAACAAGGATGTCTTCGCCACCGGTGCCGGTCAGGTGGATCCCGCCAAGGTCCTCTCGCCGGGCCTGGTGTACGACGCCACCACCGAGGACTACCTGAAGTTCATCCAGGGCACGGGCATGGACCTGGGCATGGAAGGGCTGGGCACCACCCAGGCACGCGATATGAACGTGGCTTCCTTCGCGCTGGGCAACCTGGCCGGCAAGATCGAGGTCACCCGTACCCTCACCGCATTGACTCCGGGCACGTACCGCGCATCTGCCAACGTTCCGGGCGTCAACGTCAAAGTCACACCGTCTGTCCTGACCTTCGGGGCTCCCGGTGAGAAGAAGACGTTCAAGGTCCAGTTCGAAAACAAGAACGCTGAGCTGGGCAAGTTCGCCATGGGTTCGCTGAACTGGCAGGGTGCCAACAAGACCGTCACCTCGCCGATCGCTGTCCGGCCGCAGTCCGTCATCGCGGACAAGGCGCTGGCCTTCACCGGAACGGGTCCCAACGGCACCGGAACCATCAACATCACCTCCGGCACCAACCTGCCGGTGGGCGTCACCGTTGATGGTCTGTCCAAGGCTGATTCTTCGGCCGTCGAGCTTGTTCCCGGTCCGTTTGCGGATGAGACCAACGCGTCCAACTACGTGAAGAAGGTGACCGTTGGCGAGGGCAGTGCCCTTGCAAAATTCTCGGTAATCTCCTCCAACGAAGCCGCGGACTTTGACATGCTGGTCATTACGCCGTCCGGTCAGCAGTTGCCGGCCGCCACAGCGTCAGCCAGCGAGACCCTGTCCGTCCCCAACCCGGCAGCGGGCGACTACTACATGTTCGCCAACCTCTACGCGAGCCCCAACAACCAGGCCACCAAGGCCACCGTTGATGCCGCAGTCCTGGGCGCCAACCAGGGCAACGCCACAGTGACGCCGAACCCGATCCGCCTCGCCAACGGCAAGACCGGTCAGATCTCGCTGAACTGGAAGAACCTGGAACCCGGCTCCTACATTGGTCGCCTGACTTTCGCGGGTACCAGCGAGCCGAGCTTCGTCACCGTCCTGGTCAACCCAGGCGGAACCGTAGTGGTTCCGGATGAGGAAGATCCGAAGAAGGACAAGAAAGACAAGAAGCACGGCGGCAAGATCCGTGCTGATGAACCGACGCAAAGCAACAACGCCGGTTAGTACCCTCTCAAACAACGCGGGGTCACTTGTAGCCCATTGGGGCGGCCATAAAGGCCATAAGTGACCCCGCGTTGCTTTAAGTGGTTTTAGACGGCGCCGGTTGAACCTCCGGTATTGCCCAGCAGTGAGGCCAAGGTCTTCCAGCGTGCGATCTCGCAACCATCAGTCCTGCTGAAGTGGCTGTTGACCTCGCGTCCCCGGAACCAGCCCTTGACCACGGCTATTTGCGGGCCGCCATACTGCTGCGTGCAGATCCGGTCCGGGCGTGGCTCGGGAAAGAAGATTTCCTCACCGAACTGCTCGACGGCGGCCAGCGCCGCCGGTGCGTCCGGCAGGTTCGAGTCCATCGAGTCAGGGTCAGGCGACAGGATGCCTGCGCTGGACCGGAGATGGAAAACCCGGCTTTCAGCGCCGGGTGCCTCGGTCAGCGTAACTGTGAGGTCGACGTCGTACTCGTTCTTGCCTGCGGCGTTCGTGCCCGTGTCGCTTTTATCTGCGGAAACCATGGTTACCTTTCGCTGGTGGCGGCGGGTGCTCAGGCAGCCAAACCGCTCAACTCATCCAAGAGCGGCCCTACTGCCTGGAGCACGCGGGCCCGCAGCTCCTGGGATTCGGCAGCGAAGGCCCGCTGATATTCAACGTACTCGGCCTTACCCTGCGGTGTCTCGATCCTGATGGGTGGGTAGCCCCATTCTTCAAGATCGTAAGGGGAGGCCTGCATGTCCATGGCACGGATGCGCCAGGACAACTCGAAACAGTCCATCACCAGCTCGCTCGGCAACGCCGGCGTTAGCTTGTAAGCCCACTTATACAGGTCCATGTTGGCGTGCAGGCAACCCGGCTGCTCCATGGTGCGCTGGTTCTCGCGGGTAGGCGTCAGCTCATTCAGGGCTGTGGCATCCGGTGTGTAGAAGCGGAAGGCATCAAAGTGCGAGCAACGGATGCGGTTCTCTTCCACAACAGTGTCCGTGCCCTCACCGCCGAGCCTCAGCTTCAGGTACTCATGCCGCAGCTCGAACTTTTCCTGCCGGTACACCATGGCCCACTCGTGCAGTCCAAAGCAGCCAAACTGTGCCGGTCGCTTGGCCGTCCCCGCCAGGATGATTCCCGCGAAGCGAACGGCTTCGGCGCGATCGGCCAGGAAGCCGGCACGATCAAAGGTGACAGCAGGCATGCCCGGAGCCAGCCCCGCCGAGGCGAGTTCGCCGTCGTCGAGCATTCTGTAGAACTTCCAAGTGGCCCGCTCCAAGGCGCGCTCGCCGCTGAGGACCACGTTCTCGCCCGGATGCCAGCGCTGCAGCTGGCCCGGCTTTTGCGTGTAGTAGGTGAAGAGGAAGTCCTCCACCGGGTGCTTCCTCCCGGCCGACCGCCGGGCGAGGTAGGGGTCTGCGTACCGCGCGACGCGCGCATGGTGGGCTGCCTCCAGCCCGAGCCATTGCTCTTGGGGGAGGTGCCGCAGCCTAGAGGCCGCCATCGGATCCGAGGACGCTCTTCGCGGCATCCCATAAGGCGATCTGGCAGCCATCAGTGCGGGTGAAGGCGGCGCTGACTTCCTTGCCATCCACTGAACCGGTCACCTTGGCCGTTGCCGGGCCGCCGTACTGCATGGTGCAGGCCTGATCCGTCCGTGCTGGGGCCGGGCTAAGGAGAGTGGGGCTGTTCTTGAGTGAAGTGCAGGCCTCGGCCGCTGACGGGTGGTTGCTTTCGGCTGCCGGCGCGCCATCCGTGCAGACGAGCGTGAACGCCTTGGGAGCGGACTCGGGAGTTTCAATGAGCGTGATGGACAATTCGGCATTGCCTGCGCCGGTTGCTGCTGACGCGGTGGGAGTCGAGGTTTTGCTGGGACTGCTGCTTGAAGTGGCCGACGACGACGGCGCTTCAGTGGGGCTGTTGGTGGACCCGGGGGTGGAGGTACCTGAGCATGCGGCGAGGCCGGCGACGGCCAGTACTGCCAAGAAGGGCCGAACATATCGCATGCGCATTGAGTCTCCTGTGTTGGGTCCATTTTACGTGGCACTTTTGATGCCCGCTTCAAGGACACCACTGAGGCTGTGGGCTTGGCTAGGGGCCGCGCTGGTGGGTTTGGCGTGTTGTCCTAGCTGTTGCGTTGGGTGGCGGCTATCAGTCCGGTCATGGCCTGGTGAAGTTCGGCAACTTCTTCACGGCTGAGTTGGAGGCGCTCGCGGATCTCGCCTGGAACGGCGGTGGCTTGCTCGCGAAGTGCAGCACCTTTGTCCGTCAGCTTGACGGCCAACGCGCGTTCATTGCCGGGTACGCGCTCGCGGGTGACCAGCTCGGCTTCCTCAAGACGCCTCAGGAGCGGGGAGAGGGTGGCTGGCTCGTGGAGGAGGCTGTCGCTGATGTCCTTCAGGGTGCGGGGGCTTCGCTCCCAGAGGGCCAACATCACCAGGTACTGCGGATGGGTAAGTCCAAGCCGCTCCAGAACCGGCTTGTAGACGCCCACAACACTGCGCGATGCCACGGTCAGTGCGAAGCACAGCTGGCGTTCCAAAAGGAGGTCGTCGGTCTCCCGGGTGGACTCATCGATAGCGGTCATGGCTGCCTCCTGTGCTTGCTGCCTGTTCTATTAGCGCACACATCGCGATTAGTTAGTGCACTAATGATTAGCGTACTATGTACCTATTGAACCGCCTAAAAGAGGAGTCGATCCGCGTGGCCAAGGAGTCCTTCACCCGGAAATTCATGCGTGCGACCGGGAAGTTCCGTGTGATCTTCGGTCCGGCGCACAGCAGCTCCCTGGATCATGAGATGACCGAGGCCAACCAGAAGCTGCTCGCCCAGCGCCAGGCCGAGACACAGCAATGGGAAACCCTCCGCCGGCCCGACGGCAGCACCTACGTGGTGCCCCGCAATCCGGACGACAAGTCGCTGCGGTAGGCGCCAATTAGCCGCCGGCTAAGCGCCGACTAGGCGTTGACCGAGGCGCCGAGTGCCACGGAGAAGTCCCGTGCAACTTTCGCAGCCAGCACGCCCGCTTGATCCAGGTGTCGCCCAAAGCGCTGTTTGGGGGCACTGACGTTGAATGCAGCCACTACGCGTTGTTTGAAGTCGTAAACGGGTGCTGAGACTCCCACGACGCCGAGCTCGAATTCTTCATCCACCACCGCGTAGCCTTGCCGCCGGATGAGGTCGATCTCGGCGCGAAGGTCCCCGAATGTTTGGATCTTGGACTTGAGGTCCCCCGCTGACGGGCTCTGACCCGCTTGCAGGGCTAGCGGTGAGAGGTCCTGGCGATCGGGGCGAACCCCTGCCTTGGCTTCGGCGGTGTGTGTGTCGTACCAATCCTTCAGGGCGGCGTCATCCCAGTCGCTGACCAGCACCCTCCCGGCTGACGTGCTCCAGGCGTCAACGCTGACCCCTTCCCAGCCCAGCGCCCTGTAGGTGTGGTTGGACATTTCACTCTTGAGGGTCAGTACGGTGCCGCCCCGCAAGACGCACAGGTGGGTGGTTTCGTGTGTGGCCGCCGAGACGCGCTTGAGGTATTGCGCTGAGGCGCTGACCATCCGCGCTTCGGTAGTCCGGGCCGCCAAGGCATAGAGGCTGTGTCCGAGGGTGTAAAGCAGGCTCTCGGGGTCCCTGCTAACCAATCCTGCCTCTGCCAGCGTGGCCAGGGTCCGCGATACCTGCGCCTTGTCCCTGCCCGTAATCTCGGAGACCTTGCTGACGCCCAGCCCGTTGCCGGCAACTGCTTCCGGCGACCCGAGAATCTCGAGAAGTTCCAAGTCCCTGCGCAGGCCGGAAGAGTTGCGCCTGGGGGTGGGTGCTGCATTCACGGGTGGCTCCTTGGTTGGCTACGCTCCGATCCTAACCGCAGTTGCGTTGACATTTCAACAACAGCTATTGCTCAAAAGGGAACTGTGCTTTTACGGTTGTGTCATGGCTCACGGAGATGTGGGCCGCGATCCTTACCCCAATGAAGTGAAAAGGAGGATCACGTTGAACGACACTTTCCTGTCCGATCTGGGACAGTTCCTGGTCAAGAGATCGGCAGACATTGCCGAATCTGCCGCCCAGCACCTGGCGGTTGTCCTGGTTTCCCTGCTGATAGCAACGGTCATCGGTGTGGGGGTCGGTGTCCTCGTGTGGAACAGGCCCGTCAGCCGCTCGATGGCCATTGCCGGTGCCGGTGTCGGCCTGACCATCCCGTCCATGGCACTCCTGGCGCTCCTTATCCCCGTACTGGGACTCGGCTGGACTCCCACCGTTGTGGGTCTGGCCTTCTACGCACTGCTCCCCATCATCCGCAACACGGTGGTGGGGCTCCGCGAGGTACCTCCGGCAGTGTCCGAATCCGCACTTGGCATGGGGATGGGCACCGTGAAAACACTGTTCCGCGTCCAGTTGCCCATGGCCTGGCCGGTGGTGCTCACAGGTGTCCGCGTATCAGCCCAACTGTCCATGGGCATCGCAGCGATCGCAGCCTACGTGGGTGGCCCCGGACTGGGCGAAATGATCTTCAAGGGCCTCTCTAGCCTGGGGTCCAAGAACGCCCTGAACTTCGCCGTCGTCGGAACCGTCGGTGTCATTGTCCTTGCCCTGCTGCTGGATGGCGCGTTCGTGCTCATCCGCCGCGTTACTACCTCAAGGGGACTTCGTGTCTGAAACAACAACCCGTCCGGCCGCCGGCGCCCGGATCGTCCTAAAGGACGTCACCAAAACCTACCCCGGACAGGTGATTCCCGCCGTCGAATCCTTCTCCATGGATATTGCACCAGGCGAGCTGATCATGTTCGTTGGTCCGTCCGGCTGCGGCAAAACCACCACCATGAAGATGATCAATCGGATCATCGAACCGAGCTCGGGCTCCATCACCATCGACGGTGAGGATGTCCTGTCCCTCAACCCCAACGAGCTTCGCCGCCGGATCGGCTACGTCATCCAGCAGATCGGCCTGTTCCCGCATATGACCATTGCCGAGAACATCTCGGTGGTCCCCAAACTCCTCGGTTGGGACAAGAAGCGCACGCGGGACCGCGTGGAAGAGCTGCTGGCCGTGGTCGAGCTCGACCCCAAGACGTTCGCCTCCCGCTACCCGCGCCAACTGTCCGGCGGGCAGCAGCAGCGCGTGGGTGTTGCCAGGGCCCTGGCCGCCGATCCGCCCGTGATGCTCATGGACGAGCCTTTCGGTGCCACCGATCCCATCACCCGGGAGAAGCTGCAAAGTGAGTTCCTGCGCCTGCAGGAGAAGCTGAGCAAGACGATCGTGTTCGTCACCCACGACTTCGATGAAGCGGTGCGGCTCGGCGACAGGATCGCGGTGCTGTCCGAGCGCTCGCAGATCGAGCAGTTCGATACCCCGGCGAACATCCTGGCCAACCCTGCCAACGACTACGTATCGCAGTTCGTCGGTCACGGCGCCGCCCTCAAACGGTTGGGCCTCATCCCCGTAGGCCATGCGACGCTGGGACCGGCCGGACGACAGACCACCATGACCATCGGAGTGGATGACTCACTGCGGGATGCCTTGGATGCCTTGGTGTTGTCCGGCGGTCTTCCCGTTGCAGTCCTGGACCAGAACAACCGGTCCGTGGGAACCATCGATATCGAACGGATCTCAGCCGTCCTTGGCGCCGACATCCTCCCGCCGGCCCTTGCCGGAGGAGTCCGACCATGACCGCCCAGGCAACCCGGGACCTGGCAACGTCATTCGGCACGGCCTCAAACCGCAAGGGTAGGTACTTCTCCTTCAAGCGCTTCGGAACCCCGCTGGTCATTGTCGGTGTAGTGCTGGCCCTCTCCCTCTGGATCTCATCGCTCACCCTTGATTCGATCGAGCTCAGAACCCTCAACTGGGACTACCTCGCCGATCGGACCAGGGAGCACCTCCTGCTGACGGTGACAGCGTCCGCGATCGTGTCCCTGATTGCCATCCCGGCAGGCATTGCGTTGAGCCGCGTACATTCCAAGACCGTCCATGCAGTGGTGTTCGGGATTGCCAACGTAGGGCAAGCGACTCCCGCCATTGGTTTGGTCATCCTGCTGGCCATCGTGTGGAAGACAGGCTTTGAAGTGGCACTGGTGGGCCTGGTGGCTTATTCGGTCCTTCCTGTTCTCCGGAACACCTTGGTGGGACTCCAACAAGTTGACTCCAGCCTCACCGAAGCTGCCCGGGGCATGGGAATGCGACCACTGGAAGTGCTGGCACGGATCGAACTCCCGTTGGCCGTGCCCGTGATTATTGCAGGACTCCGGACTGCACTGGTCTTCTGCGTCGGCGTCGCCACAGTAGCCACCTTCATCAATGCCGGCGGCTTGGGCGACATGATCGTCAACGGCCTGAAGCTCCAGCGCTGGCCCGTCCTCATCACAGGAGCCGTTGTGGTCTCCTGCATCGCTTTGACCATCGACTGGCTTGCAGGCCTCGCTGAGGACCTGCTCAAGCCCAAAGGCATCTGACTTTTCCTACTTCCCCAAGGACACCATCATGAAGAAACCAGCAATGACCCTCTTGGCCACGGGCGTGGCCGTAGCACTCAGCCTCACCGCCTGCGGCGGTTCAGCCTCCTCCAATTCCGGCGGATCCGGGAGCAATGAACTCGAAGGACTCACCGGCGTGTTCGGTGCCAAGGACTTCTCCGAGCAGTTCATCCTGTCCCACATCACCAGCCAGGTCCTGAACGCCCACGGCGCCGATACCACCACCAACACCAGCGTGGTGGGCTCAGCCAACGTCCGAACGGCTTTTGAGACCGGCCAGTTCGCCGGCTATTGGGAGTACACCGGGACGTCGTGGATCACCTACAACAAACAGACCACGCCCATCAAGGACAAAGAGGAGATGTTCAAAGCCGTCAAGGACGCCGATGCCAAGAAGGGCATTGCCTGGCTCGATCCGGCACCGCTGAACAACACCTATGCCTTCGCCATTCGCGAGGACAAGGCCAAGGAACTCGGTATCAAGAGTCTCTCGGATGTAGCCAAGCTTCCGGCCAGCGAGCAGACCTTCTGCGTGGAAAGTGAATTCTCAACCCGCGACGACGGCTGGCCGGGACTCCGGAAAGAGTACGGTTTGAGCCCCGACGCCAAGGTCTCCATGCTGGACACCGGTGTCATCTACACCGCCACCCAAAAGGGCCAGGACTGCAACTTCGGGGAAGTCTTCGAAACAGACGGCCGCATTCCCGCGCTGAAACTTCAGGTCATGGAAGACGACAAGAACTTCTTCCCGATCTACCAAGGTGCTCTCACCATCAAGGCGGACATCCTGGCAAAGTACCCGGCCATCGCCGAGGTCATGGCCAAGGTCTCGCCGAAGCTCACCACCGAGGTCATGCAGCAGCTGAACGCCAAAGCCGATGTGGACGGCGAAGACCCGGAAGACATCGCCAAGGAATGGCTCGAATCAGAAGGGCTGATCTGACAATGACTGAACAGCTCCAGATCGGCGAGTCCTTCATTGGGGACGGCGTCAACGCAGCCCACGTCAACACTGTCCTGGGACACCGCAGCGGCCCTGCGGGAACCGCCTGGTCAACGGCCCTGGCATCACCGAGTGCCGGCCACGTACCTTTCGTCGCCGTCCTCCGGCCCTCACTCCCGGTGAAGCCCATGACACTCTTTGTCACCAAGGCCGCCCCCACCGGCGACCAGCACGGCAACCTCATCTGGGGTGCGGCGCAGGCTGGAATCGCAGCAGGCGTCGCGGATGCAGTCGCGGACGGCATCCTCACGGACGAACAAGCCGATTCACATGCGCTGATCGCCGCCGTGTGGGTGAACCCCAACGCGGACGACGAGGACGCCGTCTACCGCAATAACCGCGAGTCGGTCCGGACTGCCCTGGAAAACGGGGTCAAGAACCTCCCGTCCACGGCAGAAGTGATCGAGGCACGCAACTCCCCGTCCAACCCCTTCTTCACCCCACGAGGCTGACAGCAATGAAGATCACCGCAATCCGGCTGACCCGCATGGTCCTGCCCTTGGACCCGCCGTTCAACGCCGCCTGGGATCCTGAACCCCGCACGTCCTTCCCGGCAACTTTGGTGGAGGTGGAAACTGACGAAGGTATCACCGGGGTAGGCTCCGGCGACACCATGGACGGCTTCGAAGCCTATGAACACCTGTTCATCGGGACCGACCCGATGGCCATCCTCAACCAAGTCCGCCGGATCGAGACCATCAACTTCCATGGCGGCCGATACTGGCCCCTCGAAGCCGCCCTCTGGGACATCATCGGCAAAGTTGCCGGGCTCCCGGTAGCCACACTCTTCGGCGGAGCCCAGGACCGGCTGGTGGCGTATGCCTCCTCCGGCGAACTAAAGGCTCCGGCCGCAAGGGCCGAGTCTGCAGTCGCTGCCAAGGAACGCGGGTTCAAAGCGATGAAGATCCGCATTTCCCGGGACCACCTGGACGAAGGCGTGGAGTCCGTCCGCGCTGCCAGGGAGGCCGTAGGCAAGGACTTCGACCTGATGGTGGACCTCAACCAGATGTGGCGCATGAGCGGCGACATCGAACCGGCATTGGAACTCGCCAAGGTCCACCGGCTCGCAACCCAGCTTGCTGAATTGGACGTTCGCTGGCTTGAGGAGCCACTTCCGCAGGCTGACATCAAGGGCGCGCAACGTGTTCGCGAACAGACCGGCATTCAGGTTTCGGGCGGCGAGATGGTCCGCAGCATGCCGGAAATGATGGCCCTCATCGAAGCCGATGCCTACGACATCTACCAGCCGGACGTTGCCCTGGCAGTCGGGATGTACCGCGCCCGCCAAGTGGCAGAAACGGCAAACCTCAAGCACCGCTTCTTCACCCCGCACACGTGGAGCAACGGCTTGGGCTTGCTTGCTAACCTGCACGTGGCCGCAGGCGTGGATGCGGGACCATACTTGGAGTTCCCCTATGACCCGCCGGGCTGGACCCCGGAGCGCCGCGACTTCTTTATGGAGCCGCTGGACATCGACGACGACGGAGCGCTCCGGGTGCCCGACCTCCCGGGCCTGGGCGCCGTCATCGACTACGACGCCGTCAAGAAGTACTCGGCCTAAGGAACCCGCCATGGCAACAACAAAGAACGAATGGATCCAGCGGGCAGCGGCCCAGCAGCCCGCCACCGGGCTGTATATCGACGGCGGATTCCGCGCCGCCCGCAGCGGCGAAACCTTTCCCACAGTTTCCCCGAGGGACGGCACCGTCACCGCGCAGGTCGCGGCGGCGGGGGAGCAGGACGTTGATGACGCCGTGCTCGCCGCGCATCGCTCCTTCGAAAGCGGAGTGTGGTCACGGACTGACCGACGCAGTCGCCAAGCCGTCCTGACCAGGCTCTCCGATCTCATCCTGGAGAACCTGGAGGAACTGGCACTCCTGGAATCCACGGATGCCGGCCACCCCATCAGCGACGCGCTCGCCGTCGACGTCCCCAGCTGCGCCCGTACGTTCCGTTGGTACGCGGAGGCTTTGGACAAGATCTACGACGACGTCGCACCCACCCCGCGCAATGCCCTCGCAGTCATCTCCCGCGAACCGCTCGGTGTGATCGGTGCCGTGGTGCCTTGGAACTACCCGCTGATCATCACTGCATGGAAGGTAGCTCCTGCGCTCGCGGCCGGGAACTCCGTGGTCCTCAAGCCCTCGGAGCAGACCAGCCTGAGCGCGTTGCGCCTGGCCGAACTCGCCACCGAGGCCGGCGTGCCGGCCGGCGTCTTCAACGTTGTGCCGGGCCTGGGCCACGTTGCCGGCGCAGCGTTGGGACGTCATCACCTGGTGGACAAGATCACCTTCACGGGTTCACCCGAAGTTGGCCGGTACTTCCAGCGCTATGCCTCCGAATCGAACGGGAAGCAGGTGGCCCTGGAGTTGGGTGGCAAGTCACCCCAGGTAGTACTGCACGACGTCGGCGACATCGCGGCATGTGCCTCGGCCGTCGCGTGGGGGATCTTCTACAACGCCGGGCAGACCTGCCATGGCGGATCACGTTTGTTGGTGGACGAGCGGGTGCACGACGAACTCATCGAAGAAGTCATCAAAGTAGGGCGTTCGCTGCAGCTGGGCGACCCGCTGGATCCGGCCACGCAGATCGGCGCAATCATCGATGACCGGCAGCTTGAGAGCATCCTCGGCTATTACGCCGTCGCAGAAGAAGAGGGCATTGCCGTGGCCAGCGGCGGCACGCAAGTCCACCCCGCAGGCGTCGAACATGGCTACTACCTGGAGCCAACGGTCCTGGACCGGGTGAACAACGCCGGCCGCATCGGCCAGGAAGAAATCTTCGGGCCGGTACTGGCGGTATCCACCTTCCGGGGCGCTGCCGAGGGCATCCGAATGGCCAACGAGTCCAAGTACGGACTGGCCGCCAGCGTATGGACACAGGACATCACCAAAGCACACACAGCCGCCCGTGAACTGCGGGCCGGCACTGTCTGGGTGAACACCTTCGACGTCGCGGACATCATCACGCCCTTCGGCGGTTTCAAGGAATCCGGGTTCGGCAGGGACCGCTCCCTCCACGCCCTGGATGCATACTCCGCACTGAAAACAACCTGGATCAACTTGGGCGACGCCGCCCTGGACGACTGAACCAGCCAGCCTGAATTGAGACTCGATATGACTGCAACAACTCACGTTTCCGCGACGGAAACACAAGCTCTCACACCCGGCACCGCCCGTATCGGCTTCATTGGCCTGGGCAATATGGGCTCCGGTATGACCCGCAACCTCCAGGCCGCCGGTTTCCAGCTGATCGTGAATGATGTCCGTAAGGAATCTGCCTCCGGGCTTCTCGCCAACGGCGCGGAGTGGGCGGATACTGCAGCGGCAGTCGCCGCCGGCTCCGACGTCGTCATCACCATGCTCCCCACGCCCAAGCATGTGGAAGCGGTCGCCATGGGACCGGGTGGCATCCTTGCCGGGCTGCCCGACGGCGGCACCTGGGTGGACATGTCCACCTCGGTTCCGGAGGTCGCCAACAGGGTTCGCGAAGCTGGCTCCGCCCTCGGCGTCAGGGTCCTGGATGCACCCGTCAGCGGCATGTCCGTGGGTGCCGCGAACGGCATGCTGCAGATCTTTATCGGCGGTGAGGCAGCCGACGTCGAACGTCTTCGCCCCGTGTTCGAAGCCATGGGTGATCCTGAACGGATCCTGCACGTGGGCGGGCACGGAGCAGGCTACGCCGTGAAGCTGATGATCAACCAGCTCTGGTTCTCGCACCTGGTAGCCACCGCTGAAGTCCTCAGCACAGGCGTGAAAGCGGGTGTGGACCTGGAAGTCCTGCGGCAGGCGCTGATTGCCAGCCCGGCGAACTCCAACTTCGTCCAGAACGATGTCCTGTCCATCCTCAACCACGGCGACTACGACGAAGGCTTCGCGATTGCACTGGCCTGCAAGGATCTTGGTTTGTCTGTGGACCTGGCCCGCTCTGTGGGTGTGCCCATGGAGTTGTCCGGTTTGGTGGAGCAGCTCTACCGCCGGGCCAAGGCGCTCTACGGAGATAACGCCGGCGAGATGACCCCCGTGAAACTTTACGAAGACGCAATCGGCGTGCAGTTGCGGACGTCCCCAACGCTCGCCGCCGGCAATGCCGCAGAAGGAGCCTGACTATCATGCAGACACGAATGCAGATTCACGCCGAGCTGGCGTCCACGGAGCTGACGCTCGATCCTAAGCCGACCGCCTACTTTGGACGGGGTCGCGTAGTTGAGATTGGCGGAATTGTTGCCGCGCTTGGGGCCAAATCCGCGCTTATTGTCACAGACCCGTTCCTCGCGACCACCGGCGTTGTGGCGGCCGTTCAAGCTTCCTTGGAAGCTGCCGGGCTCGCCGTCAGCGTGTTCGACGGCGTCACCCCGAACCCGACCACCACCTGCGTGGATGCAGGTTCGGATCGGGCCGCGGCTTCCGGAGTTGATGTTCTTGTCCCTGTGGGTGGGGGATCGTCCATGGACGCAGCAAAGGGAATCTCGCTGGGCGCCGTGAACCCGGCGCGGGGAGCCGGACTGGACTACAGTAACCACTTCGAGAACCCGGCGCTGCCCATTGTTGCCGTGCCCACCACTGCCGGTACAGGCGCCGAGGTCAACGCCTTCGGAGTTGTCACGGACGTGGACGCGCACCGGAAGTTCTACGTTGGCCACGAATCGGCGCTGCCCAAGGCCGCTGTCCTGGATCCGGAGCTCACAGTGGGGCTTCCGCCAAAGGCCACCGCTGCCACCGGCATGGACGCCCTCACACACGCCATTGAGTCCTACTCATCCATCCGGCAAAATCCCTACTCCGATGGAATTGCCCTTCAAGTGGTCTCCATGGTTGCCGAGTTCCTGCCCCGCGCCGTGGCAGACGGCAGCGACATCGAGGCCCGATCACAGCTCCTCCTGGCCTCACACATCGCGGGTGTTGGCTTCTCCCACACCGGTTTGGGCCTGGTCCATGCCATTGCCCACCCGCTGGGCGGCCGTTTCAACATCCCGCACGGCCTGGCGCTGTGCCTGGTGATCGAGGACGTGCTTCGCCATAACCTCCGCAACCGGCTGGACCGGACCGCGCGGCTCGCCTTCGCGCTGGGCGTCGGAGACACTGCGGCCACTGTGGAGCAGAACGCAGACGCCGCCGTCGAAGGTGTTGCCACGCTGGCACGGGAGGTTGGCATGACTGCACGGCTGACCGACTTTGGCGTGACCGAAGCCGACCTCGACTCCCTGGTGGAAGACACCTTGGCCGATTCGGTCATCAACAACACCCCGGTGCCACCCACCGCCGTCGAAATCCGCACGATCCTCGAGAAAGCGCTCTAAGTGGAAAACACCCTGGCTTTTGATACTGCTGCCCTGACAGCCGCCGAGCGCAGCTTTGTGGAGTCGCTGCCGACTCAGCTTTACATCGACGGCCAGTGGACAAACGCGTCCGACGGCGCGTCGTCCGCAGTAGAGGATCCCTCCACTGGCGCTGTGCTCACCAGGATCGCTGACGCGTCTCCTGCCGACGGCGACCGGGCGTTGGCAGCAGCTGCCCGTGCCCAGGATTCCTGGGCGGCGACACCGCCTCGTGAGCGTGGGGAAATCCTTCGGCAGGCCTTTGAACTGGTCACGGCCCGGGCGGAGGATTTCGCTCTGGTCATGACTTTGGAGATGGGCAAGCCGCTGGCTGAGTCCCGCGGAGAAGTCGCTTACGGCGCCGAGTTTCTCCGGTGGTTCTCCGAGGAAGCCGTGAGGATTTCGGGCCGTTACTCCACGGCACCGGACGGCAAGTCCCGTCTGCTCGTGACCAAGCGCCCCGTGGGACCCTGCCTGTTCATCACACCTTGGAACTTCCCGTTGGCCATGGCCACCCGCAAGATCGCACCGGCCATCGCCGCCGGCTGCACCATGGTTCTCAAACCAGCCAACCTCACTCCGTTGACGGCATTGTTGTTCACCCAGGTGCTGGTGGAAGCAGGTCTTCCCGCCGGTGTGCTGAACGTTATTCCCACCACCCGGCCGGCCGACGTCACAGGGCCGCTGATCCGGGACAACCGCCTGAGAAAGCTCTCGTTTACTGGATCAACCGGCGTCGGGCAGCAGCTTATTGCGGATTCTGCCCATCAGGTCCTCCGGACTTCGATGGAGCTGGGCGGCAATGCGCCGTTCTTGGTCTTCGAGGATGCGGACCTTGATGCAGCGATCGACGGGGCCATGGTGGCCAAGCTCCGGAACATGGGGGAGGCCTGCACTGCCGCAAACCGGTTCATCGTCCACGAATCGCTGGCCTCCGAGTTCAGCCGGCGGCTGGCTGAGCGCATGTCTACCTTGGTGTTGGGGCGAGGCTCCGCTGGAGGGACCAACATCGGACCGCTCATTGATGCCAAGAGTCGGGCAAAGGTGGATGAACTTGTCAGGGATGCCGTTGGCGGGGGTGCGACTGTCCTCACGGGCGGGGCCCCGGCGGATGGGGAAGGCTACTTCTACCCGCCCACGGTCCTGACAAATGTGCCCTCCTCAGCCCGGATCCTCCACGAGGAAGTCTTTGGCCCCGTAGCGCCCGTGGTCAGCTTCTCTACTGAAAATGAAGCGATCGCCTTGGCCAACGACACCGAGTACGGCCTGGTGGCCTACGCCTACACGAGGGACCTCAATCGCGGCATCAGACTGTCCGAGAAAGTGGATGTTGGCATGTTCGGGCTCAACACCGGCATCGTGTCCAACCCAGCGGCTCCGTTTGGTGGCGTGAAGCAGTCCGGGCTTGGCCGGGAAGGCGGGACAGAGGGCATTGAGGAGTTCCTGGAAACGCGCTACATCGGCATCGCGGACCCCTCCTGATGCTTCGACTGCTTGTTACGGGCGGCACCAGCGGGATCGGTGCCGCCCTGGTGCGGGAATCACTCCGGGCCGGTCATTCCGTGTTCACCACTGGGCGTGATCCCGGGAAGATGGCGGCGCTCCTGGACGCGTGTGCGGGTTTGGGGCGTGTGGGTGGCGTCGTGGCCGATGCCGGTGACTGGGAGCAGACCTCTGCCGCGGTATTGGCAGCCCATGAGTTCCTTGGCGGAATCGATGTCGCCGTGGCCAACGCTGGCTTCTCAGCGGCCGGCGATCTCGCAAATGGTGATCCGGGCCGATGGCGGGACATGGTGCTCACCAACGTTTATGGCCCCGCGGTACTGGCCAAGGCCGCACTTCCTCAACTCATGGAGAACCGCGGCCACATGGTGCTGATAGGCAGCACCGCCGGCAGGAAGGTCTATCCCGGAAATCTCTACACTGCCACCAAATGGGCTGTGACCGGCTACGCAGAGTCACTCCGGCAACAACTCGTTGGCACCGGAGTGCGGGTGCTGCACATCGCTCCGGGCCACGTGCACACCCCGCTGTGGAAGGAAGCGCCGGATGCCATCATCCCGCCCGAGACCGTGGCTGGAACCATGCTGTGGGCACTAAGCCAGCCACCCGGCGTCGACGTTTCAGAAGTTATGGTCCGGGCAACCGGTCAGGCGTTCCAGCGGGCCGTTTCAGGCGTAAAATTGGCCTCACTGAACGGCACGCATCAGCCCTGCCGCTTTTCTCTCTCCGGTAAGAAGGGAGGTGGAAAACATGGGACGCAGAATGGAAGGCTTCGTCCACGTGACCGAGCGGCTGCAGTCAGTTTTTGGACCGGCAGCCCACGGCGACACGGACAGCCCCGTGGTGCACAAGCATGATGATTTCGAGACCGCTTCCGAGGCGGATCTGAAGAACTTCGACGTCGAGACCGATTCCGAGGGCCATCACTACGCAGTCCGGAACAATGATCCCGGACCAACCAGCACCGACTACAGCCTCTAGCCGGCTCGTCACCTTGACCCTGGTTCCTTTGCTGTGCCACTGTTGAGCAACTAATCAGCATGCTTATTATATGGGAAGCACGGCAAAAGCTGATCTACGGAGGGGGCGTCCATGAGTTTCGAAGACGATGCTGCAAGGATTCCAGGTGGTTCTGCGCGGCCGGACCGAGGTGTTTCGGAGCAGCGGGAGCCAGTGACTGCGCCTGCTTCAGGACACGACCGGCCAACCCGGACGGCTGCTTTGTGGGTGGCGGTGGCCGTTGGCTTGGTGGTTCTGGTGATGTTGATCGTGTTCTTCGTCCAAAACCAGGACATGATCACGGTTCGGTTCTTCGGACTGGAAGGGACCCTCGCGCTCGGCACCACGCTGTTCATAGCGGCCGTGGGCGGCGGGGTCCTGGTGGCCCTTGCGGGCGGGGCCCGGATACTCCAGTTGAGAATTGCCAACCACCGCCGCAAAAAGGCCGTTGGCGGGCCGGGAGGCGGCTACTAGCCTTAACTGCGGAAGGACCGGAGCGCTTGCTCCGGTCCTTCCGCAATTTAATCCCGACGGCGGCACTCCCTGACGATGTTAGGTCCGCCGGGGTGTTGGCGGTCTTAGCCTTCGCAGTCGGTGCAGTAGGCGACGCCATCTTTTTCGCGTGCGATCTGCGAACGGTGGCGGACCAGGAAGCAGGAGTGACAAGTGAACTCGTCATTTGCCTGCGGGATGACCTGGATGACCAGTTCTTCAGCGACGATTTCGCCGCCGGGGCCGTTGGCGTCAAGGCCATCGGTTTCGTCCAGTTCAAGCACGACACTCTTGGCCGTGGGAGCGCTGGCGGACTGGAGAGCCTGGAGGGACTGCTCCTGGTTCTCTTTTACATCGGTACGGAGTTCGTCGTAATCGGCTGCCACTTTTTAATGCCTCTTCGTGTTAGGGGGTTACCGGGTATGCAACGTACAGCATGCCACGAAAATTCCATACCATACCCCAGTTCTACAGCTTGTGGCGAAAACCACGTGGGTGACGGGCAAAAAAACCCGCCACCCGGCGTCATTTCGCCCGTGTATTACCGGAGTTCGATCTCCAAGGCTTGGAAGCCGTCCGCCGCGTGGCGACCAACCAACAAGCGGAAAGTGCCCTGCTCAAACTGCCAGCCGCCGTCGTAATGTGCAAACGCTTTGGCCGGGATGCGTATTTCCACGCTCTCCGTGCCGGCCGGCGCGAGATGCGTCCCGGCGTACCCCGCGAGCCAGCGAACGGGTCGCTCCACGGCGGAATCCGCGCGATCCAGGTACACCTGGACTACTTCCCGCCCTGTGCGTGTGCCGGTGTTGCGGACTGGTACGTGCACCACAACATCGTTCCCGGCGGTGACCACCTGCGGAGCGTGGGCCTTGCCGAGTTCGAACGTGGTGTATCCAAGGCCATAACCGAAAGGCAGTGCCGGTGCGGCCCCGCCTTCGGCCTCCTGCTTGAGCCATGCGCGGTAACCGATGTGGATTCCCTCCGAGTAGACCACCTTGCCGTCAACGGGTGTGGTGTTCAGTACTGGAACGTCTTCCAATGCGGCGGGCCACGTGGTGGGGAGGCGTCCGCCGGGTTCTTCGGTGCCCAGCAGGATGTCGGCGATGGCGTTGCCGAATTCCTGTCCGCCAAACCACCCCAGGAGCACAGCGTCCACCCTGTCGAGCCACGGCAGGAGGACCGGCGACCCGGAGTTCACCACCACCACCGTGCGCGCGTTGGCGGCGGCTACGGCTTCCACGAGCTGGTTTTGGTAGCCGGGCAGGTCAAGGTCCTTGCGGTCGAAGCCCTCGGATTCGATGGCTGCGTTGGTGCCTACAACCACCACTGCAACATCGGAGTTCCGGGCAGCTTCCACTGCGGCGTCAATTTCGGCTTGCGGGTCCGCTACCACTGTCTCCTCGCCCAGCAGGATGGCCGTGAACGGGATGATCTGTTGCTTGGGCAGCTGGTACTCGGCCTCTACCCGGACAGTCTGGCCAGAGGTGGTTTCGATTGCGTGGACGGTCTTGGGAGGATCGAACAGGGCGGCGCCCAGGACTTCGGTGGTGTCCTCAAGTTCACCGTTGAAGACCTCCGTTCCGTCCAGGACAAAGCGGATGCGGCCCACGGTGCCGACGCCCAGGTGGTGGACGCCTGCTGTTTCGGCTGTCCAGTCCGCTTCCATGCGGATGGAGGACGCGCCGTCGGGAATTCCAACGCCGAACCAGATCAGGTGCGAGGCCAACCGGTCCTCGCCGGAAATCTCCGTGCCGTCCTCGGCGAGGAAGGTCACGCGGATTCCGGAAACACCTGAAGCGTGGTTGTGGAGGGAAGCGCGTGGGAACGGCTGGAGGCCTTCGGCCACCTTGGCGCCGCGCGCGTAGGTGACCGTGACGTCGTCGGGCAGTGCTTTCCGCAGCCCCTCCAGCGGCGAGACGGTGTATTTGGGCATCACGGTGGCGCTGCCGCCGCCCTGGGTGCGGGCTTCATCGGCGTTGTGGCCAATGACGGCCACGCGGCTGAGGACACTGGCGTCCAGCGGCAGGAGGCCCTTGTTGCGGACCAGCACGGCGCCGCGGACAGCAACTTCACGTGCGACGGCGGCCCCGTCCAGTTGCGTCGGAAGCTCGGTCACTACGGGCTGGAAGCCTTCGAGGGATCCCACGCGGGCGGCGAGGCGCAGGATGCGGGTTACCTTCTCCAGGATCGCCTCGCGGCTGACCCGGCCATCATTGACGGCGGCAACGAGCTTGGGTCCCCAGTGGCCTGCCGGGCCGGGCATTTCCAGGTCTTGGTGGGCGTTGGCAGCCTCGACGGAGCGGACACCCGTCCAGTCCGAAACCACGACGCCGTCGAAGCCCCACTCGGTGGACAACGGCGTTTCCAGGAGCTTGTTCTCGCTGGCCGTGGTGCCGTTGATGGAGTTGTACGAGCTCATCACCAGCCAGGCGCGGGCCTCGGTGATGGCGTCCTCGAAGGCCGCCAGGTAGAGCTCGCGGAGCGGGCGTTCGTCCACCACGGAGTCGGCAGTGAAACGCTCGGTTTCGGCTTCGTTGGCCAGGTAGTGCTTGGGCGTTGCACCCACACCCATGGACTGCACGCCGGCAACGTACCCGGCGGCCATGGTCGCGGTGAGCCGCGGGTCCTCGCTCATGCACTCGAAGTGGCGGCCGCCCAGCGGGGAGCGGTGCAGGTTGATGGTGGGGCCCAGGACGGCGTGGACGCCCTTCCGGCGAGCCTCCTGGCCCAGGACCTGCCCGTACCGGCGGGCCGTTTCAACGCTCCACGTCGCAGACAAAGCGGACGACGACGGCAAGGAGACGGAGTCGTGGCGCTCATCGAAGTCTTCGCCGCGGACGCCGGCCGGACCGTCGGACATGACCACACGGGAGAGGCCGATCTCCGGGATGGCGTGCGTGGACCAAACGTCCGCGCCCGTCAGCAGTTGGACCTGCTGCTCGAGCGTCAGGCTCCGGGCCAGATCGCGGATCCTGGCTTCGGCATCCTGAGCTCCGGCTGGTGGAGTGGTGACTGCCTGGGAGAGTGAGGGATTCATTTACTTGACTCCTTTGATACGTGTGACGAGGAGGGCTCCGATGATGCCCACCACCGCACCCCCAAGGAACAATGCGGGGTAGCCACCCAGGGCGATGACGGGGAAGGCGATAGCAGGCACCAGGGATTGGGGGAGGGCCTGGGCGATGTTGAAGACACCGAAGGTCTTGGCATTCTCTGACTGGTCGCTTGGAAGCAAGTCAGTGATCAGGGCTACATCCACGGCGCTGAAAACACCGAGGCCCAAGCCCAGGATTCCTTGGCCAACCAACACTTGACCGGTGTCGGTGCTGGTGGCAATGACCACCAAACCGCCCATCATGATCAGGGCGGAGATGATGACCATGCTCTTGCGCTTGCCAAGGCGGTCACTGATCCAGCCACCGGCGAGGCTGGTGATCACTGTGCCGGCCGAGCTCACCAAAGTTGCTTGGAACACCAGGTTGGTGACCTGCGTTTCGGCAACGTGGAGGTGGTCCGTGAAGAAGTACGGCAGGTAGAGAAGGCCGGCGCAATAGCCCACGTACACCAGGAACTTGGTGACCCAAGCCCACCCCAGGCCCGGGTAATCCTTGGGGTTGAAGTAGAAGGAACCCAGGATTTCCTTGAGGTTCAATGGTGCCGGTTTCCCGCTGAGGACGCGGTCCTTGAAGGTAAACGCGAAGGCGATGGCAATGGTCGTGCCGATGATCCCGGGGACTACGGCCATCTGCAAGGCGCTCTCGAACATCTGCGCCAAGAAGGCTGCTGCCACCAAGCCAATGGGCAAAGTCATGCCGATGAGCCCGGAAAGACGCCCGCGCTCCGTTGGGCCGGCTTGGTCGGGAAGGGTTGCGACAAGGGCGGCCAGGGCCGCGTTGAAGCCCAGCTGTGCTAGAACCCAGCCGACGAGGACTGTTCCCACTTCCGTGGCCGAACCAAGCAGGAAGAGTGCTGCAAGGCCGATCAATGAGCCGCCCACAATCCACGGTTTACGCATGCCAAAACGTGAGGTGGTGCGGTCGCTGAGTCGGCCGAAGAGCGGGTTGGCGAGCAGGGCGACAGCTGCTCCGACGCCGGCCACGAGGCTGAGCGCGCCGGCGCGGGTATCCGGGGTGGTGATCTCCGAAACCTTGATGGCGAGGACTACCAGGGCCGGGGCGAGGACGGCCATCCAGAGTCCGGCGCTCGCGATGGGCATGCCGATGACATAGGCGCGGGAAGCAGCTTTGGGCGCGGTGCTTCCGGGTTCCGGGTTGGCGGTCTCCGCGCCTGGCATCTGCTGATTAAGTTTGAGGGCCACATTGCCTCCTGATGAACGGTGACCCACCGTTGGGTCTTGAAGGAAGACTCTAGCGACAAAAATCTAGTGTGACTAGGTTTTGAGTAAAAATGTCGAGTGAAGCTCGATTTTTGACGGGTCAAATAGACTGAACGGATGTCAATTGCGAAGGCTCGTGGCCAGTACGCCAAGGGCGCCGAACGCCGCGAACAAATCATCCAAACGGCTACCGATGTCTTTGCCACGGAAGGGTTTGAAGGCACGGCCCTCAAACGCGTCGCCGAACTGGTGGGCGTCAAGGAAGCCACCCTGTTCCACTACTTCAGAGGCAAGCAGGAACTGCTGACTGCAGTCCTGGCTGAACGGGACAGGCGGTCGCTGGCGGTCGGTGGCGAATCCGAGGTGGGGTTGAGCCTCATGCCCGGCATCGCCGAGCGGAACCGCAACGAGCCCGGGCTGACCACTCTCTACGCGGTGGCCTCAGCAACAGCCAATGATCCCGTGCATGCTTCCCACAGCTACTTCAAAGAGCGCTATGAGACTGTGGTGCGGGACGTTGCCTTGGACATTGAGCGGCGACAGAAGGCAGGCGAGGTGCGGACCGACGTCGGGGCTGTGATGCTGGCACGGCTGACCGTGGCCGCTTTCGACGGGCTCCAGTTGCAGTGGCTCTACGACAAATCCGTGGATATGGCCGAAGGGCTGACGCAATTGGTTGACGTCCTGCTGGCACCGGGGCCGGGCAAGGCGCCTGAACAATAGCGAACTTGTGACTTAGCAGCGGAAGGACCGGAGCGGTGGCTCCGGTCCTTCCGCTGGTAAGGCTCGGTGACTCTAGCGGCCGGTGCCGCCATAGACGGTGGCCTCGGCGTCGCCGTCGAGCTCGAACGCATTGTGGATGGCGCGCACGGCGTCATCCAGGGCGTCGGCGCTGGTGACAACGGAGATGCGGATTTCCGAGGTGGAGATCATGTCGATGTTGATGCCGGCGTCGGAGAGGGCCTTGAAGAAGGTGGCCGAAACTCCGGGGTGCGAACGCATGCCCGCTCCGATGAGCGAGAGCTTGCCAACGTGCTCGTTGTATTCGATGCTCTCGAAGCCGATCTGACCTTCAGCAGCACGCAGGGCGGCAAGGGCGTCCGCGCCTTCGACGATGGGGAGGGTGAACGAAATGTCCGTACGGCCGGTGCCGTGGGTGGAGACGTTCTGGACGATCATGTCGATGTTCGAGTGCGCGTCTGCGATCACCTGGAAGATTGCAGCAGCCTTGCCGGGGATGTCCGGGACGCCTACCACTGTGACCTTGGCTTCGGACCGGTCGTGCGCAACGCCGGAGATGATTGGCTGCTCCAAGGCAACTCCCTCTTGAATAGTGAACTTTTCGTCGGCTCCGGGGATGACCCAGGTGCCTTCATTTTGGCTGAATGACGAGCGGACGTGCAGCGGCACACCGAAACGGCGAGCGTACTCCACACAACGCAGGTGCAGGATCTTAGCGCCGGACGCGGCCAATTCCAGCATCTCTTCGCTGGAGATACGGTCGATCTTCTGGGCGGAGCTCACAACGCGGGGGTCGGCCGTGTAGATGCCGTCCACGTCCGTGTAGATCTCGCAGACGTCTGCTTCAAGCGCTGCGGCCAAAGCAACAGCGGTGGTGTCCGAGCCGCCGCGGCCCAAGGTGGTGATCTCGTTGGTGCTGCGGCTCATGCCCTGGAAGCCTGCCACGATCGCAATATGTCCCTTGTCCAGGGCCGTGCGGATGCGGTGGGGGTCGACGTCGATAATCCTGGCCTTGCCGTGGATGCCGTCGGTGATCATGCCGGCCTGGGATCCGGTGAAGGACTGCGCGGAAGCGCCGAACTTGTTGATGGCCATCGCGAGCAAAGCCATGGAGATTCGCTCGCCCGCGGACAACAGCATGTCCATTTCGCGGGCGGGAGCTGAGTCCGTGACCTGGCTCGCCAAATCCAGGAGTTCGTCTGTGGTGTCACCCATCGCGGAGACAACAACCACAACCTCGTTGCCGGCCTTCTGCGCATCCACGACGCGCTGTGCGACCCGTTTGATGCCATCAGCATCGGCAACCGAGGAACCGCCGAACTTTTGAACGATCAGCTGCTTGGTAATGGCAGCCTCGTTGGAGAGCTCTTCGATCTTCACTTCGGTAGTGGGCATAGTCATGCGCGCACCCTCACTGCATCAATAGGGTTCGAACGCGGCAGCCAAATTCCAAATTTGAGCACGCCTGCGTAGCTTATTTGCCCAGTTTATCGCCGCGTGCAGGGCTGGTAGGAATTGTGACCACATAGCGGCCGCGTGGATTCATGATGGCTTGGCCGTGTCACCAGCCGGACGTACCCGGACCGCCCTTGAAGGGGCCGACTATTTGGCGGGTGATCCACCCGCCATAGAAGCCGCCCTGCTGGAAGGCCACCTGCTCGCCGTCCACCTCGCAGGAATCCATACGCTCCGGGTAGAGGGCAACGCGGCTGCTTAGGGCCTCGAAGCCTTGCGTCGGTTTGGGGTAGGTCCACCCGCCACGTTCAACAACCGTGCCGCCGGCTGTGATGGTGAAGTAGCTTGCTTCTCCCTTGAATTCACAGAAAGTGCTGCCTCCGACGGCAACCAGAACCCCCGCCGGGAAGGCGTCCAAAGGCAAGTAGTAGACAGGAGGATGGCTGGTCTCCAGAACACGCACTGAATCCGTGGTGTCCACGATCACCTGCCCGCCAAGCCGCACCACCACCCTTTCCAGGCGTGGTTCAATCCTCGGTGGACGCGGATAGTCCCACACCGATTCCTGGCCGGGGGCCGGCTTGGTGGGACGGGGGCGCCGAAAGACGCCGTGGGAAGGAACCATGCCTCCATGGTGCCACTCAAGCCCGCACCGGGCGTACCATCCAAGTCATGAGGACTGCGAGCGATGGCCGGCACTCCTGACCGCCCGGGAGGCACGGAACCGGGACCGAACGAGCCCGACTACGAAGTGATCGGCGGCGTGATCGACGATCAACCCTCCGGTTCGACCCACACCCAGCCGGGAGCCGGATCGCGGCCGCGAACGCGGGGAACCTTGCTGATGGCCGCCGGCGAGGCGTGGCAGGATGCGCGGACGTCTTTCGCTTCGTGGCAATTTTGGCTTTCCTGCGCAGTAGGTGTCGCGCTTGCCTGGGCAATGGCCGCAGCAATGGTTGCCTGGGGTGAATCCAATGGCTGGTTCCAGGCCAGTGTGGCAAGCGCTCTTTACCTCCTCATGGGGGCGTTCCTGGCGCTCACTGCCGCCGTGCTGGGAACCGTGTGGGGCTTCCGGCATTCCCAGGGGACCATTCCGGCTCTACTGCTGGCCGGAGCCCTGCGAGGGTTCGCATTGGCAGCGCTGGCGGGTGCCGTGTTGCTCATGGTGGGTATCAGCGTGGGCGGGCCTCCCGCGCTCGTGGCTGCCGCCGTCGTCGTGATTGTCCTTGAAGCTGCCATGTTCGGTCTGATCGGTACCGGTGCGCGGGCGTGCTTTGCCGCAGCGGCGCCCGGAAGGGCCCTGGCTGCCGTGGTGGTGGCTTTCCTCTGCCTAGGGAACGTGGCAATCACCGCCCTGCTGCTTCCCGGGACCACGGGAACGGATCAGGCCTCGGTGCCCGTCAATGTGGAGCGCGACGATTCCGGAAGGATCGTTGCTTACGAGTGCGTGGGGGATCTTCGCCCGGTTGAGGTTGCCCACACCGAACGCGTGGCCTGGCTCGCGGCAGCCAACCCGGCACTGATCCTCGGGAGCATCGGCGCAGATTTCGTGCCCCCGGACAACGACCTGGGCTGGGTGCTGGCGGGAGTGCAATGGGCAGCCGACGGGCCCTCCCGCGACGTACCGTGCCTCGGCGGGGAATCAAGCGAAGGCCTGGCCCCGTCGCTGCCTATCGGGATAACCGGCCTGGCGCTTCAGGCGCTGGCGGCCGCGCTGGTACTTGTCCCGGGGCGTTGGCTGACGGCGCGGAGGGCGCGGTCCTCCTGATGTTCCTGCGCCGTCATGCCAGCTCGTGCCCTGTTAGAGCAGTGCGTTGCGCCTGCCCTCGAAGGCCCTGCCCAGCGTGACTTCATCGGCGTACTCAAGGTCCCCGCCCACGGGCAGGCCCGAGGCCAGCCGGGTCACAGCGATACCGATCGACTTGAGCATCCTGGCCAAGTACGTTGCCGTAGCTTCGCCCTCAAGGTTGGGGTCGGTGGCGATGATGATTTCCTGGATGGCGCCGTCGTTCAGGCGGGTGAGGAGTTCACGGATCCGCAACTGCTCCGGGCCGATGCCCGCAATGGGATTAATGGCACCGCCCAGCACGTGGTAACGGCCCCGGAAGGACCGGGTGCGCTCGACGGCAAGGACATCCTTGGACTCCTCAACGACGCAGATGACGGAGGGATCACGTCGCGGATCGCGGCAGATGTTGCACGTCTCCTGCTCGGTCACGTTGAAGCAAACGGAGCAGAACTTCACGCGTTCCTTCACCGTGGTGATCGCCGTAACCAGGCGCTTCATGTCCTCGGGATCCGCCTCGAGGATGTGGAACGCCAGGCGCTGGGCTGATTTGGGGCCCACACCGGGAAGCCGGCCGAGCTCGTCAATCAGCTCTTGAACTGCACCTTCGTACACAATGTCCTCGTTCGTTTGAAATCAATGCTGGAGTCAGCGGGTTTGCAGAGGAGAACCGTCCAAGGCGCGCTCTTCGATCAGCTTTCCGCCCAGAATACGCTCCACTGCGGCCCGCCCAAAGACCCGTGATTCCTCGATGGTTTCATCCTCCGGGCTGGGGATATCCTCCGTCACGGCGGCGGGCGCAGCCTGGGTTCGCGTGGGTGCCTGGACCCGCCCGGCTTGGGCTTCGGGGCTGTTGGTCAAGCGCTGATACAGGCTCTGACGGCCGTTGGGATTGCCCGACGGCGCGTCCTCCTCGAGCGTCGCAACCGAACCGTGCGCTTCCTCAGGCTGCGTCACCAGGGACGGCCACACCGCGGGAGCGTTACTCGCCGCTGGAGCGCCGCTGCTTGCTTGGGCGGGCATGGATTGCGTTGCGGGCCAGCTCGACGCCGGTGCGACGTCCCAGCTGGAACTTGGGCTCTGCTCCGCGTTGGTTGGGTGGCCATACGCAGTTGTGCGCGACTCCGGAACCTGCGCTGCTGCCGGTTCGTAGTCAGGAGTATCCGTAGGCTGTTCGCTTACTTCGGGTGCCTGTGAATGCTGTTTGCCCACGTTCGATTCCGTGCCCACAACCCAGGTGCCGGGTGCTTGTTCCACAGCCCTTGACCAGGGGTCGTCGGAGGACGCCGCTACCTTACTGGCCGCGGGTGTTGAGGGGGTAACTGCGGGTGCTGTGGGGGTGGCTACGGGTGCGGAGGCGGTGGCTACGGGTGTTGAGGGGGTAGCTGCGGGTGCTGTGGGGCTGGCTGCCGGTGCCGCGCTTTGGCGGCCGTAACCGGATGGGGGTTCCCAGTCCGCCGGGGGCTCTTCATCCAAGGGAGGGGCGTCCTCGTCGAGCGGGGGACCCCAGTCGTCATCAGGGTAGGAGTAGTCGCCACTGGATTCTGCGGCCGGAGTCGAAGCAACCGCTGGTGCAGGGGCAGGCTGCCAGGGAGTTGCCGGCTGGGTTGGTGCTGCCGCAGGCGCAGCTACCGGCGTTGTGGGCGCTGTTGATGATGGGGCTGGTGCTGCCGCCGGCGCGGGCCTCTCAGGTGGAGTGGATTCCGGCTGCACTGCGTTTGCCGGTGACGCCGGGGCAAGACCCCAAGCGGAGTCGACAGCTGAAACCGCCGTTGGTGCAGGAGCGGTTTCCTGGGACGACGAAGCAGCCGGAGTGGATACGGGACCGGCTGGCGACGAAGCAGCCGGAGTTTCCCGGCTAGTAGGCGCTTTTGGGTTTGGCTCAGAGCTCGCTGAGCTGTTGGCGCCAGAGATTGCCACAATCTGGCAGTCGATGCCGATGGTCTTGTGGATCGCCTGACGAAGGTTCTCCGAGTGGTCCGCACGGCCGAACGCTCCAGCCAGGCCACCGGTGGTGAACGCGAGGGTCAGCACCTGGCCGTCGAACTGGGCAACCTGAGCGTTGGGCTCCACCAGGGCCCACGTGCTGCGCTTGATCTTGGTCAGCGTCTGCAGCACATCCGGCCAAGCGCGGCGCAATGCTTCCACGTCGCCGCTGCCACCTGAAGCAGGAAGTGCTCCTGTCGGAGCCGGCTGGGGAGCCGGCGACTGCGGAGCAGCTTGCGCCGGTGCTGCTTGGGGAGCAGCTTGCGACGGTGCTGCCTGGGGTGGGGCTTGAGCTGGTGGTGCTGCTTGGGATGGTGCCGGCGTCGAGGCGCGAACAGGCTCGGGCTTCGAGGTTGGTGCCTGCCCGTGATGTGCCGGGGCAGGGACAGCTTCAGTTGCAGCAGCCGGTTGTGTTGCAGCGTTCGGCTGTGCGCGGCCTGAAGCAGGACGGTCTTCGACAGGCCAATCGTTGGTGGACACCCGTGGTGCTGTGATGGCGTCCCCCGCCCCGGCCTCAGGGGCTGGCACTGGTGCGGCAGGTGCCGGTGCAGATGCAGGAGCCGGCTGGGAAGCGGCCGGCTTGACGGGAGTTGGTGCGGCGGGCGCGGAGGCGGGGGCCTCCGCAGGCTGGACTGCAGGCGCAGCGACCGGCGAAGCAGCAGCAGGTGGGGCGGCAGTAACAGTCGGAGTGCCGGCGTCGCCCGCGTAATTCAGGCGACGTTCCACGCGGTCGATGCGTGCCGCGATACCCCGCTCGGTTTGCTCGGCGCTGGGCAGCAGGATGCGTGCGCAGAGCAGTTCAAGGTGCAGGCGGGGCGAGGTGGCGCCCGTCATTTCGGTGAGCGCAGTGTTGGTGACGTCCGCGGCCCGGGACAGTTCCGCGGCGCCCAAGTTGGTTGCCTGGTTGCGCATCCGGGCGATCTGGTCGGCCGGCATGCCGCGAAGGATCGCCTGGGCGCTCTCCGGCATGGCCTGGACGATGATGAGGTCGCGGAAACGCTCCAGCAGGTCCTCAACGAAACGCCGGGGGTCGTGACCGGTTTGGATGACGCGGTCCACGGCTTTGAAGACCACGGCGGCGTCGGAGGCGGCGACGGCGTCCACGATGTCGTCCAGCAAGGAAGCGTGTGTGTAGCCGAGCAGCGCGACTGCGAGCTCGTAGTCCAAGCCGTTGGGGCCGGCGCCGGCCATGAGTTGATCCAGGACCGAGAGAGTGTCCCGGACTGAGCCGCCACCTGCGCGGATGACCAACGACAGCACACCAGGGGCAACCGGAACGTTCTCCTGCTGGCAGAGCAGCTCGAGGTATTGCATGAGAGGCTCGGGCGGCACCAGCCGGAAGGGGTAGTGGTGAGTACGGGAGCGGATGGTGCCAATGACCTTGTCCGGCTCCGTGGTGGCGAAGATGAACTTGATGTGTTCCGGGGGCTCTTCCACGATCTTGAGGAGCGCGTTGAAGCCGGCCGACGTGACCATGTGGGCTTCGTCAATGATGAAAATCTTGTAGCGGTCCCGGACCGGTGCGAAGGTTGCGCGTTCACGGAGATCACGGGCGTCGTCAACGCCACCGTGGCTGGCGGCGTCGATCTCGATGACATCCAGCGAGCCGGAGCCGCCGCGGGCCAGCTCGATGCAACTGGGGCACTTGCCGCAGGGCGTGTCCGTGGGGCCTTCGGCGCAGTTCAGGCAGCGGGCAAGGATGCGCGCTGATGTGGTCTTGCCACAACCGCGGGGGCCGGAGAAGAGGTAGGCGTGGTTCACGCGATTCTTGCGGAGCGCCGTCATCAGCGGCTCCGTGACGTGTTCCTGCCCGATAACGTCCGCGAAAGAGTCCGGGCGATACCTTCGATACAGGGCAGTTGTAACAGTCACAAGTGAAACCTACCTATAGGGACTGACAGTTAAAGTAAGTGACCCCTCATGCACCCGCCAGAGCCCATCTACCCTTGCTACCTTCCGGTCCTGGGGGAGTTCAACAGGATGACGCCACATGAGGGGCCGTCGACAAGCTTACCCGAACTTGGGTTGGGGTTCGAATCGGCTCGAAGGGCTGTGGATAAGGCTCGACGGCGGGTGGTTGGGTTGCGCGAAATCACCGCCAGCCATTCACCGGCCACGTCATGAAAGCCGGCTCCTCGTAAGGGTGCGCGGCCCGCAAAGCCCGCACGACGTCGTCGAGCGCGTCCTCCTCAACAACGCACTCAACCCGGGTTTCGGGCACCTGCTCCTCGATCCCCACCTCACCAACAAACGGGCGTGCTCCGGGCAGCGGCGTGTAGCGGCCGGTGCCTGGTGAGGTGAACGAGCAGTGGGAGTAGTCGCCGATCCGCCCGGCACCTGCGTCACCGATGGCCAGGAGGACCTCCTCGATATGCGTCTCCGGAACGTAGACAACCAAGGCATGCAGCTGCGTCATGAGGACATCCTGTCAATAAACTTCGGCTACAAACAGGTCTCAACCATTGCAAATCCGGACACCGCGGCGGACCATGGGTATGTACACCGATTGGGGCAATCTCAAGATTGTGAGCTGCGGGGCCTGGGGGCGAGGGGCCGGACCCGGTAGCTCAACGATGTACCGCAAGAATGGGCGCGTTGGGGGCGTCCATTTTTCCGTTAAGCAGCAGTTCGCCAAGCCTGTCCAAGGGTGCCATTTCAGGCCGATTACACGATGCTGAAATTCTCAGGTACAGTAGTATCTGCTTTCGAATCGGAAGCAAGGAGAATTCGCCTAGCGGCCTATGGCGCACGCCTGGAACGCGTGTTGGGTTAACGCCCTCGGGGGTTCAAATCCCCCATTCTCCGCGGTTGGCCCCAGTCCTTGGACTGGGGCCTTTTGCGTTCCCGGACGCTAGTTGGCGTCCGCCTGGTGCTCCGCATCCTGTTGCTGCGCTTCGGCTACGCGCTCCAGTACTTCGCGGCATGCTGCGGTGGCGGGGTGGATGCGGCCGGCCGTCCGGGTGGACGTGAACACGGTCCGCTTCGGAAGGCCCGGGAGGTCCAGGAGTTGGACCGTTCGGGTGCGTCCGGTCCACACGAGGTCCGGCATGAGGGCCACAGCGTTGCCCGACTCAATGAGCCGGATCTGGGCTTGGAGGTCGGCTGTTTCGTATCGCACGTCAGGCTCAAAACCCGCGGAGCGGCACGCCTGCTCGGCCCAATGCCTGGAAGCTGCGCCGCGCGGTTCCATGACCCACGGCATGGAGGCGGTGTCTGCCAGGGAGGAGACGGTTTCGCCGCCCAGGCCCACCGGGGGAGTGGCCAATCGGATGGCGTCGCTGGTGAGGATCACGCGGTCCAGGCCGCTGTGGTGTGGAGCTGCGTGGCCGGGATACTGCTCGGCCACCACCAGGTCGAAGTCGCGGGCCCAGGTTTCATAAAGCGCGGTCTCGGGTTCGCGCTGGGTCATCTCCACCCGCACCTCGGGATACTCCTGGCGCATGATGCTGAGGAAGTCCGGAAGCAAGGCCAGTGCGGCGGACTGGAAGACGGCGAGCCGGACGGTTCCGGTGACCATGGACAGTGATGCTGCGAGTTCAGTTTCGGCGCGCTCCAAGGTCTCCAATAGTGCCGCGGTGTGCGCCACGAGGATCTCCGCCTGTGGGGTCAGCTGCACGCGGCGCCCCGCCTTGCGCAGCAGTTCAACTCCTGCTTCCTTCTCCAGCAACGTCAGCTGCTGGGACACCGATGAAGGGCTGTACTGCATCGCATCGGCCACCTCGGCAAGGGTTCCGCGGATCTTCAATTCGTGCAGCAAACGCAGCCTGCGGACGTCCAGCAAGGCGGCCTCCAAAGGTTCGGGATGGGTAATGAATATTCGTCAGAAAAGATCGCTTTTCCTAACGTGATTGTAGATCCATACTGATGGAAACGAACAAATTTCTCCGCCCCAAAAGGAGCCCTCATGACCAGCACCATCCCGGATGCCACTGCCCCGAGCACCCAGGATTCCGGACAGTTCGACGCTTTGGCTCAGGAAGCGATCACCTTGGTCCGCCACTGGCTTACCGAAGCCGGCAAGATCCCCGTGGATGTGTCCGCGCAGCGCCTCGCAGGCGTGTTGAAGGACCCGAACGGCCTGGACTTCACCGTGGGGTTCGTGGACGGCGTCATCCGCCCGGAGGACCTGTCGGTGGCTGGCCGTAAACTTGCCGAGCTCGCCCCCAAGGTGCCCAAGTTCCTCCCTTGGTACATGCGCAGCGCTGTCCGCGTTGGCGGCGTCATGGCTCCGATCCTCCCGCAGGTAGTCATCCCGATCGCCCGCCGGGTGCTCCGCGAAATGGTGGGCCACCTGATTGTGGACGCCACCGATGCCAAGCTCGGCCCCGCCATTGCCAAGATCCGCCAGGACGGCGTGCACCTGAACGTGAACCTCCTCGGCGAAGCAGTCCTGGGTGAGCACGAAGCGCAGCGCCGCTTGGATGGAACGCTGAAGCTCCTTGCCCGCGATGACGTGGACTACGTCTCCATCAAGGAGTCCTCCACCGTGGCACCGCACTCCCCATGGGCCTTCGACGAAGCCGTGGACCACGTGGTGGAGAAGCTCACCCCGCTGTACCGCCTTGCAGCGTCCTTCCCCAAGCCCAAGTTCATCAACCTGGACATGGAGGAATACAAGGACCTCAGCATGACCATCGCGGTGTTCAAGCGCATCCTGGACATGCCCGAGTTCAAGAACCTCGAGGCCGGCATCGTCCTCCAGGCCTACCTCCCGGACGCCCTCGGCGCCATGCAGGAGCTGCAGGAATGGGCCTCCGCCCGCCGTGCCCAGGGCGGCGCACCCATCAAGGTCCGTGTGGTCAAGGGCGCCAACCTTCCCATGGAGCAGGTTGAGGCCTCCCTGCACGACTGGCCGCTGGCTACCTGGGGCAGCAAGCAGGACTCCGACACCAGCTACAAGAACGTCATCAATTACGCCCTCACGCCGGAGCGCATCGACGCCGTCCGCATCGGCGTCGCCGGGCACAACCTGTTTGATGTCGCCTTCGCATGGCTGCTCGCCAAGCAGCGTGGCATTGCGCAGCAGGGACCGAAAGCCATTGAGTTCGAGATGCTCCTGGGCATGGCAACCGGCCAGGCCACCGCAGTGCGCAAGGATGTCGGCAGCCTCCTGCTCTACACACCCGTAGTGCACCCGGGCGAGTTCGACGTCGCCATCGCCTACCTGATCCGCCGCCTAGAAGAAGGCGCCAGCCAGGAAAACTTCATGTCGGCGGTCTTCGAGCTCAGCGAAAACGAGGCCCTGTTCGATCGCGAACAAGGGCGTTTCCTGAACTCCCTGGCCCGCATGTCGGACGAGGTTCCCGGCCCCAACCGCCAGCAGGACCGCCGTCTCCCGGCCGAGCCGGCACCACTGGAGGGCTTCAGTAACACCCCGGACACCGACCCCGCACTTCCGGCCAACCGGGCCTGGGGCCGCGACATCCTCAAGCGCATTCCCGGCTCCACCGCGGGCAATAGGGTCGTCGAATCCACCAAGGTTTCCGACGCCGCCGAACTGGACCGCATCATCGCCACCGCCGTAGATCACGGCAAGGCTTGGGGTGACCGCCCGGCAGCCGAGCGCGCAGCGATCCTGCACCGCGCCGGCGACATCCTTGAGGCGCGTCGCGCTGAGCTCCTTGAGGTCATGGCATCCGAAACCGGAAAGACCATCGACCAGGGCGACCCCGAGGTCAGCGAAGCAATCGACTTCGCGCACTACTACGCAGAGCGCGCCAAGGACCTTGAAACGGTCGACGGCGCCACGTTCGTCCCAGCCAACCTCACCGTTGTGACCCCGCCGTGGAACTTCCCGGTGGCGATTCCCGCAGGCTCGACGCTCGCAGCGCTCGCCTCAGGTTCCGCCGTCGTGATCAAGCCTGCAAAGCAGGCCCGCCGCTCCGGTTCGGTCATGGTGGATGCACTCTGGGAAGCCGGCGTGCCGCGTGAAGTGCTGGCCCTCGTGCAGATCGAAGAACGCGAGCTTGGGACCCAGCTGGTCTCGCACCCGAGCGTTGACCGCGTGATCCTCACCGGTGGCTACGAAACCGCCGAGCTGTTCCGTTCCTTCCGCCAGGACCTGCCGCTGCTCGCGGAAACGTCCGGCAAGAACGCCATCATCGTGACCCCCAGTGCGGACCTGGACCTGGCCGCCAAGGACGTCGTTTACTCGGCATTCGGCCACGCAGGCCAGAAGTGCTCGGCTGCCTCCCTGGTGATCCTGGTGGGTTCGGTTGCCAAGAGCGCCCGCTTCCACAACCAGCTGATCGACGCTGCCCGGTCCCTGACCGTCGGCTACCCGGAGGACGCCACCACGCAGATGGGGCCGATCATCGAACCGGCCAACGGCAAGCTCCTGAACGCCCTCACCACCTTGGGCGACGGCGAGACCTGGGCCATCAAGCCCGAGCGCCTCGATGAGACCGGCCGCCTGTGGTCCCCGGGCATCCGTTCGGGCGTCAAGCGTGGCTCCTACTTCCACCTCACCGAGTTCTTCGGCCCGGTCCTGGGTGTCATGACCGCAGAAACCCTCGAAGAAGCCATCGCCATCCAGAACGAGATCGAGTATGGCCTCACTGCCGGCCTGCACTCACTGGACTCCACCGAAATGGGTGTTTGGCTGGACACCATCCAGGCCGGAAACCTCTACGTCAACCGCGGCATCACCGGTGCGATCGTGCAGCGCCAGCCGTTCGGTGGATGGAAGAAGTCGGCCGTTGGCGCCGGAACCAAGGCCGGTGGACCGAACTACCTGATCGGCCTGGGCAGCTGGCTCCCCGCCGAGGCCAAGGCCAAGCGCGGTACGGTGCTTCAGGGTGCCGCCGCGCAGATTCTCTCTGCTGCAGAGTCGGCGGACGTGTCCGCTGAAGAACTGCAGACCCTGAAGCAGTCACTCTTCAGCGACGCAGCGGCCTGGGAATCGGAGTTCGGTACCCGCAAGGACGTCTCCGCGCTGTCCGCCGAGCGCAACGTCTTCCGCTACCGCTCCCACCCGGTCACCATCCGTCTCTCCGAAGGTGAGCGGCTCGCTGAGCTGCTCCGCGTGGTGGCGGCCGGCGCAGTGGCGGGTTCGGCCCTCAAGGTGAGCTCCGCCGTCGTGCTTCCCGACGCCGTGGTGAGCGTGTTCGCGAACTTGGGCGTCAGCGTCCGGATCGAGGACGACGCCGCGTGGCTGGCCCGTGCGGCCGCGTTCGACGCCGGCCGGATCCGCCTGATCGGTGGCGACTTTGCCTCGCTGAGCGCAGCAATGGGTGGCCGCCCGGACGTCGCGGTTTACCACGGTGCTGTGACCCAGGCCGGCCGCATTGAGATGCTGCCGTTCCTCCGCGAGCAGGCTGTGTCCATCACAGCCCACCGCTTCGGCACCCCGAACCACCTGTCGGACCACCTGATCTAGACCCTTGCGCCGAGGGGTGAGCTCTCGGCCGAAAGCACGTGCCAAAAGGTTGAGATCTCACCCCTCGGCGCGCCGTCCCATGGTGGGCGTGCGCCGAGGGGTGCGCGATCAAGCCTCCGCGTAGCCGAGCCTCTGCAACCTCCGCCGGGCAGCCTGCTCGCTGGGCCCGTGGGAGCCCAGGGCAAAGCGGACCATGCCAAGCACGGCCCGGGCAGCAGTGATCACGGGCAACGGAACCGGACCAATCCCGGCTCGGCGAATACCCAGCATTTCCCGGTACTTGGGCTCGAGGCTTGCCACCGCGGCCGCGAAGAGGATGGCGTACCCGGGTTTGAGGAGCGGGCTCAGGGGCGGATAACGAATGAACCACACCGTCTCGGCGAGGCGCTTATCAGCCCGGAGGGCCCCGGAGGCGTACCAATGCTCAAGTTCATCGCGGACCTGGGCCTCCGATAGCGGCGGGTCCTCGACGCCCATGAGCCGACCGGCCGCTGCCCATTCGCGAACGTAGGCATCCGGCCCGCCGGGGATGGGCCGGCCCCAGATGCGGTTGGCGGTAATGAAGGAGTCCGCGTAAGTGACGTGGACCCAGCGGAGGAGTTCGGGATCGTTCGCTGCGTACTCGCGCACTACTCCGTTGCCGTCCACATACGTTCCCCGGACACGCTCGTGGATTTTGCGTACACGGGCGGTGGCAGCTTCGGCAGCCTCAGTGGAACCGTACGTCACCGTGAAAATCCACCGGACGGTATTGGCCAGCCGTCCGAGCGGGTCTTTCTGGAAACCGGAGTGCTCGTAAACCCCGGCCAGAGCACCGGGATGCAGGGCCTGCATCAGCAGCACCCTGATCCCGGCAACAATAGTGGCCACATGGCCGTGCACAGCCCACACCGCCGACCCCGGAAGGTGATATCCGGCGTCGTTCCCCTCGGCCAGGCGCGGCACCCACTCCGGAGGCGTGCCAGACGTTCCCGTGAAGGTGCGCTGCAGTTCGTGCCTGTACTCCGTGAGGTAATTCCTCATGCATCCCATGAGACCTCGCAATCGGGCCCGTGTACAGGGGAGATTTTGTACAGATAATGCCCTTAAGGCGGACGCATAAGGGCATTATCTGTACAAGAACGCGGGCGTCAGGAGCGGACGCGCCTCCGGGATGGCGCTGCTGCCACCAGCAGTGCGGCGATGGCGACGGCGGCGCTCAGGATCAGTCCCGGCCGGTACTGTTCCAGCATGGCTTGCGCGCTGACGGTTCCAGCGGCTTGGCCGTGACTGCTGACCAACGCAGTGGTGACCGCCAAAACCAGGGCCGCTCCCACTTGGGTGCTGGTCTGGATCAAGCCAGCGGCCAGCCCCTGTTCAGAATCTTTGATGCCAGCGGTGGCCTGGACGTTGATGGACGGGAAGGCCAGCGCGAAACCGATGCCCAGCAGGACAACCGACGGCAGGATGTCCAGCAGGTAGTTGGGTGAAGTGCCTACCCTGAGGAACAGGACGTAGCCCAGTCCCATCGCAGTAAGCCCGGCCAGAATCAGCTGCGTTGCGCCGAACTTCTCAATGAGCCGGTCCGCGAACGGCGCGCTGGAGGCCACCAACAAGCCGGCCGGCAGTAATGCCAACGCCATTCCCAGCGGCGTCCAGCCCAGCACGGACTGCAGGTACATGGTGACGATGAACTGGAAGCTGAGGTAGGAGCCGAACAGTCCCACCGCGCTGAGATTGGCCCTGGCCACCCACCCTTCCTTCAGGATGCTGAAGCGGATCAGCGGATGCTTGACCTTGTTCTCGATCACCGCGAAGGCTGCCAGCACGGCGACGGAAACTGCGAATCCGGCGATTGTTGCCACAGATCCCCAGCCCCGCTCCGGAGCTGAAACCAAGGTGTACACCAGGCCGAGCATGCCCAATGCGAGGGTCACGGCGCCCCAGATATCGTGCCCGCTGTCTTCCACCGAAGGCTTGTCCTTGGGAATGAACTTCATGCCCAGGAGGACAACCACCACGGCGATCGGCACCGAGACCAGGAACGTCCAACGCCAGCTCAGGCTGGTCATCAGGCCGCCCACCACCAGGCCCAACGAGAAACCGCTGGCGCCGAACGTGGTGAAGATGGACAACGCTTTGTTGCGCTCGCGGCCCTCGGCAAAGTTGGTGGTGATGATGGAGAACCCGGTGGGTGCGGTGAACGCGGCCGCCAGTCCCTTGATGAACCGCGTGGCGATCAGGATGGCGGGGTCGTCCACCAGCCCGCCCAGCAGCGATGCCGAGGCGAATACCGTCAACGCAATGAGGAAGATTCGACGGCGGCCCAACAGGTCGGCGAGCCGGCCGCCAAGGAGCAGGAGGCTCCCGTAGCCCAGCACGTAGGCGGAAACGATCCACTGCAGGGAATCGGTTCCAAGGTTGAGTTCCTGTCCGATGGACGGCAGGGCAACACCGACCATGGAAACGTCCAACCCGTCCAAGGCCAGGACGGTGCACACAACCATGAGCAGCAACCACTGGGCGCGCGTCCAGTGAACGGCTGAGACCAAAGGCGGCTCAGTTGAGGTTTTGAGGGTGGTGGGTGATGTCATGGTTTTGAATGTACATGACGCGTCATTCAATGACAAGGAATATGATGCGGAATATTATGACGTGGATTCCAACGCCGTCATGAACTAGAATCAGGGCATGGCAACGACGCGTGACCGTCAACTGCATGACCGCCAATTGGTTGAGCAGTGGCGCAGCATCCAGAACTCCTACTTCCGTACCGCAGGAGCGATCGACCGCGCCCTCGAAGCCAAATTCGACATTGGCCTCAACGAGTTCGAGATCCTGGACCTCGTTGCTGAAAGCGAAGAATCGGCATGCCGGATGAAGGCCCTGGGGGAGCGCACCCCCATGACCCAGAGCGCTGTCTCAAAAGTGGTGGATCGGCTGGAAAAAGCCGGCCTTGTGTCCCGTGAAACGTGCGCAGACGATCGCCGTTCCCTCTTCCTGGAACTGACCGAGGCGGGCCGCGCACTCCACTCCAGTGCCGCCGTCGAACACCGTGCCTTGCTGAAGGAAAACCTGGGCTCTTAGCCTCCCAAAACGAAGCTCAAGATTCTTGAGCCAAAACTGAGCCAACCTTTCGCCGGATGGCACCCGGGAAGCCTTTATTTCTCCTGTGATTCCCGCAACAATGGTGCTTGCACGCCAGGCTGGGGTTTGGTGCCGCTGGCTTTGGGGAGTGTTTTGTGGGCAAGCATCATGAATCAGACCGGGCAGTAGAACTGATCCGCACCGTAGGCTTCCATCGCGTCCTGATCGCGGGTAGCCTGGCCGTCCTGGCTTTCTTCGCGTTTGGATTCCAACCCTTGAATTCAGTGGCCAGCAGCTCTGTTGGCAGAGCACTGGCGCAGGGCGAGGTGGAACCAACGGCTCCGGGCACCTTGGTGCCACCGGAAGCCGAGACCCTGGTGATCGACTCCATGCCCGAGCCCCCACAACAAGACCCTGGCGAACCTATGGTCTACTTTGACCGCGCCATGGTGCGCACGGTCAGTAAGGACGGGTCAACCGGCCTTACCGTTGCCTCCGCCGGCCTGTCCCGCCCACCGGCAGGCAGTCTCTACTCGCCGCTGGAGGTCCTCAATAAGAGTTCGTCCTACGGCTATCGTTACAGCCCATTGACAGGCCTGGCGGGAGAATTTCACTGGGGCCAGGACTACGCTGCCTCTTGTGGCACACGGGTCTACGCCGCCGACGCCGGTGTGGTGAAGGCTGCCGGATGGCATCCATGGGGCGGCGGCAACCGTGTTGAGATCGAGCACGGTAACGGCCTGGTCACCACCTACAACCACCTCCAGTCAATCGGAGTCACGCCAGGCCAATCGGTGCGTGCCGGCGAGGTCATCGCAGGCGTTGGCACCACCGGCTGGTCCACGGGCTGCCACCTCCACTTCGAGACTATTCGCAATGGTCTCCATACCGACCCCGGCAACTGGACGCTGATGCCCATCCGACAGGTTGATCCGCTGCAGGCTATCGCCATGGTGAATTACCAACCCGGCGTGGGCACCGGCACTTCGGCAAACCCGCAATGGACCGTCCCGGTATCGGATGGCAGCAACCGGGCCGTCATTGGCGGACAGCAGGAATATGATGAACCGCTTCCTGTCCCACCCCCCGCTCCCTCCGGCACTGCCCCGCCCGGCACCACTCCTCCGGCCACCACTACGCCGAGCAACCCTGGCGGGACGCAGACCACGCCGCCTACAGCCACTCCGCCTGCCACCACGACGCCGGGTCAAACCACGACGCCCACGCCCTCACCGTCCGTGACGGTAACGCCGACGCCGACACCCACTCCGACACCCACTCCGACGCCGACGACCACTCCGACTCCGACAGGCACCTCAACGCCGCCGCCGTCCACCAGCGTCCCGGAAACCAGCGCCCCGGAAACCAATACCGTTCCGCCGACGCTGACAACGGAGCCGGTGGCGCCGAGCCTCCAATCGGCTATCGCTCCGCCGCCGGCAGCTGTTGAACCAGCGCCGCTCGCGCCGGCAGTGGTGGAGCCGGCCCCAGCTCCGGTAATAGTTGAACCGGCACCGGTTGTGGTTGCTCCCGCCCCTGCGCTTACCCAGGCCGTTGTTCCTGTGGCACCGCCCGTCCCTGCGCCTCCGGTGGCGCCCGCGCCTGCGCCGGTCGCTGTCCTTACGACCGCGCTCCCGGTAGTAGTGCTTCCGCCCGGATACATCCTGATCGCCCCGGACCTGGTCCAGGGGCCGGATGGCGTGATAGTGCCGTTGGCCTCGCTCATCCTTCCCACGCCCTAGGTTTCGCGGCCTAAGCCAGCTCCCGTAAGCTCGATGGCGGCAAACCCGCCAGACGACGTCGTCAGGAAGCGAATCCCATGACCAGCCTGTACAGCATTCCCCTCACCTTCAACGATGGCACCGAAGCTGACTTCGGGCGGTTCGAGGGGAAAGCGGTCCTGGTGGTAAACGTTGCTTCTGAGTGCGGCTACACGCGCCAGTACGCGGGCCTGGAAGAGTTGTACGGCAAGTATCGCGCGCAGGGTCTGGAAATCCTCGGCGTGCCCTGCAACCAATTCGGCGGGCAGGAGCCCGGCGCCGACCATGAGATCGCCGAGTTTTGCGAGCGGAATTTCGGCGTGTCCTTCCCGCTGACCAGCAAAGCCAACGTCCTTGGTAAGCAGCAACATCCCCTGTTCGCGGAGCTGGCCCGGGATGAGGGCGGGCAGCCGGCCAAGGTGAAATGGAACTTCGAGAAGTTCGTCATAAACCGCGGGGGCGAACTCGTGGCAAGGTTCCCATCCGCAGTGGAGCCTGACTCCGAAGTCCTTATGAAAGCAGTGGAAGAAGCACTGGCATAAAGCCAGCAAAACCGGAAGAGAGGAAAGTAATTTTCCAACATTCCGCCGGAAGTTAGCCAGATGTTGGCTTGTTGTCTGGTTGGATTGGAACTACTGGATTGACACGGGAGGCGCCGTCTCCCACCAAACGCTAAGGCGGAGCTATGGAGCTCATCGAGGCCGAACACCCCAAACCAGGTCATGTGCTTTTGCACCTGAGCGACCTCCACTTGGTGGGTGGTCCGGGCACGCTTCACGGCTCGGTGGACAGCGCAGCAAGGCTTCAGGAGATCTGCGGGCAAATCGTTGCCTCGAGGATCAGGCCCGAGGCCATCATTTTCACCGGGGACCTTGCGGACAAGGGTGAGCTGGAAGCCTACAAGCAACTTCGCGAAATGATTGAGCCTCTGTGTGCCTCGCTGGGAGCCAAAGCGATCTGGGCCATGGGTAACCACGACAACCGCGCGAACTTCCGTTCAGCCTTCGCCGACGCCTCGGCGGCCAGCAAGCCACAGGACCCCGTGGACCGCAGCTACTTTGTCAACGGTCTCCGCATCATCACCCTGGACACCACGGTCCCCGGCCATCACCATGGAGAGCTGTCAGAATCCCAGCTGGAGTGGCTGGCGTCTGAACTGGCCACGCCGGCACCGGACGGCACCATCCTCGCCTTGCACCACCCGCCCGTCCCGTGCGTGCAGGACCTCGCCGTATTGGTGGAGCTGCGCGGCCAAGCCGCACTGGCCGCCGTCGTTCGTAACACGGACGTCCGCACCATCCTGGGTGGCCACCTGCACTACTCCACGACGGCGAGCTTCGCCGGCATCCCGGTATCGGTCGCCTCAGCTACCTGTTACACCCAGGACCTGGCGGTGAGGGCCGGCGGGCAGCGCGGGCGCGACGGAGCGCAGTCGTACAACATGATCCACGTCTACGAGCATACGATCGTGCACTCAGTGGTGCCGATGTCCGGTGGCGTCACTGTTGGCGAGCCCTTGGATGCAGCCGAGGTCCAGCGACGACTGGCGGCCGCAGGCATCCGCATTCCGCACGAGTCCCGGGTGGGGGCCCACACATCACCGGGCACGCACACCTCGTCGCTCCCGCTGGTGTCTCCCGGCGCTACTTCTCCCAGGGTGCCTTGACCGGGAAGTACTTCTCCAGGAAGTCCGTCACCAGGTCGGCCCGTTCGTTGGCCTCCACCTCGGGGAAGCTGCCGTCATTCAGGCAGAAGAAGTCCATGTGCCGCTTGGCCAGCAGCTTGGGCAGGTAGTGCAGGCCGGCCCACATGGTGGAGTCCACGTACCTGACCTTGGCGCTCGTCTGCGTGACGGCCCGGCCGGTGAGCAGGGCGTAGTAGTGGTAGAAGGAGTTGGTCACGGAGATGTTGTCGGCAGCCCGGAACCGGCTGCCGGCGGTCTTTGCGAACTCCGCCGGGAACTCCTTCTCCATTTGGGCAACCACGCTGCGGCGCAGCGGCGCCGCGGTGTGCTCAAGGTGCCGGGTGGTGATCCGGCCGAAGCGCTCCCACAGCAGCTTGCGGTTCACGCGGGCTGCGTTCTCAAAGCCGCTGCGTTCGGCGTCATTCTCGCCCAACCCAATGCGGGTGTCGGCTTCGATGAACTTAGTGATTCCACCGGGCGTGAAGAACATGTCAGGGCCCACGGGACGGCCAAAGAACATGTCGTCATTGGAGTACAGGAAGTGCTCTGAGAGGCCCTCGATGTGGTGCAGTTGGCACTCCACGGCCTGCGAATTATGAGTGGGGAGCACGGAGGGATCGGCGAAGAACTCTTCGCTGCGCACAATGGTCACCGACGGGTGGTCGGCCAGCCATTCCGGCGCGGGGGAATCGGTGGCGATGAAGATCCGCCGGATCCACGGTGCGAACATGTGCACCGATCGCAGCGCGTACTTCAGCTCGTTGATCTGGCGGAAGCGTGCCTCATGGTCGTCGCCTTCGCCGAGGACAGCCCCGGCCTGCTGTGCACGCCTCCTGGCGATGTACTCGGGGTCGCTGCCATCCACCCATGAGAAAACGATGTCGATGTCGAAATCGATGTCGCTGGCGTGATCCGCGAACATGTTCTCGATGGTGGGCCAGGACAGGCCGTGGCGCTGAACCGTGCCGCGTACCGCGTCCTGGCGCAGCATGGTGCGGCGGGTGAGGGAATTCTCCACCGGGAGTTCCAAGTGATCGCCCTCGAACCGCCACAGCTCAAGCTGCACGCCCAAGGCCGGGCCGTACCAGAGCCCGCCGCCGATCTCGACGCGCGGACGGTACAAGCGGAAAATCCGGGCCTTCCGGTTTGCGGACAGCTCACCGTCCGCAACCAGCACCGAGGTCTTCTTCTTGGCGTCCACTGTCATGGAATAGAAGGGCTCATTGCGGAAGGCGGTGACCAGTGCCCGGCGCACGTCCTTGCGCGATTCCCAATCAACGGCGATAACGGGCCGCTCATCATTTCCGCGCACCAGGATGAAATCGATACCAGCAGCGTCCAGGGCAGCCCTGACGGCCAGAAGATCGGACACCATGGCCTGTTGGGGGGTGAGGTCGCCGTTGACCAGGGCGTACCGCCCACGGTGACGGACGACGTCGGACCTGTGCTTAAGATGCGCGACAACGGCAGGCGAGATCGCCTCAGCAATCGTGTCCTCTTCAATGGACGGGCTGCCGTGGTAAATCGGATCGACCTGTGCTTGTGTGATGGCTGTATCTCCGGGATCGTTGGGGTGCGGGGGACTAAATTGACAGGGCGTCGCGCCAGCTGCGGAGGAAAGCGCCGCCGGCGTCGTCGTGGATCACGTCATCGGCCAATTCAAGGTCGGCTGCCGTCAAGATGGTGTAAGGCTTCACCGGTACGCCGTCTGCGGGCCGGACGTCAACGTGCTTCACATCGTGATCGTTGTGGTGAAGCCAGTCTGCCATGGCGTAGTCCGTGCGGGAATCACCCACCGTCCGCCAGGAGAGCGGGGTAATGCCTTGGGCCGCCAGGAGCTCCACCGCGCGGCTGGCTCCGAGGTCCTTGCCCAAGCGGACGGATTCGATGTCCGTGGAGATGATGGTGGGGTCCAGGCGGTAGTCCGCGGTGTCATCGGACCCCGGTGCGTGGTGGTCCAGGATGGCTGCGTTGAGGCCGTGCCGTCCCATGATGTCCAGGGCATCGGCGTCGAAGAGTTTCTGTTCGGCCAGGTAGTCCTCGCTGGCCACGTCCAAGTGCTGCTCCACCGAAACCATGGCGCGCTTGGTCTCATCGAAGAACATGTGTGCCGAGTAATCCTCTGCGACGAGCCTGCGGATATCGTCGCCGTACGCTCTGGGCACAGCGAGTTCGTGGTCCACGTGGATAGGACCAGGGCCTTCGGCCGTGTAACTGAACCACACGGCGCCCTTCTCGCAGATGGCGTGAATGACAGTGTCCGCCGGCATTCCCGCAGCAATCATGGGTTCCATGACTTGTTCGCTGATGAACGCGTCCGAGCGGCCCGTGTTGAAAATGACGGGGATCCCCGCCGAGGCCAGGGCCACCATGTCCGCGATGATGTCCGGCTTGACGTCGCGCGTCACAGGGCTGGCGATAGGGCCATCGACATCCAGCAGCAACGCCAACGCGGGCGTGGCGCGGGCAGCGGTCCGGTCAGTACCTTGGAGCGGTTGAGTCATGCCCCCATTCTGTCAGTCCCGGAGGTTCCCTTCACAGCTGTGACGCGCGACGACGGTTAGTCACCTTTTGGCTACAACCTGCCTGTGCCGCGGGTCACAAGTTCCGTTAGCGTGGCATCTTCCATAGGCTTGCAGGGTGATCTTCAAAGCTGTGGGCGAGGGACGCCCGTACCCTGACCATGGATACTCTGCGCCGCGGGACTGGGCTGCCCTGCCCCCGCGTCCTATCCGCCTCGATGAACTCGTTACCACCAAACGGACCCTGGATCTGGAGGCGCTCTTGGCTGAGGACTCAACCTTCTTCGGTGATTTGTTCCCGCACGTCGTCCAATACCAAGGCGTCATGTACCTCGAGGACGGGCTTCACAGAGCCGTCCGCACGGCACTTCACCAGAGGACGGCCATTCATGCACGCGTATTGGTAATCGATGGCTAGCAAGCGAAGGCGTCCCAAAGATGTGACGCAGCTTCACGGCCATCACGTGGTGACAGGGCCGGAGCTTCGGGCCACCTTTGCCGAGGACGCCCAGGCGCACAAAGGCCGCTTCCGGCGGCGGCTCTTCCACGGAATCGTCCTGGTCCTGCTGGTCGGCATCATAGCGGCAGGAGCCGTGGGCGCCTGGGCGATCATGAATGGGGTCGTCAAGGTTCCCAGCGCAATCGCGAGCAAGGCCCCCACCGGCCTCTGCCCCAGCACCAGCTTCGATTACGTGCCCAACGAAACCGTGACCCTCAATGTTTTCAATGCGACCTCCCGTGGAGGGCTCGCGGGCACGGTGGCAGAGGAATTCACGGCCCGCGGCTACAAAGTTGCCTCTGTAGACAATAAAGACACCGCATACTCGGGCATTGGCGTGGTGGTCTCCGGAGCCAAGGGCCAAGCCGCGGCGTTCAACGTCCAGCGGAACCTGGCTGGAACCGACTACTTCGAGGACAACCGCGAGGACGAGTCCGTGGACGTCATCCTGACGCCCGGCTTCGAAGGCCTGGTGGAACCCGGACTGGTGGACCAGACCCCGGGCACCCTGCAGTGTCCTCGCGAGGACCTGAGGATTGCGGACAACTCCAAGTGGCCCATCATCCCCACGCTTCCAGCGGGGCAGTGACTACCCGGCGGCAGTGACTTCCCGGAGGCGTATCTAGCTGGCAAGCGCGTCGTGAGCGGGAGTGTCCAGTTTGATGGGCTTGCCGGCGTCGTCGAAGCGGGCTCCTGCGCCTAATTGGATGAACCGCACTGTCTGCGCTGTGTGTGCTTCGACGTCGGAGGCCGGGGGCGGCGGGGGAGTGTCGCCGTCGGGCGTTCGGTTGCGTCGTGCGGCGCTGGCGGAGAGCGTTCCGTGAATGAGCCGCGCCAACTGGGCGACGTGGATGTCCGGAAGGTAGCCTTGCTCGACCCCATCCTGGAGGATGTCCTGAAGCAGGACGTTGAGGTCGCCCACGTGGTCGGCGAGCTTGGCGAAGGACCCGGGAGAGAGGACCGCGGCCATGGCTGGTCCCGGAGGCAAATGGCGGCGGCTGAGGTCGTCCACCTGGGCGCGGACGTAGAGGGCAAGCCTGTCCACGGGGTTCTCCAGCGCAGCCAGCGAATCACGGAGGTCCACGATGAAACGCTCCGTCTCGTCCAAGGCGTAGGCGATGAGCAGCTGCTCCATGTCCGCGTAATAGTTGTAGACCGCAGTGCGGCCCACGCCGGCGTGCCGGGCGACATCCGTCATGGTGAGCCCGGGGAGGCCATGGGTAAAGAGGAGCTCTCCGAAGGCGGTCAGAATCCGACGTTGGGTCTCGGCGCGTTGGGCAGCGTTAGTGGCGGCCGTGATCCTTGGCATATAGACACTTTACAGCGATCTGTCAGCAAACGTGTGCCCGGCGCGGAGTCCGCCGAGGCGGGCGGTAACATCGTCAGCAAAGGCATAACAAGCATTGAGGGGGCGCCTTGCGCGCAACGGTCAAGGACGTAGCGCGCCGTGCGGGGGTCTCGCCAAAAACGGTCTCGAACGTGATGAACGGGATCGTTCCGGTCAGCGGTCCAACCCGGCTCAGGGTTGAGCAAGCCATGGCCGAGCTGGATTATGTCCCCAATCTTTCTGCACGCGGACTGCGGAACGGGCGCTCGGGTGTCATTGGGCTGGCGCTGCCGGATCTGGCTACCCCGTTCTCGGCGGAGCTCGCCCAGAGCATTGTGGAAGTGGCCCACGCGCAAGGCTTCAGTGTGCAGATCGAGGAAACGGGCTCTGACCCGCACCGTGAGCATGAGTTGATGACGCGTGCGCGCGCGAACCTCATCGACGGACTGATCCTCAACCCCGTAGTGCTCACCGAGAGTGCCGTCCAGGTGGGTGTCGCACTGCCTCCGGTGGTTCTGCTGGGTGAAGTCACACAGCATCTGGCCGACCGCGTCTTTGTGGACAGCTTCGCTGCTGCCCGTGACATGACCCTTGCTTTGGCCAGGCCCGGACGACGCCGGATTGCAGTGCTGGGGGTCAAACGCGGAAGGCAGTCCGCCACGGCCATCCAGCGGGCGGGTGGCTATGAGGCCGCCCTCCAAACGCTGGGAATCGCCAAGGATGAGTCGCTGATGATTTCCTGTGACAGCTGGACGCCTGCTTCCGCCGCCGAAGCACTGGCCGAGTATCTGGAGTCCAATCCCCTGCCCGACGCCCTGTTCTGCTTCACTGACTCCATGGCTCTTGGGGCCTTGAATACCTTGTGGAAGAGGGGTGTGCGCGTTCCGGATGACATCGCGGTAGCCGGTTTTGACGATGTGATTGACGGGCGCTTTGCGGTACCTTCGCTGACCACTGTTTCCTTCGACAAGCACGTCATTGCCGCTCAGGCGCTGCGCCTGCTGACTGAACGCATGTCTGACAGGTCCCATGAACAGCGCTTGGTTGAAGTGGGCTACAGCATCGTGGAACGCGCCAGCAGCCGCGTCTGAAATGAGAACCTCCCACTAAATTGTGCGCGCTAACAATTTTCTCTTGCCCTCCTCTTTACATCGATGTAATGTGAGACCTGCGTCACCCCCGGGCCAACCTTTACCCGAGTGCGGGGACGCGCCGGAGCCGGATTTTGCGCAGTGGCAGTGCAACAACGCAGTGCAGCAATCGCAGTGCAGCAATCGCAGTGAAGCAGTGACCTTTCAGCGGACCCATCCAAAGGAGTGACGGGTGAAGCAGTTTGAATCTTTGACCGGGAAACAGTTGTCCCGGAGACAGTTAATGACAGGATCAGCCCTTCTTGGTGGAGGCCTCCTGGCCACCGGCCTTACAGGCTGCGGAGGTGCGGCCCAAGCCGCTGCAGTGCAGGACATCGGGTTCTGGCATCTCCTGTCCGGCGGCGACGGCATCAAGATGCAGGCCATGATCACCGCAGCCAACCAGGCCAACCCCGGATTCAAGGTGCACCCCACAGTGCTTGCCTGGGGTCCGCCGTACTACACGAAACTAGCCATGGCCTCCGCGGGTGGCCGCCCTCCTGAGGTGGCCATCATGCACGCCAGCAGGGTTCCCGGATATGCGCCGGGTGGACTCATCGAACCGTGGGACCTGGATCTGCTCGCCGAAAACGGCGTCACGGCTTCCGATTTCGCCCCCAGGATCTGGGAGAAGAGCCAGCACAACGGCAAGGTCTTCTCCATCGCCCTGGACTCGCACCCGTTCGTGATGTTCTACAACACGGACATTGCAGGGAAAGCCGGGGTACTGGGCGCAAACGGCCAGCTTCAGGAAGTCACCTCGCCGGACGAGTTCAAAGCCATGGCTTTGGAAATGCAGAAGGTCACCAAGGCCCACGGCCTGTCCTTCGGCTACCTCGGCAGTGGTTCACAAATGTGGCGCCTGTTCTACACCCTCTACAAGCAGCATGGCGTTGACATGGAACTGACGCCGGGACAGCCCATGAAGGTGGATCGGGACGCGGCTATTGAGTCGCTGGAATTCATGGCTTCGCTCTTTGATGACACCATCGCAGCCCAGGCGGGGGATATCAGCACAGGCATCGCGGAGTTTGCCCGTGGAGGCTCCGGCATGTTGTTCAGCGGCGTGTGGGAACTGCCCACCATGAAGAAGGCAGGCATCCCCGTTGACGCCGCCACCATCCCCACTCTGTACGGGACACCCGCCGCCTACGCCGACTCGCACTCCTTCGTTCTGCCTCGGCAGCTCAAGCTGAACGAGGACAAGCGCAGGGACGTCTACAAGTTCGTCACCGATGTCCTCAAAGGATCCCTCTCCTGGGCGGAAGCCGGACACATCCCCGGGTACCAGCCCGTGGTCCAATCACCGGCCTACCGGGAGCTCACGCCCCAGATTCACTACGCCAACGCGGCCGACATCATTGCCTACGATCCCGAGTCCTGGTTCAGCGGCTCGGGGTCGGACTGGCAAACCTACTTCGCTGAAACGGTGCAGAACGTCCTCCTTGGAAGGGACAAAGCAGCCGCAGGATGGGCTGCCTTTGAGCAACGCACCAACACCCTCCTCTCCCGTCCCAACCCCGTCTGACCCGGCCCACCCACCGAGCGACCAAAGGAGTTCTTGAATGAGTACCTCTACGCTGTCCCGGCCGAGGCCGGAGAGTCTGCGCAAACCCGGGAGCCGCACCCGAAGCAACCTCAGCGGCTGGGGATTTGCCGCGCCGTTCCTTGTTTTCTTCCTCGTTTTCCTCGTATGGCCCATTCTGTACGGCTTCTACATGAGCCTCACCGGCAAGTCCCTTACCGGCGCCAACGACAGCCTGATTGGCTTCGCGAACTACGCCGAAGCCCTGGCCGACGCCGATATGTGGCGCTCACTGGGCAACACCCTCTACTTCACCGTGATCAGCACCGTCCCGTTGGTTTTGGTTGCACTGGTGATGGCCGCATTGCTCAACATCGGTCTTCCGGCCCAGTGGCTGTGGCGGCTCTCCTATTTTGCGCCCTACCTGCTGGCCTCCACAGTGGTTTCACTGTTCTTCACCTGGATGTACAACCCGCAGCTTGGCCTCATCAACGAATTCCTGACAGGCATCGGGCTCCCACGCGTTGCCTGGCTGAATGACCTCAACGTGGCCATGTGGGCCATTGTCATCGCCACGCTTTGGTGGACAGTGGGCTTCAACTTCCTGCTCTACCTGGCCGCGATGCAGAACATCCCGGCCCAGCACCATGAGGCAGCATCCCTGGACGGCGCCGGAGCGTGGCGTCAATTCTTCTCCATTACCCTGCCCCAGCTGACACCCACCACCGTGATGATCGTGCTGCTCCAGATCCTGGCTTCGCTGAAGATCTTCGATCAGGTGTACCAGATGACCGCCGGCGGGCCCGGCGGATCCACGCGGCCCGTGGTGCAGTACATCTTCGAAACCGGGTTCACCGGATACCGGCTGGGATACTCGGCAGCCATCTCCTACATCTTCTTCGGACTGATCGTGGTCATCTCGATCATGCAGTTCGTCATCACCCGCCGCAGGAGTGCATAACCATGGCAACCCCTACCCTGACCCGTCCCGCAGCCAGCACCACCACGGGCAATAGCCCCAGGATCCGACAACCGCGCAAGAAGTTGACCGTGGGCAGGATCGCGGCCATCGTCGTCGCGGGCTTCATCGCCGTGCTGTGGCTGATCCCGTTCGCCTGGGCCACGGCCACCGCTTTCAAGACCGAAACAGATGCGGCAGCTCCGGACGTGACCTGGCTGCCGCCGTCGGGCTTCACTCCTGAAGCGTTCGTCAAGGTGTTCCAGGACGGCAACATCCCCCTGTGGACCTGGAACTCGCTCTACACCTCGGCGGCCATCACGGCCATCACCTTGGTGATCTCGGCCTTGGTTGCCTATGCGCTCTCGAGGATCGATTTCAAAGGCAAGAAGGTGCTGATGACCGTGATCATCGCCTCCATCATCATCCCGCCGCCCGTGCTGATCATTCCGCTCTTCTATCAAATGCTGGCGCTGCAACTGATCGATACCTCGTGGGCCATCATCCTGCCGCAGGTTATCCACCCGGCCATGGTGTTCGTGCTGAAGAAATTCTTCGACCAGATCCCGCGCGAGCTCGAAGAAGCAGCCGTGATGGACGGCGCCAGCCGCTTGCGGATCTTCACGCAAATCATCCTGCCGTTGTCCCGGCCCATCCTGGCCGCCGTCGCGATTTTCGTGTTCATCGGCGCGTGGAACAACTTCCTGTGGCCCTTCATTGCCACCAACGACGGCAACCTGCTGACCCTCCCGGTTGGCCTGCAAACCATCAAGAGCGCCTACGGCATCCAGTACGCGCAGAACATGGCCTCGGCCCTGCTCGCTGCGCTGCCGCTGATCGTCGTCTTCCTCTTCTTCCAGCGCCAAATCATCAAGGGCGTTGCGACGACGGGGCTCGCTGGGACCTAACCGGCGCCTTTCGCTTATCCACAGTTTCAGAAGCAACAGATTTAGATCACAACCAAGGAGATACATGTCCCGCGCACGCATCACCCTCGACCGCGACTTCACCATTGGCGAGGTACCCCGCCGCCTGTTCGGCTCCTTCGTGGAGCACATGGGCCGCTGTGTCTACACCGGCATCTACGAGCCCGGGCACCCGGAAGCTGACGAGAACGGTTTCCGGCAGGACGTCATGAAGCTGGTCAAGGAACTGGGCGCCACCGTGATTCGGTATCCCGGCGGCAACTTCGTCTCCGGATACAACTGGGAAGACGGGATCGGCCCCGTCAGCGAACGGCCCCGCCGCCTCGACGGTGCCTGGCACACCGTGGAGACCAACGCCTTTGGCCTGCACGAGTTCGTGGACTGGTCCAAGCAGGCCGGCACCGAAATCATGGAAGCCATCAACCTGGGCACCAGGGGAGTGGACGCTGCCCGCGAAATCGTGGAGTACGCCAACCACCCCGGCGGAACGTACCTGTCCGATCTCCGGGCCAAGAACGGCCACAAGGACCCGTTCGACATCAAGCTCTGGTGCCTGGGCAACGAGCTGGACGGGCCGTGGCAGATCGGCCACAAGACCGCCGACGAGTACGGCCGGTTGGCGCAGGAAGCCGCCAAAGCCATGAGGTTCGTGGACCCCTCGCTTGAGTTGGTGGCCTGCGGAAGTTCCAGTTCTTCGATGCCTACGTTCGGTGCCTGGGAACAGACGGTCCTCACCCACACCTACGACGAAGTGGACTACGTTTCCCTCCACGCCTACTACCAGGAACACGAAGGAGACGTGGGCAGCTTCCTGGCTTCCGCCGTCGACACTGACTACTTCATCGAGTCAGTAGTGGCCACCGCGGACGCCGTGCGCGCCAAGGGCAAGCACAAGAAGCACATCAACCTCTCCTTCGACGAGTGGAACGTTTGGTACCAGCGTGGGCTGGACACCGAAGACCAACCGCACAACGTGGCCAAGGCCGGGTGGCGTGAGCACCCACGGGTGATCGAGGACAAGTACAACGTGACCGATGCCGTGGTGGTGGGGACGCTGCTCAACTCGCTGCTCCGCCACGGTGATCGCGTGAAAATCGCCAACCAGGCGCAACTGGTCAACGTGATTGCACCGATCTTCTCGGAAGAGAACGGACCGGCCTGGAAGCAGACCATCTTCCACCCGTTCGCGCGGATGGCTGAGCTTGCCAAGGGCCAGATCCTGCGGCTCTCCGTGGACTCGGACAAGTACTCGAACAGCCGTTTCGGCGACACCGACCTGGTGGACGTCAGCGCCACGTGGAACGAGGAAACGGGCCGGCTGGCGTTGTTCTTTGCGAACCGCGGGCTCGAAGAAGCCGCCGACGTGGAGGTAGCCCTGCGCGGTTTCGACGCCCGGCAGGTGCTACGCGCCGAGGTCCTTGAAATCCCCGAGGACGGCGACCGCTTCACCATCAACTCCCAGGATCAGCCGGGCCGTGTTGGCCTGACGGCTCTGGAAGGTGTCAAGGCGACTGGTTCGGAACTCCGCCTGACGCTGCCCGCCCTGTCGTGGGCCGTCGTCGAGCTTGACGTGGTGAAGGGCTAGCGCACGACGGCGGGGCTGCTTAGATTGCGCAGCCGTCCGGTCCGCAGGACTCGGCGTCGGAAGCACCAACAGGAATCAGCGGGTTGGCTTCCTGCCAAGCCTGGTTCAGGGCTTCGCTGAAAAGTTCTGCGGGCTGGGCGCCGGAGATACCGTACTTGCGGTCAATCACGAAGAACGGGACGCCGGTGACGCCGATTGCGCGGGCCTCGTTGATGTCCAGGTTGACTGCATCCGTGTGCTTGTCCGAGGTGAAAAGCTCAGCGACTTCATCGGCAGGCAGCTCCAGCGCGGCGCCGAGTTCCGTGAGGTACTCCTGGTTGCCGATGTCCTTGCCGTGCTCGAAGTGGTCACTGAGGAGGCGCTCCTTGGCTGCGTCCTGTCGTCCGTGTGAGGCGGCAAGGTGGATGAGGCGGTGGGCCGTGAAACTGTTGGCCACCACTACCTGGTCAAACCGGTAGTCCAGGCCTTCTTCCTTGGCGGTCTGCGTGACGTGGGCGAACATCTGCTTGACCTGCTCCGGGGCCATGCCCTTGCGCTTGCTCAGGTAGTCCAGTTCCGTGCCGTCATAGTGCTCGGGTACAGAAGGATCCAGCTGGTAGCTCTTCCACTCGATGTCTACCGAATCGCGGTGCGGGAACTGTGCAAGGGCAGTCTCAAAACGGCGCTTGCCGATGTAGCACCACGGGCACGCGACGTCTGACCAGATCTCAATCTTCATGTTGGCTGCAACGCCCTGACGTGGCTTCACATTCCGGGAGGGTGCTGTTAGTTTCCTCACCCACCGGAAAGGTGTTGCTGCGGTGGGCTGCCAAGAATATGTTTAGAGAGGGTTGTGCAGTCAGCCTCAAAACAAGGGGGGTTTACACGGAGAAGACCTCGTGCGAATCGGACTCATTGTTGGACCTTGGTTTACCGTACCGCCGGAAAAGTACGGCGGAACAGAGCGTGTAGTGGATGCGTTGGCGCGGGCCTTATCCGACGCCGGCCACGAAGTCCTGCTGGCAACGGCAGCGGACAGCACTTGCCCCGTGCCTCAAATCCCAGGTTTTGGCCCGGCAATTCCGGAGGACCTTGGGCAGAGTTTCAGTGAGCTGGGGCATGTCATCAAGGCCTATGCAGGGCTTCAGGACGTGGACATCATCCACGACCACACCTTGGCTGGCCCGCTCTATGCGCGCAGACCACCAGGCATTCCCGTGGTGACCACCATCCACGGTCCTTTGTCGCCCATCTACACCCCGCTCTACCGGGACATGGCGCAGGACACCGCCATCATCGCCATCTCCCACGATCAGTGCAGCCGGGTGCAGGACCTGGAGATCTCCGCAGTCATCCACCACGGGATCGACCTCTCGGCGGTGAGCGTCGGCAGCGGTACCGGGGGATACGCGTGCTTTGTGGGCCGCATGTGTCCGGACAAGGGGCTCATGGAAGCCGTGGACATCGCAAGGGAAGCAGGAGTGCCCCTGCGGCTGGCGGCAAAGATGCACGCCAAGGACGAGCAAGAGTACTTCCATGAGGTGGTGCAGCCGGCACTGGGATCCAACGAAGAGTTCCTGGGAGAGTTCTCGGACCCCGAGAAGTACGAGCTGATGGGCGATGCGATGGCGCTGCTCAATCCGATCCAGTGGCATGAACCCTTCGGACTGGTGATGATCGAAGCACTTTCCACAGGAACTCCGGTGCTGGCGACTCCCATGGGTGCCGCTCCTGAAATCGTCCGGCACGGGATTACCGGATTCGTGGGGTCAGCCGGAGAGTTGGCCGACTACTTTGCCCTCGTCCCGGACCTGAACCGCGAAGCCTGCAGACGCTCCGTGGAGGAGTCCTTCAGCGCTCAACGGATGGCAGCCGATCACGTGGCCCTCTATGCCAAGGTGATCGAACAATTCCAGGCAAAACCCCTTCCCGGCGGGGGCCTGTTGCAAGAGAATCAGACATGACCGCTTGGAACGAAGACACCGAAGCCGGGGCGTCCGAGCTGGGTGCCGTAACCGTCGTCGAAGGTTCATCCTTTTGTATCTCCTCGCACTCCGGTGACATCCACGGCGGGGGCTCCCAAGGTACCTACTACCAGGACACGCGGATTGCGTCGCGCTGGATCCTGAGGATCAACGGCGCACTCAGGGAACCGCTGGTGGCCCGGAATCCCACAGCCTTCCAAGCTGAGTATGTGGGCCGGGCGTGCTCCGCGGACGGCAGATTCGATAGTCCCTTGGTAGTTCAGCATCAACGCCACGTGGGCGCCGGCCTGCGGGACGATATCACCATCAGGAACTACTCCGGCCAGGACGAGCCCTGCGAGATTGAACTGCTGATCGACGCCGACCTGGCCGACCTCTTCGACGTCAAAGGAGGCCGCACCAGCAAAGCCGGAGCACCCACCAAGAAGGCGCACAAGAAAGAACTGCACATCGAGTCCCTGCACTCCAGCGGCCAGCGCAGGGGAGTCGCCTTCCGGGCCTCCGGCGCCAAGGTTGCCGAGGACGGTTTGCGGTTCCACATCACTATCCCCGCACGCAGCAAGTGGTCCACCAGCATCATCGCCCTCCCCTTGGTCAACGGAAAGGGTCCCAACGATCCCTTCACCGAAACCACGCCGCTGCACCACACCCCGGGCGTTCGCCGCCACGTTGCCTGGGAAGAGCACGTTCCACGGATTGCCGTGACGGACCACAACGTGGAGGAAGTCCTGGAGCGGAGCCAACGTGATTTGGGCTCGCTGCGCATCTTTGACCCCGAGCATCCGGATCGTGTGGCGGTGGCCGCCGGAGCGCCCTGGTTCATGGCACTGTTCGGACGCGATTCGCTCCTGTCCTCCTACATGTCGCTCATGGTGGATCCGCGATTGGCCGCCGGAACCCTGCAAACCCTGGCAGCGCTCCAAGGCAGCAAAGTGGACGTGGATTCCGAGGAAGAACCCGGCCGCATCCCCCACGAGGTCAGGCTCGGCGTCACAGCCGGACTCTCGCTGGGCGGAACCGCCTACTACGGAACCGCAGATGCGACGCCACTCTTCGTATCGACGCTTGGCGAGCTCAGCCGATGGGGCCTGGGTTCGGACATCATCGAGTCGCTCCTTCCGCACGCTGACCGCGCCATCGAATGGATGGAGCAGTACGGGGACCGCGACGGCGACGGCTTCCTCGAATACCAGCGGCCCAACGAGCACGGACTCGTCAACCAGGGCTGGAAAGACTCCTGGGACGGGATCAACTTTGCCGATGGCCGCATGGCTGAGACGCCCATAGCACTGTGCGAGGTGCAGGCCTACGCGTACGCGGCCTACGTGGGACGATCCCTGCTGGCACGCGCGGCAGGGGACACCGCCGTCGAACGCCGTTGCGCGGACCGTGCCGAAGCGCTTAAAGCCGCCTTCAACGAGGCGTTCTGGCTCCCGGACCAGGGCTATTTCGCGCTGGCACTGGACAAGGACAAGAAGCCCGTGGATTCGTGCACGTCCAACATGGGGCACTGCCTGTGGGTGGGCATCGTGGATGAGGATAAGGCGCCCATGGTGGCGGAGCGGCTGATGTCCCCGGAAATGTTCACCGGATGGGGCATCCGGACTTTGGGCTCGGACATGGGTGCGTACAACCCCGTCAGCTATCACAACGGTTCCGTGTGGCCGCACGACACCGCGCTCGCCGCGACGGGACTCATGCGGTACGGCTTCGTGAAGGAGGCCAGCAGGGTTGCGAGCGGACTGTTCGACGCCGCCGAACACTTTGGGGGTCAGCTTCCCGAGCTTTTTTGCGGCTTTGACCGGGGCGACTTTTCGAAGCCGGTACCTTATCCGACCGCCTGTTCCCCGCAAGCGTGGGCGGCTGCGGCGCCCGTGCAACTGGCCCGGATCCTGCTGCGGTTCGATCCCGATTTCACTCGGAACGTGCTGCACCTGGCGCCGATCCTGCCGGACGCTTATGGCTCGTTCCGTGCAGACAACGTGCTCCTGGGGCGCTCACGGATCACCATCGAAGCCTCGGGTTCGTCCGGGAGCGTGACAGGGGTTCCTGCCGGCCTTGAGCTGCGGTCCGATCCCCGGCCGCCGCTGACGGGGGAGATGTTCGGCTAGCTTCCTGGAGTTCGTGCTCCATGACGAAGTCGTGTTCCACGGTGTCGCCGAGCTTGAAAGATTTGGTGCCCACTTTTTGGAAGCCACTCTTCTCGTAGAAACGGATGGCCTTCGCGTTCTCGCTGTTCACGCCGAGCCACACCCCGGCTGCGCCCTTGTCCGCGGCATGGGCCAACGACTCCTTGATGAGTTGCGATGCGGCACCCTTGCCGTGGTGGTCAGGGTGGACGTAGCACTTGCTCAACTCGGTGGAGGGGAGCGCTGACAGCACGGAGGCGACGTCCGGGTCGCTGGCCGGCCTGGCAATCAGCATGGTGTACCCGTTGAGCTGCCCGTCGTCGTCGAGTACCAGGATGGCGATGTTCGGATCGGCGAGGTACTCCTCAAATTTGGCCTCGCTCAAGGTCCGTTCGAGGTGAGCCTGGATGTCAGCCGGCGAGGAACCCGGTGGGCACGCCAGCGGGAAGGTGATGGCGGCAAGCTCAGCCAGCTTCCCGGCGTCGTACGCTGTTGCGGTGCGGATGATTTCAGTCACGTGGTCAGGATACGGCCGAGGCGGTAAGTTTCCGCACTGTTGCTGTCCCACCTTCCACCCTGAGTTCGGTACACAGGTTTCCGGGCGCGGGGAACACCAGATCGGTCAAGACAACCTTGCCGCCTTGTGCGAAGACTTCCACCGAGCCGTTGTCCACCACCACCCGGAGCTTGAGCAAGCCGTCTTCGAGGAGCACAGGTGCAGCCTCTGCTGACGCAAACTTTTTGTGGAAAGCGACCTCGCCGGAGTTGCGGCGGTCCAGGGTGAGCTGGTTCGTCGCGGTGTCGAAGCTGAGAATTGTGGCGACATCCCCGGCGGGTGCGGCGAGAAGCTTCAGGGTGATTGTTCGGGCGGTGCCGGGAAGAATCCGGGCGTCAATCAACTGCACTGAAGCGGGATCTGCATCCGGCAGGGCCACTGTGGAATCGTGGATCTCCCGGTCCTCGATGGTGACCGTATGCGGCAGGCCAGCCGGCAGAACCGGACGCTGTACCACGCGGGGAAGGCCGTGGATGGTTGCCAGCTCAACCTCGCGGGCCAGCGACATGCTGGATCGCCACGGGGACGTTGGCAGCGAATTGGCGTAGTCCCAGTTATTCATCCAGCCGATCATGATGCGGCGGTTGTCCGGAACATTGCTGAAGGAGACGGCTGCGTAGTAATCACGGCCCCAATCGAGCCACAGGCACTTGCTGAGATTGGCATTCCCATCCTCAACCAGCGAATCGCTGTCCGCAATGAACTGCACGCCGTTGAAGTGGCCCACGAAGTACTGCCCTCCCGATCCGCCGGCCACGGCACCGGGGTTGATGTTGACCACCAGGACCCATTTCACGTGGTCCGGGTTCCCGTCCACGGGGAGGGGGAAGAGATCGGGACATTCCCACTCGCCGCCCGTGGCATTGGCAGGGCCGAACGTGCTCAAGTATTGCCATTCCTTGAGGTCCGCCGATCGGTACAAAACAACCTGTTGGTGCTGGGCTTCCACTGCCACCAACACCCAGAAGGAACCCTCCGGGCCCTGGTAACGGAATACCTTGGGGTCGCGGAAATGGGCCGATCCCCGGCTAAGAACAGGATTACCCGCGTACTTTTGCCACGTCATGCCCGCGTCCGTGGAGAAGGCGAGAGATTGGGCTTGGGTCCCCTTGAGTCCCGAGCCTTCCTTGAAAGCGCTGGTGTAAATGGCAACCAGGGCGGGGTTCTCCGCAGTGCCGAAGCCAGTCGTATTGCCATCATCGACCACAATGCTGCCCGAAAACACGTCCTCTTGCTCATCGCAGGAGATGGCCACAGGATGCTCGGTCCAGTGAAGAAGATCCTCCGAAGTGGCGTGGCCCCAGGACATGTTGCCCCAGACGTTGTCGAACGGGTTGTTCTGGTAGAAGAGGTGATAAATGCCCTGGTAAAACAAGAGTCCATTGGGGTCGTTCAGCCATGTGCTGTTGGCCGTGTAGTGAAGTACCGGCCGGACCGTGAATTCGGCTGGAGCGGCAGTGTGAGTGGTTGTGTCAGTCATTGGAGTTCTTTCGGAAAGTGAGCATCAGCTCCAGTGATTCGGTCAGTTCGGCTCGTGTGGGCGGGTTCGCTCCGTGCCGGCCCACGGTGACGGCCGCAGCACCGGAGGCGGCTGTGCCCAGTCGGGTGAGCCTGGCGGCGTCGAAATCGCCCTGAGGGTCCTCGATCAGTCCTGCGATCAGGGCGGACATGTAGGAATCTCCTGCGCCGACCGTATCTTTGACCACCACAGCGCGCGCCGGCACGTGGACGTCCGCCGTGTTCGACCACAGATAAGAACCGGAGACGCCATCCGTCATGACCGCCAGTTCAGGCCCCAGGCCGAGTAGATGGTTCCCGACGGCGGCGGGGGACCACCGGGGGTACAGCCACCGGGCATCCTCTGAACTGAGTTTCACCACAGTAGCCAACGCCGCTGTTTCTTCGAACGTCCGGAGAGCCGCAGCATGGTCAGGGAGGAGCGTGGGACGAATGTTGGGATCGTAGGTTATCAACCCGGAAAAGGACTCCAGCAATATGCGCACCTGCTTGGCCCCGGGCTCCAAGAAGGTAGCCAGCGAGCCAGTATGCAGCACTTTGGCGAGGACCGGGGGACTGAGCGGCGGGAGCTCCCAATGGATGTCGAAGTCGTATTCAGCCGAGCCGTTGCTGTCCAGGCACGCCGTGGCTGTTGACGTCCTCGGCAAGTTAACGGCTCCGGGGACCACCGAGACCCCGGCGCCCGCCACGTGTTGTTGGATTCGCGCGCTGCGATGATCGTTACCCAGTGCGGTGAGGAAAGCGGTGCTGATACCCAGCCGGCCGAGCCCGAACGCAACGTTGAGCCCTGAACCACCCGGGAACTCCACGGCTCCCGCTGCGGTGTCAATGATGTCGATGAGGGCCTCACCGACTACCAGGACATCCGTTTCAGGGCAGGAGGGGGCAGGGCGGCTGTGCATTGATGGTCCTTTATGGTCGGGCGTCCGGGGCCGGACGCTGATGAAGTCAGGTGTTGGTACTTGCGGTCAGTTCGTCGCTACTGTCCCGTGCCCCTGAGCGTGGGGAAGCGACGGAATCGCGGAGGACCAGCGGGCAGGGAAGAACGGTGGGGTGGGCCGTGAAGAGTTGCAGGTCCGTTTTTCCCTCGATGGCGTCAATGAGGTTCTGTGTTGCCCAGGCACCCATTTCGTAGTGCGGGAGGGCCACCGTGGTCAGCGAGGGAAAGAGGTTTTCGGCAATGAGCTGCTGGTTATCGAATCCCACGATGGAGAGATCCTCCGGTATCCGCAGCCCAAGTTTCCCGGCCGCCCTGTAAGCACCCATGGCCATGCGGTCGTTGTAGCAGAAGAGGGCCGTGGGTGGGTCAGGGGACTCCAAAACCCGTAGGGCAGCTTGGTAGCCGCCCGGCACCTCGGAAAGTTCCGAGTGGACCAGCTCCTCATGAAACCTGAGCCCGGCATCGGCCAGTGTGTCCTTGAATGCTTTGAGCCGGGAGTGCGTTGCCGGTACGTCGTCGGTGTTGTTGATCATGCCGATGCGCGTGTGACCGGCGTCGATCAGGGTCTGCACTGCGAGCCGTGCTCCGCCGGCTTCATCGGGGATAACTGAGGAAACAGAGTGGTTGATGTCCTCGGAGTCCACCAGGACTGCCGGAACGCCCGCCAGATTCCTGGGAACCGACAGCTTCCGGTGGTACATGGTTGCGTAGAGGATGCCATCCACCTGCCGGTCCAGCAGGTCGGCGACGTCGCTTTCACGTGAGTCCTGGGAGCCGGTGCTGGTGGAGTTGATGATCATGATGTTGTACCCGCGTGCCCGCGCTGTTTCCTCTGCCCCGAGGATGATCCTGCCCGCATGCGGAGTGGTCGCAATTTCCTCGCTGATGAACCCGATCATGCCCGAACGTTGGGTCCGCAGGGCCTGGGCGAGACGATTCGGTCCATAACCGAGCCGCTGTGCCGCTTCATGGACCCTTTCCCTCGTCTCGGTACCTACACGGGCGTAGGCAACCTCATTGAGGACGTGGGAGACGGTGGTGACAGAGACACCGGCCGCTGCAGCCACGTCTTTGATACCGACAGATCTTTTGGTCATTGCTATCCCACGTCCTCATGGTGTTGATGTTTGTTGCTGATCCTACGTTCGGCTTACCCGTCTCAGTAGGCTATCGAGGAATACCCGCAGCCTGGCTTGTTGGTGCGGTCCCGGTGGCCTCGAAATCGATCGTCGGCGTAGCCCTCACGGCGTTGGCGCCCCTGTCTGCGATCACCTGGGCGTCATTTCCGGAATCAAGGATCGTGTTTCGAACCGAGGCGGAATCAACCAGGACTGCCGTCACAGCGAGGCCGTCGGAAGTGCCTGTGGTCAGCAAGGCATCCACTTGGGCCGAGAAGCAAGAGTCGCTCGACTCAGAGCGGATATCCAGGGCCACCACGTTGTTATTGGAGACGAAGTTGCCTGCGCCCTCCGTCAGACGGATGATCACTGGCCTCGCACCTGACGGACGAACGCCCGACGCGTCCACGATCTCGGAGAAATGGTTGCCGATCACGGAGTTGTTGCTGCCGTTGATGGAGAGGAGTCCATAGAGATCATCACGTCCGTTGTCGATTCCGAAGAAGGGAGTCCAGGGCTCGTGGTCGCGGAGGAAGTGGTTGGTGGCTACGAGGTTTTCCGAACTGTTTTCTGCCAGGATCACCATGCCCGGATAGAAGGAGTGCAGGCGGTTGTTGGAGATGCTTGAACGGGTGACGCCGTCGAAGTGTATGCTGCTGGCACCACGGGGAAAAACGTTGTTCGCCGTGATCAGGAGACCACCGTGGTTCTCCGCGTAGATGGAGTGCCCCTTGAAACCTGCCCCAATCAGGTTGTCCGTGACCTTCGAGGCCTGGCCCCAGCCACGGAGTTCTACGCAGCTGCCGCACTCGGCTATGAAGTTGTCGTGGACCGAGAGAGCGTCCGCTTTGTAAATCGTGAGCGCATTCTCGAGGTAGACAAATCCCATCCCGTTAACACGGAAGGAGTCGTTGGCGCTGGCTACGTAGATGCCGGTCTTGCCGTTGACATAGCTGTTTTCCGCGGGAAGGCCTGAACCATCCGGGGTGAAATGCAGTCCGTCGATGCAGAAGTTGGAGAACTCCACTGAACTGATGCGGGGGCTCCCGCTTCTTTCAACGTAGAAGGCGGCGCCCTTGGATTCGTCCTCTTGGCCGCCGGGTGCGTCGGCATTGAGCGGGATGTCCACCATGACGCGGCTCCCGCCTGGCCACAACTCGTGGAGGTCCGGCCATTCGTCCTTGGAAACGTTGTACCGGATGCTCGAGGACGTAAAGCCGTGTCCAGAGCCCATGATTTTCAGGAAGCTGATATCGATGACCACCTGCGTGCGGAGGCGATAGTCCCCGGGCGGAAGGTAGATGACGGCACCGGGCTTGCCGCCGTCGTTCTTATCCGTAGCGGCCTGCCGGTCCTTGATGTCCGCGATGATGCTGTTGATGACTTCGCCGACGTCCTCTGAGGGGTTGCCTACCGGCCACGTAGTGACGTCGTAATAGTTGCTGTTGGACATGGGGTCCTTTCTTGGCTTGGAGTTTCCTTAGCCCTAACCCTTGACCGCGCCCAGGGTCATACCAGCCACGATCTTGCGCTGCAGGAGAAGGGTCAAGAGGATGACGGGGATGGAGTAGACGGCTGCGAGTGCGGTCATGGATCCCCAATCCAGTCCGAACTGGGTCTGGAAGTTCGCGATAACCACCGGGGTTGTCTGTGAGCGGATTGCCGTCATGAGGAGGGCAAAGAGGAACTCGTTCCATGAGGCCAGGAAGGCGAAGATCGCGGTGACGGCGATGCCTCCTGAGACCACCGGTATGACTACCCGCCAGAGTGCTCCAAGCCTGCTGCAGCCGTCAACCGTTGCCGCTTCCTCCAGGTCGCGGGGGACAGCCTCGAAGAAGCTGGACATCAGCCAAATGGAAAGAGGCAGCGAGATGGTGGTGTGCGCGATGGACAGAGCGATTGGCGTGTCCGCCAGTCCTACGGAGGACATCATGGAGGCCAAGGGGATGCCGATGGCGACCGGCGGAACCATGCGTGTTACCAGTGCTGCCATGATGAACACGCGGCCGCTGGGAGTCTTGTAGCGCGTGATGCCGTAGGCGGCCGGGATGGCCAGGACCAGTGACAAAAGGGTGCTGATGATTGCTGTCTGCACGCTGTTGATGAACGAGGCCAGCACTCCGCTCCGGCCCAATGCGTTGGCGTAGTTCTCCAACGTCCATTCCGTGGGGAGGATGGTCGGCGGAACTGCGATGGTGTCGATCGGCGTCTTGAAGGACGTAAACAGCAAGTATAGGAACGGGAAGCCGTACAGCACCATGGCCACGGCCAACAGGATCCACAGAATGGCGCGGGTGCTCCGCTTGCCGGCTTCGAGTCCTTCGCGGTTGGCACCGCGGCGCTTGCGCAACTCCTGCGGTTCAGTAGTGCTCGACGGCGACCGGCTGGCTTTGGTGGCTACGCTCGCGTTGCTCATCAGTTGTCCTTTCCTGGCCGCCAGATGGTGGCCACCGCGAAGAATGCGACGGCGAGCATCGCCAGCAGGTAGATGGTGCCCATGGCGCTGGCCAGGCCGGGATCGCCGAAGCGGATCATGGTGCGGTAGATCAGCAGGCTCATGGTTTCGGAGGCGGACTGGGGGCCGCCGTTTGTTTGGATCAGGATGGTGTCAAAAGCGCGTGCGGCGTCTATCCCGCGAACAACCAGGGCCACTGCGATCACAGGGCGGAGGAGCGGAAGGATGATGCGGAACAGGAGGGCAGGTGCCCTGGCACCGTCAAGGCGCGCGGCTTCGATGAGGTCGCCGGGGATGTTTTGCAGGCCGGCGAACAGGACGAGGCACATGAAGGAAGTAGTGAGCCAGATGTCCGGAATGGCCACTGAGAACAGCACGATGCTGGGATCGGACAACCACCCGATCTGGTTTGGGTTTGAGAGAATACCCGCCTGGTGCAGGAGGCTTCCTATGAGGCCGAAGTTATCGATCATCAGGAACTTCCACAGCAAGCCGGCAACGATCGGGGCGATCATCAGCGGGTACAGGAAGACGGTTCGCCAAAGCTGTGAGCTGCGCCCGAGCGTGGTGAAAAGGAGTGCCATTCCCAGGCCGAGGGCGAACTCGAGTGTGACCACCACCAAGGTGTAGGCGAGGGTTCGCCACCCTGCTCCCATGAAAGCTTCGGAGGCGAAAGCGGTGATGTAGTTCTGGAATCCCACGAAGTCACGCGGGCCGCCGGCGACGGGCGAGATCTTGAAGAAGCTGTCTGCGACCAGGCGGAACAGCGGGTAAGCCACGAATACGGCGAGGAACAGCGCCGCCGGGGTCATGAGGTATAGGGCGAAGCGGCGATCGGAGATGCGCACGATTTTCTCTTCTGTTGGTTGGGGCCGCGGCCGGCACGGGGTTTATGGTTCCGGGTGCCGGCCGCGGAGTCTTTACTTGAGGAGGTCCTGGATCTGCTTCTTGGCCTCTGCCAGGAGGGTTGCGGAGTCGCCTCCGGCCACTGCCTTCTGCAGGAGCGGCACCAGGACGGTGTCTACGATCTGCTGCCACTTGGCCGTTGCGGGCCGGGTGGCTGTGGCTTTGCCGTTGAGGGTTTCGATCAGTGGCTTGAAGCTCTCGTATCCGGGCTGGTCCTGGTACTTCTCGAACGCCGAGATGCGGGAGGCCAGGCCGAGGCTGGATTCGATGCCCATGGCGTTGTAGTCGTAGGCGCACTTGATGAACTTCTTTGCGGTGTCCGCGTTCTTGGTTGCCTTCGGCACGGAGAGGTACCAAGGTCCGGGGACACCTGCGACGCCCGCGCTGCCGCCAATCATTGCTGCGGTGCCCACTTTGCCGGCTACTGGTGAGTCCTTGGGGATCTGCCGGTAAGCATGGGCCCAGAAGCGGGTCATGGCGGTCTTGCCTTGGTTGAACAGGTTCTGCGCCGCAGCCCAGTCCACCTGTGCGGCACCTGGAGGAGCGGACTTTGCCAAGCTTACGTAGAAGTCGAGTGCTTCCTTGTGCGCTGCGTTGTCGATCACCACGTTGTCGCCGTCGAGGACCATGGGGGAGCCGGCCTGAAGGACGTGGGCCAGCCACTCGGTTTCGACAGCGCCCTTCACGTCCGTACCGTACATGCCGTCCTTGGTGAAGAACTCCGAGATGTCCTGGTACTGCTTCCACGTGGTGGGTGCGGCGAGCTCGTAGCCGTACTTTGCTTGGAAGTCCGCCTTATTCTTGGCGTCCTCAAAGAGGTCTTTGCGGTAGAGGATGATCTCGGCGTTGGTCCATGCCGGAAGACCGATGAAGCGGCCATCCACGTTCGCTTCCTTGACCAGTGCCGGGAAAATGTCCTTCTTCGCCTCATCGGTGAAGATTTCGTCGATGGGTTGGACCGCGTCCTTGAAGCTCGGGAGCCAGACGGAGTCGAGGGCGGCAACGTCGAAGGAAACATTGCCGGAGGAGAATTCACTTGAGAGCCGGTTGAACATGCCGTCGTAGGGAAGCTCGACGAAGTTGACGTCGATGCCGGTGTCCTTCTTGCATTGTTCGGCGACGCCGGTGAGTTCGGCACGTCCGCCGGCTTCCACCAGGACGTTGATGGTACCTGCGGCGCTACCCGATGTTGATGCCGGGCCCCCTGCGCCGCATCCGGTAGCCGCGAGTGCGACGGCGGTGCAGACGCCGCCAAGGGTGACGAGCCTGGAGATGGTTTTTCGAGTGGACATCGCTGTCGACTCACTTTCTCTCGAACGGGTTGGCAAGACTGTTTGGGTGAAGAATCGTTTTGCCAAAACGACTTGGCAACACTTTAGGACTCAAACTTTGGAAGTGTCAAGGGTCACTTGGTGGGGCGGGACGGGCTCTGGCTTGCCAAAATTGCTTTGGGGATTTTGTCGTTGACAGCCTTCTTGGCGGCCACTTAGTGTTGCTCGCAGCTTGCGACAAAACGTTTTTTCAATTTTGGCAGTGTTGCCGAGGACGCGAGCGGACCAAGACCGAGGATTGGCAGGAGACCCTATGGGAACTGATACGAAGCTTGAAATGAACGCAACAAGCCGCCGAACGCTCGTTGGCGCTGGAGCCGTGGGCACACTGGCAGCTGCCCTGAGCTTGGGGATGTCCCCGAAGGCAGAAGCCGCAGACGAGGTGAAAGCCAGCCCATTCAATTCGCCAAACACCTACGACGTCACCGCTTGGCGAATCAAAGGTCAACCCACGATCACCGCACAGTCAGATATCGGCGCCATCATCAACGACATCATCGCGGACATCAAAAAACGCCAATCGACGCCGGATACGAGGCCGGGAGCCGTCGTCATCATCCCGCCGGGCGACTACGACCTTCGGACCCAAGTCCTGGTGGACGTCGATTACCTCACCATCGCGGGCTTCGGCCATGGTTTCTTCTCGCGCAGCATCAAGGACAACGTGGACACCACTGGCTGGCTCAATGTTCAGCCGGGCGGAAGCCATATCCGGGTCCTGACGCCACCGTCAACACCCCAGGCCTTTCTGGTGCGTCGTGAAGGGAGCCCGCGACTGTCCGGAATCGTGTTCAGGGACTTCTGCCTCGACGGCATTGGCTTCATCCCGGACGGGAACAGCTACAAGAACGGAAAGACGGGCATTGAAGTTGCCTCCGACAATGATTCCCTCCACTTCACGGGAATGGGCTTCGTCTACCTTGAGCACGCGCTGATAGTTCGAGGCGCCGACGCCCTCCGGGTCCACGACAACATGATTGCCGAATGCGGGAATTGTGTTGAACTGACCGGTGCCGGGCAGGCAACCAGCGTCAGCGACAACCTGATGGGTGCCGGGCCTGAGGGCGTGACGCTTTTGGCGGAAAACCATGAGGGTCTGCTGGTCAGTGGAAATAACTTCTTCCCGCGGGGGCGAAGCCTCATCGAATTCATCGGCTGTAACCGTTGCAGTGTGTCGTCCAACAGGTTCCAGGGCTTCTACCCCGGCATGATGCGTCTGCTGAATGGATGCAAAGAGAACCTCATTACGTCCAACCATTTCCGCCGGGGCGCTGAAGGTTTCCCTCCATTTATCGACCGCACGAACGGCCTGGATGACCTCTACGGAGTCATCCACGCCCTCGGAGACAACAACCTCATTTCAAACAACCTTTTCGCGTACGACGTCGCACCGGAGAAGGTTGCCCCCGCGGGCGCCCAGCCCACCATCATCCTGATCGCGGGAGGTGACGGCAACGTCATAGCCACCAACCATGTGGTGAGCAATGTCGCCACCCAGCACGTGGTCCTCGACGGCTCAACCACCCGTTCGAAAGTGCTCGACAGCGGCGCCGCCTCCACCATCACCTCCTACAGCACGGACACGGCCATCAGGCCCACACCCTGACGGTTCAGCAGGAGAGCACGACGGCGGGGGGGGGGGTGGGGGGGGGGGGGAGGGGGGGGGGGGGGGGGGGGGGGTGGGGGGGNNACACTACACGCTCCTCGTCGGCAGCGTCAGATGTGTATAAGAGACAGGGTCACTTGGGTGACCAGCCGCCGTCGTGCGTCCTGTGCTTTGGTTAGTCCGCTTTGACCGCCAGAACGGGGCAGTCCGCCTCCAACAGGATCCGCTGGGAGACGCTGCCCATGATGAGCTTTCCCACCGGGCTGCGGCGGCGAAGGCCGATGACAATGAGTTCGGCATCGTTCTCGTCAGCGGCGTCCAGGACCTCGGCGGCCGCGTCATGGCCGCGTACCGGTTGCTTGATGATGTGCTGGATGCCCTGGTCAGCGAGCCGTTCCTCGATGCTCTGGATATCCGGCTCCTGGGCGTACCGGTTATCCACCAGGGCGTCGCCCTTGGAAGAGTTGATGACCACTAGGGTGTCGTTGCTTTTCTTGGCCTCGGCGATGGCTTGGGTTAGCGCCGCTTCGCCTTCCGGTGTGGGGACGTATCCCACCACGATGGTCATGGTTTCTCCTGTTTCTGGTGGATTTGGGTGTCTTCCCTCGGAACCGTGGCGCCGGCGTCACCGGGGACAACTGTTGGTGCCATCGGACGGCTACGGCGGACGAGCTTGAAGATCAGCGGCCAGGCCAGAATGAGCGCCACGATGATGTAGACCACGATCGCGATGGGTTCGCTGAACAGGCCTGCGGGATCACCGGCGCTGAGCTGCAGCGTCTTGCGGAGCTGGCCTTCGATGCGCGGACCAAGGATGACGCCGAGGATGAGCGGCAGTACGGGTAACCCGAAGCGCCGCATCATGAATCCGAGGGCACCGAGCACCAGCAGGATCACCAGATCGAAAGCCTGCAGGTTGACCGAGTACGCACCCAAAGTAGCGAAGAAGAGAATGCCTGCGTAGAGATACGGACGCGGGAGCTGCAGCAGCTTGGCCCAGACGGGTGCCAGGGGCAGGTTGATCAGCAGGAGCAGGAAGTTGCCGATGAAAAGGCTTGCGATCAGCGCCCACACCAGGGGGCCTTGGCTGGAGAACAGCTGCGGGCCGGGCTGGATGCCATAGGACGTAAAGGCTGCAAGCATGACGGCGGCTGTTGCGTTGGTGGGGAGGCCGAGGGCAAGCATGGGGGTCAGCGTTCCGGCAGCGGCAGCATTGTTGGCTGCTTCTGGTCCGGCGACGCCCTCAATGGCGCCCTTGCCGAACTCCTCCGGGTGCTTGGTGAGGCGCTTCTCGGTGACATAGGAGAGGAACGTAGGGATCTCGGCGCCACCGGCAGGCAGCGCACCGAAAGGGAAACCGAAGGCCGTGCCTCGAAGCCAGGGCTTCCAGGAACGGGCCCAGTCCTTCTTGCCCATCCAAGGACGACCCACCGGAATGACATGGAGCGGCGTGCGGCGCAGGTGGGCAGCAACCCAGAGGGCTTCACCCACGGCGAAGATCGCCACGGCGACCACCACAATGTCCAGGCCGTCCACCAGCAAGGGCTGGCCGAAGGTCAGGCGGCGTTGGCCGGTCACCGAATCGATGCCCACCAAGCCGATGGCCAAACCAAGCGCCAACGAAGCGAAGCCCCGGAGCCTTGACGAGCCCAGGACGGCCGTCACGGCCAGCAGGGCGAGGATCATGATGGCGAAGTAGCTGGGAGCACCCAGGCTGACGGCGAATTGCACCACAATGGGTGCGAACACAGCCAGTAGTGCGGTGCCGATGGTGCCGGCGATGAAGGAGCCGATGGCCGCGGTGGCAAGGGCCTGCGCGGCCCTGCCCGCTTTGGCCATCTTGTTGCCTTCGATGGCCGTCACCACCGATGACGATTCACCAGGGGTGTTCAGCAGGATGGAGGTGGTGGAACCACCGAACATGCCGCCGTAGTAAATGCCGGCAAACATGATGAAAGCACTGGTGGGTTCCAGGGCGGCGGTCACCGGAAGCAGCAACGCCACGGTCATGGCCGGGCCAAGTCCGGGAAGGACGCCGACGGCGGTACCCAGCAGTACGCCGATCACGGCGAACAAAAGGTTCATGGGGGTCAGGGCGGTGGCAAAACCGTCCATCAAGGAGGACCAGACGTCCATCAGAGGATTCCTTCCAGGAGCCCGGCCGGTAATGCGATGCCCAGGCCGAGGTAGAAGCCGTAGAAGGTCAACAAGGCCAGAGCCACGGAAATGAGGCCGTCACGGATGTAGCGGCGGCTGCCAAGCGCCAGCACGCTGCCCCAGAAGAGGAGCGTTCCGGAAATGACCCAACCAGCCCAGTCGATGAGCAGGATGTTCAGGATAAAAGCTCCGGCCAGCGGGACGACGGTCTTCCAGTCGGCGGGGTGTGCCAGGTCGACGTCTTCGCCGCCCTCAACCTCACCCTTGCCGCCGCGCAGGACGTTGATGGCAAGGAGTACGGCGCAGATGATCAGCAATCCCGACACAATGAACGGGACGGTCTTGGGACCTACTGGGTCCGACTGCGAGTAGGGGGTGACCAGGCCGTTCGCGTCCAGGAAGACCAGGACGCCGACCACGCCGAGCAGGAGGGCTACCCCCAGCTCGGCGCGGCCTTTAAGGCCTGTGGCTGTGGAGCTCACGCCAACCCGAGCTTGGTCAGGACGTCCGCCACCCGCTTGTCCTGGTCTGTCAGGAACGTCTTGAATTCGTCTCCGGTAACAAAGGCATCGGACCAGCTATGGGTCTTGAGTGCTTCTTTCCAACCGGCGGAGGCGTGCATCTTCTCAAGGGCGGCGATCAGGGATTTCTTGTCCTCCTCGCTGATGCCCGGAGGAGCCACGATGCCGCGCCAGTTGGTGAACACAAGGTCAATGTTGGATTCCTTCAGCGTGGGGGCATCCACACCTTCCAAACGGTTCTCGCCACTGGTGGCCAGGACCCTGATCTCGCCGGACTTGATCTGCTGCAGGTACTCACCGGCACCGGAAGCGGCGAAGCCCAGCTTGTTACCGAGGATAGCGGGCAGAAGGTCGCCACCGCCGTCGTAAGAGACGAAGTTGACCTTGGTGGCGTCGATGCCCACCGCCCCGGCCAGCTGCATCGGCAGGAGGTGGTCCGGGCCGCCGGGCGAGGAACCGCCGCCCACTGCGATGGAGGCGGGGTTGGCCTTCCATGCCGTCACCAAATCATTGATGGTCTTGTACGGGGAGTCCTTGCTGACCATGATGGCGCCGGGTTCCTCGATGAGCTTCGCCAGCGGCGTGGTCTCCGTCAGCTTCGACTCGGACTTGTTGGTGTAGCTGGCCCCAACCACGCCCAGGCCCATGAGCATGGTGAGGTCACCGTTGCCCTTTTCATTGACGATGCGGGCAAGGCCAACCGTGCCGCCGGCGCCTGCAAGGTTGAACACCTCGGTGTTGGTGGAGATCTTCTCGTCGTCCAGTACCTTGGCGGCTGCCCGGGCGGTGGTGTCGTAACCGCCGCCGGGAGTGTTCGGAACCATGATCTGGAGTCCGGTGATAGGTCCTGCTGCACCGGTGCCCTCAGTTCCGGTGGACTTACCGGTGGCACCGCAGCCGGTGGCCATCAGGGCGATGCCGGCGGCGACGGCGGCGACTCGCAATGCGCGGATCTGGCGCATGGTGTTCCTCTTCTCATCATCGAAAATTCGGGTGCAGGGCGATGCCCCGTTGATTTGATGCTAGGCGCGTAAGTGACAGGCATCACTCTTGTGTTCGCAGTGATCTTTAAGTTCATTGCGTTCACGGGTTTCGCTTCGTTCCAGCCCTCTGAGCTGGTCTTCTGTCCCACTGGGGTCTTCTGTGCCGCTGGGGTATAGTTCCGGTACGCCACGGGGGAAGCTGTTGCCCGCCCCTCTCACTGGCACCACCAAAGGAACCCAGCAAGTGACTCGCCTGACTCGAAGAAGAGGAATGTCCCTGGCGGGGCAGTACCTTGTGCTGCAGTTGCTGATCGTCCTGGCCGTTCTTGTTGCCGTGGTTGCCATCTCGCTGGCCCAATCCGCAGCCACCTTCGAAAGAACCGAAGGGCGCCGGGCGCTGCTGGCCGCTGAAGCACTGGGCAGCAACCCCACGGTCCGCGCCCTGCTGCCGGAGGCCGAACCGCGAGTCGGATCAGCCCTCCCGGCCGTGGCCGAATCCGTGCGCACCGTTTCGGGGTCCTCCCATGTGGCACTCGCCAAACTTAACGGCACCGTAGTGGCATCATCGGACCCCAGCCTGCTGGGCCAGCCACTGCCGCTGGGCGAAAGCCAAGTGATGGAAGGGCGGGCCTGGACCGGTGTTTTGCCGGGCAGCAGCGGAGCCGTACTGTCCGCCCACGTCCCCGTCCTGGACGATTCCGGAAAAGTCATCGGCGTAGCATCCGTCAGCAGGAATTACCCCTCCACCATCGAGCGGCTGGGCGACGCAATTCCCAACCTGCTGACGTATCTGGGGGTTGCCAGCATCCTGGGAGTGGCGGGATCCCTCCTGTTGTCCCGCCGGGTCAAACGGCAAACATTGGGCATGGAACCGCGCGAGATCACCGGGCTCGTGGAGAACCGCGAAGCCATGCTGCAGGGCCTGAAGGAAGGCGTGGTCGCTTTGGACCCCCACGAGCGCATCACGGTGGCCAACCAAAGCGCCCGGCAACTCCTAGGCCTGCCGCCGGATTGCGTGGGAAAGAAACTGCGATCCCTCCACGTGGATCCTGCTTTGAAAATAGTCCTCACCCGTGACCAATCAGACCCCGATCAGCTGGTGCTCGTGGGGGAGCGGCTGGTAGTCATGAACCGTGTAGCCCTCCGTTCCCATGGACGTGACATCGGCTCCGTGACCACCTTGAGGGACCGGACCGAGCTGTCCTCCTTGGAAAGTGAACTCGGCGCCACCAAGACCGTCACCGACACTTTGAGGGCACAAGCCCACGAGTTCGCCAACCAACTCCACGTCATTTCAGGCCTGATCCAGATAGGCGAATACGATTCCGTGGTGCAGTTCGTCAATGGAGCCACCGTAGACAGGACCCGGCTCAGCGACGACGTCACCAGCCGGATCGAGGACCCTGCGCTCGCGGCCCTGCTGATCGCCAAGGCCAGTCTGGCCACGGAACGCGGCGTGGAACTGAAGCTGGACCCCAAGTCCGCGCTGCCACGCGTCAACGAGGAATTGTCCCGCGACCTCACCACTGTGGTGGGCAACCTGGTGGATAACGCGTTCGACGCCGTCACTGGCCTTTCCGGGGCGTCGGTAGGCGTGCTGGTGGCCGACTCGGGTGGCGAGGTCACTGTGACAGTCCGGGACAACGGCCCCGGAGTGCCCATGGGCTCCGCCGAGGAGATTTTCCGGCAAGGTTTCTCCACGAAAGAGCCCGGCCCCGGCGATGCCCGGGGCTTTGGGTTGGCGTTGTCACGGGTGATCTGCCGGCGCTCCGGAGGTGACCTGACAGTGGCCAATGATCAAGGGGCTGTGTTCACTGCCCGCTTCAAGAAGTATGACTCCGATCCGGGCAGGCTCAACTCCACAAAGGGGGCAACGAATCCATGATCAAGGTACTGATCGTCGATGACGACTTCATGGTGGCCAAGGTCCACGCCGGCTTCATACAACGGACGCCCGGCTTCGTGGTGGTGGGTGTGGCCCATACGGGTGCCCAGGCTTTGGTGGAAACCGAGCGGTTGCAACCGGACCTGGTGTTGCTGGATATCCACCTCCCTGACATCAACGGGCTGGAACTCATGCACCAGCTCCGGGATGTCGCCCCGGACCTGGACGTGCTGGTGATCAGCGCTGCCCGCGAGGTGGAAACAGTCCGGAAGGCCTTGCGGGGCGGGATCGTCCATTACCTCATCAAGCCGTTCTCCCAGGCCGATCTTCAGGAGCGCCTGGAGCATTACCTCAGCGCTTACCAGGGCTTGGACTCGTCCAAGGTGGAGGCTGAACAATCTGATGTGAACCGTGTCTTCGGGCTGAGCGTTTCCGAGCGGACCCTGCCCAAAGGGTGCAGTGTAGAGACACTCGAAATGGTTGAGTCAGCACTGAAATCAGCGCCGGGCGACCTCTCTGCAGCTGAGCTGGCAGAACAGCTCGGGACGTCCCGGGTCAGTGCCCGGCGTTACCTTGAGTACCTCCACGACGAAGGAGCGCTGGAGGTCAGGCTCAAGTACGGCGTCGGACGTCCTGAAAGGCGCTATGTGCTGAAGGCGCGGTAATCCGCCGAAAGCGTCTTAGTGTTGGTAGATGTCCCGCCGGTGGCCCATGGCAACAACTAGAACGATGAGCTGAGCGTCGCGGATTTCATAGATAATCCGGTAGTCGCCGGTACGCACACGCCAGTCACCGCTGTTTCCCGACAGCTTTTTTGCCCCTGGGGGGCGAGGGGATTCGGCGAGAATTTCGATTGCGGCCTGAATGCGTCGGCGCGCTTCCGCCGGGAGCTTTCGCAATTGGCGGACGGCGGCAGGCGCGAGCTGCACTGAATAGCTCAAGTCAGGCCCAGCTCCGCCTTGACTTCCGCCCAAGGCACGGCACTATTGCCGGTTTCGGTCATCTCGGTTCGGGCGGCTTCGGCTGCGCGAAGATCATTGAGGTCCTCAGCGGCTTCAATGAGCTTGGCGAGATCTTCTGCATCTATCAGTGCCGCGACGCGGCGGCCGCGGCGCAACAAATACACAGGTTCGTGGCTTACCCGGGCGGTATCAACCGCTTCAGAAAGCCGACTCCGCGCAACAGTGACTGTCATCTCGCTCATGATGCCATTTTACGCCTTATCGCCGAAATGTACATTTCGGCGATATCTCGCTCATTCGGCTGGCTTCCAGCCCAAGGCCGGGCCCAACTTCGTCGCGATGTCCGTGAGGATCTGCACGTAATCGTCGTGGTCGAAGCTGAAGGGCAGCGCGAACGCTACCTCGTCCACTTCCTGGAAGCCTTCGTGGGCGTATAGTTGCGCGGCGATTTCATCGCTGGTGCCGATCAGATCCTTCGCGAACATCATGCCCTTCGGCCCCTGTGGAGCGCGCGTTCTGGGAGTCCGTTCATCCACGTACCGCTGGTACTTCTCCCGCTGGGCGTTGGAAGCGGAATCCGTGGGAATCACCACCAAGCCCTGAGACGCGCGGGCCGTGTTTCCGGACGCTGCTGCGGCGTCTCGGTACGCCCGAATCTGGGACTGCTGGACTTTGGCAAAGTCCGGTTCCTGATCCTTGTCCGGGAAAATCACACTGCTGGACAACAAATTGAAGCCGTTGGCCCCCGCCCATACAGCCGATTTCATACTGCCCGCCCCGTACCAAAGGCGGCTGCGCAACCCGGGGGAGTGCGGCTCTACGCGGTTGGAGAACTCTTCCACGACGCCCTGCTTGCCGGAGAAGTCCCTTACTTTCTCGCCTGCCACCAAGCGTGCGAACCGCTCAACCCTGCCATAGGAGAAGTCCTCTGTTTCTGCAGAATCCGGGTACAGCTCATGCTTCACGGTGTCGTAGTGCATGGGTTCGCCCACGCTCAGCCCTGGATTGATCCGTCCCCCGGCCAGCAGATCTACGGTGGCCAGGTCCTCCGCCAGCCGTAGCGGGTTTTCCCAACCCAGGGGGGTCACCGCGGTGCCGAGCTCAATCCGGGATGTGCGCTGGCTGGCGGCGGCCATCACCGCTACGGGAGAGGAGATGCCGAACTGCAGGTGGCGGTGGCGCAACCAGGCGCTGTCGAATCCCAACTGTTCGCCGAGTTCCATGATCTCCAACGTCGATCGGTGGCCGGCAGCAGGATCAGCGGGATCGAACAGTCCGATGGTGAGAAAGCCAAGTTTGCGGAGCGGATGTTCAGGCGTGGGCATGGGGTTCCTTCACGTTCGGCGTGCGGCTACTGCCCAGAATAGGTCCCGGTACCGACGACGACGGCGGGAGGTTACCTTTTGTGATGGGTGCGGGGCCTGTCTCAACCTCGAAGAACTGCACCACTCTCTTGATTTCGCCTAGGCGCCCACGGTTTTAAGGTAGTTCCGGATCCCGTCTACCACCATCTGGTGGTCCTCGTCCGATGACAACCCGGACACCGTGACGGCACCGATCACGCCGGCGCCCTTGACGCGGAGAGGGAAGGAACCTCCGGCCAAGGTGTAGTCCTCCGGGGCGAGCCAACCTCCGCCCAAAGGGTCACGTTCGGAGAACTGCTCGGTCAACAACGCCGTGCTGTGCTCGAATCGCAGCACGGCGGCAGACTTGCGGCGGATCCACTCTTCCTGGTCTGCGGTGGAACCGGGAAGGACGCAGCGGAAGAGGACCAGATTGTGCCGCCGGATATCGATCGCCACTCCAAACCCGGAAGCGATGGCGTGGTTGGCGATCAACGAGCCGAGCCTCCACGCGTCATGGTGATCGAACGAAGCGAAGACCAGCTCTTCTTCCTGCTGTCGGAGTTCAGCGAGGCGGGGTGCATTAGTCATTGTCATTGCCTTCCAGGCCGGCGTCAGCGTCGTAGCGGAGCCCGATCTGCTCACGGATCCCGTCCATGGCCGCCATGATGGCCACGGTTTCAGTCGGCGGCAGGATGGTTCCGGCAGTGGAACCTGCCCTGACGAGGCGTTCGAGTTCTGCCGCCTGGTACTGCATGCCCCGGCTGGTCACGGGTTGGTCATAGCGTTCAATAACAGTGCCATCCACCCCGAAAACAGTGAAGGGGACCGGATTGTACCAAGTGGGTTCGATGTCGATCCAACCTTCGGTGCCAATCACCAAGGCCCGGTTGGCGCTGGCGGCATCGAGCTCGCAATCGACAATCGCCTGAGCACCGTTGGCGTATTCGAAAATGGCTGCTGTTTGACGGTCCACGCCGGTGGCCGACATGGAGGCACTGGCCTTGATCGACGCCGGCGTGCCCAGGATGTCGAAGGCAAAGGAAATCGGATAGATACCCAGGTCCAGCAGCGCTCCACCACCTAGGGCGGGATCGTTGAGCCGGTGGGCGGGATCCTTGGGGAGGCTCTGGTTGTGGGTAGCTACCACTTTCCGGACCTCGCCGATGGTGCCGGCAGCGATGATTTCCCGGATACGGATCATGTGGGGAAGGAAGCGGGTCCACATGGCTTCCAAGGCAACGAGCCCCTTGGACTCTGCCAGGTCAACGATGTCCTGTGCCTCGCGCGCATTCATGGTGAACGATTTTTCCACGAGCACGTGCTTGCCGGCGTTCAACGCCATGAGCGCGTTCGCATGGTGGAAAGGGTGCGGTGTGGCGATATAGACCACATCGATCAGCGGGTCCGCCACCAGGTCTACATAGCTGCTGTGGGCGGTAGCCACTCCATACTGCCCGGCAAACGCCTTGCTCGAGTCCAGCGAACGGGACCCGACGGCCTGGACCGTAAAGCCGTTTTCCTGCAGGTCCTTGGTTTGGAGCCCGGCAATAAATCCTGTGCCGAGGATGCCCCAGCGAATTGTTCCATCGGAAGTGCCATTGCTGAGGGTCACGTGATGAGTCCTTTTGCTGAATCTGGAAGAGGGCCAGCTGGTCACGTTGAGATTACCTTGGCCGCGTTAAATTAAGGAGATTTCGTACAGATAACGCCCTTAAGACGACGTCTAAAGGGCGTTATCTGTACGAAAAACCGAAGGGGCTAGTCCTTGCTGCTGAACGCGGCGTCGAAGGAGGTCTGCGACGCCGGGAAGTCGAACTTCTTCAGGGCGGCGAGGGCTTCGGGGGCACCGTGGAGACGATCCATTCCGGCGTCTTCCCATTCCACCGAGATGGGGCCGTCATAGCCGATGGCGGTCAGCGCGCGGAAGGACGATTCCCAGGGCACATCGCCGCGTCCGGCGGAGACGAAGTCCCAACCACGGCGCGGATCGCCCCAAGGCAGGTGCGAACCCATGACGGTGTTGCGGCCGGTCGGACGGAGCTTGGTGTCCTTGCAGTCCACGTGGTAGATCCGGTCCTTGAAGTCCCAGATGAAGGACACGGGATCGATTCCCTGCCACATGAAGTGGGACGGGTCCCAGTTCAAGCCGAACGCGGGCCGGTGGCCGATCGCTTCGAGGGTCCGGACGGTGGTCCAGTAGTCGTAGGCGATTTCGGAGGGGTGGACTTCATGGGCGAAGCGGACACCGCATTCGTCGAAAACGTCCAGGATGGGGTTCCAGCGGTCGGCGAAGTCCTGGTAACCGGCCTCGATCACCTTCTCCGGTACGGGCGGGAACATGGCGACGTACTGCCAGATCGAGGAGCCGGTGAAGCCCACCACGGTGTCCACGCCCAACACCCGAGCCAAGCGGGCGGTGTGTTTCATTTCCTCGGCGGCGCGCTGGCGGACACCTTCGGGCTCCCCGTCGCCCCACACCTTGGAACCGACAATGGCTTCGTGGCGGAAGTCGATGGGGTCATCGCAGACGGCCTGGCCCTTGAGGTGGTTGGAGATGGCCCAAACCTTCAGGTTGTACTTCTCCAGGACCGCGAGCTTGGATTCGACGTAGCCGGGTTCGTCCCAACGCCAGGCGTCCAGGTGGTCTCCGGAGACGGCGATTTCCAAGCCGTCGTAGCCCCAGCCTGAGGCAAGGCGCGCGACTTCCTCGAACGGGAGGTCGGCCCATTGGCCGGTGAACAGGGTGTACGGGCGGGGCATGTCAGGCTCCTTCAGTAACGGGTGCGTTGAGCTGGATGAGTGAACTCTTGGCTGCCGCGGACTCTTCCACGGCGGCCAGGATGTGCTGGACGTTCAATCCTTCTTCGAACGACGGCGATGGTGCCTCACCGGCCGCGATCGCGGTGAGGAAGTCGCGGATCTGGTGGGTGAACGTGTGTTCCCAACCGATGATGTGACCCTGCGGCCACCAAGCGCCCAGATAAGGGTGCTCGGGTTCGTTCACCAGGATCCGGCGGAAGCCCTGCTCGCGGACGGGCACCGTGGTGTCCATGAAATTGAGCTCGTTGAGGTTCTCCAGGTCAAATGTCAACGAACCGAGGGAGCCGTAGATTTCGATCCTGAGGGAGTTTTTCCGGCCCGTCGCCACGCGGGAGGCTTCAACCGAGGCGATTGCTCCGGAGGCGAGCGACAGATTCACCCAGGCGGCGTCGTCGACCGTTACATCTTCCAGCCCGCCGGCGGGACCTTCAGCACCGGGGCGCTGATCCACAAAGGTCTGGAGACGGCCCGAAACCTCGGTGACGGCGTCATCCAACAGGTACAGGATCTGGTCGATGGCGTGCGAAGCGATGTCGCCCAGCGCGCCGGACCCGGCGGTTTCCTTCCGGAGGCGCCAGGTCATGGGGGACTCGGCGTCGATCAACCAGTCCTGCAAGTACGCTGCGCGAACGTGACGAACGGTGCCCAGCCGGCCTTCAGCGATGAGCTCGCGCGCAAGGGCCAAAGCAGGGACACGGCGGTAGTTGAAGCCGATCATGGACTGCACGCCGCGCGCCCGCGCTGAGGCGGCGGCGGCGACCATGGACTCAGCCTCGCCGAGGGTGTTGGCGAGCGGCTTCTCCACGAGGACGTGCTTGCCGGCTTCCAGCGCGGCGGCGGCAATTTCGGCGTGCATCCAGCCCGGGGCGCAGATATCGATGATGTGGATGTCGTCCCGCTCAATGACCGAACGCCAGTCGGTGGCCGACTCGGCCCAGCCGTACTTGGCAGCTGCTTCCGCAACGGCGTCGGCGTCCCGGCCCACCAGCACCTTCTGCTCAAAGGCGGGGACGTCAAAGAAGCTGGCCACGTTCCGCCAGGCATTGGAGTGGGCTTTGCCCATGAAGGCGTAGCCGATTGCCGCGACGCCCAGCGGCGTGTTTCCAGGGGTAGTCATAGTGTTCCTCGCCGGTTCTGGAGCGTCGCGGTTTCGGGGGCCCAGTCTTCGGGGAGGGCAGCGGAGGTGGGGGCGTTGCTGGTGACGTCCACGAACGTGCCTGATTCCACGGACTCAGTGATCGAGACCATGGTGTCCAGCACGTGGTAGGCAAGTTCGCCCGTAGCGCGGTGCGGGCCGCCGGTACGGATGGCGCGGGCCATGTCCAACGCGCCCATGCCGCGGCCGTTGGCAGGTCCGGTGGCGGGGATGATCTCGGGTTCTTCCGCGCCTGGACGCCAGAGCTTCAGCTCGCCGTCGAAGTAGTTGGGGTCCGGAAGGGACAGGGTCGCTTCAGAGCCGGTGATTTCCACGAAGCCCATCCGCTGCCGGGGGGACTCAAAGGAAAACACGCTGTGGCTGGACTGGCCGCCTTCGAACTGCGCCATCGCGGACACATGTGTGGGGACCTCGACGGCGAATTCCTCGCCGGCCTTGGGTCCGGAACCGACGATGCGGGTTGCTTTGGCGGAGGAGCCGACGGCGGCCACCTTGCGGACCGAGCCGAAGGTCTGGATCAGGGCGGTCAAGTAGTACGGACCCATATCGAACAGGGGACCGGCGCCGTGCTGGAACAAGAACGCCGGGTTCGGGTGCCAGGATTCCGGGCCGGGGGTCTGGAACGTGGTCATGCCGGTCAACGGCGTGCCGATGTCCCCGCGCTCGATGATGCGGCGCGCGGTTTGAAGGCCGGCGCCCAGGAACGTATCCGGGGCGGTGCCGAGGCGGATCCCTGCGGCGTCGGCAGCCTTGAGCAGGCCCAGCCCGGATTCGCGGTCCAGGGAGAAGGGCTTCTCAGTCCAGACGTGCTTGCCGGCCTCGACCGCTGCGGTGGCAACTTCGACGTGTGCCGCCGGGATGGTGAGGTTGATGATGAGCTCGACGTCGGGATGGTTCAGTGCCAGCTCGGGCGTACCGAATTCGGGGATGTTGTATTCCTTGGCGCGGGCTTCGGCGGTTTCGACGAAGAGGTCCGCGATGACCAGGACTTTCAGGTCCGGGAAGACCGTGAGGTTGTCCAAGTACTGCTTGCTGATGTTGCCCGCGCCGATGACGGCGACGCCCACGGGGCCTTTTCGGGTGGAAGGGGAGAAGCTCATGCCTGTACTCCTTCTGCTCCAGCGCCGGCTGCTTGGGCGCTGGCTGCGGCGGTGAGGTAGGCCAGGCTCTGGGTGATGCCTTCGAAGATATCGCCGGAGTAGTCATCGAATTCCACCACTCCTACTTCCAGGGACTTCGCGGCTGCAATGACGTCCAGGACCGGAACGGTGCCCTGGCCTGCCGGCTGCTGGGCCTTGGTGTCGGTGGTGGCCGGGCCGTCCTTGATGTGGATAAGTTTCACCCTGTCGCCCAAGCGGGTCAGCAGCTCCACAGGATCCTGGCCACCCACGGCAACCCAGTACGTGTCCACTTCCAGGACAAGCTCGGGATCGAGCAAACCCTCAAGGTACTCCAGGGCGGTCTTGCCCTCGATGATGGACTCCAGTTCCCAGGCGTGGTTGTGGTAGCCGACGCGGATGCCGTACTCAGCACCCTTCTTCGCTGCTGCGTTGAGCTTGGCCGCGGTGGCCTGGATGTCCTCGGCGGACTGCCAGTGCTCGGCCGGAAGGAACGGATCGATCACCGTGCTGATGCCCAGCTCCTTGGCGGCCGCGAAGATCTCGTCCTGGTCCTGTGACAACAACGGAGCGTGCCCGGAAGGAGCGGTCAAGCCGTTTTCCTTCAATGCAGCACCGAGTTCCTTGGCCGTGGCAACAAAGTTGTACGGCTCTACCTGCGTGAAACCGATCTCGGCAACCTTTCGGATGGTTCCCGGCAGGTTCTCCTGAAGAGCGTCCCGCAAGGTGTACAGCTGGATCGAATAAGACATTGGATTCCTTTTCCAGGGAGGGTTGTTGTGCTCATTTCAGCCTAGAGGGACTTTTGCCGAGCGTCTAGCAAAAGTCGCGATAATTCCGACAAACTTCCGCTGGATGACATGCATAAGCAATCGTGCTTCACTAATTGGATGACAACAACCGCCGGAACTGACGCCGGAAACAGCTCCGCGCCAGAGGTCGGCAACCTCTCGCGGGCCGGCAATCTCTTCCAGCTTCTCCGCGACGGCAAAGCCCGCACCCGTGCTGAACTGGCTGAAACCACCGGACTGGCCCGTTCCACTGTGGCCTCGCGCATCGATTCCCTCATTAACTCGGGCCTCGTTGGACCCGCCGGTGAGGCAAGCTCAACCGGCGGCAGGCCGCCGTCGCGCTTTGCCTTCAACCCGGCGGCGCGGGTGGTGCTGGCTGTCGACGTCGGAGCTACCCACGTGATAGTTGCGGTCACCGACCTCGGTGGCAACGTCCTGGCGGAGCGACGATTGGGGCAGGAAGTCGCCGACGGACCGGACGTAGTCCTGGGCAGGGTAATAACTGCGGGCCGAGAACTCCTGGCGGAAGCCGGACGGGAGTTGGGCAACCTTGCCGGGATAGGCATCGGCCTGCCTGGCCCTGTTGAACACGATTCCGGGCGCCCGGTGAAGCCGCCCATCATGCCTGGCTGGGACGGATTCGACGTCGTCTCTTACGTTCAGGGCTCCCTGCCGGTTCCCGTTCTGGTGGACAACGACGTCAACATCATGGCCCTCGGCGAGCGCACCGCCTATTGGCCCGAGAACCAGAACTTCCTTTTCGTCAAGGTAGCCACGGGCATCGGCGCCGGCATCATCAGCAGTGGTCAATTGCAGCGCGGTGCCAACGGTACTGCCGGCGACCTCGGCCACGTCCGTGTGCCGCGCGGCGACGACGTTCTCTGCCGTTGTGGCAACCACGGGTGCCTTGAGGCGCTTGCCTCCGGTCCCGCCGTCGCGCGCCAACTGCAGGCGCAAGGGCTGGAAGCTTCCAGCGGCGCGGACGTCCTGCGGCTTGTAGGTGAAGGCAATCTGCAGGCGATTCAGGCGCTTCGGCAGGCGGGGCGCGATGTTGGCGATGTGCTGGCCACCGTGGTCAATCTCCTTAACCCGTCGGTCATCATCATCGGCGGCAGCGTGGGGGAGGCGGGCGAGCACCTGGTGGCCGGTATTCGGGAAGTGGTCTATCGGCGGTCGCTGCCCCTGGCCACCACGCATCTGCGCATCGGCATCTCCATGGCGGGCCCGCGTGCAGCGATTCTGGGCGCCAGCCACATGGTCACCCAGCACGTGTTGTCGCCGGCCGTGATTGAGGCCACGCTCCAAGCAGCGGGATGAGGGTCAGCGGATGCCGGTTGCCGGGTAATGCCGTGATAGCAATGAAACTGATGTTTATTCCCTTCATTTTTCCGTGCGTCCGATGAGCCAATTCCTTGCCAGGGTTCCCCGCGGTTGGCTGATCCTCGCATGTATCGGCCTCATTGCCCTGAACATGCGCGGCCCCTTCGTGGCCGTGGCGCCCGTGGTGGACTCCCTCCAGCAGGACCTCGGCTTCTCGCCGGTTGAGCTTGGGTTGCTGACAGGCATCCCCGTGCTCTGCTTCTCCCTGGCTTCACCCCTGGCCTCACTGGCGGGGCGCCGTCTCGGCGCGGAAGTCGCCGTGATGCTGACGCTTCTCGGCGTGCTTGCCGGCGTGATCATCCGATCCAGCGGAGGCGGCGTTTCCGTGATGGTGGGCACGGTCATCATCGGTGTGGCCATCACCATCGGCAACATCGCGGTGCCTCTCATCATCCGGCGCGACTTCGCACCCCGGCGCCAGGCAACCGCGATGGGTGTCTACACGGCTGCCCTCAACGTTGGCTCCTTCCTCACGTCCGTGGCCACGGCACCGCTGGCTGAGCTGGTGGGATGGCGGCTGGCCCTGGCTGCGAGCGCATTGTTGGCCTTGGCAGCGACCCTGTTTTGGGTGCCCGCCGTTGGTGCGCGGCGTGCTTTCGTGCCGGCCGCGGTTCCTCCTCCTGCTGCTTCCTCCGCCGGTCCTGTGGCGGGTGTGCGCTGGTTGACTGTGGGCCTCACGCTCGGCTTCGCGGGCCAGGCCTTCTCCTACTACGGGGTCACCGCCTGGCTGCCCAGCTTCCTGTCCGACGAACTCTCCATGGGCACCGCCGAGGCCGGGGCAGGATCCTCGCTCTTCCAGATCTTCGCCATTGTGGGCGGCTTGGGCGTTCCGCTCCTGGCCCGCTTCGCGAGTACGACGACGGTGGCGGTCACCTTGAGTGCGCTGTGGCTGACCGTTCCCGTGGGCTTGTTGCTGGCGCCGTCGTGGTGGTGGATGTGGTCCTCGCTGGGCGGTGTTGCCCAGGGAGGTGGCATCACGGTGATCTTCATTGCCATCATCAAGTTCGCGCAATCGCAGGCCGCCGCCGGCAAGATGTCGGCAGTGGTGCAGGGTGTGGGCTACTGCTTCGCTGCGTTGGCTCCCACTGTTGTTGGCTTCGTGCACAGCGTTTCCGGGGGTTGGACGGTGCCGTTGTTCGTGATCCTCGGCTCGGTGCTCGCGTTCTGCGTGTGCACCACGTTGTCCGTGCGGTGGGTGGCCCGGCAGGCCTAGGCGTGTCCCTGCCCTACCTCGTCCGTCTCGATGGGGAGCTGCGGATTCGACGGTAGGAAGCGTCTTGTGTGCAGCGGGCCGTCGAATCGAAGGGCCGAGCGGAGCAAGGACCGGAGCGCTAGGCATGGGAAAGCCCCGTTGCTGGGCTGCCTCCCCGACGGTCGGGGTCACTTGTTGCGAAGAGTGCAGGCAGCCCAGCGTCGGGGCTTGTTGTGTCGCTACCTTCTCAGGTTGGTAAACCTAGGCGGCGACGAGTTCCTCCTCCGTGGCCTCTTCACGGGCCTCGGTGAGGAAACGGGCGTACGCGGGAATGGTCAGGAAGGTGGGGAATTCCTCGGCCAGGGTGACCTCTTCGAAGATGGCGCGGGCATCAGCGAAGCGGTCTCCGTCGAAGCGTTCCAGGCGGGCGTATTCCTCATCCAGCATGTCCTCCACCCATTCCCGGGTGATGATGTCGCCGTGTTCGGTAATGGCGTGGGAGTGGATCCACTGCCAGAGCTGGGACCTGGAGATCTCGGCGGTGGCGGCGTCTTCCATGAGGTTGTGAATGGCCACAGCCCCGTTGCCCCTCAGCCAGGATTCGATGTAGCGGATGCCTACCTCGATGTTCAGGCGGACCCCGGCCTCGGTGATGGTGCCCTCAGTACTGGCGATGTCGATCAGTGCCCGGTCATCCGGGGTGACGTCCTCGCGGGAGCGGTCCAGCTGGTTGGGGCGGTTTCCGAGAACTGAGTCAAAAACTTCGCGGCATACCGGCACCAGGTCCGGGTGGGCCACCCAGGAACCGTCGAAACCGTCATTGGCTTCGCGGGTCTTGTCGGCACGGACCTTCTCAAACGAAGCCTGGTTGGCGGCTTCGTCCTTGCGGTTGGGAACAGCAGCAGCCATGCCACCGATCGCCATGGCCCCGCGGCGGTGGCAGGCCCGGACCAACTGTTCGGTGTAAGCGCGCATGAACGGCTGCGTCATGGTCACCTGGCCGCGGTCCGGGAGCACGAAACGCGGTCCACGGGTCCGGAAATTCTTGATCAGGGAGAAGATGTAGTCCCAGCGGCCGGCGTTCAACCCCGCGGCGTGGTCGCGCAGTTCGTACAGGATTTCTTCCATCTCGAACGCCGCCGTGATGGTTTCGATCAGCACCGTGGCGCGGATGGTGCCCTGCGGAATCCCCAGCAGGTCCTGGGCCAGGACAAAGATGTCATTCCACAGCCGGGCTTCGAGGTGGTTCTCGATCTTGGGCAGGTAGAAGTAAGGGCCCTTGCCCTGGGCCAGCAGGCGGCGGGCGTTGTGGAAGAAGAACAAGCCGAAGTCCACGATCCCGCCGGCGATCGGCTTGCCGTCGATCAGCATGTGCTTCTCCGGCAGGTGCCAGCCACGGGGCCGGACCACGATGGTGGGCAGGTCTTCGGCAGCTTTGAGCTTGTATTCCTTGCCCTCGGGGGAGGTGAAGTCGATCCGGCGTTCCAGTGCATCGGTCAGGTTCAGCTGGCCCTGGATGACGTTGCGCCACGTGGGCGTGGAGGAGTCTTCCATGTCAGCGAGCCACACCTTCGCGCCGGAGTTCAGCGCGTTGATGGTCATCTTCTTATCCACCGGACCCGTGATCTCCACACGGCGATCCTCCAAACCCGGAGCCGGGGGAGCCACGCGCCACGACGGATCATTGCGAATACCCTCGGTCTCCGGGCGGAAGCGCGGATCCTGGCCGGCAGCGATCTGCCCGCGGCGCGCATGCCGGGCCTGCATCAGCTCCTGACGACGATCCGCCGTAGCCCTGTGCAACTTGCCAATGAACTCAAGGGCGTCCGGCGTCAAAACCTCGTTCTGCCGGCAAATGGGCTGCGCGGTGATAGTGATGCCATTGATAGTGAAGTTGTCAGTGAAGCTGTTCATTTCAATCTCTCCTTGAGAAGCAAAGTTCGACGGCGGCGCTTGGCTGGGTGGGTTGGGCCTGGGCCGGGTTGGGCCGCTTGGGTCCGGCCTTCGGACCGGAACTGCTCTGCCTGCTATTCCCCTTATGCGGGTCTGACCTCGCTGAGCGAGGACAGACCCTGATAAGGGGGCCCTTTTACGCAGGCTGCCGCAGTACCGGCCTCTTTGGCCTGGTGCCTGCCTCCCCGATACCGGTCGACCCAACGGTCGAATAAGGTGATCCGGAAGCGTGCGTAAAAGGGGCCCTGTCCACGCCGTCGACCGAGCTTTGCGAGGTCTATCGGCGGGGACGGGGAATAGCACGCGGAGGATTGCCTTGTTCGACCTCCGCAGGCAGAGCGTTGCCGGTCTGTAGGCCGGAGGTTACAACCGTGGCCAGCGAGGGCAAGCCGCCGTCGGAAGTGGTTAGTGGAACTGCCCCTCTTCGGTCGATCCGACCAGTGCGAGGGTGGATGCGTTCGGGTTGAGCGCGGTTGCGATGTCGTCGAAGTAGCCGGTGCCGACTTCGCGCTGGTGCTTGGTGGCGGTGTAGCCGCGGGATTCGGAGGCGAATTCCTTCTCCTGAAGCTCCACGTAGGCGCTCATGCCTTCACGGGCGTAACCGTGGGCGAGGTCGAACATGGAGTAGTTCAGGGCGTGGAAGCCGGCCAGGGTGATGAACTGGAACGTGAAGCCCATGGCACCGAGTTCGCGCTGGAACTTGGCGATGGTGGTGTCATCCAGGTGCTTGCGCCAGTTGAAGGACGGGGAGCAGTTGTAGGAGAGCATCTGGTCCGGGAAGTCGGCTTTGACCGATTCGGCGAACTTGCGTGCCAGTTCCAGGTCCGGGGTGCCGGTCTCCATCCAGATGAGGTCGGAGTACGGTGCGTAGGCCTTGGCGCGGGCGATGCAGGGTTCAATCCCGTTGCGGACTTTGTAGAAGCCTTCTGCGGTGCGCTCGCCGGTGGTGAATTCCTGGTCGCGCTCGTCAACGTCTGAGGTGATCAGGGTTGCCGCTTCGGCGTCGGTGCGGGCGATCACCACGGTGGGGGTGCCGGCCACGTCCGCTGCCAGGCGGGCTGCGTTCAGGGTCCGGACGTGCTGCTGGGTGGGAATCAGAACCTTGCCGCCCAGGTGGCCGCACTTCTTTTCCGATGCGAGCTGGTCTTCCCAGTGAACGCCCGAGGCGCCTGCGGTGATCATGGATTTCATGAGTTCGTAGGCGTTCAGCGGGCCACCGAAGCCGGCTTCGGCGTCGGCGACGATCGGAACCAACCAGTCCTCAACAGTCTTGACACCCTCGGCATACTCGATCTGGTCTGCGCGGAGCAGGGCGTTGTTGATGCGGCGGACAACCTGGGGGACCGAGTTGGCCGGGTACAGGGACTGGTCCGGGTAGGTCTGGCCCGAGAGGTTGGCGTCAGCTGCCACCTGCCAACCGGAAAGGTAGATTGCGCGGAGGCCGGCCTTGACCTGCTGCACGGCCTGGTTTCCGGTCAGGGCGCCCAAAGCGTTGGTGTAGCCGCCGGTGGGAGCTTCCTCAGTGAGCTGCTTCCACAGCTTCTCCGAACCGCGGCGGGCCAGGGTGTGCTCTTCGGAGACGCGACCGCGGAGGCGGACGACGTCGGTAGCCGAGTAATCGCGGGTGACGCCTTCCCAACGCGGGTTGGCGGACCATTCAAGTTCCAGCGCTGCGGCCTGCTCGCTTGCTGTTTCCTGAGCGGAACCTTCTGCCGGTTCAAATGAAGCGGTCATCTTTGATCTCCTATGTGGTGCCCGGGCCGGCCTCCGCTGCGCCTTTGCTGCATCGGCCGGCTTGTCCGGGATCTGTATTTCTTTTCGTAAGACCTACTTTTCTGCACTTCCAAGCGGGTTACTAGGGGAAAACTATGGAAAGAAACGCAGTTCTTCGCGTATTCTCAAGAAATGTCTCCTGTGAGCTGGAATCGCGAAGTAGCATCGCCGTCGTTGTCCGCTGCGTCCGCTGAACTGGACGTCATCAGCCTTGGCCGCCGCGTGCGCCATCTGCGCAAGCAGGCCGGGCTGACCCTGGATGACTTGAGTGCCGCCGTCGGGACCGCGCCGAGCCAGCTGAGCCTCATTGAAAACGGCAAGCGCGAACCCAAATTGGGGCTGCTTCAGCAGCTTGCTGCTTCGCTCAACGTGACCATCGATCAGTTGCTCGGAGCGGAGCCGCCGAGCCGCAGGGCGGCACTGGAAATCGAGCTTGAACGGTACCAGCGCGGACCGCTGTACGAATCCCTCGACCTCCCCAAAATCCGCATCAGTTCGCGGCTTCCGCTCGATGTGCTGGAGTCGCAGGTGGGGCTGCTTCAGGAGCTCGAGCGCAAACTTAACGAGCAAGTCGCGACGCCGGAAGAAGCCCGCCGCGCGAACGGCGAGTTGCGTGCCATGATGCGTGAGCGCGGCAACTATTTCCCCGAGTACGAGGCGGAGGCGCAGAAGGTCCTCAAAGGGGTGGGCTACACCACCGGTCCGCTGAGCCAGCACGTGATTGCTGACATCGCCGAGAACCTCGGTTTCACCCTTCACCATGTGGGGGACCTACCCCATTCCACGCGTTCCGTGACCGACTTGAAGAACCGCAGAATTTATCTGACGCAGAACCAACGCCAGGATCACGATCCCCGCTCGGTCCTCCTGCAGGCGCTGGGCCACTACGTCCTGGGTCACGAAACACCGCGGAACTATGGGGATTTCCTGGCGCAGCGGGTGGCAACCAACTACTTCGCGGCAGCACTGCTGCTTCCGGAGCAGGCAACAGTGGAGTTCCTGCAAAAGGCCAAGGCCGCCAAGGAGATCGCAGTGGAGGACATCCGGGACGCCTTCGCGGTGTCCTACGAAACGGCGGCGCACCGCTTCACGAATCTGGCCACCAAGCACCTGGGCATCACCACGCACTTCCAGAAGACCCACCAGTCCGGCATCATCTACAAGGCCTACGAGAACGACGGCGTCGCCTTCCCGCAGGATCACACAGGGGCCATCGAAGGGCAGCCTTCGTGCAAAGCATGGACCTCGCGCGCGGTGTTCGATGTGCCGGACAAGTTCAGCGCCTACAGCCAATACACGGACACTCCCTCGGGCACGTACTGGTGCACGGCCCGCACGGAGCGCTCGGCGGCCGGTGAATTCTCGTTGAGTATAGGAGTGCCGTACCAGCACGTGAAATGGTTCCGCGGCAGGGAGACCACGGCCCGTGCAACGTCCAACTGCCCGGACCCGAACTGCTGCAAGCGGCCCCCGGAGTCATTGGCAAGCGAGTGGGCCGGCAACGCCTGGCCGTCGGCCCGAGCACATTCGCACCTGCTCGCCGCCATGCCTCCCGGAGCGTTCCCGGGCGTGGACGAGACCGAGGTGTACAGCTTCCTGGCGGCCCACTCCGAGCGCTGACGCTCGCTCACATCCCTCGGGCTTGAGCGGGACGCTCGCTCACATCCCTCGGGCTTGAGCCGGACGCTCGCTCACGTCCCTCGGGCTTGAGCCGAACGCCAGCCTGCTGTTGGAGTTGAGCTAGCGGACCAGGCGGCCCACCAGCACCGCGGCGGCTTCAACAACCTCGTCGGCTTCACGCTTCGATGCGCTCAGGGCCACTTCCTGTCCGGCCACGGTAATGATGTCCGTGATCACCGCAACCGTGAGCCTGCCAAGGGTGTCGTCGCTGGCGCCCAGGAGCACGGAGTTCTGCCGCACCCACTCACGGCCGCGTTCCCGCCTGAGTACCTCGAAGCCCGGGGGAGTGTCGCCCTCGATGAACACCCGCTCAAGGTCGCGGTGCTTCCATGTGTAATCGAAGTAGCTGCGGCTGCCCACATTGAACAGTGCAAGGGGTTCGTTCTCGCCGGCCTTGCGCGCCTTCGCCACGGAAGCGGCTACCAAGCGTTCGTGTTCGTTCTGGTAGTCGTCCCAGAGCGCGAGGAAGATCTCCGTCTTCCCGCCGAAGTGGTGGTAAAGGCTGCCCACGCTGGATTCTGCCCGCGCCACGATGTCCGAGATGCTCGCGTCAGTGAAGCCGTGCTCCACGAACACGCTGGCGGCTGCGTTCAGGAGATTGCGCTGTGTTGCCGCGGTGCGGGTCCACTGCCAGGAGCTGGCAGTGGTGGCTGCATCGGATGTTTTGCGAACCACGCCCTCGCTCCTATCGCAGGCAGAAGAAAGACCGGAGTGTCGACCGGCCATTTTTTGGAATCCTACCCTTGAAAGAATCCACATAGCCAGCAGGAAGCCTTGACTGGTCCTTGTGAAACGGGAAATAATTCTGGAAGTGTGTTCTAGAAATATGTATTGCGGCATGTATCCGAATGCTGCGATTTTTGACGTCGAACGCCCCGAAACCCGGGTGTCGTTTTCACCGTCGGGCTGCAACTGGTTGAATCGCTATATAGCGCCAACTGGTCGCAGCCAAACAAGCCAGAGAGGAACGCGGCCTGATGTCCGTTTCAAGCAAGTCGTCCGGGATCACGTCGAACAGATGGTTCAAACCCGTCGTCGTCACCGCAGGAGCTTTGGTGGTGGCACTGATCCTGGTGCTCGTTGCGCAGTGGCTCCGGACCCTTCAGCCCGTGCAGCAGTTCCTCACCGACTACCCGGGGCATTCGGCCATCCCTGAAGGCGCCCCTACAGGGTTCCCGGCCTGGCTGGGCTGGCAGCACTTCCTCAATATGTTCTTCCTGGTCCTGATCATCCGGTCGGGCTGGCAGGTGCGGACCACCACGCGTCCGGCCGCCAACTGGACCCGGAATAACAAGGGCTTCATCAAGACTAAAAACCCGCCGACCAAGATTAGCCTGGACCTCTGGTTCCACCTGACGTTGGATGCGCTCTGGGTCCTGAACGGCATCATCTTCATCGTGCTGCTTTTTGCTACCGGTCAATGGCTGAGGATCGTGCCCACCAGCTGGGATGTCTTCCCCAACGCTGTCTCTGCGGGCTTGCAGTACGCCTCGCTGAACTGGCCGGTCGAAAACGGCTGGAACAACTACAACAGCCTCCAGCTCCTGACGTACTTCATCACGGTCTTCATCGCTGCTCCGCTGGCCATCATCACCGGCTTGAGGATGTCCGGAGCGTGGCCCAAGAAGGCTGCGATCAACAAGTTCTACCCGATTGAACTGGCCCGTAAGATCCACTTCCCGGTGATGATCTACTTCGTGGCCTTCGTGATCGTCCACGTGACCCTGGTGCTGGCAACCGGTGCCCTGCGGAACCTCAACCACATGTACGCCGCCAACGACGACAACAACAGCTGGTGGGGTTTCGGGATCTTCGCAGCTTCCATCGTCTTCACGGCGGCCGCTTGGTTCCTGGCCCGGCCCCTGTTCCTGCGCCCGATCGCCTCGCTCATGGGCAAGGTCTCGCGCTAGGACTCTGGTTTCGGGCTAGGACAGAGCCCCGCCCTGCCATAGGGCGTCAAACGGAGCGCCCGACGACACGCGGTTCTTGATGCCGGCCGTCACGAACTCCTTCGCAGTACGGGCAGCTTCCAGCGGAGTGGCACCCTTGGCCAACTCGGCGGTAACGGCGGCAGCAAGCGAGCAGCCGGCACCGGACACAGCTACTTCGCCAACCTTCGGGGCGCGCAGGACTTCCAACGTTTCGCCGTCGTAATAGACGTCGACGGCGTCCGGACCTTCCAGCCGCACCCCGCCTTTAGCGAGGACTGCTGCGCCGCTGATCTCATGGATACGGATGGCTGCAGCCTTCAGGGATTCTCCGTCAGTAATGGTGACACCGGACAAGGACTCGGCTTCGAAGTGGTTCGGCGTGACGAAGGTAGCCAGTGGCAGGATCTGGGCCTTCAACGCCTGGTCGGTGTCCAAGGCGTGGCCCGGCTCCTGGCCTTTGCAGATGAGGACCGGGTCCAGTACCACATGCTTGAAGGAGCCGTCGGCCAGCGCCTTTTCAACTGTGCTGATGGTTGCCGGACTTCCGAGCATGCCGATCTTCACGGTATCCAACACGGAAGGTGCGCCGGAAGCGGCGCCGTATGCCGCCGTCGTGGCCTCCAATTGGTCCGCGATGACCTGCTGGTCCACCGGGACAAAACGGTGGTTCCAGTTGTCCTGCGGGTTGAAGGAAACGATGCACGTGAGGTTCGCGATGCCGAACACTCCGAGTTCCTGAAAGGTCTTGAGGTCGGCCTGCGCGCCGGCGCCGCCGGTCGCTTCAGAGCCGGCGATGGTCAGGGCAATGGCAGGGGCAGCGGCTGAAGTCATGTGTTCCATTTTGCCATTTGCCACTGCACACGCCGATTCCGGCTGTGGGCGCTATCCGTGCAGCGCCCTGTACGCAGCCTCCGCAGCCGGATGCAGGGGCACTCCCGCGGTGTTGATAAGTGTCTCAGGGCTGAGGAATTGGACGCCGGTGCTGGACTTTGGCACCAGATCCTGGGCTTGTTCCACCAGGAGTTCCACGGTCTGCCGAACAACATGATCGGCCAGGTCCCTGCGGCACAGGAGTAGGTTGGCCACGCCCACGGTCCACGCGGCAGATGCGTTCCCGTAGCTGTTCGCGGGAATGAGGACGCGGTCGTAGAAGAACCCTGACTGGGACCGCGTTGCTGGAATGAGCTCAGAATGATCCAGAAGCCGCACGCCAAGGTCCCGCGCCGCCGCTGCGATCGGCGCCGTTGGGACGCCGCCGGACTGAATCATCACGTCAATTGAACCGTCTCTCAGGGATGCGAGTGCCTGGTTCAAGCCGAGGTTGACCTTGTTTACAGCCTTGCCCGGCCCTGCCGTTTCGAGAGCGAGCCCCGCGGCAGCAATGATTCGCCCTGCCGTGAGAGTTGTTCCCGAGCCCACCTCGCCCACGCCCGCAGTCTTGCCGGCGAGGTCGGCGAAGGTCCGGATGCCGCTGTCTTCCCGCACGATGCAATGGACGTAGTTCTGGTACACCTTTCCCAGCGCCACCAACTGCCCGCCGTCTTGGCCTGTGGAGGTGGCTTGAGCGGGGGCTGCGGCCTGCGCGGCGGCGTCGGCCAGCGCGACGGCGAAGGTAGCCTCGCCGGACAAGACTCGTTGGATGTTCTCCAGGCTTCCTCCGGTGGTCAGGGCAATCGCCCTTTCAGCCACCCGCTCCCGCTGCAGCAAGTCTGCTAGAAGGGTGGCGAACTCCAGATAGAAGCCACCCGATTCGCCTCCGGCAACGGTGAGTTCAAGTGGCTGTTCCCGCGGTGTACAGGCCGTGGATCCGAGAAGGCCGAACACAACGGCTGCTCTGATGGCAGTTCGGCGGGTAACGGCGCTGAAGTCACGCATGGGCATCCTGCCGCACAAACTCCAGCCGCGCAGTCAGGCCGTGTGGCTCATGCGATTCCAGTACAAGCCGGGCGCCATTCGCCTCCGCCAGCCGTTCCACAATTGTCATACCCAGTCCGTTGCCAGGGACTTTGCTGTGCTGCGGCGCCCGCCAGAACCGGGTAGTGGAAGCGGCGAGCTGATCGGCGGCGAGGCCGGGACCGTCGTCGGAAACCTCGACGACGGTGCCTCCTCGTGTCTGCCGGGTCGCCACGGTGACACGTGCTCCAGGTGCGTATTTGATCGCATTGGCAAGGAGTTCACCCACCATGTGCGCGAGTTCATCGGGGTCGCACTCGATCTGGTTTTCGGGCGCTGGGCCCTCCAGCGTCAACTCCGATCCGACGAGGCGAGCGGCCGGCGTCGCCCTCTCCACTTCGCCCTGCAGGACCGGGAAGGGATCGATGACGGCCGAACGTTGATGTTCCGATTCCGGCTCCACGCGAGCAGAACCCTCAGAGGCGCGATGTTCGGCCGTTGCCAGCTTCAGCACGGCGTCGAGCATTCCTTCCACCCGCTCAAGTTCCGCCACGACGCTGGCTGCCGCTTCCTTTTCCGGCGCCGAACGCACGGCGAGCTGCAGCAGGTCGATCCGCAGCCGCAGCGCTCCAATAGGATTCCGGAGCTGATGTGACGTGTCGGCGATGAGCCGCCGCTGTGACTCCATGCTTTCGGAGACAGCATCGGCCATGGCAGTGAACGACCGACTCAACTCACGGAGCTCGGGCGGACCGGCGTCGGGAAGCTGGCTGGTTTTGCCCGTTGCCTCAAGCTCGTGGACTGCCTTGCTGAGCCGGTGGACCGGACGCAAAACCCAGGCCGTAATGCGCGACGCCGCTACGAGCAGCAATACGCCCAGCGTCACTGCTGCAAGCCCGACGACGAGCCACCGCTCCCGCAGCTTCTGCCGGGCTGCATCGAGGTTGACTTCAACAACCACTTCGCCGAGTACCTGGCTGGCTGTGCCGAACGGCCTGGAGATGAAGTCGTTGCCTGTCCCGAAAGCACGGATGGGGTTTAGGGTGGTGTCGCTGAGGTTGAGGCTCGCCCGGTTGAGTGCGTCCCTGACCTGTGGCTGGTCCTCGCTAAGTCTGCCGGAGCGCAGGGTCTTTTGTTGGAGCCGGATCAGGATTCCCTCACCATAAAGCTCGGAATAGCGGTCCATTTCACGCTGCAGCTGGGTTGTGTTGTTGTCTTCCGCAGCATCGCTGGCCAGCTGCGCGAAGCGGTTGAGCGCTGCGACGCGGTTGATTTGCAGTTCCTGGGTGACTTCCCGGCTGGCCGACGTCAGGATTACGCTGGAAACGGTCACCACAATAATCACCACCAACAGGCTCAGGATGCCGAGGACCCGGACTTTCACGGTTGCTCGACGCGGTAGCCGACACCACGGACGTTAATGATGAAGCCGGGAAGCTGCAGCTTGGACCTGAGCCCTGTGAGGTGCACATCCAAGGACCGGGAATGCGCCAGGAACGCGTCACCCCAGAGTGCGTCCAGGATCTGCTCCCTGGTCACCACCGAGCCTGCGTTCTTGACCAGCAGGCCGAGGAGGTCGAATTCGGTGGCGGTGAGGGCGAGCTCTTTGTTGTTGACTGATGCGACGCGGCGGTCGAGGTCAACTTCCAGTTCACCCAGGACGATCGTGTGCGGAGCTTCCTGGCCCGTGCGGTTGGTGCGCCTGGTGACTGCTTCGATTCTGGCGAGTAATTCCACGAGTTTCACCGGCTTGACCAGATAGTCATCGGCGCCGGATCTCAGGCCCAGCACCACGCTGCGTTCGTCGTTGCGTGCGGTGAGGATCAGGATGGGGATCTGCGTGACCTGACGGAGTTTCCGCAGTACGTCCAAGCCATCCAGGTCCGGCAGGCCGAGGTCCAAAAGGATCACTTCGTGCTGCCGGTGAGCCAGGAGTGCGTCCTCGCCGCGGGACACCCGGGTGTGCTTGTGGCCGGCGGAGGCCACGGCAGCGGTCAAGGCTGACGCCATGGCGTCGTCATCCTCAACGATGAGCACGTGCACTGTCTGGTTCCTTTGGGATCGGTGGGCTTGGTGGGCTGGTTCGCTGCGGGTGGTTCGCTACTAGAGCTTAACGTTGTGAGGCCCGCTCTGCGCCCTTCGGAGTATCCAAAGCGCGCAGAACGGGCCCAACAAGGCAGCCGGGTCAGGCGTTGACGCGGTCCTTCGTGCCGTCGTCGTCCTTCACAGTGCCCTTGGCCGCGAAGGCGTTGCCCTGCTCCGCGTCCAAGTGCGTGGGCTTCTTGTTCTTCAGCGCGAAGATGTACACCAGCAGAGAGATGAAGATTGCAGCCGTGACGTACGTGAAGAACATGTCCACCTGGCCTGACTTCTGCAGGGCCGCACCAATCAGCGGAACCGTGCCGCCGAACAGCGAGTTGGCGATTGCGTAACCGAGCCCCACGCCGAGCGCACGGATCGACGCCGGGAACAGTTCAGCTTTCACCAACGCGTTGATGGACGTGTAGCCACCCACCATCAGCAGACCGCCGAACATCAGCAGGAACGCCACGAACGGATCCTTGGTCCCAGCCAGCGTGGAGAGCAGCGGCCACGTGAACAGCACGCCTGTCACACCGAACCAGAGCAGCAGCGGCTTCCGGCCGATCTTGTCAGAAAGCATGCCATACACGGGCTGCAGCAGCATGAAGATGAACAACGCCCAGAAATTGATGACAGAGGTATCGGTCTTGGCGATCCCGGAAGTATCGTTCATGAACTTCAGGATGAAGTTGGTGTACGTGTAGAACGCCACGGTGCCACCAAGAGTGATGCCGATACAGATGAGCAGCGGCTTCCAGTGCTTGGTGAACAACAGCTTCATGGTGCCCGGCTGTGCCTCGCCCTCAACCTTGACGTGTGCAGCGCGGAGCTGATCCGCGGAAAGGGTTTCTTCCATGGAGCGGCGAAGCCAGAGAACAACCAACGCAGCGGCACCGCCCAAGGCGAACGGAATCCGCCAGCCCCACGCTGTCAGATCTTCCTTGCTCATGGTGTTCTGCAGGATCACCAGGACCAGGAGCGCCAGCATCTGCCCGCCAATCAGCGTGACGTACTGGAAGCTGGAAAAGAAGCCACGACGCTTGGCCGTTGCGGCCTCGGACATGTACGTGGCGCTGGTTCCATATTCGCCGCCCACCGAGAAGCCTTGGACCATGCGGATAAACACCAGCAAAATCAGCGCCCACAGGCCAATAACGTCCTGTGTCGGCAGAATGGCGATGGCGAAGGAACCGGCAGACATCATGGTCACGCTCAGTGTCAGCGCAGCTTTGCGGCCCTTGCGGTCCGCGTACCGGCCGAAGAACCAGCTGCCGATAGGACGCATAAGGAACGACGTCGAGAAGACCGCCATCGCTTCAAGGCCGGCCTGGAGGTCGTCAGAGGAATTGAAGAAGTGCGACTGGAAATACGCCGCGAAAACGGTATAAACGTAGAGGTCGAACCACTCCACGAGGTTGCCCGCGGAGCCCTTAAGGATGTTGCTCACGGCCTTGCGGGTCTGGGCGGCTTCGCTCAGCGGCACAGCTTGTTGGGTGCTCATCAATGAACCTTCCTGGACGGCAGCGTTTTGCGGCGGCCGTGTCTTGCATGAGTTCGTTCTGTCCATGAAGCGGGTGCTCATGGCGTCCTTGCGCATGGCTCTTCGTCGACTAAGAAAGGTCCTCCAAGGTGAAGAGGACATGTTCCAAACTATGGGTGATGCACGGCACAGCCCTAGCCGGCCGGGCACTTCCTAACACTTCCTTAGGTTTTGGCCCACGCTCGCTCAGGTCCCTCGGGCTTGGGGCTGACGCTCTCTCACGTCCCTCGGGCTAGGGAGCATCGTTGATGCGCACGAGCTTCCACGCGGCGAGGCGGCCAATACCCGCGGCCAGGGCAATTGACGACGAGAAGAGTAGGGGACCCGCCCCTGAAAGTCCGCCAAATGGCACACACATGAGCAAGCCCCCGGCGAAAAATGCGGCTACGTGAGCCCACTGATTCCGAACACGGCGCAGTGCCAAACCGAGAAGCGACCCCACCGCCGCGCCGATTATCCAAACCGGGAGCAGGCTATAACCGAAGAAAATGATGGCCCAACCCGGTGCTTGGATTCCCCAGAAGACGCAGAATGTCAGGTGCGCTACGGCGATTCCCATAGGCAGCCCCTTGCCGCCGAGCACTACCCGATCCTTGCACCCGTAGCGCCATTCGGCAGACGTGTGTGGACCTGCAAGCCCGTACTCGTCCTCGTCAGTCCATGGTTCCTGACTCATGACTACCTCCGGGGGATGTGCGAGAGGGATCGGCTGAAGGGGTGATTATGTGCGAGAGGGATGGACCCCTGGCAAGCTCATTGAGAGCGCCGACCAGGGTTGGGTGCTCAAACGCGAACCCCGCGTCGAGCAGTTTCCGAGGCTCAACCCATCTACTCTTCAGCACCAGCTCCGTTTGTGTCCGGATCAGGATGGCTCCGGCTTCGAGCAGCCAAGCTGGCGTCGGGATGCCGAACGGAACACCCAGGCTTTGCCGAACCAAGGACATCAGCTCGCGGTTGTCCACGGGGTAAGGCGTCGCCGCGTTCACCGGACCCGCCAGCTCAGTATGCTCGTGCACGAACAGCACGGTACGAAACAGATCTTCCACATGAATCCAGCTGAACTTCTGCGTGCCAGGTCCCATGTGCCCGCCCAAACCGAGCCGGGCGAGGTTCCGGAGAGGGCTCATGACGCCACCGGAACCGAGCGCGATCGCAATGCGAAGCGGCACTTTCCGTGTGTCCGGAACAGCAGCCGCCGCCAACTCGTCCTCCCAAGCGCGGGCCACATCCACAGAGAAACCACTGCCCAATTCACCGGACGATTCAGACTGCGGAAGGTCTTCAGCATGCCGGTATATGGTGCCGGTGCTGGAAATAATCCACGTCCGGGGAGGTTCGTTGCACGCGGCAACCGCACGGCCCAAGGTCCGCGTCGTCAACACTCGGGAATCCATGATCTCGCGACGGTGCCGCTCGTTGTAACGGCAATTCACTGATCGTCCGGCGAGGTTCACCAACAGTTCCGCGCCGTCAAGCGCCTTGGTGATGGCGCCGTCGTCGTTCCATTGAGCGTCGGCGGAGGCGTCCCGCCCAACCGTCCTGACCTGCCAGCCCTCAGCAACAAACCGCTGCCGGAAGTAGCTGCCAATGAACCCGGACGCACCAGCAATAACCACAGCCCGCGGCATCAGGAATCTTCCTTGACGCTGCGGACGAGTCCCAGAACGTCATCGAAAACCTTGCTAACTCCGGGAATTTTCGCGAGTGACAATCCTCGGGCCACCAGCGGGGCGGCGCCGTCGATCAGTTTCCTCGTGCGTCGTTGGCCCTCGGATTGGTCGTAAACCCAGAACAGCGCGACGCCCATGTACGCCAGCCACAGCAGTTCGGGCAGATCCCCGCGCAGCTTTTTCGCGACGGCGGGGGAGGAACCTTCGACGGCGGAACGGAAGATCGCGAGCGAAGCCTCCCGGGCGGCGGTGGACGCCTCGCCGAACGGGTTGACGGGCGACGACGGCCGGATCGCCGTCGCGATGAAGTCGGAACCGAACCGATGGTAGGGCGCCATGACGTCCACTCCGGTGTGCAGAACTGCTTTCAAGCGCCCAGCGAGATCCTGGACGCCTTCAAGTGCTTTGGCCGCGACCACGGCGTGCTCATCCTGGACTTGGATGTATAGCTCCTGGACAAGCTCGTCCTTGGAAGCGAAGTAGTAGTAGGCGTTGCCCACGGAGACTCCTGCTTCTTGGGCGATGGCGCGCATGGTGGTCTTCTCAAAGCCGATCTCGCGGAACATTTTCAGTGCCACATCTGCAACCAGTTGGCGGGTCTGCTCACTCTTTGCTGCCATCTATTTATCCTTGGGCTGATTTTTGAACGTGTTCAAGAATGAGTATGCCACGGTTTCCGAACGTGTTCAAAAGAATTGGGTCCGGGGGAGCGTTCGGTTCAAGCACGTGGATGTGAGAGAAGGCTGCCTGGAAGGGGGTGGGATGTGAGAGAGCGTTGGCAAGAAAGGCGAGGGATGTGAGAGGGCGTTGGTGAGTGGGAGAATGGAAGCGGTGCCGGGCCGACTGCCCCACCAACCACAGTGCTAATACAGCCGGGTCCTGACATCAGGGCCTGCGCGAACCACTAAGAAATGGATGACCCATGCCCTCGCCCTCTGGCTCAAGTACTTTGAGCAAGCCCGCGCCACGTTTCGCTTCGATCGGCTCCCCATATTTCGGCATCATGTTGGCCATCATGGCCGTGGTGCTGATCCTGTCCAACATTGGCGCTTCCAAAGGCGTGGTGCTCGGGCCGATCATCACTGACGGCGGGTTCTTCCTCTTTCCCATCGCCTACATCCTGGGCGACGTGATGAGCGAGGTCTACGGTTTCAAGGTGGCACGCAAGGCGATCATCACCTCGTTTGCACTCTCCGTGTTCGCTTCCCTCTGTTACTGGATCATCATCGTGCTTCCCGGTTTCAACGACGAGTACGGCACGGCCAAACAGGCAGCCATCGAAGGCGCATTGGGACCGGTCCCGCTGATCGTCCTGGGTTCGCTGATCGCGTTCCTAGCCGGGCAGACCATCAATTCCTGGATCCTGGTGAGGATGAAAGCCCGCACTGGCGAGAAGTCCCTCTGGGCGCGCTTGATGGGCTCGTCCGTGGTGGGCGAATTCGTGGACACCCTGATCTTCTGCAGCATCGCCGCGTCGGTTATCGGCATCACGGACTTCGGCTCGTTCCTGAACTACGTCCTGGTTGGCTTCGTCTACAAGACCGCCGTGGAGTTCCTGTTTGTCCCCGTCACCGTGCTGGTTGTTGGATGGATCAAGAAGCGCGAGCCGAGCTACGGGGTTGCGGCAGTCTAGGAGTCGGGACTCCCCGAGGGCGCCCGGCCACCCCATCATCTCCTGAGCGCTTTCAGAACGCGAACCTTGAACTCCTGCTCTTGAAACAGATCCCGCCACTCCACGCGGATGAAGAACCAGCCGTCCTCTGTGAGTGCTTTCTCCCGGCGTCGTTCCTCGAAGATCACCCGGTCTGTGCGGGCGTACTTGAAGTACTTGACCTCTCCGTCGAACTCGAGAGCCACCTTCTCCTTCTTCCACGCGAAGTCCATTCGGTACCGGCCAATACGGCTTTGCACTTCCACCTGTGCCGTGGGCATGGGCAGTTTGAGGCGCGCGAGCAGTTCACGGCACAGTGTTTCGCCAGGGGATTCCGAGCGGGGATCAGCATTGGCCAAGCATCTCTGCAGGGTCCGAAATCCTCGTCGTCCGGATAGCGTACTTGCGTGGGCTTGCATGAGGGGTTTGTCTGCTCCGAGCCGCAGCGCATGGTCCATGATGATCAAGGCCTGCCTGTAATTCAGTGTCCTGGCACAGTCCACAACAGTTCGCTCAAGATCGGTGACCTGAAGGAATTCCGCCGTGGTGATCTGGGAGGAGGGCAATCGCAGCTTGTGTCCGCGAACATCCTTGCCCAGACGCTCGCTGGATGGGTTGGTGGGAAGGGTGACGTGGATGAGTTGATCCACGTTCCACAGAAAGAGCCCGTGCAGCCTCGCCGCCGACGTGTGGCTGTAGACGTAGCCGTCAGTGGACGTCGTTAGCGTTCCGTGTGCATGTGCGTGGATCAGTTGCTTGCCCCGGACATCGTCAGGCTGCTTGTCCCATGCCGCCCGACGTATATAGCAGCCCTGCCGCACGCGGATCAGGTCACCTTGGCGGACCAGTACCCCGATTGCACGTGAACCGAGCCCCAGTTCATTGAGTTGTCGGGTGCGCCAAAGCGTTCCGAGTTGGGGGAGGGCCGTCGCTTGTTTCTGACTCATCAACCCAGCCTCAGGCAGGCTCGACGCCGAAAGTAGCCCCCGCCGTCGTTATGTGGATAACGCCCGAAATCGCCGGACAAGGGCCGAGGACGCGGGAGCTGTGCGAGTTAGCCGGGTATGCCCGGCGATCACGCACGGCTCCGGCGATCTCGGCGCGAGAACGAAGCGCTACGAGTAGTACCGGCCCAGTGTCTCCGCCTTGAACTCGAAGAAATCCCCGGATTCGATGGCCACGCGGGCATCGTCGACCATCTTCACCACGAAGCGTTCATTGTGGATGGAGATCAGGGTTGCCGAGAGCATTTCCTTGGCCTTGAACAGGTGGTGGATGTAGGCCCGTGAGTAGTTCACGCACGTGTAGCAGTCGCAGCCATCCTGCAGCGGCCCGAAGTCGGTCTTGTACTTGGCCCCGGACAGGTTGAACCGGCCGAATGGCGTGTAGAACGCGGAGTTCCGGGCCACGCGGGTGGGAGAGACGCAATCGAAGGTGTCGGCGCCATTCTCGATTGCCGTGAAGATGTCGTCCGGTTCTGAGATGCCCAGAAGGTGCCGCGGTTTGTTCTCGGGAAGTTCCTCGTTGCACCAGCGGACAATCGTGCCCAGGTTTTCCTTCTCCAGCGCACCGCCGATCCCGTACCCGTCGAAGGGCATGGCGCCCAGGTCCTGGCAGGCCTTGCGGCGCAGGTCCTCGTACTGGGCTCCCTGGATCACGCCAAACAACGCCTGGTATGGCTTTCCCGCACGGGAAGACGTCAAGGAAGCGTGCTCCTCCAAACACCGCAGCGCCCAAAGCCGGGTGCGCTCCAGAGACTCCTCCTGGTAAGCCCGCGAGTTCTGCAAGGTGGTGAGCTCATCGAAGGCAAACATGATGTCGGCGCCGATTTGATGCTGAACCTGCATGGAAATTTCGGGGGAGAAGCGGTGCCGGTCCCCGTTGAGGTGCGACTTGAACCAGACGCCGTCGTCATCAATGTGGGCCAGTCGTTCCTTGCCGGGCGCTACGGCGTCATCGGGCCCGGACGAATCCACGTTCTTCATGTCGATCACTTTTTTGAACCCCGAGCCAAGGCTCATCACCTGGAATCCGCCGGAGTCAGAGAAGGTGGGCCCGGACCAGTTCATGAACGCACCCAGCCCGCCCGCGGCGTCGAGGATCTCAGGGCCTGGCTGCAGGTACAGGTGGTAGGCGTTGGCCAAGACGGCCTGCGCGCCGAGCTGCGCGATGGACTCGGGCAGCACTGCTTTCACGGTGGCTTTGGTTCCGACGGCGATGAACGCGGGCGTCCGGACGGTCCCGTGCGGCGTGGTGATGGTTCCGGTCCGGCCCAGGAAAGTGCCGCCGTTGGCATCTACTTGAGCGTTCGACGGCGAGCACGTTTCAGTCAGGCGCTTGCCCACCGAGAAGGAGAACTCGGATTGCCGGGCAGCCAGGCCGGGCAAGTCAGGCAGGACGGAAGCAGGGGAAGGAACAGACGCAGAAGCAGGAAGGGAAGCTGGCACGCTACCTAGTGTGCCAGCTTTACCGCGGGTAACCCGCCGAAAAACCCCTAAGACCCGTAGTTCTCAGCCTTCCAGTTGTCCCACGATGACCGGATGTCCGCCAGAGTGTGGGCCCCCAGATCGTAAGTGGAGGCAATCACCATGGACCCGCCGTCGGGCCTTTTCTCCGGAATCGGCAGCTGCTCCGCGACGATCAGCAGTCCGTCCCCGTGTTCGGCGTAGCTGTGGACAGTGAGCCCGACTTGGTGCCGGCTCTTGAACCAAACCTTGCCGGAGATCTTCTCGCCGGTGGCAAGCGTAAGCGAGTATTCCTCCCCAACGGGCGGCAGATCCCCGAGCCCCAGCTTCTCTATCGCCGGCCCGCCCTTGCCTGGCAGTGAGATGAAGTGCGTTCGTCGGTGCCCGTGCGGATGCCGTTCCAACGCGAAACGCAGCTGGTGCAGGAATGTGAGCCAGCCTTGGGTGATGTCCTCGTCCCACTCGGCCCACTCCGAATTGTGGTCGAGGGCGGCCCTGGTGACCCGCACTTCGGTACCACCGGAGACGGGGTGCAGCTCAAAGACGTCGCCGCCATTGACGGTCAGGCTCGTGTGATCGGGCCCCTCCACCACATCGGTGTTGAAGTAGATCTGTTTGATTTCGTCGGTGAGGTCCTCGGCCTCCCAGCCGTGCCACTGGGCTACCAACGACGGTTCACGCAGCATTGTCCAAACCTGCTGCGCGTCGGCATTAATCACAACGCTCAGATTGTTCGTCATGGCCCCGAATCTACCGCCGTTGGCGCCCACAAAACAGGCCTTGATATTCCCGAAAAAGCCGTACAGGGAAACTTAGGCGCGGACCGACTCGAGTTCGTTGCCAATCCGCCGGGCCAATTCATCCTCGTCGATGGTTTTCGATCCACCGTGGGCGCGCAGGAACATCAGCGCTTCGAGCCGGAGGAACCGCCATTCGCGCTCGGCTTCGTGGTTACCGTTGTCGATCGCGCGGAAGATTTCCTTGTCATACAGATTTGGTTCGTTTAGCGAGCGCTGCCGTACGCGGGCATTGATCCGGGCCTTGAAGGGGTCTTCTTCCTGGGATTCGGGCGCACGCAGCAGTTTCTCGTAGACGGCGGCGCGTTCAGTTTGCCCGGCTTCGCGGCAGATGAAACTGGAAAGGGCAAGTGCTCGCTCGATCGAGGCCCAACGGTCCAGGTTGCCGTCAAAGGGCAGCACATTCAGCAGGTCAGCCACTGCCAAAGCATGATCCGGATCGCGCAGGACGATGCACAGATCGAAGGCAAGATCGCTGAGGTCCCGCAGGCAGCTTCCCGACTTCGTGTTGATGCCCTTCGCCAGCCGATCCGCCAGCACCTGCACGCCGTTTTTGCCCTTGTGGTTGGCGGCAGCCGCGCGGACCACGGCTTCGGGGGTGCCGTCGGGCTCAGGAATGAGGGCCAATTCTTCAGCGGTGGGGCCGTTATACGCCGGGGGTGTTTCCGGTCGCGGAGGAACCACGACGGCGGGTCCCGTCTGCGCTTCGGCGCCGCCTTCTGTGGGGGTGCTTTCGTCTGCAGCGCTGGAGTCGGCAGCGTTGGGCTCGGCCGCGTTGGGGCCAGGAGTGCTCGAGCCGGCCGGAACTCCATCACCCACAGGGACACTGGACCCGGCAGCGATCCGTACCTTGCCGCCGTCGGCCGTGGTCACCAAGAGCAGCGCGGCCACGCCGTAATCATCGTTTTCCACCTCAATGGCGGCGATTTCCTCGGCCGGCCCGTCACCGGGCGGGAACACAAAGTCCCCCGGCCGCAGGTCCCCAGCCTGCTTTTCCTTGTATTGCTGTGTGGCTGGGCTGTGAGTCATCGGGAGTCCTTTGGTTCTCGTGGGGTCCGCCGTCCAGTCTACAAAGACCGGCTGCTGCAGGGGCCGGGACCCGCTAGAGAACGATGCCCGAGAAAGCCAGTGCCTGCCGGACAAGGTTGCCGCGGCCGCCGTCGAATTCCTGCTGGACGCTCTCGCTCAACACTTCCTGGGGTGTCATCCAGGTGAGTTCCAAGGCGTCCTGGCGCGGTTCGCACTCGCCGGTCACGGGGATGATGTAGGCCAGCGAAACGGCGTGCTGGCGGTCATCCGTGAAGCCTGTCTGCGACGGAGCCGGGAAGTACTCGGCCACCGTGAACGGAACAGGGCTGATGGGCAACTGCGGGAAAGCCAAGGGGCCGAGATCCTTCTCCATGTGGCGGAGAAGGGCAGCGCGGATGGTCTCGCGGTAGAGGACGCGGCCGGAAACGAGGTAGCGGACCATGTTGCCGTCGGCGTCTCCTTGCAGGAGCGTGCCAACCTCGTTCACGTACCCGAGCGGATCCAGCCTGACCGGAACGGCCTCCACATAGACCATGGGGAGGCGGCCGCGGGCTTCGAAGAGGTCTTCATCTGAAAGCCAGCCTGGATACGGGTCGGGTGTACGTACGCTCATGGTTAAGTTCTACCGCATCCCCAGCCGAACTTCCTTGGAGGCATCGCCGTGGCTGCGGGGTTACGCTCTCGGCTGTATTACGGGCGGGAGTCCGTTGCTTTCCTTACGGCAATCGACGCCGGCGCCGCGCCGCCTACAGCGTCCGGGTTGGCGACGTACAGGACTTCTTCGCTGATCCTCGCCTCTACATCCACAGCTTTCAGGCGTTCCGGCAGTAATTCGAGATCGCCGTCGTACTCAAACGCGAGGTCTCCGTTGGTAGCGTCCGCGCCATGGGTGACCTGAAGGATTCCGCCGTTTTTGGTGGTGAACGTGGCTGCTTCGTCGTGCTCGGTGCGCGGCCGGGCGCCAATATTGCGGAGGACATTGGCCGCCAAGCCCACATAGGGGCTGACCCACGTCGCTACCACCGTGAGCGCTGCGTCGGCCTCGCTTGAGGTTGCCCAGCTGCCATCCGTTGCCCGCCGCGCGGGGAAAGCGAAGAACTCGAAACCGTCGTCGGTGGGGAGGCGCACTGTGGGCCCGTAGGAGGCTTCATGGAGCTCTGCCTGGGTGCCTGCTTCCTCGGTGCGGCGTGCGAACTCCTCCAGGTTACCTACCTCCACACTGAAAATTGTGTAGCCATCCAGGGGGTGGCCGTGCTCCAACCGGCCCACCGCGACGCGACCCGAGCCGGCGTCGAACTCCTGCCAGTCGCCATCGTCCATCGTCCTCACCAAACCCAGCGCCTGCAGTAGCGTTGCCCACTGCTCAACGCGCGATGTGTAGTGGATGGGGCGGGCTCGCAACATTGGTCCTCCTGGGTTGTGTCCTCCGGTAAAGGGGCTGTCCGTTCCCAGACTATGCCGCGTGGCCTTGTCAGGGACCGTGCTTTACACCGCAGAATGAACCCATGCCCATTGAACTTGAGGAACTTCTTGCCGCCGACGGCACCGCGTGGCGCGCTTGGCTTTCGGAGCATGCCGCAGAGAGCCCCGGGGTGTGGCTGATCCTGCACAAGAAGGGTGGCAGCATCACGGAACTTGACTACGACGCAGCCCTGGATGAAGCCCTGTGCTTTGGCTGGATCGATGGTCAGGCGAGGAGCCGTGACGCCGAAAGCTACTTCCAGCGGATGACTCCCCGTGGCCGCAAGAGCATCTGGTCAGCGCGGAATGTGGGGCACATTGCGCGGCTGGAATCCGAGGGCAGGATGACCGATGCCGGACGTGCCGCCGTCGAGGCCGCGAAAGCTGACGGGCGCTGGGAAGCCGCCTACGCCGGGCCAGCGGATTCCGTGGTTCCGGACGACCTCGCTGCCGCCATCGCGGCAGTACCGGAAGCCCAGGCTATGTTCGACGTCCTGACCTCCCAAAACCGCTTCGCCCTCATTCACCGCACCAACGGGGTCAAGCGGGCAGAGACCCGGGCACGCAAAATCGCCGGTTTCGTGGAGATGCTGGCCCGCCATGAGGCCCCGTATCCGCAAAGGAAGCGCCCCTCTTCCAGCGGGAGCTAGAGAGTGGCTGCAGCTTCGAGCGCCATCCAGGCTTGGAGCTGCGTGGAAAGTTCGACGGCGGTCCCCGCCGGATATGTTTCGCTCGCCGGTCGCTGGGGGTCGAAAGAGAAGACGATGGCCGGAGCGCCCTTGGCTTGGTTGGGATTTTCCCTGCGCCCTGCCCAGAGCGCTTCGGCCGTGCTGTAAACCAAGGACTTGGCTGTTTCCCGCGTTGCTGCCGGAAGTCTGGCGTCCAGGGCTGCGAGTGCCAGATAGCGGAGCAGGATGCCGGTGAAAAGTCCGCCGTCTCCCGTGCCATCGCCCCGGATGACCCCGGTGCCGGAAATCGTCAGTTCGCGCTTCACAGCGTCCACTAACTGCGCTGCCCTCCGCAGGTTGTCATCACCGCCAAGTTCCAGCAATGCCCCCAGGACCGGGCCCTGGTTGTAGGTGTAAATGGCCTGATCCACCACCAGCTGCCCTTGGCTCATCCGAACCCCGTCCTGATACACCCCGCGCTCAGGGTGGAGGAGTTTGCTGTTGAGCCAGTCCACCAACTGCTGTGCACGGCCTGTATGCCCTGTCCGTGCGTAGTAGAGTGCCGCCGGGGCGGTGGCAGGCGTGTTTTTGAAGTCCCGTGTGGTGCTCCAGAAGGTGCCGCCGCCGAAGTCGTCCGTAGAGGCCGAATCGAACTGCAGAGTCAGGTGCTTGCGGATGTATGCATTGCGCCGGCGACCTCGTTTTTGGCTCGCCTCGGCCAAGTTCTCCAAGCGCAGTGTGGCCAGGGCAAGCCAAGCCATGTCGTCGTAGTAGTCGTTGACGAATCGGAACAAGTTGCGTAACCGGATAGTGGTGACCAGCCGCGAACCGAGCCGGCCAGCGCTCGGGCGGGAGTCGCCGTCGAACCTTGTCTTGCCCGCGAGTTCACGGCGCCCGGCATCCACAAGACAGTCGACGTAGTGCGCCTGCCACCAGTAGTGCCAAGGGCCGGAGAGGCTCTTGACAGTGTTGCCGGGCAGGCTCACCGCGCCGATGTGCGTACCTGGCAGGAAGAGCAGCCGCCTGCCGAAGCTTCTGGTCACTGATCGGGCCGCTTGATTGGCGCGCATTGCCCATTCAGTGGCTTGTGCGGTTTCTGTATTTTCCGGGGTGTCCGGGGTGCCCGGGGTTTCCGGGGAAGAGGCAGGCTTCCTGGTTGGCTCGATCTGGCTGGACATGTAGTTAGCCTATCCGGGCGGGCAGTGTGCGCTTGTCCACAATTCCAGTTAACATGCATTAACGGATTTGGGTCTGCATCAAGGAGGATGAATGGACATCAAGGGCACAGTCGCGCTGGTAACCGGCGGGGCATCAGGGCTGGGGGCGGCTACTGCGAAGCGCTTGTTCGACGCCGGCGCCTCGGTGGTGCTTGTCGACCTGCCGCAATCGGCGGGAGATGACTACGCCGCCGAGCTCAATGCGGGAGGCTCAAGCGAGGGGGAGTCGGGCCCGCGCGCAGTGTTCGCTCCCGCGGACGTCACCAACGAGTCCCAGGTGCAGGCCGCCGTCGATGCCGCAACGACTTTGGGGCCGCTCCGGATCGTGGTCAATTGCGCCGGCATCGCGACCCCGGGGAAAGTCCTGGGCCGCGAAGGCGTGCTGCCGCTGGAGAACTTCAACAAGGTCATCCAGATCAACCTCGTGGGCACTTTCAACGTGATCCGTTTAGCCGCTGCAGCCATGGTGGAAACCGAGCCAGTCGCTACGGAACTGGGCGGGCCCGAACGCGGTGTCTTCATCAACACCGCATCCGTGGCAGCCTTCGAAGGCCAGATAGGGCAGCCGGCGTACGCCGCATCCAAGGGGGCTGTAGCAGCCATGACGCTGCCCTTGGCGCGGGAGTTCGCCCGTTCACTGATCAGGGTAGCCACCATCGCCCCCGGCATCTTTGAAACACCCATGATGGCCGGACTGCCCCAGTCAGCCCAAGACTCCCTTGGACAGCAGGTTCCGCACCCCGCGCGACTCGGCCGTGCCGCCGAGTACGCAAACCTGGCGGCCCACATCGTGGAAAATGCCATGCTCAACGGGGAGACAATCCGCCTTGACGGTGCCATCCGTATGGGGCTCAAGTGATGGATGATTACAGCGGCACTCCGGGGTCAACGCCTGCTGGGCCGGTTCCACCGTCCGTAGCTGACCTTCCCACTGCTGACTTTTTCGACTTCGAATCGCTGCTCAGCGTCCAGGAACAGCGGAAACTCAACGAACTGCGGGCATTCCTTGCCTCCGAGATTGCCCCTTACGCCGGGCAGTGGTGGGAGAAAGCAGAGTTCCCGGAACACATCCTCCCCAAGCTTGCGGCCCTCCGGCTCAGTGCGCCCGCCCAGCGTGGATATACGCACCTCTTCGCAGGCCTGGTCATCGCCGAAATGACACGCGTCGACACCTCGATAGCGACGTTCTTCATGGTCCACCACGATCTCTTCGTGGAGTCCCTGTACGACTTCGGCAGTGACGCACAACAGGACCGCTACCTCGACGACGCCTCCAATCTCCGCACCACCGGGGCCTTCGCCCTTACCGAGCCGAATCACGGATCCGACGTCGCCGGGGGAATGGAGACCACCGCCCGCCGTGTTGAGCGCGCAGATTCCGACGGCGGCGGCTACTGGGTAATTAATGGCGCCAAACGCTGGATTGGCAACGGGACATTCTGCGACTACATGTTGGTATGGGCCAAGGACGAATCAGATGGCGCCGTGCGTGCCTTCATCGTTGACGCATCCCTGCCGGGCATCACGCGGAGCCGCATTGAGAACAAGATTGCGCTGCGGACGGTGCAAAACGCCGACATCGTCTTCGCGGACGTCAAAGTAGCCGAAGCAGATCGTTTCGCCGGCATCAGCAGCTTCGTCGACACCAACCATCTACTTCGCGGGTCCCGCATCATGGTCGCGTGGCAGGCCGTTGGCCAGCAACTGGCAGCCTTCGACGTCGCACGCCAGTACGCCGTCGAGCGCATGCAGTTCGGCAAGCCGCTGGCCAAGTTCCAGCTCGTCCAGCAACATCTGGTGGACATGCTCGGAAATGCGGTGGCCAGCATGGGGATGATGGTCCGTATTGCGCAGTTGCAGGAGGACATCTTCACAGATGCCCAAGGCGTGCGGCACGGAGGTGCCGAAATGGCGCAGGTGGCACTCGCGAAGGCCTACTGCAGCGCCAGGATGCGGGAAACCGTGGCATTGGGCCGGTCAATCCTGGGCGGGAACGGAATAGTCACCGACTACCGCATCGCGAAAATCTTCGCCGACGCCGAGGCCATCTATACGTACGAGGGCTCCTACGAAATCAACTCGCTGATCGTCGGCCGTGCAGTGACAGGGGTTTCAGCCATAGCCTAGCCCCGCCTTTGGCATCCGGGGTTACTCCTGGGGAAGCTTCTCTCCGGCTTCCACCCGCACATCGATTGAATTTCCTCTGACTGGCATGGGGCAAGTGCCATAGGGAGTGAAGGCGCTGGGGTAATTAATGGCCCGGTTGAAATCGATCACCACGGACCCGTCCGGACGAGGCCGGGGGATGAAGACCTTGCGCCATTCATCAGTGGTGTCACCGTTGGTTTCATCGTGGAAAGTTACGTTGAGCGCGCCCAGCTTCTCCTCTTCCGCGTGCAGCCGGATTTCGTGGGGAACACCCGGCACCCGGAACACAACCTCGCCAACCGTCCGATGGACCCCGTCCACCAGGGGGTTGGCCGTGCCGATTGGTACGTCCTGCGGCTCGTCGTAGGCTTCGAACCGGCCCTCGATCACCCAAGCCGGGTTGAAGTCATAGGTGGGCACACGCTTGAACCCGGTCAACACAGGCGAGCTGTTATCCCGGGTGCGAACGGCGTACTTATCCGCACGCATGGCGAGTTCCACCACGACTTGCTTGCCGTCGTCGCCCCCAAATTGCACCCACATGAGCGACTCTTCGTCCTGCAGTGTAGCTGTGATGGTCCCCTCGACGGCCCGTCCTGTCTCCACCAGTGTGAGTCCGTCCGCAGTGCTCGCCGTGAGGAAAGCGGCGCTGCCATCTGTGGACCATAGACCCGGAACAAGTTCAACCTCGGATGGTTGGCCCTCAAGCCATTGAAAAGACGTGAGAGTCAACCAGCCGTGTTCTGCGGCGAGGGCTGTGTTTCGACCTGCGCGGAACCTCTCCCAACGGGCAAGCTGGGCGTCGTTGGCGGTGGTGGGCGTGCTCATGGTTCTCCTCGGCTGGTGTTCGCGTCAGTTCGTGGCGGGTGCACTTGCCTCAACTATGCGCCGGGCCCGGTCATTCCCCGAATCCGAACAACTTGAGCAGGGAGACGTATACCTTGGATCGGCTCGCGCTGGCCCTGATTCATGCCAGCGCGAGCCGGGATTGGTGGACGGAAACGATGGGCCGTGCACTAGGTGCTCAGCCCATCGTTCTCGTCTCGCCCCTAAGGGCGTTGTGCGATCGCTCGCTTAGTGCGACTGCTTCCTGTACTTACGCGCACCTGCGAAGGCGAGCAGGGATCCCAGGGCCAGAAGTGCCGCAGCAATGAAGATGAACGACTGGCCTTGTGCGCCGGTGCTGGCCAGCTCAGCTTCGGCCGGCTGCGCCGGGTTGTTTACCGGTACGGGGTCGGACGGTTCTACCGGAAGCACCACAACCGCGGGGCTGGTTGTGCTCGGAGCAGGTGTTGCCGTGGTGGCACCAGTGCCAACGCTGGCGCTGGGCATCGGTGCAGGCGTCGCCGGAATGGTGCTCGGGCTCGGCGTAGGTGTAGCTGTCTCTGTGGTGCTCGGGCTTGGGGTCGGTGTAGGCGTTGCTGTCTCTGTGGTGCTCGGGCTCGGCGTCGGCGTTACCGCAATTGTTCCGTCTCCCGTTCCGCTGGCATTGCTTCGGCGCATCTGGGCCCCAACAGGGTTTTCCTCGCCTGAGATGGTCACGGTTCCGTTATTTTCATAAACGTCCAAGGAAGCATCAGAGACCTTGGTCACGACGAAGAGCTCCACGTGTTCGCCCTTGGGAAGACCGGTCCAACCGACGGTGAGCGACTGCGGAGTGCACTCGATGGTGGCTGGGTACTGCTCGTTGTCGAAAGGTTCAACGATGTTGCCGTCGTTGCCCATTACCTTGCCAACGCGAGGCGTAACTTGGTTGCAATCGATGACCATGCCGGGCGCCGGGACATCCGTGACTACGACGTCGTTGGTCTCCAAGACCATGGCAGGCATGTAGAGGACCGATTCAAGTTCTGTTTGGGCCGGGTCCGCCCACCACATCGACTTTCCAGCCTCTGTGGGCACACCAGGGCTACAGTCTGCTGTGCAGGGTTCGGTCGTTACCGGAACGCGAACCACGCTGTCGCCGACGGTGAAGCTCAGTTCCTCTGTTCCTCCTCCGGTTGTCGGGTTCACGGAGTACTGCGTGGCCAAAGAACACGTTCCACCCACGTTCAACGGATGTGAGGCTACGAAATCGGTAAGCGTGAAGATCACCAGGCCAGCTTCGTTGGCTGTAGCTGTTGCCACGGTCTGACCATCCGGGTTCTCCAGATCGAAAGTCGCAGCACCAAACCACCGCAGCTCAGCGGGAAGCTGGAGCGTGAAAGTGTCCCCGGGTTGCGAGTAGTCCGGGACGGACCAGGCACAGGTCAGATCCACTTGGTCCCATTGCCCGGTGACTATGGATTCGGTGCTGATGGTGATCTCCGCGTCCTCGATGGCTGCGGCGCTGGCAGGCATGGCCGACAGCCCGAGGCCCAGGACAGCCAGGACAACAGCCATTAGCGCAGTCACCAGCGAAAGGGTTTTTAGATGGATCTGATTGTTCATTTTTTGGATGGTCCTTAGAATCCTTGGTCTTGTTCCGTCACAAGGTGAGTGTTCTCGGTTCATGGTTCGTGACGCCGGGAATCGGATTCCGGACCAAGGTCGGCTAGCAGGATGAGTCCTGAACGGCCGTTGTGCTTGTTGCAGCTGTAGCCGCTGCAGCCCCGGAAAGCGGGTAGAACTTCATGCGCGCAGGCCATAGGCGCCCCTCGCCCAGGGCTTCCAATGCCGCCTTGCACTCCAGCAGCCGGGACAGGTTGTTTTCGCTGACGGGAAAGAGGATGTGGATAGCGGAATTCTGGTACATCGCTACCGCTCCGGTTCCGTGTAGTTCCCCCTTGACGGCTTCCCCGAGCCGGGCCAACAGTGTCCAGCAGTGGCTGCGGCTATCACGCGGCCCGGGCAGCGAAATGATTGCCAACGCATGAGAACCCGGGCGCTGCGCCCCGAACGTGGACACCTCGTGGATGCGTCGTTGAAAGTGTGCTTGGGTGGCCAACCCCGTGTAGACATCGGTGCAGGAGAGGGGAGGGGATGTTTCGGCTACCTCGGCCCAGCCTTCTGCGACTGATTGAAGAGCGTCGACATCCAGGGCCTGCTCCGCGGCAGCGAACAATGCGCGGAAGTCGTTCATGGTCTCGCTGATACTTACGCCGTTCCTCGCGCGGGCAGCACCCAGCAATTTGGCCGTGGGCGCCGGAACCATTGCGCTGGTGGCGAGGGAGGCAACCACTGTCCGAACCTCCGGCAGGAACCAATCGGCGCGGAACCGCCAACCCGTTTGGTAACTGACGGTCTGCCATCTGCGCAGCAATAGGTGCCGCGAGAACGTGCATTCTGCACGTGATTTTGTCCGGAACGATGTCATATCCGAACAGTGCACTGGAAACCCGTTTCGTGACGAAGTGGTTTCACGAACGTTGCTAAAGACTGTGTACAAACCGGCGTCACGACTCGGCGTCTGCCCCCACTCCTTATATGGGCAGGGTTCTTTATATGTGGGCAGGGTTCTTTACGGTTTGGGGGTGCCATAGATGGCACGCAGGTCATACGCAAGCAGCAAATCCGACGTCGAAGACGACGGACAACTCATTGAGTTGGTCCGCAGCGGAGACGTGTCCGCCTTCGATGGACTCTACGAGCGCCACGTGTCCATTGCATCCACCGTCGCCAGGCGCAACGTGGACAATCAGAGCGACGCCGAGGATGTGGTGGCCGAGGCTTTCCACTCCGTACTGCAAAGCCTTATTGCAGGAAAAGGCCCGGACACCTTCTTCCGGGCCTACCTGCTGTCGACGGTAACCCGGTTGTCCCACCAGCGGAATCGGAAAGCCGGCAAGGTGCTGCCCAGTGGCGACGATGCTGTCCTGGACCAGACCCTGACCGACTCTGACGCAGCCATCAGTGCCTTCGAGTCGCGCACAGTGGCCAAAGCGTTCCGTGCCTTGCCGGAGCGGTGGCAAGCTGTGCTCTGGTATCTGGACGTCGAACGCATGAAACCTGCAGTCGTGGCGCCGATCCTGGGGCTCTCCGCCAACGCAGTATCTGCTCTCGCCCTTCGTGCACGCGAGGGCCTCAGAAGGCAGTACCTGCAGTGCCACATTGCGGAGCAAGCTGATGGTAAGTGTGCCGAGTACGCTTCGAAGCTCGGCAATTACATCCGTGGCGGGCTATCCGCTGCCACTGAACGCAAGGTCCGTGACCACCTGCACGGCTGCTCCACCTGCACGGCGGCCCTTGCGGAACTTAAGGACGTCCAGGGGAGCATGAGGGCAGTCCTTCTGCCCCTGGTTACAGGAATCCCAGCCGCAATATGGGCGGGGAAAGGCGCAGGACTCGGTGCTTTGGGCGGGATCGTCCCGGCGCAGGCGACCGTGGCCGTCCCAGCCCTCGCCCAGCCGGTGGTGATGGCTGTCGTCGCAGCAGCTGCTGTGGGACTCGTCCTGGGGGCCGTAGGAATCGTGGACCAGCTGACTCCGGATGCCTACATGGAGCAGCGGGCTGTGGAGCCTGGCGGTACTGATGTGGAAAAAGATCCGGTGCTGCCCCTGCCTCTGCCTTCCCAAACCAGCGCTCCGATCCCTGTTCCTTCCACTCCTGTGGCACCGCCCGTGACTGTAGTACCGCCTGTGCCGGAAGTGCCAGCGGAAGTGCCGGTCACACCCTCTCCTGTTCCCGCACCCGTAAATACTCCTACTCCCTCGCCTTCAGTAGTGCCGCCGACCCCCGCTCCAGTGATTGTGGACGGCTCAGTGCGCCGGAGCCGGGACGGGGACTCCGGCAGCAGCACTATGGAAGTCGGCTTCCAGGTTGCCGGAACCAGCCCCTTGAGGGGCGGCACGGCCGTGTTCTCAGTGGAAAAGAACTCGTGGATAGTGGAGGATTCCCTTCGCGCCCCGGAAGGGTGGAGTTGCTCGATGGAGAGCCCGCAGGTGGCCAGGTGCGCCACCGACTCAGTACAGCGGGAGGACCTCCACTTCCACCTTGAAACAGGCTCCAAGCGTCACGTGGCCGAAAGGGTCCTCACCTACACGTTGAGCGGACCAGGGCTGGCCGCGAATAAGTTCACTTCCCGCTACTGACATCAAATCACCATGGCCGTTTGCGTCATGATTTTCCTCCGGGGCCCACTCATCCATCGGCGGTGCCCGTAGCAGGTGGCACGCACTACCAAAAAGGGGAGAAATGCAGTCAACCACGGGCACCGGTGTGGTGGATCCTTCAACCGTCCCGAGGGCCCTCTGATGGCGCGCGTCCTGGTAACAGGCATTGCCGGCCCGGCAGGTTCCTCCTTGGCTCGCCAGCTGAAGTCGAAGGGGCATTGGGTGCTGGGAGCGGACGAGATACCGGTCCGCCGAGGGTCAGCAGACGCTATGGCGATCGTGTCACCAGCCACTGCCCCCGGGTACCTCTGGGAACTACGGGGACTGGTGGCGACATATGGGATCGAAGTACTCATTCCCACCATGGGTGGCGAACTCGTCGTGGTGTCCGAGGCCCGTGACGATTTCGCCCCTGGAGTTCGTGTGGTAGTTGCGGAGCCCGCGCCCGTAAAGACAGCGAATGACAAGTACTTCACCATGGCCTGCCTTGCGGGGGCGGGTGTGAGGGTGCCGGGTTTTGGCCTGCCAAGTGTTCTCGGATCCGTGCAGGATGCCATGGACCTGCTGGGCGGTCCGCTGGTGGTCAAGCCCCGCGTTTCACACGGCGGGCGTGGTGTGCGGTTGCTGGAACGGACTTTCGACGGCGGTGCCCGCGCTGCCCGTATTTGGGCAACCTTGGACGATTCCTGGGTTGTGCAACGGTATGCGCCGGGTACCGAATACGCGTCAGTTGGCCTTCGATGCCGACAACTGACGGGGCCGGATGATGTGCTGGTTGTCTTGGAGAAAACGGCAAGTGAGAAGGCACGGGCGGGCGCTTCCCCGGCACTTCGAATCCGCAAGGTTCGGCCTTTTGCAGACCCCGATGTCGCCGAATTGGCCGCTTCCGCTGTTGCAGCCCTTGGACTGACCGGACCACTGACTGTTGATATAAGGCGCTTGCAGGACGGCACGCCGGCGGTTTTGGAAGTGGAGGCCAGGTTCGGCACGTACAGTGCCCACGCGCCTCAGCTTTTGGACAATGTTCTGGACTGCTACGTGGGGAGCCGACTGCTGGGAAAGTCTGCATGACGTAAGGAAGTTGAAAGCGGGCTACTGCGTTCGGGTCCAGCCGCTCGCCGCGGGATCGTCCCTTCCGGCACAGGGCCGGACGAAAGCTGTGTTCCATTCTCCGCCAGGAGTAGCCTGAACGCATGGCGATTGATGCACTGGTTCCGATCGTGGTCAGTTTGGCCCTCATCTTCGGGTCGATCTGGGCGGGCACGCGCTTGGTGATGAAGGGCGTCCCCGCGAAAGGAGCAACCGGCACGCTCGGAAGTGTTTTGTCCATGATCGAGCCAGCCACGGGTGCGCCGACAAGAATGGAAGCCGCAGCAGCCATTGAAGAGATGAGGCAGCGCCGCCATGAGTCGCTGTCCGCAGGTCCGGGCACGGCGGATGGCGAGCTGTTCAGCGGAAAGGTAGTGCTGACGCGGCCCGTCAGCAAAACTGCGGAAGGCGACGTCAAAATCTGAGACGCATTCTTTTGTTGAGTTCTGTGCGGGTAAGATCCCGTAGGAAACATTAGTAATCCGGCTCACAGTATCCAGCGCAGTGTACGGGCCAAAACCAGATTCCGAAGGTATGTATCTATGGTTCACACTGCCCATCAAGACACCGATCTCGCTGCCGAACTGCGTGCCGACGTGCGACGCGTTTCCACTCTTCTCGGCGAATCCCTGGTACGACAACATGGTCTGGAACTGCTCCAACTCGTGGAACAGGTTCGTTTGCTGACCAAGGAGTCCAAGGAAGCCGCCCGCGGCGGGGCGGATGCTACCGGCCCGTGGAGCGCGCACGACGTCGTGGCCCAGGTCCGCGAGTTGCTCGCCTCCCTGCCGCTGGACCAGGCGACGGATTTGGTCCGGGCCTTTGCGTTCTACTTCCACCTCAGCAACGCGGCCGAGCAAGTGCATCGTGTCCGTGGACTGCGCACCCGCCAGGAAAAGGATGGGTGGCTGGCAAAAGCTGTCTCGGAGATTGCCGGCCAGGCGGGCCCCCAGGTTCTGCAGGATGTGATCAACGAACTGGACGTTCGCCCCATTTTCACGGCGCACCCCACCGAGGCTTCCCGTCGCTCTGTGTTGGACAAGGTCCGTAAGCTATCGGATGTCCTAGCCGAACCCACTACGGAAGGGACCTCGGCACGGCGCCGCCAGGACCGGCAACTCTCCGAAATCATCGACCAAATGTGGCAGACCGACGAGCTCCGCCAGGTTCGCCCTACTCCTGTTGATGAAGCTCGGAATGCCATTTACTACCTGAACAGCATCCTGACCGATGCCATGCCTGAAATGCTGACGGACCTTTCAGAACTCCTGGCCGAGCATGGCGTCACGCTGCCGGCAGCAGCTGCACCTCTTAAGTTCGGCTCGTGGATCGGTGGCGACCGTGACGGCAATCCGAACGTTACTGCTGCAGTAACCAGGGAAATCCTGCAGTTGCAGAACCAGAATGCTGTCCGCATCAGCATTGCCCTGATCGACGAACTCATCTCGGTGCTCTCCAACTCGACGGCTCTTTTTGGGGCCGACCAAGAGCTGTTGGATTCGATCGCCGCGGACCTCAAGAACCTCCCCGGCCTGGACAAGCGCATCCTTGAACTGAACGCACAGGAGCCCTACAGGCTCAAGCTGACCTGTATCAAGGCCAAGCTCATCAACACTGGTCGCCGCATTTCAGCTTCCACCTATCACGAGCCGGGCCGTGACTACGCAACAACTCCTGAGTTGCTTGCTGAGTTTGGACTGCTTGAGGCATCGTTGCGGAACCACTCGGCCGCCCTGGTGGCAGACGGCGCGTTGGCCCGCGTTCGCCGCGCAATTGCTGCCTTTGGTTTGCACTTGGCAACCTTGGACATCCGCGAGCACGCCGACTACCACCACGATGCTGTGGGGCAGCTCGTAGACAGGCTCGGTATTGAAAAGCCCTACGGTGAATTGACGCGTGAGGAACGCTTCACCTTCCTTGGAGCCGAGTTGGCGTCCCGCCGCCCGCTCTCCGGCCACCCGATCAAGCTTGAGGGAACGGCGGACGGCACGTACGACGTCTTCCGGAGTATTCGCCAGGCGCTGCACACCTACGGGCCGGATGTCGTGGAAACGTACATCATCTCCATGACCCGCGGTGCCGATGACGTCCTGGCCGCAGCGGTTCTTGCCCGCGAGGCTGGTCTGGTGGACCTCTTCAGCGGCAAACCCCACGCCAAGATCGGTTTCGCTCCGCTTTTGGAAACGGTGGAGGAACTCCGGGCTTCGGCTGAGATCGTGGACCAGTTGCTCTCTGATCCGTCGTATCGGGAACTGGTCCGTCTCCGCGGAGACATCCAGGAGGTCATGCTGGGTTACTCCGATTCCAATAAGGAATCCGGTGTGATGACCAGCCAGTGGGAGATTCACAAGACCCAGCGCAAGCTGCGCGACGTAGCGGCCAAGCATGGCGTTCGTGTTCGCCTCTTCCATGGCCGCGGAGGCTCCGTGGGCCGCGGTGGCGGACCCACTTACGATGCCATCATGGCCCAGCCGAACGGCGTCCTGGAAGGCGAGATCAAGTTTACCGAGCAGGGTGAGGTCATCTCGGACAAGTACTCGTTGCCCGAGCTCGCCCGTGAAAACCTCGAGCTTTCCCTGGCTGCAGTGATGCAAGGTTCGGCCCTTCACCGCACTCCGCGCACCTCTGAGGACGAGCGCGAGCGCTACGCCAACGTTATGGAAACCATCTCGGACGCAGCGTTCGCCCGCTACCGCACCCTGATTGACGACCCCCAGCTTCCGGCCTATTTCCTGGCGTCTACGCCGGTGGAGCAGCTGGGTTCATTGAACATTGGCTCGCGCCCTTCCAAGCGTCCGGATTCGGGTGCGGGACTCGGCGGTCTACGGGCCATTCCCTGGGTTTTCGGTTGGACGCAGTCACGCCAGATTGTTCCCGGCTGGTTCGGCGTGGGCTCCGGTTTGAAAGCCGCCCGCGAAGCCGGGGATACGGATCAGTTGCTGGAAATGATGGACCGCTGGCACTTCTTCCGTTCAGTCATCTCCAACGTGGAGATGACCTTGGCCAAGACAGACATGGAAATTGCGGGTCACTACGTTTCCTCGCTGGTGCCTGAGGAACTGCATCGCTTGTTCCACATGATCCGCGACGAGTACGAGCTCACTGTTGCCGAAATCGAACGGCTCACGGGTGAGATGGAGTTGTTGGATGCACAGCCGACGCTGAAGCGTTCACTTGAGATCCGTGACCAGTATCTGGACCCGATCAGCTATTTGCAGGTGGAGCTCCTTAGGCGCGTGCGCGAGGAACAGCTGTCCGGAGGCGAGATCGATGAGCGGCTCCAGCGGGCCATGCTCATCACCGTCAACGGTGTGGCGGCGGGACTGCGCAACACCGGCTAGCAAACCCTCTCCCACATCCCTCGGGCTTGGGCGGATCCCTCTCCCACCTGCTGAGAGAGGGATCCGCCCAAGGGCGCGGGATGTGCGCGAGCGTTAGGGTAGTGGGATGCCGTCGTTCCAGACCAAGTTGAGAATCACTGGCCTCAAACCGGGCAACCCACCCGAAGCGGTGATGGCCGCAGCGGTGGAAGCCCTGGAAACCCGCCACCACGTCGAATCGAACCAGCTCGACATCGTCGGTGGCGTACCCCAAATCAGCCTCCGCTTCACTGTGGGCGACCGTGATTATTCAGGTGAGAACGACGAAGCCCGGACGTCGGCAGCCATGATGCGTGACGCCGTCGAACGCGTAGCCGTGACTGGAAGCCTTTACGTGTTGCGCCGCAGCCGCGGCCGTTGGTCGCCGGTCTAGAAAACCGGCGCACGCCACAGGCGCTACTCGGGCTGGGGCACGTCGCCGGGTTTGTCTGCGTCGAACGGTTCGTCCACGGGGGACCGGCTCCCGCGGCGTCGGGTGACGATCAGACCGACCACCACACCGATGACCAAGCCCACCCCCACTCCAATGAGGGAACTGGCCCAAAAAGGAAGCTTGGTGGTGGAGCCTGTGAAGTATCCCAGACCGACCTGCCACACAGCCCATAGCACGGCGCCCAGCCCGGCACACAGGCTGAAACCTCGGACCGAGACGTTGGCGATGCCTGCCGCGGATGACGTGGCGAGTCTGCCACCGGGGATGAAGCGTGCGCCGATAATGGCGCCGTAGGTCGATGAACGGCCGGCTTTGGCAATGGCTTCGTGGATTCCACGGTGGACGCGGCGGCCCCACGACCACCGGTCCAGAACGTGGCTGATACGACGTTTGAACAGCAGGAAGACGGCCATGTCGCCCAGCCAGGAAGCAAACGCAGCCAGAAACAGAATGAGCCAGAAGTTTGTGTGGCCGTCGGCTGCGAGCGCCCCGCCGGTAATTACCACCATCTCGGAGGGGATAGGCGGAAAGATCGCATCGCCCAGCACAATGGGGACGATCCACAGGTAAATAGCGGGTCCCCACGTTTCTGGAGCGATGATGTCCATGGGCAAAAGGTACCGCACTTGCCGTGTCCGCCGCTCCGGAGTGAGACTGGCGGCATGCGAATCCAGATTTTGCAGGGTGACATCACCACTCGCAGCGTTGACGCGATAGTGAATGCCGCCAACTCGTCATTGCTCGGTGGAGGGGGAGTGGACGGCGCTATCCACAGGGCAGCCGGCGCGGAACTCGTTGAGGCGTGCCGCGAGCTGCGCCGGACGAAATTGCCGGGCGGACTTCCGGTGGGTGCCGCCGTCGCGACTCCCGCATTCAGGCTGCCTGCGCGCTGGGTGATCCACACTGTGGGGCCCAACCGGCACGCGGGACAGACAGATCCGGCGCTGCTCGCCTCATGCTTCCACGAAAGCATGAAGGTGGCGATGGGGCTTGGTGCCCGTTCCATCGCCTTCCCTGCGATCAGCGCCGGAATCTACGGTTGGGATGCCCGTCAGGTCGCGGAGGCAGCGTTCGACGCCGTGACGTCGTTTTCGTCGTCGTCTTCAGCGGGCGGCGCTGCGGAGAGCCTGCTTGAGGTGGTTGAGTTCGTGCTGTTTTCGGAAGAGACGACGGCGGTCTTTCGCGCAGTATTTGATTCCTCACCGGTGTTCGATTCCGGGCCCGTGGTCGATTCCTCGCCCGTGGTTGACTGACGTTTGCGGCGCTGCACGAGGTAGTAGAGGACCGTCACGAGGGCCAATGACGGGAGCCCGAAGATCAGGGTCATGCTGAAGGCTTCGGTGCCGAGGGTGCTGATGGCGATCGCCAGCATGAGTACCGCACCGAGGATGGTGCCGACAGGGTAGAACCGGGTTTTGTAGGAGAGCTCGGTACCGGTGCGTTTCATGCTGCGGCGGAAAAACCAGTGGGTCACAAAAATCATGAACCAGGTGAACATGGCCCCGAACATGGAGATGGCCATCATCAAGGTGAACGCTGTTTCCGGGAACATTGCGTAGACCACCGTGGCTATCGCGATTCCGGCGGTGGACAGGACCAAGGCATTCACGGGGGCGCCGTTGGAGCGCAGCTTCCCGAACACGGCAGGTGCATCACCGCTGCGGGAGAGACTGAAGATCATGCGCGTGGAGATGTAGAGCTGGCTGTTCATGGCCGAGAGAGCCGCAATGATCACCACGAACGTGAGCAGGCTGTCGGCGAAGGGAATTCCCAGATCCTGCATCACCGTGACGAAGGGGCTGCCGCCTGCAAGGATTTGGCTGACCGGGGCGATGGCCAGGATCAGTGCCAGCGTGACGATGTAGAACAAGAGCAACCGCGCGATGGTGGTGCGGAAGGCTTTCTTCACAGCTGTTGCCGGGTCCTTCGCTTCGCCCGCCGCAATCGCGATCATCTCGATACTGAGGTAGCTGAAGATGGACACGATCACGGCGAACCAAGTGCCGGACAATCCATTGGGAAAGAAACCACCCTCGGCTGTGTAGTTGTGGAAACCGGTACCCTCCGTGCGGGCGCCGAACACGATGTACGCACCGAGCACAATGAAAGCGATGATTGCGAAGACCTTGATGCTGGAGAACCAGTACTCAAGGGTCCCGAACACTTTCACGTTCATGGTGTTCGCGCCGATCAGCACTGCGGAGAAGAAGATCACCCAGAGCAGCGACGGAACGTCGGGGAACCACAGCTTCATGTATTCACCTACCGCGGTCACTTCAGTTCCCACGGCCAGCACAATGCAGGACCAATACATGTACTTGACCAGGAACCCTGCCAGGGGGCTGATGTAGTGCTCAGCAAAAGCACCGAATGACCCCGAGGTTGGATGAGCCACTGTCATCTCGGACAAGCTGCCCATGAGGAGCAAGGCGATCAGTCCGCCGATTGCATAGCTGATGATGACGCTGGGTCCGGCCAAGCCGATGGCGAACTTGCTCCCCAGGAACAATCCGGTACCGATAGCACCACCCAATGCGATCATGGTCATTTGACGTGAAGTGAGCTGCCTTTTAAGCCCGCCCTCACGTTCTTGGATCTTGTCGAAACCGCCCACAACGACCTCCTCGTCGATTCTGCAAATCGCTTCAAGATAGAATCCAGCTCAAAGGGTTGCCAAGGATTTCGAAGCATCACGAAGATATTGGAGGTTTCACCGTGTCTGATTCACCAACTGCCCGCGCACAGGGATCGCATCCGAACCGGGTTCGGCTTGACGATACAGACCGATTGATCCTCAAAGAGCTCATGGCGGACGCCAGAATCCCCAACAACGTGCTTGCCTCCAAAGCGGGGATCGCCCCTTCCACATGCCTGGGCCGCGTCCGGGCGCTGCGGGACGCCGGGATCATTCGGGGCTTTTACGCTTCAGTGGATCTTGAAGCGCTGGGTTTGCTGGTCTATGCGTTGATCTCCGTGCGGGTGAATTCCCAAGCCCGCAACAAGATGCTGGCCATTGGCCAACGCCTGCGAGCACTGCCCAATGTGCAGAGTGTGTTCCTGCTGGCCGGTGACACGGACTTCCTCATGCACGTTGCTTGTGGAACTCCCAAGGAATTGCGGGATTTCATCGCTGCGCACCTGGCCTCGGACCCTGCTATCGCGAACACCCAGACGAACTTGGTGTTCGATCACCTGCCGGGGGACTGACGTCCGGCGTCAGCAGTGGGCTTCGCTGAGCTCCAACTGGCTGCGGTACTCGACGCGTTGCTTGCTGATGGGATCCACGAAAGTGATGCCGCGGGCCAGCAGCTGAAGGGGTTTCGTGTAGTCGTCCGGGGCTTTGTCCAGCAGTTCCGGGTAGAAGGCATCGTTAACGATTCCCAGCCCGAGCGAGGCCATGTGCACGCGGAGTTGGTGCGTCTTTCCGGTGTGCGGCTCAAGCCGGTACAGCGCGCGTTGGTGAGTTCCGGCGTCGAACGTTTTTGTTTGTTCAATGCGCGTTTCAGCGTTCGGTTCACCGGGGATGACTTCGGCGAGCAGGTAACTGCGGGACTTGGTCATGCGGTTGCGGACGACTACCGGAAACTCGACGGCGGGATAACCTGCGGCCGGCGTCGCGGCGGACACGCACTCGTATTCCTTCTGGACCTGGCGCTTCTCGAAGAGGACCTGATACTTGCCGCGGGTTTCGGGGTTGGTGGAGAGCAGCAGCAGGCCGGCGGTCATGCGGTCCAGGCGATGCATGGGGATGAGATCCGGGAGGTTGAGCAGGTTCCGGAGCCGGACCAGCGCGGATTCCTGGATATATGTGCCCCCCGGCGTTGTGGGAAGGAAATGCGGCTTGTCCACAACCAGAATGTGCTCGTCCTGGTGGAGGATGTTGATCTCCACGGGTAGCCGAGTCTCCGGCGGGAGGGTGCGGTAGTACCAAATGAAGGTGTGATCCTCCAGTTTGGTGCTCCGATCGAGCGGCACACCGCCTTCGCCCACGATTTCCCCGGCGTCGAACCGGTCCTCGATACCTTGGGGGTCGATGTGTCCCCAACGGTGCATCATGTAGTCCATCGCTGTGGTCCACGGGCCCTCGTCCGGCAGGCGCAGGCGGGTCGCGTTCACGCCGTCGCGTACGGGGAGGGGGGATTGCATCACCGAACAATTCTACCGGGGCGGCGTTGCGGGGTCCGCTCTGCGCCTTAACTCCCACGCGAGGCGCGCAGAGCAGGCCTTCCAAAGGGGAACCCTGACGCCGGCCTCCTGGGCAGCGAGCAGTGGTTCGGACGGACAACCATCCTGCTCAGCTATTGGGAGAGCCCGGAGCATCTGAGGCGCTTTGCCGCGGACCGGGAATCGCCACACCTGGGCCCGTGGCGGAAGTTCATGAAGGAGATCGCGGGCAGCGGCGATGTCGGCGTGTGGCACGAGACGTACCAGGTGCCGGCGTCGGGCATTGAAGTGGTGTACAACGGCATGCCGCTGTTCGGGTTGGCCAAAGCCACCACCCACGTTCCGGTGGGGCCGGGCAGCAATACTGCGAAGCAGCGCATGGGCGGCACCAAGCGGGCGGCAGCCTAGGCTGCCGTAACCCTACGCGACCGCGACGGCGGCTGGCTGCTCAGTCCTGAGGGTCCGGCGAAGGTGGGGCGCGGCGTCGAGCTTGTCCTGGGCGGCGCAAAGCGCACCGACGGCGAACTCCAACTGCGCCGCGGGCAAGGTGTAAGGAACGCGCATGTACTGCTCGAATGCGCCACCCACCCCGAAGCGGGGTCCGGCCGCCAATCGCACGCCGAAGTCGGGTGCGAGTACGGTCAGGGCAGTGCTGCACGCGGTGGGGAGGCGGCACCACACGGTGAGTCCACCCCGGGGCCGCTCCACCTCCCATGAGGGCAAGTGCTCCGCGAGCAACCCCAGGAGCGTTTCCCGGTTGCGCCGGAGTTCCCCAAGCCGGGCATCAAGCGGTTCGGCGAACGACCGCACCAGGTGCGCCGCCGCCAACTGCTCCATCACGGGCCCGCCCAGGTCCATGACCGTTCTTGTGGCCACAAAGCGGGCAATCAGCGGCTCCTCTGCCCGGATCCACCCGGTCCTCACCCCCGCCCAGTGCGACTTGCTCAACGACCCGATCGAAACCACTGCGGGACTGAAGGATGCCAGCGGTGCTGTGCGGACGCCGTCGAGATTCAACCCGCGCAGCGTCTCATCCACTACAAGCACGGTCCCGGAAGCGGCGGCCGCCCGCGTGAGTCGTCGGCGTTGGAGATCGGACATGATCCGCCCGGTCGGGTTGTGGAAGTCCGGCACCAGGTAGGCCATGGCGGGTCGTTGCTGATTCATGGTGGCCACCATGGCGTCGATGTCCCACGCCGGCGAGGTACTGGACTGTAATACGGGTAGCGCTACAGGCAGGGGCTTACAGCCAGCGGCGCGTATGGCGTCCAGGGCATTGGGATACGTGGGGTGTTCCACCAGGACCCGGTCCTGCTTTCCGGCCAAAGCGCGCAGCACGATGTTGAGCGCGTGTTGGGCGCCTGAGGTGACAAGGATTTGCCCGGGGGCAGTGGGCACGCCTTCCGCCGTGTACTTGTCTGCAATGGCTTCGCGGAGGGCCAAAACACCCACGGCGTCGTACCCGAACCCGGGCAGGAGGGCGGGCAGTTCGGTCAGCGCCTCAGCGAATGCCCTGTGCACTAGCTCACCGGCCGCAGGCAGCGAGGCATACGCGAGATCCAAGAGTCCCTCGGGAGCAGCGAGTCCGGGGGCACTCACCGGTGTGGTCCGGTGGGGGATGCACGTGCGCCCCCGGCTGCCCTGCCCTGCAGTGAGGAACCCCTGCTCGCGCAGGCTCGCATAGGCGGCGGTGACAGTGGTCCGGCTGAGCCCGAGCGTCTGGGCGAGCGCCCGCTCGCTGGGCAGGGCGACGTTAAGTGGGATTCGGCCGTCCATGACCAGCAAACGCACGACGTCGGCCAGCTCGCGGTAGGCGGGCAGGGCGCCGGAGTTCCAAGAGCCCAGGAGACGGACAAGTGCAGTGGGATTCAGGGAGCCGGACATAAGACCAGTATTCCAAACTGGCTATGGAATACAAGGCCAGTTCTTGTGGATGATGTACTTCATGATGACCCGAAGAATCACTCAACTCCTGATCGGCCTCGCGATGTACGGCATCTCCTTGGCCATGTTCATCCGTGCCGGCCTTGGTTTGGACCCTTGGGATGTGTTCCACCAAGGCGTATCCGAAAAGACCGGCTTCAGCATCGGTGTTGTGGTCATTGCGGTCAGCTTCCTGGTTCTTCTCCTGTGGATCCCACTCCGGCAAATGCCGGGAATCGGAACCATCGCCAACGCAGTTCTCGTAGGACTCTTCGCCGATCTTGGACTGTGGCTCATCCCGGAGTTCTCACACCTGGGCGGACAGATCGCCATGCTCGCCGGTGCCGTGATCCTCAACGGCATCGCCTCCGCTTGCTACATTGGTGCCCGCCTCGGACCCGGCGCCCGCGATGGCCTGATGACCGGACTTGTCCGTCGAACCGGGTGGTCCGTGCGCCTTGTCCGCACCGGCATCGAAGTAGTTGTCCTTGCTGTGGGCTTCCTCCTGGGCGGCTCCGTTGGTGTGGGTACGGTGGTTTACGCCCTGGCAATCGGTCCAATCGTGCAGGTACTGCTCCCGAAGTTCATGGTGCCCGAACGTGCAAAGGCAACGGCCCCCACGGAAGCCGTGGAGGCCGCGCCGGCTGCGTGACGACCGGCCTGCTTAGGGAGATGGCTGGCAGCGTGGACAGAAGTAGATGTCCCGTTCCTCCGTGCCGTCCGGTCCTGCCAACAGTCCACGGCGTACAGCGGTACCGCAGCGCCTGCAGGGTTGGCGTTCCCGGCCGTACACCCAATACCCGGGACGCATGGCGCGCGGCCCCAGGGTGGTCCGCCTTCCGGGCCCCAGGTTTTCGCCGAGGAGGCGTTTGGCGTCGTTGATTGTCTTGGCGAGGTCAGGAACGTCTCCAACTGGCAGCGCCGGGTGGATGCCTGACAAGAAGCACGCCTCGCAGCGGTAGATGTTGCCAATGCCTGCTAGTTTCCGCTGGTCCAGCAACGCGAAGCCCACGGTGACGACCGGTTCGGCGCGAAGCCTGCGCAGAGCTTCTTCCTCGTCCCAGTCGGGACCCAGCAGATCCGGGCCGAGGTGCCCCACGATCTTGTTTTCCTCAGCTGTGGGCACGACTTCCAGGATGCCCAGCGAGAATCCGACGGCGTCAGCGGAGTCCGTGCGGAGCACGCACCGGGCGGTGTGGCCGGGTTTGGTCCAGCGACCACCAGCTGGGTAGATCATCCAGTTGCCCTCCATCTTGAGGTGGGAATGGATGGTCAGGGCCCGGGGTTTCCTGCTGGCGCCGGGTTCCTGGTCAACTGGTCCGGTCAAGCGCATGAGCAGGTGTTTACCTCTGGGTACAACCTCGGTCATGGTCCACCCCGCCAGGTTCAGGGTGGCGAAGCGGGGCACACGGAAGTCGGAGGCCGTGATGGTCTTCCCCGCCAGCGCCTCGTTCAGCCGTGAGGCAGCCCGCCAAATGGAATCGCCTTCAGGCACGGATACGGAGTCCCTTCGGAGTGGAGTAGGCCCCCGCGGCCGCTAAGGCGACCGCGATGGGAGTTTCCAGGAGGTCGTGGCCGTTGACTTTCTCCATGAAGAGTTTGTCCACGGCACCACGGCGGACTACATCCACCAGCGCTTGGGCGGCAACAGTCAGCACAGCGTCGTCCTGGCTGAAGGTGAGCAGCGTCTTGCCGCCGCGTTCCACGTAAAGGATCAACGCGCCGTCGACCATCACCACCAGCGCTCCGGCTTTGCGCCCGGGGCGGTGTCCTGAACCGGCATCCACAGAGAGCGCAGGCCAAGGAAGGGCAGCACCGTAGGGGTTGGCGGGGTCGGTCGCGGCAAGGGCAAGCGCGGATGGCTCGGCTTTGGAGATGCGTGCGTCCTCAGTGAAGGACCTAAGCCGGTCCACGGTGGCGGGGACGGCGAACTGGGCGGCCCCCAGATGTTCAATGAAGTAGCCGCGGCGGCATCGGCCAGCTTCTTCCAAGCGGGCAAGGACTTTATACATGAGCCCGAAGCCGCCGATGATGTTCTCAGCCATGACCGAGCCGCGGGTGACCACCCCGTAGCGGTCCAACAGGAGCTCAGCGGTGCCGCGGGCGTGGATGGTGGGATCCAATTCCGGCGCCGGAAGCGCTGACCAGCGGCCAACTGCCGACGGCGGTGCAGCCGCAATGCCGCCTGTCACCGAGCCGTAGCGACCACCCGATAGCCCGGGCGAGCCCAGCAGGCCCGTCCCATGGGAACGGCCCAGCCTGCTCATTCGCGGTGCCCGTGCCCTCGGGGCCTTGGCTACTTGCCGGTGGGCGGTTTTCCCGCCGGCGATCATGGCCCTCACGGGCGCGAAAGTATCGCCCGTGACGCGGCCGGCCCAGACGAGGTCCCAGAGGGCCGAAACCACCGCGTCATCACTCAACACCGCATCCATCCCGCCGGCCACGTCCGTGAGTTGCCGGAAGAAGTAGCCACCACCTGCGCTGAAGTGTTCCAAGAGCCGCTGTTGGGCGTCGCCGGGTTCGAACTCGGGGTCCGGGTTGAGCGTTAGTTCAGCGGAATCGGCTACATGGAGGCTGATCCAGCCGTCGTTTCCGGGCAGGGACCCCGCGCCGGACCACAGGAGTTCACCAGCAGCCATGAGTTCATCCAGCATGGCCGGTTTATAGTCTGCCACCCTGCTCGCCAGGACCAAGGGCTCCCATGCGGATGCGGGAATGGGTACACCGGAGAGTTGATCCACTGCGGTGATAATGCCGTCCAGCCCTCGCAACGCCTGGCTTCGGGACTTACCCGGCGAAGTCACGTTTTGCCATGCCGGCAGGAAACGACCGTAGGCCGCGGTGTCCACAGGCTCCACTTCGGCCCGCAACGCAGCGAGCGAGCGACGCCTCAGTTTCCGCAGGACTTCGGCGTCACACCACTCGCTGGCCGGGGGAGCGTCCACGGTCATGAGCTCTGTATCGGGTGCTTCCGAGGGCTGCTCCGCGACGGCGTGTGGACGGAACTCACCTTCCACTACCCGGCCGTCGCCGGCCAGTCGCTTCAGGGCCGTATTGACCACGGCGACGCCGAGCCCCAGCCTCGCCGCAGCTTCAGCGGCGGTGAAAGGGCCATGCGTGCGAGCGTACCGGGAAACGAGGTCACCCAGGGGATCATGGACGGGCTCAATGAAAGCGAGCGGCACGCCCATGGGCAGCGGGACGCCAATGGCGTCGCGGAGTCGCGCGGCGTCCTCAACGGCAGCAAAACGCTCGACGCCGCCGATAGTTACCTTGAGTGCTCGGTTGGCTTTTTGCAGGGCCGCGAGGTGGGCCCCGGCGTCGGCGGCGCTGCCATGGGCGGCCGGCGGGATGTCCTCGAGGTGTTCCACATCCTCAGTTTGCTCAAGCCCTTGCAGACGTTCAGCCACTTCTTCAATGCTGAGGGGACCAAGCAGCCGCAGCAGATCCGCAACGCCTTCCATGCCACGAACACGCCGGTCCGGTCTGAGGCGCTGCAGCTCCAATTCCGTTGAGTCGATGACCGCCGCGTCCAGGAGTTCGCGCAGTTCTACACGACCCAGGAGTTCGTTGAGCAGCGTGGAGTCGAGGGCGAGGGCAGCTGCCCGGCGCTCCGCCAAGGGGGAGTCTCCCTCGTAGAGGAACTGGGCCACGTAACCGAACAACAGGGACTTCGCGAAAGGGGAGGGCTGCTGCGTGGTGGTTTCCACGATCCTGAGTTCCCTGCGCTCCACCGATGCCGCAATGTCTTTGAGCGCGGGCAAATCGTAAACATCCTGCAAACATTCCCGCACTGTTTCGAGCAGGATGGGGAATGAAGGATACTTCCGCGCTACATCCAACAACTGAGCAGAGCGCTGGCGTTGCTGCCATAGGGGCTGGCGCTTGGCTGGATTCTGCCGGGGGAGAAGCAACGCACGGGCTGCACACTCGCGGAACCGGGAAGCGAACAGTGCGCTGCCGCCTACCTCAGCGGTGACGATTTGCTCGAGTTCCTCGGGGTCGAAGAGGAAGAGCTCAGCACCGGGTGGTTCGTCCTCCATCATGGGCACCCGCAGCACAATGCCGTCATCAGCTGCCATGGCCGATCCATCCAGGCCATAGCGCTGCTGCAGGCGTTGGCCCACGGCAAGTGCCCACGGAGCGTGGACGGGCATGCCGAACGGACTGTGGAGGACTACGCGCCAGTCACCGAGTTCGTCGTGGAATCGTTCCACCACCAAGGTCCGGTCGCTGGGGACGATCTCAGTCGCCTCTTTTTGTTCCCTGAGGTACTGGAGCAGGTTGCTTGCGGCGAAGGCATCCAGCCCGCTGGCTTGGCAGCGCTCCATGGCCGGGGCTTCATCTGCGGCCGACAATTCCCGGATGAAGGCACCCAGTGCGCGGCCCAGATCCACGGGCCTGCCGAGGGAGTCGCCCTTCCAGAAGGGAAGCTTGCCGGGTTGGCCAAACGCGGGGGAGACCAACACGCGATCATGGGTGATGTCCTCGATCTTCCAACTGGTGGCACCTAGTGCGAAGACGTCTCCCACCCGGGATTCGTAAACCATTTCTTCGTCGAGCTCACCGACGCGGCGTCCTCCCTTGGCGGCACGGGCGTTAGCTGTGGGTTCGGATCCGTCAGTGTTTCCGGGGGGAGCTGAGCCCTCGACTTCTGTGCCGATGATGTACACGCCGAACAGTCCGCGGTCCGGGATAGTGCCACCGGAGGTAACTGCCAGGCGCTGGGCACCGGGCCTTCCCTCAATGGTTCCGGCGTGCCGGTCCCAGATGATGCGGGGCCTGAGTTCGGCGAATTCGTCTGAAGGATATCTGCCGGCCAGGAGGTCCAGCGTGGCCTCGAAGGCTGAACGCGGCAGGCTCGCGAACGGCGCTGAGCGGCGTACAGTACTGAACCAGTCTTCGACGTCGATGCTTCCCAGTGCGGTAGCCGCGACTGTTTGTTGGGCCAGGATATCCAGCGGATTGGCTGGAATGCTCAGGCGCTCGATCTGGCCGGCCAGCATACGTTCAACCGTGACACTGGTGTGGAGGAGGTCGGCGCGGTGCTTGGGGAAGAGGACGCCCTCGGAGATCTCGCCAACCTGGTGCCCGGCACGGCCAACGCGCTGCAGCCCACTGGCCACCGACGGGGGCGATTCCACCTGGACCACCAGGTCCACGGCACCCATATCGATGCCAAGCTCCAAGGAGGACGTTGCCACTACGCAGCGGAGCCTGCCGGACTTGAGGTCGTCCTCGATCATGGCCCGCTGGTCCTTGGACACCGAGCCGTGGTGAGCGCGGGCCAGCACTGGATCAGCACCCGTGGTACTTCCAGCCTGGGCCATCATGTGCGCCGGAGTTGCCGTCGAGGCCGGGATCCCGGGGTTGGAATCTGCAGCCGCCCACTCGCTACCGCCCACCGCCATCAGCTGGCGTTCAGCGTAGATCTCGTTCAGCCTGGCTGTGAGGCGTTCAGCAAGCCGGCGGGAATTGGCGAAGACAATGGTGGACTGCTTGGACAGGACCAGATCCACGATCCGCTCCTCCACATGCGGCCAAATGGAAGCCTGGGGTTGAAGACCGGACGCCGGCCCGGAGTCGAACGCCCCGGCAGCACCCTGCAGGTCAGACATGTCCTCCACAGGGACCGTGACCGTGAGGTTCCAGTTTTTCTTGGATGGCGGAGCCACGATTTCCACCGGAGCCTGTCCCGCCAGGAACTGGGCCACCAGCTCCCGGGGCTGGACCGTAGCGGAGAGCCCGATTCTCTGGGCAGGCTTCGGAAGCAGGGCATCCAGGCGCTCCAAAGAAACGGCCAGGTGTGCGCCGCGTTTGGTGCCGGCCACAGCATGCACTTCGTCGATGATGATGGTGTCCACTTCGCTGAGCGTCTCCCGGGCACGGGACGTCAACATGAGGAACAGGGATTCCGGAGTGGTGATGAGGATGTCCGGCGGGTTGGTCAACAGCGTGCGGCGATCTGCCGCCGTCGTATCTCCTGAACGGACGCCCACCGTCACCAGTGGTGCGGGGAGCCCTAAACGTTTGGCCGTTTGGGTGATGCCGATCAGGGGCGCGCGGAGGTTCCGCTCCACATCCACACCCAGCGCCTTCAACGGAGAGATATAGAGGACGCGCGTCTTGGTTTTGGGGCGCTTGGCCCGGCCCTTGCCGTTGGCCGGGACGGTCTCAAGTCCGGGCAGCGTGTCGCTCGGGGTGGAGTGCAGGCGATCAAGGGCCCACAGGAAAGCGGCAAGGGTTTTGCCGGAGCCTGTAGGAGCCACTACTAAGGCATGGGAGCCCGAGGAGATCGCGTTCCAGGCACCATCCTGCGCGGGTGTGGGCTCGGAAAAAGCGCCGAGGAACCATTCCCTGGTTGCCTGGCTGAAACGGCTGATGGCGCCATCCGACGCCTGCGGCTCCTGCATCCCTCCATCATGCCCCACGGCTCTGACAGAATAAGCCGGAGCCGTGGGAAGGCGGTCAGACTGCCTGGAACGCCGTGATGGTCAGGAGCTTGATGCCAGCGTTACTGCACGCATCATGCGGCTCCGGGATGAACAGTGACGCCGTGTCGTTTGGCGGATAAATTCGGAAACCCGCCGCAGGGGTTTTGGTGCAGTCGCCGTAGTTGCCGGCCTGCGTGTACCGGATTTCGGCCCACGCCGACTTCCCTGGAGCCAGCTCGATTTTGGTCACAGGAGTTGTGGTTTCGCGGGTTGCGGGTTCGCCGATTGGTTCACCGTTGGCATCGGCCGTCAGCGAGACTCCCGCGAAGCCCTCCAGGATGCAGGGTGTGGTGCCGGAGTTGGTCAGGATCAATTTCTCGTAGATGCTTCCGGCCGCACCGCCGCCGGTCGCATCCGTTGCAGCGGTGAGGGACGCCGCCTTGCACAGCGCTGGTGCTGCGGGCGCAGCGGACGTTGCTGTTGCCGAAGGGGAGGGTGCCGTCGTCGCCGTTGGGGAAGGCGGGTTGGACGTCGCTGACGCCGACGGAGTCGAGGCCGACGGCGTAGAGGAGGTGGGCGGGGCACTGCTGGTTCCCGATGGGCTGGGGCTTGGCCCACAAGCAGCAAGAAGCAGCAGCGCAGCGGCCGCCGTCGTCGTCACAAGTCCGGTTTTGATGCGCTGAGTCCACATGGGCACCAGCCTTGCCCCGGCCCTCATCCGAGTCAATTCAGCCACGGCGGGGAGCGCGGATTGGCGCCCGGATTGTGATCTTCCGGGCGCCAATCCTTCTGCACCTACTTGGTGTCGGCTTTGGCGTTGGTGTCGACTTTGGCCAGTGCCGGCTTGGCGGAGCGGCTGCGGAAGAACGCGGCGCCGCCCAAGCCCAGCCCGGCGATGCCGGCGATCAGGCCGGCCCAGCTGCGCGCCTGCGAACCATCATCGGTGACAGCGGCAGCCTGCTCGGTGGACTCCGTTGTTGCTGCGTGGTGATCACCAGCGGCATCGGCAGGAGTGATGGTGACCGACGGGGCCGGAGCCTTGAGGTCGTGCGGGTCCTGGCCTTCCTTTGCCATTTCGGACCAGTCAGTCTGGCCTTGCTCGCAGGTCTGGAGCGTGGGGAAGTAGATGGTCTTGCCAGCAGCGTCCGGCAGCTTGACCGACAAAACCAGGGCGTCCCGCAGGTGCGGATCCAAGGGTGCTTTGGCCGTGTACACAATCTGGCTCGTCCGCTTGGTGATGGACGTGCCGTCATCGAGTTTCTTGGGCTCGGCGAGGGTCTCCGTAACCTTCTCCACGTCCCAGTTCGGGTTGACCGTCGGCTGGGCGTCGTTCAGTTCCTCAGGAAGTGAGATGGTGACTTTCGTGGTGCCAAAGGTATCGCAACCGTGGGGGATTCCGAAGGTCACCAGCGCGTACGAATTGGCGGCAGTCTTGTTCGGATCGGCCGAAACGTGCGCAGAGGCTCCGGCCAGGCCGGCCATCATCAGGGCAGCGGTTCCACCGGCGACGGCGGTAGCGGACAGGGTGCGGCGAATCGAGGATTTCATGGGAAGTGCCTTTCGGGAGCGCCGGGATATGCGGCGCGAGCTACGGGTATGGCGCCCGTCACCTTGCAAAGGCTTTGCTGTTGCGCGCTCGATGCGAGGCGTGCAGGTGCCGGGCGGAACTAGGGAAGTACGACGACGGCGGGCGGGCCGCGGCGGCTGTCTTGCCTAAGGTTCCGCCAAGGGCGGGGGGGTAAAGACGTCAGGTGCGCCCGCAGCGACAGGTGAGGCGCCGGCGTCGGGCCTGAACACCAACGCGGGTAGGGCGAGCAAGGGCCGCAACCAGGCAGCGAGTTGCCACAGCGCATCTTCGCCCTTTGCCAGGACCATGGCCGAAGCGACCGTGGCGAGGATGTGTCCCACAAGCATCATGGTGCCAAAAGCCGTGCCGAGTTCATGGGTGTGTGTCGCCGCGATGTCCAGTCCAGGATTCAACGCTTCAGCACCCAAGTGGTGGTTTGTACCCTGCACATTGGTGGTTATTGGACTCAATGAGGTGAAAGCTTCGTGAAGCGCCAACTGTCCTGCGCCCAAGAGCCCCGCCATGGTGACCACGTTCAACTTGAACCGGGTGGCGAGTGTGGCAGCCAGGGCCGTCAGCGCAACGAGCGCCAGCAGGACCGGCGCCGTCGGAAGTTCTCCGCCTCCCACAATGTGGGCTCCAGCAGCGAGAAGAACCACCACTAACGAGATGGCGCCTGACCGCAACGCATGAAAGGGTGCCCGGGACTGCGAAGCGCGCACGGGTCCTCCCTCTTCGTTGGCTGCTTGGTTGGTCGGCGTCTTGATTCTATCGGGAGTTCGTTGCCGGGCAGGAACCGGATGGGTGGGTATGCACGTTGCAGCGTTCCTCCCCAGTTACCTCCGGTTTTCCGGAGCTCGCCTTGCCTGGATTCCTGGATTTCCGCGGGCACTCTTGAGCTGAGGGCCTCAGTAACTGGGCGGGAACGTAGGCCTAGCGCTGCGCCCACCGCGCGAAGGTGGGCTGCGGAGGCTCCGGCACTTTGGCCGCGCTACCGGCCCCACCCTGTAAACGTCGACGGCGGAGCTCAAGTTTCAGGCTCTCCTCACCGCGGGACATGGCCCAATGATGGTTGGCGGAGAAAGCCGGTTTGAAGAGCCAACTCAGACGGCGAAGCAGGGGCTTGGCCGCGCCGACCCGCCAGTCGTAGGTGATGACAACCTCTGGCCCGTCGGTCTCGAAAGTCCAGCGGCCGGTGCCATTGAGGTCGCCTTCAGCAGTGAGGGCGAAGCCGTTGAGGGTGATCGGTTCTGTGACGGTGAGCCGCCACTTGAGTGTGTACGGGAGCCAGCCCTTGGTATGAAGGTCGAAGGACGCGCCAACCCCATCCGGGCCGCCTTGGGCTACGGGCGTCACCGCGAGGTAGACGGAGGGCCACCACTGTTTGAGGGAGACGGCATCGCTAAGGACATCCAGCACTTCCTGACGTGTTCCCGCCACACGCCACACGGTGACGAACGCGTAGTCGTTGCTTTTGGCTTTCTGCTTGGCCATTGTTGCCTCCGCGGTCCGGGATCAATCTACGCCTAGCTTCGCCGAAGGGTTAGATCTCGCCCCTTTGGGCCTCGCTAAGTGCCGGGATCCCGCCCCTCGACGCGAGTCCCACGGGGGCTAGTTGCAGCGCGAGCTCACGTACATGCCCTCATGCCTACCAGGGCGCAGATACATCTAGCGAAATGCCTTTGGCTTTGAGGCATTTAGCTGTCAGGCTCAGGCGATGGTGACATCACAACCTTGGTTACGGAGCAGAGGTCTTGGCCGGATTCTCGCCCAAGAAACGAACATCTCGGATCTGCTGCAGTTTTTGAGTGACAGCGATAGTGAGCCATGGGTCGACTTGGTTGGATTCGTCCCAAAGACGGTGGACCGGGAAGTACTGAAATCAAACAACGCTGATCTGTTGCTGACCGCGGAAGACGGACGAATTGCCGCAGTTGAGGTCAAGCTAGGCCACGTCATGAGCTCCAGGCAGCAGGAGAACTACGAAGAACTTCCCGGCGATGTGAATCTCTACCTTGCGGCGCTCGATTTGGACGGACAGCGTCTTGACCCGGACCTGACCCGGCGCTGGCATTTTCTTAGCCTGACGCAAATCTTTGCGGCTTGGACGGACGTGGAAGACGAAGTGTCAAGGGGACTCGCGCGCGAGGCAGTCGTGATCTTGCAGGAATGGGACCAGCAACTATTCGGGGTTTTCGCGCCTGCAGGGACCGTCGGAAGTGCTTCCCTGGCCTCTCTTACGCAGAAGTTCCTGGCGCGGGTCGCCACCCGTCGTTTCGCGGTCGACTTGCGCAGCCGCGGTCGGTTGGCGTTTGCAGGTGTTACAAGCGGTGGGGGACTGCCCCTGATACAAGCTTGGACTCCGGTCAGGAACGAGGGTAACGACCGGTGTTTCATGGCGGAAGTTCGTTGGTGGGGGAACAAGCCCGGGGGAGAACTGCGGTTCGGGGTGGATTTCGATCCCCGCCCGGACGAACCCGAGGACGAGGAAGTCCGACGCGCGGCATTCGACTTAGCCAACAACATGGACAATCACATCGATTTCAATGCCCTCAAAGAGTATCTGCAGGGAGTCGAACCCCGGCTTGCCGGAGTACTTTCCAGGGAGACCAAGTCACGCCCGCTAGCAAAGGGTGACTGGGAACAGATTGTGCGCCACGGTTTCGCTGGCACCCCGCTGCCAAATGGCAAGAAGAACGGTAGGAAACAGACAACACCGGCGTTCTATGGTGACGGTGCTCTAAGCCTCGATCCACCGGGCGGGTTTTGATTGGGTGGGATCGTTCTGATCCTGGT
>NZ_JBLYIE010000003.1:115846-122554 GCF_048537125.1 Paenarthrobacter sp. PPS72 | reverse complement strand
CCGTCATGAAAAATCGAGGTTAGTGAGTCCACGCTTACCAGCCGCGGTCGTATGAGAGCTTAGGCGAAAGGCCCATCCGCCCGCAGACGCCGCCAAACAGCCGGAGCCACCACCACTGCGACGCCGACGGCGGCACCAATGACGGTCTCGATGATGCGGTCCCGCAACAGCAAAGCAGGATTCACGGGCGCCGCCAACAGCGTGGCAATCAACGCCAACGGCGTCACGAATACCTGGGCCACCAGGTACTGGCGCGCAATGAACATTTCCGCCCCGAACTGGCACGCGGCAATGACCAGGACCATGGCCCACGGCGCGGGGTTCAGCCAGAGAATACCGGCCAGCAACACGAGTCCGATCACCGTTCCGGCGATCCTTTGGATGCCACGGCTAACCCTGTGACGCGTCGAATGACCCACCAGCGGAACCACAGCGGCCACCATGGCCCAGTAGGTGTGCCCGAACCCGAGCCGCTCCCCCACCAACGTTGCGATGGTTCCGGCCAAGCCAGCAGCCACGAGGTAGCCGCCACCCTCGAGCCGGATCGCCCGGCGCTCGGCCGCTGTGTGACGGAGGGGTGGAGGCCGTTTCCACGGTGTCCGGTGGCTTTTGAGTACGCGCGAAGACATGCCGATGAGCAGGCAAAAGACCGTGGTTCCCACTGCCACCACCATGGCTTCCCAGAGTGGAGGCTGCGCAGTGATGGAGGCAATGGCAGCGAAGGCGAAAATGTGAAAGAGCGAGCCGCCGGGACGGAGCCTCCAGGCTGCCACCACCACAGAGCAGACACCAGCCACCACAGTGGTCGCCGCCGTCAGGAGCCAGGAATAAGCTGCACCTTCGATGCCTCCCGCCTGCGCAAAGCGGGCCATGAGCGTGGCCAGAAGAATGATCAAAAGCATGAAGCCGCCGGCGCGCAACTGACTCCGGAAGCGCACGCTGTGGGGCTCGTTCCGGCCATAAATGCCAGTGAACGCGCCAAAAGAAGCAAACACCGCCAGGTCCAGCCGCCCCACTAACGTCAAGGTAATCAGCGGAACAAACACACCTACAGCGCAGCGGAGGGCGGGATGGTGGTCCTTGTTTCCAGGGCCCATCGTGAACAAGTCCGCTACAGCCTTCAAGTGGCAGCTCGCCTTTCGTCGCAGGATCAAAAGTACGACGGCGGCGCTGGCGTCCGCTTCAAGGTTACGCCCGGGCTTTGAGGCGCCCCCGGAATCGGGCACAGATAGTGCCCCTCATCACGTGGGCGAGGGGCACTATCTGCATAAACTCCGGGATTGGCGCCCGAACGGCGGTGTTAGAACCGGGATGGAACTCCGGGGACTGACGAGGTGCCAAGCGGGTTGCCAGCGTCGTCAGTCAAGCCGGAGGCGGGGGTGTAAGTGGGGAAGGCATCCCCCGAGGTCGCTGTATTGGTGCCAGCCATGCCCGCTCCCAAAGTAATGGTGAGGGTATCAGTGCCGTTCCAAACCAGCGAGGAGGCGTTGCCACCGTTGCCTTGGCCCGAGAAGCTGCGACTCTGACCGGTGTAGTCCGCGCCGAGGAAAACACTGCCGAGCCTGATGGTACAGGCGCCGCTGGTGACTCTGAGAATATCGACTGCATCGACGCTGACGGTCACTTGGCCGCTGTTGGAGGTCAGGGACTGGGCGCCAGTAGCAGCCCAAGCGCTGCACATCAGTTGAGTGTTGAGCGCATCGGAGAACGTCAATATCACCTTGTCGCCTTTATCCAAGCGATCGGCTATGCCGCCGTTGATCAGCTGAACCGCGGTCACGGTTGGTGCCGTCACGTCCTTGGTGGAGGCGGCCGTTCCCGCAGGGCCGGTGTTGCCTGCCGCGTCCGTTGCCCGCGCTGAGTAACTGATGGTTCCTTCGCTGAAAGCGCTCATGTCCAGGGGTGGTGACGCCCAGTTTCCGGAACTGCCGGTGCTCAGGGTTTGCGTCAAAGGCTGGGCCCCGGCACCTGCGACCGTGAGCACCACGGTTGAACCTGGTTCGGCGGTGCCGCTGACGGGAACGTTGTTTACATTGCTGGAATACACGTAGGCCGGAGCAGTGATAACAGGCGCTCCGGGTGGGGTGGCGTCCAAGGCCGTGGCTGCGCTCCGGATGCTTTCCGCGCCTTGCCACGCAGAGAGCAACGGCGTGACTGCGTAGTACCAGGTGCCGGTAGGAACGTTGCTGTCCACGCAGCTCAGGGCAGCAATGGTTCCCGCGCAGGTTCCTGCCGCAGCGATCCCCGTACCATTGGTCGCTGTGGCGTAGCGGGCGACGCTGTAGCCTTTCACGGGCCGTCCCGCCGTCGTCGTACTCGCCGCCCAAGTGACCGTCACACTGGTGCCGGAGACGGCGGTTGCGGGCCTCGCGCCCTGGGCTACGGCATCGGCCTTGGCCGCCCCGAAACCGCTGCCGACCGAACCCCAGAACGCGCTGGCGGCCGGCCCTCCCCAGGAAACCAGGAGTATGCCCACCACGATCACCGCGATCCTGTTCCAGAAGCCAAAGGTGGCCGTTCCGCCAGATAGGGGGCGTTGCCTGCTCACTTCCGTACCTCCAGTGTCACGGGAACATCGAATTTGGCGCCCTGGCACGCAGAAAGCGAAGCCGCACTCATGCTGGCGGCGCCCTCAAGAGTCAACAAGATGGAGGTGTTCGGCGGGATGGTTGCTGCGGGAGCCAAGGGTGCCGGCGGAGGCGTGAACGTCACTCCCGTGGGGGTGCAGCCGGGGTGGGCGGCATCGGCAGTAACCGGCCCGTTCGCGGCGATACCGTAGATGGTCACCGCGTGCGGGTTGGGGTTGGACGCGCGAAGGATGACGTCGGCGGTCCCTCCGGGGACCAGGCTGGTTTGCAGCGTGTCGCCCGGGACGAGTGCGTCCACCGTGACGGCCTGCATGGTGCCATTGGTTGCTGATCCGCTGCCGATTCCGGCGGTAACCCAGTAGGCGTACGCGGAACCCGCACCACCGAGGATGCAGAGAGCCACGGTGGCAGCCGCGGTTCGCGCCAGGCGTCCTTTGCCGGGAATGCGGGGAGTTCGGACTGCCGTAGCCATGTCAGTTCGCCTGTCCCGTGCCGGAGTACGTGAGCTTGAGGGTGGCGCCTTTGCAACCATCTTGGAGCTGCGCGGTGTCCAGCATCTGGATCCGCGGCCACAGCGCTTCGGAATCACCCAGCGCCGACAGCGAGCGGGTGCCCGGCACCACGGTCAGCGGATACTGGCCGGAGTATTGAATGAGCTTGTAGTCAGCAGTAGTGCAGGGAAGGTTGGCTGCCACCGCCGTCGGGGTTCGGACCACCTGGCTGATGGCCACTGACAGGTTGGTCACCGCGATGCTTTTGTTGCCCGGGTTGGAAATCTGCAGGTCCAGCGCCCGGGAAACACCAGGAGCCAACATCCCGTCAACGGAGCCGGAAACCGCGAAGTTCCTCTTGACCTCCAGCACGTGCAGTTGCGCCTGTACTGACGCCTGCGTTGTTCCGCTGGTCGCCTTCAGCGTGAAGTCGGACCTTCCGGCAGGAGTAGCGGGGGATGTGGTCACCGTCAGGGTCGCCTGGGCCGTGCTGCCGGATGACAGGAGCACGGATGATGGCTGCCACTGGGCTGCGGCTCCGGTCGGAAGGCCGACGACGGCGAATGTCACCTGCCCGGTAAAGCCTCCGATCGATGAAGCAGACACCGAATAGCTGGCAGATTGCCCTTGGTCCACAGTACGGCTGGAGGGAGAGAGCGTCACCGTGATCCCTTTGGACACTTTGCCCACATTCGCCAGTGCGTTGCCCTGCCCCGTGCTGGCAGCCAGCGTCACCATGGGCACGAGCGCCACCACCAAGGCCAGGAAAAGGGCGCGCAGCGGAATTCCGGTTTTACGCAACTGCCCGGTACTTTTCGGTGACGCAGTACTTTTCGGTGACCCGGTACTTTTCGGTGACGCAGTACTTTTCGGTGACCCGGTACTTTTCGGTGACCCAGTACTTTTCGGTGACGCAGCGTGCTTTCGTCGGGGGTCCATGGAGGCTCTTTTCAGGCGTGTTCAGTGCTGGCTTCAGTGCAGGTAGCAGGGAAAGCGTGGGCCGGGGACCACCACTGGCAAGGTGGTCCCCGGCGACCAGGCGCTACAGGCTGGTGACGTTGACCGTTACTACTGCGCCCTTGCAGGCGTCCTGGTTGGCCGTGGTGCTGTCGTTGAACTTCAGCACGCCGCTGCCCACTGACGTTGCGGTGGAGTTCGCTGCCACAGGGCTGTTGCTGGTCACGGCCGTGACCTCGAACCACTCGGGAAGGCAAGCAGCCACGTTGGTGGTGACGTTCGCGCTGAGGGCACCCACTACGGTGCTGGAAGTGGTGGCGTTATCCGCGGTGTAAGCCACCGACACCTGGTTGCCCGGAGCCAGCCCTGCCGCAAAATTAGCGTGCAGGGTTACGGTTCCGCCGCCGGCCGCATTGGTGGCCTCGCCGCTGCCCGAACCCGTGGTGGTCCAGTAGGCGTAGGCAGCTCCGCCGCCAACTGCCACCAGTGCTACGCCGGCGACGGCTGCTGTAATCCGGCTCTTCTTGGAAAGCTTGCGCATGATAAGGCTCCTTGGTTGATCTACGTCCCGGGGAGCCGCATCGCAGCCCCCAGCATCCGATCGGTGGTGTCGGATGAAGCGATGACCCCAATAGTTCAGTCCGCGCCAGCCCTGTGGCTAGTGTTCGGGGTACCTCACTTTTCCGCCCGAACAAGGGGTCGGGAATACGCTCATACCAAAGGCAAGTACTCAGTTTTCGGAGGCGGACTACTTGGATACGAGCCAGTGTCCGCAGTCATGACGCGGGCGTGGATACTCAGTTTTAACGTGACAGCTTTTGGCTGATCGCCGAGCCAAGCCCGCCGGGTATCTCCTGCGCTCCTGCGGCACTGCGCGAACATTGTGCCCGTCTTGAGCAAAAACTGCGCTTGTGTTCGAATGCTTCGGTTTCATTACGTGGCCCCAACGCTCAACGCCCGACGGCGGCCAGTCGCCTCAGAAAGGCAACCAGCCGCCGTCGTACTACTGCTGCTGTTGTTGGTGACCACCCGCGGCAGCCGCGGAGAAGCACATCTGCGTTAGCCGTGGGCGGCGAGGATGGTGGAGGCTTCCTGGCGGGTGGTGCCGGAGGACTCGATGTGGGCCAGGGCCGCGGGGATTTCCCAGCCCTTCTTACGCATCGCGGTGGCCCACAAACGCCCGGCCCGGTACGAGGACCGCACCAACGGACCCGACATCACACCGAGGAACCCGATCTCCTCGGCTTCGTGCTGGAGATCCACGAACTCCTGCGGCTTGACCCACCGGTCCACCGGCAAGTGCCGCTCGGACGGGCGCAGGTACTGGGTGATCGTGATCAGGTCACACCCGGCAGCGTGCAGGTCCCGCAGGGCTTCGGAAATTTCCTCGCGGGTCTCGCCCATGCCCAGGATCAGGTTGGACTTGGTCACCATGCCCAAATCCCGGCCCTGGGTGATCACGTCCAGGGAACGTTCGTACCGGAACGCCGGACGGATCCGCTTGAAAATCCTCGGCACGGTCTCGACGTTGTGCGCGAACACCTCGGGCTTGGAATCACAGATCGCCGCGATGTGCTCGGGCTTGCCGGAGAAATCAGGGATCAACAACTCCACCCCGGTCCCCGGGTTCAGCTCATGGATCTTCCGGACCGTTTCGGCATACAACCACACGCCCTCATCGGCCAGGTCATCACGGGCCACCCCTGTCACCGTCGCGTACCGCAACTGCATGGCCTGCACGGACCGGGCCACCTTGGTGGGTTCGAACATGTCCACCGGCGAGGGTTTGCCGGTATCGATCTGGCAGAAATCACAGCGCCGCGTGCACTCGGACCCGCCGATCAGGAACGTCGCTTCCTTGTCTTCCCAGCACTCAAAAATGTTCGGGCAACCAGCCTCTTCACACACCGTGTGCAGGCCTTCCTTCTTCACCAGGTTCTTGAGCTGGACGAACTCCGGACCCATCTGGACCTTGGCCTTGATCCACTCAGGCTTACGTTCAACCGGGACCGCCGAGTTGCGCTGTTCAACGCGCAGCAACTTACGGCCTTCAGGTGCGAGTGTCATTAGGTTCCTTTGTATAGATGTTCACGTTGCGGGGCCTTCTCTGCGTGTCTTTCATGCGTTCCAGGGCGCAGAGCGGGCCCCACAACACATGGTGGGGTGCCAATCAGCATTCGACGACGTTGACGGCGAGGCCGCCCATCGCGGTCTCCTTGTACTTATGGGACATGTCCTTACCCGTCTCACGCATGGTCACGATCACCTCATCCAACGACACCCGGTGTGTACCATCGCCCCACAACGCCATCTTCGCCGCGTTAATAGCCTTCGCCGCAGCAATCGCGTTCCGCTCAATACACGGAATCTGCACCAACCCCCCGATCGGATCACACGTCAACCCCAGGTTATGTTCCATCGCGATCTCCGCCGCGTTCTCCACCTGACCCGGCGTACCACCCATCACCTCAGCCAACCCCGCAGCAGCCATCGACGACGCCGAACCCACCTCACCCTGACAACCAACCTCAGCCCCGGAAATGGACGCCTGCTCCTTATACAACACACCCACAGCACCGGCAGCAAGCAGGAACTTCACCACCACATCATCCCGATCCTGCTGCGTTGCCTGATCCATCCCCGGCGCATAATTCAACGCGTAATACAACACC
>NZ_JBLYIE010000003.1:0-115713 GCF_048537125.1 Paenarthrobacter sp. PPS72 | reverse complement strand
CCCAGCATCAGAAACAGCAAACCTCATCCCGTTCGTATGCCGCGGCAACACCGTCAACGGATGCAAGACCATATCCTCCACCGCATAATCCAAGAGCACATCGCCAGCCAGGTTGAGCTTTCCCGTCTCAGCGATGGAAGCCAACCGCTCCTCCACCTCATCAGGCAGAATCTTTTCGGGGTGATACCCCTCCAAGCCCAGCAGAGTAGCCGTCATGGTTCCATGCCCACGACCCGTCGCAGCCAACGAACCATACAGATCAACCCGCAAGCCTGTCACGGAGTCCAGCAGCCCGGATTCACGCAGCTCACGGGCAAACACCGCCCCGGCCCGCATCGGCCCAACAGTATGAGAACTCGATGGACCAATACCCACAGAGAACAGATCAAAGACCCCAACGGCCATGGTTTTTCCTCACTAAGTAAAACGAAACAGAACCCGCCCGGCCCCCAACAAACGGAGCGGACCCCACAAAATCCCGGCGCCCCCACGCCCTTTCGATGCTTCGCCCCCAAACATGCCGCGCGCCCGGCACATCCCGCAGCAAACCCACGAATCGGACCAAGACCCCAGCCCAAACCAACCCCACGCCCAAGGAACACCCCCGGCAGCTGGACCAATCTACAACAAGCGAAGCTGGCTCCCGAGGAACACTCTCGGCAGCTGAATCCATCCACAAACAAGCAAACCCCTGAGTCTTGCCCCATCCGTGCAACCCGACTCTGTGCAACCCGACCGGGCCCCCTTGGGGCCGGCATCCGGAAGCGGGCGTCCAAGGGAGCATCGCATCCGCTCAGCGGATGCCTATGCGACCGAGCCCGCGGAGGATGTCGGCCCCAACGGGTCCCAACGCGGGAACCCACGGCGCCACCCCAGACGGACCAACCCAACGTGCGACCCCAGGGGCGAACCCGACGGGCTACTAAGAGAGGTCCGCGACCCCCGGATACAGCGGGTGCGCCTTGGCAAGCACGTCAACGCGGTGCCGCAACCCGGAAAGGTCCGCATCGGCGTCGGCGATCAACACTTCGGCGATGATGTCCGCGACCTCACGGAAGGCTGCTTCCCCGAACCCGCGGGTAGCCAACGCCGGGGTGCCGATGCGCAGGCCGGAGGTGACCATGGGCGGGCGGGGGTCGAAGGGGACTGCGTTGCGGTTGACGGTGATGTCGATCGCGGCGAGGCGGTCTTCGGCTTGCTGACCGTCGAGTTCGCAGTTGCGGAGGTCCACGAGGACCAGGTGAACGTCGGTGCCGCCGGAGACCACGCTGATGCGCTTGGCGGCGACGTCGGGCTGGACGAGTCGTTCTGCGAGGATGCGGGCACCGGCGAGGACACGTTCCTGACGTTCGCGGAACTCTTCGGTAGCGGCGATCTTGAACGCGACGGCCTTGCCGGCGATGACGTGCTCGAGCGGCCCGCCTTGTTGGCCCGGGAACACGGCCGAGTTGATCTTCTTGGCGATGTCGGCGTCGTTGGAGAGGATGATGCCGCCGCGCGGACCGGCGAGGGTCTTGTGCGTGGTGGACGTGGTGACGTGGGCGTGCGGGACTGGCGAGGGGTGCAGGCCAGCGGCAACGAGGCCGGCGAAGTGGGCCATGTCCACCATCAGGTAGGCACCCACGGAGTCAGCGATGCGGCGGAACTCGGCGAAGTCCAGCTGCCGCGCATAAGCGGACCAACCGGCCACGATGAGTGCCGGTTTGTGCGCCTGTGCCAGGGCCTCTACCTCGGCCATGTCCACGGTGTGGGTGTCCTCGCGGACGCCGTAGGGGACCACGTTGTAAAGCTTGCCCGAGAAGTTGATGCGCATGCCGTGGGTCAGGTGTCCGCCGTGGGCGAGGTTCAGGCCTATGATGGTGTCGCCCGGCTTGATCAGGGCGTGCATCACCGAGGCGTTGGCCTGGGCTCCGGAGTGCGGCTGGACGTTCGCGTACTCGGCACCAAAGAGGGCCTTGATGCGATCAATCGCGAGCTGCTCGATCACATCAACGTGTTCGCAGCCGCCGTAGTAGCGCTTGCCCGGGTAACCTTCGGCGTACTTGTTGGTCAATACCGAGCCTTGGGCCTGCATCACGGCAACGGCGGTGTGGTTCTCGGAGGCGATCATTTCCAGGCCGTCGCGCTGGCGAGCCAGTTCGTCGTCGATCTTCGCGGCGATCTCGGGGTCCAGCTCGGACAGCCGGGCGTCCAACGACGCCGAAACAACCTGCTGAAAGTCAGTCACAGATACCGGGTTCACAGTTCTCCACCATTCGTTGCAGCGTATTCTTCGGCCGACATGAGCGGCCCTTCGGACGTGGCGGCAACCTTGAACAGCCAGCCGGCACCATAGGGATCGTTATTGATGAGGGCGGGATCGCTGACGACGGCGTCGTTGATCTCGGTCACCTCACCCGTCACCGGCGAGTACAGGTCGGACACCGACTTGGTCGATTCCACCTCGCCACACGTCTCGCCGGCGGTCACTGTGGAACCAACCTCGGGGAGGTCCACGTACACAATGTCGCCCAGGGCGTCAGCGGCAACCGCCGAAATCCCGATCCCTACGGGCCCGTCACCGTCGACGGCAACCCACTCGTGCTCAGCCGAGTACTTCAGCTCGGCAACTACTTTGCTCATTCCAATTCCTTCTCTCTGAGAGTTTTTGTACAGCTGATGCCCTTAACAGGGCCTCATAAGGGCGTTATATGTACACAAACTCCCTATTTCTGGCGCTTGTAGAACGGCAGTGCCACTACTTCGAACGGCTCGGCTTTGCCTCGGAGGTCCACGTCCACGATCGTGCCGGGTTCTGAATGCTCGACGTCGACATACGCCAAGGCGATCGGGTAACCGAGCGTCGGGCTTGGCTGGCCGGAGGTGACTTCGCCGATGAGCGAGCCGTCTTTGAGGACCGAATAGTGGGCGCGGGCCGCACGGCGTCCGGTGCCTTTGAGACCAACGAGCTTCTGTCCAAGGGTGGATCCGACGCCGGCGGCCTTGATGGCTGTGAGCGCATCGCGGCCGATGAAGTCGCTTTCCTTGGCCAGGGAAACTACGGGACCCAGTCCTGCTGCGTAAGCGTTGACGTGGCGGTTGAGCTCGTTGCCGTAGAGGGGCATGCCGGCTTCCAGGCGCAGCGAGTCGCGGGCTGCGAGGCCTGCCGGGATGAGTCCGTGGCCTTCCCCTGCCTCGAGCAGGGCTTCCCAGAGGCCCGCGGCGTCAACGTTCGGGACGTAGATCTCGAACCCGTCTTCGCCGGTGTATCCGGTTCGGGCGAGCAGCAGGTCTTGCGTGCCGCCGTCGAAAGTAATCCCTACCTCAACTGCCGCGTAGTACTTCAGTTCCGTGACCAATGCGTGCTGATCGGCCGGAATGAGGGACAACAGGATGGCTTCGGCGTTCGGGCCCTGCACGGCGACGAGGGACGTCTCGGCGGAAGCGTCTTCCACCGCAACGTTAAAACCGGCCGCGCGCTTCAGAAGCGCCTCAGCGGCCACCTTCGCGTTGCCCGCATTGGGGACCACGAGGTAGCTGTCCACACCGTCCTCCGGAGAGGGCCGGCGGTAGGTGATGAGGTCGTCGATGATGCCGCCGTCCGCATTGCAGATCAGCGAGTACTTGGCCTTGCCCACCGCGATCGCCGACAACTTACCCACCAGCGCGTAGTCCAGGAACGCGGCTGCGTCGGGCCCGGTGACCCAGACTTCACCCATGTGGGAGAGGTCGAACAGGCCAGCGGACTTGCGGACCGCGTGGTGTTCGGCGAGCTCGGACTCGTATTTGAGGGGCATCTGCCAGCCGCCGAAATCGGTGAAGGACGCGCCGGCCTTTTTGTGCTGCTCGTAGAGAGCAGTGTAGTTCTCAGACATGTGGGGGTCCTTAGTTTTCGAACGCTTCGAGGGGAGGGCAGGAGCACACGAGGTTTCGGTCACCTGCGGCGCCGTCGATCCGGCCGACCGGCGGGAAGTACTTGTCCTGCTTGAGATGGTGGACAGGGAACGCGGCCTGCTCGCGCGGGTAGTCGCGGTCCCAATCGGAACTTACGACGGCGGCAGCTGTGTGCGGTGCGTTGCGCAGCGGCGACTTCTCAACAGTGAAATCACCGCCGGCCACCTGCTCGATCTCGGCACGGATGGTGATCATGGCCTCGATGAAGCGGTCGATCTCGGCCAGGTCTTCGGATTCGGTGGGCTCCACCATCAAGGTGCCCGCAACGGGGAACGCGAGGGTGGGGGCGTGGAAGCCGAAGTCGATCAGGCGCTTGGCCACGTCTTCGGCAGTCACTCCCGTTCGGGCGGTCAGTTCGCGGAGGTCCAGGATGCATTCGTGGGCCACGAGCCCGCCCTCGCCGGTGTACAGGACCGGGAAGTGCTCATCCAAACGCGAGGCAACATAGTTCGCAGCCAACAGCGCGGACTTGGTTGCTTCCGTCAGCCCTTGCCCGCCCATGAGCTTCACGTACGCCCAGGAGATGGGCAGCACGCCAGCGGAGCCGTAACGGGAAGCCGAGATGGCCACGCCGTGCCCTTCCTCATGAGCGGCTTTGTTGGCATCGCCCGGCATGAACGGAGCCAGGTGTGCCTTCGCAGCAACCGGACCAACACCGGGTCCGCCGCCACCATGCGGGATGCAGAAGGTTTTGTGCAGGTTCAGGTGGGACACGTCCCCGCCGAACTTGCCCGGCTGGGCCAAACCAACCAGTGCGTTCAAGTTGGCGCCGTCAACGTACACTTGGCCACCGGCTGCGTGGATCGCGTCACAGACTTCGCGGACGTCGGCGTCGTACACGCCGTGGGTGGACGGGTAGGTGATCATGATGCAGGACAGGACATCCTTGTTTGCTTCGATCTTGGCGGTCAGGTCCGCGTGATCGATGGTGCCATCAGGCGCGGTGGCCACCACTACTACCTTCATGCCGGCCAGCACAGCGGAGGCCGCATTGGTGCCGTGAGCGGAAGCCGGGATAAGGCAGACAGTGCGCTGCTCGTCGCCGCGGGACAGGTGGTAGCCGCGGATGGCGAGGAGCCCGGCGAGCTCACCCTGGGACCCCGCGTTCGGCTGGATGGACACTTGGTCGTAGCCGGTGATCTCCGTGAGGTCCGCTTCCAGGTCCTCAATCAGCTCGCGCCAACCCGCTGTTTGGTGGTCCGGAGCAAACGGGTGGATGGAGGCGAACTCAGGCCAGGAAATGGCTTCCATTTCAGCGGTGGCATTCAGCTTCATGGTGCACGAACCCAGTGGGATCATGGTGCGGTCCAACGCGAGGTCCCGGTCTGACAGCTTGCGGATGTAGCGCAACAGCTGCGTCTCGGAACGGTGCGTGTTGAACACCGGGTGCTGCAGGAAATCGGAGGTTCGGACAACATCGGCGGGCAGTTCGAACCCGGCAGCATCGCCTACAGGACCGGCACCAAAGGCGACGGCGACTGCGGAGAGGACCTCCGGCGTCGTGGTTTCATCAACGGAGACGCCCACGGTGTCTGCGTCGATGAGGCGGAGGTTGATGCCTCGGGCTTCGGCGGCGGCGATGACCTTGTCCGCCTTGCCGGGGACGCGGACGGTCAGGGTGTCGAAGAAGGCCTCGGAGACGAGTTCGCGGCCGGCCTTCTGCAGGGCGGTAGCCAAAACGCGGGCATGGCCGTGGACGGTTTCGGCGATCGACTTCAAACCTTCGGGGCCGTGGTACACGGCATACATGGAGGCCACGATCGCGAGCAGTGCCTGCGCAGTGCAGATGTTGGACGTGGCCTTTTCGCGGCGAATGTGCTGCTCGCGGGTTTGCAGGGCCAGGCGGTAGGCGGGGACGCCGGCGTTGTCCTTGGAAACACCAACGATGCGGCCCGGTAGTGTGCGTTCCATGCCTTCGCGGACAGCCATGTAGGCGGCGTGCGGGCCGCCGAAGAACAGCGGGACGCCGAAGCGCTGCGCGGTTCCGACGGCGATGTCCGCACCTTGCTCGCCCGGGGGCGTGATGAGGGTGAGCGCCAGCAAATCGGCTGCGACCGTGACCAGAGCGCCGCCTTCCTTGGCCGCAGCGATGACGCCGGAGTGATCAAAAACGCGGCCCGAAACACCCGGTTGCTGCAGGACGATACCGTTGATGTCGCCGTCGGGAAGGCCGGCGCTGAGGTCGGCAATCTCAACCTCGAAGCCCAGTGCCTCGGCGCGTCCCTTCACAATGGCGATGGTCTGCGGGAGGAGGTCGGCGTCCAGGACAGTCTTGCCGTCCTTGGCGCCTGCGTTTTGTCCGGTGGACTTATTCGCCCGGCGCATCAACAGCACGGCCTCAGCCACAGCGGTGGCTTCGTCCAGCAGAGAAGCATTGGCTACGGGAAGTCCCGTGAGATCCTGCACCATGGTCTGGAAGTTGAGCAGCGCTTCAAGGCGGCCCTGGGAAATTTCCGGCTGGTACGGCGTGTAGGCCGTGTACCAAGCGGGAGCTTCGAGGATGTTGCGGCGGATCACCGGCGGCGTGACGGTGTCGTAGTAGCCCTGGCCGATCATCTGGACGGCGGTCTTGTTCTTGGACGCGAGCTTGCGGAGCTCGGCGAGGACCTGCACCTCGGTGAGGGCATCCTGCAGTTTCAGGGCAGTTTCCTGGCGGATGGAATCGGGAACCGCGACGTCTACCAAGCCGTCGACAGAGTCGTAGCCGATGGCCTTGAGCATGGTGTCAACGTCGGCTTGGCGGCGGGTGCCGATATGCCGGTCCGCGAAGGCGGTGGGGGTTGATTGAACAGTCAAGAGGAACTCCATGATTCAGGCGCCCAGTGAGCGCCACGATGATGTGGGGTTCCTCCCCGCTCTGTATTGGACCTGAGAGATTCCGCAGGGATGGTTGCCTGCTTGCACCGTCGGTGAGCCCGGTTACCCGGACTGCTTTCCAGAGTTGCCTAACCGCGGCGGTACATGGGCCTGAGAGATTCCTGGGGAGGATTTGCTCCTACGGCGCCTGACTGGATGTACCGGCAGGACTCTCCCGCCGCAGATCAAAAGCGTTGCATCACGTGAGTGACACGCTTCACACCATAGCGGGTTCTTTTCTATAAGCGCAAGCAAGGCGAAGCTACTCATGCATCGCCTCATGGATCTGCAGGGCGAACCACAACTGCGCCACGGTGGAGGTCTCACCCATGTCCAGCCCCGTCAGTTCGCCGATTTTCCGCATCCGGTAAATGATGGTTTGCCGGTGGGCGAAGAGCGCCGTCGCGGTCTTCTGCCAGGAACGCTGCGAGTCCAAATACGTCCTCAGCGTGAGGATCAGATCCCCCTCTTGGCCCTGTTCATAGTCAAAAATCGGACCCAGCAGACGCCTGACCAGCGCCGTTCCTTCCTCGAAACCGGTGAGTCCAAGCCACGATGGTCCCTCGGCGTAGCGGGCCAGCCCCAGCTTGTTGGCCCGGGCGGAACCAAGCGCCCAGAGGGACTCCTGCAATGCCCTTTGGATGCCTGTGACGTCGGCAGGCGCACTGATCCCGATGGACGTTTCCACGCCGGCGCAGTGCACCAGGACGTCATCCGGCACGTCGGCAGGGACCACTACGTGGAGCCTGTTGTTCCGCTTCAAGGACGCCGACGCAACCCCGTGCCGCCATAGTTCAATGTGGACGTTGGCCAGCTTGTCGCCGTCGTCGGCTGTTGCTTGCCCGGCCGTCTTTTGATCGGTCGCGGCCGTCAGGGAGGCGAGCAGGAAAGCCTGGGGCGGAACGTCGAAAACGGCCAAGCGGCTCTCCATCTCGGCTGCCCCCAGGCGCCCATCCATGGCCTGCAGCAGGAATTCGCCGGCCAGCCGATGGCGGCCCTCCAGGGACAAGACGATGCGTGAAAGCTGCAGTCCCAGCACGGTCGCGGCATGGAGGAGTACGACGGCGTCCGGGTGCGGTTCGTTGTGGGGCAGCACCACCAGGAGCGCGTTGGCATGCGTGGGAATGTCCATGGTGAGCACGTGCCGGCCGCGGATGCGGTGCCATTGGAAGTTCTTCCCCGCGAGGGATACCTGCCCGGACAAAGGAGCCCACTCCTCGGCAAGGAACGCGGGGAGGGCCTGCCCGTCCGGATGCCAGGGATGAAGGCAACGTCGGTCAACCACGAACAGGTCCGCGTCGAGCTCGGTCGCCAGCCGCTGGACCAGGCTTTGCCAATGGTCTTCGGAAGCTCCGGCCGTGCGGAGCAGATCGTAGACGCGGGCAGTTTGGCGCAGCCGACGCGACTCTTCGAGCAGGGAGGATTCGGCCACGGACCGGGCGATCGCGATGAACGGCAGCGGGTACGGGATGTTGATTAGAGGCAATGGGAGGTTTTCGCAGGCCGCCACGAATTCCTGGGTGAGGGGCGGGGCGTGCATCTTCTCGCCGATCGCCAACGCACTGGCACCGCTGTCCATGAGCGCCTCCGCGAGCGCCACCTGGCCTACAGGGTCGGCGGGAATGGAGAGGCCGTTGGTCATCATGAGCTCTCCACCGGTGACCCATTCCCAGAGCCTGGGCAGGTCCGAGGTGTGGGCCCAGGTGATGCGGTTGTCCAGGCCCGCGGATCCGGCCAGGAGGGTGAGTCCGAGTTGCGGCTCTGCGATGAGTTCGGCCACGGTGATAGCCATTTTTTGTGCTCCTGAATCCCTGGTGCGGCACGTTGTGGCGCCGTTCCCAGCGGGACTTAGACATTCGTCTAAACGACTCGACCATTTGTAGTCAATGTACCGCTATCCGGGGTGATCCACGTCACCAAGAATGGAATTACTAACTTCCCGCTCAACGGCGAGCACCCCTCACCCCAAGGATCCGTCAATGACAACGCACAAGCCCATCGGCCCTGTCGACGCAACCAAAGTCCCCCGCTATGCAGGGCTGGGAACCTTCGCCCGGCTCCCCCAAATCGACCGCGTCCCGGACTACGACATTGCCATTGTCGGCGTACCGTTCGACGGCGGAACCTCCTTCCGCCCCGGCGCCCGTTTCGGTCCTGCCGCAGTCCGCGAGGCTTCCCGCCTCCTGCGCCCCGGCTACCACCCGGAGCTCGACGTCGAACCGGTGTACGAAGCCCAGGTTGTGGATGCCGGCGACATCGCCTGCACCCCCTACGACATCACCCGGGCTGTCCGGGAAATCGAAGAGCAGGCATTGCCCTTGATCAGCGGAGGCAACGGGCTCGGTGGGGGCAAGCGGCTCATCTCCATCGGCGGCGACCACACCATCGCCCTTCCCATGCTGCGGGCGCTGAATACAGTCCACGGTCCGGTGGCACTCCTGCATTTCGATGCGCATCTGGACACTTGGGATACCTACTTTGACCAGCCCATCACACACGGCACCATCTTCCGGCGGGCGTTCGAGGAAGGCCTGCTGGTGGAGGACAAGTCGATGCACGTGGGTATCCGCGGGCCTGTTTATGACCGCAACGACTTCCTCCGCGACCACGAGTTCGGGTTCCAGATCATCCGTTGCTCGGACCTGGATGTCATCGGCGTTCCGGCTGCCATCCAGCGCGTGAAAGAACGCCTTGGCGATACGCCGGTGTACGTCTCCATCGACATCGACGTCCTGGACCCGGCGTTTGCCCCCGGCACCGGCACGCCGGAGATGGGCGGGCTCCACTCCCGCGAACTCCTGGCCTTGCTCCGCGGCCTGGACGGCATCAACATTGTGGGCGCCGACGTCGTGGAAGTCGCCCCGGCGTACGACCATGCGGACATCACCACCGTTGCCGCCGCCACCCTGGTGTTCGATCTCCTGGGCCTCATGGTGAACCGCAGCAAAGCAACCGGCACTGCCGATCGTGAGCTCCAAGCAGTCTCGGCGAGCGCATCATGAGCACGCCCGCAGCTTCCACCGAGGTTCCCCGCCTCGAGGACAAAACCATCCAGCCCATCCCGGCCAATGAGCGGCACGGCAAGGCCCGCGACCTCTTCACCATCTGGTTCGGCTCCAACATCATGATCATGACCATCGTGACCGGCGGACTGGCCACCACGGTGTTCGGCCTCGGCTTTGTCCCGGCAATCGTGGGAATCATCATCGGCAACGTGGTGGGCGGCATCTTCATGGCGCTGCACTCGGCGCAGGGCCCACAACTGGGTGTGGCACAGATGATCCAGACCCGCGGCCAGTTCGGCTCCTTCGGTGCCCTCTTAATCGTGGTCATCGTGGTGGTCATGTACGTCGGCTTCTTCGCAGCGAACCTCGTGTTCGGCGGGGAAGCGATGGCCGCCGTCAGCCCGGGCATCAGCGTGGACGCAGGCATCATCATCATTGGCGTCGTTAGCGTAATCGCCACCATCTTCGGTTACCGTCTCATCCACGCCTATGCCCGCGTCCTCAGCGTCGCGGCCGGACTGGCACTGCTCCTGGCTTTCGGCTGGATACTGATGGTCCATGGACTGCCCGGAAACTTCCTGGAGACGGGCAACTTCAACTGGGTGGGCTTCATGGGGACCATCTCCGTCTCCGCCCTGTGGCAGCTGGCCTACGCGCCCTACGTCTCCGACTACTCCCGCTACATGCCGCAAGGCACCGGCTCCGCTCCGGCTTTCTGGGCATCATATTCAGGCTGCGTGCTGGGCACACTGTTCCCCATGATTCTTGGTGCACTGGTGGGTACGCTCGCCGTCTCCATGAGCAGCGGCGACGTCGAAATCGTCGGCAGCCTGGGTGCCCTGCTCCAGCCGTGGACCCTGATCATTGTTGGAATCTTCTGCCTGGGCGTCGCGGCCTCGAACGCCATGAACCTGTACTGCGGCGTCCTGTGCACCCTCACCATCGGGCAGACCTTCAAACCGAGTTGGTTGCCCCGTGCCAAGACCCGCAGCATCGCGGCAGTCATCCTCTTCGTCGTCGCCGTTTCCATCGCCCTCTTTGCCCGCGACAACTTCATCCTCTTCTACACCAATTTCCTCTCCTTCCTGATGTACGTCCTGGTTCCGTGGACCGCCATCAACCTGGTGGACTACTACCTTCTGCGGCACGGCGACTACCGGGTTGAAGACTTCTTCAAGCGCGACGGCGGCGTGTACGGGCGGTTTAATTGGGTGGCCATCGGCTCCTACATCGCCGGCGCCCTGATTCAGGTTCCCTTCTCGGCAACCGCCATCTACACGGGCCCGTTGGCTGCCGCGCTGGGTGGAGTGGACATCTCATGGATTGTTGGCCTGGTAGTGGTGGCTCCCCTCTACTACGTTGCGGCCCGCGTGTTCCGGAAGAAGGCAGAGCCCGCACCCTTTCCCGCTACGGCGCTTACCCCTGACCTGATCTGAACCTCCTCTGACCCGCCCCGCCCCCTAGCCTCCCCCGAAAGCGAATCATCATGACCACCCAGACCGAGCAGTTCACCGTCCGACGCTCAGACGCCCACACCTCTGTCCCCCAGCAACCCGCCCTTCCCCTGCCTCCGGCGGGGCACTTCATCAACGGTTCCTTCGTCCCCGGTTCCACGGGCCTGCTGATCGACGTCGTGAACCCCACCACCGAGGCGGTCATCGCCTCAGTCCAGGCGGGAACCGCCGGCGACGTGGACACCGCGGTGGCTGCCGCCGTCGTCGCCCAAAAAACCTGGGGTGCCACCACCCCGAAAGAACGTGCGGATGTCCTGAACTTGATCGCGAACATCATCGAGGAAAACCGGGCTGCTTTCGAGGCGATCGAGTCCGCCAACACGGGCAAACCGCGCGCCGTATCCGAGGACGACGTTTCGAGCACCATCGATACGTTCCGGTTCATGGCCGGAGCCTCACGTACCCTGACTTCCATGGCCGGCGGCGACTACGCCACGGACCACACCTCGGTGATCCTCCGCGAACCGGTAGGGGTGGTGGGTGTCATTACTCCGTGGAACTACCCGCTGCTGATGGCCGCCTGGAAGATTGCGCCTATCCTCGCCGCCGGCAACAGCATCGTCATCAAGCCCTCCGAACAGACCCCCTTGTCCACATTGAAGCTGGTGGAAATGCTGGCCGGGCGCATCCCGGATGGCATCCTCAACGTGGTCACCGGCCGTGGCCGGACCGTCGGACAACGTCTCTCGGAGCATCCCGACATTGCCTTGGTGGCCCTCACCGGCAGCGTAGTCAGCGGCCAGGCCGTGGCCGAAACCGCCGCGAAATCGGTCAAACGCGTCCACTTGGAGCTCGGCGGCAAGGCTCCTGTTGTTGTCTTTCCCGACGCCGACCTCCGCGCCGCCGCTGCCGGTGTCCGCAACGCCGGCTTCTGGAACGCCGGCCAGGACTGCGGCGCTGCCTGCCGGGTGCTGGTGCACGAGTCCGTGGCCGAGGAATTCACCGAGCACCTGGTCCGGGAGGTCGGCACATTGGTCATCGGCGCACCGGACGCCGGGGACGACGTCGAAATCGGCCCCATGATCTCCCTCCCGCACTATGAACGAGTCAAGGAGTCGCTCGCGGAAGCGCGCCGGGCGGGACTCACCATGGCTATCGGCGGATCCGCACTGGAAGGTCCCGGCTACTTCATCGAGCCCACGGTCATCAGCAACGTGCCGGCGGGTGCACACATCGCCACGCACGAAATCTTCGGGCCCGTGGTTACCGTGGAAACCTTCAGCACCACCGAGGAAGCCGTGACCCGCGCGAACGAGAGCCCCTACGGTTTGTCGGCCTCGGTGTGGACGCGTGATTCGAGCCTTTCCCTCCGGATTCCCAAGCAGCTGGACTTCGGAACTGTGTGGGTCAATGCACACCTTGTCTTGGCATGCGAGGTACCGTGGGGCGGATTCAAGGGTTCCGGCTATGGCCGCGACCTCTCGCTCTACGCCCTGGACGATTACTCGCGGACCAAACACGTCATGATCAACCACGGCGCGTAGGCGCACAGACAAGCAACGGAGCTTTCACCATGACCACCAACATTTCCCGGGCACCTGCCGCGGCCACCCCCACGGCCCCGTTCACCACGGATGCCACGTGGACCAACTGGGGTGGCAACCAAAGCGCGACACCCGCCTTCACCGTTCGGCCCAGGAATGAGCAAGAAGCGCTCGACGCCGTCCGTTTCGCCATCCGCGAGGGCTTGCCTGTGCGGGCGGTCGGCTCAGGGCACTCGTCCTCGCCTTTGGTTCAGACCGGCGGTGTGCTGATGGACATGTCGGGGCTCTCCGCCATCACCGGGACCGACCGTTCAGGGCGCCGCGCCCGGGCATTGGCGGGCACCACCATCAACGCCTTCGGGGATGCCCTGTGGGAGAAGGGCCTGGCACTCAGCAACCAGGGCGACATCGACAAACAGCAGATCGCAGGCGCCCTGGCCACCAGCACCCACGGATCCGGCAAGGATTTGGGCAGCTTCTCGTCCAAACTGCGGTGGGTGAAACTGATCAATGGGTACGGCGAAATCGTGGAAATCGGAGAGGGCCAACTTCGCGAGCTTCGCGCCGCCCAGACAGCCCTGGGCACCTTGGGGATCTTCCTGGAAGTCGAGTTAGCCGTGGAGGACAGCTACTACCTGCAGGAACAGATCACCTACCCCACGTGGGCCGAAACCACCGCTACCTGGCAGGCCGACATCGATGACAACAGGCACTACTCCTTCCTGTGGTGCCCCGAAGATGACTCCTGTGAACTCCTGGACCTTCCCGGTTCGCCCGATCACAGCATGGGAGGCCGCAGCTACACCAAGCGGTACAACGTGGCTTCCGTCCGGGACGAAAGCCGGCTCTCCGACGTCGAAGGTTCCCGTCTGGACCGTTCCTACCGGATTTACCCGGGCGGCTTCACCACGCAGTTCCATGAACTTGAGTACTTTGTCCGCAGCGAGGACGGTTTGGTGGCCGTCGAAGCCATCCAGGAAATGATCCGCAGCAAATACCCCGAGCAGAAGTACCCCGTGGAGGTCCGCTGGGTAAAGTCAGACGACGCCTACCTGTCCCAATTCCAAGGCCGCGACAGCACCGTCATCACGCTGACCACCGAGCCCGGAACCGACTACTGGCAGTTCTTCCGCGATGCCGATGCCGTGCTGCAGGATTTCGAGCCGCGCGCCCACTGGGGGAAGATTCACTTCATGACCCGTAGCCGCCTCGAACGCCTCTACCCGGAGCTGGACACTTTCCTCCAGGTCCGCCGCGAGTTCGATCCCCGCGGCATGTTCCTCAACGACCACACCCGCTCCCTCCTCGCCTGACGCTCTCTCACATCCCAAGCCCTTCCGCCCGATCCTCTCTCACATCCCAAGCCCTTCCGCTCGATCCTCTCTCACCTGTGACAACCCCCCGAAACCTCGGAGTGGTAGTTTGATCTCTGCTGAGCCAGACACCCGCACCCAATCGGAGGACCATCCATGCTTAAGGGTTTCAAGGACTTCATACTTCGCGGCAACGTGATCGAGTTAGCCATTGCCGTAGTCATCGGCAGTGCTTTCACCGCCCTCGTTGCTGCTTTTACCACCAACATCATCAATCCCGTGATCGCCGCCGCCGGCGGCATGAACGCTGACGGACTCGGCTTCAAGATCTGGGAAAACAACCCTGCCACGTTCGTCAACTTCGGCGCTGTGCTCACCGCGCTTGTGACCTTCGTGATCACCGCTGCCGTGGTGTACTTCATCTTCGTGGCACCCATGAACAAGATCAATTCCCTGGTCAAGAACCGCCTCGCCACCGAAGAACCCGAGGAAGAACCGCTCCCCGCAGACACTGCCCTGCTGGCCGAAATCCGTGATCTCCTCAAGGATGCAGCGGCCGCCCGAGGTACTGGTCGGAGCTCAGACTTCAACTCGGACCTCGACTCCGACCGCACACGTTAAGATCCTCCGCTCACCGCGCGCGCTGCTTCGCGGTTGCGACACACGAACCCGGCCTCCTCACTACGAGGGTGCCGGGTTCGCACGTTCACCTGGCTGTCCCCGGAGCGTGACGTGAAGGCAACCGGCTCGAAACAGGGGCAGGGCAGCATGAAAATATGAAGCCCAACCCGAGCACTCCCGTTGCTGGATCATGCCGCAGTGGTCGGAACCCAACTCCCCTACTTGGCCAAGGTCCTGCTGCTGGCAGTCACCGCCACGGTATTGATCATCTGGGTGGCTGAACCTCCGCAGTCAAGGTTCTCCGGCGTTGGTTGCACGCACCGGCCCTCCGTCAGCGGCACAAATTGCACCTCGCTCCTGCCGTGCGGCGTGCGCGAACTGCGCTGCTGGACCAATCAGGGTCGTTGCAGCAGATCACCCAGTCCCTCGCCCAGTTGGACGCCAACATTCTTAGCCTCCATGTCCCCCGATGACCGGAACAGGCTCTGCTGCCACGGGCTTCGGTGAGGGGGTGATGGATGAGTTCGTTCTCGCGACGCCGGGCGAGGTCACCGATCAGTAACTGTTGAAAGCACTGCACGACGGCGGTGGGCGTGAGTCCCAGGTGTGGCCCACCACGGCTTTGGCCATGGCCGACGGTCAAACCAAGGCCCTGAGTCTCGCCACCCGCATCGCGGGGAACCCAAGCGAACTTCCGATGGCCGTCGCCGAGCTCCTGTCCGCAAAAGTAGTTGCGATAGATCCCGAACGCGCCTCGCCCGGGGCGACTTCCGCCGTCGGGCCTTCCACTGACGTCTTTAAGATTCCGACGGCGTGGCACGGCCCGCTGGTCTTCTCCCGACCCGGCGAACCTTTTTCTCCCGCCGAGTCGGCACGTGCGCACCGGTTGGCCGAGCTTGCCGAAATCCTGGCGCACAGTCCGGCCGACTCCCGCCGCTCCGTGGGCACGGCTTAGCGGCAGCGACACATTCGGGCCGTTACTAGTCCAACGACGGCAGGGGTGCGAGGGCCGTGCGAGGATTTCTCCATCACTCTCGCATTGCACCATCTCTCTCATTAGGGGACCCATGTCTGACAACACACAATCCAACGCGCCCGAATTCAGTGAACCGGATTCGAGTCCGGCTCCGGAACCGCGATTCGGAATCCGTCTCCCTTCCGGGCAGGGACCTGAGGTCCCGTCCTGGCACCCTGAAGCCGCACCTTCCCAGCCGGGCACTCATTCCGCGCAGGTCAATGACACGTTCACCAGTTCTGTTCCTCGCGAGGACATCGGACGCGGCGCCCTGTTCGCCTTGGCAGCGCTGCCCATCGGTGTCATTCTTTGGATGATCATCTGGAATCTCGGATGGATGACGTCCTTGGTCACCTATGCAGCCGCTTTCATGGCCGCAAAGTTCTACGTCACCGGCGCCGGGGCACTGAGCCGCAAGGGAGTTTGGGTGGTGGCTATCGTCACCGCTGCGACGGCGCTGGCATCCTTCCTCGGCGGAGTTTGGCTCGACGCCGTGAAGTTCCTTGGCCGCGAACCCTTGGCCATGGTGATGAATTCCGAGCCGTGGGCCCTCATGGCCGACAATTTTGCTTACAACCCGGACTTCGTCTCCGGCTACGTGGGGGACTTCCTGCTGGCGCTCCTGTTTGGCGCCCTTGGTTGCTTCTTCACTCTCCGGCAGCTCTTCGCCGCAACCAAGGAAGCCTAGGAAGGGCTGACGTCAGCACGCGGTACCTCGAGAAGATGGTGCCGTTGCCAAAGGTGCGCTCTTGAAGGATTTGGCTCGGCTGATGTTTCCCGGCTGCTTGGCCACGGGGTTCAGTCCTCGTCAATCTTTTCGAGGAGCTTTCCCAAGGCATCGCGAATATCGTCGTAATCGTACTGGCCGGCCCTGCTCTCGGCGGAAATCACGCCGCAGCGGTGGATCTTCTTGAAGTCACCAAACGGAAATTTGTAATGCCCCTTTTGCTCGGCCGGGTGTTCGTCGTCCACGCCGAGGAACCACTTGGAGTATTCGGCGTGCCCATGCTTGTCCAGGAACGCGCTCTCAACCTTGGCAGTAGGGGCGTGCTCACTCCAGTCATCACGGATGTCCTTGACCACCTTGCCATCACGGATCAGGTGCTTCGCGTGGTCAAAAGCCTTCTTGTTGAGTTTCACGGTCATGGCGCAACCTCGCTTGGATGTGGCTGGCTATCGGTAGTTGGTGTAGCCCAGCTTAGGACCGCCGCGGAGTGTCCGGAAGCCCCGGCGGTCCGGCAGGGACACACCCAAATGGTCAGTTCATGAGCCTGATCCAGAGACCCGCGCCGCGTTCCTTCATCACCATCCGCCGTTCCACCGGCCCCTTCTGGCTGAGCCACAGCACCGTGCCGTCAGCAGTCACCGCTTCCACCATGCCCTGGTCCACGATGTCGTTGCCGCGACAGACCTGGACCGTTTGACCAACCAGATACCTCCAGTTAGTTACCCGTCTGCCTTTTGCTTGACCAAAGCGGGTCCCAAACAGCGAATCCCTTTTACCGTTCTGCAAATCGATGACCCCTCGCCCGCTGTACAAGCTCTCCCCAAAAGCTTTCTGTACAAGACGTGTGCCGACTCCGGTCAATCCATGACGCAGATGAGTGGGCGAATTGAGAGATCTACGTCTCCTAAAGCGCCTTCACAGCCCCCAGCACCTTGGTCAATGAGTCCTTGGCATCGCCAAACAGCAGGGTGGTGTGCGGTTCGTAGAGAAGTTCATTCTCAATCCCCGCAAACCCGGGACGCATTGAGCGTTTGAGGAACACTACTTGCCGGGCATCGGCCACTTCCAAAATGGGCATTCCGTAGATCGGTGAACCCGAGGTGGTCTTTGCTGCGGGGTTCACAACATCGTTGGCGCCCACCACCAAGGCAACATCGGTGGTTTTGAACTCGGAGTTGATCTCGCCCATTTCCTTCAGCGACTCGTACGGGACATTGGCCTCGGCAAGCAACACATTCATATGTCCCGGCATGCGCCCGGCCACAGGATGGATGGCGAAATCCACTTCAATCCCCCGTGATTCCAAGGCCAATGCCAGCTCTGCCGCGGTGTGCTGGCCTTGTGCGACTGCAAGGCCGTATCCCGGAACGATGATCACGCGCTGGGCATAGCCAAGCAGCACTGCTACGTCCTCCGCGCTGGAGGAACGCACAGGCCTCTCACTCACTGCGGTGGAACCCGCTGTGGAACCACCCTTGAAGGCCCCGAACATGATGCCTGCAACGCTTCGTCCCATTGCTGCGGCCATGGCACGGGTGAGGATGGTGCCGGAAGCTCCCACCAGCGTGCCGGCCACCACAAGGAGGACGTTGCCCAGCACCAGTCCGGACGCCGCCACAGCCAAGCCCGTGAAGGCATTCAGGAGCGAAATGACGATCGGTACATCAGCACCACCCACAGGAAGCACCAACAACACTCCGGTAACCAACCCCAACAGCAACAGGACGAGCGCCAAAGCCAACGAACCGTTCAGGATCACCACGGTGCCGGCTCCGACGGCGGCCAGCAGCACCACTGCCATCAGTGCAGGCAGGCCAGGGAATGTCACCGGCCGGGTGGTCATGAGGCCTTGAAGTTTGCCGAAGGTGACACCGGAGCCTGCGAAAGACACCGCCCCCACCAGCAGCGTAAAGACGATGGCCAAGCGAACCCACGGATCCTGCGCATGGGAGAGTTCCAGCAAAGCCACAAGCGCCGCAGCACCACCTCCCACACCATTGAAGAGGGCCACGAGCTGCGGCATCTGGGTCATTTGCACGCGTCGGGCTACCGGCGCAGCCACACCTGAACCCACTGCTATGGCCCCAAGGATCCAAGGTATGTTGTCCAACTTGACGGAGACAAATACGGTCACCACCGCCAGCAGGGCGCCAAAGGCACCGATCAGGTTGCCGCGACGGGCAGTCCGAGGTGAATTCAGGCCCTTCAACGCAAGGATGAAGCAGGCCGCCGCGGCAAGGTACAGGAGAGCCGTCCAGGTCGGGTTGAGCAGCGTCATGGCCGTCGCCCCTCATCAACCGGCTCCACGGGGTTGATCGGCTTCACGGCGTTGACCGGCTTCACGGCGTTGACCGGCTTCACGGCGTTGACCGGCTCCCCGGCACCAGAGCCTGCCGGACTCCCAGAACCTCCAGTACCGCCAGAACCTGCAATACCGCCGGAACCTCCAGAACCAGCCCTCGACGGCGGACGTTGCCTTCCGCGGAACATCTCCAGCATGCGGTCGGTCACCACGAACCCGCCGACGAGGTTGGCTGTGGCAAGGACTACAGCCAGCAGGGCGACCGCCAATACCCATGGATCAGCAGCCTGTCCGGCCACGATGATGGCGCCCACCAGGATGATGCCGTGGATTGCGTTGGCCCCGGACATGAGAGGAGTGTGCAGGGTGCTGGAGACCTTCGAAACAACCTCAAAGCCAACGAACACAGCCAGGACAGTGATCGTCAGCAGGCTCATGCCGTCCATCAGCGCACTCCTTCGTTGCCGGAACTGCCGCTTGAGGAACTCCCGGAATGCCCGCTACCCAAGGGATCGGTCTCCCCGGCGAGCGCCGCCAGCGCTTCCGCCGTTGGTGCGTGCCGGACTTGGCCTCCGTGGGTGAGGCACGTGCCGGCAACAACTTCATCCTCAAAGTCCGGGGCAACCACGCCGTCCCGCGTCATCAGGGCCAAGAGGTTGGAGACGTTCTTGGCATACAAGCGTGAGGCATCAGCGGGCATCGCCGAGGCAGGATCCTTGACTCCCACCAGCGTCACCATGCCCTGGCCGTCTCCGGTGGGGATGGGAATGTCCTGGCCGGGGATGCTGCCCTCCACGTTGCCCCCGGATTCGGCAGCCAAGTCCACCACCACGGATCCCGGGCGCATACCTTGGACCATTTCGCGGGTCACCAGGAGCGGCGCCCGCCTTCCGGGTACAGCGGCGGTGGTGATCAGGACGTCGGCTTGGGCCACGTGTGGCGTCAGGAGTGCGCGCTGCAGGGCACCGCGGTCCGCGCTGAGTTCCCTGGCATAACCGCCGGAAGCCTCAGCGGTTTCAAGGTCCAGCTTGATGAACGTGCCTCCCATGGACGCCACTTCGTCGGCCGAGGCTGGGCGGATATCGTTGGCGGATACCCGGGCTCCGAGTCTTTTGGCGGTCCCGATCGCCTGCAGGCCAGCCACCCCTGCCCCCAAGACCAGGACGCGGGCTGGTGGAATGGTTCCTGCTGCCGTCATGTACAGCGGAAAGAACCGAGGGAGCCGCATGGCCGCCTCGAGGACACAGCGATAGCCGGCCACCAAGGCCTGCGAGGTCAGGGCGTCCATGGACTGCGCGCGCGATATGCGTGGAACCAGTTCGAGGGCAAAGGAGGTGATTTCCCCAACGGCGAGCGCCCGCACGGTGGGCAACTCCGAGGACGGCGACCCTAAGCCAACGGTGACCGAGCCTCGGCGGAGAGCTCCCGCCGTCGACGGTTCCATGGGGCGCACGTGACAGTAGACATCCAGCGATCCAAGCACCAATGACTGCACTACAGTTGCGCCCGCCGTGCGGTAGTCGTGGTCGCTGTGTCCGGCTGCCAGTCCCGCGCCGGACTCCACCTCAACCTCAAGGCCCAACCCCACAAGTTGCTTCACCGTTTCCGGCGTTGCGGCAACACGTCGCTCACCGTCGAGCGTCTCGCGCGCTATCCCTGCCTTCACCCGCCACCCCTTTTCCGGAACCATCCAGAACTCAGTTGGCATGAGTCTATGACTGCGAGGGGCCGGGCGGGAGTAGGGGCTGCGCTATGTGCATAAGTCCATTAGGGTCGGTTGAAGCTGGTGGCAATCAGCCACCACACCGTCACGAGCCGGTTCCGGCCGTGCCGTCGGAAAGGAACGCCACTATGGACACTTTCAAAATCGGTTACTTCGTCGGAAGCCTGGCGAGCAATTCCATCAACCGGGTCCTTTCCAAGGCCCTCATCAGCGTGGCACCGCCGGAACTCGAGTTCCATGAAATCGCCATCAAGAACCTCCCCCTGTATAGCTCGGACTACGACGCTGACTTCCCCCCTGCGGGCCGTGAACTGAAGGATGCCATTGCCGCGTCGGACGGCATCCTGTTCGTCTCCCCCGAGTACAACCGCTCCATTCCGGGCGCGTTGAAGAATGCGATTGACTGGGGTTCGCGCCCATGGGGCAGCAATTCCTTTGCCCGGAAGCCCACGGGGATCATCGGCGCTTCGCCGGGCGGTATTGGGACCGCGGTGATGCAGTCATCCATGCGCAGCGTTTTGAGCTTCCTGGACGCGCCGCAGCTGAACGCGCCTGAGGCATATATCCGCTTCGTCGCGGACGCGTACGACGACGACGGTTCAGTTAAGGACGAAGGCACCGCCGGGCTGTTGCGGCACTATATGGAGGAGTACAGCGCGTTCGTTCAGCGTGTGCTCGCTGCCAATGCCCCGGGTCACATCGGCGATCAGGAACCGGATTCCGCCAAGCTCACGCGCTAAGGCGGCCGCGGGTGCCGTGGGCTGCCACCCACGGCGTGCCACCCACGGCGTGTTGCTGGCGACACCAGCCAATGCATCGACACTCACTGTTTAGTCAGTATGCTTACTATATGAGGAATCATGCTAGTAACCCAGGAGGAACGATGCTTCGCAGATTAGCCATGACCGCCCTTGCCCTGACCCTCTTCGCCGGGTCCATGCTCTCCACCAGCGTTGCAGCCAACGCGATAGTCCACGCTCAGGGCAGCGTCGCCGCAACCACCACGCCGTCACCCGAGCCCAGCAACCCCTCCGGGCCGTCCACGGCAACCCCAACAGCAGAGCCCACCACGGACGTCTCGAATCCCGCCGGCACCGGCCCCGCCAATCCGGGAACCAGCGAGACCGAACAGCAGGAGCAGACGCGCGTCGACGTCGTTCCCTGGATTCTGGCGGGAGTCGCGGCGGTCATCATCATCGCGTTGATCATTTGGACCTTGCGGAACCGGCGCGGCCAGGACAAGGGAATCCGTCACTAGCCAGATTGGTCAAGCCGGCGGGGCCCGGACGCACGCTAAGCGTCCCGCGACCCCGTCATCAACTTGCCGATCACGCTGGTCTCCAGGTGCTCCAACAGGTGCCGCGGATTGTCATAGACTTCCGCGGCGCCGGCGTCGCGCAGTTCTGCTTCGCTGATGCCACCGCACGTCAGGGCGATGACGGGAATGCCGATAGCGGAACCGGCCTTGACGTCCCATACCGCATCGCCAACGAACACCACATCCTGCGGGCTGAGCCCGAGCTTGTCCAGGCACGCCTCAAGGATGTCCGGGGCAGGCTTGCTCTCCTTGGCATCGTTGGAGCTGGTCCACGCATCAATGGAAGATCCAGCGTCCAGAAGGTGTCTGTTGACTTCCAAGTCCCGCTCCTGCGCCGAGGACGCCAAGCCCACGGCCAAGCCTGCGTCAGAGCAGGCGGCCAGAAGGTCCCGAACCGAATCGAAAGTCCGCAGCGTCGGCCAGAATGTCGCGAACACTGCACTGTGAGCGGACTTCAGATCTTCCTGCATATCCTTGGTGCAGTCAGGGACCAGGCTCTGGATGAGCCGATCGCCACCCATGCCTACCCGACGATGAATGGCAGACATCTCCATGTCCAAGCCCTCCCGCCGGAACGCCTGCCACCAGGCCATCGCATGGAAGTAGCTGGAATCGATCAGCGTCCCATCCACATCGAAGAGAACACCGCGCTTCTTTTGCGCCTCGTCAGCTGCCACAGTTGACCACCTCGGCCTGGGCCTGAGGTCCCTGCGCCGCCAGCGCAGAGTCAATCACGGGCTCCTCCAACATCAGGACCGCATATCGCTCTGCCGTTGCTGTACGAAGGAGTCCGGTCCCTGCCACCTCCCTGATGGCGGCAACTCCATCAACAGCCTCATCCACAGTGGAAAACTGCTTTGAGAGGCCCATCAATACGTCCTCGCCGTCCACCATCAAAATCCGAAATTCCCCATCAGGCGTTTCAACCAGTTCCAAATGCCCGGCCATCCGTACCTCCTCGTCTTCGATGCCAACCAGCATAGTAAGACTACTTAGTATAACCTCCCGGAAATATTGCGTAACGCGGGAAATAGGCGCCTGCAACTTATTGTTGGCAAACACATGACAACAATCGGAATCATCGGTGCAGGACACATTGGCAGCCAAGTCGCCCGCAAAGCGGTTGAACTGGGCTATGACGTCGTCATCAGCAACTCCCGCGGGCCCGAAACCCTCGGCGAGCTGGTGGCGGAACTGGGGCCACGCGCCCGGGCCGCGACAGCAGCCGAAGCAGCAGCGGCGGGCGATTTCGCCGTCGTGACCGTTCCCCTCAAGAACTATCAGGACATCCCGACAGAGCCGCTCGAGGGCAAGATCGTGATCGACACCAACAACTACTACTGGGAGCGCGACGGCCGCATTCCCGAGCTGGATAACGGAGAAGCCACCACCTCGGGCCTGCTTCAAAAGCACCTTCCCACTTCCAAGGTGGCCAAGGGCTTCAACCATATTTTGGCCCAGGACATCACCACCGACGGCACTCCCGCAGGTACTCCCAACCGTCGCGCACTGGCCACCTCAAGCGATTTCCCGGAAGCCGCAGAGCTGGTCACCAGGCTCTATGACGAATTTGGCTTCGACACCGTCAACATCGGCCCACTGGAGGACAGCTGGCGTGTCGAGCGCGACCGTCCGGCCTACGTTATCCGGCAGAATGCGGAGGAACTCCGCGAGAACCTCGCCAAGGCAACCCGCACGGTCTAACCCGGAACGCACGACGGCGGGGAAGCGGCTTCCGCTTTCCCGCCGCCCTGTTGGGGCTACCGGTTTTGGACCGCCGGAAAATTGGCCGAAATCGTGTCACGAATCGGGACCAAGGTGCACTTTATGGGTGGTTGCCTCTCCGAACGCTCGGCGCATCGGGCGCTCGGGGAGGCAGCTGTGCCCCAAGAGCCTAATCCCGAGGAGTCCCATGTCCACCAAAATCTCGAACTGGCCGGCAGCAACTCCTATGTGGGTGGATTTGGGCGTGGACAACCTCGTTGCGGCGAAGTCCTTCTATGCGGATCTCTTCGGTTGGAACTTCGTATCCGGTGGCCAGGACGCCGGCGAGTACTTGCTGGCCCACGTTGGCGGGCGGGCCGTCGCAGGGGTGGGGCCTAAACAGGATCCGGGCATGCCCACGGTATGGACCACGTTCCTGGCATCGGACGACGTCAATGTAACTGCCAAGAAGGTCACCGCGGCAGGTGGGCATCTGATGGCACCCCCCTTCGACATGATGGAGTCGGGCCGGATGGCGATTGCCGTTGACACCGTGGGCGCGGTCTTCGGTATATGGCAAGCCGGCACGCACATCGGAGCCGAACGCGTCAATGAACACGGCGCCCTCTGCTGGAACGAGCTCCACACCCGTGACTTCGCAGCGGCCAGATCCTTCTACTCCGAGGTCTTTGATGTCAGCTACCAGGACGTCACGGAGGAAGGCCTGGTCTACTCAACCATCCGCAGGCCGTTGGATGGCCGGGAAGTCGGCGGCGTCCAGCATGATACTGACATTCCCCAGGGCATCCCGGACCATTGGCTGACCTGGTTTGCCAGCGACTACGTCCAAGGCACTGCGGACCGCGCCGTCGAGCTCGGTTCCACGCTCTTGATGCCCGTGACAGAGACCCCCTTGGGACGCATGGCCATCATTCAAGCGCCGCAGGGTGAAGTGTTCGGCATCATCGACGCACCCCGCATCAACGCGTAACCGGACCACCGAGGCCCAAGCAGGTTTCAGGACGGCAGGCTTCAGGCAGCTGCCGGATTCAACGCCTCAGCGATGACCTCATGCGCGTGCGCGGCCGCGAGTGGGGCCGCCAAGCGATGAACCGCCTGGAAGGTCTTGCGCACCGCGGGTCCGTGCCACTCGGGCGGGAGGTAGTCGGCGGGGAGGTTGGGGTCCCGATACGGGAACTTACGCCACATGGTGAGCATGGGAATGTAGTAGCGGAAGGCGTCTCGCCGCAGCTCTTCAGTGGACGCAGCCAGGGCGGCTTCGGGATCATCGCCCACCCGCTCGGTCCATTGCTGCTCCGCGCCCTTGTACACCTCAAGGAACTCGGTGAACTGCTGATCCAATTCCTTGAGGTCCCACCATTCAGAAATCTTGGGTCGCATGGGCCCGTCAAAGACGTAGTCGCTCCTGAACAGGTCCACGAACTCGATCAGACCGCTCGCAGTGAGACGCTCCCGGGCTTGCTCGAGCTTGTGCGCAGGAGCGATCCACACACCGTTGGCCACGGAGCCGAAGCCAAGTCCCAGTAAGGCGGAGCGCAGCTGGTGCCTGCGGTTGCGCATGGATTCGGGCACGGAGAACACAGCCAGCACCCAGGTATCCACCGGCGCAGGCTGCTCCGGCGCAAAGATCCGCCGGTCGCCCTCACGGAACACATCACTGACCGACTCGGAAATCTTGTACTTGGCTATTCCGCCTTCGCGGACACTCTTCAGCACGCCCTTCGCCTTGAGCCGTGAGACTGACGACCTCACGCCCGGAGCGTCGTAACCGAGTGACCCCAGCATGGAGATCAGTGCAGAGACCGGCAAGGCGTCGCCCGCATTCCGGCCGTAGAGACCGAAAATCGTGACGAGCAGCTGCTGGTGGCGCACCGGGGGTGCCGGGACGGCGAACATCTAAGAATCCTCATTTCCGCGCCGCAGTTCCGGCGCCAGTCCAGTTCATCATAGGTGCGGGATAAACCCGCCCCCCTAAGGATCTGGCCGGCGGATTCAGCCCAGCGAAAGAAGCAGGAAGAGGACGGCCAGAAGCAACGCCACCGGAGTCATGACAAATCGCTCGGGCTTGCTGCGGGAGATCGCATTCATGGCAACGCCCAAGGTGAAGTAGGCGGTAAGTACCCACATGAAAACCTCGGTGAACCCTTCGCTGATCAGCACCGGCACCAGTCCAGCCTTGGCCAAAGCCGTATACCCGAAGACACCGTAGAGCACGATGGAGACCACGCTGCCCACCCTGAGCTTCTGCGGAAGGACGCGGTAATTCCCACCCCAGGCGAATCGCCCGATGGGGGCACCAGCCACCAATGCCACTTGGAAAACGGCCAGACCACCAAGAATTATGCACGCAAGAATTGCGTAGAGCTGCTCCACGGGCTAAGCGTAACCGCCAGGCCCCTGCCCTACTGTCGAACCCGAGATGAACGTGAAACAAAACCTGGACGGAACCTACAGGCAACTCAAGAACGAAAGAGTCCCCACGACTGGCCGCATCTTAGTAAGCATGCTTACTATAGAAGCACGCTGTTTCGGGGCTGACACGCTTCGAAAGGTCCTTTCCGTATCAACGATAGGAAGCACATCATGGCAGGAAATCTCGTAGCCCGTTCCATTCACGACCTCACAGCCGCGGCATGGTTCGGTGGCTCGCTGATGGGGGCCATCGGACTCAACGGTGCCGCAGCAGAGGCCAAAGACCCCACCGAGCGAACCCGCCTCTCCAGCAAAGGCTGGGGTAAATGGGCTCCGGTTCAGACAGCAGCTTTCGCCGGGCACTTGGCCGCAGATCTGGCAATCGCTTGGGAAAACAAAGGCCGGATCGCCAAACAGGACAGCGTCGCCGCCAACACCATCTACAAGACGGTGGTGACCCTGGCCGGAGCCGCTGTCACCTTGTATGCAGGTGTTGTGGGCAAGAAAGTGGATGAGCTCTCCGAGGAAGGCGCCGAGGGTGCCACCGAACCGCGCGCCGGCGCTTCGGATGAATTGAAGGCCGCCCAAACACAGCTGAAAGCACTCCAGTGGGCCATTCCGGCCTTTGCCGCCTGGGTGATCATCCTTGGCGCCAAGCACGGCGAGATGCAGCGGCCCAAGAACATCCTCAAGGGCCTGCGCTAACCCGACATTCCCACGCGCGGACCCCACACCCGCGCGCGCCCCCACCCACGCGCCGAGATGGCAGTTGACACCAATCCCGAGCTTCAACATTGGTGTCAACTGCCATCTCGCGGGGGGTATTCAGGCCTCTTGCACAGCTTTGACGGCCCTGATCAGATGCTCCGGCCACGGCTGGGCCGAAGTCGTGCCATGAGGGACGTGCACCGTGGTGACCGTTCCATACGCGGCGACCTCACCGGCGTCGGACGTTACATCGAAAGCCAAGGTCAGCGAGGTCCGGCCGAGCGCCTGGATCTTCACCGTGGCGGTGATGCGCTGGCCGAACCACAGCTTGGCCTTGTAGTTGATCACTTGCTGAACCCGCGGAGCGCTCGGGAAATAGTCCGGCAACTCCAGCGAACGGAAGAGCTCAGCTTCCGCAGCCTCAACCCACCGCAGTATGGCCGAGTTGTGCTGGTGTCCGGAGGCGTCGGTGTCCACCCACTCCACCGTTCGCTCGACGCTCGCCTCCGGAAACCCGTTCACCATCAGTCCTAGCGGGTGCTGACGGTGGCGTCGTCAGGATCAACGTCGACGGCGGCAACCGGCACCTCGGGCTGTGGCTTGGGAATCATTGCCACAGCACCGGCGGCCAGTACTGCAATGCCGGCGAAGATCGCGAAGTTGGCTTCGAAGGGCAGCTTGGAACCTGCGATCCAGCCACCGATCAACGGCCCGGAGATAGCACCCAAGCGGGCGAAGCTCAATGCCCAGCCCGTCGCTGTACCGCGGACCTTGGCCGGGTAGTAGTCGGCGATGTAACCGGTCAGGACCAGCGACGTGGAGATGGAACCCACACCCGCGAAGGCCACGAACAGCAGGTTGACCACCATGGTGTTGGGGAAGACCAGCAGCATGATCCCCAAGCCGCCCAGGATGTAGAAGACCACCAGGATGAGCTTCTTGCCGTACTTATCCGCGGCTCGGCCCAGGAGCAGGCCACCGATCGCGGAAGCCAGGCTGAAGACCAACAGGAACGTCAGGGACGAGCCGAGGTCGTAGCCGGCCTTCTTCATGATGCTCGGCAGCCACGTGTTCAGGCCGTAGACCAGCACCAAACCGCAGAACAGCGAGATCCAGAAGAACACCGTGGAGCGCAGGTACTTCGGGGAGAACATGGTGGTGATGGTCTTCCACCACGGATCGGCCTGACCGCCATGGGCAAGAGGAGCTGCCGGAGCTGCGGGAACAACAGGCTTGTAGTTGGCGATGTTCAACTTGGCGGCCAAAGCCTTGGCCTCGGTCTTCCGGCCCTTTGATTCCAGGAATTCCAGGGACTCAGGCAGGAACTTCCAGATGATCGGAATCAGGACCACCGGTGCAGCGCCAATCGCGACGACCGCGCGCCAACCGCCCATGGGCAGGACGAACAGGGCGGCGAGAGCGGCTGCGACGATGCCCAGTGAGTAGCCGGAGTACATCAGGCCGTAGTTATACGAGCGCTTGTTCGGTGCCGAGTATTCAATGGTCAAGGCCGCTGCCACCGGAATGACACCGCCCATGCCCAAGCCACCGATCAGCCGGAACAGGCCGAACAGCTCCGGCGTGGGAGCCCACGCGGCGCCGGCCTGGGTAAGCGTGAAGATCGCCATTGAGGCAAGGAGCATCTTCTTGCGGCCCACGAGGTCGCTGAGCGTACCGATGAACAGGGCGCCAATAAGCATGCCGATCAGGGCATATGAGCCGAGTCCGCCGAGGGCAAGCGGGCTGAGGTTCCATTCCTTGAATTCCGCGAGGGCGGGAAGGATGGCTCCGAGGACGCCGACGTCGTAACCTTCGGCGAGGATGGCGAGCCAGCAGCAGAACAGCACCAGGCCGGTGGTCTTCTTGGGCACGTTCCAGTCGTTGACGGGTGCGGTGGCCATGGCTACTTCACCAAGACCGATGCCGTGGTGGACTCGGGAGTCCAGCGCAGGTGGGTGTTGGACTCCTGGATGTCCGCTTCCTTGAGCAGCGACAAACGGGGACGGACAGCGTCAGTGCGGGAGCTCGGTGGTTTCCTGCGTCCGGCACGGAATTGCGGAATCCAGTCAGCGCCGGGCCCCTGGTACTCCTGCTCAGCAGCAGCGTGCAGTGTCCACTGGGGATCGTAGAGGTGCGTACGGCCCAGGGCGATCAGGTCTGCGCGGCCTGCGAGGAGGATGGAGTTCACGTCGTCGTAGGTGGAGATGGCGCCGACGGCGATGACAGCCACGCCTGCCGGAGCGGCAACTTCCTGACGGATGCGGTCGGCGAACGGCGTCTGGTAGCTGCGCCCGAACGCGGGCTTTTCTTCCTTGGCCACCTGGCCGGTGGAAACATCCAGTCCCGCCGCGCCATGCTCAACAAAAGCCTTGGCGATGGCCACGGAATCGTCGGAGGTGTTACCACCCTCGATCCAGTCAGTGGCCGAGATGCGCACCGTCACCGGCTTGCTGGCCGGCCAGGCCGCACGAACGGCGTCGAACACTTCAAGCGGGAACCGCAGGCGGTTCTCCAAGCTGCCGCCATATTCGTCCGTCCGTTTGTTTGACACCGGCGAGAGGAAGGAGGAGAGCAGGTAGCCATGGGCTGCGTGGATTTCCAGGAGGTCGAAACCAGCCTCGCCAGCGCGGACCGTGGAAGCGACGAACTCAGCCTTGATGGCCTCCATCCCGGCCCGGTCCAGCTCCACGGGGGTCTGGTTCTCCGGGCTGTACGGCAGTGCCGAGGGGCCGACGGCGGTCCAGTTGCCCGAGTCGAGCGGCTGGTCGATGCCCTCCCACATGAGCTTCGTGGAGCCCTTACGCCCCGAATGTCCCAGCTGGGCGCCGATCTTGGCGGTGGAACGGCCGTGAACGAAGTCCACGATTTCCTTCCAACTGTCACGCTGCTCGTCCGTGTACAGGCCGCTGCAGCCCGGGGTGATGCGGCCGGCCTCGGAGACGCAAACCATTTCGGTCATGACCAAGCCGGCACCGCCGAGGGCCTTGGAACCCAGGTGGACCTTGTGGAAGTCGCCCGGAATGCCGTCCGTGGCGGAGTACATGTCCATCGGGGACACCACAATGCGGTTCTTGAGTTCCAGCTCGCCGATACGGAAAGGCTGGAACATGGCTGGTGCCACCTCGGTAAGGCCCTGGGACTGGGCGAAACCGCGGTCCACGGCATCGGCGAACTCGGGATCGCGCAGGCGCAGGTTCTCCTGGGTGATGCGGCGGCTGCGGGTGAGCAGGTTGAATGCGAACTGGGTGGGGTCCTGGTCCTTGTACTGACCGATCCGTTCGAACCACTCAAGGGACGCCTGGGCCGCGCGTTGGGTGGAGGCAACCACGGGCCGGCGCTCTGCCTCGTAGGCGGCCAGTGCAGACTCAACGTCCGGGTGCTCATGCAGGCAAGCGGCCAGAGCGAGTGAGTCTTCCATAGCCAGCTTGGTGCCCGAACCGATGGAGAAATGGGCCGTGTGGGCGGCGTCGCCCAGCAGCACCACGTTGTTATGGCGCCAGCTCTCATTGCGGACCGTGGTGAAGTTGATCCACTTGGAGTTGTTGGTGAGGACCTCGTAGCCGTTCAGTTCCTCGGCGAAGATCTCGCGGATCTTGGCGATCGCCTTTTCATCCGAGACGCCGGGAGGAAAGACGTCGTTAGCCGTCTCATCGAAACCTGCCGCGTGCCACACATCCTGGTGCATTTCCACAATGAACGTGGAGCCCTCATCCGAGTACGGGTAACCGTGGATCTGCATGACGCCCCACTCGGTTTCCTTCACAAAGAATTTGAAGGCCTCGAACACCTGGTCCGTACCGAGCCACATGAACTTGTTGGTCCGCATATCCAGGTTCGGCTTGAACGAGTCAGCGTACTTCGCGCGGATCTGCGAGTTGATGCCGTCCGCGGCGAGAACAAGATCGTAATTGGCTTCGAGTTCCTCAACAGCCGGGGCCAAGGTACTGAAGCGCACGTCGACGTTCAGTTCGATGCAGCGGCGCTGGAGCAGCTCCAACAGTTCCTTGCGGCTCATGGCCGCGAAGCCCTGGCCACCAACTGTCATCATTTCGCCGCGGAAGTGGATGTCGATGTCGGACCAGCGGGCGAAGCGACGGCTCATGTATTCAGCCACCACGGGATCCGCGTTGCCGATGCCGCCGAGCGTCTCGTCTGAAAACACGACGCCGAAGCCAAAGGTGTCGCTGGCAGCGTTGCGTTCCCAGAGGGTGATGTCGTGCGTCGGGTCCAGCTGCTTCATCAGTGCTGCGAAGTACAGGCCGCCGGGGCCGCCTCCAACGATTGCGATTTTCATGGTGTTGCTCCTTCTCAGGCCTGGCTCTGGCCGGCGGGGGTAAGTTGTTCGGACTGGCTCGCGTTCGCCTTCACAAGGCCGTCGCGGAGCTTGAAGTGCTGGAGTTTGCCGCTGGGGTTGCGCGGCAGTTCGCTGACGAAGCGGACGTCCCGGGGGTACTTGTACGGGGCGATGGTTTGCTTCACGAAGTCCTGGATTTCCTTGCGCTTGGCGGCGTCGCCGGCGACGCCGTCGCGCAGGACGATGAACGCGCAGACGATGCTGCCCCGCTCTTCATCCGGAACCCCGATGACCGCGTTTTCCACAACATCCGGGTGCTGGTCGATAGCCGTTTCTACCTCTGGCGCACCGATGTTGTAACCGGAGGAGACGATCATGTTGTCCGAGCGCGCCTGGTAGGTGAAGTACCCGTCCGCGTCCATGGCGAATGTGTCGCCCGTGACGTTCCAGCCGCGGACTACGTAGTTCGCTTGGCGGGCATCGTCCAGGTAGCGGCATCCGGTGGGGCCGATCACTGCCAGGCGGCCGATGTTTCCCGGGCCGAGTTCGTTGCCGTCGTCATCCAGGATGGTGGCCCGGAAACCCGGAACAGCCCGTCCGGTAGTCCCGGGGCGGATGTCGTCGCCGGCAGCGGAAATGAACACGTGCAGCATTTCCGTGGCACCGATGCCGTTGACCAACCGCAAACCCGTAGCCTCGTGCACCGCTTCCCACGTTTCCTTGGAAAGGTGCTCTCCTGCCGAGACTGCGATGCGCAGGCCCCGGAGGAGATCTCCGCGCTTTTCCTTCAGGATGGCCCGGTAGGCAGTCGGCGCGGTGAAGAGGATGGTGGCCCCGGCAGAGGCTGCGTTCTCGGCGAGTTCCACGGGTCCTGCCTTCTCGGTCAGGAGCGAAGACGCGCCGAAACGGAGCGGGAAGACCACCAAACCACCCAGGCCAAAGGTGAAGGCCAGAGGCGGCGAACCGGCGAAGACGTCGTCTGCGGTGGGCTGCAGGATATAACGGGCGAAGGTGTCCGCATTGGCCAGGATGTCCCGGTGGAAGTGCATGGTCACCTTGGGCACACCGGTAGTGCCCGACGTCGGGCCCAACAGGGCAACGTCGTCAGCGGACGTGTCCACTGCGGTGAACTTGCCGCTCTTGTGCCCGCAGCGCGAGGTGAGGTCGCCGTCGTCGTCGAATCCGTTGCCGGCCCCGTACGTCAGGACCTTTACTGTGTTGCCGTCCACCTCGGCGTCGGCAGCGACCCTCAGTTCATCCACGAACCGGTGATCGGAAATGGCGACTACCGGCTTGGTGAGGCCGATCAGGGTGGAGACCTCAGTGGAGCGCAGCATGGGCATGGTGGTGACCACCACGGCGCCGGCTTTCAGCACACCGAGCCAGGCTGCGACGCTCCAGGGGTTGTTGGGCCCGCGCAGCAACACGCGGTTGCCCGGAACAACGCCGAGGTCTTCGGTGAGGACCTGGGCCACCTGGTTGGAACGCTGCTGGAGCTGACGGTAGGTCCAGACAGAGCCGTCGGGGGTCCACAAGGCGGGGCGGTCTGCGCCGTACTGTTCGACGGCGTCGTCGATCAGCACCGCGGCGGCATTGAGCCGTTCCGGGTAGTGGAGTTCGGGGAGGGCGAATTCAAGCGCAGGCCAGGTATCGGCGGGCGGCAGGTGGTCGCGGGTGAACGTGTCCACGTGGGCCGATGGCATCATGCTCATGGCCGTTCCTTTCAGTGGTGCGTCGTTGAAGCGAGGGAGTTGGGGGTTTGAAACTGTTCAGGCGCGGGCGCGGATCATGCCCTCTTGTGCCACCGTGGCGAGCAGCCTTCCTTGCCGGTCGAAGAAGCGCCCCATGGCGAGGCCCCTGTTGCTTTGACCGGAAATAGCGTCCTGGGAGTAGAGCACCCAGTCGTCGGCGCGACCGTCGCGGTGGAACCACATGGAGTGGTCCAAGCTGGCGGTGGCGAGTCCCGGGCTGGACCAATTGAGTCCGTTCACCCGGAGCAGCGGCTCCAAAATTGTGTAATCGCAGACGTAGGCCAGGGCAGTGCGGTGGAGGTCGGCGTCGTCGGGCAGGGCGACGAAGGCCTTTACCCAAATTGCTTGCTGCGGCACCGAACCGCCTTCAAGATCGATATATACCGGCCCGGGAATATGCCGCATATCGAAGCTGCGGCCAGTGGCCCAATAATCCGCCGAGGGCCCTTCGGTTCCTTCCAACGCTTCGGCAGCGGTGCGCAGCGATTCAGGCTCGACGGCGGCCGGGGCCTCGGGCTGGAAGTCCGGACCGTCCTCGGGAACCTGGAAGGATCCCATGGCCGCATAGACGGGTTTGCCGTTCTGGAAGCCGCGGACGGTGCGTGTGGAGTAGCCCCGGCCGTCCCGCAGGCGCTCCACCTCGTAGCGGACACTGGAACCGATATCCACGGGACGCATGAAGTAGCTGTGCATCGAGTGCAAAGTCCTGTCAGCATCAACGGACCGCATCATTGCGGCCGCGGCCTGTGCCACCATGTCTCCACCATAGGCTTTTGGCCACGGCACGTACTGGGTGGTTGCCTCATAGGCTTCGTCAAAAACCTCAGCGTCAACCGGCGTGAGTTCAACGGCCTTGAGGAAGGTCTCGGAGGTCAGGGTTCCAGTGATCATGGCTTAGGCCCGGCGGTAGTCGGCGAGGGTTTTGTCGGCTACGTCCTCGAGGTTGACCACGAGGTTCTCCGGCGTGCGCGCCGTGAGCCATACGAGTTCTTCCGTGACGGACATGTTGGCCTCGATGTGGGGCATGAACGGCGGCACGAACACCCAGTCGCCGGCCTTCATGTCCAGGAACTCGGAGTAGTTCTCGCCGAAGTAGATCCGGCCGTGGCCGCGGAGCACGTAGCCGCCGGTCTCAGCCTCGCCGTGGTGGTGCGGGAGCGAACGGTAACCGGGGGTGTTCGATACCTGGCCGAACCAGATCTTGGTTGCCGGAGTGTGCTGGATGCTGACGCCGGACACGCGGATGCAATCGCCGGACTGGGCCGTGTTGCTGTCTTCGGCGCCGGCGCGGGTGACCACAGGGACAACTTTGCCGTCAGCCTGCGCGTAGATGGAGTTGTCGCCTTCGAGGCGGTATTCACTGGTGGTCTGGCTCATGGGTCTCTCCTTTTGGTGTGGTGTTCTAGGCGTTTGCCGGGACGGGCGCGTGAATGCGGAACTGGTTCTCCAACCGGCCGATCCCGTCGATTTCGGTAGTGAGGACATCCCCGTCCTTGAGGTAGCGAGGCGGGGTCATTCCCATCCCCACTCCCCCGGGCGTGCCCGTGAGCACAAGGTCTCCCGGGCGCAGGACGGTGAACTGCGAAATGTAGGACAGGAGCCGCGCCGGGCCGAACACCAAAGTGCTGGTGTTCCCTTGCTGCACCAGCTCGCCGTTGACGTAGCCGCGGACGTCGAAATGCTCACCGGCTTCATCGGCCGTGACCATGACCGGCCCTACCGGGGTAGTGCCGTCCCAGGCTTTGCCTTGGAACCACTGCAGCGTCCGGTTCTGCCAGTCGCGCATGGAAACGTCGTTGGCAACCGTGTACCCGGCGATTCCCTCGCGGGCCTCGTCTTCGTCTGCACGGAACAATTCAGAACCGACGACGACGGCGAGCTCGGCTTCCCAGTCGACGCGGCCGCTGCCGTGGACTTCTACGGCGTCGTTCGCTCCCACCAGGGTGTCCGCGTACTTGGCGAAGAGGGTGGGGTACTCCGGAAGTTCGCGGCCCATTTCCTGGATGTGGTCACCGTAGTTCAGGCCGCAGCAGATGACTTTGCCTGCACGGGGAAGGAGCGGTGCCAGGTCAGCGTCCGCGGCTGCAATGACCTGGTCATTGGATGCTGCGGCCTCTACAGCCGCCTCGACCACGGCACGCCACTCCGGCTTGGCCAACAGCGCCCCGACGTCAGGAGCAGGCAACGCGAGGTAAGAGTCGGCACCCATGGCGAGTGCCGCCGTCGTACTTCCGGTGGCCGTGCGCAAAGTGGCGAGTTTCATTGCGGGTTCCCTTCGAGATTTTGTGATGTGTCGACTTTTTTACGATCGTCACATATGCTCAACGTAGCACGGCGGAAATGATCTGCACAGAGGCTTTCCAAAAGTTTTTGCAGTTGCCACAACGAGGAGGAACAGCATGAGCCACCAGACGATCAACCCGGAATCGCTGCCCAAGCCATCGGGTTTCGCGCACGGCATTCTCGCCGGAAACACTGTTTTCCTGGGCGGGCAGACGGCCTTGGACAAGAACATGAAAATCGTTCCCGGCGGCATCGTGGAACAGTTCACCCAGGCGTTCTCCAACGTCATTACCACCCTCCGCGAAGCCGGCGGACAGCCGCAAGACCTGGTCAACGTGACCATCTACCTCACGGACGTGGACGACTACATGGCCAACGGCCGCGAAATCGGACGGATCTGGCGCGAAATGGCGGGCTCGCAGTACCCCGCGATGGCCGGCATCGGCGTCACGCGGCTCTGGCAGAAAGAGGCCCTGATCGAAATCCAGGGCATCGCGGTGATTCCGGAACGCTAAACTCTGGCCTTTACCGGTGCCAGTGGTGAAGCATGTCCCTATGGGAACGGTCACCGAATATCTTGAGAGCGTCTCTGCTGGCAATCGCGTGATTCTTGAGCGGATTGTGGGGATCGCCCGCGAACTCGCGCCGGACGCCGAAGAAGGCGTCAGCTACGGAATGCCCGCGCTGCTGGTTGATGGCAAGGGCTTCCTGAGCGTGCAGGAAAGCAAGAAACACCTGGCCCTGTACCCGTTCAGCGGGCAGATCCTGCCGGAAATGTCCGAGGAGCTTGGGGGTTATTCGTGGTCTCCCGGGACGTTGCGCTTCTCCGCCGACAACCCGGTACCGGACTCGATGGTGCGGCGCATCCTCGAGACACGCTTGGCGTCGATCCGGAAGTAGTCAGTGCTTGGCGGAAACGTCTTGCGAGATGGCGTTGGCCGTGGCCACGACCTCCTGCCGGACGGCGTCGAGGTACTTCGCCGGGTTCGACTGGGCAGCGACAGCTTGGGCTTGCAGGGACACGTTGATCGCCGCCACGTTGTCGCCGTTGTTGTGGTTCCAGACCGGAGCTGCGATGGACATCAGCCCGATCTCTAGCTCCTGGTCCAGCAGGCACCAGCCCTGCGCACGGACCTGCTCGACGGCGGCCCTCAAGTCGGGCACGCTGGCGACGGTTCGCGGTGTGATCGGCCTGAGTTCCGCCGTCGAAAGGTAAGCCTCAAACTTGGCCTGCGGCAATCCGGCCAGCAGGACCCGCCCCATGGACGTGGCGTAGGCGGGGAATCGGGTGCCGACGGTGATGCCGACGTTCATGATCCGTCGCGTGGCGACGCGGGCAACGTAGAAGATGTCCGGACCGTCCAGGACCGCGGCGGACGTGGACTCCCCCAGCTTCAGGCTCAGCTGCTCCAAGTGCGGCTGGGCCAGTTGCGGCAAGGAAAGCGCGGACAAGTACGAGTATCCGAGCTGCAGCACCTTGGCCGTCAGCGCGAAGGTCTTGCCGTCAGTGCGGACGTATCCCAGCTCAACCAAGGTGTGCAGGAACCGCCGGGCAGTAGCGCGGGTCAGATCCGTGCGGGCCGCCACTTCGCTGAGGGTCATCACCGGGTTGTTCGCATCGAACGCCCGGATCACAGCCAATCCCCGGGCCAGCGACTGGACATATTGGTCGCTGGCCTGCGGGGTAACTGTGGAGTCGGTCATGGTTAACAATCCTAGATTGCCTTGCGGGGCGCGACTTGCGGGGCCTACTCTGCGCCCCAACCTCGGGGAATAAGGCGCAAAGCGGGCCCCACAACGGGAGGTGCCGAACTTGCGGGGCCTACTCTGCGGCCCAACCTCGGGAAATACCCCGCAAAGCGGGCCCCACAACGGGACCCGCGCGACTTGCGGGGCCTACTCTGCCTTCTTCAGGGGCAGGGGAACGAGGTCCTGGATTTCCTCGAAGGTGCAGCCGAACGTCTCGCGGACGGTGACGCCGTCGGGTCCTGTCAGGAAGACTGCTTTGTCCGTGTACACCCGGGTGACGCAGCCGACGCCGGTGAGCGGGTACGTGCACTGTTCCACGAGCTTGGACACGCCCTCGCGAGTCAACAACGTCATCATCACGAACACGTCCTTGGCGCCGGTGGCGAGATCCATGGCCCCACCCACTGCGGGGATCGCGTCCGGGGCGCCGGTGTGCCAGTTGGCGAGGTCACCCGTAGCGGAGACCTGGAAGGCGCCGAGCACGCAGATGTCCAGGTGCCCGCCGCGCATGATCGCGAACGAGTCGGCGTGGTGGAAGTACGAGGCCCCGGGCAGTTCGGTGACTGGGATTTTGCCGGCGTTGATCAGGTCGCCGTCGATCTCCTCGCCCTCGGCGGCGGGGCCCATGCCGAGCATCCCGTTTTCCGTGTGGAGGGTGATGTTCTGTTCTTCGGTGAGGTAATTGGACACCAGCGTTGGCTGGCCGATGCCCAGGTTCACGAAGGATCCGGGCACGATGTCCCTGGCCACCAGTTGCGCGAGTTCGTCGCGGCCCAGCGGCTTTTCGGAGGTTTGGATGCTGGTTTGGGTGCTCATGGTCAGGCCACCTTTTCTTTTGTTCCGGCAGAATCGACACGGACCACGCTGTTGACGTAAATCCCCGGGGTCACCACATTTTCCGGGTCCAAGGAACCGGTGGGCACGATCTCCGAGACCTGGACGATGGTGTGCTTCGCGGCAGCAGCCATGATGGGCCCGAAGTTCCGTGCGGTCTTGCGGTAGACGAGGTTGCCCTTGCCGTCGGCTTTGAGTGCCTTGATCAGCGCCACGTCGGCGTGGATGGGCGTTTCGAATACCTGCCATTTCCCGTCCAGCAACCGGGTTTCCTTGCCCTCAGCGAGCGTGGTGCCGTAACCGGTGGGCGTGAAGAAGCCGCCGATTCCGGCTCCGGCAGCGCGGATGCGTTCGGCCAGGTTGCCCTGCGGGACGAGCTCCAGCTCGATCTCACCGGCGTGGAACTTGGCGTCGAAGTGCCAGGAATCGGACTGCCGCGGGAAGGAGCAGATCATCTTGCGGACCCGGCCTTCCTTGATCAGCAGCGCGAGGCCCTGATCGCCCTGGCCGGCGTTGTTGTTCACCACTGTCAGGTCCTTCGCGCCGCAGTCCATGAGGGCGTCGATCAGTTCGAACGGTTGCCCGGCGTTGCCGAAACCGCCGATCATCACCGTGGAACCGTCCTTGATGCCGGCAACAGCTTCGCCAACAGTGTCAATGAAATTCAGCATGGTCTTTTACCCTTCTATGCCGACGCGCCGGCAGTGACGTTTTCGAGCACCACGGCCAGGCCTTGGCCCACCCCGATGCAGATCGCCGCGACACCCCAACGCTGACCGGAAGCCTGCAGGGAACGGGCGAGCGTGCCAAGGATGCGGGTACCGGAAGCGCCGAGTGGATGGCCCATCGCGATCGCGCCGCCGTGCTGGTTCACAATGGACGGGTCAATCCCCCAGGCGTCGACGCACGCCAGCGATTGCGCGGCAAACGCCTCGTTAAGTTCGACGGCGCCAACCTGGTCCCAGCCGATGCCCGCCTTCGCGAGGGCCTTGTTCGCGGCTTCCACCGGAGCGAAACCGAAGTACTGGGGATCGTTGCCGTGTGCACCACGGCCGGCGATGCGGGCCAAGGGTTCCAAGCCCAGGATCCCAGCGGCTTTCTCCGAGCCGATCCACGCAGCCGAAGCACCATCGGACAGCGGAGAGGCGTTACCGGCCGTGACCGTTCCGCCCACTTCGGCGCCCTCGGGCTCGTTGCGGAAGACGGTCTTCAACGTGGCGAGCTTCTCCGCGGAAGAACCAGCACGGATTCCCTCATCGCGGACCAGGCCAGTACCCGGAACGGGGGCCACCAGATTGTCGTAGAAGCCATCGTTCCACGCAGCATCAGCCAGGTTGTGCGAGTCAGCCGCGAACTGGTCCTGCCGTTCCCGCGTGATGCCGTACTTCTCGCGGAGACGTTCCGTGGCCTCACCCAAGGAGATGGTCCAGTCCTTGTTCATGGCCGGGTTCACCAAACGCCAACCGAGCGTGGTGGACGCGAGCGTCATGTCCCCGGCCGGGTAGGGCTTGGAGGTCTTCGGGAGCACCCAGGGCGCCCGGCTCATGGATTCGGCCCCGCCCACGAGCATCAGTTCGGCGTCGCCGGCGTTGATCTGGCGGGAAGCAATGATGGCCGCGTCCAAGGAGGAGCCGCACAAACGGTTGACCGTGGTGCCTGGAATGGAGACGGGCAAGCCAGCGAGCAGGGTGGCCATGCGCGCAACGTTGCGGTTTTCTTCGCCGGCACCGTTGGCGTTGCCGAACACCACCTCGTCGATCCGCTCAACATCCAGCCCCGGCGCCCGGCGAACGGACTCGCGAACAACGTGGGCGGCAAGGTCATCGGGACGGACGGCGGCAAGCCCGGAGCCGAACTTGCCAAAGGGCGTGCGCACGGCGTCGTACACAAAAGCCTGGTTCATGGGATTTCCTTCGTTCTCTCTACCCAACTAGCTAGCAGTAGTGGTTGTTCTCAGGGCTCAGAACCACCACTAATGCCAGTCAGTTGGGTGGGGTGGGGACTAGTTGGGTTCGTTGGCGGGGGAAGGGGAGTCGATCTCGGCGAAAACCTTCTGGGCCGTCTTGAAGGCCGAGTTGGCCGACGGCACACTGCAATAGATAGCCGTCTGCAGCAGGATTTCCTTGATCTCGTCCCTGCTCAGTCCGTTGTTGAGGGCTGCCCTGATGTGCATGGCCAGCTCCTCCCAGTGACCATGTGCCACCAGTGCCGTGAGCGTGACGGCGGAGCGCATTTGCCGGCTCAGGCCGGGCCGCGTCCAAATGCCACCCCAGGCGATCCTGGTGATCATGTCCTGGTAATCCTCGGTAAAGGAATCCTTGGCGGCGTTGGCTCGGTCCACGTGCGCATCGCCCAGCACTTCGCGGCGAACTACCATGCCGGCGTCGTAAATGTCCTGCGCGGTGGCATCCGGCTGGACTGCCCCATTCCGTACGGCGTCATGCTGCTCAGAAAAAGTGCTCACAGTCCGTTCTCCTTCATCAACGTGCGCATCAAGTCAGCCACAGCGGCCGGTGCCTCTGCGGGCGCGAGGTGGGCGACGCCGTCGAGCGCTACAACCTCAGCGGCACCGCCTCCAGCGGTGATACCGGCCGCAACAGCTTCAGCCATCGACGGCGGAGCAACGGAATCCTCGACGCCGGCGATCACCTGCGTGGGGACAGTGATGCTGCCGAGCTGCTCGCGGACATCGAACGCCGCGAGGGCTTCGCAGCAGAAGGCGTAACCGAAGCGGTCGGCGTCGCGGAGGGCATGCAGGAGCCTGCTGCTGATGTCCGGTTGCCGGTCCATGAAACCGGGGCCGAACCAGCGCCCGGCCGAGCCTTGGATCATCACGGGAGTACCCAGCTTTCGGACCGTTTCGGCACGCTCCAGCCAGCCTTCCGGCGTGCCGAGATTGGCACCGCTGCACTGGACGGACAGGCTACGAAGGCGGTGTCCGTGCTTGATACCGAGCTGCAGCCCGGTAGCCCCACCGAGTGAGACGCCCGCGTAGTGGAACTTTCCGCCCGGCGAAACAGAGTCGACAAGATCCACGACGGCGTCCGCCAGTTCCGCGACGTCGAAACCTTCCGTGACCGTCGGGGAGATGCCGTGGCCGGGGAGGTCCCAGCCGATGACGTCATAGTCATCGCCCAGGAGTGCCGCGGTTTCGGTCCAGAGAATAGTGGAGGTTCCCAGCGACGGACCCACCACCAGGAGCGGTTTGGTTCCGAGCTCGCGCTGCGGGGAGAGCAGCACGGCCTTGACGGTTGGCTTAGCCACGAGTGGCTCCCTTCTGTACGGTTCCTGCGTAGTCCGGATAGGCCGCGAGGATTCGGCGGCTGATCTCTTGGGCCTCGCCGAGGTAGCTTGCGGGGTCCAGGAGCGCCCTAAGCTCAGTGTCGGAGAGCTTGTCCGCCGGAACGGTTTCCCGCAGGAGCTTGGTGTAGATACGTGACTGCTCCGCGGCGGGCGCTTTGAGGGTCTCGTCGACGACGCCCTGCAGCTTCTGCTTTCCATCCTCACCGAGGAGAGGTGCGACGGCGGCCACCGCACCTTCGCTGAGCAGCAGCGGCCCCGAGATTTCCAAATTCCGGCGCATGGCATCGGGGAAGACGCGGAGGCCTTCGGCGAGTTCGCGGAGGAGTCCGGCTGCGCCGAGGGCCAGGGCCAACAGCTGCCGGAGGGCAGGCCATTCAGAGTGCCAAGCGCCGTCGGCTCGCTCATCATTGAAGGTGGCGGCGGCGAGGTGCAGTTGCGAGGCCAGACCCGGGGCCTGCAACGCAGCACTGCGGATCAGCACGGACAGTACGGGGTTCTGTTTCTGCGGCATGGCCGAGGAAACTCCACGTCCGGCGGCCAACGGTTCGCCGAGTTCGGCAACTTCCGGGCGGCTCAGGAACAACAAATCCGCGGCGATCTTGCCGAAGGAGTCGATGAGTGCCGCCAACGCATCGCCCAAGGCCGTAACAGCCAGGCGGTTGCTGTGCCAAGGAGCGGGAGCGGGCGCGAGGCCAAGTTTTGCGGCCAAGGAATCCGCAAGACCAAACGGTGTGGAGCCGGAGCCCGCGGTCAGTTTTGTCCCCGAAGCCAACGTTCCACCCGCTCCGCCGAACTGAACCGGCAGCTCCAGCGACTCCAATCGAGCGGCCGCAGCGGCGACACCCTGGAACCACTGCGCCGCCCTGAGCCCGAACGTGTACGGAAGTGCGTGCTGCGTCAGGCTCCTGCCAACGCACAGCGTCTCCGCATGCTCCCCCGCCAAGGTGGCGAGCGCCGTCGTCGTGCCCTTAACCTCTGTCAGCAACGAAGAAATGGTGCGGCTGGCGAGAAGCATGAGGGCGGAGTCGAGGACGTCCTGGCTGGTCAGCGAGGTGTGGACAGCTTTAGCCGCGCCGACGCCGGAGGTGTCCAAGGACTTGACCCGGGCACGGAGGTCACCGAGCAACGGAATGACCGGGTTACCGCCGCCTTGGGCGCGTTCCGCTACGGAAACGACGTCATAGGAAGCGGCATCGGCGGCTTCGGCCACTACAGCGGCGGATCCCGCAGGAACCAGTCCCTCATCCTCGAGGACGGCAGCCCAGGAGGCTTCGACGTGGAGGATTGCCGCGATCACGGCACGGTCGCCGGTCAGGGCGGCGACAGCGGACGACGCCGAGACGGGGCTGAGGAGGCCGAAGTCGCCGTAGGTCATGCCTGGTTTTCCCTTGCAGAATGGTCCGCGTTGACACTTGTTTCCAGCGAGCCATCCTGCTGGAAGTCCAGGAACACAGTCTCGTCGCCACCCTGCAGGCGGATGTCCCAGGTGAGGCCGCCGTCGGGATCACGGCGTGCGATCAGCGTCTTGCGGCGCTCAGGATCCAGGGAGCTGAGCAGGGGATCGTTGGCCAGCGCTTCCTCGTTTTCGGGGAGGTAGACGCGGGTGAAGAGGCGGTTCATGAGGCCGCGGGCAAACACGGCCACGGAGATGAACGCCGCTGCCCCGGGAGCCGTGGGACCGGGGTTGACCGTGGTGAAGGTGTACACGCCGGAGTTGCCCACAGAGCCGCGGCCCCAGCCGGTGAAGGTGTAGCCGTCGCGGACCAGGGAGCCGGTGCGCTGGACGATTCTGCCGTCGGAGTCGGGCTGCCAGATCTCCAGGATGGCGTCGGGGATGGTGTTGCCGGCGCCGTCGTACACGGTGCCCTGGAGGCGGATGCTGCCGGGGCTGCCGGGGGCCAAGAGTTCGTTGTCCTTGGTGAAGGGAAGTGCGTAGCCGTAGAAGGGGCCTACGGTTTGGCCCGGTGTGGGTGCCAGCTTGCTCATGCGCTTACTCCTCGTCCCCGGCGTCGCCGTATGCTTCGTTTTCGGTCCAGGTCCGCTTGGAACCGGTCAGGATGATGTCCCACTTGTAGCCGAGCGCCCATTCGGGGCTGGTGAGCTCGTGGTCGTACTGTGCCACGAGGCGGTCGCGGGCGTCCTGGTCCACGATCGACTGGTAGATGGGGTCCAGCGGGAAGAGCTGGTCACCCGGGAAGTACATTTGGGTGACGATGCGCTGCGTGAACTCCGAGCCGAACATGGAGAAGTGGATGTGCGCCGGACGCCAGGCGTTCAGGTGGTTCTTCCACGGGTAGGCGCCGGGTTTGATGGTGGTGAAGCTGTAGGAACCGCCGTCACCGGTGATGCAACGGCCGACGCCGGTGAAATTCGGGTCCAACGGGGCGGGGTGCTGGTCGCGCTTGTGGATGTAGCGGCCCGATGCGTTGGCTTGCCAGATTTCGACGAGCTGGCCGGCTACCGGGCGGCCGTCGCCATCAAGGACCCGGCCGGCAACGATGATGCGCTCACCCTGTGGTTCGCCGTTGTGCTGGATGGTGAGGTCGGACTCCAGTGCGTGGACGTCCTGGTGTCCGAAGGCGGGCGAGTAGAGCTCGATGGTTTCCGGGTCCGCGTGGTGCAGGCTCTTGGTGGGGTGGCGCAGGATGCTGCTGCGGTACGGCGCGTAGTCCAGGCGCGGCATGGTCTCCGGACCCTTGCCGTTCTTCAGGGCCTCGGCGTAACGGTCCCCGATGCCCTTGATCTCAGCACTGAGATCCGCCTGGGTTTCCACCTTTTTGGCTTGATGTGCGGCGTGTGGTTCAGCGGGCGGCACGAGTTCCTCGGATTCGAGCGCCTGTGCTGTCTGTTCGTGTGGCACGGCCGGCTCCTTTCGGTTGATGGGTTCTCTTTGGTTTGCGGGGCGGCGTCTTAAACGCGGTGGAGCGAGTCGTATTGGACGGCGTGGCGCACCGGAGCGTTGGGCGCCCCATAGCCGTCGTAGTTGCCCCGGCGTTCCACCATTTCGAAGAACACACTGCCCACGGTGGCGGTGTAGAAGTGGAGGAATTCGCCGTTGGCGTCCCGGTCGTACAGGAGGTTCAGTTCCTTGAGGGTGGCCAGGAAACCGGGTTCCAGATCGAACCGGGCGTCCAGGTCCTCGTAATAGTTGGCCGGAATCTGCAGGAACTCGAGGCCCCTTTGATGGGCGGCCCGGGCGGTAGCCACGAGGTCGTCCACGGCAAAGGCGATGTGTTCCTGATACGTTTTGCGCGCTGTTTCCTGGGCTTGCTGAGCAGGTGCCAGGTTCAGGACCAGCCTGACCGCGCCATTGCTGGTCTCCATGACCTGCGAGCGGACCAGGCCGCTGGGGCTCGGGACCTCGGCGAACGGCTGCGGCTCCAGAGCGAGGGCACTGGTGTAGAAGAGGACAGCTTCATCGAAGTGCTGCCATGGCTGAGCCAGGTTGACGTGGTCAATCACGGCGTTCCGCTGGGCCGGGGAGGGTTCCGAGCCTTCGCCGAACTCGTGCGTCCAGGCCGCGGTGCCGTCGGGGCTGCCTTGGCACAGGAAGATCTCAGTGGAGTCCGGGGCGGAGATGCCCTGGAAGACTTCCTCATCCGCCTGGACCTTCCGGGCCACCACGGGTGCCCTGAGTTGCTGGGCGCGGGCCGAGGCAATCACGGGCGAGTCGACGTCGAATCCCAACGCGGCGATGGCCGGTTCCGCATGCGATGCCGCTTGCTCGTTGATGATCACGCGGGCCTGGCCCATGGTCCAGAGCTGGACGTCCTTGGTGCGGTGCCGGCCCTCGAACCCGAAGCCGAGCTGGCCCAGGAGCTTCTCCAGTTGCGCGGTGTCATCCGCCTTGACCTCGGCGAAGTTGAAGCCCGCGGGTTCGTTCACCTTGGGCAGCGTGGCCAGTTCCATGGGATAACGACGGCGGACTGCGGCTGATGCTTCGGTTCCAGCTTCGGCGGAGGTGCTGGCCAGCCATGTGGCGCTCTGCTCCTCCAGCCAAATCAGGGAGCGCATGGCATCAATGGCCGTGCGCTCGGTGTCCGACTGGCGGAAGACGTCATTGAAGACTTCGAGGGAGACCGGACCTGTGTAGCCGGCACGGACCACGTGGCCCATGAACTTGTGGAGCTCGAACTGTCCCTCGCCCGGGAACACGCGGTAGTGGCGGCTCCAGGAGAGGACGTCCATGGAGAGTTTGGGGGCGTCGGCAACTTGGACGAAGAAGATCTTCTCCGCGTTGATGTCCTCGATCGGCGCGGTGTCCCAATCGCGGGACAGGATGTGGAACGAGTCCAGGCAGGTCCCCAGGTTCGGGTGGTCCACGGCCTCGACCAGGCGGTAAGCGTGCTCGTAGTCATTGACGTATTTGCCCCAGGCCAGTGCTTCGTAGGCCACTTTGACGCCGTGGTCTCCGGCAAGCTTCGCCAGTTCGGCCAGCTGCGCGGCCCTTAGGTCGTCATCATCAATGGTGGCCGTGGCAACGTTGGAGCAGACCAGTATGGTGTCCATGCCGAGTCGTTCCATCAGGTTGAACTTGGCCTCGGCCCGCTTGAGATTGGCCTTCAGCAGCTCCGGAGTGACGCCGTCGAAATCACGGAACGGTTGGTAGAGATCAAGGCCCAAGCCGAGATCAGCGGCCATCTTGCGGACTTCCTCGGGGCTGAGCGGCGACGTGACGAGGTCCTGTTCAAAGATCTCGATGCCGTCAAAACCCGCGATGGCGCAGGCCTGCATCTTCTCCTTCAGCGTGCCGGACAGGCAGACCGTGGCAATTCCGGTGCGCATCAGTGGCCCGCCTTCGCAAGCTCGGGGGCCGCTGCATCCTCAGCCGCGATCAGCTCGAGAAAATGTGCCCGCATCCGTTCACGATCAGCTTCGTGTCCTGTGATGAGTTTGAAAGCGTCGGCCGCCTGCCCGACCGCCATGCGACCGCCGTCGAGGACGTCGCAGCCCTTGGCACGCGCTTGGCGGACCAGCTGCGTTTCGATGGGCCTGTACACGATGTCCGCTACCCAGTGCCGTGGCTCCAGCAACTCGATATCCAGCGGAAGGCCAGGGTGGGCCGCCATGCCGATTGGCGTGCAGTGCACCAGGCCGTCCGCGAGCGGCAGGATTTCGTGGAGTTCGACGGTACTCCGCGGCGTGACGGTGGCTTCCGGGAACAGCCCGCCGAGTTCGGCAGCGCGTTCCGCAGCCCGGGCAGGATCCATGTCCACGAGGTCCAGCATGCTGACGCCCGCCTTGAGGAGTGCGTAGGCGACGGCGGAACCGGCACCACCGGCCCCGAGCTGCACCACACGATCCAACTTCGCTCCGGGGAGTCCGTCGGCGAGCGCCGACCCGAAACCCGAGAAGTCTGTGTTGTGGCCGATGAACCGACCATCCTGAATCAGGACCGTATTGACGGCACCCAAGCGAGCGGCGTCGTCGGAAATTTCATCAAGGTGCTCCAGCACCAGCTGCTTGCACGGATGCGTGATGTTGAGGCCGTTGAAGCCCATGCGCTGCGCTGATGTGAGGAGATCCCCGACGGCGGCGGCCGGCAAGGCGAGTTCCAGGAGGTCCAGGGGGCGGTACAGCAAGCGAACGCCCTGCACGTCGGCTTCGTGTTCGTGCATGGGCGGCGTGAGCGAGGGCTTGACGCCTTCGCCTATGAGGCCCACCAGAACGGACTCGGCTCGGTTGCTCATCCTAAAGCTCCTTTGACTTCAGCACCGCGGGCGTTTGGCGCTCTTTGAGGGCGCCGCCTGACCGGGTGTTGTTTAGATTACTACATATGTTCATATTCCGCACGCACGTTCTTATCGCGAACAATTGAGCTAGGGCGATGCGTTGCGGGGCCTACTCTGCGTCGCATTCCGGGAGTTTGCCGCGCATAGCGGGCCTCACAACGGAGGTGGTCGAGGTTGCTGGGCCTACTCTGCGTCGCATTCCGGGAGTTTGCCGCGCATAGCGGGCCTCACAACGGGGAGTCATCGCTGGGGCAGGCGGGCCGAAAGCTCTGCGGCGGCCTCCTGCAGGGTGGGGACATGGGCGATGAGCTCCGCCATGCTCATGCGGAACACCGGCACTGCCGTGGCGACGGAAGCGAAGGCGTGCCCTTGCGAGTTGAGGACCGGGACAGCAACAGCCCGCATCCCGATCTCGTTTTCTTCGTCCATCACGGCATAACCCTGGCGGCGCACCTGCTCGATTTCCGCCCGGAACGCGTCCCGGTCCGTAATGGAACGCTCGGTCAGCGGCTCCAGGGGGAGCTCCTCAAGAAGGCGCTTCCGCTCAATCTCGTCCTCGAACGCGACGATGGCTTTGCCTACGGAGGTGGTGTGCAGGGCGCCCAGGTGACCGGGGTCGCTGGTGACGCGGAAGGTCTTTGGGCCGTCCACCTTATTCACGGTGAGGTGATGATTTCCGTCGCGCACAGACAGGATGGTGGCCTCATGCGTACTCTCGGTGACGCGCTGGAGAACCGGCAGGGCGGTGGCGGCGAAGCCATGATGGTTGGAAACACGCTGTCCGAGTTGGAAGACGCGCAACCCCAAGTGGTAGCGGCGCCCATCGGGCTCATAGTCAACAAATCCGTCGCGCGTCAGGGAGCCCAGCAGCCTGTACGTGGTGCTGAAGGGGAGGTTCGCACTCCTCGCCAGATCGGCCGCACTCGCGCCGCGGGGTTCATTGCCCAGCAGAACCAACAGGCTCAAGGCCTTGCCGACCATGTCGGTCTTTGTGTCTTCTTTCACACTCATAGTTTGATGCTCTCACATAGTGAGAGCTATTTCTAGATGGTGGTGACTTCTCTTGACAAGTGACCCCACTCACAGCCAGTATTGCTGTATTGCACAAGTAGCTCTCACCATGTGGTTACTTGTCTGGGATCGACCGGCCGCACCTCGCTTGGGTCTCCCCACAGAAGCCAGATCCGCGACATCGTCGTCACAGAAGGAACTACCCATGAGCCAAACAATGCCGTCAGCGACGCCAGGCACTGAAACCACCGCCGGAACCCCCAAGAAAGCAGCGCTTGCCAGCTTCCTTGGCAGCGCCGTCGAGTACTACGACTTCTTCATCTTCGGCTCTGCCGCGGCCCTGATCTTCCCCCACGTTTTCTTCCCCTCCGCCGATGCCAACGCGGCCATCATGTCCTTCGCGACCTTTGGTTTCGCTTACATCGCACGTCCCGTGGGCGCCGTGATCCTGGGTCACTTCGGCGACCGAATTGGCCGGCAGAAGGTCCTGATGTTCACGCTGGTCCTCATGGGAGCCGCCACGTTCGTGATCGGCTGCCTTCCCGACTTCAAAACCATTGGCTGGTGGGCGCCCATCCTGCTGGTAGTTGCCCGTCTTTGCCAGGGTCTTTCTGCGGCCGGCGAGCAGGCCGGCGCTTCCTCCATGACCCTTGAGCACGCCCCGGACAACCGCCGTTCCTTCTTCACCTCCTGGACCCTTACCGGCACCCAAGGCGGCCAGATCCTCGCTGCATTGGTGTTCATCCCCGTGGTCGCCCTGCCCGACGACATCAAATACGGCATCGGCTGGCGCATTCCGTTCTGGCTCAGCGCAGTGGTGGTGTTGGTAGCCTTCTTCATCCGCCGCACCCTCCACGAGCCGCCAGCCTTCGCCGAAGCCAAAAAGAACAATGAAATCTCCAAGCTCCCCGTCGCCGATCTCTTGAGGCTGCACTGGCGCGATGTCCTCCGCGTCGTCTGCTGCGCCTTCATCGCCGCAGTCAGCACGGTCTTTGGAACCCTGGCCATCAAGTACGCCCAGGATGTTGCCGGAGTCAACAGCACCATCACACTCTGGCTGGTGGTTGCGGCCAACGTTGTGGCCTTGGGAACCCAGCCGCTGTTCGGCATGCTCTCGGACAAGATCGGCCGCAAGCCCGTGTTCATCTACGGAGCCTTCTCCAGCGCCATCATGACCCCTGTGTTCCTGCTGACCCTCGAAGGTGGCAACGTGCCGCTGATGTTCCTGGTCTCCATAGTGTTCTTCTCCTTCGGCTACGCCTCCGCCAACGCCGTATGGCCGTCCTTCTACGGTGAAATGTTCAGCACCAAGGTCCGCTTCTCCGGCTTGGCAATCGGCACCCAGCTGGGCTTCCTCATGGCGGGCTTCGCACCGGCCATCGTCACGGCCTTGGGTGGCACCAAGCCCGGCGGATGGGTGCAGATTTCAATCTTCACCGCGGTGATCTGCGTGATCGCAGCAGTTTCTGCCATGACCGCCCGCGAATCAGCCAAGACTCCCACCAGCGAACTCGGCCTGCACAAGCCAGCCCAGCACGCCTAAGCCCGACGCTCCTGCCCAGTTGCCTGGCCTGGAGCGCCGAAATGCCCGGCACGTCACCTGACATGCCGGGCATTTCGCTGCTCTCGCGCAGAGCCAGGGGGAGGCAACCGGGGAGGAACGTCGCTACCTCCGACATGTCCTACCGCGGGTCCACCACCACGGTTTGGAAAGCCCCCCGGCCATTGCCTGTATAGAGGAACAGGGTCCCGTCACCCGCCACGCCCACCACGGAAGGGTTGCCCGTTCCCGTAAAGCCGTTTCCAAGGGCAGCGAAGGACGTAAATATGTTCCAGCCGGCCCCCATGGCCACCCTGCTCAAGAAGCCGCCGCTGCCGTTGCCCGGGTAGAGCCACAGTGCGCCGTCGGTTCCGCGGGCCATGATGTCTTCCCTGCCATCGCCGTTAAAGTCGCCGCCCTGCATCACGGAATTGAAGATGTTCCAGCCGGTACCGATCTGCCGCCATGGCTGGAAGCCGCCAGTGCCGTTGCCGGGGTACAGCCACAAGCTCCCATCAGCTGCCCGTGCCACCAGGTCTGCCTTGCCGTCGCCGGAGAAGTCACCCGGTGCGAGCAGTTGAGTAAATCCTTGCCAACCCAAGCCGATCTGCTTGCGGGCCAGGAATTGGCCACGCCCGTCCGTGGGATACAGCCACAGAACCCCGTCGGAGGTCCGCGCCACAAGATCCGGGTGCCCATCGCCGTCGAAATCGCCGGCACTGAGAACCGAATTGAACGCTGCCCAGCCCGAGCCCACCTGCACCCGCGGAAGGAAAGCGCCGGAACCATTGCCGGGATAGAGCCACAGGATGCCGTCGGTGCCGCGCGCGAGGATGTCCGCCACAGCATCGCCGTCGAAGTCTCCCGCTTCCCACACCTGGCTGAACTGGTTCCATCCGGCGCCAATGGCCAGGCGATCAGCGAAGCCCGAGCCGCTGCCCGGGTAGAGGCGCATGGTTCCCGCCGCCGTCGCCGTCAGGACGTCCGACTTCGTATCCCCAGTGAAGTCTTGCCCGCTGACGATGTCACCCACGGCGTTCCATCCGGTTCCCACGACAACGCGTGGCGCGAAACCACCCCAGCCATTGCCTGGATAGAGGTAGAGGGTGCCGTCGCTCACCCTTGCAAGCAGCCCGGCTCCAGCGCCGCTGAAGGAACCGTCGGAGGTGATGCTGGTGAAGCCGTTCCAGCCCGAACCGACCTGCGACCATGTGCGGAAACCCCCTTGGCCATCGCTTGGGTAGAGCCACAGGCTGCCATCCGGTTTGGTGGCCATGACGTCGGGCCTGGCATCGCCGTCGAAATCTCCCATGCCAATGAGGTTCGAGAAGCCCTGCCATCCGGAACCCACCTGCCTTTTGGCGAGGAAGCCGCCGTTTCCATCCCCGGGATACAGCCAAAGCACGCCGTCGCTGGTGCGCGCCAGGATGTCGCCTCGACCATCGCCGTCGAAGTCCGCGATCCCGGTGATGGCGTCGAAGATGTTCCACCCCGAGCCGATCTTTCGGGGATTATCAAGCCTGTTGCCGGGCAGGCCTGCGTAGAACATCAGGGAACCGTCAGCCTCGCGGGAGAAGGCATCGGCGAGCCTGTCGCCGTCGAAGTCGCCCGCCGAGAAGCGGACCTTTGCCGTGAGTTTGGGATCGGCAAAGATAGTGACCGACGCCGATGTGGTGGACACCGAATTGATAGTCACCTGCGTGCCGGTATAGGTGGTGAAAGTGCTGCCGGCCTGCCATGCGTGGTTGCTGGCGTACCACGGTTCCGGGAACGGCTTGGTGGACGGCATGAGGATCAGGGACGATGCGATGGTGGCTCCACCACGCTGAACGATTTTGACGCCCCGGTTTCCGGCTGGCCCGCCCGAGTCGTCAAGGTAGCTGTCATAGCCGGCGGCCTGCCTCAGCTCCAGGTAATAGACCTCTTTACTGATGGGATCGGTGAACTTGATGGCACGTTGGGCTTCGGTGCCGCCCCAGGGTTTGAGCGTGTACGTCTTGGCGCCGGTTGCGACGCCCACGTCACGAATCTCATCACCGCGGCCCAACCCCGCGTAATCCCACAGCGAGCTGCTGATCACGGGAGATTGGAATTGGGCTGCGCCCATGATGTCCGTGGTGTCGCCGTACTCCCGGATGTAGCAGGAAGGATCCGTGAAACGCCCGTTGCCGTCAACGCCGACGTCGGACGCTCCACTGCCACATTGCAACGCGTCCGCATGCATGAGGCCAATGACATGCCCGAACTCGTGGCTCATCACGTTGTTCGTGAACCCGCTGAGCTGTGGCAGGAGGACTCGTCCACTGTAACTTCCACTGCTGTATCCGGCTCCGAGTGCGTTTCCGGACAGGGTGGATGTCGGAATGAAAATTACCAGCGCCGTGTAAGGGCTTGCCGTCCAATTCAGCTCACTGGTGATGATGGACATGATGGTGCTGTAGCTATCCGTTGACTTGGCCCTGGATTGGTGCCCGGCCACCTTGGTATTTACCGTCATGGACAGTTTGTTGGCCGTCATCGCTTTCCAGTAATTGCTCGATGCAGCAACAGCCTGTTCCGCGCCCGTCATGGACACCGTGTTGGTGTTGTCCGCCAGCTTGGCCGTGACCAACCTGACGCGGATGTCGCCGCTGGGTCCCACAGCTGCCGGGCCGGTGTCGGGAGAGGTGTTAAACGGCGTGGCGAGCTCGGGGGGATTCTCGAACGTATGCTCCGAGTGCGGCGTCCCCTCGACGAACTGGACATTTGGGTTATCCGGCCCGGGCAACGGCACGGCCGTCGCGGGGGTCTGTACAAAAAACAGGCCGGTAGCAAATACCACCAAGCCTGTGGACAACGCGATTGTTCGCCGTAACGCACCCATTCGATCTCCCCGGGGACGGAGCCTGCGGTTGCTGTGAGACTCAACAACCGAGATCAGGCTACAACCGGGTAGGCAGCGAGCCCGGCAGGCGGGGCTGCCGAGGCGGAAACCCAACCAACCCGGAATGCTAACGGGACCCTAACCAGGCCGAAATACCGTGGCAACATTGCCGCGCCACACTGGAATAGCCGGCAAGTGCAGGCACCAGCTCCAGCCAGGAGGAAACCATGCTGAAGGAAGCCACCACTCACACAACACGAATACGCACGATCAGCCAGCTCCACCGCGGGGACGAGATCGAAGCCCGCCTGTCCGTCGGGCCCGCTTACGACGACGTAGTGATCCGCCGCGGACGCGTCCAGGAAACAGCCCCCGGAATCGGCGTGGTGTGGATCATGGACCACGCCTCCGGTATGCGCAAAGCCATCAATACCGACGAATGCAGTGTTTGGCGCGTCGCCTGATCCGGCTTGACCCCAAACCGCTCTCAGCCGCCAGCCACGGACTGGATGATCAAAACCTCCTGGCCGGCCGCAACTTCCGTATCAAGACCTTTCACACGCCGGATCTCATCACCGTTCACGTAAATATTCACGTAGCGGCGCAGGGCCCCGGTTTCATCACGCAAACGCCTGGCGAGCACCGGATAATCTCCGGTCACGGAGTCCAGCAACTGTCCAACGGTCACAGCCCCGTCGGCGGACGCAGTCAGGTAGGACTGTCCGCCGACGAGGGGCTGGAGGACACCTGGTAACAGGACCGTGAAGTCAGCCACGACCGGCCTACCCTTGCGTCGTGGCGCTGGCTTTTTGTGCCAACTCGCCGCGGTCATCAACCACGACGGCGGCCCTTACGCACAGCACGTCCGGCAAGTGTGATGCCACTTCCGTGAAGGTCTCACCCTCATTAGCGCTGGCATACACGGCGCCCCCGCGCGTTCCGAAGTACACACCGGCGGGTTCGGCTGCGTCGACACACGCGGCGTCCCGGAGCACGGCGTTATATTCGTGATCCGGGAGACCCGTGTGCAGTTCCGTCCACGTTCCGCCGGCGTTGTCCGTGCGGTGGACACTGAGCTTGCTGTCCGGGGGGATGCGTTCACCGTCAGCCTTCAACGGGATCACCCATGCCGTGCCCTCCCGGCGCGGATGAGTCAGCATGACGAAACCAAAGTCAGCCGGCAAGCCGTCCGCGATTGAGTTCCAGTTCTCGCCGGCATCGTCCGTGCGGTACACGCCGTGATGGTTTTGCGCGTACAAACGATTCTCCACGGCGGCATCGGCCGCGATCTTGTGGACGCACTGGCCGAACTCGGGATTCGGATCCGGCATGAAGTAGGCCGAGATGCCTTTGTTGCGGGGCTCCCAGGAGGCACCGCCGTCGAGGGATCTGTAAACACCGCCCGTGCTCATGGCGATGTGGACTTTCTCCCCGGACGAGTCCACCACAATCGAGTGCGCCGCCGCTCCACCGTAGCCGGCGCCCCACTCGCTGCGGTGGGGGTGGTCCCAGAGTCCCCGGTTCAGCTCAAAGTGCTCACCGCCGTCGGTTGATTTCCATACTGAAATCGGCTCGCAACCCGCCCAGACGACGCCCGGGCGGGAATCGGCGTCGGGGTATATCTGCCAGACGCGCTCCAAGGCGGCGTCAGTACCGTCGGGGAACTTGATGGCACCTTGCTCGGGCTCGGTCCAAGTGGCGCCAAGGTCGTCGGAGTGGGCCACAGTGGGACCCCAATGCTCGGATCTCACGCCCACCATGATCCGTGTTTTGCCGTCCCGCGTGTCTATCCCGATGCTGGGGATTTCACTCATCAGGAAGTGCGGGCCGGAGAGGGACCATTCTTTGCGGTCCGGGCTGCTTGCAAGCCACAGGCCCTTCTTTGTCCCGATCGCGATGACGTAACTCTCTGCGGTAGCCATGGTCCCCATCGAACCACCAGGCCGTGTGGGTGGCAACGATTTTTTGTGCCTATGTGGATAGCCCAGATTCAGCGCAAGAATGATCCTTACGGATACAGTGCGGCCAAACTCCAGATCGTGACGCGAAAATCGAAAAAACTTTTCGCGTCGATGTGGCGACCGTGGTCCACTGGCCGGAGAAAACGTGCTTGACTGTGGTTTTGCGGTCAAAAGGCGGTCAGAGGACCGTGCAACTTATTGGGGGATTACATGTTTTGCGAGGTCAAAGAGCCATGAGGCCAACAAAGGGAGATTCCGTGGTGGTCGGCCGGTAGCGGGTCCGAGCCATGATTGCAGTCACTTTGCAAGAGGGAGCCATAGTCCTGGACCCGTTCTCCGTAAGGATGGTCACCGGGGTGGTCACCCTAACCCTGATACTCCTCTCCTGCGTCTCCTCCCGACGCCTCCGGTCTCCGTTCACCGGTTGGTGGCGGCTGGCCCTGTGCCTCTTCTTTGCCGGAAATTGTGCCTTCCTGCTGAACGAAACCTCTTTTCTGGCGTGGGTCAATCCGATCGGCAAGGCACTGGTGGTGGCCGGAGCATTCAGAGTATGGGCAGGAGCACGAACACTTCGAGGCCTGGACGTCCGCGCTTGGCAGTTGGCGCCGGCACCGCTGATCACCGGCCTTGCATCTGTGGCGGACAATGCGGAATCCGGCCTGTGGTCCGGCGGCTTGGCTTATCTGGGCATCACTGCGGCGGGCCTTGCCATGGCTGCTGGAGAACTGTGGTTCGCAAAAACGATGCAGAACCGGGTAACGAAGTTTCTGGCCCTCATCGCCGCCCTTACGTCCCTGTATTACCTGGGCCGGGCAATCGCGCTTGCGCTGGAAGGATCGGACGGGACTTCATTTCGGACATTATTCGGCTATGCCCCCGCAGCCCTGATCCACGTCCTTTTCCTGGTGGCGCTGTCCTTCACCATGAACGCACTCAGCAATAGCCACCTGATCACAAAATTGAGGGAGCGCGCCGAACGGGATCATCTGACCGGGCTGCTTAACAGGGGTGCCTTCCTGGGCCTCGCGGCAAAGGAACTTGCAGGGCCGGCCTCCCGGCAGGGTGCGGCCTTGATCCTGGCCGACCTCGACTATTTCAAAGCCGTCAATGATGAACACGGACATGCAGCCGGTGACGCTGCGCTACGTGCCTTTGCCACGGCCTGCACCGCCTCGGTCAGGTCAACCGACCTTGTGGCGCGTTACGGCGGAGAAGAATTCATCATCTTCCTACCGGGAGCGACGCAACAGCGGGCCGAAGCCATCGCCGCCGGGATCAGCCACCGTATGGCCGCCATGGCAGATCCGGATGGTTTGCCCTATCCAACGGTCAGCTACGGAGTCACGTCCACCGGGGCGGAGGCTGCCGACCTGAATTTCATGATCAATGTGGCAGACGCCGCGCTTTACAGCGCCAAAGCCCAGGGACGTAACCGGGTTGTGGGCGCAGCCGCCGTGGAAATTCCGCTGCGGCCGTAGTACACGGACATACGACGCATTGTGTCGGGCATGGGCACCCTGCTCCAGGACCGGGAGTTGTCGCTCGAAAGTCACGCGTCAAGGGTGGGGCGTTCCGTGTCCGCGAGCCCTTGGTATCGCGTTGTGTGGCGTTATGCCTAGGCTGTGGGTGGCAAGTGAGAGCATGACGGACAACGATGACGGAGAACAACGATGACTGAAGCAAACACCACTGCACGTGCGCAACAGCTGAAGGCCCTGCATGAAGCACCGGAGATCCTCAGTGTGGTTAATGTGTGGGATGCCATTAGTGCCCGCACGGTGGCAGAACTTCCTGAAACCAAGGCAATCGCCACTGCCGGGCATTCCATTGCCGCAGCCTTTGGCTATGCCGACGGAACCATGCCGTTGGACGTTGCGCTGGATGGGGTCAAGCGAATCGTCGACGCGGTGGACCACCCGGTCACTGCGGACCTGGACGATGGCTACGAAAACCCGGCAGAGACCATCCGCAGGGCAATCGGGATCGGCGTGGTCGGGGCAAATGTTGAAGACCGCTTGCGGCCCTTCGACGAGGCCGTTGCCCGCGTGCAGGCGATCATTTCGGCCGCCACGGACGAAGGCGTCGCGTTCCAGCTCAACGCCCGCACTGACGCTATTGCCCGCGGTGGGGACCGTCCCGTCAAGGAGAGCATCGAGGATGCCATCGCCAGGGGACGTGCTTTCCTCGACGCCGGTGCTTCGCTGGTGTTCGTCCCGGGCGCCATGACGCGTGAAGTAATCGAGCCGCTGGTTGAGGGCCTTGGTCACGGAAAGCTCTCCGTGATCGGCGCACCAGGCGCCCTCCCGGCGGCCGAGCTTCAGGAACTTGGTGTGGCCCGTGTTTCCTATGGCCCCTTCACCCAGCGGGTGGCTTTGCGTGCCCTCCGGGATCTTGCCTCGGGCCTTTACGGCTCAGGCGTAGTCCCCACTGACACTCCGGCCCTGAACTAGCTGACGCCAGCCCCGGTGCACTCTGCCTTGCCTGTCCCTTCTGCGTAGTCGGGGCAGGTCAGGCTAGTGGGGACAGGTCAGGCCCCCGAGCGGGTATCGAATGCAGCCGCCGATTCCCGGAGAAGGCGGGCCACCGTGTCCACGGGCAGGCTCGCGGCCTTTCTCCGGTCGAACCGCCGCAAGGCGATGTGTCGGGTCCCCAAACCGGGAACATCCAGGATGTCCACTTGGTCATGGACGACGCCTGTCAGTGCCAGCGTGGGCACAATCGCAACCCCCTCACCAGCAGCGACGAGGGCAAGCGCGGTAAGAGTGTCGTGATACTGATGAATAGTCTCAATCCGGGCACCCGTCGAGTGACGGAGGCGCCCAAGTACTGCCGTGTTGGCCGCTGATGGCTCGACTCCCAGCCACGGCAAGTGCAAGCGGCTCAGGTCAATGTTGTCTGTGCCGAGCAGGCTTCCAGCCGGCACCACCAGCTTCCACGGCTCGTCGAGCAGGGGCTCCTGGACCATCCCGGCCGCCATCGGTTGCTGCTCTGCCGCCGAGGAATCCTGCTCGATGACCACAGCATCGAGCTGGCGCTGACGAAGCAGCCGCATCAGCGCGGGAAAGCTGTCTTCAACGATCTGAATCTGCAACTGGGGATATTGGCTACGCCAGTCGGGAAGGCGGGGGATCACCACCGTGCGCATGAAGCTGGTGAATCCGCCAACCCGTACGACTCCCGCGATATTCACCTCGCTTTGCATCCGTGCCCTGGCCACGTTGAGTGCCCGTTCTATCTCTTCCCCTGCCTCTGCCATGGCCAGGCCGGCTGGTGTGAGTACTGAACCTTTGGGGGTGCGGAGGAGCAGCGCCTGCCCTGCCTCGTTCTCGAGTTTGCTGAGTTGCTGCGACACCGCAGAGGGCGTGATCCGCAGTTCATCAGCTGCCGCCAGGACGCCTCCTGTGCGGGCAACCGCGAGGGAGTACCAGCAGCCGGCGCGGGTCCATATCGATGTTAAGCGCTCCTAAACATGGGCTTCAGAATAATGCAATTGAACTAAATGACTTCCTCACTCAATATTGACTCAAAAGCACGATTCAGTCGCACAATACCGACCATCGAATCAAGCCCCATCCCGGATCGAACGCCGACACTTGGCGTCATCCGGAGTGCCCAAATCCTGAAAGGACTCCCATGGAACTGCTGTTCGAAATCACCGGCTGGGTGGGCGCGGTGGCGATGCTCGGCGGCTACATGGCGGTGTCCATGGGTTGGTTGCAGGCGGGCAGCACCTTCCAGACCGTGAACCTCTTTGGTTCGTGCGCCTTCATCGTCAATGGCACGCTCCACGGAGCCTGGCCCTCGGTAGTGACGAATGTGGCGTGGTTCCTGATCTCAGGCGTGGCCCTTCTCCGGATGAGGGCCAAGCAGGAGCCTGCGCAGGCGACGTCCCAAACCCAGGAAAGTCCCTCATTGGGCCCGGACACTGCTGCCCAGGTCATCGTCACGGCCACCCGACCAGCCGCCGGCTGCGCTTAGAGGGCAGTCAGTCCACGAACTCCGACTGCGTCTCGATGAAGTCCCAGTCCGCAGTGGTCAGCACGCCGCTGACCTTATCCGGATGAGGTCCGCCGGCTTCGGCAATATGCTGCATGACCTGCAGCGGCAGTTCTTCGGCACGCAGGTTTTCGCGCAGCCACTCCTTGCTGTCCAAGTGCAGATCGAGCCACCACATGTAGATTTCCATCGCGGACCGCCTTCCTTCGGATGAGCCGTGGACCCGGATTAACCGTAGGCCCGGCCAGGAACGTCTACAAGGGTCCGCGCCAACCCAAGTGGCTGTTCAAGCGCGCGCCGCAGCGCAACAATAAAGGTATGGCTGCGGAAGAATTCGTCGGACGCATTCCCTTGGTTGTTGGAGTACTTCCGGACCAGCACGTGGAGGTCCTGCAAACCGCCAGGACCCTCGCCGAACAACTCGGCGTGCCGCTGGTTTGCGCTTACGTGGATGAGGCCAGCTACCTGGTGGAGTGGGATCCTTCGCGCGAGACTCACCGTATGTCGCTGCATCCCGAAAAGGACGACGAGGACGTCGCAGCCGTGCGCGGCGATCTTGGCAGGGTCATCGCAGAAGCGATGGATGGCGGCACGGCTGACTGGACGTTGCGTCTGCTCGCCGGTGATCCTGCCCGCGCGCTTGGCCGCTTGGCCTCGGATATCAATGCATCCATGATCATCGTAGGGACCCCCGAACCCGGGCTAGGTCACCGGATTTCCGAAGCACTCAACGGCTCGGTGGCGGCCTGGCTGAGTCATCACCAACGGCGCCCGGTGCTGATCGTGCCCCAGAAGAAACGGCCTGACGGTGCCCATAGAAACTAAAGCGAAAGTACTTATTCGAGGTGGTGGCAATGAGGTTCCGGGCAACGTAGAGTAATTACTGCAGGTGGGCGAAAGCTCCTGCTCAAAGACCGCTCCGGAGTGCGTATCCCCCAATAACGCACTCCGGAGCTCTTTGTTTAACCGCGACCTGGCCCCTGTGCCGCCACCACCTTCTTTAATGCGACAGCGGCCCCGACACACCCTTCGTAGGGCGTGTCGGGGCCGTTCTCATTTCAATGTGGGTGGTTACGGAACAGCTCGCGGGATCAAACGCACGACGCCGCCACCGGGCTTTGGTGCCGAAACCTCACCTCACGAACGTGTACAGCAGGGCCGCCATGCCAAATCCCACAATGGAGAGAACGGTCTCCAGCACGGTCCACGTCTTCAGGGTGTCCTTGACTGACATGTTGAAGTACTTGGAGATGATCCAGAATCCGCCGTCGTTCACGTGGCTGGCGATGATGGAGCCCGAGGATATGGCAACCACGATCAGCGCAAGCTGAGGCTGGGAGTACCCGGACGCGAGGCTGGGAGCCAGGATGCCACCGGTGGTCACGATCGCCACGGTGGCCGAACCCTGCGCGATGCGCATGCCTGCGCTGATCACGAACGCGGACAGGATGATCGGAAGCCCCGCTTGGGACAGTGAATCTGCCACGGCTTTGCCAACGCCGGTGGCAGAAAGCACCGCGCCGAAGAAGGCGCCGGCACCAACCACCAGCAGGATCATGCCCACGGGACGAAGCGATGAACCCGTGATTTCGCTGAGTTCAGCCGAGGTCATGCCACGGCGGATTCCCAGCAGCCACATGGCCAGGAGCACGGCAACGGTCAGTGCGATGGCCGGGTTGCCGAAGAACTGCAGGATGTCGCGGAACGTGCCTGCCGGGGCGAAGATGTTGCCGAAGGTACCGCCGAGGATCAGAATCATGGGCAAGCCAATGGTCAGGAGGACCAGCCCGATGGAAGGCTCGTTACCCTTGGCCTGATCGGACTCAGGAACGATCCGGTCCTCCGGGACGGAAACCATGACCCGCTTGCCGATGTACGTGCCCCACAAAATGCCGGAAGCGAACCAGGCAGGAATACCGCAGATGAGGCCCATCATGATGATCCAACCGAGGTCCACGCCGAACAGGCCGGCAGCAGCAACGGGACCGGGGTGCGGTGGAAGGAAGGCGTGAGTGACGGAGAGGCCGGCCAGCAACGGCAGCGCGTAGAGGGCCAGCGACTTGCCCCCACGGATTGCTGCGACGTACACCAGCGGTGCCAGGACAAAAATGCCGATGTCGAAGAACACGGGGATACCCAGAACGAAGCCGGTGATGCCCATGGCAAGCGGCGTGCCCTTTTCGCCGAAGATCTTCACGAGCCTTCCGAGCAGCACTTCCGCGCCGCCGGACCGTTCCAGAATGGCACCAAGGACGGTACCGAGGCCGATGATCACCGTGATGTGGCCAAGGATGCCGGCGAAGCCCTTCTCAATGAGAGCGTCACTGCTCTTCGTGGCCGAGCCGACCAGGGCCTCCACGGAGATTCCGCCCACCAGGGCTACGATCACACCGGTTCCCACCAAGGCGATGAAGGGTTCCAGCTTGACCTTGATGATCAGGAACAGCAGGAGGGCGATGCCGGCGCCTGCCAGGAGGAGCAGGCCGGCGGTATCATGCCGCAGCCAATCAAGGAATTCAGTCATAACGAGTCTTTCCGGGTAAGTCTTACTTGAGGGTGCCCGTGAAGGCGGCGGCACGGGCCGCGATATCTGCCCAGTCACCTGCAGCAACTGCGGCGGGCGGGACCACGCTGGTGCCGCAGCAGACTGCGGCAGCACCGGCGTCGAGGTAGCTCTTGGCATTGGAGGCGTCGATGCCTCCCGAAGGCAGCAAGCGGATGCCCGGGTACGGGCCCTGCAGGTCCTTCAAATACGCCGGTCCAAGCTGGCGGGCGGGGAAAATCTTGACGGTGGCCGAGCCCAGGTCCAGGGCCTGCGCCACCTCCGTGGGGGTCATGGCGCCGAGGCTGAACGGGATCCCCGCGGCGACTGCGACGGCGGCCACCTCAGGGCGAAGGCCGGGCGTCACCAGGAACTGCGCGCCGGCGTCGATCGCTGCCCGGGCTTGGTCGGCGGTCATCACCGTGCCGATTCCAACGGCGGCACCATGCTCCGCCGCCGTCTCCGCCGCGCGCCGGACATGCTTGAGGACGTCCGGGGTGGTGAAGGTCAGTTCGACGCTGCGGATGCCGCCGTCGGCCAGTGCCCGGCAGAGATCCGCGGCGTCCGTGATGGACGGGGCGCGAACCACGGCCAGGGTGCGGTCGGTTTCGAGCTGCTGGAGGAATTGTTCAGGAGTCATGCTGTCCTTCTCTGGTGAGGCCGTCGCTGCTGCGACGAAGGGCGCGGCCGGCGCGGGCGCCGGTGGCTTTGCCGCCGTCGATCGCTGCCGTGCCGTTGACGAAGACGTAGTGGATGCCGCTGGCGGCCTGGCGTGGGTTCTCGAAAGTGGCTTCGTCGCGGACGGTTTCCGGATCGAAAAGCACGACGTCGGCCGCGTAGCCCTCGCGGACCAGTCCCCTGTTGTGGAGCTTGAGTCGTGCGGCGGGCCGGCCCGTGAGGTGATGGACTGTTTCCTCAAGACTCAAGAGCCCGAGCTCCCGTGAGTAGTGGCCGAGGTAGCGCGGGAACGTGCCCCAGGCTCGGGGGTGCGGCTTGGCACCGATCAGGAGTCCGTCGCTTCCGCCGGTGTGGGTGCGGTGCTTCATGATGGCTTGGACGTTTTCCTCGTGGCCCACGTGCTGCAGGATGCCGGTGCCGAGGCGGTCTTGGGTGAGGATCTGGGCGAAGACCTCGAACGGTTCCTGCCCGGTTTCCGAGGCGATGTCCCGGATGGTCTTGCCCACGAAACCCGCGAGCGCCGGGTTTTGGACACCGCTGATCTCCAGGGTGTCCCACTCGGCAATAACGCCGTGGCAGCCGTCGGAGCCGTAGATCTCCACAGCTTCCCGGATGCGAGCGCGCGTTTCCGGATCTGCCAGGCGCGCGAGGGTTGCCTCGGTTCCGCCGGACGATGCCCAGCTGGGCAGGATCGCGCTCAACGTGGTGGCGCCCGGGAGGTACGGGTAGGTGTCCAAAGTGATGTCCACGCCTTGGTCCAAGGCTGCGTCGATCAGGTCCAGGAGCTCCCCTGCCCTGCCCTTGTTTTCGGCGAAGTTCATGGTGGCGTGGGAAAGGTGCAACGCGCAGCGGGTGTCCCGGCTCAGGCCGATCATCTCGGCGTAGGCACCCAATGCGCCTTTGCCGTAGGAGCGGTGGTGCGGTGCATAGAATCCGCCGAGTTCGCCCACGGTCCGGCAGAGCCCGGCGAGTTCCTCGGTCTGTGCGTACATGCCCGGCGTGTAGGTCAGGCCGGATGACATTCCCACGGCGCCCTCCTCCATGGCCGCGCGGATGAGGTCCTGCATTCGCTGCTGTTGTTCCGGCGTGGGGTCGCCTTCAGCGAAGCCCATCACCATGGCCCGGACGGTTCCCTGCGGGACCAGGTATGCGGCGTTGGTGGCGATGCGGCCTCCGTTTTCTTCCGCATCAAGCCGGTCGAGGTACTCCCCCACTGTCCGCCAGTTCCAATCGAAATCGGCTGGATTGTCGTTCCAGCCTGCGATCTTCTCGCGGACGCCTGCAAGCGTGACATCATCCACCGGCGCGTAGGACAGGCCGTCCTGGCCCAGCAGTTCCGTGGTGACGCCCTGGCTGAGCTTGGCGTAGTGCTCCCTGTTCACCAGGAGTTGCAGGTCAGAGTGCGCGTGCATGTCGATGAAGCCGGGGCTCAGGACCAGGCCGGTGGCGTCGATCACGCGATCCACGCCGCTTTCCGCCGCGGCGAGGGAGCCAGCGGTGAGGGAGCCAGCGGTGAGGGTACCGGCGTCGACGACGGTGGCAATCACCGGGCCGTCCAGCAGGACGTCCGCTTGGCGGCGGTCCGCTCCGGTTCCGTCAACCAGGGTGGCGTTGTTGATGAGGATCTTCATGGCGTCCTAGAAGAAGGTATGGATGAGGTCGACGACGGTTTGGTCGCCTGTGTTTTCGGCTGACCCGGTGTCGGCGAGCACCGGGATGACGGTCCACTTGTCGAACGCGGTGCAGGGGTGGGACAGGCCCAGGCGGACGACGTCGCCCGGGTTCACCGTGGTGGTGTTGGCGTCGTAGGTCATGAAGCTGTGTTGATCGTTGACCGAGGTGATTTCAGCGCCGAGCAAGGGTTCCATGGCCCCTCCCAGGACCGGGCCGATGAACTGCGGCTCGGGCAGCCCTTCGTCGAACGGGAGGTCGCGTTTGCCGGCGTCGAGGATGGCCAAGCCGGGTTCTGTCTGGGATACAACCCGCGCCCAGCCGTACATGCCGGCCTTGAACGGTTGGCTGCCCTCGCGGGAAAAGGGCGAGATTCCGCGGTAAAAGCCGTCGTCGTGGACGATGTAGGCGCCGCTGCGGATCAGGAGGTCCACTGTTATGGAATCAGGCCCGGGTCCGCCAAGTTCGGCGCCGGTGCTGATGCACGGGGAGAGGACGGACACCACGTCATCGAAGTACGCGCTCCCACCGGCCGTGATGATCACTGAGCCGGCACCATACAACCCCGCAGCGAGCAGTTCCTCGTGGAGAAGCCGCATCCGGGCGAGATAGCCGCGAACGGCGGCCAGTCCGGCGTCGTCCGCCGTGTGCGCGAGTGAGCCCTCATAACCGCTGACGCCCACCAGACGAAGGTTCGGCGACTCGGAAATGGTGCGTGCAATGTCCATGGCAGCTTCCACGGAACGGGCGCCGGTGCGGCCGCCATGGGCGCCAAGCTCTACGAGCACGTCCAGCACGGCGTCACTGCCGGCCAGGGTTCGGTTGATGACGTCCACGGTTCCCGGCGAATCGATCCAGGAGAGGATGGGCGCCTCCGGCGTGGCGACGCCGGCAACCCACTGGATCGCGTGCGGATCCGTGAGGCTGTTGGCGAGCTGCAGGTTCCGCACGCCGAATTCGCGGGCCACTCGGAGCTGGGCGAAGTTGGCCAGCGTGATTCCCCAAGCGCCCCGGTTGAGCTGCTCGGTCCAGAGTTGGGGGGACATGGTGGTTTTGCCGTGCGGCGCGAGCAGGACGCCGTGGTCCGCACACCAGGCGGCCAGGCGGTCCGCGTTGCTTGCCAGCGCGGAAGCGTCGAGGGTGAGCAGCGGCGTCTGCAGCTCGGCCAGCGTGTGGTTGGCCGCGAGGAACTCCGCGTGGGTGGTTCCGTTCCCGGAGGCGGGCACGGCTTTGTGCCGCCAGTCGAGACGGCGTTCAGCCAGGCCTGACACGGTGGATGCCGAGATGGCTTCGGAAGTGTTCACGCGTTGAGTTCCCTTCGCGGTGCTGCGTTCTTGAAGCTGCGTTGTGGATTTTTGCTTGCGTTGCGTATTTTGCAACGCTGGTTGCAAACCTGCTGGTGATATGTCTAACATGGTGGCGGATCGAGAGTCAAGGCCGCTGAGAAGCGCACGAGCTAGTGGGAGAACGATGCTTTCAGCTGTATGCGTGGGCGAAACGATGGCCATGCTTACCCCTGTCCACGCCGTCCCCCTGCACCTGGCAACCGAACTTCATTTCGGGATCGGCGGCGCGGAATCCAACGTCGCCATGGGCTTGGCCGCCATGGGCCTGGACACGCACTGGGTTAGCCGGGTAGGCCACGACGGCTTCGGAAGGCGCATCCTGCACGAGCTTCAGGACCACGGCGTGGGCATCTCCGGCGTGGAAGTGGACGAAACCTTGCCTACCGGTCTGTACGTGAAAGTCCCGGCGCAAAATCCAGACCCCGACGGCGGCAGCTCGGTTTTGTACTACCGGCAAGGATCCGCGGCATCGGCCATGGGCCGGGACACGCTTTCCAATCCCGCCGTTTCATCGTTGCTGGAGAACGCTGCACTCATCCACCTGAGCGGAATCACCGCGGCCCTCTCCCCCGAGTGCCTGTCCCTGCTGGAAGCAATCCTGACCGCCCCCCGCAACGGCCGGACCATCAGCTTCGACGTCAACTGGCGCGAAGCCCTCTGGGCAGGACAAGACCGTTCCGTACTGCGACGGCTGGCGAACCTGGCCGACGTCGTACTTGTTGGAAAAGATGAAGCCGAGCACGCTTTCGGGACCACCGACGAAGCCGAACTCCGCCGCCTGATGCCCGACCCCAACGTGCTGGTCATCAAGAACGAGGCGATCAGTGCCATTTCCTTGGACCGTAGCGGCACCCGGGAAGAGGTGCCCGCACTGTCCGTCGCCGTCGTCGAGCCTGTTGGCGCGGGTGACTCGTTCGCCGCCGGCTACCTCAGCGGCATGCTGTTCGGGCTTGGCCAAAAGGCGAGCCTCCGGCGCGGACATGTGGCCGCAGCGTGCACGCTGACCGTCCACGGCGATCGCGGTCCGCTGCCCGACGCCGCGGAGCTCGCCGCCATTCTCGATTCTTCGGATGACGCGTGGGCTGCTATCCATGTTGAAGACGGACAATTCAACACCAGAACCGGAGCGTGACACCGTGAGCCAGAGCCTTATGCGGGCCATCGACCTGCTCGGCGAACTCGCCGCCAAGCCAGCAACCCTGGACGAGCTCGCTTCCAAAGCGGCCGTGCACAAGACCACCGTGATGCGACTCCTGCACGCCATGGAAGAGAAGCGCTTCGTGGTCCGCGACGAAGACCAGCGCTTCATGCTCGGTTCCAAGCTCTTTGAGCTGTCCTCCCTTGCCTTGGAACAACGGGACATCCGCAAGGTGGCACACCCGCACTTGGCCGAACTCAACGGCCGGACCGGGCACACGGTGCACCTCGCCGCCTTTGAAGGGAATGAGGTGGTGTACATCGACAAGTTCGAGTCGCACCACCCCGTCCGCATGTACTCACGCATCGGCCTGACTGCATCGCTGCACTCGGCTGCCGTGTCCAAAGTCCTCCTCTCCGATATGCCGCGCGCCAGGCAGGAAAAGATCGCAGCGGGGCTGGACTACGTGAAAGTTACCGAGAACACCCTGACCTCGCCGGAGGCCTTGCTGGCCGAACTCGAGCAGGTCAAGGAACAGGGCTGGGCCCACGACAACGCCGAGCACGAAGCCTTCGTGCACTGCATTGCGGCCCCCATCCGCGACGCCAGCGGCGCCGTTGTAGCCGCAGCCTCTTGTTCGGTACCGGTAGTGATGCTCAGCTATGAAGGCCTGCTTGAGCTGCTGCCCGACCTCAAAGCCAGCACCGAGGCCATCTCCAACGACCTCGGCTGGATCAGCCACGAAAGGAACTCAGCATGAGTGAAAAGACCGTAGTACTGACCGAAAACGCCCCCGCCCCGGCGCACGTATTCTCCCAGGGCATCAAGAAGGGCGGCATGTTCCAGGTCTCCGGCCAGGGACCCATGGATTCCGCCACCAACCAGTACATCGGCGACGGCGACGTCCGCGTCCAGACGCGCCGCACCCTGGAAAACGTGAAGGCCATCCTCGAGGCCGGCGGCTCCTCCGTTGAAGATGTCCTCATGTTCCGCGTCTACCTCACCACCCGCGACGACTTCGCCGCCATGAACGAGGTCTACGGCGAGTTCATCCGCGAGAACGTGCCCAGCGGCCAGCTCCCGAGCCGCACCACCGTGTTCGTGGACCTGCCCCACGAGGTCATGCTGGTGGAGATCGACGCCTTGGCAGTCACTGCCTAACGCTCTATCACATCCCTACAGCTTCACGCGGACGCTCTATCACATCCGCGCTGAAGCTCGACGGCGGCACTCACCTTGGGTGCCGCCGTCGAGCTTGGTGGGTGGCTGGCTTCCTGGCCGTGTGCCGTCACCCCCCACTTTGAATCTGAAACCACCCCGACACGCCGCGTTCAACGGCGCGTCGATGCCTCCCCTGACCCAAAGTCAGTGGTGGAGGGACAGCCTATTTTTGAAAGCGGAGCCTCCAAGGCGTGAACGCGGATTCCAATTGTTCGCCGAGGTTCATTTTCGATGCACCCTCGACGCGTTCTTCGAAGTGGATGGGTACCTCAGAGATCTTCAGACTGTGCCGGGTCGCCCGGTAATTCATCTCAACCTGGAATGAGTAGCCGTCACTTCGAATTGATGCCACATCAATTTGGTGGAGGGCGGAGGCAGTCCAGGCTTTGAATCCCGCCGTGGAATCTTTCACTTTCAAACCCAAAATTGCACCGACGTAGAAATTCGCCCATGCAGAAAGGGCCTTGCGGTGCCAAGGCCACTCGGTCGCCGTCGACCCACCGGGGACATAGCGGGAGCCGATCACCAGCGCAGCCCCGGAATTACGGATACGGTCAACCATCGTGGGGATCGCCGACACGGGATGGGACAGGTCCGCGTCCATTTGGATGACGATGTCTGCCTGCTCTGCCAAGGCGCGGGTCATACCTGCCACATATGCCCGGCCAAGACCGTCCTTCTCCTTCCGGTGCAGGACCGACACCGTCCCCCCGGATTTTTCAGCGAGCTTCTCAGCAACCGCGCCGGTTCCATCCGGCGAATTGTCATCCACAACCAGAACATTCAGATTCGTCAGCCCGGTTGTGCGGAGCTGTGCAATGAGGACAGGCAGATTTTCCCGCTCATTGTACGTAGGCACAACAATGGTGATTTTAGGATTTACAGCAGTCAAAACGTGGGTCCCCAATTCGGTACTCGATGATTGCCGGGGCTCAGCGCCCTTTGCGCAGCCCTGGCAGACCCAGTCTATTGAGACAGGCTGAAAGGAGCTTGGAAAGCCGTGCCGTCACCACCCACTTTGAATCTGAAACCACCCCGACACGCCGCGTTCAACGGCGCGCCGCCGAGGAAACGCCCCCAAAGAGGGTCAGGAAGCCACACGGCGGCCAGCAACCGACGCCGGGACCGCCGGGACGCGCTGCCGCTTGGCGTACACCCGCGCCCTTTGGCTGGACAGGGCGAGGAGCACCAGGATGTCAGTCGCCAAGCCGGAGAGGCCGGCTTCGAGAGTGATGTTCGCGCTGCCTGTGGAGTAGTCGATCGCCTGAACCAGGATCGAAATGGAGCTCAGGGCCATGGCAATCACGCGGGCGCCGTTGCTGCCCAGGAAGATGCGCCAGGCCAGGAAAACTTCACCCAGCCCGAACACCAGGACCACGCCCGCTATCAAGGCGATTGCCGCCGTCGTGCTTTGCGGGTCTGAGGAGTCGTCGTCCAGGGTGAGCCCGGATATTTCACCGCCGGAGGTGAACAAGGTGATCGCCAGGACCAACGCCGCGACCGCCCTGGCCACCACCAAAGCGGCACCCATCAGGATGGGCGCGGGCCGTCTGTCCCTGCTGTCAGTCCGGTTGGGCGGCTGATCCGCGGGAACCTGGACGCGACGTGCGTCGACAATTGGCAGGTCGCCGTCGGTGGAGATCGAATCACCGCCGCCGTTTCGCGTGTGATAGCCGGTGGAGAAGTCCTCGATGACCTGCACTGTGACGGCCGGCTCCGCGGCCGTCATTGTTGAAACGATGTGGTCCCGTTCCACATCGGTGTTCTGCTCAATCTTGTGCGTGATCTGAAGGGTAAACAGGGAGAAGCCAACACTGCGGTCGTACGTTCCCGCCGCGAGCCAATCCACTTTGTGGCCGCCCGGCAGCAACCAGCCCTCAGGGCACCGCCAGAAACGGACATGGTGACGTTTGCCCGGGGTGTTGTTGACCTCTTGCTGGTAGGCGAAGTCCTGCTGCCGGTCGAAAAGATACAGAGGGCTGACGGGCGCCTCCGTATAACTCTGTCGGAAAAGGGTGGAGCTGATGATGCGCCGGCTGCTGGCAAGCGTTACCTCGTCCGCTCGAGTCCAGCCGGCGGCCCTCATGATCGCATGGATCTGGGGTTCGGCGCCCAGCAACGCAACATTGACGGGGTCACCGAGCAGTCCGTCGCTGGTTCGGGCGCGGCCAATGAAGTAGCCGGGAACGTAGATAGTGGTGAGGATCCGGTGCAGTCGAGGTAACAGCAGGTACGCCAGGAACGCCCAGAACACCACGTAAAACCACAGCTGCCCCCACCCCAGATGGAAGCTCTCTCCCACCAGCAGGAAAGCCAGCCACACCGCTGCTGCTCCGCCAAGGATGAAGAATCCGTGATCAAGCCTGCTGTCTGCGACTTCCTTGTTCGGCACCTTGTACATGTAGTTCCCCCTCGTAGCCCCTTAAGCTTCGGGCCTCGGGTGTGAGTTGTACAGGCTTATAGCAGCGGGGTCGACAGGTGGAGCTGCCCGTTGTTGATGAGCCATCGCATGGATTCGTATACGGCCTGCTCCGGCTGATAGTTGGGCGCGTACCCGATGAGGGAGACGGCCTTTTGAATGGACATGCAGTGGTTGCGGGAGAGGTGGGCCCAGCTGGTATCGGCAGATTCCTGGCTGGTGAGACGGCGAAACTCTTCCCAGCTCACGGTTTCCATGCGCGATTCCTGCCCGAACCAGGAAGCAGCGATGCCCACGTAGCCCCGAACAGTCAGTGCGGTGGGGGCAACGATGTTGAAGTCTTCGCCTGCTGCGGCTTCCCTGTTCAGGATGGCTTTCTCGAAGGCCTGCGCTACGTCGTCCGCATGCACGTGATGCATCAGCTCCGTCCCGCTTCCGGGAACCTGGAGTAACTGTCCGGATGCGATCGTGTGCCACACCGAGGGATCCAGGTTGCCCAGCGGCCCGATCGGATGCCACCCGGGACCCACAATGTGCCCGGGATGAATCGATGTTGTGGCCAACCCTCCGGAAGCAGCCTCCTCCTTAAGCATGCGCGCGATGTCGCGTTTCCGGATTCCGTACTCGTCCAAAGGCTCAGCAGCCGATGGCTCAGCAGCCGAATCCGATTCCTCGGTAAGAGGCAGCTTCAAACTGACGCCGTACCGCCAGATCGAGCCGCAGTGCAGCAGATGCCCAACCTCATTCCGGAGGCTTTCCACCAGCGCCGTGGCTGATTCCAGTGTGAAGCAGATGAGGTCAACCACGACGTCGGCACCCAGTCCCGCTACCCGGTCGCCAAAGCTGCCGTCACCGTCCTCCTGCTGCCGGTCCGCGACGACCTGGCGAACCTGCTGCCATTCGGGAACATCGGCATAGGACGCGCTGGTCCCGCGACTGATGTTGATGACTTCATGGCCGCCACGCACCAGCCTGGGGATAAGGAAGGACCCGATGTGGCCGCTGCCGCCGATCACAACGATTTTCATTGTTCTCCGATCTTCACGAGTCACTGGAGTGGCTAAACCGCGGCGCCACCAACGTCAACCCACCACATAATAACGAGACTTACTTGTTCCCGGGTTAGACAAACGGCCGCCTCCCCCGACTAGCATGAATAGTCCGGGCAAGCCCGGGTACGTGACCTCTTGAACGACCCCCTCGGACGGTCGGCGTTGACGCGGCGACCACGTAAAGGAGAAAACTGTGCGGGAGCCTGCAGTCAACGAGAGCGTGTCAGAAATCAGCGAAACTCCGGAAGTAAATCCGGAGGAGACGCCACAGGAAACGCCCGATGCAACCGCAAGCGAACCGGCGGAAATCACGTTTGATGAACAGTTCTATCCAGCTCGTCCCAAGGCACTGCGGCCGATCGCCCGGAGGCGGCAGTTCTTTGCCGCCCGGCCCTCCTTGGAATTCGACGGCCTGAATTCCACGTATGTGGATTGGCTGCGGAACCAGTCCATGCTGGGTGACGCCAACACCATGGCCCGGCAATTGTCCGGGCAGGCCAGCATGTGGCAGAACTCCTATGCCAGGCCGAATCCGCGCTCAGCCGTTGAGCGTGCACCCGTCTGGTTCACGGCTTACCCGTTGTCCTTCATCACCAAGGACGGACAGTCCTTCCTTTCAGCGTTGGGCGATCCCGCCCTCTGGGACGCGTTCAGCGAGATCGGCATCCGGGGGTTGCACACCGGCCCGGTCAAGCTGGCCGGCGGCATCCGTGGTTGGTCGCAGACACCTAGTGTGGACGGCCACTTTGACCGGATCAGCATGGCGATCGACCCCGCCTTCGGCACCGAGGAAGAATTCCGTCAGATGTGCGAGGTGGCCAATGAGCATGGCGGCACGGTCATTGATGACATCGTTCCCGGCCACACCGGCAAGGGAGCGGACTTCCGACTCGCTGAAATGAACTTCCGGGACTACCCCGGCATTTATCACATGGTGGACATCCCTGAAGAGGACTGGCACCTGCTGCCGGACGTTCCCGAGGGCGAAGACTCGGTGAACATCAGCCCGGCGGCTGAGGAGGCGCTGCAGCAGGCCGGTTACATTATTGGTCGGCTCCAGCGGGTGATCTTCTACGAACCCGGCGTCAAGGAAACCAACTGGAGTGCCACCAAGCCCATCATCGACACCACCGGCAAAACCCGCCGCTGGGTCTACCTTCACTACTTCAAGTCAGGCCAGCCGTCGATTAACTGGCTGGACCCAACGTTCGCCGGTATGCGCCTGGTGGTTGGCGACGCCCTGCACTCATTGCTGGACTTGGGGACCGGCGCCCTCCGGCTTGATGCCAACGGGTTCCTCGGGGTGGAGAAGAGCGCTGAGGAAGAACCAGGGTGGTCCGAGGGGCACCCGTTGTCCGAGGCAGCCAACCAGCTGATTGGTTCCATGATCCGCAAGGTGGGCGGGTTCTCCTTCCAAGAACTCAACCTCACCATCGATGACATCAAAACGCAGTCCGAGTCCGGCCCGGATCTCTCCTACGACTTCATCACCCGGCCCGCCTATCACTACGCCTTGGTCATTGGAGATACCGAGTTCCTGCGCCTGACCCTGCGCCTTTCCATGGAGATCGGCGTGGACCAGGCATCGCTGGTGCATGCCCTCCAGAACCACGATGAACTGACCTACGAGCTGCTCCACTTCGCCGCAGGGCACAGGGACGACGTCTTCGAACTTGCAGGCGAGGAGCTCACCGGCGCAGAGGTGGCGGAGAAGGTCCAGAACACCATGCGGGAACGCCTCACGGGCGAAAATGGGCCCTACAACGCAGTCTTCACCACCAATGGCATCGCCTGCACCTCGGTCAGCTTCATCATGGCTGCCCTTGGCATCAAAGACCAGGATGCGATTACCAAGGAGCAGGAAGCGCAGGTCCTGGACGCACATGTGCTCCTGTCCATGTACAACGCGCTGCAGCCCGGCGTCTTCGCGCTTTCCGGCTGGGACCTCACGGGCATTACGGCGCTTGACCGTGAGACAGTCCGGGAGCTCACGTCGCAAGGCGATACCCGCTGGATCAACCGTGGCGCGCACGATCTCATGGGGACCAGCCCCGACGCGAAAACGTCCTTGGCCGGCATGCCCCGCGCCCGGAGCCTCTACGGTCCGCTGCCCGATCAGCTGAAGGATCCGAACTCCTACGCCCGGCGCCTCCAGAAGATCCTCACTGTGCGGGAAGAGTCGGGGATCGCCACCAGCACGCTCCTGGATGTGCCCGACGTTTCCCACCGCGGGTTGCTGGTGCTGGTCAATCAGCTCGCCGACGGAGCACTGCAGGTCACGGTCCTGAACTTCTCGGACCAGGACATTGCAGGCAGCATCCAGTCCGCGCACCTTGTCCCGGGCTCCACTGTCCACGATCTGTTCAGCGGCGAAGACGTCAGCCAGGTGGATGACCTCCACAGCTTCTTCTTGGAACTGCCCGCCTTCCAGGGCACGGCGCTCCTGCTGAAGGACCCTGTCATCGAGGATGAAGCCACCGAATAGAAAGCACGACGTCGGCACTATGGTGAGTGCCGACGTCGCGTTTGGCGCTATCCGCGGGCACCAGTCAGGGCGTCGGGCTCCAGCTCCGGGCAAGGAAAGCCACGCCACTAGGGAACATGTGCCAAGTTGAGGCCTGGTGAGGCCTACAAAGGAGCTGCGTAACGAGTGCATTAGGCGAACTCTGAGCGAGCACATCCCGGGACGCCTGCACCAACCGGTGCCCGTGGCTTTGTGGAAACTCATCAAGACGTTCCCCGAACCGGGTGCTCTACCGGGCCGAATCTATGCCGAGCCCTAATCGAACGGCTACGTTCACTGGACTTTGGCTGCTCGCGAGTGCATATTTCGTCTCAATGCCCGAACGGATATTGGGTACACGTATGCATCAACGGCGAAGCGGCCCATAGCAACGCTATGACGAGGGTGCGGCGAGCTTCTGGTCCTCTATCTGCTGATAGGTGAGACCAGCTGAGTTCTTCCAAGTGACGCGACCGTTGATGTTTGCTCCTATCAACACAGCGGCTGCAGTGCTGGGGCTTCCAAAAAGGTGATCCTTTAATAGGGTGTAGTGTCCGTTCTGGACGCTGGCTATACCTTGTTCAATCAGTCGTCCTCGGTATGCCCGGATCGACGCTGCCGCTGAGGGGGCTGGCTCGGCGCGCCCATGAGAACCGGCCAGCACCACCACTCCTTCAGGGGTGGAAAAGCCTTTCAATTCTGAATCTCGAATGTTGGCGAAGATCATTTCCGGGGCGCCTGCTGTGTGGCCTGGGTGTACAAGCGGTTCCATGACCGGATACCCAAGTGTCGTGACAAGCACCGAGATGGTTTGGAGATATTCCTGGCAGTCGGCTTCCAAGGGTGCTGGGGTGTGAGGGTTGGAGGCGTCGTTACGGTTGGACAGCTCATACCGGCCAGCAGCCGTGGCCCGCCGAATCGCCTGCCATTCCATGTAGCTGACGTGAGTGCTGGTCCAGGAATTGGTTAGGGATACGGCGATAAGGGCCCTGCTCCAGAATTCCTTCGAACCATCGTGGTTTTTGATCCTTGTTCCGACATCTCCCGATTGGCCGATATACGCCTCATTGAGGCCCGTAGTCGACTCGCCAAAGAGGAAGTAGAGTCCTACGTGTTTTGATTCTGGCATCGCTTTGAACTCGCTCAGCAGCGTCCTGGGTACTTCGAAAACACGAACGGTGCGAGTCGTAATTTCCGCCATGCGAATCCCCGCCGGGTCTCCCCCGGGGAGGAAGATCTGAATGGTCTGAGGTATACCCATATGAACAACATGGTAGTCGGGACTCAGAAAAGCAAACAAGGACGAACACTCGGGCTACCCGGCCCCGCAGCTCCGCTCGAACCCGTCGCAAGCTACGATGCCACTGCCTGTATAGCCATGTATCAGAGGCCCTGATCCAAGGCTTCAGTGTTGCGGGCCAGGGTTTGGTGATTCCGTACAGGGTAGCCCGTCTATTGCATGTCACATCTCTCGTGAGTTTTAGACTGCGCTGGTAGGAAAACGTCCGGTCGAAGTCCCGCGGACAGAGTGAGTCATCGTCTGGATCGAAACCAGAACCATGAAAGTTCTGCCGGGGGATCCACTACTCCGTCAACCAACCTCATGCCCAGCATTACGAGTCATGATCACGGACTAACCTCTGCTGTGGGCGCCTGTTGTATCCAGGTAAAGCATCTCCGAGCCCATTACGGGCACCGCGTTGTAGTGGCGATTGTGCAGGGTATCTGTCACCTGCCAGCCCTCGTCTCGATAGTGACGCAACAGCCGGTACTGTGCAGCATTCTCAATTGCCTTGCTCAGATCCGGGTCCATCTGCAGCCCTCGACACCCGGCACCCGGCACCCGGCACATACAATGTGAACCGGCCCGCGGCGGAGAAAGGCATACTGCTGGGTTAGTCACCGTCATTACAGCCGAGCGCCCTACAGCGGTGTATCGACTTGCCGTTAAACAAGTTGGAAGCGGCTATAAATAAATAGCGGCTTCCAACTGTTAGTTTTAGGTCTCTGGGAGACATTCCCACCATAGACCATTGCGGGAGACAACAGCAACATGACAAGCCCCACGCCGGCTGGATTGCAGAACCCAATCGGCAATGACGAAGAGACCTACCGTGCTCACGTCGTTGCACGCCTTTTCGATTTCTTCACTGACCAAGCTGCATGGCCACGGCGTCTATGGGACGCGGGTGCGATCCTGATGCTGAGAGAACTTAGTGAAGCATCTGCGTGGGTCGAGGCGCAGGTATTGGGCCAGTCCTCGCTGAAGTGGCTTGGCAACGACATTGACCGGATTTTGGGCCGGGATCAGGGAATCGGAGACAGAGAACTCAGAAGGCAGCTTGGGCTGGTCCTTAAGTCTGACCTGGTACTTGGCGGTCGTACTCACCGACAGCTCACCCAGCTGACCGAAATGATCGAAGAGGGATACCTCCGACGCTGGACCGCAGCTGCGCTGACCGAGAAGAAGCCAGCTCCGGAAAGATTAGCCCGTGCCGTCGCCGCGCACCTGCTGGACATGAATTACAGCCCCCAGTTCCTGCGCGCATGGATCCGGGATCTCGCCAAATCCGGGACCCCCCTCGAAGGCATCCTGACCGCAGCCCAGATCCTAGCGGCAGGAAAAACCCACTCTTACGAAGTGCTGGTCCCCTTTACCGCCATTCCTGGAGGCGACCTGAGCGCGCACACCTCGAACTGGAGATCCGCGCACGATGCCTCGTTCTGGCTTAGGGTCAAGGGAGTCAGCGAACCGCCGCGCCACAACGGTGGCTTCGTCTACACCGTCCGGGCCAGAGACCCGTACGCGGCCGCGATAGAAGTCTCAGAAATCATTGACCGTCTGATGGCCCGGCACACGTTCGCAAACAAGACACGCAAGCTAACACCCGTCGGTCTCCTCTGGGTCTCGGGCCTGGACCACCACCTGCCACTTCGCCGGCCCGGGCGCGGAACACACATTCTGTCCCTGGAAGCAGAGGGCCAGCTCTACCACGTCACCAAACGCACAGCCTTGGACAACGCGCTTGAACTGGCCACAGCACTCAACGAAGGCTCTCCCGGACCCGCAATTTCCGGTGGGTGGTCTGCCATCGAAGCCCTCCTCGTATCCCAGAAAGACACTAAAGAAGACGGCGGCCGCGGCAACGTCGCCGCCGAACGCATGGCAGCCCTCGTCGCCTGCTCCTGGCCACGCGCCGAAATGACTGCCCTCGCCCACAAGCACAAACCTGAGACACCAGACAGGTTGTCACTGGAGCTCCAGACGGCAACAACCAACCGCGAGCGCAGCCGGTTCGTAGATGAAGCCCTGAAGAGTCAAAGAGAGATTGTCGTTGAGTCCGACTCGGACAAAGCAGCAGTCGCCCGCCTGAGAAAACTGGTCCAAAACGAACGCGCCACCCTCACAGACGTAGAAAAACACGTGACTAGCGCGATGCGGCGCTTCTACAGACACCGCAACATCGTCATGCACGGCGGAGCAACTTCAGTCCCCACACTCGCCATGGCTCTACGAACCGCTGCTCCACTCGTCGGAGCCGGGTTGGACAGAATCACGCACTCGAACATCACCAAAAACGTAGATCCGCTGATGCTGGCCACCAGAGCCCGCATGAACCTGGACCTGGTCGGTGGCTCCGACGGCAGGCCCCTCACCGACCTGCTCGAATAACAGCACCTGGCAGCATACTGTTTCGCTAGGGGTTTGAACGCAAGAAGCACCGGCATGCAAACAGCGACGCCCCGGCAACGCCTTTGATGCGTGCCCGCGCACCTTGTCCCGGGCTCCACTGTCCACGATCTGTTCAGCGGCGAAGACGTCAGCCAGGTGGATGACCTCCACAGCTTCTTCTTGGAACTGCCCGCCTTCCAGGGCACGGCGCTCCTGCTGAAGGACCCTGTCATCGAGGATGAAGCCACCGAATAGAAAGCACGACGTCGGCACTATGGTGAGTGCCGACGTCGCGTTTGGCGCTATCCGCGGGCACCAGGAATGCCTTGGGGATAAGCCCGCACATCTTCCATATAGACAAGCTGGCGACCGTCTGCACACTCCCCCACGTCTTTCGAATTCACGTCGAAGCCCCCGAATGAGATGACATCGCCGATCCCGAAGATTGTTCCGTCGGGCATCACCAAGCCGGTGTCTGAGACTTTGGTGCCAGTGGGAAACAGGAAGCCGTTGCCGATACAACCGCTCTTGTCCGCTTCAAGTTTCAGTATTCGGAGAACATCCGGCCGCATGTGAATGCCTTCAGAGATGAGACGGTCGATCTCGGCCGTGGAAACGGCCAACTTACCTGCACCGCCCTTGACGATGTCGGCTTCCGCCGTCGGCGTCGGGGAGCCTGTTAGTAGGGGCGGCAGCCCGCCCGGGGAGCCTGTATCGGGCACAGGATCCAGCTGTGTAGCGGCGGGCGCTGCTTGCTCAGTCACCGGAGCCGTCATGGAGGACGTCACCACTACCCCGGCAATCACAGCCGCAGCTGCCGCCGCCAGCAAGCCAAAGCCTGCCGTCAGACGCGCACGTCGCCCGGCAGGCTGTTGATGGAAATCTGATACGGAACCACCAACGATGAGCTGTTCCGCGTCGGTGGCCAAGACAGCCAGGCTTTTCTCCCGGCTGCGGGCCAGGTCATCTTCGGTGACCGACAAGGCCGGATCGGCAGCGGTCAGTTGTTCCACTGTTCGTGCTTCTTCCCTATTCATTGCTGGCATCCTCTGTGATGTGGTCCGTCCGGAGCAGCCGGCCGAGTTCCTTCCGCGCCCGGTGCAGGCGCATCCTGACGGCCGTGGCGGTGACATCGAGCAGGTTCGACACCTCGGCGGAACTGAATCCGTCCCAATACGTCAGGAGGAGAACCTCGCGATCCTCGGACTTGAGCCGCTCCAGCGCGTCCCTCACATCGCCGTCGTCGGAACCCAACCCATAGCTCCGCTGCCGCTCCAGTTGCTGCTTGAGGTTGTTGGAGCGAACGGTGGAACGGTAGTGGTTTCTTAGGACATTCCGGGCAATGCCAAACACCACCAGTACGGACAACTCCTGGTCCTGCCGGGACTTTTCCCACGCGATCCGGAAGACGTCGGCAGTGAGATCCTCTGCCGTGGACGCGCCATCCGTTCGACGTCGGAAGTAGCGGTAAACCTTGTCGTGGCATGCGGCGTGCGCTGCCAGGAAGTGCTTCTGCCTGCCCGGTTCCACACGATCCCCCTGCTCCGTCTGCACCTTCATACCCCGTTAATGTCCGGCAGTCAGAAGAATGTAACAACGTTTCCGGGAAATGCCCCGCGAGCCTTAGTCGCCTACGGCGTCGCGGCCACGGCGGAGGATGAGCGGATCGGCGTCGTAAACAACAGAAGTGTCCTTGTCCTCGTAGTCGAACTGGTTGAGGAAGTAGCGCATGGCGTTGATGCGGGCGCGCTTCTTGTCGTTGGACTTGATAGTGATCCACGGCGCGTGATCGGAGTCGGTATGCAGGAAGGTGCGTTCCTTGGCGTCCGTGTATTCGTCCCAACGGTCCAGCGATGCAAGGTCCATGGGCGAGAGCTTCCAGCGGCGGACGGGGTCGATCTGGCGTATGGCGAAACGGGTGCGCTGCTCCTGCCTGGTCACGGAGAACCAGAACTTAGTGACGTGGATGCCGGCATCCACGAGCATCTTCTCGAAGACCGGGGCCTGGCCCATGAAGGTGTCGTATTCGTCGTCCGTGCAGAATCCCATGACGCGCTCCACATTGGCGCGGTTGTACCAGGACCTGTCGAACATGACGATCTCACCGGCGGTGGGAAGGTGCTGGATGTAGCGCTGGAAGTACCACTGGCCCTGCTCGCGGTCCGAGGGCTTGGCTAGAGCTACAGTCCGGGCAGAGCGGGGATCCAGGTGCTCGGTGAAACGCTTTATGGTGCCGCCCTTGCCCGCGGCATCCCTTCCCTCGAAGACAATGACGTGCTTCAGCCCACGGTCTTGTCCCCAGTACTGGAACTTCAGCAGCTCGATCTGCAGGCGGTATTTTTCTATCTCATACTCATCGCGGGTCATCCGCTGCTGGTACGGATAGTCCTCGTTCCACGTCTCCACCGCTGATCCACCGGGATCGATCAGGTCCGGGTCCTCGCCTTGACCGCCGCTGATTGTGTAGCCCAACTCCACCAGATGGTCGATGGTTTCACGCAGGTTGTCCCTGACCCACCAATCGTCCAATGATGTGGTGTGCGGGGCGGATGGGGTTGCCTCCGACATACGTTCCTCCTGGTCAGCCGTGTAGTGCGCGGCAGCCTAACAGTGCATGGTGACGGGAACGTGAACGGGCGATTCAGGCGGTCAACCGTGGTTCCGGCGGGCCTCGACCTTCGTGAAGAGCACCCAGGTCAACCAGACGCCACCAAGGATCGCGGCACCAGGCAGCAGGTCAACAGGCTCGAGTTCACGCCCCGCGGGAAGTACCCCGAAGCCAATCCACACAGCAGCAGCTACCACGGCGAGGCTGATGGCGTCCGAAATCAATGCAACTGACCGGCGGCGCACCAGTTTGGTCAACAACCCTCCGGCCATGATCACCACGATGGCAGCGCCCATTCCCAAGGGATAAGCGCTGAAGCCCGGCACCAGGTCCTGCGATGCAGCCCATGCCATAAAGATGAGCAGGCCGGCGAACAGTGCAAGCGAGGTGATGAGCGACCCGGCAATGGCCATCGTCGTCATCCGCCGGCCTTTGTCGTGCCGTTTCCGCGGAATGTAATCCCAGGCGCCACGAGTGAGCTTGGAGCTGATCCACCCAGCAATGACCACCAAGGTCAGCGGCACTAGAACGGGCGTGACGTAGTTGTTGCTGACCGCCCAAAAGAATGCCAACAGGGCCGTGAAGACCTGCGGCGTGGCAAGGATTCCCAGCCACCAGCCGACCAGGAATTCCTTGCGGGCTCCGGGGAGGTCAAGGGGGTGGACAAGAAACTGGGTTTCCGGATCCGGTAGTTGGACCTTCTCTTCGATGGGGTTCACGGCGTCCTCCAAGGGACCTGCTCGATGTAGGGCGGGCGGAGGCCCGCTCTTGCGATTTCGTAGACCTTCTGGCGCGCCACACCCAGCTCAGCAGCTACGGTAACTGCACTGTATTCGTCCAGCAGTTCAGCAACAGCTGCCGACCTGACTCCGGACGCCCTTGAGTTCAAATGTGCCGCGAAAATGCTGACCTCGGCTGAGAGGAGAGCTACAGCAAGCGGACCACCGAACGGCTCAGCCCAGCCCGGCTTGCCTTCGGCCGCAGCCGAATAGAGGGCATCCCCACCATCTGCGAGGACAGCCATGAGCTGTTCCGGGGCGATGCCGCGCTCAGCGAACCTCGCGGCCGCGCTTTCCCGCGAGCCGTCATCAGCGGGACGATGGGCGAGGACGTGGTGCCACCGTATATCGGAGGCATTGGATACCGGATTGTCACCCCTGGGTTGACTGCTCACAAGTGTCATCATGCGCTTCAGGCAGGCGCAATGTCAACCCTAGGGTGACAGGGTCAGCTGCCCGTGGAGGCCCTCACATCAATCCAGTAACGGCGGAAGGTCCGCCCATCTTCATCCGCCCGCACATCCTCGAGCAGCCCACCACAACGCTCAATGGTCTTAGCCGACGCCGCATTGTCGTCAGCACACGTCAAGAGAACCTGATCCGGCAGAACCCTGCCCGCATCCCCCTCCGCGGCCAAACTGGCCAGCAGTTCCCGCAAAGCCCAGGACGCCGCCCCCCTCCTGCGATCAGAGGGCCTGATTCCATAGCCGATGTGCCCGCCCGAATTCAGGAGGGCCGGGGTCAGATGGTGACGGAAAGCAATCGCACCCACGTAGCGTGAGCCCTCAGTGATCCAGAGATAGGTGCACGGGACAATGCCGTCGCTCTCAGGCGCGCTTTCGGCACCAAGCAACTTGCCAACCCAATCCGCGAAACCCTCGGGGCTGGTGACGTCGTCCGCCATGAAGAGGGCGGCACCGTCCTGATGGACGCCGGCCCACTCACGGTGGGACTCGAGGAATGACTGGTGAAAGGACGTATCAGGGGCAACAAGGGTAAACATGGACCGACCCTACCCGGGCGCGCCGCCCGGAGCACACCCAGTTGCCAGGCAGGCCAGCCGCCAGCCAGACGGGTTTGCTAGGCAGGCGGGTTTGCCCGCGACAGCTTCCGGCCCTGAACGGCTGCATGCGTCTTCTGGAGTGCCGCAATGGAGGCCTCGTAGGAATGTTGGGCCACGCCGACGAAAAGGCAATCGACAATCATCATCTGCGCTATCCGGCTCCCCATGGCACCAGGGCGGAAAGGGGTCTCGCGGGCAGCCGTGCTTAACACAATGTCAGCCGCGCTGCCCAGTGGTGAATCGGCATGGTTGGTGATGGCGATAGTGGCTGCTCCGGCCGCTTTGCCCGCCTTCAGGAAATCGATGGTGTCCAAGGTTGCCCCCGAGTGCGAGATGGCGACAGCAACGCCGTCGGAATCCAGCAGCGCCGCGGAAGCCAGTGCCGCGTGCGGATCCCACCAACTGAAAGAGGTGCGAGCAATCCGATGCAGTTTCTGCTGCAGGTCCTGGCCCACCAAACCTCCCGCTCCCACGCCGAAGATGTCCACCTTGCGGGAGCCGGACACCACCTCGATTGCCCGGGCCAACTGTTGGACATCCAGCACTTGGGCGGTATCGGCGATGGACATGGTTTCGTTGAACGCAATTTTGGAGACGATATCCCGGAGGGAGTCGGCAGTGTTGATGTCTTCGTAGACCTCGGCCGGAACGTCATGAGCCACGCTCTCGCGGGCAGTTTCACGGGCAAGGTCCAGGCGAAGAGCGGAGTAGCCGGCGTAGCCCACCTTTTTGTAGAAGCGGACCACCGAGGTGGTGGACGTTCCGCACTCCTCAGCCAGGTCGCCGATGGACATAGTGGCAGCCCGGGATGGATCCGCCAGGACCAACTCAGCAACAGCCCGCTCAGAAGGGCGCAACGCGGGCAGCACAGAGCGGATCCGCACCAGAACAGTGCGTGACAGCTGCGCATCTACCGGCGCTTCCACCATGGTTTTCCTTTCGACGGGTCCAACCCGATCCAAGGTATCGTCCGAGCCTTGTCATTAAGTTACACAAGCACCGCCGCGAAGGTAAGTCATTGACGCACTCCCGGCAAGCGAATACGGTCGGCGTAAGGAAAGTCACAAAACTTGTCATACTCCTCGCTCCCCTCGAAAGGCTTCTCCATGGCACTCGACCGTAGAAAACTGCTCCATGCATCGGGACTCGCGGCCGCGGCCGCCGTCGTCGCGCCCTTTGCCCCCGGCGCCACGGCCAGCGCCACCGCCACCGCCAGCCAAAACCGGCAGGGAAGACCGGGGTCTCCAGTCACGGGCGCCGATGTGGCCGCGGCCAACAACTGGAGCATTTTCGCCGGGCGCAAGGTAGGGGTCATCACCAATCCCACCGGCGTCCTGGCGAACTTCCGCTCAATCGTGGATGACATGGCGGCCAAGGGCGTTGCGGTTGGAGCGGTCTTCGGACCTGAGCATGGCTTCCGTGGGACGGCGCAGGACGGTGCCAGCGAGGGAACATCGGTGGACCCCCGGACCGGCATCACCGTCTATGACTCTTATGGCGCCACCGTTGCCGATTATGTTGGTTTCTTCGAAGCCTCCGGGGTGGACACCATCTGCTTCGACATCCAGGACGTGGGGGCACGCTTCTACACGTACATCTGGACCATGTGGGGTGCCATGCAGGCGGCGTCGAAGACCGGGGCCACTTTTGTTGTCCTGGACCGCCCGAACCCCATCGGTGGCCAGGCACGCGGACCGGTCCTGCAGAAGGGGTTCGAGTCCGGCGTCGGCCAACTGGGCATTGCGCTCCAGCATGGAATGACCGTGGGCGAACTCGCCAAGTACTTCAATGCAGTCCATCTTCCGGCCGCTGGCCTCAAGCCCATCCAAGACCTTCAGGTAGTTGAGGTCCAGGGATGGCGCCGCGACATGACGGGACCGGACAACCGTGCCGCGTGGATCCTGCCGAGCCCCAACATGCCAACACCCGAAACCGCCACCCTGTACCCCGGTACAGCCCTGTTCGAGGCCACCAACATGTCAGAAGGGCGCGGAACAACCCGGCCCTTCGAACTCATCGGCGCACCTTACGTGGACTACCGCTGGGCCGAGGCCCTGAACAGCAAGGGCCTGGCGGGTGTCACTTTCCGCGAGGCGTACTTCCAGCCGACACTCTCCAAGAACCAAGGCGTCATCTGTGGTGGCGTGCAGGTTCACATCACCGATCCCACCCGCGTCGAAGCCCTGGAAGTGGGCACGCATATGTTGGTCGAAGCCAAGCGCCTGTATCCCGGCTTCGCTTGGCGTGGCGATGCCGGCCGCTGGATGGGCCTGTTGAGCGGCTCGGCCCGCTTTGCTGAACAGCTCGACGCCGGCGCTGACGCCAGGACCATCATGGACAGCTGGCGTTCGGAACTGGACCAGTTCGTCCGGGACACCCGCGAGTACCTCCTCTACAACGGCAAGCGCTAGGCACAACATCCTCAAGCACAACAAGGACGATGGGATTGGGATCCACATGCAAAGAAAACGAACTTCACTGATGACAGCGGCGGCCACTGCGCTGTTAATGACCGGCGCGGGGGTGCTGACCGGCGCGGGTACGGCACTTGCGACCGTACCAACCACGGGAAGTACGACGACGGTCTCCGCCTCACCTGACATCGAGGCGATGATTGCCGGCATGACGCTGGACGAAAAAATCGGCCAGATGACCTGGACGCACGTTTACGGTTCATCAGCGGACGACACCTCCATGGCGGCAAAGAATCAAGAGCGGTATGGCGTCAATACGCCCGCCGAAGTGGTGGAAAAGTACAACCTCGGCGGAGTCCTCTATTTCGCATGGTCAGGAAACACCAACAACCCCCGCCAGGTCGCGGGCCTGTCCAACGGCCTGCAGCAAACGGCGATGCGGCAGGACGGAAACGGCATCCCACTGGCAGTCACCATTGACCAGGAAGGCGGTCTGGTTGCCCGCATCGGGCCACCCGCCACAGTGCTCCCGGGCAATATGGCCCTGGGCGCTACCGCGGACGCGAATCTTGCCAAGGCACAGGGTGAAATCCTGGGCTCGGAAATGCGCGCCATGGGCATCAACGTGGACTTCGCACCGGTGCTGGACCTCAACTCCAATCCTGACAATCCCGTCATTGGAATCCGCTCCATGGGCGAGGACCCGGCGCTGGTCAGTGAACTCGGCGTCGCCCAAATACAGGGCATTCAAGCGAACAACGTCGGCGCTGCCGCCAAGCACTTCCCCGGCCACGGTGACACCTCGGTGGATTCCCACTACGGCTTGCCTACCGTTACCTACGATCGCGAAACCCTCAACCAGCATCTGAAGCCGTTCCAGGCCGCCATCGATGGCGGCGTGGATATGGTCATGACCGCCCACATCATTGTGGAGGCCATTGATTCCGAGTTGCCCGGCACGCTCTCCCACAAGGTACTCACGGGCTTGCTTCGGGATGAGATGGGCTTCAAGGGCTTGGTGACAACCGACGCCTTGGATATGGCCGCAATGGCTGCCGAATGGCCACAGGAAGAAATCGCTGTGAAGGCAATCCAGGCCGGCTCCGACATCCTCCTTAACTCCCCGGATGTGGACGCGTCGTTCGCCGGGGTTCGCGCCGCCGTCGAATCCGGGGAGATCACCGAGGCCCGCCTGGACGACTCAGTCAGGCGGATCCTTGAATGGAAGGTCAAGCGTGGTGTCTTCGAGCAACCGCTGGCCGACCCCGCTGCCGTGGACACCCTTGTTGGAAACGCGGAGAACCTGGCAACCGCAAAGCTGATCTCAGAGCGTGCTGTCACGCTGCTCCGCAATGAAGGCAAGGTTTTGCCCCTCGCTTCGGGCAGCTCGGTGCTCGTGGTGGGTGCCGGTTCAGCCTGGCCGGAGCTGGCAGGTCCAATGCTTAAGGATCAGGGATTCGCGGTCACGGAAGACTATGAGGATGGAGCCTCGCCGTCCGCTGCGTACCGTGCGCGGGCGGTAGCCGCCGCCGGCAACGCGGACGCGGTCGTCTTCGCTTCGTACAACGCAACCGGGAACGCCGCGCAGCAGCAAATGGTGGCAGAACTGGCAGCCACCGGGACTCCGGTCATCGTTGTGGCCACGCGCAATCCCTACGACATCAGCGTCTTTCCCGGCGCCGACGCCGTGCTAAACAGTTACGGGGTCAAGGAGGTCAACTTCCACGGCGCCGTCAGCGCGATCTCGGGCGCGATCAACCCTGGTGGCAAGCTTCCGGTCAACATTCCCGCAGCCGACGGCGAGGGTGTCCTGTTGCCGCTGGGCTTCGGTCTGAGCTATGAAACCGCGACGCCGGCAGCTGTCACCTTCACGGACCGCCCGGGTCATGGGCAAGATGAGTACACCATCCCCTCCATCCCGGGCGTCTCTTACCTGATAGACGGCAAGGAAGTCGCAGCCGGGACCTACAGGAAGCCCTCCGGCACCTTGACCGTCGTGGCGGAGCGGCAGCCGGGGTACGTCTTCACCGATGGCTCAGTCACCGAATGGAGCCACACCTTCACCACCGGGCTCCCCAAGCCCTAAGAACAGTCACACCACCGGCGAGTTCATCAGTGCGACCGTGATGAGCAGGGCAATCCCGAACATCGGCAGGCAAAGGATGATGTTGGTCAGGCGGTTGTCCCTCATCACGGCCACGAACTCCCGGAGGAAGGCGCTGGGCACAAAGTATCTGGCCGTGGGAGCACCAATAACCTCGGCGTTGATCCTCTGGCGCCGGGACAAGAGTGCTGCGCGCAGTACATGGTAATTGTTGGTGCACACCAGCAAGGGCCCGTGAATGCCCTTGTCTGCCAGCAGGGCAACGGAATACGCAAGGTTTTCACGGGTGGTGGTGGCCTGGTTCTCCTCCAACACATCCGTGGCAGCCGCACCCTTTGCCACCAAGTACTCCTTCATGGCGGTGGACTCCGGCCGCGGTTCGTCCGGGCCCTGGCCTCCCGAAGGTACCAGGACCGGCTTGGCCGGAGTGCCGCCGTCGTAAATTTCCAGAGCCTTGTTCAGGCGAGCGGCGAGCAACGGCGGAACCTTGCCGTTGATCAGGCCGGAGCCCAGGACGATCACGGCTGCCGGATTCGGACTGAAACGCATCCGTGAATACACCACCGCGTATCCCAGGAACACCACGAAAGCGCAGCCAAGGTAGGAGCAGAGGAAGAACGCGAGGGCGGCGATGCCGGCCAACACCGGCTGCCCGCTCAGCACAAAAAGGAAGGCAACTACCGGGGCGAGGAACACTGCGAGTCCCACCGCTATTGGCAGGAAGCTGGTGATGCCCGGGCCTTCCCTGCGGACCATGGTGACCCCGTTGGCGATCAGGAAGCCGGCGAACACGAAGATGCTCACTACCGGCACCACCAAGACCACCAGGTTCAGCCATTCGAACCACGGGTTCAGGTCAATGAGGAACTCCAGAAGAGCCTGCAGCAGGAACCACGCCGCCACCAGCAGGAGCACGCCGTTGCGGAGCCTACGCCGGTCCGACTGGAACGAGGCAAGGAAGAGCCCCGAAAAGAGAAGTCCGAGGACCAGGTTCAGCATGATCCAAGACTAAACGCTGGGGCTAAGGCCCTCGACGGCGGCCGCCTCGCCGGATCCCATGCTGATGCCGGCAGAAGCCAGTGGGAATAGCCCGTGATAGATTCGACAGGCGAAAAAACGCAAACAAAGGTGGTTGATCATGGGCGATGCAAGGGCATTGCAGCCTCGCTATCTCAAGGCTGTTGCTGCATCGCTGCTGATGCTTGCTGTAACCGGCGGGCTCTCAGCATGCGGCGAGGAAAAGCGACCCGCGCCCCCTTATCCAGCGGTTGAGTGGCAGGGAGCCGCACCGAGCGAGGCCATAGAGGCTGATCCGTGGGTTGTAGCGGCCCGCAAATCCCTCGAAGCCCAGGCTGTCGCCCAGAATATTGCCGATTTCACCTTGCCCGAGTTGGTGGAGACCACAGGCTTGGAACTACGGGTTCGCCTTTCCAGGGTTCCCTTGAACGACGTCACGCAGAAACGTCGCCCGGACATCCGCCCGGGACCTGATCCTTTCCTCCCCATGAAGGTCCAACCGGGCCCGGTTCCCGGGACTGCCGAGGTGCACGGTTGTTTGGTGCGTTGGGCATCAGAAACGGGTGACGTGCCCGATCAACTGAGTGCCTCCGGCGTGATGTTCCGGATGGAACAACTCGCGGAAGGGCAACAACGGATCAGCAGCGTGGTTACACTTCCGGATCTGGACTGCAGTACCGCAGCACCCCCCATTGCATTGTTCGTGCCTGCTCCGGAACCCTCAGACGCTACCGACGCTGAGGACGTGGTGCGGGCAAAGCGAACCGACATAGACCCCCTCTAAAAGCTTCATTGGGATGACTCCATGGCCGTCCGGTCAGCGAACTCGTTGAGTACCGCCGCGACAACGTCAGGATGGCTCAAGGTGACGTAGTGGCCTCCGGGAATCTCCACGGGTTCAACTCCGAGCCGCTCTTGAACTTGTCGCCTCATGAAGGGCGCCGGGAAGAACTGGTCATCGCGGCACAGGATCGCCAGGGTGGGCACGTTCGGATGCCGGCCAGCCACGGCCCTGACATCCAAGCTCCTTGCTGATCACGCTCCCTGTCGGTGGCCTCGCGAACCAACTCATCGGGAACCAGAGTGAAGAACGCGTCTTCCGGAATGGTCTCCTGGTCATGCCCGGTGTTGGTCCACCAGTCGCCGAAGGTCTCTCCCGGCATCGGAATCATTGCCGAGAGGTACACCAGGCCGTCGGAGTGGAGTTCTTCGCAGACCAGCGGAGCCGTGAAGCCACCCAGTGAGTGCCCCACCACGATGGTGTGTTCAGCATGGCCAACTGCTGCCGCCACCGCGCGGGTATAGTCCTCAAGGCCGGCATCCTTGTCCTCGATGGGCAGGTCGACGGCCACTACGTCATGCCCGGAAGCTTCAAGCAACGGGCTGACCAGGTGCCTGTCCCATGCCGTGGAACCACCACCATGGATCAGTACGAAAACCGCCATCATTCCCCCGTTTCAACTCAGGACGTGTGTGCTGTCACCAAGGGATCCGGCTTGCTTTGGATGGTCCCCGCTGTTGCTGTCGCGAGGGGGAGCCCGTTCCGGATCCAATACTCCATGCCACCGATCATTTCCTTCACGGAGTAGCCAAGTTCCGCGAAGGCGAGCGCAGCGAACGTGCTGCCGTTGCATCCTGGGCCCCAGGAATAGACCACAACGTGGGAATTGGCGGGGACAAGTTCCCGCGCGAGGGCCGGAATGCGCGCCGTCGGAATATGTACGGCGCCGGGAATATGTCCGTGGTCCCACGAGGACTTCCGGCGGGTATCCACCACCACCAGCGAGCCAGGTTGGGACTCAGCCACTTCCATGACATCGATCTCGCACTGCAACTTGGCACGAAAGTAGTCTGATGCGCTGATACTCATGCGAGCTTCGCCAGTTTCGCAGTTGCCCGGCGGGAACCCAGTTTGGCGGAGATCCGGAGACTCGTCTCCGCTGCCATCGGGCCAACTTCCCGGACGCGCTTGGCTGTCATTCGCGACGACAACGACGACACCGATAGTGCTGCCACCACATGATCATCATGGCCAAAAATCGGGGCGGCAACGCAGCGAACCTCGGGTTCATTTTCGCGGTCATCTATTGAATAGCCGCGCCGCCGGATGGCCTCAAAGTCGGCACGGAGCAACGCCGGATCCGTGATGGTCTTCTCCGTGAGGGGTTGAAGCTCAGCGGCGAGGATCGGTCCCACCACTTCCTCCGGACTGAAGGCCAGCATGGCCTTGCCTACGGCAGTGCAGTAGGCCGGCATCGTGGCGCCCACCCGCGAAGCCATGCGTACTGTGGCCTCGTCCTCCACCTTGTCCAGATAGACAACGTCCTGCCCGGAAAGCACCACCAAGTGGCAGGTGCTCTCCGTAGCGCGCATGAGGCTTCGGAGTTCGCTGTTGGCTACGCTGCGCAGATCCACGCGGTCCAAGTAGGACTGTCCCAGCCGCAAACAGCCGTGCCCCAAGCGGAACTTGCCCGTCTCATGGTCACGCTCCAGGAGGTTTTCTTCCAGCAACGGCGCGGCCAAACGCAACAGGGTGCTCTTGTTCAAGCCGGAGAGCCGCGTAAGTTCCACGAGCGCAAGCCCGTCACCGTTGCCAGGCTCCTCGGCCACCACAGTCAACAAAGCCAGCGCCTTGCGAAGCGATGCCGAGGAATTGCGGGCATCCTTGCCTTCAGTAGTCACTCAGTTCCTCACGAGCTGCTCGGCGTCGTAATCTCGTTTCCAACCCTCAACACCCGGCCGCTGCTGCCACGGCAAGGGACCGGACAACGGCCGGTATTCAACTCCCATGGCTTCAAGCCGTGCCAAGTGTGAGCCGTTGAGTCGGGTCAGGAATTCATCGTAGTCCCGGCCCTCCGGCTTGGACCAGAACACTTCGGAGATAGCACTGAGTCGCGGGAACGCTGCGAACTGCACGCGCCGCGCTGAATCGAGGTGTTCGCTCCAGATGTTGGCCTGTGCACCGAGCAAGCGGCCAGGGAACTCCGTGGCTTCGTCAGCTGGCAGTGGCTCGAACTCGTAGACCGCCTGCAGCGTGGTCACGAAGCCCACGGGCACTGGTTCGTCGTCACCGTCGGCTTGGCGGTGGTCCAGATACAGCTTGTGCTCGGGGCACATCACAACGTCGTAACCCTTGCGGAGCGCGTCAATGCCGCCTTGGTATCCGCGCCAGGACGCCACCAGCGCGCCGTCCGGGAGGCCGCCGTCGCCGATTTCATCCCACACGGACGTGGTGCGGCCGTGCTGCTGCAGATGAAGCGCCAACTGCCCGACGAACCAGCTGTGCAAGCCGGAAACATCGTCCAAGCCCAGCTCATTGGCCTTCGCTTGCGCCTGGGCACTGGCCTGCCATTGGGTGAGTGGCACTTCGTCCCCGCCGAGACTTATCCACGGGGAGGGGAAGATCTTCACCACTTCGTCCAGCAGGTTCCGGTAGAACTCGAGCGAGGTATCGGACACTTCCAGGACCGTTTCACTGATACCCCACCGCGTCCACACCTCCACAGGCGTTGAACCGCCGGCCGGGGGCGCGCCCAGCTCCGGATAGGCAGCGATGGCAGCCTGGCTGTGACCCGGAACATCGATCTCCGGGATGACGGTGATGTGCCGGTCAGCGGCGAACGCAACGATCTCGCGGAGATCGTCCTGCGTGTAAAAACCACCGTGCGGCCGGCCGTCGAAAACTCCGGCGCGCCAGGAACCAAGCGACGATTCACGGCGCCACGCACCGGTTTCGGTCAGTTTAGGGTAGCGATTGATCTGGATCCGCCAGCCCTGATCATCCGTGAGGTGCAGGTGCAGGACGTTGAGTTTGTGCATGGCCATCACCTCGATGAACCGGAGCACGTTGTCCTTAGGCAGGAAGTGCCGCGCGACGTCCAGCATGGTTCCGCGGTACCCGAAGCGCGGCTTGTCCTCCACAGAAACGCGCGGTACCGACCAGCTGGAGGCAGGTCCCACGGCGGCCTGCCTCAGGGCCGCCGGTCCCATCAACTGCAACAGCGTCTGTGCACCGTAGAAGGCGCCGCCGGCACCACCCGCAGAAATCACGACGGCGTCACTCACCTCCAGGCGGTAGGCCTCGGCGTCGAGCGTGGGGTCCAGCAGCAGACGGATGACTGCCTCGCCTGCCGGCGCGCGATCCAAGTCCCAACCGGTTGCGGCCCCCAAAGCCCGGGCCAGCCAACGGCGAGGACCACTCAGTTCAGGATCGGCGCCCACGGTGGTGCCGGCGTCGAACTCCAACTCGCCCGAGCCCGCGGAGAAGGACCACGGCGCCGGAATCAACTGGTGAGCCGTACTCATCCCTTCACCGCCCCGGCAAGTCCGGATACCAGCTTGCGCTGGACTGATACGAAGAAGATCAGCACAGGAATGGTCATGATGACCGAGCCGGCCATGATGGCTCCCCAATCGTTTTGGTCAGGCTTGAAGAACGTCAGCAATGCCATGGGCAGTGTCTGGTTCTCTTGGGCGGAGATGATGAAGGTCTTCGCGAACAGGAAGTCGTTCCAGGTGGAAATGAACGAGAAAACCGAACATGCCACCACACCCGGCGCCACCAGGGGAAACAGGATGGAGCGGACAAACCGGAAGCTGCTGGCGCCGTCCAGCCGGGCCGCTTCTTCAACTTCCAGCGGAACAGCGGCCACGAAACCACGCAGCATCCAGATGGCGAACGGAATGCTGAAACCAACATGCACCAGCACCAAAGATCCCAGCTGATTCAGTCCCACCAGCGGGATGGCCTCTCCGGCGTTGCGGAGCAGGAAGAACAGCGGAATGGTGAGGGCTTCAACAGGCACCATCTGCGAAACCAGGATGATGATCAGGAGCTTGGTGCGCATTTTGAAGTTGTAGCGGGTCAGGGCTACGGCCGCCAGGAATGCCAGGACAGTGGACAGCACCACCACTACCAGAGCCACGATGACGCTGTTCAGGAAGTACTGGCCAAAATTGTTCACGCCCAGGACGCGCCCGAACGAGTCCAGCGACGGTTCCAGTGTGTACGGGGCCGCATCACCGGCGTCGAGCGCTGTTTTGGGCTTCAACGCGGACAGCACCATCCAGAACAGCGGGAACGCAACGATCAGGGCGATAACAATCGCCGCGGCGTCCGCGCCGAAGCGGCGCTTGCCTTGCTTACGCAGCTTCTGCGGGGCATCCGCCTGAGTGTTCGGGCTGGGGACGGAGGAAACGTCGACGGCGGTCATAGGGCTTCGCCTGTTCTCTTGAGAATCCGGAGGTAGACCAGCGTGATGACCATGAGCAGGGCTGTCATGATCACGCCGAGGGCAGAACCGAGGCCATACAGGCTCGCGGCAAACGCTTGTTGGTAGCCGTAGACGTTGAGCACCAGGTTTTGGCCGGCGATGCCGCCGCCGTTGGTCATGATGTAGATCTGCGAGAAGATCTTGAAGTTCCAGATGATCGATTGGATGGTCACCACGATCACGATTGGCCTCAGCATCGGGAGCATGATGCTGCGCGCAATCCTGGGCATGGAAGCGCCGTCGATCCTGGCAGCTTCAATGACTTCCGTTGGGATGGCCTGAATGCCTGCGTAGACCGTGACCAGGACGAACGGGAACGAGCACCACACCACTTCGCTGGCGACGAGTCCGAAAGCCGACCATTTGTCGTAGGTCCAGGAGTACCCCTCAAACTGCGTCAGTCCAATAGCCACCAGCGTCTTGTTGACCAGGCCCAAGGTGGGCTCGAACAGGAACAGCCACACGGCGCTGCCGGTGACCGCCGGGGTAGCCCACGCACCCAGTGAGACGACGAACAGCATCGAGCGGACCCAAGGGCGCAGCCTTGTTGCCAGCACCGCCAATGAACTGCCCACCAGCAAGGTAAAGACCACGCAGGCGGTGGCGAAGACCACCGTGTTGCCAAGAACGGTCCAGAACTGCGGATCAGCGAAGAGCTTCTGGTAGTTCTCCAAGCCCACGAAGTTCAGGGGCGCCTTGCCGCTGACCTGTGCCTGGCGGTAGTCGTACAGTGAGACGTTGATCAACTGGAAGATCGGGTAACCGAGCAGTGCGATCAGGACGATGAACGCCGGGGCAAGGTAAAGCCAGGGCTCCAGGCCGCGCTTTCCGTTGGAGAATCGCCGGGACTTGCGTGCCGCCGTCGTCGAGCCTTTGCTTTGAGGGCCGCCCTGAGGCGTCTCAGGCAGAACCGGGGTGAGCGCTGTCACTTGGAGCCGAACGCCGTGTTCATGGCCGCTGCGGCCTCCGTGGTTGCGGCGTTGACGTCAGCCTTGCCCGTGACCACTTTCTGGTACATGCCGGTGAAGACACCTTGGGCGTCGATGGTGGACCAGCTTTCCGTGACCGGGACGAACTTGGTTCCGGCAGCGAGGGTGTTGATGAACGGTTCCACCTGCTTGTTGTTCTCCGCCACGGACTTCTGCACGTCGCTGAAGGTGGGGAGGTTGCCCATGGAATCGAACATCTTCTGCTGGTATTTCTTGCTGGCCAACAGCTTCACGAAGTCGGCGGCGAGCGTGCGGCGTTCGCTGCTGTTGAAGACTCCCAGGTTGTTACCGCCAGCAAAGGCCGGTGCGATGGAGCCGGCAGTCTTGCCGGGAACGGGAACTACCGCGAACTTGTCCTTGATGGCGCTGGCTGCAACGGCCTTGTAGTTGAAGTCGCCACCGATGGTCATGGCCGACTTGCCGGCAATGAACTGCTGGACGCTGGCATTTCCACCGAACTCAGCGCAGGTCTGGGCCGGGCAGATGTCGTCCTTGAGAAGGCGTGTGTAGGCAGCGACGCCCTCACGCGACTCAGTGGAATCCAATCCTGAAACGAACGTGCCGCCTTCCTTCGTGGCGATCTCGCCGCCGTTGGCCCACAAGTACGGCATGGCCGAGAACTGGGCGGCGCCACCTACGGAGATGCCGAGCAGCTCCGGGTTTGCTGCACGGGCAGCGCGGGCCACTGTTTCAACCTCGTCCAAAGTTTTGGGAACCTCAAGGCCGAGCTGCTGCAGGAGGTCCGTGCGGTAGTAGAGGGCGCGGACTCCCACGAACCACGGTACGCCGTAGTTCTTGCCGTCGATCTCGGTGGTGTCCAGGATCTTCTCGTCCAGGTCCTTGGCCTCATCCCAGGATTTGATGTCCTCAGTGACGTCGGCCAGGCCACCGGATGCCACGTAGCTGGCAAGGTCCGTGTTGCCGAATTCAGCCACGTCAGGCGCGCTGGAAGGATCGTTGAAGGCGGCCTTGAACCGTTCCGCGCGGCTGTCGACGGGAATGTACTGGACATCGATCTTGGCACCACTGTGTGCCGCTTCGAATTCAGTAACTGCTTCCTTGACCACTGCGGACTTGGGGTCCTGGTTGACCTCCGAGAAGAGCCAAACGCGGACAGTGCCGGTCCGCTCGTCCGAGCTGGAGGCTGCATTGTTTGAGGTGGGCGGAGCGCAAGCGGTCAATGCGAGCGCTGCGATGGCTACGGCCGCTGCGGAGCGTGCGAGTTTCAAGTGTCCTCCAAGGAGAAAGTTGGGTTCCGCGGGTTTCCCCCCTCCGCGGCTATGAGACCAAACACTATGAACGTGCCGGTGTGGGCGGAAGCACATTCCTCAAAAGGTTTGCATTGCAAAACAAGAATCCAGTTTTTGGGGTTTTGGTCTATACCTACCCCCGTGGTTGGTCTAGTCCTTTATCTTGTGCCCGTAGTCGGAAGGCGGATAGATGAGATGTGCACATATACCCCTAGGGGGTACTTGACGGCATACCCCCCTTGGGTATAGCTTGGAGTCATGAGCACGCCAGACCTGAGCATGAGCCATCCGGATGCACCCATTATCGAAGTGGATCTGGAGCACGCCGCGCCCCACGGGTACACCAGCAATAAGGATGCGTACCTCAAACGTTTGAAGCGCATTGAAGGGCAAGTCCGCGGCATCGCACGCATGGTGGAGGACGACAAATACTGCATCGACATCCTCACCCAAGTAGCCGCTGCCACCAAGGCCCTTCATGCGGTCAGCCTGGGACTCGTAGAGGAACACATCGGCCACTGCGTTGTGGGTGCCGCCTCCGAGCCCAACCCCGAAGCCCGCGCCGAACAAATCGACGCCAAAGTGAAGGAGGCCACCGATGCCATCGGGCGCCTGCTGCGGTAACTCCGCCAACAACCACCACACCATTCAACTCATCACCAAGGAGAGCGCCATGAGCCAGACCATCCAGACCAACGTCAACGTTTCGGGCATGACCTGTGGCCACTGCGTCTCCAGCGTGAGCGAAGAACTCGAGTCGCTCAGCGGTGTCGAAAACGTCGCCGTGGACCTCAACCCCGGTGGCCTGTCCACCGTGACCATCACATCAACCAAGGAGCTCTCGCCGTCTGAAATTGGCGAGGCCGTGGCAGAAGCCGGCTACCTGGTGGTAGCCAACGAAGCTTAGGAGTCCTCTTGACTAGCCAGGAGACTTTCAACCGACCCGCATACCGGGTCATCGAGCTGGACATCGAGGGCATGACCTGCGCCTCGTGCGTCAATCGAGTGGAGCGAAAACTGGGCAAACTCGAGGGAGTGGAGGCCAGCGTCAACCTGCCCCTCGAATCCGCCCAGGTCACAGTCCCGGCAACCGTGACAGATCAACAGATCGTGGACACCGTCAATGCAACCGGCTACAAAGCCACAGTCCGCCAAGCCCCCGCCCGGCACACCCGGGACGCACATGCCGAACATGAGCATCACGCTGCGAATGAGCCAGCCCAGCACGACGAGCACGGCGGACGCGGGGAACACGGCGGGCATGAAAACCACATGGACCATGGACCGGCGGCCTCTACGCTGCGTCCGCGCCTGATCCTTGCGGCCGTTCTCACCATTCCCGTGTTTGCAATCTCCATGATCCCCGCCTTGCAGTTCGCCAACTGGGGATGGATTGTGGGCGCGCTGGCCTTGCCGGTGGTTAGCTGGGCGGCTTGGCCCTTCCACCGCGCTGCAGCCATCAACGCGCGGCACTTCGCTTCCACTATGGACACGCTGGTTTCCATTGGTGTCATCGCCGCTTACCTCTACTCGGCATGGCAACTCTTTGTGGATCCCCGCATGACCGAACACCCGGGCATGGAAAACATGTCCGGCGGCGGGCTCTACTTCGAGGTCGCAGCGGTGGTCACCACGTTCCTGCTTCTGGGCCGCTACCTTGAGGCGAACGCCAAGGCCAAAGCCGGCAACGCGCTCAAAGCGCTGCTGAACCTGGGCGCCAAGGATGCAACCATCCTGGTGGACGGCGTCGAGCAGAAGATCCCCGCGGATAAGCTCCTCGTAAACGACGTCATCGTCGTCCGCCCTGGCGAGAAAATTGCCACGGACGGCCTGGTCACCGACGGCGCTTCCGCCGTCGACGCTTCGCTGGTCACAGGCGAATCGGTACCTGTAGAGGTTGGGCCGGGAAGCCTGGTGACGGGCGCTACGATCAACACTTCGGGTCGCCTGCTGGTCAGGGCCACCCGCGTGGGCTCCGACACCACACTCGCTCAAATGGGGCGCCTGGTCAGCCAGGCGCAAACCGGCAAGGCACCCATCGCGAGGCTCGCGGACAGGATCAGCTCTGTCTTCGTCCCGATCGTGCTGGTCATCGCGTTAGTCACCTTCCTTTTGTGGCTGTTCGTCTCAGGCGACCTGAACGCAGCCTTTACGGCAGCTGTTGCCGTCCTGGTGATTGCCTGCCCCTGCGCCTTGGGCTTGGCGACTCCCGTCGGGCTGCTGACGGGGACTGGCCGCGGAGCTCAGCTGGGCATCCTCATCAAGGGCCCACAGGTTCTTGAGGACACCCGGCATGTGGACACCATCCTGCTGGACAAGACGGGCACCGTCACCAGCGGCAAGCTCGCCGTGGACCATACCGTGGGCCTCAACGGCTACTCCGCGGAGACAGTTCTAAGGCTGGCCGGAGCTGTTGAATCCAACTCCGAGCATCCGATCGCCCACGCGATTGCAGCTGCGGCAAAGGACGCCACGCCCGACGCCGGTGCCCTCCTTGGTGTTGACGGTTTCAGTTCCGCTCCCGGGGGCGGAGTGAGGGGCACGGTTGCCTTCGACGGAACCTCCAAGACCGTTGTGGTGGGACGATCCGGATGGCTCGAAGAGAATGGTATCGCCCTCGACTCGGACCATCGGGACGCCCTGGCTGCAGAGGAGAATGGCGGCGCCACAGCCATCTGGGTTGCAGTGGACGGCGAGGCTGCAGGAATCGTGAGCCTGAGTGACACCATCAAACCCGGCTCGGCAGCTGCAATTCAGAAGTTGAAGGACATGGGAATCCGTCCCATCCTGCTGACGGGCGACAATGCCGCAGTGGCCGCACAAGTTGCTGCCGCCGTCGGAATTTCAGCGGACGACGTGTTCGCCGGCGTACTGCCTGAGGGGAAAGTTGAGGCGGTCCGGAAGCTCCAGGCGTCCGGCGCGACGGTTGCCATGGCCGGCGACGGCGTGAACGATGCCGCAGCCTTGGCACAGTCGGACCTGGGTATCGCAATGGGTTCGGGAACTGACGTTGCCATCGAGGCTTCGGACCTAACGGTGATGGGCAGTGATCTAGGTCAGTTGGTGCAGGCTATTGAGCTGTCCCGGAAGACCTTGTCCACCATCAAAACCAACCTGTTCTGGGCGTTCTTCTACAACGCTATCGGCATCCCGGTGGCAGCACTTGGATTCCTGAATCCCATGATCGCCGGCGCAGCAATGGCAGCCAGCTCCGTGCTGGTAGTTGCGAACTCCCTCAGGCTGCGCTCGTTCGGGAAGTAGAAGTAGACCGAACCTTTAGGAGGCAGGAGGCCTGGGCTACGCGGTTCCGAAACGGACCGCTGCCCGGGCCTTCGCTTTGGCGGCTTCCTCATCGCGGTTCTTTGCCGGGCCATGGCTCACCAAGGAATCCAAGAGATGCTGCGTAATATGCGCGATCTCGTGGACAGCCTCAGCGAAGGCTTCCTCATTGGCCTTGGAGGGTTTGGTGGATCCGCTGATTTTGCGAACATATTGCAGGGCAGCGGCCTCCACTTCGGCGCTCGTGGCGTGCGGTTCGAAGTTATGCAGGGTCCTGATATTGCGGCACATAACCCCATGCTAACTATGGGCAGCGCTACATGGGGAGGGGTGCCCATCGACGCTTTTTGGATTCCCGGGATAGGTTTTAGCTATTGGATCTTCCGGATGAGCCGGAGGCCGTTGGGGATGCCGAAGAGCTCGGGTCCGAAAAAATGAAGGAGAATCTCATGGCTATTTGGGGTGCAGATGTTGATCAGCTTCGTCAGCTCGGTAACAAGCTGAAGGCCGGGGCCGAGAACATCGAGCAGCAGCGTTCACAGCTCAAGGGCGCACTTGACGGCACCGACTGGAAGGGCCCGGACGCTGACAAGTTCCGCGGCGAGTGGGACAGCCAGCACGCTTCGAACCTGAAGAAGGTTGCCGACGCACTTCGCGAAGCCGGCGACCGCGCTCAGAAGAACGCTGAGCAGCAGCAGCAGGCTTCCAACTAAGACAGTTGGGAAAACCCCGGACGCAGCAGCGTCCGGGGTTTTCGCCGTTAAGAGAGCGCCTAGCCCGTGTTGCTCGGCGGGTTAGTTGCGGGGCGCCTTCGTCGCCCGCCCCGAGGGGACGGGTTCCACGTCGTTCGGGTGATCCAAAACGCTGGCTGTTTCTTGAGCGGCGAGCGCTGCCCTGCGATCCCCACGCAGCTCATCAACGCGAACCAGCACCACGCCGCCCACGATGAGGAGTCCGCCCAGCAGCTGAATGGGGCCGGGGAGTTCACCCAAAAGCAGCCAGGCCCAGATCACAGCGAATAGAACTTCCGTGAGGGACACGAACGACGCTACCTTCGAGCCGAGGCTGCGGGCAGCCATGATGCCGGAAACGTACGCGAGCACTGTGGCCAGGATGATGAGCCCGACGGCGGAGACCCACCACGGAGTGATCCATGGTCCCAGCGTTGTGTCCGCGGTGCTGAAAGTCATGGGCAGCAGTCCCAATAGGCCGATAAGCCACATGACCAGCGCACCCACCAAGAGACCCCCCGAAGCGAGGACCAGTGGAGGGAGATTGTCGTTTTCTTTCGCGGTGATGAAGAAGTAGATCACCAGGCAGACCGCAGCAGCCATGCCCCAAAGAACTCCAATGAAGTCCACCTTCACGGCACCGGTCAGATCAAGCACCAGAACCAGGCCGCAAAGGGACAGCAGGGCGCCGGCCGCCGTAAGCGCGCGGGGCCGCCGTCGGCTGGCGATCCAGAGCCACAGCACAATCATCACCGGAGCCAGGTACTCAAGCAGCAGTGCCACGCCCACGGACAAGCGGGCCACGGCGTTGAAGTAGAAGAGTTGGCATCCTGCCACTCCGATCAGCCCGAAGAGCAGGATAGTGAGCCAGTTGTCCTTCAGTTGGTGCCAACGGCCCCGGAGAACCACGACGGCGGGAATCACCAATATCAATGCGGCACCCGTGAGGCGCACGGCAACTGCGGCGCCGGGTGACCAGCCGGTTTCGAGCATGGACTTGGCAAACGAACCGGACGTGCCGAAAACAGCGGAAGAAAAGAGAGCGATGCCGAGTCCTGATGCCAGGAAACTCTTTGCATCAGCCTTCGTCGTTGGAGCTGACACAGCAGCCTCCTGTCAGGAGTAAAGTGGGCTTATGGTCATGACAGTACTCCCGAAACATGTAAGGAGTCAAAGTGCTTTTTGCGCCTGACACCGAGGTTGCCCTTCGTAGCGTCGTCAATCTGATCAACACGGCCGCCAACGGCGGGGAATCATTGGTCACCATGGAGGACCTCGACTCGTTCCTGGACGCCGAAGAGTTCACGGGCTCAAGGGTCAATTCACCCGCGGAGTTGAACAGCATCAAGCGCCTCCGCAGCGAACTGGCAGCGCTGTGGAGCGCCGACGAGGACACGGCGGCCAAGTCCGTCAACAAGCTGCTCGCCGACGCCAAAGCACTGCCCCAACTGGTGAAACATGACCACTGGGACTGGCACCTCCACGCCACCACCCCGGAAGCACCACTGGCAGACCGGATGGGCACCGAAGCCGCCATGGCCATCATCGACGTCATCCGAAGCAAGGAAATGGACCGCATGCGTGTGTGTGCAGCGGACGACTGCGACGCCGTCGTGCTGGACCTCAGCCGCAACCGCTCCAAGCTGTACTGCGATACAGGCAACTGCGCCAACCGCGCTCACGTCGCTGCATATCGGGCCAGGAAGGCCGCAGAGGGCGAGTAATTTACGCCAAGTCGTTGACATCTATGGCTACCACTACGACGTCGTCACGCCCCATGGCGGATTGATCATGGGCGGCTGCTTCATCATTACCTTCCTTCCGGTTAACGCCTCGTTCCCCCTCCGCCGGAGAACCAAACTAACTCCTGACTCCGCACGCCTTCTTGCAAGGCCCCTCCTTTCCCACACATATATGTGACTAGGCTCACATTTACTTTCGCATCACGATTCCCGCGCAGCCCGTACCTATCCCTCAGAAAGAAAATCAGGCAGCTCCCATAAGGGCTGCTTGGCCAGCGCGTCAGGGATAGGAACTCCATGCGGAAGCAGTTCGAGCACACACGTGCCCAGGTTCGGGGCAGGTTAGGTGAAGGCAGAGGTAACTCCCTGCTCGCGCTCTTCGCATGCGTGCTGCTTGTGGTGGTGGGAATGACGGCATACGGAGTAGTGGGCAACCCCACCCCTGTGGCCGCCTTGCCAGGCTCTCCCGGGGTCACCCAGCCCGGCAGCCTGGTCTACACCGAAGACTTCTCTGCTGCGAGCGCCGCTACGGCTCCGATCCCGCTCGGCTCGTACACAGGCGCAGCTGCTGCCAGGAATGAGCAATACACTGCCGACCCTGCATGGCTTCCGGGTGCGCAGGCTTGCAATGGCTGGATTATGCGTGAAGGCACCCCGCTTCCCACCAATGGCGGCCTCCTCAACATCCTGACCAACGATCAGTGTGGGCGAAACACGGCGTTTACCGAGCTGGGGAAGATGGCCCACGCAATGGGCCTCTACCAAGGAATGACCGCGGCGCAAGCATCACAAAACCAGATTCTCAGCGAGTACACCAACAGCACCACCGGCCTTCAGCTCGCCGGGCGCCAGCTTCAAACCACCAAGAACACCATCCCCACCATCGCAGGACATTACTACGCGGTCTCCGGCATCTTCGGAGCCACGAGCTGCTTCTCAAACCACGCGAGCCAAGAGTTCTCCATCCTCGTCAATGGTGTCGTCACGGTTGTGGGCTCAAATCTTGATCCGTGCACCGACCCCAGCAGGCAGACCATCACGTACCAGAACAGCAGCTTTAGCGTGGCCAAGCTCCAGTCAGGAGCCATACAAGTTCCCCTCACTGGAACCACGCCTACGCTTGGCATCAGGGTCCGGAACCTGACGGCCAACGGCAACGGCAACGATGTTGGTTTTGACCTTCCCCAACTGGTCGATGTCACGCCTCAACTGGACAAGGCCTTCAGCCCGAGCAGCATCTTCCAGGGCCAAACCACCACCTTGACCTACACGGTGACGAATACCTCCGACTTGATGGCAAAGAACGGTTGGCGCTTCGTCGATACCCTCCCTACAGGCCTGACGGCCAGCGGCCCCCTCGGCGGCACCTGTGTAAGAACTGCGGGCACTGTCTCATCCGGCCGGACCATTGATGTCACGGGCAACCTGGCGCAGGGCAGCGCCTCCTGCACCATCACCGTGAGTGTAACCAGCAACGTCCCCGGCGTTTACAACAACTCCGGCTGTGTGGCCAACGACGGCTCAGCCATTCCGAACTGCACCAACAACTTCCCCACCATCACCGGCCTGTACCCTCCGGGCACGGCTCCTTTGACTGTTCGCCCCGTGGTGGATCTGTCCATCACCAAGACAGACAATTTGGACGCTTACATCCCGGGCCAGCCCATCACCTACACGGTAGTTGTCCACAACAACGGACCCAGTGATGCCATCAATGCAACCTTCACGGATCCCCTGCCCGCTTCCGTCACAGGCGCTACATGGACCTGTGCTGTAACGGCTGCAGGAACGTCCAACCTGCCGCCGGCCGGACCTACGGCCTGCAACGCTCCCAGCGGCACGGGCAGCGTCTCCGGAACAGTGAGGATCAACACCGGCGGAACCTTGACGTACACCATCAAGGGCACAGTGGCGCCGGGTACCACCGGAACAATCACCAATAAGGCCACCATTGTTCCGGCTGCACAAAGCTCCGTTCCCAACATGCCAGGCGGCGGCCCCAACCCCGTGGCAGGATCTACTACGCTGGTTCCCACTGTTGACCCCGCCTGCCCACCGGCACCAGGCGCGGGATGTTCGGCAACGGTAACCACCCCGGTGGACCCCCAATGGACCATCGCCAAGACCGCCACAGTTGGCGGCGCTTCCTCCAGCGGTCAAACGGTCAAACCCGGAGACACGATCACTTACACCGTGACCGCCACGAGCAACCGCGGCGACATCACCAACGTTGTCCTCACCGACAAACTCGCAGATGTCCTGGACCAGGCCACGTTTGTTCCAGGATCCGCAGTACTGACCATCGGCAGTTCAGCTCCCATAGCCGTGGCCAATCCCGTGGCCCCGTCGACCACGCTGACCACCCAACCCTTCACGCTTCCGGCAGGTCAGACTGCCACCCTCAGCTACAAGGTCATCGTCAAGCAGGGTGCCTGGAGCGCCCAACTGGTCAACATCGCCACAGGAGCCGGTAGCGTCACGCCCCTCCGCTGCGCTACAGGTACCAGCCCGCTGGCACCGGAGTGCTCCACCACCCACCTGACGCCTGCGAAGATCCTGATCGAAAAGCTCGGCGAGTCGTCCGACGATATCTGGGTGCCCATGGCGGGCTCTACTTGGGCTATCCACAATGACGCAGCCGGAGCACCGGGCGCAGTCAATACCAGCTACACCGTGGTTCCCATTGCCTCCCAAACCGGACAGTTCCAGCTCGAAGGCATTGCACCCGGCGTGTACTGGCTCGAAGAGAGCACAGCGCCGGACGGCTTCAACCTCCTGGCCGAAGCTGTGCAGTTCACCGTAGCTCCCAACGGTGCCGTAACGCTGGGCCAAGGAAGCGGCGCCGGAGTGGTAACTACAAGCGACGCCGACGGCAACGGCATCTTCCTGATGACAGTTCGCGACGTGCCCGCGCTACAGATGCCAGAATCAGGCGGCATCGGATGGTGGCCGTTTACAGCCGCCGGAGCGGCACTGCTGCTCACCGCCGTCGTCCTCGCATCCAGCAACGCCCGCCGTACCCGAAACCGGCCACAAGCCTAATTCCCCGGCCTGCAGCAAAAGCGGCAGGCCTCACCACCCAAAAATGTTCGCTCCTGAGCATCGCACCATCACTATGAAAGAGGATAGAAGTGAGTAGTCAAACCTCCCGGCGTCTCTGGAAGACCGCCGCCACCACGATTGCCGGAGCGGTGCTGGCGATGTCCTTCTCCGCTGCCCCGGCTTCGGCCGCCCCGTTGGTCGACGGGGACCAGATCGGTTCCATCACCGTTCACAAGTTCGAACGCCCGGACACCCCCACGGGCCTGCCCAACAACGGCACTGCTGTTGACACTGCAGGCTTGACGCCGTTGGCGGGCATTGAGTTCACCATCCAGCAGGTCAACGCCATTGACCTGGCAACGAATGCCGGTTGGGACGCAGCGAATAACCTGAGCAACGTCTTCTCACCCGCCAATCCTGAAGGCTCCATCACGGGCGCTGGATTCACCCTGGGCGCCGGGCAGGCACAGGTCACCGACGCCGCAGGCACCGCAGCCTTCGGAAACCTCCCCGTTGGCCTGTACCTGGTAACTGAAACGAACTACCCCTCGGGCGTAACCCCGGCGGCCCCGTTCCTGGTTTCCGTGCCGTTGACTGACCCGGATAACAACGACAACTGGATCTACAACGTCCACGTGTACCCCAAGAACTCCATCACGGGGGCCGAGAAGACCGTCACCGACGCACCGGACATCAAGCTCGGCGACCAGATCGACTTCACCCCCGCTGGCCTCGCAGTGCTGGCGGCCAACAACGACACCAGCGTGCAGGTTGTTGTAAACACAACCGTCAACACCATCGGCGAGATCGAAAACGAGGCACTGGTTTACCCGAACCTGGGCAGCTTCACCACCCTTCCCGGCGAGCCGGGCGGCCCGACCGTCACTCCCCCGGTTGTCACCAAGTGGGGCGAAATGACCCTCCTGAAGACCAACGAAAATGGCGCAGCCCTTGCCGGTGCTTCCTTCTCGGTTTACGCAAACCAGGCTGATGCACAGGCCGGAACAAACCCGATCGTGCTGAACGGCCAGAGCACCTTCACCGTGGCTGCTGACGGCACCCTGACTATTTCGGGTCTGCGTTACTCCGATTGGGCCAACGGCGCTGCAGTACTGCCCGGCTCGGCCGACTACCGCACGTACTACCTCGTGGAAACCACCGCACCGGAAGGCTACGAGCTGCTCGCGGAGCCGATCTCCTTCCTGATCAACTCGGCCAGCACCACCGTGGGCCTTGACCTCACCGTCAAGAACATCCCGTCCAACGGCGGCTTCGAGCTGCCGCTGACCGGTGGCGTGGGAACCGGCCTGCTCTACGCAGCCGGCGCACTCCTGGTAGCTGGAGCCGGACTCCTGTTCGTCCGTTCACGTCGCAGCACCAACAGCTAGTCACTGCGGATCTGTTGAGGTCCACAGCATGAACACCAGAGTGGGGAAGAACGCCTAACACGCGCTCTTCCCCGCTTTGCTTCCCAGGAACAGACCCCAGGATTCTGATGACACAGCCACCATCTTCCCAACGTCACGCCAAACAACATCTGCGCAGCCGGTTGCGGGACGCGTGGAGCATTCAGCGTATCCTCATCGTCGTGGTCGCCATCCTGGGCGTCGGAGTGATGCTTTATCCCACCGCCGCTGCCTGGTTCTCCGACCGCGTCCACGCAACGGAGATCAGCGGCTACGTAGACACCGTTGAAAGTCTCTCCCCGTCAGCGCAAAAGGCCCTCTTGGATGAGGCACGGCAGTTCAACAAAGACCTGCCGTCTGGTCCGCTCCGTGACCCGTATGCGTTGAACGGCAAAGGCGAGCAAACCGTCGTTGGAGCCGGGTCTGAAGCCTACAAAAAGACTCTCGACGTCGGTCCCGGCGGAATGATGGGACGCCTCAGCATCCCGTCGATCCGTTCGGATTTGCCCATCTTTCATGGCACTGATGAGGAAACCCTCTCCAAGGGCGCCGGGCACCTGTTCGGCTCCGGCCTGCCAGTGGGCGGCACCGGCACCCACAGCGTCATCACGGCGCACTCCGGCTTCGTCAGCGCCACACTCTTCGACGATTTGGACCAGGTACGCCAAGGCGATGTCTTCTCCGTAACAGTGCTTGGGGAGTCGTTCTATTATAAAGTGGACCAAATCAAAACCGTGCTTCCCGAGGACACACGGGATCTCCGCAAAGTCCAGGACAAGGACTACATCACGCTGGTGACCTGCACCCCAACCGGCGTCAACAGTCACCGGCTTCTGGTGCGCGGCGAGCGCATAGATCCCCCAGCCGCCGACTCAGCACAAACACTGCCAAGCCAAGCACTGGAACCCGGCTTCCCTTGGTGGGCGTTGGCTCTCGTCGGCACCGCAGTCCTCATGGTGGTGATCACCCGTTCTCGCAAGACCCGCCCCGAGCCGACGATGCCTGCCCCTGAAGTCGACGACCTGGCCGACTCCCTGCTCGACTAAGCGGCGCTCTCCGGCGGGGCCACCCGGATGCCGGACCACGAAAAAGCGCTCCCCCACCGAGGTGAGGAAGCGCTGGAAGGTTAGCGGCCGTCGTCGGACGTTTCAGGCCCGTCATCCGGAATTCCCGGACCCCCATGACCGGGACGCTTTGAGCTGAGGTTGACGCCGGAGCCCTTACCGAGGTGATCGGCGTTCTCCTTGTGGCTCATGGACAGCATGGCAGCCACCACGAGGCTCACAATGAAAGCGATGCCGGCGCCTGTGAAGGCGAGGTCGAAACGCGGGGCACGTGCAGTGCCACCGGAAGCGAAGATCAGCACGGCGATGAAAGCCAGTACCGCAAAGAACGCGGAGAACATGAGGGGTCCCTTGACCGAGGTCCGCATCCTGCGCGGTTCTCCTGGTGTCTGGTCTGCCACGGTCATTCCTCCAATGATGGCGGTTAGTGTCCGCCGGTCAGCAAAATTCTACAACGAGTAGAACGTCCAGCTACTAGTTTACGGCCTCGGGCGAAGCGCCGTGAGCAGCGGCCGGGGAAGGGCCGCCGGCGTTGGTCCTGACGTCATGCCGCAATGTCAGTCCGGAGAGAATCCACAACACCCCGGAAATGATGGCCCCGCCACCGGCCACGCCTAAGAGCGCGTGCGCTCCCAGCGAGGTGAAGAACGGCAGCATCACGGCAGTGCCCACAGCAATGACGCCCGAAACAAGCCAGTCGCGAGCCAACACATCCCGCTTCCGGAGGCCATTAACCAACTCAAGGAGTCCCAGTATCAGCAGTGCAAACATGGCCGACAGCGCAACGCCGGCGTCAGACTGGGTGACTAAAGCACCGATGCCTCCCAGCGCAACAACCACCGGAACCGCCACCGGCAAAGAGCGGGACCTCCAAACAGCCCCTGCAGTCGCGAGCAGATACAGCCCCATGGCCCACGCCAGGACGTGCACCGACGGCGAAGTCCAGAAGATAGTGACCGCGCCGAACAGCAGCGCAACCGTGGCACGGATCAGCACGGGTTTCCAGAGTCCGGCCGCGGAGGCAGAAGGAGTCTGGGCAGGAGTCGCTGGGAGAGTCACCCGTCCAGTTTAGTGCGAACCCAGCACCATCCACCGATTCGTCCGTGCGCGCAGCCCCAAAGTCACGCCTCGGGCAAGCATGTAGCCCAGCGCAAACGCAATCCATAACCAGAAGAGCCCCGCCTCGCCGTCGGGTTTTGTTTGATTGATTGCCACCAGCAACGGCAAATAGACCACGAGGTTTACGACGCCGGCAATCGCCAGGTAGCGTGCGTCACCGGCGCCGATGAGCACGCCGTCCAGGACGAAGACATAGCCGGCAAGCGGCTGCCCCACTGCGAGGACCCAGAGGGCTATGGTCAGGGCTGATTGGACCCCGGCATCGGAGGTGAAGAGGTAGCCGGCCCACGGCGCCGCGATAGCCAAGAGCACGCCGGTGATCACACCGAACCCAAGACCCCAGCGGATCATGGTGCGGGTCAATTCACGGGCGCGTTGAGCGTTCCGAGCACCGAGTTCCTTGCCGATCAGGGCTTGTGCGGCGATCGCCAGCGCGTCCAGGGCAAAGGCCAGGAAGGAGAAGATGGTCATGGCCAACTGGTGCGCGGCCAGGTTCACGGCACCCTGCGCGGTGACAACCAGAACAGTCGCGAGGATGGCGACGCGGAGGCTGAGCGTACGCAGCATGAGCCACGAACCCACCCTGGTCATGGCGCGGATGCCGTGCCAGTCGGGCTTCAAGGACACCCCGTGTTGCCGCGCATTCCGGCTTACCATCACCAGGTACACGGCAGCCATGCCCCACTGCGCGATGCTTGTACCGATGGCCGAACCCGTCACCGACATGTTCAACCCGTAGACGAAGAAAAGATTGAGGGCGATGTTCAGCGCGAAGCCCGCGGTTGCCACCACGAGCGGCGTCCGGGTGTCCTGAAGCCCACGAAGGACGCCCGTACCGGCGAAGATGAGGAGCATCGCGGCCAGGCCAGGCATGGACCACCGCAGATAATCGACGGCGAATTGCTGCACGTTTCCGGTCGCCCCCATGAAGCCAACCAAAGGTTCGGCCGCTACGAAACCGACTACAGCGAGCGCCAACCCGAGCAGCAGGGCTAGCCAGACGCCGTCGCGCCCCGCTGCCAAAGCCTTCCCCAACTTACCGTCACCGATCGCTCGGGCGACTGCCGGCGTCGTCGAATAAGCCAGGAAGACCATGAGCCCTACGGCGGTGTGCAGGATGGTGGAGGCAAGCCCCACACCGGCGAGCTGGTCCACGCCCAAGTGCCCCACAATGGCGGAGTCAGCCAGCAGAAACAACGGCTCGGCGATGAGCGCGCCAAAGGCCGGGACGGCCAGGCGCAGGATCTCGCGGGCGTTGGAGCGGGCGGGGGCAGCTGTGGTTTGAGGCACTAAACAAGCCTAGTCCGCTGTGGGCCGGGTACATTTGGGCCGTGTCACATGAGCATCCCGTCACCGTTTCCGTAGCCCGAACCATCCTTCCGGGCTATACCCGCCAAGCCAATGCCTGGGCCCATGCCGGCCAGGAACTCGCCCGGGAATGGCCCGGATATTTGGGGTCTGGATGGGTGCGTAATGGTGTGGATTCCACGGAATGGCACATGCTGTATCGCTTCGCCGACGCCGATTCGCTGCAGGAGTGGGAGGACTCCGAGGAACGACGATGGTGGATCGATAGCGCCAGGGACATGATGGAGACCACCCGGGTGGAACGGCACACCGGGATCGAAGGATGGTTCTCGCGGCCCGGAGACGTCTCGGTGGTTGTGCCCGAAACAGTGGTGCCCCCGCGCTGGAAACAGGCCATCAGCATCTTCCTGCCGTTCTTCCCGCTTAGCCTGTTGGCGAATTTCCTGCTGCACCCATTGACCCAGGACTGGCCGCTGGTGCTCTCCGTGCTCCTCAACATCGTGATCCTGACGCCACTAATGACCTACATCTTCTTGCCGATCACTACGCGGCTGCTGCAGCCTTGGCTCCAGGCGAAGCCCCGCAGCAAGCGCCGGATGCAGCGCCGGTAGCTGGGACTTTGGTCATAAGAAGCCACAATTAGTTGACACTTCAAGTTTCGTCCTGAATGGTTGAAGCTATGAACAAATCCAGCTTGACCACCACAGCCCTGACCATCCTGCGCGTTATTGCGGGATTCCTCTTCGCCGCGCACGGTTGGCAGAAGTTCAACGAATTCACCATCGCAGGAACGCAAGCTTCCTTCACCCAGATGGGCGTCCCCGGCGCTTCAGCAGTAGCGCCCATCGTTGCGACCCTTGAGCTCGTGGGTGGCATCGCCTTGATCATCGGCCTCCTGACGCGAGTCTTCGCAGCCCTCTTGGCCCTCAACATGCTCGGCGCACTCTTCCTGGTGCATGCGCCGGCCGGCATTTTTGTCGGCAACGGCGGATACGAGCTTGTACTGCTCTTCGCAGGCGCAGCCTTGGCCCTGGCGCTGGCCGGGGCAGGAAAAATTTCCGCCGACGCCGCATTGTTCGGCCGCTCAGGGTCCAAGCTCAGCGTTCTGGCATAACGTCTCCCCACCCCGACGCTCTCTCAGATAACACCCCCTTCAACCGGACGCTCTTTCACTTTCTTCGGGAAAGTGAGAGAGCATCCGGCTTTAAGGGGTGGGGATGTGAAAAAGCGTTCGAGGGTGTGGACATGCGGCGGCGAGCGCTTTCTGTAGTACAAATAGCCTGATGACGACCATCCTCACCGGCGTCGGCGCCAGCACTGGTACAGCCAATGGCAATGCCAGGCTCATCCACGGCCCCGACGAATTCACACGATTCCAATCCGGCGATGTTTTGGTCTGCCGCACCACCGATCCCGCGTGGACGCCTCTCTTCGGAATGGCTTCCGCTGTGGTCACCGAGACCGGCGGAATGCTGTCGCACGCCGCGATTGTCGCCCGGGAGTTCGGCGTCCCTGCCGTGCTGGGTGTCCGCAATGCGCTGGCCCTTCTCGCCGACGGAAAACCCGTGCCCATTAACGGCTCCCAGGGAACCGTCACGCTGATGGACACCGAATGACTCGGCTCGCCTTGCATGCGGTCCGCCTCCTGGGTTTCGCTGATACCCAAGCGGTTGCGGCGCGCTTCTCGCAGGACCCCGGTTTGGTGGAGTCCCAGCTCATCGACGCCGGCGTGAACGGCTTTGTTTCACACAGCACCTTCGCGGGGACCAGCGGGTGGTCGCTGTCGAGTCTTGGCAGAACTGAAAACGAGCGGCTGCTGGCCGAGGAACTGGACCAAACCGGCGCGCGAGAGGCTGTGGTGGCTGTGCACGAGAATTTCGCAGACATCAACACCGGTGTCGTGGGTGCCTGCAGTGCCATCCAGCTGAACTCCCCGTCCAGTGAAGATGCCATGGATGTCCTGATAGGCTCCCTGGCGTCCTGGCGTCCACTCGAACAACAGCTGAGCGGTTTGCTGCCTCGCTTCGAGGGCTATTCCGAGCGCCTGTTGGGGGCACTCAAGCACGCTGCCCAGGACACGGCCTGGCTCACAGCCATGGACAGGGATTCTTTCCACCGGGCCTGGTTCGAACTCCATGAGGACCTGATCGCGACCCTCGGCATCCAGCGCGGGTAATCAGTCTTAGTCACGTAACAGAAACCTGTCGACAGTAAACTTCGAGACATGAGCGAAGATGCCGCCAATTCAGTGACCCTCCGCTTCTTGGCGGCCCCCATGGACATCGGACACAGCGGGTCAGTCGACGCCGGTACGGTCCTTGAGTGGGTGGACAAAGCAGCGTACGCCGCAGCAGTTGGCTGGTCGAAGTCGTACTGTGTCACGGCCTACGTGGGCAACATCCACTTCACGGACCCCGTTAACAGCGGCGACATGGTGGAGGTAACGTCCACCATCGTCTACACCGGCCGTTCCTCCATGCACATCCACACCGTGGTCAGCTCGCGTGATCCCAAGGGCGGGCCGGAGACGATGCACAGCCAGTGCATGGTGATCTTCGTCGCCGTTGGATCCGATGGCAAGCCGATTCCCGTCCCCCAGTTCGAGCCGCGCACGCCCCACGAGATCGAACAGCGCGACCACGCGCTGGCACGCATTGAGGTCCGCGAGCAGATCGTGAACGCGATGAACGCCCAGGAATATACCGACGCCGGAACGGCCGAGCGCGTCGTCCTGCGGTTCATGGCGTCCCCCACTGATGTGAACTGGGGCGGCAAGGTCCACGGTGGCATAGTGATGAAGTGGATCGACGAGGCCGCGTACGTTTGTGCCTCCCGATACTGCGGCAAAGACACAGTGGCAGTATTCTCCGGCGGCGTCCGCTTCTACCGGCCCCTGCTGATCGGGCACGTCGTCGAGGTGGAGGCACGTCTCGTCTACACCGGCGCCAAGGGCATGCATATCGCAGTCCACGTACGCTCCGGCGATCCCAAAACCCGCGAAATGAACCTGACCACGTATTGCCTCACGGTGATGGTTGCGCGTGATGAAACCGGTACTGCTGTACCGATCCCCGAATGGGTTCCGGTGTCAGGCGAGGATAAGAAATTGCACGCACACGCCCGCGAACTCCTGGAAATCCGCGGCCGGGCCCCGGGGAACCGGCTCCCGGACCATCTTCTGAAGGCGTCGGGCAGCTAAGCGGCCTGGCACTGCCGCATTTGTGGGTTGTCAGCCTGCCCTCAGCACGCAGAACTCGTTGCCTTCCGGGTCGGACAGGCACCGCCAAGACACATCGCCTTGGCCCGCATCGGCGTCAGCAGCGCCCAGCGCATGCAGCCGGGCAACTTCAGCCGCTTGATCGTCCCCGGGGTACGGCATCAGGTCGAGATGGATACGATTCTGAAGTGCATCGGGGTCTGGCGTGCGAAGCAACTCCAAATATGGCCCGACCCCCGCTGACGAACGCAGCCTCGCATGATCGTCGTTCACGTCGTGAAGTGTCCAGTCCATTGCCTCGCTCCAGAAGTCGGCCATGGCACGCGGATCGGTGCAGTTGACTACCACCGTGGCGATGGGGCCGGTGTCCATATAGATGGGACGGGGTTCCAGAACACAGAACAGATTGCCCTCGGGATCTGCCAGTACGGTCCACGGCACATCTCCCTGGCCTATGTCGGCCGGCGTCGCACCGAGCTCCTTGAGCCGCGCAACCAGCTCCGCTTGATGAGCGGCGGACGAGGTGGCGAGATCGAGATGCGCGCGGTATTTCACCGTCTCCGGATCCGGAACTGTCACAACATCCACGCAAACTGCTGAGGCGTCCGGCCAAGTGAAACCCAGGGGTTCAACATTGGTCACCCCAGGTCCTTCACTGGAGACACCCCAACCGAGTGCTTCAGCCCAAAATTGCCCCAGAGCAGAGTCATCCCGGGCCTTGAAATTCACCTGAACCAGTCGCAACGCCATGACGCCTTACCCTATACCCCTGCCTCGCTCAGGCAGCACCGTCGCTCCCCCGCTGCTACGTCGTTGCCCAACAACGGAACAGCGGGCAAGCAACGCAATCGAGATGCCAGCGACTTCCAGGGCTGCCAGAACCTCTTGATGGGAGTTGCGTCCGCGGCGTATTCTCCACGAACAGGCAGTTGGGTGTCCTGGCTTCCATCTGGAGGGCGCGCTCATGAATCTACTGAGTCAGGTTTTCGCTGGTGCTACAGCTCTGGCACTGATCAGCGTCGGCTTGATGGAGATCTTCCGGCACGGTGATCAGCGGCTGCACCGGATTTTCCTGATCGAACCCGAAAATGTTCGTGCCGTCCGCATGTGGGCAATGAACGTTGGCGCCTACAACGTGGCCTTCGGTGTGGGCATGGCCGTGGGGTTGTGGATGGTGAACTCCGGCAACCCGGCCGGCGGAGCAGCTATTGTCCTTTTCTGTTGTGCGAGCCACGTGTTTTTAGGATTTTGGCTGTGGGTCACTGAAAAACGCTTGCTCCTGAGCGCGGTCGGGCAAGCACTCTTCCCCGGCTTGGCAGTGATCTTCTATCTATTGTTCGGTTGAACCAGCTCAGCGGAACCGAACGCCCAGCCCTCGCGTTGGCCTAGAGTGTCAGGCATGCCTACCACCACCTGCTTCAAGCACCAGGACACTCGATGGCTGACTTGATCCTGTTGAATGGCCCGTCCGGTATCGGGAAATCGACGCTCGCCAGAATTTACGCAAAAAACCATCCCGGCGTGCTCAACCTTGATGTCGATCAGGTGCGTTGTCTGATCGGAGGTTGGGAGGAGGATTTCCAAGCCGCCGGGAACCTGGTGCGTCCGATTGCGCTCAGCATGGCCACCACGCATCTGACGGCCGGGCACACAGTGATCATGCCGCAGTATCTCGATGCCGGCGATGAGGTCCTGCTGTTCCGGAGTACTGCGGAACAGGCAGGCGCTGGTTTCAGGGAAATCGTTCTGATGGACAGCCGGGAGGCCTCCGTTGAAAGGTTCTATTCACGTAATGACAGCCAGGATCCCTGGCACGCCGGCGTTACCGCCATTGTGGAACAAAGCGGGGGTCCCCGCCTGTTGGAGTCGATGTACGAGGACCTCACCCTCGGTCTTGATGCCCGTCCAACGGCCACCAAGATTGCGAGCCGAAAAGGCCATATCGAAGAGACTTACAAGGACCTGATGGCAGCCTTGGCTCCGGCCGCACGGTAAAGCTACAAGAAGGCCTCCTGACGCGGCTAGAAGCCGCCGCCACCAGCACCCGTTTCGCCCGCCATGTTGGCAAAGCGTGAGTAGTGGCCTTGGAAGGCGACCACAATGTCCTTGGTGGGACCGTTACGGTGCTTGGCAATGAGAATGTCTGCCTCACCGGCGCGGGGCGATTCCTTGTCGTACACATCTTCACGGTGGAGGAGGATGACCATGTCGGCATCCTGCTCGATAGAGCCTGATTCACGGAGGTCGGACACCATGGGGCGCTTGTCCTGACGCTGTTCGGAACCACGGTTCAGCTGTGACAGCGCGATAACGGGAACCTGCAGCTCCTTGGCAAGGAGTTTGAGGGCACGGGAGAACTCGGAGACTTCCTGCTGCCGGGACTCCACCTTTTTACCGGAGCTCATGAGCTGGAGGTAGTCAAGGATCACGAGTTTGAGGTCGTGCTGCTGTTTCAGGCGGCGGCACTTGGCACGGATTTCCATGAGGGACATGTTGGGGCTGTCGTCAATGAACAGGGGAGCGTCGTTCATGCGGCCCATGGTGGTGGCGATCTTGGACCATTGCTCGTCCTTGATGGTGCCCTTGCGGAGATCCTGCAGGCCAATGGTTGCCTCTGCCGAGAGGAGACGCATGGCGATCTCGTTCCGGCCCATTTCCAAGGAGAACATGACAGTTGCCAGGTTGTTCTTGATAGCTGCGGAACGTGCAAAGTCCAATGCGAACGTGGACTTACCCACGGCAGGACGGGCGGCGATAACGATCATCTGGCCGGGGTGCAGCCCGTGCGTCAGTTCGTCGAGTTCGTAGAAGCCCGTGGGAACACCGGTCATGCCCTCGCCACGATGACCCGAAGCTTCGATCTCGTCCACAGTGGATTCCATGACGTCCTTCAACGCCACATAGTCCTCCGCAGTACGCTTCTCAGCCACCGCGTACACCTCTGCCTGGGCCTGGTTGACGAGGTCTTCCACTTCGCCGTCCTGGCCGTAGCCCATCTGGACGATCTTGGTGCCGGCATTGACCAGGCGGCGCAGCACTGCGCGTTCCGCAACGATCTCGGCATAGTAGCCGGCGTTGGCGGCGGTGGGGACAGTCTGGATGAGCTCGTGGAGGTAGGCGGGCCCGCCGATCCGGTTGATCTCACCACGCTTGGTCAGTTCATCAGAGACGGTGACAGCGTCGGCGGGTTCACCGCGGCCGTAGAGATCAATGATGGACTCATAGATGGTCTCGTGTGCGGGCCGGTAGAAGTCGTGCCCACGGACTATTTCCACGACGTCGGCGATGGCATCCTTGGACAGCATCATGCCGCCAAGCACTGACTGCTCCGCGGGAATGTCCTGGGGAGGTTTCCGGCTCGAGTCCGAAGCGCGTGAGCCCTCGATTGAGTCCAAGTGCGTAACTGACAAAGCCGTCCTCCATTTGTGTACCGCTGCAGAGATGTACTTCCCTGGCGGCCCGTAAAGCGCAGTGCGTGGCTATCGGGGCCGCCTGATGCATCTCACGATGGCATGCAGGTCCGACAGAATAGCCATATCCACAAGTTATCCACAGTCGATTCCTTGGACCCACCGTAAGCGATGACTTTTTGGGAGTCCCGGAAACCCAGCGCGGGATATTCATGCCCGAAATGGACACTTCAGACACGTTACAGCAGGTGCCTGACACCCCCTGTGGAAAACCTGTGGAATACAAGCTCCACGTTGTGCACAGACTGTGCGTTACCCTGTGGATAGAGAAATTCTTTTGGAAGAAAATAGCTCCTGACCTGGGGAAACGCTGTTCACAAGCTGTGGACTAAAGAAAGTTTTTGGGGATATTAATCCACAGATACCCCGCGTCGGAGGGGTCTCCAAGTAGAAGAAACCATGCTAAACATGCCGCAATTGTGATGCATCTTACAGAGGTGCCCTTAATTTGACAGAGCTCTATCAGAAGCCTATGCCGGAAGTGGAATGTGCTGTGGATAACCAAGTTCTGGCATAAGCTCTAGGCATGGGGATGAACTTTGGTGACGTACTGACGATTGTCCTTCCGCTTCTTGTCCTTGTGGGCCTGCTGTGGGCACTCATTGCGGCCTTCAAACCGCGCGATACCGGCCTTTCAGACGCCGAGAAGTATCAGCGTGAACTAGCGGCACGCTCCGCTGCGCATCAAGCGTCACAAGTAAAGGAAGCCCTGGCTCTCCGGGCGCGCATCGAGGCTACCACCAAGCCGAGCCAGAACGTGGCCAGCCAGAGGGAGCAGGCCGAGAACGCCAGGACTCCCCTACAGGCACAGACCGGGCGGCCTCATGCTGACGGCCAAACGGATCACCAACCCGCAGTACTTCCTAATGGCCAGCTCAATCCGCAACTCGCCTTCGAGCTGCAGAACCTGGTCCGCAGCGGGAAAAAGATCGAGGCCATCAAAGTCCTGCGCCAGGCCACCCATTCAGACTTGCTTACCGCCAAGAACTACGTAGATCGGCTCTGACAACGCCATGGATTCCATCCTTATCCCGCTCCTGATCCTCATCGTGGTCATTGCGGGGGTGCTCCTTCTTATTCGCTCGTTCACCAAGCGCTCGGCCGAAAGCAAAGCCAGCATCGCAGCGGCGAATGCCCCCAAGGATCCGGTGGAGCTGGCCAAAGAGTCCGCAGCCAAGCTCAACCAGGAACAGCATCGGCAGCTTTACTCGCTCATCGCCCAGGGCCAGGGCATGGCGGCCATCAAGCTTTACTTGCAGGCGACTGGAGAGGGCCTGCGGGCCTCGCGTAACGCCGTCGGGGCTCTGGCTGCGCACCCCCAGCCGTTCACGCCGGAGGCCCCGCCCAGAGACTTGCTCGCCGATGACGACGACGAGCCGGAACGTTTCCCTTACAGGTACAGGGCAATCGTCAGCAAGGGCGAGGTCACGCGCGAAGTGAGCAGCAACATGCTCAATGACGAGATCTACGGACGAATCCGGACTCTGGCAAAGAGCGGTGATGTTGAGGGCGCGGCACTTGCTTTGACGCGCCACTCAGACATCAACATCAAGCAGGCCCGCGAGTTCATTGAACTTCTGGACGACTAGACACGACTAGATGTATTGCCCACGGAGGTTGGT
>NZ_JBLYIE010000002.1:0-141400 GCF_048537125.1 Paenarthrobacter sp. PPS72 | reverse complement strand
ATGGTTACGGCGGTCATAGCGTGGGGGAAACGCCCGGTCCCATTCCGAACCCGGAAGCTAAGACCCACAGCGCCGATGGTACTGCACCCGGGAGGGTGTGGGAGAGTAGGACACCGCCGGACAACCATTAGGTAGATACCCCCCAACCCCCTCACCGGGGTCGGGGGGTCTCCCACTTTAACCACCCGTTCATGAGGCGTCTGCCTGGCAATCGTTGTTGTTTGCGTGCCTGAATGCCGCGTTCGCTGCGTGGTACCCGGGCTCCACGCTTGTGAGACTTGCCACGGGACACCTAAAAGGTGCTTCCGGCGTTCGGTCGCTGTAGTGGGGTCGAATAGAATTGAACCAGATATACGAGTCGGCAGCCGAGCGCTGCCGGCGGCGTGACAACGAAATAAGGGTTATGAGCGACTACGCACGCGCCAGTGGTCGGCTCGCAACAGGAGGAATCCACCATGGCTGAGCACAACGGCGGCAATCGCGGCGGCAATCGCGGAAACTTCGGAGGGAACCGGGACGATCGCGGTTCGTACCGTCCCAACAACAACTCCGGCGGGGATCCCCGAGGCTTCCGTTCCAGGGAGAATCGCGACGGCAATGATCGTCCGGCACGCGACGGCGAGCGTCGCCCCTTCAACAACGACCGCGGAGACAGGCCAGCACGCGATGGCGAGCGGCGCTCCTTCGGTGGGGACCGTGACCGCAAGCCTTTCGGTGACCGTACCGATCGTCCCGCTCGTGACGGCGAACGCCGTTCGTTTGGTGACCGTAGCGATCGTCCGGCACGCGACGGCGAACGCCGTCCCTTCAACAACGACCGCGGAGACCGTAAGCCTTTCGGCGACCGCCCCGAGCGCGGTGGTGAACGTCGTTCGTTCGGCGGTGACCGCACCGAACGCGGCGGCGCATGGGAAGAACGCCCGGCCCGGGTGCCCAACGCCAAGGACATCCGCAGTGCGAACCGTCCTGACCGCGAACGTTCTCCTGAGATTGACGAGGACGTCACGGGTAAAGAGCTGGACCGCGCCACTGGACACCAGATCAAGACCCTCGAGGAGCAGAGCGCCGGCTGGGTGGCAAAGCACCTGGTCATGGCCGGCCGCTTGATCGACATTGAGCCGGAGCTCGCTTTCCAGCATGCTCTCGCGGCGAGCCGCCGTGGCGGACGCCTTTCGGCTGTGCGTGAAGCTGTTGGCCTCACTGCTTATGCTGCCGGTCACTACGGTGAGGCATTGCGTGAATTCCGTACGTACCGCCGCATCAGTGGCTCCAATGTGCACCTGCCGGTGATGGCTGACTGTGAGCGTGGCCTCGGACGTCCTGATCGGGCTTTGGACATGGTCCGCTCTCCCGAAGCCCAGGATCTTGACGCTCCCGGCAAGGTTGAGCTCGCCATCGTGGCCTCCGGCGCACGTGCAGACCTCAATCAGCTTGATGCCGCTGTCAGCGAGCTTGAGATCCCGCAGTTGGACATCAACCGTGCCTTCTCCTACAGCCCCCGCCTGTTCCGGGCATATGCCGAAGCTCTGAGTGCGGTGGGTCGTACCGAGGAAGCGGATAAGTGGGCACGCCAGGCGCTCGTGGCTGAGAACGCTTTGGGTGTGGGTGACTTCGCGGAGCCCGAGATTCTTGACCTTGGCTGGGACGAGCAGGAAGAAGCAGCGGCGCGTAAGCCTCGCTTCGAGAAGCCTGCTCCGGACGCCGACGTCGTGAAGCCTGAAACTGAAACGGTCATCGTTGAGGCCGCAGCCGCGGACGTTGACCACGATGACGTTGAGCTGGACGATGCCGAGTCGGATTACTTTGAGTCCGATGACGCTGAATCGGACATCGATTCAGTGGACGACGTCGATTCAGCTGAAGATGACGCAGAAGCAAAAGCTGAAGACACCGACAACGAGGGCTCCAACTCCCAGCATGGCTGATTCACTGATCTCACGGTTTGATGCTGTCCTTTCCGATCTGGACGGAGTGGTCTATGCCGGACCGCACGCTATTCCGGGAGCCGTGGAGGCACTGCAGCGTCTCGAAACCGTAGGCGTCGGCCTGGGTTACGTGACCAACAATGCCTCCCGCACCCCGGCCCAGGTCGCGGCGCATCTGCGTGAGCTTGGTGCGCCGGCTGAGGACCATCAGGTGGTCAGCTCCTCCCAGGCGGCAGGGGAGCTTCTGGCCTCCATCCTGCCTGCGGGGGCGCATGTCCTCATCACTGGAAGCGCGGCGTTGGCTCATGAGATCGAGTTGGTAGGACTCAAGCCGGTGCACAGTGCTGCCGAATCCCCGGTCGCCGTTGTTCAGGGTTTCAATCCGGAGATCGGCTGGAAAGATCTGGCGGAGGCGTCGTATGTGGTGGCCGGGGGAGCCATGTGGTTCGCTACCAACACGGATATGTCCATTCCGCAGGCCCGCGGCATGGCTCCTGGGAATGGAACGCTGGTTGCCGCTGTGGCGGCCGCCACGGGAAAGACTCCTTTGGTGGCCGGCAAGCCCGAAGCCCCGCTTTTCCACACAGCCGCAAAACGGCTTAGCGCCGAGCGTCCGTTGGTTGTTGGCGACCGTTTGGACACCGACATCCTGGGTGGGAACCGGGCAGGATTTGCGACGGCGGCCGTCCTCACCGGTGTGGACACAACCCACACCATCATCGCGGCGCGGACTGATGAACGCCCGGATTACTTGCTGGCAGACCTGGAAGGCCTCTACGCGCCCTATCCGGAGGTTGTCAGCGACGCCGGTACGTTCCGTTGCGGTGCAGCCACTGCAGTCGCCGGGGACGGGGCCGTTACAGTTACGGGTGACGAGGGCGACCTCGACGCTTGGCGCGCGGCATGCGCGGCGTGGTGGGCCACGATACCGGACACGGACGTGGCACAAGCACCGCAGTTGGAATGGCGGAATAACTAGACTGGTGCGATGACCGAGCCCCAATACTCCACGCCGGAACGTCCAGAACCAGAACGTCCAGTGCTGGAACGTGCAGTGCCGGAGCATTCTGAAACGGAGCGACCCGTCGTCCAGTGGCCTGAGGCCGCCATCCCCACAGGCGACCCGCTGGTAGACAGGGCCCTCGGCTTGCTGGGTGAGGTCCCTCAATCACCTGTGCAGGACCATGGGGAGCTGTTCGCCGGCATTCATGACTCTTTGCTGGAAGCTTTGGATTCCGAACCCGGACTTCCGGCTATGCCTAAAACCAACAGCTCCAGCGATTCCCGCCCGGAAGGCGACAGCTAACGCATGCCAAGACTTGATCAGGAACTCGTCACCCGTGGGCTGGCGAGGTCCCGCACCCATGCCGCCAAGCTCATAAGTGACGGCAAGGTCAGTTCGGGCGGCCACGTCCTCGTCAAAGCGGCCCTTCAAGTGGATGCCGCGACGGAGTTGGATGTTCAGTCACACCTCGAGGACATCTATGTCAGCCGCGCCGGGCATAAACTGGCCGGCGCGCTGAAGGCATTTCCCGCCGTCGAGGTTTCCGGAAAGCGGTGTCTCGACGCCGGGGCCTCCACAGGCGGTTTTACTGACGTCCTGCTCCGGCAAGGCGCCGCCCACGTAGTGGCGGTGGACGTAGGGCACGGCCAGCTGGTCACGCACCTTCGGGAAGATCCTAAAGTGGAGGTCCACGAAGGCCTCAATGTCAGGTACATGACGCCGGAGCAGATCGGCGGTCCGGCGCAGCTGACGGTGGCCGACTTGTCCTTCATTTCCTTGACCCTGGTCCTCTGGCCGCTTGCACAGTGCACCGAGCCGGGTGGCGACATGGTCCTTATGGTCAAACCGCAGTTCGAGGTTGGCAAGGAGCGTCTGAGCCGAACCGGTGTGGTGTCGTCGGAGAATGAACGACGCCGGGCGGTGGCCCAGGTGGCCCGCGCGGCAGTGGATGCCGGCCTTGAACTTCAAGACCTGGCAGCCAGTCCGCTTCCGGGCCAAGACGGAAATGTTGAATACTTCCTGTGGATGACACGCAGGATGTCCACGGTGTTGCCTAAGATCGAAGAGCGGGACGAGGACGTTGCTGCGTTGATCAAGAAACTCTGGCCGAACCACTAGAAAGCAGATCCAATGAGCAGGCGTGTACTTGTCCTTGCCCACACAGGGCGGGAGGACTCGCTCCGCGCAGCCTGGGATGCCTGTACGCAACTGCATGCCTCCGGCTTGGTTCCCGTGCTGCAGAAGTCCGAACTTGCCGATATTGAGCGATTCTTTGGTGCCCTTGATACGCCCATCGAGATTCTCAATGATCACGTCAACTTGGAGGACGTGGAGTTGGTCATGGTCCTGGGCGGTGATGGCACCATACTGCGTGCCGCTGAGCTGGTCCGGGAGGTGGATGTTCCGCTGCTGGGCGTCAACCTGGGACATGTGGGTTTCCTCGCGGAAAGCGAACGCGCCGACCTCGCACAGACGGTGGAGTGGATAGCGAGCCGCCAGTACACGGTGGAAGAACGCATGACCATCGATGTCCAGGTGTGGGTCAAGGGCCAGAAGATTTGGCACACCTGGGCTCTGAACGAGGCTGCCATTGAGAAGGCCAACCGTGAGCGCATGCTGGAGGTTGTCACCGAAGTGGATGGGCGTCCTTTGACGTCGTTTGGCTGCGATGGTGTTGTTCTCGCGACGCCCACGGGTTCCACGGCCTACGCTTTCTCTTCAGGAGGCCCCGTGGTGTGGCCGGAGGTCGAAGCTTTGGTCATTGTTCCGATCAGCGCACACGCACTTTTTGCCAAGCCCTTGGTGGTGTCCCCCCGCTCGAAGTTGGCTGTAGAAATCATGAACAGGACGGACGCACTGGGAGTCCTCTGGTGCGATGGCCGCCGTTCGGTGGATCTCCCGCCCGGAGCACGCGTTGAAGTGACGCGCTCAGCCACGCCGGTGCGGCTGGCCCGGACCCACAAGACGCCGTTCTCGGCCCGGCTTGTCCGCAAGTTCCAGCTTCCCATCCATGGCTGGCGCGGCCCGGCGCCCCGTAGCGGGGAAGTTCACACCGGTCCCATCCCTGTCATCCGTACCTTGTCACCGGCTCCGTTGCCCAGTCCCAGGGACCCCGAAACGCCCCAGGCCCGCGGGCATGGTGAGCCATCAGACCCCACGAATGCGAAGTGAACCATGCTCGAAGAACTCCGAATCCGTGACCTCGGCGTCATAACCGACGCCGCACTGCCGCTGGGCCCCGGCCTCAGCGTAGTCACCGGCGAAACCGGTGCGGGGAAGACCATGGTGGTGACCGCCGTCGGACTTCTTCTTGGTGCCCGTTCGGACGCCGGCGCCGTTCGGAGTGGAGCCAAATCCGCGTCGGCGGAAGCCGTGCTGAAGCTCGATCCTGCGCACAGTGCGGTGGAACGCGCCAAGGAGGCCGGCGGCGACGCGGAAGAGTTCGACGGCGTAGCTGAACTCCTGCTGGCCCGCACAGTAGGTGCCGACGGACGAAGCCGGGCTTATGTCGGCGGGCGCGCGGCTCCGGTGGGGGTTTTGGCCGAATTGGGCGAAAGCCTGGTGGTGGTTCATGGACAGTCGGACCAGATCCGTCTCAAGAGTGCCACTGCCCAGCGGCACGCCTTGGACAGGTTTGCCGGAACGCCACTTGCCAAGACCCTGGCGGAGTATCAGGAACTGTTCAACCACTGGAAGGCTATCCAGTCCGAACTTGAAACGCTGCGCAGTGAAGCCCGCGAGCGGCTGCGTGAGGCTGAGTCCCTGGACGCCGCCCTCAAGGAAATTGATGAGGTGGATCCCCAGCCGGGCGAAGACGAGACCCTCAAAGCGGAGGCTGTGAAGCTGGCCAATGTGGAGGAACTGCGTTTGGCGGCAGCTGCTGCCCATGAGTCGCTCATTGCCGAAGAGTTCGGAGACGCCGGCGACGCAACCACCATGGTGGATGCGGCCAAGCGGACGCTGGAACACGTGGCGGAGCACGACGAGGAGCTTCGTTCCGCAGCTACCCGGCTCGCGGAAGTCGGTTTCCTCCTCAATGACATCGCCGCCGAGTTGTCCAGCTACCAGGCGGCGTTGGACACCGAAGGCCCTGAGCGGCTCTCCGAAATCGAGGAACGCCGGGCTGCCCTTGCCAAGCTGATCCGCAAATACGCCCCGAGCATCGATGAAGTTCTTGAGTGGGCAGCTACGGCGAGGACCCGCCTTGATGAGTTGCAGGATGACTCCAGCCGCATCGAGTCCTTGGACGCGGAGGTGGGTTCCGCGGAGGCAACCCTTCGGAAGCTGGCTGCAGCCATCACGAAAGCCCGCCTCAAGGCTGGGAAGGACCTCTCGGCCCGGGTGAGCGCCGAACTGAAGGCCCTGGCCATGGCTGACGCCACACTGGTCATTGAGGTGGACGGCAGCGGCGCGTTGGGCCCGTGGGGCACCGACGAGATCGCGTTCCTCCTCCAACCCCACTCCGGTGCTCCGGCGAGGCCCCTGGGCAAGGGCGCCTCCGGCGGTGAATTGTCCAGGGTCATGTTGGCGATCGAGGTAGTGCTTGCCGCAGTGGATCCTGTCCCGACGTTTGTCTTCGATGAGGTGGATGCAGGCGTTGGTGGACGTGCCGCCGTCGAAATCGGACGCAGGCTGGCCATGCTCGCCCGGCACGTCCAGGTGCTGGTAGTGACGCACCTGCCGCAGGTAGCGGCCTTCGCAGATCACCACATCCGCGTCACCAAAACCTCCGTGCGCGGCGCTGATGGGAAGACAACCACCGGCTTCACGTCCAGCGACGTGCAGCTTCTTGGCGACGACGAGCGGGTCAAGGAGCTTGCCCGCATGCTGGCCGGTCAAGAGGACTCCGAGAGCGCACAAGCGCACGCACAGGAATTGCTGGACGACGCCAAGCTCCTGCCGCAGCGCATTTGATGTTCAGGAGCGCCGGGGGAGTGCGAGGCACCGGGATGCGAGCACAATCACATCAGCGCACTTAATCCCGCCCGGGTCTTGCTTGGAATGCGGTGGTGAGCAACCATTGACCATTTGGGGAATCCGAACGGACGCTTGGAAGGCGTAATTGATGATAAGCTCGAATTCCGTGGTGCAGCGATCAAATTCCCGTGTAAATTCCCGGTTCCCGGGCTCGTCCAAGACGACCAAACACATCTTCGTCACCGGTGGTGTGGCGTCCTCGCTCGGTAAGGGTCTGACGGCTTCCAGCCTCGGTCACCTGCTGCGGGCACGTGGTTTGTCTGTAACTATGCAGAAGCTCGATCCCTATTTGAACGTGGATCCGGGCACGATGAACCCCTTCCAGCACGGCGAAGTATTCGTGACGGATGACGGCGCCGAAACCGACCTCGATATCGGACATTACGAGCGCTTCCTCGATGAGAACCTCGAAGGTTCGGCCAACGTCACAACGGGCCAGATCTACTCCACCGTTATCGCCAAGGAACGCCGCGGCGAATATCTTGGAGACACCGTTCAGGTCATTCCCCACATCACGGATGAAATCAAGCGCCGCATGCGCCTGCCTGCCGAAGGCAAGAACGCTCCTGACGTCATCATTACCGAAATCGGCGGCACGGTGGGCGACATCGAGTCGCAGCCGTTCCTTGAGTCCGCCCGCCAGGTTCGCCAGGACGTGGGGCGTAATAACGTCTTCTTCCTTCACGTCTCGCTGGTCCCTTACATCGGTCCTTCCCAGGAACTGAAGACCAAGCCTACGCAGCACTCGGTGGCTGCCCTTCGCTCCATTGGTATCCAGCCTGAAGCAATCGTGATCCGCTCGGACCGCGAAGTGCCCGATGCCATGCGCGAGAAGATCGGCCGTATGTGCGACGTCGACATCGACGCCGTGGTGAACGCCGCTGACGCCCCCAGCATCTACGACATCCCCAAGACCCTGCACTCACAGGGGCTGGACTCCTACATCGTCCGTGCACTGGATTTGCCGTTCAAGGACGTTGACTGGAGCAAGTGGGACAAGCTGCTTGAAGCTGTGCACAACCCCAAGCACGAGGTCGAGGTGGGCCTGGTGGGCAAGTACATCGACCTTCCGGACGCTTACCTCTCGGTCACCGAGGCACTCCGCGCCGGCGGTTTCGCCAACGAAGCCAAGGTCAAGATCCGCTGGGTCCCCTCGGACGAGTGCGAAACCCTGGCAGGTGCCACCAAGTCCTTGGCCGGTGTGGACGCCATCTGCGTTCCTGGCGGGTTTGGTATCCGTGGTCTCGAAGGCAAGCTTGGAGCTTTGAAGTTTGCCCGCGAAACCAAGCTCCCGGTCCTGGGCTTGTGCTTGGGCCTGCAGTGCATGGTGATCGAGTACGCCCGTAACGTGGTTGGCCTTGAAGGTGCTTCTTCCAGCGAGTTCGAGCCCGATTCGAAGTACCCGGTCATTGCCACCATGGAAGAGCAGTTGGACATCGTAGAAGGCAAGGGAGACCTCGGGGGCACCATGCGCCTTGGCCTTTACGAAGCCAAACTGGACGAAGGATCGGTCATTGCCGAGACCTACGGCACCACCACGGTCAGCGAACGCCACCGCCACCGCTACGAGGTCAACAACAAGTACCGTGACCAGATCGCCGCCAAGGGCCTGGTGTTCTCAGGAACCTCTCCTGACGGCAAGCTCGTGGAATACGTGGAGCTTCCCCGGGAAGTCCACCCGTACTACGTGGCAACGCAGGCGCACCCGGAGCTCAGCTCCCGCCCCACGCGCCCTCACCCGCTGTTCGCAGGTTTGGTCAAGGCTGCCTTGGAGCGCCGTGAAGGTGCGCCCGTGGCCACCAGGACCGGTGCCCGCACGGTAGCTGCCAAGTAAACGCAAGTACTAACGAAGGACGGCGCGATGCCCGGTATTTCTGAAACCCCCCGTATATCAAGGCAGGTTTCGGACATGCCGAGCCCGCGCCGTCTCTTGTCTACCAGCAAGGTATACGAAGGCCGCATCTGGGACGTTGTCAGCGATTCGTTCCAACTCAGTGACGGCACGGACACGTTGGTTCGTGACTACATCGATCACCCGGGCGCCGTAGCTGTGCTACCCATGAATGTTGACGGCGAGATCTTGCTGCTGAAGCAGTACAGGCATCCTGTCGGAATGGACCTGTGGGAAATTCCCGCCGGCCTGCTGGACGTCGAAGGCGAGGACTTCGTGGTGGGCGCAGCCCGGGAACTGGCTGAGGAAGCTGACCTGGTCGCGGCTACTTGGAACGTCCTTGTGGACTTCTTCAACTCGCCGGGTTCTTCCAGCGAGGCAGTCCGCATTTACTTGGCTCGGGGACTCAGCGACGTTCCCCTGGCGGACCGGCACGTTCGCACCGATGAAGAAGCCGAAATCGAACTACACTGGGTGCCGCTCGAGGACGCCGTAAAAGCGGTGCTGGAAGGCCGGCTGCATAATCCGTCCGCAGTACTGGGCATACTCGCTGCCGCTGCCGCGAAGGCCGATGGCTTCACCAACCTTCGTCCCGCCAACGCGCCGTGGCCGGCTCATCCGAGCCAGCGCTGAGCATGGCCGGGGCAGCCACTCGAACCGCCAACGGCGTTGACCGCGCAGTAACCGACTATCTGCAGCATGTCGGCGTGGAGCGTGGCTTGGCAGCCAACACTTTATCCGCGTACCGCAGGGACCTTGCCCGGTACTCGAACTTCCTCGCAGACCTAGGTGTGGAACAGCCCGGAAACATCACCCGGCATCACGTGACAGCCTTTGTGCAGGCCTTATCCGACGGTTCCGATGGCGCCGCCGCTCTGGGCGTCCGCTCCGCAGCCCGCACAGTGGTAGCGGTGCGCGGCCTCCACAAGTTTTGGGCGCTGGAAGGAACCACGACGTCGGACCCCGCCAGCGATGTCCACCCACCCATGCCGGGCAAGCGGCTTCCAAAAGCCATCAGCGTTGGTGAAGTGACCCGCCTCCTGGAAGCTGCCGGGTCGGACAGCGCTACCGGGCTCCGGGACCGGGCACTGCTTGAATTTCTTTACTCCACGGGCGCCCGCATCAGTGAGGCCGTTGGGCTGGACGTCGATGACGTCTCCCTCGAAGACACCGGCGGTGACCCTGCCATTGTGAGGCTGTTCGGCAAAGGTTCCAAGGAACGGTTGGTTCCCTTGGGCTCTTACGGTGCCCGCGCCGTCGGGGCCTATGTTGTCCGCGGCAGGCCGTTGCTGGCGTCCAAGGGCAAAGGCACCCCGGCGCTGTTCCTCAACGCCCGGGGTGGCCGGATCAGCAGGCAAAGTGCGTGGACCATCCTCAAGACGGCGGCCGAGAAAGCCAACATCACAAAGGATGTCTCCCCGCACACACTGCGCCATTCGTTCGCCACCCACCTCTTGGAGGGCGGGGCGGATGTAAGGGTGGTCCAGGAGTTGCTGGGCCATGCGTCCGTCACCACCACGCAGGTCTACACCCTTGTTACCGCAGACACTTTGCGCGAGGTCTACGCAGCCGCGCATCCCCGGGCGCTGGGATAGGACGCCTTGGGATAGGACGCACCGGGATAGCGGGGCGCACGGATAGGCGGGCGTGGTTATCGGCCAGGCTACTCGAGCACGTTCAGCGTCAGCTCTACGGCGTCGACGAACAATGCCAGCAGCGATGTCCCCAAGCCGGCTACGAGCAAGAGGCCGGGGTGTGCCAGCCCCACCACCACGCGCTTGAGTCGCGGGCGTCCGCGCAGGAATTTTTTGGGTACCCGCGTCTTTAGTGGTATCTGACGCCAGCCCCGTAACCGCCGCAAGAACCAGGCGCAGCGGACAATGAAGGCCATCCACAGGACGGAGAGCACCAGTGGAACTGCGGCCAGCATGAGGTTGAAACCCAATGCCGTGACTTCCTTTTCGGAATCTCCGATCACGGACTGGACCGTGGTGGAGATCGACGCACTCATCACCACAGAAGCTGCCCAAACCATGAATGCTGCCACCAGCGCGAGGAAGCGGACGAAGAAGTGGCCGAGGACTGTTGCGTTGACGGCCCTGAGGTGGCTTCGCGGCGTTGCATGCAGGACCACCAGCGTGGAGACCAAGGTGGGCAGTGCGGCCATGAGGACCAGCAGGTACCAGGTCCATCCGGCCAGGTCCATCACTTCGTCCAAAACGATCAGCGCTGCCCAGGCAACAGTCCAGGCCCAGCCTGCATGGAGCGGGTGTGCCACGAGCCACCGGGGCAACCAGGCGTCCCGTTCAGGTTTGGCTTTGGGGACTGTTTCGGCTGTACCGGGACCGTCATTGGGCGGCTGTTCTCCAGCACCCTCGACGGCTGCCACCGGGGCTCGCCCGTCACCCCCACCTTCAGTCATGGGCTCACTGTAGCAATGGCGGCAGCAGCAGGGGAGATCAGGTTAAGGTAGGCAGCATGACTGCAGCCCATGTGACCCTGTGCTTCCTCCTCCGCGACGGCGCGGACGGTGAACACGTCCTGCTCGGCACCAAGAAGACTGGTTTCGGTCGGGGCAAGGTGGTGGGTGTCGGCGGGCACGTTGAGCTGGGGGAGACCGCCTCGCAGGCTGCCTGCCGTGAGGTCATGGAAGAGATCAACGTGGTGGTCCATGCGAAGGACCTGATCCCGGCCGGCTCTGTGGACTTTGTGTTTCCGGCCAGGCCGGAGTGGAATATGGCCACCACCGTTTTCCTTACCCGGGAATGGGAGGGGGAACCGTCCGAAAGCGATGAGATCGCACCGGCGTGGTTCCCCGTGGCGCAACTTCCCGTGGAACGGATGTGGGCTGACGCGGAGCACTGGTTGCCGGCCATGATCTCGGGGCAGCGCATTGCCGTGCGGGTGGCGTTGGCGGCAGATAACGAGAACGTGGCGGATGTCCACACCGTCGATTGGGTGGAGCCGCTGCCGTAGCCAATGAGGTACGACGCCGGGCCAGTCACCTTACGGTGACCGGCCCGGCGTCGTACATTCACTGCATAACAGTGAGCGTTAGGGGACGTGCCGTTCTTCGGGTCCGTTGTATTCGCTCAGGGGGCGGATGAGGGAGTTGGAGGCTACCTGTTCCATGATGTGGGCGGTCCAGCCGGTGATGCGGCTGGCGACGAACAGCGGTGTGAAGGTTTGGGTGTCGAAGCCCATGAGGTGGTAGGTGGGGCCGGCGGGGTAGTCGAGGTTGGGTTTGATGGCTTTGGCCTCGTCCATGGCCTGCTCGAGTCCGTTGTAGAGTCCCAGGAGTTCGGGCCGGCCGTAGTGGGCGATCATCTTGTCCAGGGCGGCTTTCATGGTGGGCACGCGGGAGTCGCCGTGCTTGTAGACGCGGTGTCCGAAGCCCATGACCTTCTTCTTTTGGGCCAGTGCGTCTTCCATCCAGGCGCGGGCACGGGTGGCCGCTTCTTCGAGGGATTCTTCGCTGCGGATGCCGATCTCGTCGAAGGTGTGCATGACGGCCTCGTTGGCGCCGCCGTGCAGCGGGCCCTTGAGGGCACCGATGGCGGCGGTCACGGCGGAGTGCAGGTCCGAGAGGGTGGAGGTGACCACGCGGGCGGTGAAGGTGGAGGCGTTGAAGGAGTGCTCGGCGTACAGGATCATCGAGACGTTGAAGGCTTCCACCACTTCGGGGACCTGTTCTTCGCCGAAGGTCATCCAGAGGAAGTTCGCTGAGTAGTCCAGGTCCTCGCGGGCTTCAACGGGTTCATGGCCGCGGCGGCGGCGCTGGTCGTAGGCCACCACCGCGGGCATCGCCGCCCAGAGATCGATTGCCTTCTTCATGTTCGCCTCGGCTGAGGAGTCCTCGGCCAGTTCGTGCCGGGCGCCGAGCACGGATGCTGCCGTGCGGCAGACGTCCATGGGGTGGGCGGTGGTGGGCAAGGCGTCCACGACCGTTTTGACCACAGGGTCCAGGGCGCGGCCTGCGCGTTCCCTGGCAGTGAACTCTGCGAGCTGGGTTTCGTTGGGCAGTTCGCCATTCCACAGCAGGAAAGCGACTTCTTCGAAGCTGCACTTGGCGGCCAGTTCCTGGACCGGGTACCCACGGTAGAGCAGCGAGTTGGTGTCCGGGTTGACCTTTGAAACCGCGGTGTAGTCCACCACGACGCCGGCAAGGCCCTTTTTGATGTCTTCAGCTACCACGCTGAACTCCTTCGTTCATAGAGCAGGCGCGCCGGGTGTTCCGGAATGCCTGCGTTCCCCTTGATGAATCCGGAACCTAGCGGACGCCAGGAACCTGGAAGTTGAATACGCCGGTATCGAATTGGTTGTATGCCTCGTAGTCGACGAGTTCGTAGAGGCGCGCACGAGTGAGCATGTTTTCCACGTGCGCTTCCTGGGTCCCCGCAGCCTTGATCGATTCCAGAGTACGCTCTGCAGCGCCCATGGCAATGCGGAGGAGGGTGACGGGGTAGATGACCATGTTCACGCCGACGCTTTGGAGTTGCTCGACGGTGAAGAGCTCGCTTTTGCCGAACTCAGTCATGTTGGCCAGGATGGGCACGTCCACGGCGTCGCGGATGGCCTGGAACTCGTCCAGGTCGGCCATGGCTTCGGGGAAGATCGCGTCCGCACCGGCATCCACCAGCGCTTTGGCGCGGTCCTGTGCGGCCTGGATTCCGTCGACGGCGCGGATGTCGGTCCGGGCCATGATGAGGAAGTTCGGGTCACGTCGGGCATCTGCTGCGGCGCGGATGCGTTTGGTGGCGGTGTCGATGTCCACCACGTTCTTGCCGTCCAGGTGACCGCAGCGTTTGGGGTTGAACTGATCCTCGATGTGGCAGCCGGCCAGGCCGGCGTTTTCGAGTTCCTGGATGGTGCGGGCCACGTTCATTGGTTCACCGAAGCCGGTGTCTGCGTCCACCAGCGAGGGCAGGTCCGTCATGCGGGCGATCTGCCCGGCACGGGTCGCAACCTCCGTCAGGGTGGTCAGGCCAATGTCCGGCAGGCCGAGGTCGTTGGCCAGGACCGCGCCGGAGATATAAACCCCGGCGAAGCCCTTCTCCTCGATCAGCCGTGCCGAGAGCGGGTTGAATGCTCCCGGAAACTGCTGCACAGTCCCTGAAGACAGCAGCTCCCGCAGCTTCACCCGCTTCTGCTCGGGTGTGACTTTGGAGTACAGCATTTAGAACAGTCCCTTCGGAGCTGCCGCGAGGTCGATCACGCCGGGCGCTGCGGTGATGTTCAGCTGGCCCAGTTCCCCGGCACCGAGTTCGGTGACGCGTTGGACGGCGGTGAGGAACCTTTCGATTTCAGCGTCCTCCACCACACCGGCAGCAAGGGTGCGGAACTTGTTGATGTATTGCTCGCGGGCGAACGGCCGGGCACCGAGCGGGTGTGCGTCGGCCACGGCGATCTGATCGGTAATGACGGTGCCGTCGGTGAGGGTGATTTCCACGGACCCGCCGAAGGCCTTCTCCGCGATGTCCAACGAGTGGTACCGGCGGGTCCATTCCGGGTCTTCCACGGTGGTGACCTTCTGCCACAGGTCCACGGTGTCCGGACGGGCGGCACGCTCGGGGGCGTAGGAATCCACGTGGTGCCAGGCACCGTCCTGCAACGCGACGGTGAAAATGTACGGGATGGAGTGATCCAGGGTCTCGCGGGACGCGGTCGGGGAGTACTTCTGGGGGTCGTTCGCGCCCGAACCGATCACGTAATGGGTGTGGTGGCTGGTCCTGATCAGCACCGAGGCGACGTTGGCCGGGTCCGTGGTTTCCGGGTGCTCACGGTGGAGTTTGCGGGCCAGGTCAATCCAGGCCTGGGCCTGGTACTCGGCGGAGTGTTCCTTGGTGTACGTGTCCAGGATCGCGCGCTTGGCCTCCCCGGGCAGCGGTAACGGCACCTCGTAGGAGGCGTCCGGGCCATCCAGCATCCACGCGATCACACCATCTTCACCTTCATAAATCGGCACCGGGGACGTCTGACCACGCATGGAACGGTCCACCGCTTCGACGGCCATCTTGCCCGCGAAGGCCGGGGCGTGGGCCTTCCACGTGGAGATTTCACCCTTACGGGACTGCCGGGTCGCGGTGGTGGTGTGCAGGGCCTGACCCACGGACTGGAAAATCGTCTCAACATCCAAACCCAACAACGTACCGATACCGGCAGCGGCGGACGGGCCGAGATGCGCCACGTGATCGATCTTGTGCTTATGCAGGCAGATGGCCTTGACCAGGTTCACCTGGATCTCATAGCCGGTAGCGATCGCACGGACCAGATCCGCGCCGTTGGAACCCACATGCTGGGCAACAGCCAGGATCGGCGGGATGTTGTCTCCCGGGTGGGAGTAATCCGCGGCCAGGAACGTGTCATGGTAATCCAGTTCGCGCACGGCCACACCGTTCGCCCACGCAGCCCACTCCGGCGAAACCTGCCCGGTGATGCCGAACACCGCGGCACCCTTGCCGTTAGCCGAGGGTGCGTGGGTCAGGGCCTGCGCGCGGGCTGCGACGATCGGTGCCCGGTTCAACGACGCGATCGCCACCGAGGCGTTATCGATAATGCGGTTGATCACCATGTCAGTGACCTCGGGCGACACTTCGACGGGGTCAGCGGCGACCACAGCGATCTTATGCGCCAACTGCTCCTCGCGGGGCAGGTTTTCTTCGCTCTTGTAGACGCGGACGTGATGGTTCTTGACCATGGTGCTCCTTCTAGGCAGGGTGTTTTAGGGCAGTAGCGTGGGTGGTTTTGACGTGGCTGAGGCTGCGATGGAGATGGACTGTGGTGGCGGCCTCGGCCAGACGCGGATTGCACGCGGCGATGGCCTCGGCAATCGCCGCGTGCTCGGCAGCGGCTGCATGGAGTCGGGCAGAGTCGTCGGCTGCAAGCCGGCGGACCCGGACCAAATGGACCCGCAGGCCCCGCATGGCATTGGCCAGGTAAGAGTTGGAGACCGCGGCATCGATGGCATCGTCCAGGCGACTCACCAAGGCGTAGTACTCATGCCGGGCGGGGTCGTCGTCACTGAGCAGTTCAGGGGCCAGCAACAGTTGTCCGTGCAACTCTTTGAAGACATCCGCTTCCCCGCGCTGGGCAGCCAAGGCGGCGGCCCGCACTTCAAGGGTTTCGCGTAACTCGAACAGTTCGTCGATGCTCTCCAGCGAAATATCGGTCACGACGACGCCGCGGCCACCTGCCGCCGTCGTCAATCCCTCAGCGGTGAGGCGGCTCAACGCCTCCCGGACCGGCGTCCTGGACACTCCAAGCCGTTCGGACTGTTCCACTTCCGCAAGGACGGTGCCCGGCCGCAGACGCCATTCAATGATGTCTTCACGAAGGGCTGTGTAAGCCCGATCACTGGCACGCATACCCTCAGTGTATACATAGCTCGGGTCAACCGAGGGCTTGTCCGGAAAAATAGCGTAGTTTGTATACATTCAAACTTTTGCGATGAAGTAAGCATTGAATGGGTCTTCCTCCACTTCTTTCACCTCCACCGTGCGGAAACCCGCCTGCCGGAGCATGTCCGTGGCCCGTTCCCTGCCCCATACCGTGCCCAGGCCATCGCCTCCTTGCCCCAGGGAAACAGCCATGCAGTGGAAGGTAGAGATGGTGTACAGGAAGGCCGCCCACGGGAGCTGCACGTTCTCCTCCAACCGGCTTGAAGCGTTGATGTCCACCATGAGGAAAGTTCCGTCCGGCCTGAGCGCGGTACGGATGTTCTTCAGGACCATAGCCGGGTGTGCTTGGTCGTGGATAGCGTCGAACGCTGTCACCAGGTCAAAAGCTTCCACAATGTCCAGGCGGCTTGCATCCTGGAGCTCGAAGCGGACATTCGACAATCCGAGCGCCAAGGCCTCGGCGGTGGCAGTTGCCAAGGCCTCGGCGGAGAAGTCGTAGCCGGTAAAGGTGCTGGCAGGGAAAGTCGCTCCCAGCAAATTCAGGGCGTGGCCCTCGCCGCATCCGATGTCGGCCACAGGGATGCCGCTGCCCAGTGCCTCAACACATCCTGTCAGGGGAAGGATCGCCTCCACGAGTGACGCATCGTTTACTGCGGCGCTTTCGGAAGCCATGAGGTGATGGAAGCGCGGGTAATCCTCGTAGCTTGTTCCGCCGCCCGCCCGGAACGAGTGGACGATCTTCGGGGCAACCTCACTCATCAGCGGAACATACTGCAATGTGCGAGCCAGGTTTTCGGTGCCTGCACCCGTAAGGACAGGAACAAATTCCGGACGCAGGAGATACGTTCCCTCGACCGGTTGGTAGTCCACGAAGCCGGCCGTGGTCATGCCACCCAACCATTCCCTGACATAGCGCTCATTAAGGCCGGCCGCATCGGCAATAAGGACACTCGGGGCTGCAGGGAGGGCCGAGAGTGTCTCGAAAAGGCCGGTTTGGTGGCCTACGCTCACCAAGAGTGCGATCGAAGAATCGTTCAAAATTCCGATCAAACGACCCGTGGCTTGTTGGACGGCTTCCGCCGCCTTGGATGCTTCCCGTTGCTCGGCCTGGGTGCTGTTCATTGCTTGTCCTTGCTGGTTCGGGGGTCGGCCTGCCCGGCCCGTTGTCCGCACCTTCAAGGTATGGTCGCGGAGCTGGTCGCCGCGTCGGGGGAATCCTGCATCTTTGGCGGGTTCCATGGGCAAAAACATGCAGGACTCAAGCCCGTGGATCCTCTGATATTCCATGATGACGCGCCCAAGCGGCCGCAGCGGTCCTGGAGCTGACGCCGATCTTGGTAAAGATATTCGCCAGGTGACGGCCGGCCGTTTTTTCAGAGATGGTGAGGGTATGAGCTATTTGCCTGTTGCTTGAGCCGGACAGCACGCAGCCGAGCACTTCAATTTCCCTGGCCGTCAGCCCCTCCCGCTCATGGTCGGCAGTCCCCAAGGATAACGGGGCCGCGCCAAGCCTGGCACGGATCGCTGCAGCGGTGGCGCGCTCGGCATCGGCCGCGGCGGTCTCGCCAAGCGCTGCCCGGATGGATGACATCCGCTCATGGATTCGTGCCAGTTCGTAGCGAAGATGCTGGGAACGGTAACCCTGTGCCGCCGCTTCGAACTCCCGCAGTGACTGGAGCCAGAGACCATGGGCCATCAACAAAGTGCCCCTGGCGTGATGTGCCCAGGAAAGCAATCCCACCGTCCCGTAGTATGCAGCAGTTCCTTCCAGCTCGCTGCAATACACCTCGGCACTGTCAGTATCCATGGGAGCAAGCAACTCCACGATCGGCAGCAGCAACCACGCCCGGCCCAGGAGCCCTCGGTCTGCCAACGCAGCGCGGAGATCAGTGAGTGCTTCCTCGTTCTTACCGGCATCAGCAAGCAGCAGGGCCGAGCCCGGCTGGGCATCAGTGCCAAGTGCAGTCGCCATGGCGTACGCTGCCGCGGCGCCGGACCGGTTTCCTTGGCGTCGTCGAATATCGCCCAGTTCACAGAAGCAGTCGGCCGCGATCCAAGCATGGGCATTCCGAAGACGCTCGCCGAGGTGCGACAGTTCCTCTTCCGCCTGTTTCCAGCCACCTTCGGCACTGATCAGCTGCAGTTCGTGGACCCTTACGATCCCCGAGTACATGAAGGACGTGGACAGTCCGGCGCACCAGGCAGCCAAGGCGTCCGTCCACCACCTCATGCGCGAATAGTCGGCCAGTTCGTAACAGAGGTGGATGACCGAGCAGTAGATGTCGCCGCCCCACTCTGCCGAAACCTGGCCGGCCATCACGGGAAGCAGGGCTTGATCCAGGTCCGCGAAACCCCGCGTCGTCTCGCCCCTGCGAACGGCAGCGAGGCCGGATAACATGAACGCGAAGCTCTCCAATTCCGGGGCTTTCTGCCGACGGTTCATGGCCCTCAGTTGAAGGGCGGCGTCATAGGCCGAATCGGCGTCACCTTCGAGGTAGATTGCGTCGTTACCCTCCAGATACAGCAGATATCCGTGTTCCGGAGCTTCAGGAAGCCCGTCCAACAGCCGACGAGCCCTGTTCATCCATGCCGAGGACACGGCGATGTTCCCGCGGACACCCCATTGCAAGGACAACGTGAGGGCAGACTTAGCGGCGGCCCGGAACTGTTCATCGGCGACCAAGCGGTGAAAGACTTCCTCGGACAGTGCCATGGAACCTTGGACGTCGCCGAGCCACCACTTGGAGCGCGCCAGGATCTCCAGGTCTTCCAAGCTCAGTGGGGATTCCTCGCCGACACGTTCCATGGTTCGACACGCAGTATCCCAGTCACCGCGGGTAAACGCCTCGCGGGCTTCCGTGAGCGTGGCTTGCGCTGATGTTTCCGGTTTTCGGAGCGGCTGTGCGGACATGGACTCTCCATGGGTCGCCACCAGCTTACTGCCGAGGCACAGGGAACGGGAGGACTCCTACGCCCTGTTCCAGCCGTACTCGTTTTCCGGCCGGCCAGGGGTGCCGTACCGGGGCGCCCGGGTGACTGTTCCGGCGTCGGCAAGATATTCCAAGTACCGGCGGGCGGTGACACGGGACATGCCCAGCGCGTCCATGACCTCACTGGCGGACACCGGCTGCTGCCCAGCCCTCACCAGGTCCTTCACTGATTCCAGCGTTGAGCCGGAGAGTCCCTTGGGCAGCGGCAGTTCGGTGGGGGCGCGGAGACTCGCGAACGCCTGGTCCACGTCACTCTGCGAGGCCCCGGCTTTGGAAATACCGGACATCGATCCCGCCAGTTGCTCGCGGAACGTCCGATAGCTTCTGAGCTTGTCGGCAAAGGTGGCGTAGGTGAAAGGCTTGATGAGGTACTGGACGACGCCGATGGACACGGCGCTGCGCACAATGTTCAGTTCCCGGACGGCAGTGATGGCGATGATGTCAGCGAAGACTCCTGCGGAACGCATCCGGCGGGCGACGTCCAGGCCGTGAAGATCCGGCAGGTTCATGTCCAGCAGGACGAGGTCCACGGGCGATTCGGATGCCGCAAATTCGCCCAGGATCCGCAAGGCCGACTGGCCGTCCGGCGCCGTCCCTACCAACGTGAAACCGTCCAGGCGGCCAACATAGACCGAGTGGGCGTCCGAAGCTATGGGCTCGTCCTCCACCACCAGGACACGGATCTCTGTCATGCCTTCTCTTCCTCGGGAACAGGCGCGGGGAGCAGAACATGGAACTGCGCTCCGCCGGGATTGCTGATGGTCATCGTACCGTTGAGACGCTCCACAGCCTGACGCACCAGGGCCAGGCCTACACCCCTGCCATGGGCACCACGCGGGTTTCCTTCCGGAGACTTCGTGCTGAATCCGTACTGCAGGACGTCATCGATGGAGTCCGGATCGATGCCCCTACCCGAGTCCCGCACGGTGAATTCGACGGCGGATGGCCCGGCTTCGACGTTCAACTCCACCTTCCTGGGGAAGTCGCCTGCAGCTGCAGCATCAATCGCGTTGTCCAGCAGATTCCCGAGAATGGTCACCAGGTCCTGAATCTCCAGGCCACGGACACCGGAGCTTCCTGCGGTCCGGACCTCCAGTTCCACCCCGCGTTCGTGGGCTTCCGCGGCCTTGCCCATCACCAGCGCACTCATGACGGGCTCGTCCACGGAGGCCACCATGTCATCTGTTAGCTGCTGGCTGAGTTCAAGGTCCTTCGTGGCAAAGTCCAAGGCCTGGGGCGTGCGGCCCAACTCCAGCAGGGAAACGATCATGTGGAGCCGGTTTGCGTGCTCATGTGTCTGGGCCCGCAGGGCATCCGAAAGTGTCTTCATCGTCTGGAGTTCCGTACCCATGGACTCGATCTCGGTACGGTCGCGGATGGTGGCCACCGTGCCATAGACGGCGGGTTTCTGCCGGCTTCGCTCAGGCACCGGCCCTACTGCGGGAGCTTGGTTGACTACCAGGATCCGGGAACCGGTCAGGTGGATTTCGTCGTGTGCCGGCCTGCCGGATTCGAACAGCGCCCGCAGGCTGCCGTCGAAAGGAAGATCAGCAAGTTTCGGGGCCTCGTCAGGTGACCGGTCGGCGTCGGAGGGCTCCAGTCCCAGCAGCTCTGCGGCTTGGTCGTTATACATCACCGCTTTGCCGCGAGTGTCAATCAGGATCACGCCTTCGCGGACGGAGTGGAGAACGGACTCGTAGTACGCGAACAGTTGTGCAAGTTGCTCGGGCCCCCAGCCGCGGGTAACCGATCGAAGGTATCGTCCAAGCAACCACGAGGCGAAGGAACCGAAGACCAGCACCACCAAGGCAATTCCGCCAATAACTCCCAGCCGTTCGGCAACGTCCGTATCCACTGTGCGGACCGTAATGCCTGCAGCCACCAGGGCTTTGACGCTTCCGCCGGCGTCTTTGACGGGAGCGATGGTCCGGACCGAGGGACCCAAGGTTCCCGCAGTAACTTCGGTAAAGGTTTCGCCACCGAGCGCCGGCTCGATCGTCCCGATGTAGGGTTTGCCCAGTTCCTCGGTCCGGGGGTGGGTCCAGCGTGTCCTGTCAGGGGCCATGATGGTGATGAAATCGGCGTCGGCGTCGTCCATGACTTCCCGCGCATAGGGCTGGAGGGTGGCTGACGGATTGGCTGTTGAAGCAGCCTCCAGCACAAGAGGATTGTTGGCCAGGGACGTGGCGATCGCCTGCATCCTCCCGCCGGCCTCGTCGTAAGCCCTGTCCCTGGCTTCCACCACTGAGAACGCGCCGAAGACCGCCGTCAGCACCAGGACGAACAACAGGTTCGCCACGAACAAGCGGCGGGCGATGCTCCAGCTGTGAAACACGTGGGCCTCCCATGACCAATATGACCGCAACGGTGATGTGTGTCACCAGCGGCTCAATGATGGATATCACACAAGGGCAGCGGATTGGACATCAGTGCAGGACCGCGGCGCCTTACACAGTATCCAGAAGGAGAATCCCATGACCTCTCAACGAGGAGAGTCGGCAGTAGCCGCCAAAGGTGGACGCAAGGGGCTCGACAAGTCGCATTACCTGTACATTGCGGTCATTCTGGCCGTAGTGCTCGGCGCCGTGGTGGGCCTGATGTTCCCCGAGGTCGGCAAGTCCCTCAAGCCGCTCGGTGACGGCTTCATCAAGCTCATCAAGATGATGATTGCCCCGGTTATTTTCTGCACCATCGTCCTGGGCATCGGCTCCATTGCCAAAGCCGCGACGGTTGGCAAGGTCGGAGGCCTGGCTCTGGGCTACTTCGTGGCAATGTCCACGTTTGCACTCGCCATCGGCCTTGTGGTCGGCAACCTGATCCACCCGGGTGAGGGTCTCAAACTGACCCCGTACGATCCCACCAAGAAGGCCGATAGCAACAGCACCGTGGACTTCCTGCTCGGAATCATCCCGGGCGACATCCCGGTCCTGCCCACCCTCCTGGCTGCCATCCTTGTTGGTTTCGCACTGCAGAAGATGGGAAAGCAGGGTGCCCCCATCCTCACCGCCATCGGTCACGGACAGCGCCTTGTGTTCCGTATTCTCATCATGATCATGTGGCTGGCGCCGGTTGGCGCGTTCGGTGCCATTGCTGCCGTCGTTGGTGCCACCGGCGCACAGGCCATCCTCAGCATGTTCACGCTGATGCTTGCCTTCTACGTAACCTGTGCCTTGTTCATCGTGGTCATCCTCGGTACGCTGCTCCGCGCAGTAGCTGGAGTAAACATCTTCAAGCTCATGAAGTACTTGGCCCGCGAGTACCTCCTGATCTTCTCCACCTCTTCCTCGGAGGCAGCCCTGCCCCGCCTGATCGCCAAGATGGAGCACCTGGGTGTCTCCAAGCCGGTTGTTGGTGTCACGGTTCCCACCGGTTACTCCTTCAACCTTGATGGCACAGCGATCTACTTGACCATGGCATCGCTGTTCGTAGCCAACGCCATGGGTACGCCGTTGGATCTCGGTGCTCAGGTTTCCCTGCTGGTGTTCATGATCATCGCCTCCAAGGGTGCAGCAGGCGTCACTGGTGCCGGACTGGCAACCCTTGCCGCCGGCCTCCAGGCACACAAGCCGGAGCTCCTGGGCGGTGTGGGCATGATCGTCGGAATCGACCGCTTCATGTCCGAGGCCCGTGCATTGACCAACTTCACCGGCAACGCAGTTGCCACGGTCCTGATCGGCACCTGGGTGAAGGAAATCGACAATGGCCAGGTAGAGCGCGTCCTTTCCGGCAGCGAGCCCTTCGATGAGCAGACCATGATCGCCCACGGGGGCGATGAAGAGCCTGCACCGGAGGCCGAAAACCGCGAGAAGGCCGTGGTCTAACAGCACCGGCACCTACGCAGGCAAAGTTCCACGAAGACCGGCACCCCATCGGGTGCCGGTCTTCGCTGTTCCGCCTTGCAACAGCGGCCGAGCTCTAAACCTTCGACCTCAACCAGAGGGTCAAGGCTCAAGAATCGGCCAAAGTCAAGTTCCCCGAATAACCGTGTCGGGCGCTGTAGCCTAAAGGAGTAGCAGCGCTGTCGCCTTAGGGTGCAGCGGCAGGGAAGATCGTCGTCGAAAGAGTGGTTAGATACGTGAGCATCGAACGGGGAACAGCTACGCTGGAAGGCACCGAGCTCGATCTGGAAGACGCCATCATGGGGCCCACGGGCCGTCCTTACCGCGAATTCCCGGAACCTGCTCCGCTGGCCTCCCACGGCCCGGCGAGAGTCATCGCCATGGTCAACCAAAAGGGCGGCGTGGGTAAAACCACGTCCACCATCAATCTGGCGGCTGCGCTCGCCGAGTTCGGCAGACGCGTCCTGTTGGTGGACTTTGACCCCCAAGGTGCGCTCTCCGCAGGCCTCGGTGCAAACCCGCACGAGCTGGACCTCACCGTCTACAACGTCCTGATGGACCGCAAGGTGAACATCCGCGACGCCATCCAGCAGACCGGCGTTGAGAACGTTGACCTCCTGCCCGCCAATATCGACCTCTCCGCCGCCGAAGTCCAGCTGGTCAACGAGGTAGCCCGTGAGCAGGTGCTGGACCGCGCCCTCAAGAGCGTCGAGGACGATTACGACGTCGTCTTGATCGATTGCCAGCCGTCGCTGGGACTGCTGACAGTGAATGCGCTGACTGCCGCCCACGGCGTGATCATTCCGTTGATCTGCGAGTTCTTCGCCTTGCGCGCCGTTGCCCTCCTGGTGGAGACCATCGAGAAAGTCCAGGACCGGTTGAATCCGCGCCTGCAGGTGGACGGCGTCCTGGCCACCATGTATGACGCCCGCACCCTCCACAGCCGGGAAGTCATCTCGCGCTTGGTGGAAGCGTTTGGGGACAAGGTTTTTGAGACCGTCATCAAGCGATCCATCAAGTTTGCAGATGCCACCGTGGCCGCCGAGCCCATCACCAGCTACGCCGGGAACCACATCGGCGCGGATGCTTACCGCCGCCTTGCCAAGGAACTGATCTCGCGCGGCGGCGCGCCCTAGCGGACGGTGGGACCGTCAATCGCCCCCACCGCGGAAGCGGACTTGTCCTCGCTGAAAGCGGAATCAGCCGCAGAAGTAGAAGTGCCCGACGCCGGTGCCTCCGAAGCCCGTAAGCCCGGGTTCGAGGTACGGCTGGCTAACTTCACGGGCCCCTTTGATCTTTTGCTCGGCCTCATTTCCAAGCACAAGCTGGATATCACCGAGGTGGCCTTGGCCACGGTCACTGATGAGTTCATCAAGTACATCAGGCGCCTCCAGGAGTTGGGGGAGGACTGGGCTCTGGATGAAGCCAGCGAGTTCCTGGTGATCGCGGCAACGCTCCTGGACTTGAAGGCCGCGCGCCTCCTGCCTGCCGGTGAAGTGGAAGATGCCGAGGACATTGCCCTGCTTGAAGCGAGGGACCTGCTGTTCGCCCGCCTTCTGCAGTACAAAGCCTTCAAGCAGATTGCGGGCATTCTGGGCGAAACCTTGGAAGAAGAAGCCCGGAGGTACCCCCGGCAGGTTGCCCTGGAAGGCCATTTCGCGGCGTTGCTTCCGGAGCTGGTGTGGCGGCACACTCCTGAGCAGTTCGCGGAACTTGCCGCCAAAGCACTCAAACCCAAGGAAACAGCGGCTGCCGAGGTCGGCTTGGACCACCTCCATGCTCCGCCGGTCAGTGTCAAGGAACAGGCCGAGATCATGGGTTACCGCCTGAAGCTCGGGGCGCCGCTGTCCTTCCAGGCGTTGATTGCCGATGCCGGGACTACTTTGGTGGTGGTGGCACGGTTCCTGGCCCTGCTGGAGATGTTCCGCGACCGCGTGGTTGCCTTCGAGCAGCCCGGGCCATTGGCAGTGCTGACGGTTCGGTGGACCGGCGATGACGCCGGCTGGGACAGTTCCAGCCTGAGCGAGGAGTATGAACCTGAAGCAGGAACTGAAAACGGGGATGGAACCGGTGAGTGAGCAGGAAGAGGTCGACGGCCTGGCAGCACTGGAAGCCCTGCCAGGCGGTGCACGGGCAGCGTTGGAAGCAGTCCTGATGGTCATCGATGAGCCTGCAACCTCTGAAGAGTTGGCTGCTGGACTCAACGTGACAGTCGCCGTCGTCGAGGATTTGCTGCAGAACCTGCAGCGGGAGTATAGCGGCTATACTGTTAAAGCCCCGGACGTGGATGCTGTCGGCTTTGCCGATGCCAGCACTGCACCCCGGGGTTTTGAATTGCGGAACGTTGCCGGCGGGTGGCGGATTTATTCACGGTCGGATTTCGCCGACATCGTGGGCAAATTTGTCCTCGAGGGGCAGACCACCAGGCTTACTCAAGCCGCGCTTGAGACCCTGGCGGTCATTGCTTACCGGCAACCGGTCTCAAGGGCCCGGGTGTCCGCCATTCGCGGCGTTAACGTAGATTCCGTGGTCCGGACTCTTACCCAAAGGGGTTTGATTGAGGACTCCGGAAACGATCCTGAATCGGGGGCTGTCCTTTACCGGACAACCTCGTACTTCCTGGAACGGATGGGCATGGGCTCGGTGGCTGAGTTGCCGCAGCTCTCGCCGCACCTTCCCGGGTTGGAAGGTATCGATGAATACTACGATGCCAGCCGGATGTAGGCACGGCCAACACCGGTACTGCAAGAGAACTTCATACTGATTCACGGCGCCATATCAAGGTGCACAGCGACAAGGGGCAGACGATGTCTGCCCGGCTGGCTAGTGTTGATTTCAACACCACTTGCCGGCCATTACTACACAAGGACGGGTCATGACACAGGCGGGACGCCAGAGTTCACCACGTAACGGTTCGGGACGAAACAGCTCCGGACGCAATGAGGCGAAGGGAAGCGGCACCGGCCGCTCCAATGCCGGCGGCTTCTCCGGCCGCGGCGGCAGCGCCGGCGCTGGAAAGCGCAACTTCACCCAGGGCGAGGGCCGCCCTTTCAAGGCGTCGAAGCCGCGCGAAGCGGCACCTTTCGATCCTGACAACCCCACAACAGCGGGCGATTTCGATCGCGGCCAGGCCGCCAGGCCCGCCAAGCCCTTCCGTAAGCCCGGCTCCAACAAGCCTGGCTTTGGCAAGGCGCCGGGCACTCCGGGAGCGATCAAGCCCAAGGCGAAGCCGGCAAGGCAGTACGGATCCAAGGCTTTCGGCAGCGAACGCTTCGGCCAGAACCTTGGTCCCATCCGGAAGCCGGCACGCAACCGCGGCCCGCGGCAGGAAGTTCCCCAGTCGGACCTGCACGATGCCGACGGGGTACGCCTGCAAAAGGTCATGGCTCAGGCAGGCGTTGCTTCACGCCGCGTGTGTGAAGAAATGATCCTCGAGGGACGCGTCGAGGTTGACGGCGTGGTGACCACCGAACTCGGTATGCGCGTGGACCCCACAGCCGCCGTAATTCATGTTGATGGCATCCGGATCCAGCTCGACGACACCCTCGTCTACATGGTCTTCAACAAGCCCAAGGGCGTCGTTTCCACCATGGAAGACCCCGAAGGCCGCCCCTGCATCAGCGACTTCCTCAAGAACAACAAGAACAAGGGCGAACGCCTGTTCCACGTCGGCCGCCTCGATGTCGCCACTGAGGGACTGCTGCTGCTGACGAACGACGGCGAACTCGCCAACCGCCTGACGCACCCTTCCTATGAGGTGCCCAAGACGTACCTGGTTCAGGTTCGTGGTCCGTTCCCGCAGGGCGTGGGCGCAAAGCTGAAGAATGGCGTGGAACTCGAAGACGGCGTCGCTGCAGTTGACTCCTTCCGCTTGGTGGATTCCACTCCGGGCCACGTCCTGATTGAGGTTGTCCTGCACTCGGGCAAGAACCGCATTGTGCGCCGCATGTTCGACGCCGTCGGTTTCCCGGTGGAGCGTCTTGTCCGCGTCAAGGTGGGTCCCATCGGCTTGGGCGACCAGCGCCAGGGCAGCATCCGCAACCTCGGCAGGCAGGAAGTCGGACACCTCCTGGCATCCGTGGGGCTCTAAGGCATGTCGGCATTTGGTACGCACGGCCGGGGCCATCTTGATGGCCCGGTCGTCGTCCTCGGTACGGGCTTGCTTGGGGCCAGCATCGGTCTCGGCCTACGCGGACGCGGAGTCCCTGTTTACCTTTTCGATCCTTCGCCCACCAACCAGGCGGTTGCGGTGGATATCGGTGCGGGACGCCCTCTTGCGGAGCTGGATGAACAACCCCGGCTGGTAGTCGTCGCGGCCCCGCCGGACGTTACCGCAGACGTCGTTCAGAAGGCACTTGCGGACTACCCGTCCGCTGTCGTGGTTGATATTGCCAGCGTGAAAGCCTCCATCCAGTCGCAGCTGCGGGAACGCGGCGTGGACCTTGCCCGCTATGTGGGTACGCACCCCATGGCGGGTAGGGAGAAGTCCGGCCCGGTTGCCGCCAGGGGAGAGCTTTTCACGTCCATGCCGTGGGTACTGTGCCCCTCCGAAGAAACTTCGGATGCTGCACTCCAGGCGGCACGATCGCTTGCGGGGGACCTGGGAGCAATTGTTTCCCAATTCACTGCGGAAGAGCACGATGAAGCGGTGGCCTTGGTGTCGCATTTGCCGCAGATCATGTCCTCGCTCCTGGCGAGCCGCCTGCAGGGTACGCCGCTGCATGCCCTCTCCTTGGCGGGCAACGGGCTTCGGGACACTACCCGCATTGCAGCCAGCGATCCCACCCTTTGGGTGCAGATCCTGGGCGGCAACGCGGAGAAAGTGGTTTCCATTCTTCACGGTGTGCGTGAGGACCTGAACCGTTTGATCGGCACCTTGGAAGACCCCCTTGCTCCGGGCGCCCGGCTTGACCTGGCGCAGCTGATCAGCGAGGGCAACGCAGGCCAGGCGAGGATCCCCGGTAAGCACGGCGGACCTCCTCAGGCGTATTCGTGGCTCACCATCCTGGTGGACGACAAGCCTGGCCAGATCGCGCACCTCCTCACGGAGATCGGCGAGATCGGCGTGAACCTTGAAGACCTTCGGCTCGACCATTCGTCGGGACAAAACGTGGGCATGGTGGAGCTCTCCGTGCTTCCCAGCAAGCATGACCTCCTTGTTGAAGCTTTGACTGACCGTGGATGGCGGGTACTCCAGTAATGACGCGTGAATTTTTTGGTCCGGAGACTGTTGCCCGTCCCGGCAAGCCGCTCGTGATCGCGATCGATGGTCCTTCGGGGTCCGGCAAGTCCAGCGTCAGCAAGGAAGTTGCCCGGCGCTTGAAGCTGGCGTACCTCGATACCGGTGCCATGTACCGCGCCTTGACGTGGTACTGCCTGAAAACCGGTGTTGATCTTCAGGACGGCGCTGCGGTGGAACAGGCCTCCAAGATCATGCCCCTGGAGATCAGCACCACTACTGCCACCGAGTATGTGGCGGTTGACGGCACGGACATCACGGATGAAATCCGTGATCCTATGATCTCTTCGTCCGTCAGCGCTGTCGCCACGACGCTCGGTGCCCGCACCGAGCTGATCCGGCGCCAGCGCGAGCTGATCGATCAGCACCACCGTCGCATGGTGGTGGAAGGGCGTGACATCACCACCGTCGTCGTTCCCAATGCAGAGGTCCGCATGCTGCTCACTGCCAGTGAGGAAGCCAGGCTGCGGCGTCGTGGGATCCAGTTGGGCGGCACGCAGACCAAGGAACAGCTCAACGCCCAGGTAATCCAACGTGACGCCAAGGACTCAACGGTAGTGAACTTCACCCAGGCCGCTGATGGCGTGGTGACGCTCGACTCTTCGGATCTGAACTTCGAGGAAACCGTGGAGACAGCCTTGGCGATCGTGAGCAAGGTTATCTATGGTGACTGAGAATCAGCTGCCCTCCGCAGGGAGCAGGATGTGGAGCCGGCCGATCGGCTGGTTTCTGGATCACGTCTTCTACCGGACCATCGTGTCGGGCAAAAGCAACGTTCCCGCCGCGGGCCCGGTGATTTTTGCAGGGAACCACATCAGCTTCCTGGACGGCCCTGTGATGTTTGGTGCGTCGCCGCGCCCCATGCATATCCTGGTCAAGAAAGAGATGTTCAAGGGCTTCCTGGGCTCCGTCCTGCGGGGATCCGGACAGATTCCGGTGGACCGGGCGGGTGACCGCAACGCACTGCATACGGGCAAGAAACTGCTCGACGCCGGTCGTTGCGTCGGGATTCTCCCCGAAGGAACCCGGGGGAGCGGCTCGGCCGAGAGCATCAGCAATGGAGTTGCGTGGCTCGCCCTCAACTCCGGAGCTACAGTCATTCCCGTCGCCATCCTCGGAACCCGTCGGGGCGATGAGCATCGCGACCATATCCCCAAGCCCCGCCGCAAGCTCCATGTCAGCTTCGGCGAACCCATCACGGTGAAGCGCCGGAAGGGCGAACCCGGGCGTGTTTCAATGGACAGGGCGGCTGCGGAGATCCGTGAAGCCCTGGCCGATCACGTCCAGGACGCAATCCGGGCCACAGGCCAGGGCCTTCCCCTGGAACCTGCGCCCGGAGAATCCACTTCGCAGCACCGCCATACAGCAGTAGCCGGGACGCCGGCAGACCACCACTAAGGAAAGTGCAATGAGCGATACGACTCAAAAATCCGGCCTCCACGGAGCCGGCGACGACGAATACACGCCCACCGGCACCGACCAGGTGGCGGAAAACCTGGCGGCCCTGGACGATGACGAGGCCGAGCTCCGCGCGGCCACCCTCCGGGCCGGCCTGGACGATTACGAACTCGACGAAGAAGACGCAGCGCTGCTCAGCGGCGAATACGGCGATGAAGGCGACGAAGGTCCCCTCAAGTTGGACCCGGTCCTGGCTATCATCGGCCGTCCGAACGTGGGCAAGTCCACGTTGGTCAACCGCATCCTTGGCCGCCGTGAAGCTGTTGTTGAGGATACTCCGGGCGTTACCCGCGACCGCGTCATGTACTCGGCCCGCTGGAATGGCCGCAACTTCACCCTGGTGGACACCGGTGGTTGGGAACACGACGCCAAGGGCATCCACGCCCGTGTGGCCGAGCAGGCGGAAATGGCCGTTGAGCTGGCCGACGCCGTGCTCTTCGTGGTTGACTCCGCTGTTGGCGCTACCGCCACTGACGAGGGCGTCATGAAGATGCTCCGCAAGAGCAAGAAGCCGGTCATCATGGTGGCCAACAAGGTGGATGACTTCGCCCAGGAAGCCGATTCGGCAGCACTGTGGGGTTTGGGCTTCGGCCAGCCGTACCCGGTTTCGGCCCTGCACGGCCGTGGCGTTGCCGACCTCCTGGACCACGTCATGGACACCCTGCCCGAGTACTCCTTGGTGGAGGGTGTGGAACGCTCAGGCGGCCCGCGTCGAATCGCGCTTATCGGTCGTCCGAACGTCGGCAAGTCCTCGCTGCTTAACAAGCTCGCGGGATCCGAGCGCGTAGTGGTGGATCCTCTGGCCGGCACCACGCGTGACCCTGTTGATGAATTCATCGAACTTGGCGACAGAACGTGGCGCTTCGTGGACACCGCTGGTATCCGTCGCCGCCAGCACATGGCACAGGGTGCGGACTTCTACGCTTCCCTGCGTACGCAGGCTGCCCTGGAAAAGGCGGAGGTCGCCGTCGTGCTTCTTGCCGTTGACGAAGTCCTCAGCGAGCAGGACGTCCGCATCCTGCAGCTGGCCATCGAGTCAGGCCGTGCGCTGGTACTCGCGTTCAACAAGTGGGACCTGCTGGACGACGAACGCCGCCGCTACCTCGAACGCGAAATCGAGCAGGACCTCGCGCACGTTGAATGGGCTCCCCGCGTCAATATCTCGGCCAAGACCGGATGGCACAAGGATCGCCTGGTCCCTGCGCTGGATATCGCGCTGGAGAGCTGGGACCGCCGTATTCCCACGGGACGTCTCAACGCATTCCTTGGCGAGCTTGTTGCCGCGCACCCGCACCCGGTCCGTGGTGGCAAACAGCCCCGCATCCTCTTCGGTACCCAGGCTTCCAGCCGTCCGCCGAAGTTCGTGCTGTTCACCACCGGCTTCCTGGACCCCGGATACCGTCGCTTCATCACGCGTCGCCTGCGCGAAACGTTCGGCTTCGAGGGCACGCCCATCGAGGTCAACATGCGCGTCCGCGAGAAGCGTGGCAAGAAGCGCTAAGTGAGACGGGCATCACAGCGCACTTTGGCTGTGATGGCGTCTCCGACCTCCAACTTCGTGTAAGCTTTTGGAGGTGGTTCGGCCGGACTGCTTAGGTGGGACTCTTCGGAGGAAAACTTAGGCGGAGAACGGTGGAACCAGCGGGCTGTAGCGCAGCTTGGTAGCGCACTTGACTGGGGGTCAAGGGGTCGCAGGTTCAAATCCTGTCAGCCCGACCATAAAGGCCGGAATCCTGTGGAAACACAGGATTCCGGCCTTTGGTCGTTAGCGGTTACTTTGGTCCCGGTCTTGTTCGCGTTCCCGAACGTTGAACGGCGGGAGATGCAAACAAGACCGGATCCGGTTAGACCTTCTGCAGCGCGCCGAGGGCCCTCACCAGCGGCTCCAGCTCCGGCACCGACTCTGCGGCCTCAAGGGCGGCAGCCAGGGTCTCGTCATGCACGGGTTTGGCCGCCTCGAGAAGCTTCTGGCCGGCCACCGTGAGTTCGGTGTAAATGCCGCGGCGGTCGTCGGCGCACAGGATGCGCGTCAGTAGCCCTCGGTCCTCGAGGCGATTGACCAGGCGGGTGGTGGCACTGCTGGACAGTGCGGTGGCGCGGGCCAGCTGCTGCATCCGCATGTGCCAGCCGTCCTGGCGACTCAGCGCATCCAGGACTGTGTACTCCACTACGGACAGGTCGCTTGAGGACTGGAGCGCCTTCTCCAGCTCCGCTTCGATGCTCCCGTGCAGGGCTGCAAGGGTTCGCCAGCCCTGTGCCCGTACTTCAACGGCGTCATCCTTGATGCCCATGTCTGCTGTGCTCCTGCCTTGATGTCCTGTTGATCGAGACGCCGGAGAGTAGTTGCTTGCGCAAGTATCTAGCGTGTGCAACTATATATGGAGCGTCTGCAACTATTATTCTACGGTTCCCGACGACGCACTTCCACTTCCGGTCGGAACCGCACACTTAAGGAGCTCCACATGCCCGCAGGGTTGATTGCCCTTGCCCTCGGCGGATTCGGCATCGGACTGACCGAATTCGTGATCATGGGCCTCTTGCCCGAAGTTGCTGCCGACTTCCGGGTCACTGAGGCTTCGGCCGGCTGGTTCATCTCCGGTTATGCCCTCAGTGTCACCGTCGGCGCACTCCTGGTGACGGCGGCAGTGACCAGGCTTCCACGCAAGCCGGTCCTGATTGGCTTGCTCGTGCTGTTCATCGCCGGCAACTTCCTGTCCGCGATCGCCGATAGTTACGCGGCCATGATGATCGGCCGCATCATCGCGGCGCTCTGCCACGGCGCTTTCTTCGGCATCGGTTCCGTAGTTGCCGCCAGCTTGGTGCCTGCCCACAAAAAGGCCGGCGCCATTGCGATCATGTTCACGGGCCTGACCGCTGCCAACGTCCTGGGTGTTCCCTTCGGAACGCTGCTGGGCCAGAACTTCGGGTGGCGCTCAACGTTCTGGGCGATCACCGGCATCGGCGTCGTGGCGTTGATCGGCATTGCCCTCATGGTCCCCAAGGCCGGCACGGAACCCGCCAAGGGCCTCCGTAGCGAGCTGGGCGCGTTCAAGTCCGGCCAAGTCTGGCTCTCCATTCTCGTGACCATCCTTGGGTTCGGCGGCATGTTCGGCGCTTTCACTTATATTGCCTTCACGCTCACTGAGGTATCCGGATTCGAGTCCGGAGCCGTGCCGTGGCTCCTGGTGCTCTTCGGTGGCGGACTCTTCGTTGGCAACTTCCTCGGTGGCAAAGCCGCCGACAAAGCCTTGGACAAGTCGCTCGTTGTGATTCTTGCCGGACTCGTGGTGGTGCTGGTCTTCTTCGCCCTCACCGCTTCCAACAGCATCGCCACTTTGGTGTCGCTGGCGCTCATGGGTGGTTTCGGTTTTGCTACAGTGCCGGGTCTGCAGATGCGCGTGATGCACTTTGCCTCCACAGCGCCTACCTTGGCCTCCGGCGGGAACATCGGCGCCTTCAACCTCGGCAATGCGCTCGGGGCCTGGCTGGGCGGCGTTACCATCACCGCCGGGCTCGGTTACACCTCACCCATCTGGGCGGGAGCTGCGATTACCGTTGCCGCGCTGCTGGTCATGCTGGCTGCGGCCGCAGCAGCGAAGCGTGGGGGCGCCGGGTCGCCTGCTGTAGCTCACGACGTCGAACGCGAACTACGTGAGGCCACCGTAGCCTGACGTCGGGCTACAGAAACCAGCCCAAACGAAGAAGCCCGCCCCGGAAATTCCGTGGCGGGCTTTCGGCGCCCTACCCGCCTTTTGTGGTGTCCTGCGGTTCAGCTGAGGTGTTGGTTGCAGCTCCGACGCGTTGGTTTTCTGCTTGCCTGAGCGCTTTCATCTGCTTGCCCCTACGCCGCCATACCGCCCACAGGATAGTGGCCGTTATGAAGACCACCACGGCGGCAATAGCGGAGATCGCCGTCCAAGTTGTGAAGAAGCCTGCGTCCACACTCAAGGTCCGCTGGCCTGCATGGGCTGAATCAGTGCTGCCGAAGGCGATGCCGGCAGTAAGCAGGTTAGGAGTGGCGATGGCGACGGCCACCAGAACGATGACGATTTTCCAAGGCCATGACACCGCTTTGCGGGTGGCTTGCCATGCCACAACGAGCGGAACGAACGTGAAAACGAACCTATGGAACATTCCCACCAGGATCAGGACGATCTTTACGCCCGGATTGCGCTTTTTCTGAGCTGGCACTTGTGCTTGTTCGGTCGTAGGTCAATCATGGCAGAGACCCCATCAGGTACAGGGGAAATGTGCCTATACTTTCAGCGGTGGCCATCAACACGGCCGCCGTCGAGGTTCGTAAATGTCCCGATGAAAGGCCACCAGTGAGCAATATTCCGGAAGAACTTTCCTACACCGCAGAACACGAATGGGTTACCGCCCCGGACACCGACGGCGTAGTGCGCATTGGCATCACCGACTTCGCGCAGGACGCCTTGGGCGATGTCGTCTATGCCCAGATGCCTGAACCGGGGACGAAAATCACCGGCAATGAAGTTGTTGGCGAAGTGGAGTCCACCAAGAGTGTCAGCGATATCTACGCGCCGGTGTCAGGTGAAGTCACCAATCGAAATGACGCCCTGGATACTGATCCGGCCTTAATTAACTCGGACCCTTACGGCGAGGGATGGCTTATTGAAGTAAAGCTTGCAGAAGCTGACGCAGTGGATTCCCTGCTCAGTGCATCGGAGTACGAACAACAGGTAGGCTAAAGTTATCTGGCCCGTCAGGCTGCTTTCCCATAACGCGGAAAGCGGGACGGCGGGCCAGCAACCGATTTGCCCGGCGGTACCGGGAGGCGGAAGTGGCCGGCAGGGTTTGGAACTGCCGGCGGATGAGGAGGAAATTCCATGGTTGGCGGCGAACAGAATCAAGCCAATGTCGGGAACGGCGCGGAGGAACAGCCGACGTCGGAGACCACCTCGATCAGCATCACGCCAACGTGGGACGAGCCGAGCATTGCCCCCAAGTTGGCTCCGGAAGAGCGTGCATCCGTAGACGCACTTCCGCCGAACTCAGCGTTGCTCATTGCGCACAGTGGTCCCAATGCCGGAGCTCGTTTCCTGCTGGATGCGGACACCACCACGGCCGGCCGGCATCCTGATGCCGACATCTTCCTGGATGACGTCACGGTGTCCCGCAAGCATGTTCAGTTCATTCGGACGGCGTCCGGCTTCGAGCTGGTGGACATGGGAAGCCTCAACGGAACGTATGTCAACCACGACCGCGTCGACCGCGTGCAGCTGAAGAGCGGCAACGAGGTACAGATCGGCAAGTTCCGGTTGACCTACTACCTGAGCCCTGTTCGCGCAGCAGGCCAAGTCTGACGGGGTATCTGCCTGTGGCTATGGCCCAGCAGGACCGTCGCGGACCGCAGGTCCTGAATATCGGGGAAGTCCTCGCGCAATTGAGCGACGACTTTCCCGGTATGACGGCGTCCAAGATCCGTTTCCTTGAAGAAAAAGGCCTCATCAACCCGAAGAGGACTCCTGCCGGCTACAGGCAGTATGCGGACAGCGATGTCGAGCGGCTCCGTTTTGTCCTGGCCCTTCAGCGTGACCAGTACCTGCCCCTGAAGGTCATCAAGGATTATTTGGATGCCATTGACCGCGGTGAGAGACCGGAAAACCTTCCGGCCGGCGTCACAGTTTCGCCCAGGGCGGTTTCGCCGGAAATGGCAGCCGAAGTGCAGGGGCGTGCCCGCGCGCTCACCGAAGAACAGTTGCGTGCCGAGTCAGGCGCCAGCATGCCTTTGCTGGAATCACTGTTGAGCTTTGGGTTGATCAGCCACGTGGGCGGCAAGTTCGACGAACACGCACTCCAGGTGGCGCGGGCGTGTGTTCAATTGGAAGGACACGGCCTCGAGCCTCGGCACCTCCGCCCCTTCCAAGCCGCTGCTGAGCGGGAGTTTGGCCTGGTGGAAAGGGCTGTTGCGCCGTTGACATCGCGGCGTGATGCCGCGTCGCAGGCACGGGCCGCCGAGGCTGCCCGTGAGATCAGCGATCTCTGCCTCACCCTGCACAGGGCCCTGGTACACGATCGTATCTCCCGGATGGATAGCTGATGATCGAAGTCGAAATCGTCGGTGTCCGGATAGAACTGCCGTCCAACCAGCCGCTGGTGCTCCTTCGGGAGATCAACGGGGAGCGGCATGTTCCGATCTGGATCGGCACTCCTGAAGCCAGCGCCATCGCCTTGGCGCAACAGGGCGTTGTTCCGCCCCGGCCCATGACGCACGACCTCTTGGTCGATGTTGTCGAATCGCTGGGCCACACCATTATCAGCGTGAACATCGTAGCCGTGGAAGACAACATCTTCTACGGTCAGTTGCAGTTCGACGACGGCACGGTAGTAAGTTCCCGTGCTTCAGACGCGTTGGCTCTGGCATTGCGGGCAAAATGCCGCATTTGGTGCGCGGATGCTGTCATGGAGGAAGCGGGCGTCCGCATCACCGAACACGATGAGGGTGAAGACTCAGAGCCGGATCCCGCAGTGGACGAGGAACGCGAGATGCGTCGGTTCAGGGAGTTTTTGGACGACGTGGAACCGGAAGATTTCGAAGGGTGAGGCACCCTAAGCCTAAAGTGGAAGGTGAAACTTTCGACACGACGGGTTTTTGTGGCCAAGGTCTTTGACCTCGGCGCTTCACGGGCCTAACGTCGAAGTTATCAAGTTCCCGTTGCATACACTGCCTGCGCAAGTCACACTGGAAAGTGCGGACTTGCGGGAATTACACTGCTGCATTTCGCCGTTGTATCAGGGTATGCACCGTCCCCAAGGGAACTGAGAACAAGGAGGTCACGTGAGTCCGAAAGGCGAAGCAGGCGAGCTGAAGCAGTCCTCTGCCGGCATTGCTGCGCCCGCATCCGGCGCCCAAGGTCTACTCTTCACGGAGGACCTTCCTGTGCTGGACGAGGACGCGGGCTACCGCGGCCCTACGGCCTGCAAGGCTGCAGGAATCACCTACCGCCAGCTCGACTACTGGGCACGTACGGGCTTGGTTGAGCCTGCTGTCCGTGGCGCTGCGGGCTCAGGTTCCCAGCGACTCTACGGCTTCCGCGACATCCTGGTTCTGAAGGTAGTCAAGCGCCTTCTTGATACCGGCGTATCGCTCCAACAGATCCGTACCGCCGTCGAACACCTTCGCGAGCGGGGTGTCGAGGACCTGGCACAGATCACGCTGATGAGCGACGGCGCGAGCGTCTACGAATGTACGTCCGCTGACGAGGTCATTGACCTCGTTCAGGGCGGACAAGGCGTGTTCGGCATCGCTGTTGGCCGCGTATGGCGGGAAGTTGAGGGAAGCCTGGCCGCGCTTCCGAGCGAGCATGCCGCCGAGCAGTCCTTTCCGGACGACGAACTGAGCAAGCGGCGCGTTGCCCGCCGCATCGGCTAAAAACCGGACCACTTAACTTCGAACCAAAAAGAAGACCTCATCCCTGCACTTCACAGGGGCGAGGCCTTCTTCTTTTAATGCGTGCGGTGGTTTGTAACGTGTAAGTGCGTCAGGCGCTCAGCGCCGGCGACGGTCCCGCACAGCGGACTGTCCACTCAAAAGGCTCTCGAGGAGGGCATCAAAAAGTTTGGCGGCGTTCTTTGCCGAGTCTCCGGGCCAATGGTGGACCGAGTGCGCTGCTCCCTGGATCTGTTGCCAGTTGGCCTGCTCCGGAATATGCGGTGTCAGCAACAGTTCGCCGAACATGGATTCCATTTCAGCCAAGCGGAAGGTGTGCTCAGCGGAGCCGGTGCGAACCCGGTTTGCCACGATCCCTGCCGGGGCAAGGTTGGGAGCGAACTCCTGCCGGAACAACTGAATGGCCCGCATGGTGCGTTCGGTGCCGGCTACGGAGAAAAGCCCGGGCTCGGCTACGAGGACTACGCGGTCGCTGGCGCTCCAAGCCATGCGCGTCAGCCCATTGAGGGACGGCGGACAGTCCACCAGGACGAGTTCGTAGTTGGAGGTACCTGCCAGAACGGCTGAAAGCCTGCGGAGGTCACGTCGGCCCAAGTCGGGGCGGTCGTAGATGCCGGTGAAGGCAGAACCGACCGCCACGTCCAAGGTGCCGTTGCTTGAACCGTTGGAAACCCAAGAGCTGCCGGCAACGTTGCCGGCGAGGTTGGCTTTTCGGGGGCTTTTCAGCATCCGACCGATGTCGAGCTGCCCGCCTGGCTGAACGCCCAGGGCAGTGGTGGCGTCGGCGTGTGGATCGAGGTCCACCACCAACGTGGACATACCGGCTGCGAGGGCCGCGGACGCCAGACCGGTGGTCACGGACGTCTTTCCCACTCCACCCTTGAGGCTGCTGATGCTGACTACTTGCACTTGAAAACCCAAAACCTAACGCCGGTTGCCGTATCGCGCTGATTCGCTCCGGAAGCGCCGGAGCCGGGGCTTGCCGAAGCCCCCTCAACATCATATGGTGCATCGCGGTCGTTTCCCGCTTTCTACGCGCCCGGCCGCTGGGGATAAGCCCCGGGCAATAGCATGCGATCGGATCGCGCGCACGCATATACAGCCCAGATGACGATTCCTTTGTGATGGTTGCCACAAAGATTTGTGTTTGATGCTGGCGGCACTACACACTGTGACCACCGACCGATCCACCCGCAATGATGCAGGAGAAGTATGTTTTCGAAAATTCTGGTGGCCAATCGCGGCGAAATCGCGATCAGGGCGTTTCGCGCTGGTTATGAACTGGGCGCCAAGACCGTAGCCGTCTTTCCGCATGAGGACCGTAACTCGATCCACCGGCAGAAGGCCGACGAAGCTTACCTGATCGGCGAGGTGGGCCATCCCGTCCGCGCCTACCTGGACGTCGAGGAGGTTGTCCGCGTCGCCAAGGAAGCCGGCGCTGACGCCATTTACCCCGGCTATGGCTTCCTCTCCGAGAACCCGGACCTCGCCCGCGCTGCCAAGGCAGCCGGAATCACCTTTGTGGGCCCGCCCGCGGAGGTCCTGGAGCTGGCAGGCAACAAGGTTGCCGCTTTGGAAGCCGCCCGCAAGGCAGGTGTCCCCGTCCTGAAGTCGAGCAAGCCCTCCAAGGATCTTGACGAACTCATCGCGGCAGCTGATGAAATCGGCTTTCCCATTTTCGCCAAGGCCGTTGCCGGCGGTGGCGGCCGTGGTATGCGGCGTGTGGAGACGCGTGAGGCACTTCCCGAAGCACTGCAGTCCGCCATGCGCGAAGCTGACGCAGCCTTTGGCGACCCCACGATGTTCCTTGAGCAGGCAGTTTTGCGTCCCCGCCACATCGAGGTGCAGATCCTGGCAGATGCCGATGGCAACGTCATGCACCTCTTCGAGCGTGACTGTTCACTGCAACGCCGCCACCAGAAAGTGGTGGAGATCGCGCCGGCGCCGAACCTGGATGAGAACATCCGCCAGGCTCTTTACCGCGATGCCGTCGCCTTCGCCAAGGCCCTGAACTATGTCAACGCCGGAACCGTCGAGTTCCTGGTGGACACGGAGGGGGAGCGGGCCGGCCAACACGTCTTTATCGAAATGAATCCCCGCATCCAGGTGGAGCACACCGTCACGGAGGAGATCACCGATGTGGACCTCGTGCAGGCACAGATGCGCATCGCCTCAGGTGAGACTCTCGCGGACCTGGGGTTGAGCCAGGATTCGGTGTCCATCAAGGGTGCTGCGCTGCAGTGCCGTATCACCACCGAAGACCCCGCCAACGGCTTCCGCCCTGACGTTGGAAAGATCACCGGCTACCGTTCCGCTGGTGGTGCCGGTGTGAGGCTCGACGGCGGCACGGTCTACTCGGGTGCCGAGATCAGCCCGCACTTCGACTCCATGCTGGTGAAGCTGACCTGCCGTGGCCGCGACTACCCTGCCGCTGTTGCCCGCGCACGTCGTGGTTTGGCTGAGTTCCGCATCCGTGGTGTGTCCACCAATATTCCGTTCCTGCAGGCCGTCCTTGCGGATCCGGACTTCAATGCCGGCAACGTGGCCACGGACTTCATCGACAAGCGACCCGAGCTGCTGAAGTCGCACATCTCCGCGGACCGCGGCACCAAGTTGCTCACCTGGTTGGCCGAAGTTACCGTAAACAAACCGAACGGTGAACTCGCTGTTCATTCGGACCCGGCCAGCAAGCTCCCCGCGATCGATGGCCCGCTTCCCACGTCGGGCTCGCGCCAGAAGTTGATTGAGCTGGGACCGGACGGCTTTGCCAAGGCGCTGCGGGAACAGCAGGCGCTGGCTGTCACGGATACCACGTTCCGCGACGCCCACCAGTCGCTGCTGGCAACACGCGTCCGTACCCGTGACCTTGTAGCGGCCGGCCCGGCAGTGACGGCACTGATGCCCGAACTGCTTTCCGTGGAGGCTTGGGGCGGCGCAACCTATGACGTCGCCCTCCGCTTCCTCGGTGAGGACCCGTGGGACCGCTTGGCTGCTTTGCGCAAGGCGTTGCCGAACACGTGTATCCAGATGCTGCTCCGCGGACGCAACACCGTGGGTTACACCCCGTACCCGGAAGAAGTGACGGAGGCCTTCGTCAACGAGGCTGCCGCCACCGGCATCGACATCTTCCGTATCTTCGACGCCCTCAACGACGTCAACCAGATGGCCCCCGCCATTCGGGCCGTGCGGGCAACAGGGACGGCCGTTGCGGAGGTGGCGCTCTGCTACACGGGCAATCTGCTGGACCCGAACGAGGACCTGTACACCCTCGACTACTACCTGGATCTGGCCCAGAGGATCGTCGATGCCGGTGCGCACATCCTTGCCATCAAGGACATGGCAGGCCTCCTGCGCCCGGCTGCCGCTGCGAAGCTGGTCTCGGCCCTGCGGGAGCGCTTCGACCTGCCCGTGCACCTGCACACCCATGACACCGCAGGCGGTCAACTCGCCACCCTGCTGGCGGCTGTTGACGCAGGCGTGGATGCCGTTGATGTGGCGTCCGCGTCGCTGGCCGGCACCACAAGCCAGCCCGCAGCTTCGGCACTGGTGGCGGCACTGGCCAACACGCCCCGCGATACCGGCCTGAGCCTGGCCAACGTAGGCGCGCTTGAGCCCTACTGGGAAGCCGTGCGCCGCGTTTACGCCCCCTTCGAATCCGGGCTTCCGGGACCCACCGGACGTGTGTACCAACACGAAATCCCCGGCGGCCAGCTGTCGAACCTTCGCCAGCAGGCCATCGCCTTGGGCCTCGGGGAACGGTTTGAGGCTATCGAGGACATGTACACGGCGGCCGACCGGATCCTTGGCCGCTTGGTAAAGGTCACTCCTTCCTCCAAGGTGGTAGGCGATCTTGCCTTGCACCTCGTAGGACTCAACGCCGATCCGGCTGACTTCAACGAGAACCCGCACAACTACGACATCCCGGACTCGGTCATCGGTTTCCTGTCCGGCGAACTCGGTGATCCTCCCGGAGGCTGGCCCGAGCCGTTCCGCACCAAGGCCCTTCAGGGCCGCAGCGTCAAGGTGCGCGATGTCGACATCAGTGCCGAGGACAGTGCAGCGCTCAAGGGTGACTCCAAGACGCGGCAGCACACGCTGAACCGTTTGCTCTTCGCAGGACCCACCAAGGACTACCTGAAGAGCGTTGAGACGTACGGCAACATCTCCGTGCTGGATACCCGGGACTACCTGTACGGCCTCCAGCAGGGCGCAGAGCACGTCATCGAGCTGGAGAAGGGCGTCCGCCTCATTGCCCAGCTTGAGGCTGTCTCCGAAGCCGATGAGAAGGGCATGCGTACAGTGATGTGCACGCTCAACGGGCAGTCCAGGCCGGTTGTGGTGCGCGACCGTTCCGTAGTCAGCAACGTCAAGGCAGCGGAAAAGGCAGACCCGGCACAGCCCGGCCAGGTTGCCGCACCGTTTGCCGGCGCAGTGACCGTGACGGTCAAGGTTGGCGATGTTGTCAGCGCCGGCGACACCGTGGCCACCATTGAGGCCATGAAGATGGAAGCGTCCATCACGACGCCGGTCGCCGGAACCGTCTCACGGCTCGCCATTTCCTCAGTTGAGCAGGTCCAAGGCGGCGACTTGCTGCTGGTGATCGGCTAGCCATTCTCCAAAAAATTACCCCGTCCGGATGAATCCGGACGGGGTAATTTTTTTTCGAGGTAGCTACGACGCGCGGGGTGCTGAGTACATGTCCTCAATGACGGCGTCGAAGTCCTTCATGACCTGAGCACGCTTGACCTTCAGCGATGGCGTCAGATGGCCTGAGGCTTCGGTGAAGTCCGCCGGAACGATCCTGAAGGACTTGATGGCCTCGGCCTGCGAGACGGACTGGTTGGCCTTGCTTATGAGTTCCTGGACGGCTGCCTTGACTACAGGATGATCTGTGGCCTCGGCGATGGTGGTGCTGGCGGGGAGACCATGGCGGTCCAGCCAGCCCGGAAGCGCTTCTTCGTCCAGGGTGACCAAGGCGCCGATGAATGGACGGTTGTCGCCAACCACCAGTACTTGGGAGACCAACGCATCCGCCCGGATCTGGTCCTCCAGCAGCGCAGGAACCACGTTCTTTCCGCCTGCAGTAACGATGATTTCCTTCTTGCGGCCAGTGATCTTGAGGAAGCCGTTGTTATCCAGTTCGCCGATGTCGCCGGTGCGGAACCAGCCGTCGGCGAATGTCTCGTCCGTGAGGTCTTCACGTTTGTAGTAGCCCCGCATGACGCAGACACCCTTGGCGAGGATTTCGCCGTCGTCGGCGATCTTGACCGAGTTGCCGGGCAAGGGGGCGCCCACCGTGCCGATCTTGATCATGGACGGCGTGTTGACGGAGATCGGGGCCGTGGTCTCCGTCAGGCCGTAGCCCTCAAGGATTTGCAGGCCAATGCCTTGGAAGAAGTGCCCCAGCCGCTCACCCAACGGGCCTCCACCGGAGACGGCGTGGGCAACGTGGCCGCCCATGGCTGCGCGGAGCTTCCCGTAGACGAGTTTGTCGAACAAAGCATGCTTGAGCTTCAAACCAAGCCCCAGCGAACCGGACTCACGTGCCTTGGAATAGGCAATTGCAGTATCCACTGCGCGGTGGAAGATGGCACCCTTGCCGCCGTCCTCCGCCTTGGTCAGTGCCGAGTTGTAGACCTTCTCGAAGACCCGGGGCACAGCCAGGATGAACGTTGGCTGGAAGCTCTGGAGGTCAGCCAACAGATTCTTGATGTCAGGGGTGTGTGCCACCTTGACCCCGCCGGCCACGGCCAACACGGAAATGAAGCGTGCGAAGACGTGGGCCAAGGGGAGGAACATGATGGTCTTGGCAGACTCGTTGATGATTTCAGGCAATGAAGCACGGGCATTCTCGGAGAGTTCCACGAAGTTGCCGTGGGTCAGTTCGCAGCCCTTGGGCCTGCCGGTGGTGCCCGAGGTGTAGATAATCGTGGCGAGATCCTTGAGGCCGGCCGCGGAACGGCGGGACTCCAGTTCGTCGTCGGGGACCCCTGCACCTGCCGTACGCAGGGCATCAAGTCCCGCGCCCTCAAGCTGCCAGACATTGGCAACGGTGGTGATGTCTTCTGCGGCAACGGCCTGGCGAATGACATCCTCATGGTGGGCAGCTTCGCCGAAGGCCGCCACAGCACCCGAGTCACCCAGGTTCCATGCCACTTGCGAAGGCGAGGACGTTTCGTAGATCGGGACGGACACGGCTCCGGCAAACCAGATGGCGAAGTCCACAAGGGACCATTCGTACCGTGTGCGGGACATGATGCCCACGCGGTCGCCTACGTCGACGCCGCTGGCAATGAGGCCTTTTGCCAGGGCCCTCACGTCCTCAAGGAAGTCCTTGGCACGGATGTCCTGCCACTGCCCGTTCCCGTCCAGCTTGGAAAAAAGAGCAGGGTTGGATGCTTTCCCGGCCTCTCGGATCACGAGGTCCGTGATGTTGGTTTCCGGGGCGATGTTCACGAGGGGAGGAACACTGATTTCACGCACGGTAGCTCCTTTGATATCCACGGGCCACGAGGGGCTGCTTCAACTCTAGTATGCCCGCTCGCGGAGGTGTGTTCTATTTCACCTACTGGCGAGTAACTTTACGGATCAGGCGTCATTTCAAGCAACTCGACGGCGGCCATGCCCGGTCGATGCGGTTCCTTCGGTGCACTGCGGAATAGGATGAGGGGATGCCCGCACTACGGTCCAGTTCCCCGGTCAGACCCAAGCCACCGGCCTCGGCCTGGAGGGATGTCCCTTGGGCTGCCCGGCGAAGCCATTTGGGTCGCCGGGGCCTGGCGATCGGGATCGACATCGGTGGCACCAAAGTGGCCGCCGGTGTTGTTGACGCCGAGGGCAGAATCCTGGCTGAGGCCCGAAGGTCCACACCGGGCGCGGACCCCCGTGCCGTCGAGCAAACCATCGTGGAGTTGGTCGACGAACTCAGCGCTGGGCACCGGATCGCTTCGGTGGGTATCGGTGCCGCGGGCTGGATGGACCTCGACGGCGGCACCGTGCTCTTCAGCCCGCACCTGGCCTGGCGTAACGAGCCATTGAGGGAGAGCCTCCAGAAGTTGCTGAGGCGTCCCGTCCTGCTCACGAACGATGCCGATGCCGCAGCCTGGGCTGAGTGGCGCTTTGGCGCAGGGCAGGGTGAAAGCCGCCTGGTCTGCATCACGTTGGGAACAGGCATCGGTGGTGCAATGGTCATGGACGGCCGGGTGGAACGTGGACGCTACGGTGTGGCGGGGGAATTCGGACACCAGATCATCTTCCCCGGGGGACACCGTTGCGAATGCGGTAACCGTGGGTGCTGGGAGCAATACGCCTCCGGCAACGCGCTGGGGCGGGAAGCCCGGCAGCTGGTGCGGACCAATTCCCCCGCAGGCCGTGCTCTTTTGGAGAAGGCGGGCGGGACTGCGGAGAACCTGTCCGGGGCAGTCGTGACCTCGCTGGCGCTCGCGGGTGATGCCACCTCGCGTGAACTGCTTGCCGACCAAGGCGAATGGTTGGGGCTTGGGCTGGCGAACCTCGCGGCGGCACTTGACCCGGGGATGTTCGTCATTGGCGGGGGACTGTGTGACGCCGGGGAGTTGCTCGCCGCGCCTGCTCGGGAATCGTTCGCGAAGAACCTGACGGGTCGGGGTTTCCGACCCATGGCGAGGATAGAGCTGGCCGCCCTTGGCCCGCGTGCCGGCATGATCGGCGCAGCAGATCTCTCACGGGTCAGTGGTCGGGCGCGGAGCTAAGCTTGCCCCGCTGAAAGCAGCATTGGGCACTAGAGGCGGGCGCCGTCGTCGTCCTCATTCTTTTCCTGTGGAAGCCGCATGATGAGGTACACCACCGACGCCACGAACACACCAACGATGCCCAGAATTGCGGTCAATGGCGCAGACCGCCAGAACATTGCTGTGAAGAGCAGCGCAATAGGTCCGCCCACTGCACCCACCCAAGCCAGCATGATCAGGGGCTCAGTTCCTGCCAGGCTTGGGGGCTCCTCAGGAACGAAAGTGTGGTCCTCGTCCTCGACTTCGAAGTCCCGAGGACCTGAGGGCCGGCTCGCGGCTTCGGCCCCTGCGCGGGCCGGCGCCGCGTCAGGTATCGGTTCCGGGGCAGGCTCGGACAACCCGAGTGGATCGAAGTCCTTGAACGTCCTGCCGGGCTTTGCCTGCACATGCCCCGCGTCCCCGCCTGAATCGTTGCCTGCGTCCTGAGGCAACGCGTCCTGCGTCGGTTCCCCTTCCGCCGACTTCGTGGCTTCCAGCCGGGCCACCAGATCCAGCCACACGGCGTCGTCATCCTTGTTGGCGCTTTGGTCAGCAGAATTGGGATCAGGCCTGTTCATGGGCTGTGTCCTTTTCGGGGGAAAGCCCCTGACCGGCCAAGGCCGCCAGGGTCTTTTGAATGAAATCGACCGACCCGGAAAAAATCTCCGGCGCGTCATTGTCAAGGGTGGCCACATGGCGGCTGTTGTGGAGATAGCTGACGTCCACCGGTGCCTGCACCCGGGAACGGAGGAACTCCAGGCTTGCAGTGGAAATGACGTTGTCCACCGTGGACTTGTAGACCCGAACGGGTGAGCTGATGCGGGGCAGGATGGCCGCCGTGTCCTTGTACATTTTCTTTAGTTGGTGAGCGGCCGCAACGGGAGTCCGGGCGTAGGCACCTTCGTCCTGGTCCGGTTTTAGGATGTCGTTGGCAATGGCCGGAGTCGTTTTCACCACATACTTCAGGGCAGCGACGATGACAGCCCTGGGATCGTCAAGGACCAACCCGGGGTTCACCACCACCGTCCCCGCAACAGGACGTGTAGCTGCTATCCGCAAGGCCAGGGTTCCGCCCATGGACAAACCGGCAGAGAAAACGTAGTCGCATTCGGAAGCCAGCTCAAGATACGCGTCGTCCACGGCCCGGTGCCATTCCCGCCATGAGCGGGTGGCCATGTCCTGCCACGAGGTCCCGTGACCGGGCAGCAACGGCAGCCTTACGGCGTAGCCGGACGAAGCGAGGTGTTCGGCCCATGGCCGGACGCTGTGCGGGCTACCAGTGAACCCGTGTGACATAACGACACCAACGCGCGGGCCGGCACCGTTCCAGCTGCTGTGGAACGGTGAAAAGTCGGGGAGCATTTTCATGATGACTCTGAGGCTACTCTGTCCCCGGCATGCTGGCGGAAAAAGCCCGCTGATTCTTCAAAAATGGTAGGTGCATCAACATCCAAGGTAGCTACATGTCCGCTGTGTGGAAGCGTGACCACTTTGAGGCGTGAAGAGTCGAAGTACTTACTGATGGTGGCCACTGAGCTTGGCGGGATAACGTCATCAACCGAGGATTTGAACACCAGCGCGGGAGCCTCTATGTGCGGTAAGCCCCGGGTAGCCGAACGGAAGAGTTTCTTGAGTTCATGGACGGACTTCAAGGGTGTCTTGGAGTAGTCGCCTTCCTCGATCGTTATGGGCGCAGGCCTGTCCTCCACAATGGGGGTGGTAGTGCGCATCACGTACTTCAGCGCTCCGACGTACCGCACACGGCGGTCATAGAAGCTCAGTCCCGGGTTCACCAGAACCACCCCGGGAACTTCATGGCGGGATGCGACCCGAAGGGCCACGGCTCCGCCCATGGACAGGCCTGCCACAAAACACGTTTCGGTCTTCGCTGCAAGGTCCAGGTAATTCTGCTCGAAGGTCCGGTACCAGTCCTGCCACCTCGTGGTAGCGAGGTCATGCCAACTGGTGCCATGCCCGGGTAGCAGGGGCACGGACACTGCGAAGCCCTGCTTGGCGAGATATTCGGCCCAGGGGAGGACGCTGAGCGGGCTTCCCGTAAAGCCGTGGCAGATTGCCACTCCGATGGATGCGTTGGCTCCGTGCCCGGCATGGTGGAAGGCGAGCGGCGCGGCGGGTTGGTGGCGTTCCGTCATGAGTCCATCGTGTCACTGTTCCTGACATTTCTCACTGGAGTAGGGTTGCTGTTGAGTGCCGGCCGGGTTGCCCGGGTGCATGCCAACCAATCGGCCGTGAGAGGACAAAAGTGTTCTATTGGGTCATGAAGAGGATCTTTCTCGGTCCCATCCTCAAGCTCCTGTTCCGTCCCTGGGTGAAGGGGCTGGACAACGTTCCTGAAAGCGGAGCCGCCATCCTGGCCTCCAATCACTTGTCCTTCTCGGACTCCATTTTCCTGCCCCTGATGGTGCATCGTCCCGTGATCTTCCTGGCCAAGTCCGAGTACTTCACAGGAAAAGGGCTCAAAGGACGGCTCACGGCGTTGTTCTTCAGGCTGAGCAACCAACTGCCGATGGATCGCTCCGGCGGAGCAGCCTCGGAGATGTCGCTGCAGGCAGGCAAGGATGTCCTGAACTCGGGAGGCCTCCTGGGAATCTACCCGGAGGGCACCCGGAGCCCGGATGCCCGGCTCTACCGCGGAAAAGTGGGCGTTGCCAAGCTCGCACTTCAAACACGCGTTCCGGTGGTCCCTGTGGCCATGATCGGGACGGAGAAGGTTCAGCCGATTGGCAAACGGCTGCCGAACATCCGCCGGATCGGCCTGATCTTTGGGCAGCCTTTGGACTTCAGCCGCTACTATGGCATGGAAGAGGACCGCCTGGTCCAGCGGGCCGTGACCGACGAAATCATGTACGAATTGATGCGGCTTTCCGGCCAGGAGTACGTGGATGAATACGCGGCAGTGGTCAAGGCCCAGTTGGCCGGCAAAGGCCCGGAGCCCGTTCATAAGATCGAGGTTGCCGAAGACGCCACCGCAGACATTGCGGAGGACAGGGATGAACCCCGAAGCGACCGGAACGGGTCAGGGGAGAAACTGTGACGCAGGCGGCGGCATCGGTTACGGCCGCAGTCCCGCAACCTTGCCGCAGGCTACTACTCTTGAAGGGTGACTGAGCTAACCGCGAACACCGCACCCACCGCAGCAGATCCTCTCGCCAGCACCGCCCAGAGCGGGGCAGCGAACTATCCCGGACTCGACGCCTGGCGGGACCTGCCGATTTCCCAGCAGCCTACTTGGTCCAACACTGAAGTCTTCAAGGCTTCCGTCAAGGAACTCTCCGTGGTGCCACCGTTGGTGTTTGCCGGTGAAGTGGATGTCCTGAGGGAGCGCCTCGCCGCTGCTGCCCAGGGAAAGGCCTTCCTCCTGCAGGGCGGCGACTGCGCTGAAACCTTTGAAGCCGCAACCGCGGACAAGATCAGTGCCCGGGTCAAAACGATCCTGCAGATGGCTGTTGTTCTCACGTACGGCGCTGCCATGCCCGTTATCAAGATGGGGCGGATGGCCGGGCAGTTCGCGAAGCCACGCTCCTCCAATGACGAGACCCGCGACGGCGTGACGCTTCCCGCCTACCGCGGGGACATTGTCAACGGCTACGAATTCACGCCGGAATCCCGCGCACACGACGCCGGCCGAATGCTTCAGGCGTACCACACGTCCGCATCCACGCTGAACCTTATCCGCGCCTTTACGCAAGGCGGCTTCGCGGATCTTCGCCTGGTTCACCAATGGAACAAGGGGTTCACCGAGAACCCGGCTCATGCACGGTACGAATCGCTGGCGCGGGACATCGACCGTGCCATCAGCTTCATGGACTCCTGTGGTGCCGACTTCGAGGCACTCAAGCGCGTGGAGTTCTTTGCCAGCCACGAAGCACTGCTCCTCGACTACGAGCGCGCGCTGACACGCATCGATTCGCGCACCGGTTTGCCCTACGACACCTCCGCGCACTTCCTGTGGATCGGTGAGCGAACCCGTGAACTGGACCACGCCCATGTTGACTTCCTGTCGCGCGTGCGGAACCCCATCGGCGTCAAGCTTGGCCCCACCACCAGTGGCGATGATGCCCTGCGCCTCATCGACAAGCTGGACCCCAACCGCGAACCGGGACGCCTCACGTTCATCACCCGCATGGGCGCCGGCAACATCCGCGAAAAGCTGCCGGCCGTCGTCGAACGCGTCACCGCCTCCGGTGCGCAGGTACTGTGGGTGACTGACCCGATGCACGGCAACACGGTCACGTCGCCCAACGGCTACAAGACGCGTAACTTCGATGACGTCATCGACGAAGTACGTGGATTCTTCGAGGTGCACCATGCCTTGGGCACTGTGCCGGGAGGACTCCACGTTGAAATGACAGGTGATGACGTCGCCGAGTGCCTGGGCGGTGCTGACCCGATCGACCAGGACGCCTTCCTGGACCGTTACGAGTCAGTCTGCGATCCTCGCCTGAACCACATGCAGTCCCTTGAGATGGCATTCCTGGTGGCAGGAGCCCTCTCCAAGAGGTAGATATGGAACTGTCTCTTATATATAAGAGACAGTATCCGGGCCGCGCCTTTTTTGTGCTTGGAATCGTCCGAGCTCAAGTCCTAGACGACCGTCAGGGTTACCACTGAATCTTCCGGTACCTCCGTATTGACGGGGTTCTGGTCGCGGACGGTGCCGAAGAAGCCGCCCAGGACCTTGTTGACCTCTACCTTGAAACCAAGCTTTTTCAGTTCCTTTTCAGCCTCGTCGGCCTGTTTTCCGATGAAACTGGGGACCCTCACCAGCTTGGGTCCCTTGGACACAGTCAGCGTTACCGCTTCGCCCCGGACAAGGGTGCCATTGGCCGGTACCTGAGAGACTACGGCGCCTTTGGGGACCGTCTTGTCATTGACCGTCTCAGGAGCGATCACGGCTTTCAGCCCGGCATCCTGGAGGGCCTTGGCGGCTGCGTCCTGGGCCAGTCCGCGCACATCGGGAACGGGAATAGGTTGGGGTCCCTTGGAGACCACGAGGGACACAGGCGTGCCGTGCCGCACTTCCGTGCCTTTGGCCGGATCCTGGGAAATGACGACGCCGGCGGGAATCTTCTCGTCAAAAGCCTGCGTAATGTTGCCGAGCGCCATTTCTGCCGCATTCAAGGCAATCTTGGCCTCGTCCAAAGTACCGCCGGTCAAACCGGGCAGCGCGAACAGCTGGGCCCCCTTGGACACGAAGAGCGTGATGGGTTGGAACTTCCGGACCTCTGCGCCGGACTCCGGCTCGGTCCCAACGGCAAGTCCTGCCAGGATGTCGTCGTCGAAAACATCCTTCGGTTCGGATTGGAAGCCGGCCGTACGGAGGAGTTGCTGTGCCTCGGCCACGGTCTTGTTCTTAACGTCCGGAACGGTCCCTGGAGATCCCGGTCCCATCCCAAAGAACCAACCAGCCGACGCTGCCAGCGTTGCCAGGATGACGATCACAATAGTCCAGATGATGCCCCGGCGTCGGGGGTTGCCCTCGCGTAGCGGGCGACTCGGCGTGGCTGCCGCCCGGGCGCGGTCTTTGCCCTCTTGCCGTTCGAGTCTCTTCAGCTCCCTCTTGCCGGGTCGGCGTATGTCCTGACCGCCGCCCGGGCCAGCAGCTGTTGTTATCGCCCTGCCTGAACCAGCCGCAGCCATGATGGTGGTCGGGTTGCTTTGGTGCGGGATGAATTCCGTAGGTGAGGCGGTGGTTTGAATGGCTTCTGTGGGGTTCCCGACGGGGACGCCTGGTGCGCCGCGGTTGCCGGGATCGCCAAATGCAGCTGTTGCCGCCATGGGGGCCGAGAAACCAGGCAGCCGGGACGTAGATTGCCTGTGGTCCAGTTCATCGTCCGTCAGGGTGGTCCGAATGTGGCGCAGTTCGGTCAGCAGGGCGGCACCGTCGACGGGCCTGTTTTCTGCATCCACCGAGGTGCACCACTGCACCAGCTCATCCAGGTCCTCGGCCAGGCCTGGAGCGGCCTCGGAAGGGCGCCCCACTGCGGCATTGACGTGCTGGTAGGCAACCTGGATGGGGGAGTCTCCCGTGTAGGGCTGTCTGCCCGTCAGCATCTCATAGAGCATGATGCCGGCCGAGTAGATGTCGCTGCGGGCGTCCGCAGGCTGGCCGAGCACCAGTTCGGGAGCCAAATACGCCACAGTGCCGATCAGGGCACCAGTGCTGGTGTTGGCCGAAATTGCCCGGGCCAAACCAAAATCTGCCACTTTGATGCGTCCGTCGTCCGCAATGAGGACGTTTTCAGGCTTGACGTCGCGGTGGATCAGGCCTGAGCGGTGGGCGGCAGCCAAACCCTCAATGACAGGGTCGATCAGCGCCAGGGCAAGGCGTGGAGGCAAGGCACCCTGTTCGCTCAGGGTGTCACGAAGGGTGTGCCCTTTGACGTACTCCATGACCAGGTAGGCGATGTGGCCGTCCTCGCCTTGGTCGAGCACCCCCACAATGTGGGGGTGGGAGAGACTGGCGGCCGCCTTTGCTTCACGGCTTAGACGTTCCAGGAAAATGGGATCGTTGGCCAGATGCGGGTGCAGGACTTTGAGGGCCACGTCGCGCTCCAGGCGCTGGTCCGTGGCCAGGTAGACAGTGGACATCCCGCCCCGCGCCAAGCGGGAACGGACCACGTATCGGCCGTCCACCGTGGTCCCGATGAGGTGGTCCTGCGTTGGTTCTTGCACCATACGATCCTAAACGAGGCAGGGAAGGGGCCCGAATCCACGAGGGATGCGGGCCCCTTCAGAGGTGCAATTCAGGGCTTAGCCAAAGGTGCGCTGGCGGGCCTTGATCGATTCGACGTAGCGCTTGGTGTCGTCGTACATGCCGTACTTGCTGACCGAGTACTGGCCTTGGTAGTAGCCGGCAATCGCCGTGTCCAGGTCCTTGCTGGTAGCAATGAGGGTCCGGATGATAGCGACACCTGCCGTGGCGTTGTCATACGGGTCCAGGAGATTGAGCTTGCGGCCCACGAGGTCGGACGCCCACTGTCCGGAAGAGGGGATAACCTGCATGGTGCCAATGGCATTCGCGGGCGAGACTGCGCGCTGATCAAAGCCTGATTCCTGTTCGGCGAAGGCCAGGGCCAAGGACGGGCTAACGCCCATGCGCCGTGCCGTGTCAGCTACGATGCTCTTCATCTCCGCCCGGCTGGGCACTGGTGAGGCGTTGAGCAGGGCCTTGTTCTCATTGGCCGAACTGACAACTGCCGGCGGGTAGGTGAAGCCGAGGAAAGTGCTGGGCACCAGTGGCTTGGTCTCCCCGACGGGTTGGACGCCTGCGCCGGGGATGGTGAGCTTTTGGCCCGGATAGATGACGGTGGTGGCTGTCACGTTGTTGTTGGCGGCCATCAGCGCAGCAAGGGAGACCCCGTGGCGGGAAGCGATGGAACTGAGGGTGTCCCCTGCCTTGATGGTGTAGGAACCGGTCCCGGCCAGTGGGGCAGGTGCGGGTGCAGGTGCCGGTGCCGCAGGCGCTGATGGTGCGGATCCGCCGCTGACCTTGATCTTCTGGCCGGGATAAATGATGGAGCTTCCGTTGAGCCCGTTCCAGCTGAAGATATTGGACAACGTGACCCCGTGTTTGGCCGCAATCGCGCCGAGCGTGTCTCCGGAGACCACGGTATAGACAGTGGCGGTGCTGGGGGCACTGGGAGCGGGCGGAGCGGGCTGCGCGGGTGCTGCGGCGGCCATGCCTTTGAGCTTGATGGTCTGACCGGGATAGATCAGCGTGGTGGCAGAGAGCTTGTTCAGCTGAAGGACTGCCGTCGTGTCCAGGTTGAAGCGGCGTGCAATGGCACTGATGGTATCGCCGCGCACCACTGTATAGCTGTCCGGTACGGAAGGAGCCATAGGACGCAGCGCGGCAGGGAGGGTGGTAGCAACTGCCTGCGCGGGAATGACGGAGCCCACGTTGACTGCTTGCGCTTTCATGGCTGCTGCGAGCGTGGCCGGAATCTTTCGGGGCTGCGGGGCAGGTGTTGCCACTGACGGTTGCGCCAAGGCAAGCGAAGACAAAACCACGGCGGGAAGCGCAGCCGTGGTTGCCGCGATGACCGGCATGCTCATGGTTCGTTTCGGCGAGCGGGGCGTCGTCATGAAATGTGTCCTCATCTCAAACAGCGGGTGGATTGTTAGCGCTGTTGTCAGTGTTACCAATGTTGCTGATGTTATCAATGATGCAAATGTGATCAGTGTGAATCTCTCACACTTAGTCGATGAGCACAACAATTCCTGTCAAACCGGGACTAATTGCCGGAATTGATGCCACTAAGTGGTCCCTGAAAAGCGGCTGGCGGGAATCGGCGTCGGACTCCGGCTAGGCGCCGGGCGGGGCGCCGTGGCAACCTTGTTCCGTGAGTAATGTAGAAAGCCTTGTTTCCGACTGGCTCCCCCTGCCGGATGTCGCCGCACTGTTGGAAGTTTCCATCACCAAAGTCCACGGACTTCTGGATGAACGTGCGCTTGTCGCCATCAGGCGGGGAGAACGGAATATCCGCTCAATCCCGGCCCTCTTTATCCAGGATGGGCACGTTGTAGACAGCTTGAAGGGAACCATCGCGGTTCTCAGCGACGCCGGCTACAACGACGAAGAACTGATTATCTGGCTGTTCACGCCCGACGAATCATTGCGGGGGCGCCCCATTGACGCCCTTCGGGAAGGGCGTAAAACAGAGATCAGGCGTCGCGCCCAGTCACTGGCCTGGTAACAGCGCCTCTTCAAGGGCAGGCCGGGTAACCGACAGAACGCGGACGACGGCGGTGATTCACCGCCGTCGTCGCTGCATGTCTTGTTTTCGGCTGATTCGTACCGACTAATGCGTGGTGCAGGTCCTTGTGGTTTCCGGGTCAGGCCGCCCGGCTGACAGCGGCTTCGGCCAGCCTGCGTAGGGCCAGCAGTGGGACGTCCTCAAGCGGCAGGCTGTCCAGAGCTTCGAAGGCCTTGTTGCTTAGTTCTGCGATCAGCGACTCCGTGGCCTCCAACGCACCGCACTCGACCATGATGCTCCTGATGTCAGCTACATCCTTTTCGCCGAGATCGGGCTTGCCCAGCATTCGGTCGATAAAGTCCGCCTCGGCACAGGGTGCTTGGTTGATGGCGAAACCAACCAGAACGGTGCGTTTGCCTTCCCGGAGGTCGTCTCCGGCGGGCTTGCCGGTCGTTTCGGGATCGCCAAAGACACCCAGGACGTCGTCGCGCATTTGGAATGCTTCCCCCAGCGGCAGGGAGAACTCCGAGTACCCGGCGAGCAGTCCGGAGGGGGCGCCGGCCAAGGCCCCGCCCAGTGCCAGCGGATGCTCAGTGGAGTATTTGGCGGATTTATAGCGAATGATGGATTTGGCCCGGTCCACAGAACCGGCTCTTTCACGCACGGGGCCCGCCACTTCTTCCAGGATGTCGAGGTATTGACCTGCCATTACTTCTGCCCGCATTACATTGAAGATTTGCCGCGCAGGAGTTCCCGAGGCTGCCCGCGGGCCAATGTCTGTAAAGGACTCCTCGCTGAAGGAAAGGCAGAGATCGCCGGTCAGGATGGCTGCTGCATCCCCAAACCGCCCGCTGTCCAACGCCCAGCCGTTCATCTCATGGAGCTGGCTGAAGCGTTTGTGGACGCTGGGACCGCCGCGGCGGGTGTCGGACCGGTCAATGATGTCATCGTGGATCAGGGCCGCTGCCTGAAAAAGTTCAAGGGCACAACCGGCGGTGACGATGTCCGGGTCGTCTGCGGGGCCGCCCGCGCCCCTCCAGCCCCAGTAACACATCAGGGCCCGAAGGCGCTTGCCACCGGTGACCAGATTCGAAATCGACCCAATTAGCGGCTCAACATCGGGAGAAACCGTGGCCATGAGGTCCCGTTGCTCCGACATGAAGCCGCTTAGTTTGCCGGCAACTCCGCTGATGAACTGTGTCTGCTCCGAGGTGACGAGGGAAGTCACCGTCACTTGACGGACCCGGCTGCCACGTTGGCACCGATAGTGAACGTTGAAACGCCTTCTTTTTGCCTGACCGAAACGTTCACCGTCTCGCCGTCACCACGGATGAAGTCAAGGGAGGTGACATTACCGACAGCGGACGGTCCGGGAACAAGTTTGAAGCCCTGGGCTTCCATGGAGGTCTTGTAGTAATCCACGACACCCTCCGGCGGGGCCTTGATTGTTCCCACCAGAGCCACGGTTGCTACTGCAGCGCTCTTGTCCACACTGCTGGAACGGACAGAGGTCTTGGGCATGACCGGGATGAGTTGCTCGGGGAAGCCGGGAACAAGTGCGTTCACGGTTGCCGTGGCGTCGGGTGCAGGTGCGGGGGTCTCCGTGAATGATGTGGTTTCAGGCGAGGCCGTGGAACCGGAAGCAGCTGATGACGGAGTTGGTGTCGCCGTGGACGATGCTGAGGCAGCGCTTGTCGCGGACGGCGCTGCCGAACCGCCGGGCGAAGGGGTGCATGCTGACGCCGCCAAAGCGACACTGACTGCGAGCAGGGCAAACCCTCGCGATTGAGGAGTTCCAAAGAGCTTCACAGGGTATCCTTCCTGGGGCTGAGCCGGACTGTGCCTCCAGTTTAGTCAGTGGCCGGGCATAGTATTGCCGTTGTGAGGCAGGAAGCATTCGGTGGCGCTCAAAGTGCCGGCAGCAAGCCCGCCCGCAGCGCCGCAGAGGCCCTGCGGGAAATGCGGCGAACCAGCATACTGCACGTGGATATGGACGCATTCTTCGTGTCAGTGGAACTGCGCAGCCGCCCCGATCTTCGGGGGAAGCCGGTCATCGTTGGATTCCCTGCAGAACGATCCGTTGTGCTGTCCGCTTCCTACGAAGCCCGGGCCACAGGTGTGAAGTCAGCCATGCCGATGTCCATTGCCATGAGGCGGTGTCCCGCCGCGGTGATCATCACCCCCCGGCATGCGGAGTACTACGAGGTATCGGCCCGGCTGATGGAGATTTTCGCCTCAATTACCGATTTGGTGGAGCCGTTGAGCGTCGACGAAGCATTCCTGGACGTTGGCGGCGCAATCCGCCGTCTTGGGTCGCCGATGGACATTGGGCACCTCATTCGCCGTCGGGTGCAGTCGGAACTGGGCATCACGGCTTCCGTGGGGATCGCCAGCACCAAGTTTGTGGCCAAGATCGCCTCCACGCGATGCAAACCTGACGGCATCCTCCAGATCAATGCCGAAGACTCTATTCCATATCTTCATAGTCTTCCCGTCGGCGCCTTATGGGGTGTCGGTGGTAAGACTGCCGAAGTGCTGTCCCGCCTGGGCATTCGGACAGTAGCGGATGTCGCGGCAACTCCCTTGGCGTCGCTCAAGAAAGTGCTGGGAGCCAGCGGTGAGCACGTGCACCGCTTGTCCATGGGAATCGATCCACGGCCCGTGACTCCAGCCAGGCTTGAGAAAAGCATCGGGGCAGAGGAGACGTTCTCCGTGGACACGGGGGACGATGCCCTGCTACATAGGGAATTGCTGCGCCTCTCGCACCGTACGGCCATCCGGCTCAGGAGCTCGGGCATGCTGGCACGGACTGTGGCCTTGAAGCTGCGGTACTCGGATTTCTCCACTGTTACACGCAGCCGCACTGTGCATACCCCCATGGACAGCGCGCAACTGATCTACCAGGTGGCCGTGCAACTGCTTGAGTCCCTGGGTACGCGATCAATGAGCGTTCGTTTGGTAGGGGTGCGGGCCGAGCAGTTGGAACCAGCGGGCCAGACGTCCCTGCAATTGAGCCTGGACCGGCGGGACGATAACTGGCGGGCGGCCGAACAAGCACTGGACCGGGTCTCCGAACGCTTTGGGTCCAAAAAGCTACTCCCGGCCCGTCTCCTGGAGCCCGGTAAGCCATCAATGGACGCCTGAGACCAGCAGGGGTGCACGGGGAGCACTGCGGGCGTCTTTCAGAACGGCGTCGGACAAACTATCCTATTTATTACAGAGATTTAGATCGTCTGGACAAACTGTTTCCTGAACAGTCGGCCCCGAGATGCCCGCTGAACCAAGAGGGAATTTCGGGGAACGAATTTTTTGGTCTGATCGTTTTGGAAACAGACGCACAGGACGCGTTATGTCCCAGACGCTGGCTGACTAAAGGAGGTCGCGATGCCCCTCTCGGAGCATGAACAGAAGCTGCTTGAGCAACTTGAGAAGCAACTTCATGAGGACGATCCGAAGTTCGCCAACACCATGGGTTCGGATCCCATCCGCAGCTGGTCTACCCGGCATGTGATCATCGGTGTGCTGGGTGCCATTGCCGGCATCCTTCTCCTGCTTGTTGGCGTATCACTGCAAGCGATACCGGTGGGGGTCCTTGGCTTCATCGTGATGGGTGCTGGCGTGTACTTTGCCACCTTGCGTGGCGCGGCCTTCGGCAAAGCCAGCAAGGGAAAACCCGGCAAGACCAAGCCCAAGAGTTCGTTCATGAGCAACTTGGAAGAACGTTGGGACGAGCGGCGTCGCGACGACAATTGACGGTCTCTTCCGGATTCGCTGCCGTTGACCGCGGGCTCTCCTGAATCAACCACGCCTCCTGAATCGACCACGCCCCTGAACGTCCACGGGGGATAACGAAAGACCCGCGCTGCGGGTCTTTTCGCATTTAAGGGTGGAATCCATGCGGGGGAGTATCGCTCCTCTTCCTCTCCACTCTCCACCACGCGCTCCACTTCCCACCCTTTTCTCCACTTTTCACCCTTCTGCGTTGAATCAGGCCTGGTATTGCCGGTGCTGGAGTTCGAAAACCGTCATCGAGGCGCGGATGACTCTGCCCTTCGCGCCTGGCCCTCCACTTTCCGTCACAGGCCGGGAATCCGCGTGGTTTCAGGCCAGGCAATTCTCAAAGTGGTGGAGAAACGCCCCGCACTGCGTTGACTGTGGTGCGTTGTGGAGTAAAGTGGAGTACATAAGAGGGTAGTGGCAGTGTTGGGCATGTACGGGCACCTTGATTGAGGGGCGGTGGACCAGTGTTTCTGGGTACTCACTCGCCGCGTCTCGATGAAAAGGGCCGGATCATCCTTCCCGCCAAGTTTCGTGAGGAACTTGCCGACGGATTGGTTCTCACCAGAGGCCAGGAACGCTGCATCTACGTCTTCAGCCAGAAAGAATTCGAACGCATTCACGAGTCAATGCGGGAGGCGCCACTGTCCTCCAAGCAGGCGCGGGACTACATTCGGGTTTTCCTGTCTGGAGCCTCTGATGAGGTACCTGACAAGCAGGGGCGCGTGACGATTCCGCCGGCGCTCCGGGCTTACGCAGGGCTTGGTCGGGAACTGGCGGTCATTGGTGCCGGTACCAGGGCTGAGATCTGGGATGCCGAAGCTTGGAACGAGTACCTCAGCGAGAAGGAAGCCGCCTTCTCGGAAACGGATGACGACAATCTGCCCGGGTTCATCTGATCCCGGTTGGAGGAAGCCGCAGTCCAGCTTCTTGAATGGGATCTCCAGCCGCCCATCGAACTGTCTTCCTGGCTCACCTTCCCCTGAGCCAGGCGGCCGAACGATAGGCGCGGATGGGGATCCGATTCAAGAATCAGCATGCAAGCGATTGAGGAAAGAGGAGGCAGCGTGGAAGAGCAGGACGCGGCAAAGCCCACATCGGAGCGCCACGTTCCCGTCCTGAAAGACCGCTGCATCAACTTGCTCGCTCCCGGGTTTGAGGCTGCCCGAAAACGCGGAGATAGACCCGTCGTCATCGATGCAACCCTTGGCATGGGCGGCCACTCCGAGGCGATGTTGCAGCGCTTTCCCGATCTCCACCTGGTCGGCATTGACCGCGACGAGGAAGCACTGGCGTTGGCCGGCGCCCGCTTGGAGCCCTTTTCGGACCGTACCGATCTTGTTCATGCGGTGTACGACGAGATAGAGGACGTCCTGCTGGACCTTGGCATACCGGAAGTTCACGGCATTCTCATGGACCTTGGCGTCTCGTCCCTGCAGCTGGATGAGCGTGAACGGGGTTTCGCCTACTCGTACGATGCGCCCTTGGACATGCGGATGGACACCAGCCGCGGCCAAACGGCAGCTGATGTGGTGAACAACTACAGCGAAGACGAGCTCGTGCGCATCATCCGGAAATGGGGCGAAGAGAAATTTGCCGGGCGGATAGCCAACCGGATCGTCAATGCCCGTGCAGAGAAGCCCTTCGCGACCACAGGTGAACTTGTGGAGCAGATCCGCAGCGTCGTTCCCGCCGCAGCAGCGAAGAGCGGCGGGCATCCCGCAAAGCGTACGTTCCAGGCTTTAAGGATCGAGGTCAACGAGGAACTCGATGTTCTGGAGCGCGCGGTTCCTGCGGCTGTAGCCGCTACGGCCATGGGTGGCCGGATCGTGGTGATGTCCTATCACTCCCTTGAGGACAAGATCGTGAAGTCCGTTTTCCAATCAGGTTCCAAATCGTCGGCGCCGCTTGGCTTCCCGGTGGAACTCGAAGAACACAAACCCGAATTGAAGACCATCACCAAAGGCACGGAAGTGCCTACGGCAGCAGAGATCGCTGAGAACCCCCGCGCGGCGTCTGCCCGGTTGAGGGCAGTGGAGCGTATCAAACAGAGGAGAGACGCATGAGTAACGCCGCAGCGAAGACTTTGTCCTCCACGGTGGGCAGCAGTGCACGGGCGCTTCCGGTCCCTGCGGGGAAACCGGACACTGCCCGCAAGCCGCGTACTCCACTCTCAGTGGTACGCAGCGCGCCGGGCAAGCGCAGGACGCCATTTGTGGTCCTGTGCTTCGTGGCGATGGCTGCCGCGCTCCTGACGGTCCTGGTGTTGAATATCTCCGTGTCCACGGCGCAGTACCAGTTGGTGCAGCTGAAAGCCGAAGCCGCCACGCTGAACAAGGAGAACCAGGACCTGACACAGAAGAAGCAGAACTTCGAAGCTCCACAAAACCTCGCTGCGAAGGCTGCAGAATTGGGAATGGTTGCTTCCACCGTTAAGGGCCAGATCGATCTGAACACCATGGCTGTGACCGGAAAGGCATTGCCGGCAGTTAAGGGAGATATTCCTGGAGCCCTGCTTGCTGCTCCGGCAGTTGAGGGTTTGATTGACGTGGTTCCATCCGTGACTACCAAAGACCCGCTGGAGAGCCGCAAGCCGGACGCAACTCCGGTTGCCCCGGCCGAAACGCCTTCCACTCCTCCGGCAACCCAGACGTCAGGGGCGGCAACCCCGCCCGTAGAGCTTCACGGGGGATCGGTACCGGCACCCCGGCAGAAGGCACCAGGGCAATAGACCGTCAGTCCACCGAAGCACGGCCAGCAGCAAGGAATCAACGTGGCACAGAACCCCGGCACATCGAAAAAAACGAAGACGCCGGCGGCAAGAAAGCGGTTGCGCGTTGGCCTTGGCATCATGCTGACCTTGCTTCTGGTGGTGGGTGGCAAGCTGTTCATGGTCCAGGGCCTGGATATGGGCGGGATGGCAGAAGCTGCCTTGGCAAGCCGCCTCACGCCGCAGGTGCTTCCTGCCGAGCGGGGACAGATCGTCGATGCCAACGGGACGGTGCTGGCCAGCAGCGTGATCCGGTACAACCTCGTGGTGGACCAGACCGTCAACACGAGTACGGAAACTTTCCACCGCTTCAATGAGAAGACCGAGAAACTGGACGAGATCACCCGTGATCAAGGGATTTCCGATCTGGCTGGTCTTCTGGGGGCGGACGAAAGCACTATCCGCGAGTCATTGACCGGCGATAAGCAGTACTTCGTGGTGGCAAAGGACGTAAAACCGGAACTGGAAGACCGGATCTCCAAGCTCTACATACCGGGCCTCAGTGCCGAAGGTGTCAGCAAACGGGTTTACCCCAACGGCAGCGTCGCCGGCGGTGTGGTTGGTTTCCTCAAGGATGGAACCAACGGGCAGGCGGGCATCGAACAAACCCAGGACGAGATCCTTCGTGGCGTGGAAGGTAAACGCGTTTTTGAGATCGGCGCTGACGGACTCAGGATTCCGGTGGCGACAGATGAACTCACCCCCGCCGTCGATGGTAGCGACGTCAAGCTGACCATCAACACGGACATCCAGTATTTCGCGCAGCAGGCCATCCAAAGCCAAGTCAACAAGATGAATGCCGAGTGGGGTTCCATCATTGTGATCGACACAAAGACGGGCAACCTTATTGCCTTGGCAGATACCAATGCGCCGGACCCCAATGATCCCGGGAAAGTCGATGCCAAGGACCGCGGGGTCAGGTCCGTCACAGCCGCATATGAGCCCGGTTCCGTGCAGAAAATGATTACCGCCGCAGCAGTGATCGAGGAAGGAAAATCCTTTCCCCTGGATCACTTCACTACCCCCGCGGCCTACACCATTGATGGGCAGACGTTCACAGACGCGTTCGAGCACGGCACTGAAGAGCGCACTCTTGCCGGCATCCTTGGGTGGTCCATGAACACCGGAACCGTCATGGCCGGCAGCCGGCTGACCAAGGAACAAAGGTACGATTGGCTCAAGAAATTCGGCATTGGCGAGCAGACGGACATCGGACTTCCCGCGGAAGCCACAGGCATACTGGCCAAACCCGAGCAGTGGGACGACCGCCAGCAGTACACGGTGCTTTTCGGCCAAGGTGTCTCGCAATCGACACTCCAGACCGTGCGTGCCTTCCAGAGCATTGCCAACGATGGCGTGATGCTGCAGCCCAGGCTCATTGACAGTTACATCACCCCGGAGGGCGAGGAGCAAAAGGTTCCCGCCAAGGACTCCCGGCAGGTGGTATCCAAGGAAACTGCCCAGCAGGTCCGGGACATCCTTGAAAGCGCCGTGACAGAGGGCCAGATCAAGGATGCAGCCATCGACGGCTACCGCGTGGGAGCCAAGACGGGGACATCACAGGCTCCCCGCGAGGACGGCCTGCCGGGGTTCGACGGCTTCACGGCCTCCATGGTGGGCATGGCACCCATGGACGACCCGAGGTTCATTGTGGAAGTGGTCCTTCAGCGCCCCAAAGGAAACATCTATGGACTCACGAACGGTCCCGTTTTCCGTTCAGTGATGGCGCAGGTCCTCAGGACCTATAATGTGGCGCCGTCCACCGGAACCCCCGCGCGGTTGCCCCAGTTCGTCAAGTAAGCTTTTTGGGCGTCTGTTTCGGCCAAAATCGATCCACCACTAACGGCCCGGGCGCCGCTGGCCCCAGGCCGGTCGTTCCACGAGCACCAACGGAGAACCACGTGTCAGAGCATAATGAGGCAGCTGTCAGCGCCACGACGCCGGATGCCGGCCAGACCGGCTTTCGTCCCGCATCCGTGGCCGCGGTGCCGTTGTCAACCATCGCGGACGCACTCGGTGTCGCCGCTCCGGATGCCAGCCAAGACAGGGGAGTGACAGGCATATCCCTCAACTCCAGGGCCGTCGAAGCCGGCGACCTCTACATGGCCCTGCCCGGGGCCTCCCGCCATGGTGCCGACTACGTTCCGCAGGCAGTCGAGGCCGGGGCGGTCGCGGTCGTCACGGACGACGCCGGCGCACGCCAGCTTGCGCTGGCAGGTGAGCAGCCCGTTCCGGTACTCATCGTCCCTGAGCCGCGAACCGCCGTCGGACGCTTGGCCGGGCTGATCTATCGGAGCCAGCCTGCGGACAGCGGCTTCCCCACGCTGTACGGGGTCACCGGCACCAATGGAAAGACCACAACCACCTACTTCATCAACTCCTTGCTGCGGGCACTGGAGAAGAAGCCCGGTCTCATCGGCACCATCGAAATTGTTGCTGGCGGGGAACCGATCCCCAGCCTGCTGACGACTCCGGAGTCCCCGGATGTCCACGCACTGTTGGCCCTGATGCGGGAACGGGGCCTGGACGCGGCATCCATGGAGGTCTCCTCGCACGCCATTTCATACCATCGAGTGGATGGAGTGATGTTCGACGTCGCTGGTTTCACGAACCTCACGCAGGACCACTTGGACCTGCATGGCAGCATGGAGGAGTACTTCCGCACCAAGGCGGAACTCTTCACTGCGGGTAGGGCCAGGCGCGCTGTCATCACGGTCGACGACGACTGGGGACGCAAGCTGGCGGATACAGCCGACATCCCGGTCACCACTCTCTCAACCAAGCCCCTCGATGGCGGCCACGCCAACGCCGACTGGACCGTCGCATCCATCACGGCGCGCGGACTGGGCTCGGAATTCGAACTCAGGCACGCCGACGGACGAACCGTGAGCGTCCACACAGGCCTGCCGGGAGATTTCAATGTGGCAAATGCAGCTCTGGCTGCGCTCATGGTCCTGGCTTCAGGCGTGGATGTAAACACGCTCCAAGCTGCCTTGGATGCGCACGACCCCTTCACCGTGGCAGTTCCCGGACGCATGCAGCTGGTGTCCACAGAGCCTGCCTCCGTCGTTGATTTTGCCCACAATCCTGACGCCTTGTCCCGTGCCTTGGAAGCCGTTCGTTCACCCCTGGAGGGATCCCGTGTCATCGTGGTCTTCGGGGCGACGGGTCAGCGTGACCAAGGCAAGCGCCCAACCATGGGAGCCATCGCTGCCCGCCTTGCCGACGTCGTGATCGTCAGTGATGATGATCCCCACGACGAGGACGCAGCAGCAATCCGGGCCGAGGTCCTGCAGGGGGCCCATGCGGCCCGGGACTCCGAGAACCTGAACAGCGAAATCATCGAGTCGTACCCCAGGGATGCCGCCATCAAGCTGGCCGTCGACATGGCGACCGGCAAGGACACCATCCTCATCGCCGGGCGCGGTCATGAAGTGTGGCAAGAAGTCAAAGGAGTGAATCTTGCCCTGGATGACAGGGTGGAGTTGCGGGCCGCCTTGACATCCAAGGGATTCAGCGTTTCAACGGACCAGCGGATAGAGTCCTAAACCGAGATGATTGCACTTACTGCGGCGGAGATCGCCGACATCACCCATGGCCGATTGACCGGAGCCCCGGACATCGTGCCCACTTCCGTCGTCACCGATTCCAGGGAAGCAACGCCCGGATCGCTGTACGTGGCCAAGCCCGGCGAGCATGCCGATGGCCACGACTTTGTCGACGCCGCTTTCGCACGCGGCGCCGTTCTGGTTCTCGGCGAACGCGAAGTCACCGATGCCGACGGCCGCCCCTATCCCGCCGTCGTGGTTGAGGATGCCGTGTTGGCCATGGGCGCGCTTGCAGCGGAGTCCGTCCGCCGTATCCGTACTGAGCGTCAAAGCCGCGGCGAGGACTTTACCGTCATTGGCATCACCGGATCAGCGGGGAAAACCACCACCAAGGACCTCCTTGCCGGTGTTCTGTCCACTGCTGGAGCCACAGTGGCTCCACAGGGGTCCTACAATGGCGAGGTGGGCGTCCCGCTGACGGTTTTTGCCGCTGATGCCAGCACCCGCTTCCTGGTCATAGAGATGGGCGCTACCGGCCTGGGCCACATCAAGTACCTGGCAGAGATGGTCAAACCGGACATTGGCGTGGTGCTGGTGGTTGGTACTGCTCACGCCGGCGAATTCGGGGGCGTGGAGAACATCGCCAAGACCAAGGGCGAACTGGTGGAAGCCCTTGGCGAGCACGGTACAGCTGTGATCAATCTCGATGATGGCCGCGTTGCTGCCATGCGCACGCGGACTAAAGCCAAAGTCCTGGGCTTCACGGCTTCGCCAGCCACCACCGAAGAGGTGGAAGCCCGCAACGTCGTAGTCAACGGGCAAGGCTTCCCGGACTTCGATTTGGTGCTGCCCGACGGCGGCCCGTCCGTTGAGGTGCGAAGCCGCCTGATCGGTGGACACCACGTCACGAATCTGTTGGCGGCGGCAGCGGCGGCATTCGCCGCCGGCATCCCGGCCGCTGACATTGCCTCCTCGCTCAGCTCCCAGTCCGCAGCCAGCCGCTGGCGGATGGAACGTACCGAACGTGAGGACGGCGTCACCATCATCAATGACGCCTACAATGCCAACCCGGAATCGATGCGGGCTGCATTGCGTACGCTGGCCGATCTTGGCCAAGGCAGAAGGACCTGGGCCGTTCTTGGGGCAATGCTCGAGTTGGGGGAAGACTCCATCCGCGAGCACACCGCAGTGGGAACCCAAGTGGTGCGGCTGAACATTTCCAGGCTGGTGGTGGTGGGACGCGAAGCCCGCGCCCTCTATATTTCCGCTATCCAGGAAGGTTCCTGGGGTGACGAGTGCTCGTTCACGGAGACAGTGGAAGAAGCATATGAGCTCCTTCAAAACGAGCTGGAACCCGGTGACCTGGTGCTCTTCAAGTCCTCCAACGGCGTAGGACTACGGCATTTGGGTGATCGGATAGCATTACCTCCACGGGCCGAGCCCACCGGAGAAAACGCGGCCGAAGCTGCCGCAAGCGAAGGGAACGAGCTGCTGTGATTGCACTTTTGATCGGCGCCGGCGTCGCTCTTCTGGTGGCCCTGATAGGGACGCCCCTGTTCATCCGGTTCCTGGTGGCCAAGAGCTACGGACAATTCATCCGGGACGACGGACCGACGTCCCACCACACCAAGCGCGGCACGCCCACCATGGGTGGAACCGTGGTGGTGGCTGCCGTACTCATCAGTTACTTCGTGACACATCTGATCATGTGGATGATGAATCCGGACTCTGCCGGTCCGTCGGCGTCGGGGCTGCTGCTGCTGTTCCTCATGGTGGGCATGGGCTTCGTGGGCTTCCTGGATGACTTCATCAAGATCTCCAACAAGCGAAGTCTCGGCCTTAACGCACGGGCCAAGCTGATCCTCCAAGCGGCCGTCGGCATCATCTTTGCGGTCCTGGTCCTGCAATTCCCCAACGAGGACGGCCTGCGTCCTGCATCCACCCAAATTTCCCTGGTGCGGGACATCCCTTGGCTGGACCTCGCCTTCGGCGGCACAGTGGCAGGTGCCATCCTGTTCGTGCTCTGGTCCAACCTGATCATCACCGCGGCCACCAACGGTGTGAACCTCACCGATGGCCTCGACGGATTGGCTGCCGGAGCATCCATCATGGTCTTTGGCGCCTATACCATCATGGGGATCTGGCAGAACAACCAGGCCTGCGGATCACCACGGGAAGCCGGCAGCGGTTGTTACCAGGTTCGCGACCCCATGGACCTCGCCCTGCTGGCGGCCATTCTCAGTGCTGCCCTGGTGGGATTCCTGTGGTGGAATACATCGCCAGCCAAAATCTTCATGGGTGACACGGGATCGTTGGCCATCGGTGGTGCCGTTGCGGCGTTTGCCATCCTGTCACGCACCGAACTCCTGCTTGCCTTCATCGGTGGCCTCTTCGTCCTGATCACCCTGTCCGTCATCATCCAGGTGGGCTTCTTCAAGCTCAGCGGCGGGAAGCGTGTCTTCAAGATGGCCCCACTGCAACACCACTTTGAATTGAAGGGCTGGGCGGAAGTTACCGTGGTGGTCCGGTTCTGGATCCTCGCCGGGCTTTTCGTGGCCGCCGGCCTTGGAATTTTCTATGCTGAATGGGTGGTGCTGCTGTGAACGTAAGCCCGGAGACGCCGTCGAACGCCGACAGGCTCAATGAACTCACCAGCTGGGATGCTGACTGGGCCGGCCTGCGCGTTGTTGTGACGGGCATAGGTGTCTCCGGCTTCTCAGCTGCCGACACCCTGATCGAACTTGGTGCAAAAGTGGTGGTGGTTGACGCCGCCACCACAACCAAGGCCAAAGCCCAGGCCGACACCCTGAAAATTGTGGGTGCTGTGGATGTGCTGTTGGGGGAGGACGCCGTGAAGGCACTCCCGCTGATCGACGGAACCCTGCCCGAGCTTGTGGTGACCTCCCCGGGTTGGCGCCCCGACCAAGCACTGCTTGCAGCTGCAAAGCGGAAGCACATCGCTGTCTGGGGCGACGTTGAGCTTGCCTGGCGCCTCAGGGAGCGGGCAGGGCGCAAGACAGCCGACTGGCTGACGATCACCGGCACCAACGGCAAGACCACCACGGTGGGCATGGCCGAATCCATGCTGCAGGCTGCCGGCCTCAAAGCGATCGCAGTCGGAAACGTCGGCACCCCTATCCTTGACGCCCTCCGGGATCCGGTGGACTACGACGCCTTCGCCGTTGAGCTCTCCAGCTTCCAGCTGCACTGGAGCCACTCGTTGTCTCCTGTTGCAAGTGTTTGCCTGAATGTTGCTGAAGACCACGTCGATTGGCACGGCTCCTACGGCTCCTACCTCGCCGATAAAGCCAAGGTTTACGAGAACACGCAGAAGGCCGCGATCTACAACGCGGAACAAATCGAAACTGAACGCATGGTGGAGAACGCCGATGTCGTGGAAGGGTGCCGGGCTATCGGCTTCACCACCAACACGCCGGCCGTGAGCATGCTGGGCGTGGTGGAGGGCCTCCTTGTTGACCGGGCATTCATAGCCGAGCGCAAGGACTCCGCGGCAGAACTTGCCTCGATGTCCGATCTGGGCCCTGTGGCACCTCGCCACATGGTGGCCAACGCCCTCGCGGCGGCGGCCCTGGTCCGCGCCTACGGAATCGAACCAGCCGCGGTGAAGCAGGGCCTGACCAACTATTTGCCCGGTGCGCACCGCATCCAGTTAGTCGCCAACCACAACGACATCCTGTGGATCAATGACTCCAAGGCAACCAATCCGCACGCGGCCTCCGCCGCACTGTCGGCCTTTCAGCAGGTTGTGTGGATCGCCGGCGGGCTCTCCAAGGGCGTCGACTATGACGACCTCGTCAAAGAGCACGCACCCCGGTTGAAAGCCGTGGTGCTCATTGGCACCGACACGGACGCGCTGGAGGCAGCCCTCCAGCGACACGCACCGGATGTCCCCGTGATAGCGCCCCCCAAGGGCGACACTGAAGGAGTGCAGACCGCAGCCGGAGACGCCGCTTCGCCAATCTACGGTGAGACCATCATGGCCCAGGCCGTGGCATCGGCGGCCGGAGTGGCAACGCCCGGAGACACCGTGCTGATGGCGCCGGCGGCTGCATCCATGGATCAGTTCTCTTCCTACGCTCACCGCGGCGACGCTTTCGTCCTGGCAGTTCGCGAGCTTGTGGAAGGGCAGGCACCGACCACCGAGGAGTAACAATGGTCAGCACGCCCACCCGCACCCGCGGCAAAGAACCCCGGGACGGGAAGTCCAAGGCCGCGTCCGTTGACGACAGCCGGCCCAAGGGGCTACGTGGACACTTGCGCAGCTTCTGGGAAAGCCTTGAAGGCAAAGGCAAAGCCTCGAACAGCTCCACGTATTACCTGATCCTCGGCTGTGCTCTGGCATTGACGGCCATCGGCATCATGATGGTGTTGTCCGCCTCCAGCGTTGAAGCCATCTCCGAAGGGAAGTCGCCCTACGCCGATGCCCTTAAGCAGGCAGTCTTCGGCGTCGTGGGACTCATTGCGATGTATGTCATCTCTCGGACCAACGTGAACTGGATGAAGAAACTGTCCTGGTGGGCGCTGGGGGCAGTCATTGTCCTCCTCGCCCTGGTACAGGTCATGGGTAACACCGTCAATGGCAACAAGAACTGGATTGACCTCGGCGGTGTCACCCTTCAGCCTTCGGAAATGGCCAAGCTGATCCTTTGCGTTTGGATCGCTGCGGTCCTCGCGAGGAAGCAAAAGCTCCTTCACCGTTGGATGCACGTCATCATCCCCGTGGTTCCCGGCGCAGGCCTTGTGATTGTGCTGGTGATGTTGGGCAACGATCTCGGAACTGTCATTGTCATTGCGGCGATCACCGCCGCCGGGCTTTACTTCGCCGGTGTACCGGGCCGCATGCTGGGCATCGCAGGTGCGGTGGGTGCAGCCGGCGCCGTCTTGGCCACCATCAGTAGTCAGAACCGGATCTGCCGCATCACGTCGTGGCTGGGAACGGCCTCTCAAAAGTGCACCGAGCAATTCGACTTCGACTTCCAATCCACCAACGGCATGTACGGCCTTGCGCAGGGGAGCTGGACCGGATTGGGCCTGGGACAAAGCCGGCAGAAATACAACTGGCTTCCGGAAGCGCACAATGACTTTATTTTCGCCATTATTGGCGAAGAACTCGGCCTCGTGGGAACCATCGTGGTCCTGGTCCTGTTCGCGATCCTGGGTATTGCGATCTTCCGGGTGGTAGTCCGGCAGACCGATCCTTTCCAGCGCACCCTTGCGGGTGGAATCATGGTGTGGCTGCTCGGCCAGGCAAGCATGAACATGGCCGTGGTAACCCAGCTCCTTCCCGTGGTGGGGGTGCCGCTTCCCTTCATCTCCTATGGCGGCTCCGCGCTGATCATGTCGCTCTGCGGCGTGGGCGTAGTGTTGTCTTTGGCCCGCGGCCAACTGCCGGAGCAGCAGCGTTCAGGATTCCTCCCGCGCCTCATGTCCAAGACCGCACGAAAGCGTACCTAGCACTTCATGACTTTTGATTCCGCCACCGCATCCAAGCCGTTGTCTGTCGTCCTTGCCGGCGGTGGAACCGCCGGTCATGTCAGCCCGCTGCTGGCCATTGCCGATGCCATCAGGGATAGACGTCCGGAGGCCGCCGTCCTTGCTGTTGGTACGCCGTCGGGCATGGAAACCCGTCTGGTCCCTGCTGCCGGGTATGAACTGGCCACCATCGACCGTGTTCCGTTTCCGCGGAGACCGTCGGCGGACCTCGTGAGGCTGCCCGCCCGATTGGGCGGAGCGGTCCGGCAGGCCCGGCGCATCCTGGAGGAAGCACGCGCGGACGTCCTTGTGGGGGTGGGCGGCTACGTCTGCACGCCGATGTACCTCGCTGCGAGGCAACTCCGGATCCCCATCGTCATCCATGAGGCCAATATGAAGGCCGGCCTGGCCAATCGAGTGGGTGCCAGGCTCAGCAACCACGTTGCCGTGGCGTTTGCCGGTACCCGTTTGAGGGGTGCACGCCACGTGGGGATGCCCATGCGCCGCGCCATTTCTCAACTGGACAGGGCTGCTGCTGCTCCTGCTGCAAAGGCTGCGCTCGGCTTGGTTGCCGGGCGTCCCGCCCTGATCGTCACCGGCGGGTCGTCAGGGGCGTTGAGCATCAACCGTGCCGTCACGGCCGCCCTTCCCGCTCTGGCGGCTGCCGGAGTGCAGACGCTGCACATCACCGGCATCGGCAAAGCCGTCAAGAATGACGACGGCGGACTTCTCGCCGCCGACGGCTATCGGCAGGTTGAGTATGTGGATGGCATGGAGAACGTCTATGCGGCTGCCGATGTCCTCCTCGCCCGTGCCGGCGCCGGCACCGTCAGTGAGGTAGCGGCGGTGGGAGTCCCCGCAATATTCGTGCCGTTGCCCATAGGCAACGGAGAGCAGGCGCTCAACGCTGCCCCCTTGGTTGCCGCCGGCGGCGCAATGCTGGTGGATGATAAAGACCTCAGTGGCGAATGGCTGCGAAGCGAAGTAATTCCGCTTCTGACAGACAGCAGCAGGCTCAACGACATGGCCCGTAAATCCGAGGCCCTTGGTATCAGAAACGCCGATCAGCGCATGGCTGATCTTGTCTTGGAAGCGGTATCCGCATGACCACCAGCATCGCCCGTCTAGAGTCCCTCGGACGCGTTCACTTCATCGGCATCGGGGGAGTGGGGATGTCCGCGGTGGCACGCATTATGGTGTCGCGGGGCGTTCCGGTCAGTGGGACGGATGGCAAGGATTTGCCGGTCATGCGCGACCTCTCCTCGGCGGGTGCCCGTATTGCGGTGGGCTACGACGCAGCGAACCTGGGTGATGCCCAGACGGTCGTTGCCGGTTCAGCCATTCGCGCGGACAACCCGGAGCTGGTGGCGGCGCATGACGCCGGGCTGCCTGTGCTGCACCGTTCAGAAGCTTTGGCTGCCACCATGGCCGGCCACCGGGTGGTTACCGTGGCGGGCACCCACGGCAAATCGACTACTACGTCGATGGTCGCCGTCCTCCTTAAGGAAGCCGGCTTGGATCCTTCCTTTGCAATCGGCGCGAATGTTCCGGCACTCGGCGTTAACGCAGCACACGGGGCGTCCGACATCTTTGTGGCAGAAGCTGATGAATCGGATGGCTCGTTCCTTAACTACCGGCCGTTGATTGCCGTGGTTACCAACGTCGAAGCCGATCACTTGGATCATTATGGAACCCCGGAAGCAGTCTTTGCTTCCTTTGACGACTTCGCGGCGCTCCTGCCCGCCAATGGCGTTCTGCTCGCTTGTGCCGACGACGCCGGCGCCCGGGCCTTGGCTGAGCGAACAGCTGCCCAGGGGACCACGCGGGTGCTGACGTACGGAACGTCCGACGACGCCGATATCCGACTTCATGACGGCGGCCCGGGCGACGTGTCCGTTGCCTTCGACGGTAACGTCAGCAAGCTGGAACTTCAGGTACCGGGGCGGCACAATGCCCTCAACGCGGCTGCGGCGTTCGCCGTCGCCGTCGAGCTCGGTGTGGAAGCGGGCGCGGCAGCGGCAGCGCTGGGGCACTTCACCGGCGCGTCCCGGCGCTTTGAGCTCAAAGGCCAGGGCAGGGGAGTGCGCGTCTACGATGACTATGCCCACCACCCCACGGAGGTCCGCGCTGCTTTGTCGGCAGCCCGTTCGGTGGCCGCCGGCAACAAAGTGCACGTCCTCTTCCAGCCGCATCTGTTCTCGCGCACCCGTGAGTTCTCCAAAGAGTTCGCGGCCGCCTTGGACCTGGCGGACACCGCACTGGTCCTGGACATCTATCCGGCCCGGGAGGATCCCATCCCCGGCGTGACAAGCACGCTGATTACCGAGCACCTGGTAAATGGACGACTGGTTACCGCCGACGAAGCCGTCGGCGCCGTGGCAGCTGCCGCAAGCGAAGGCGACGTCGTCCTGACGGTCGGCGCTGGAGATGTCACCGCCTACGGGCCAGTGATTGTGGAGGCGTTGGGTGGCTAGCACCCGCAAGCCCACGTTCAAAACGGGAACGGACCCACGCCGGAGCGCGGCCAGCCCTCCCAAGGGCGACTCCGCGGACGTCATCAGTGCACAGCGTTCAGTTGATGAGCAGCGTTCAGTTGATGAGCAGCGTTCAGTTGAACGGGTTACGAAGAACCCGGAGAAGTCCGCAGCCGCTGCCAAACCGGCGGGCGGTGCTTCGAAGGCCGCCGGCGGTGCGCCCAAACCAGGCAAAGCATTGCCGGGGGACAACGTCATTGCCTTTCCTGAGCCGAAGAAACGCCGCCAGCGGAGACTCACGCTTTGGACGATCTCGATCGTTGCGGTCGTGGTCGGTGCACTGATTGCAGGAGCGGTATTTTCGCCGGTGCTCGCAGTCCGGACCATCACCGTGGACGGCACTACCTTGCTGACACCGGACGCGGTGCAGGATGCGCTGTCCGGACTCGAAGGAAAGCCGCTCCCACAAGTCAGTGAGCAGGAAGTCAATGAGCTCCTGGAACCGCTGGTGCAGGTCCGTTCGGCCACCATTGAAGCGCGCCCGCCGTCGGAGTTGCTGGTGCATGTGGACGAGCGCGTCCCTGTGGCTCTGCTGAAGCAGGGTGACTCCTACGTCATGGTGGATGTCGACGGAGTGCAGCTTGGCGCGACCAAGGACTTGACCGCCGTAGCACTGCCCTTGATCGACGCCGGAGTCGGCGCCACCAACACCGGGTTGTTCAAGGCAATTGCTGCTGTGTTGGATACCTTGCCCGCGGACATTCTGGCCAGGATGTCAACCGCCTCTGCAGCTTCCGCGGATGCCGTTGAGCTGAAACTGGTGGACGGAAAGACGGTAGTGTGGGGCAATGCCGAGGACAGGGAACTGAAATCGAAAGCACTTGAGGCGCTCCTGAGGATGCCGGCGGACCCAAAGGTTCCCGTCAGCGTCTACGACGTCAGTGTTCCCCGGCATCCATTCACAAAATAGGCAGCATTGAGAACGTAACCTGCGGCCGACGGTGGCCTTATTTCGCGACAATCACACGACACGCGCAAGCGGAGATTGCATGTGGGAACCAGAGGAAATACCGTCGCAGTAGAGTTACTTGACATAACTATAACCTTCAACTAGAGGGTTAAGGTCCAAGGATTCAAGTTGGACTCGATCAGTTTCGCTATAGGACACAAGCAAGGGGCACGAAACGTGGCAGCACCGCAGAATTACTTGGCCGTCATCAAGGTCGTCGGCATCGGCGGCGGTGGCGTGAACGCAGTCAACCGCATGATCGAGGTCGGCCTTCGGGGCGTCGAGTTCATCGCCATCAACACTGACGCGCAGGCGCTGCTGATGAGCGACGCCGACGTCAAGCTCGACGTCGGACGCGAACTCACCCGAGGCCTCGGCGCCGGGGCAAACCCCGAGGTCGGCAAGCAGGCAGCAGAAGACCACGCCGACGAGATCGAGGAAGTTCTCCGCGGCGCCGACATGGTCTTCGTTACTGCAGGCGAGGGCGGTGGCACCGGAACCGGTGGCGCCCCCGTGGTCGCACGCATCGCCCGCTCCCTCGGTGCGCTGACCATTGGCGTCGTAACCCGTCCGTTCACCTTCGAGGGCCGCCGCCGCGCAGGCTCTGCCGAAGCCGGCATTGACGCCCTCCGCGACGAAGTCGACACCTTGATCGTCATCCCCAACGATCGCCTCCTGTCCATCAGCGATCGCAACGTCTCCGTCCTGGACGCCTTCCGCTCGGCGGACCAGGTGCTCCTTTCCGGCGTCCAGGGCATCACGGACCTCATTACCACCCCGGGCTTGATCAACTTGGACTTCGCTGACGTCAAGTCAGTCATGCAGGGCGCCGGATCGGCCCTCATGGGCATCGGCTCCGCCCGTGGCGAAGACCGTGCCGTCAAGGCTGCCGAACTGGCCATCGCCTCCCCGCTCCTGGAGGCTTCGATCGACGGCGCACACGGCGTCCTGTTGTCCATCCAAGGTGGTTCGGATCTCGGTCTGTTCGAAATCAATGAGGCCGCGCGCCTCGTCCAGGAAGTGGCCCACCCCGAGGCAAACATCATCTTCGGTGCCGTCATCGACGACGCCTTGGGTGATGAAGCACGCGTGACAGTTATCGCTGCAGGCTTCGATGACGTCAAAGCAACTTCGCCTTCCATGGACCAGTCGCGTCCCGCGCAGAACCCCGTGCCTTCGGACCGCCCGGCTGCTCCGAGCAGCGCGCCTTCCAGCGCTGCCGCGCCGCAGCACGCTACGGCAGGTATCGGCGCCGCGGGTTTGAGCAACTGGGGCCAGCAGCGTCCCTCCGCCCTCCCCGCCGACTCCGGCTTCGACGTCGACCTTCCCGCGGTGGTTGAACCCGATCTTTCGGGTAGCCGGTCCGATGACCTCGACGTTCCCGACTTCCTGAAGTAAGCCACGTCCGAAAGAGTCAGTACCAGGTGTTTTGGTGGCGAAATGAAGTACGGCCCGGCGTTTCTGTAGCCTTCACGGATGCAGGCGCCGGGAACCTGGCTCTCCATGTGGGGGACGACTCCTTGGCCGTGTTGGACCGTCGCGCCCGTTTGGAACAGGCGCTTGGCTTGCACACTGTTGGTCCGGATTCGGGGCAGTTCCAATATATGGACCAGGTCCACGGCAATCACGTTGAGTTCATTGCCGTGCATGGAGCCGGACCGACTGCCGATGCCATGGTCTCCGCTGGCGCGGCGCCGTCCACAAATTGCCGACGTGCACCGCAGCCCCTGGCTGTCATGGTGGCAGATTGCGTCCCCGTTGTCCTCGTTGGTAGCGACACCGATGATAATCCGGTCCTGGCTGCCGCCCATGCCGGCCGTCCCGGTGTCGCTTCGGCCATTGTGCCTGCTACCGTCGCAGAAATGCGACGCCGGGGAGCTGTCAATATCAGCGCGTGGCTCGGCCCGTCCATCTGCGGGTCTTGTTATGAGGTCCCGGAACAGCTGCGGGCAGACGTCGCGGAGAAGATTCCCGAAACCTGGTCTTCCACATCGTGGGGAACTCCGGCCCTGGACCTGCCGGCGGGTGTTCGGGCCCAACTGGCCGCGCTGGATGTCACAGTGGAGTATTCGGGTGAGTGCACCCTGGAAAATGACTTCCTTTATTCATACCGGCGGGACTCCCGAACCGGCCGATTCGCAGGTTTGGTGTGGACGCATGACTAGCCTTGAATATGGCAACGAACCGCGGCGCGATTCGGGTGGTGACGCCCGTAGCGCTGAGCTAGCTGATCGTCTCGGCCTGGTGCGGCAGCGGATAGAGGCGGCCCTTCGCGCTGCAGGGCGAACTGATCCACCGAAGCTGATTGTGGTGACCAAGTTTCATCCCGCGGCTGACGTTCGTCGTTTGGCTGCACTTGGTGTTACTGACGTCGGCGAGAACCGCGACCAGGAAGCTGCCTCCAAGAGTGTTGAGCTGGCCGACGTTGATGTTCGTTGGCACTTCGTCGGCCAGCTTCAAAGCAACAAGGCAAAGTCGGTCGCCAAGTACGCCGCCTCAGTCCAGTCGATAGATCGCCCGCAGCTTGTAGACGCTTTGGCCAAGGCCGTCGCACGGGAAAAGGATGCCACGGGGCGTAGCGACCTCGACTGTTACATTCAGGTCAGTCTGGATGACGACGCCGGCGCGCACCGTGGCGGAGCCGGCCCGTCCGACGTTGAGGCACTGGCAGGAAGAATCGAATCAGCGGACGGGCTTCGGTTGTCCGGACTGATGGCCGTTGCGCCCCTGGGAGCCGATCCGGAGGCGGCGTTTGAAAAACTCGCCGGGATTTCCGGGGCACTCCGCAAACTGCATCCCGCTGCCACAGCTATTTCTGCCGGGATGAGCCAAGACCTGGAAGCCGCGGTGAAGTTCGGGGCGACACACCTGCGAATTGGCTCGGATATTCTCGGTTCGCGTCCGGCCGTGGGGTAGCGTCAAAGTATTGGAATGACGGGCCGGGGTTCCAATAATGTCAAGTCATGGCGGCCCGCCTACTGCAGAAATGATAGGAGTGCACCATGGCTGGCGCTCTGCGCAAGACAATGATCTATCTTGGGCTCGCCGACGGCGATGAACACTACGAATCTGAGCAGTCCGTCGCCACGCACCACGACGAAGAACGCCCCCAGGCACAGGAACGGGAAGAGCGCCGCGCGCCTGCTCCCGTCCGGGAAGTTGTCCGTGAAATGCCCACTGTTGATGCCGAAGAGGAATACCGCGCACCCGTGACACCCATCAAGCGTGCGGCGTCAAGCCGCGAAGATGCCTCGGGCCTGAGGCAGATCACCACCGTTCACCCGCGTTCTTACAACGATGCCAAAGTCATTGGTGAGAGCTTCAGGGACGGCATTCCTGTCATCATGAATGTCACTGATATGGGTGAAGCCGACGCCAAGCGTCTCGTGGACTTCTCTGCCGGCCTTGTTTTTGGCCTCCACGGCAGCATAGAGAGGGTGACCAACAAAGTCTTCCTGTTGTCGCCGTCGTATGTCGAGGTCATCGGAGATGACAAGAAGGCCAGCGAAACGCAGGCCAGTTTCTTCAACCAGAGCTGACAACAGTCTTTTGTGGATGCCAGGCGGGTCAACCTGCCTGGCATCTGTGTTGCAATAGTAGGGACCGATCCGCATTCCGGAACAAGTGGGAGATCTGAGCTAACTCGTGGGCATTGTTTTCGGCCTTATCTATATTGTGTTGTTGCTGTTCTTCATTGCCCTGATCATCCGACTCATCTTCGAATGGGTCCAGATGTTCGCCCGCCAGTGGCGGCCCCGGGGTGTGGCGTTGGTTACAGCCCATGTGGTGTACTCCGTGACGGATCCTCCCCTTGGCAGGCTCCGGAGACTGATACCACCTCTTCAACTGGGCGGAATATCCTTGGATCTGGGTTTCCTGATCCTGATTATTGCCGTCAGCATTGCCATGGCAGTGACCAGCAGCCTGGCTTAGCTGCACCGCGGAACCCGGGCCACCGATGGTCCAAAGGCCGCAAATTCTCCAAATCAACACGATGGTGTTGAATTGGAGGAACAAGATGATATTTAGGTACCGTAGTTTTGAACGGCCGGAAGGCCTACTGACTAACTAGACCAACGAGGTGACCAGATGGCTTTGACGCCAGAAGACGTTGTCAACAAGCGCTTTCAGCCGACCAAGTTCCGCGAAGGCTACGACCAGGACGAGGTCGATGACTTCCTCGACGAGATCGTGGTGGAGCTTCGCCGCTTGAACCAGGAGAATGACGAACTTCGCAAGAAGCTCGGCGAGGCCGGTTCGGCCGTTCCCGCTGCAACTGCTGCGGCTCCGGTCGTCGAGAAGGTTCCGGCCCCGGTTAAGGTCGATAAGGAAGCCGAGGCCAAGGCTGAAGCTGAAGCCAAGGCCGCTGAAGCTGCCAAGAAGAAGGAAGCCGAGCAGGCTGCTGCGGCTCCCAAGGCGCCCGCTGCCAACAACAGCCTCACTCCTTCCGCTGAGTCCGCTGCAGGTCTGCTTGCCATGGCACAGCAGATGCACGACAAGCACGTTTCCGACGGTGCGCAGCAGAAGGAAAAGATCATTGCCGAGGCCCAGATCGAGGCTTCCAGCCTCGTCAACGACGCCCAGGAGAAGTCCCGCAAGATCCTTGGTGCCCTCGAGCAGCAGCGCTCCGTTCTTGAGCGCAAGGTTGAGCAGCTCCGTGGCTTCGAGCGCGATTACCGTTCACGCCTGAAGGCTTACATCGAAGGTCAGCTCCGCGACCTCGACGCCCGCGGCTCCGTCGCCGCCCCTGAGGTTGGCGAAGCAACCGCCGACGTTTAGCAAGTATTCTGAAAGCCGGTGGCTGAGGACTCCTCGGCCGCCGGCTTTCGCTGTTAAAGGCCCCACAGCAGCCCGCCACGCTTCCCGAATGAAAGCACTATGACTGACGACTTCACTACTGACGCCACGCAGGCGGCGCCTGCCGAGCGCCGTAAGCGGCGTCCTGCCCTGCATTGGCTCTTTGCCGGCTTCGCCGTGTTCGCCTACGTTTTTGACCAGCTCACCAAGCTTTGGGTAACCAGCACCATGATCGAGGGTGAGCGGATTCCAGTGCTCCCTCCGCTGTTGCACTGGTACTTCATCCGTAACCCCGGGGCGGCGTTCTCCATAGGGGAGAATGTGACCTGGATTTTTACCATCATTATGGCCGCTGTTTCCGTGGCAATCCTTTTTCAAGTACGAAAGTTGGGGTCGGTGTGGTGGGCGCTTTCCTTGGGCCTGCTGCTGGGAGGGGCACTGGGTAACCTGACCGACCGCTTGTTCCGGGAGCCTTCTTTTGCCATGGGCCACGTGGTGGATTTCATTCAGTTACCGAACTTCGCCATCTTCAACATCGCAGACTCAGCCGTGGTGTCCGGCGTCGTTATTATCTGCATCCTGACGCTGCGAGGTGTCGGCATGAACGGGACGCGTCGAGCGAGCGCATCCATGCCGGCCAAGAACGCCAAGCCCGCCGGTGGCGCCACCGGGGAGCCTGCTGGTGAGTAAATCCATAGTGGTCCCCGAAGAGCTCGCAGGCGTTCGTGTCGATGCCGGGCTGGCGCAGCTTCTGGACATTTCCCGGTCCGCGGCAGCGCTGCTGATTTCGGAGGGAAACGTCACCAGTGGTGGAGTTGCATTAGGTAAATCGGCAAAGCTCGTTGCGGGTGTTTCCCTTGATGTCACGGTTCCCGAGCGGCCGGATCCCTTGGAAGTCGTGGAGGAAGTTGTGGAAGGCCTGAAGATTCTGTTGGACGACGAGGACTTCGTTGTCATCGACAAACCTGTGGGGGTTGCTGCACATCCCTCGCCCGGTTGGGTGGGCCCCACAGTAGTGGGAGGTCTGGCCGGCGCCGGCTACAGGATTTCTACCTCTGGAGCGCCGGAGCGGGCTGGAATCGTTCACAGGCTGGATGTGGGCACGTCCGGTGTCATGGTCGTGGCAAAGACCGAGCAGGCTTACACGGTGCTGAAGAGGGCGTTTAAGGAACGCACGGTAGAGAAGGTTTACCACGCCGTCGTCCAAGGACTGCCTGATCCGCTGCAGGGAACCATTGACGCCCCGATCGGACGCCACCCGGGCCATGACTGGCGGTTCGCCGTCATCGAGGACGGGCGGCCGTCCGTGACCCACTACGAGGTCCTCGAGGCGTTCGGCAAGGCAACCTTGGTGGAGGTGCATCTGGAGACGGGCCGAACCCACCAGATCCGCGTCCACTTCTCAGCGTTGCGGCATCCCTGCGCGGGAGATCTCACCTACGGAGCAGACCCGCGCCTTGCTGCAACCCTCGGCCTCACGCGGCAATGGCTGCACGCCCGCCAACTTGGATTCACCCACCCCCGCACGGGTGACTGGGTCGAAGTCAGCAGCGACTATCCGGCCGACCTCCAGTACGCCCTGGACCTGCTGGCAACAGGCTCCGCATAGACAGACTTCACTGCCGGGTCCGACTTCTGCCGGACCCGGGACGGTAGACTGTCGTGGTGACTTCCAGCAATGATTCGTTCGTCCATCTGCACACCCACACCGAATACTCCATGCTGGATGGAGCCGCCCGGCTCGGTGAGCTGTTCGATGAAACCGAACGGTTGGGCATGCCGGCCCTGGCAACGACGGACCATGGATATTTGTTTGGTGCCTTCGACTTCTGGCGCAAGGCCACGGACAAGGGCATCAAGCCAATCATCGGCGTGGAAGCCTATGTAACTCCGGGTACTGCCCGTGGGGACAAGGAACGCGTGCGCTGGGGCGATGAAAGCCAGCGCAAGGACGACGTCTCGGGTGGTGGCTCATATACGCACATGACGCTCCTGAGCTACAACAACGTGGGCATGAGGAACCTGTTCAGGGCTTCATCCATTGCCTCATTGGACTCCGTCTTCGGTAAGTGGCCGCGGTTGGACCGGGAACTGCTCAACACCTACTCCGAGGGCCTGATCGCCACCACGGGTTGCCCCTCCGGGGAAGTCCAGACAAAGCTTCGGCTCGGCCTTTACCGCGAGGCTATCGAGGCCGCAGCAGAGTTCCGCGACATTTTTGGAGCAGAGAACTACTTCTGTGAACTGATGGATCACGGGCTGGACATTGAACGGCGCGTTACCGGCGACCTCCTGCGCCTCGCCAAGGAGCTCAACCTCCCGCTGGTGGCTACCAATGACCTCCACTACACCCATGAACACGATGCCAAGGCCCATGAGGCGTTGTTGGCCATCCAGTCCGGTTCCACGCTTCTGGAACCGACGTATGAAAACGGCGGCTCCCGCTTCGCGTTCTCAGGGAGTGGCTACTACCTGAAGTCTCCGCAGGAAATGCGGGAGTTGTTCCGCGATCACCCTGAAGCCTGCGATAACACGCTGCTCATCGCCGAGCGCTGCGAAGTTTCGTTCAACACCGGCGCGAACTACATGCCGCGCTTCCCTTGTCCTCCCGGGGAAGACGAGACCTCGTGGCTGGTCAAGGAAGTAGACACCGGCCTGAAGTACCGCTATCCCCAAGGCATTCCCGACAAGGTCAGGAAGCAGGCCGACTACGAGCTCGGCGTCATCACGTCCATGGGATTCCCCGGATACTTCCTGGTGGTTGCCGACTTCATCAACTGGGCCAAGAACAATGGCATCCGCGTGGGTCCAGGCCGTGGATCCGGTGCAGGCTCAATGGTGGCCTACGCCATGCGTATCACCGACCTCGACCCCCTGCAGCACGGCCTCATTTTTGAACGCTTCCTCAACCCGGACCGCGTTTCCATGCCCGACTTCGACGTCGACTTCGATGATCGCCGCCGCTCCGAGGTGATCGACTACGTCACCAAGAAGTACGGCGATGAGCGCGTGGCAATGATCGTCACGTACGGAACCATCAAGACCAAGCAGGCGCTCAAGGACTCCTCCCGTGTGCTTGGATACCCGTTCAGCATGGGCGAGACACTGACCAAGGCCCTTCCTCCAGCCGTCATGGCCAAGGACATTCCGCTGGCGGACATCCAGAATCCGGAGTCAAAGCGTTACAGCGAGGCGGGAGATTTCCGCCAACTGATAGCCACCGATCCCGAGGCCGCCAAGGTCTTCGAGACCGCGCTGGGCATCGAGGGCCTGAAGCGCCAGTGGGGTGTCCACGCCGCCGGTGTCATCATGTCCTCGGACCCCATCATTGACGTCATTCCCATCATGCGCCGTTTCCAGGACGGCCAGGTCATCACCCAGTTCGACTACCCCACGTCCGAGGGCCTCGGCCTGATCAAGATGGACTTCCTGGGCCTCCGAAACCTGACGATCATTTCGGACGCCCTGGAAAACATCAAGATGAACCGCGGCGTCGACCTGGATCTCGAAAACCTGGAACTCGACGATGCCCCGTCCTACGAGCTCCTGGCGCGCGGTGACACCTTGGGCGTGTTCCAGCTCGACGGCGGTCCTATGCGGTCCCTGCTCAAGCTCATGAAGCCTGACAACTTCGAAGACATCTCCGCAGTTCTGGCGCTGTACCGGCCCGGACCCATGGGCGCCAATGCCCACACCGACTACGCCTTGCGCAAAAACGGGATCCAGGAAGTAATTCCCATCCACCCCGAGTTGGAAGAACCGCTCAAGGAAATCCTCGGCGGCACCTTCGGCCTGATCGTATATCAGGAGCAGGTCATGGCCGTGGCCCAGAAGCTGGCCGGCTACTCGCTCGGCCAAGCCGATATCCTCCGCCGAGCCATGGGCAAGAAGAAGAAGTCCGAGCTGGACAAGCAGTTCGCCGGATTCTCCCAAGGCATGCAGGACAACGGCTACTCCATGGCCGCCGTCAAGACGCTGTGGGACATCCTGCTTCCGTTCTCCGACTACGCCTTCAACAAGGCCCACTCGGCAGCTTATGGCGTCATCTCCTACTGGACGGCCTACCTGAAGGCGCACTACGCCCCGGAGTACATGGCCGCCCTGCTGACCTCCGTGGGTGATGACAAGGACAAGTCCGCCATCTACCTCAACGAGTGCCGCCGAATGGGCATTACTGTCCTCCCGCCGGACGTCAATGAATCCTCCCTGAACTTCACCCCGGTGGGAACGGACATCCGTTTCGGCATGGGCGCCATCCGCAATGTCGGCGTCAACGTGGTGGATGCCATGGTGGCCGCGCGCACTTCCGAAGGCAAATACACGTCCTTCAAGGACTTCCTCCTGAAGGTGCCCGCCGTGGTGTGCAACAAGCGCACCATCGAATCGCTGATCAAGGCCGGTGCCTTCGATTCGCTGGGCCACCATCGGCGTGCTTTGGCGATGATCCACGAGGAAGCGATCGATTCCGTGATCACGCTCAAGCGCAATGAGGCCATTGGCCAGTTCGATCTTTTCGCGGGCTTTGAAGACCAGGAGCCCGAAGCGTCGTTGACCACCGAAATCCCCGATCTGCCTGAGTGGGAGAAGAAGGACAAGCTGTCCTTTGAACGGGACATGCTTGGCCTTTACGTTTCAGATCATCCCCTGCAGGGTTTGGAAGGCGTCCTGAGTCAGCACGCGGAACAGTCCATTACATCGATCATCGCCGAGGATGGACCGCACGACGGCGCAATAGTCACCATCGCGGGCATGATTACCTCGTTGAGCCGCAGGATTGCCAAAGCCAGCGGAAACGCCTATGCCAGGGCGGAAATTGAAGACCTCGGCGCTTCCATGGAGGTCATGTTCTTCGGCCAGGTGTATGGGCCCATCGCCTCGGTCCTGGCTGAGGACCTGATCGTTGTGGTCAAGGGCCGGCTGCAGCGCCGCGATGACGGAGCGGTCACGTTGAACTGCATGGAACTTTCCGTACCGGACCTCAGTGAAAGCGTGAATGGTCCCGTGGTAATCACCATTCCGACGTTCAAGGCCACCGAGGCAGTGGTGACGGATCTGCGTGATGTCCTGCGCACCCACCGGGGGAACTCGGAGGTCCGCCTCAAGTTGATGGGCGACACGAAGGTGGAGGTCATGGGCTTGCCCGTTCACGTGAGGGTGAATCCCAGTCCCTCACTCTTCGGGGACCTGAAAGTCCTGCTGGGTCCGGCCTGCCTGGATAACTAGATCCCCCTGAATGAGGTCCCTTTCGGGTACCGGGATGTCGGAAACCTAGATTTCATAGTCGAGCGGTGCAGGTTTACTGTAACCGCCGCTGTGGTACAGCAGGGGAGTGCCGTCCTCGCCAACCTGCCCGTCGACAACCTCCACCACCACCACTGCGTTGTTCTCGAAAGACAAGCGCATCTGGATTCGTCCCACGAGCCAGCCGCTGACATCTTTGAGGATGGGCACCTCATGCGGGCCCGGCTCCCAATGGTCGCCGTCGAACCGGTCGCGTGTCCGTGCGAAGCGATTGGCGAGGGCCTGGTTTTCCAACCCCAGCATGTGGACTCCGATGTACTCCGCATTAGCCACCGCCGGCCATGAACTGGAGCTCCTGGCCATGTTGAACGTGAAGCGGGGAGGCTCGGCAGACAGGGAGGCCACGGACGTGGCGGTGAAACCGAAGGGGCTTCCGTTGAAGTTCGCCGTGATGATGGCTACGCCAGCGGCATGCCGACGGAACATCTCCCTAAAAGTCCGCTCGAAGCCGGATTGTTCGCTTGGCACGTCGCCTTTTCTCCTGAATAGCGGCCCTACATCTTTTCTTCAGGGTATTCCTCCCGGACGGCTTCCCCCACATTTTGTTGAGTCGGCGTGAACCTTTGTTAATGTGAGTTCATGACCGAGCCCACCGTGCACGTCCCCGCCGTCGCAGAACCGATGTTCCACTCCAACCCGCGGCGCCGGAAGGATGTCCTGTGGTTGGTCCTGCCGGCGGCTTTGGGTGTTCTGGCCGGAGTGATCTGGTGGCTTCTTGCTCCGGGTGGACTGAACCTGGTCTCGGGGAATCCTGATCTGGCGAGTGCGGCCAATCCTGTTTCCTGGCTTCCGCGTGATTTGGTCCTCGCAGCCCTGATGCTCCTGGCGGGGTGCGCCACCGGCGTCATGCTGGACGGAAAGCTGCAGGGGGACGGTGCTGGTCGGCGCTTGGCTTTCGCCCTCATTGGCGGTGCTGTAGGAGCGGTGGTCGCGTGGCTTGTTGGGCTGCTGGCTGCGCAGTTGTGGGGTCCGGCCCCGGATCCGGCCCTTGGCCCCGGCTTTGGTTTCACACTTCGCTCCTACGCTGTATTGGTTCTGTGGCCCGCTGCGATCGCCTTTATCACGTTCGTCCTGGCCTTGTTCGGGGTTCTGTCAAAGAAGCCCGTAAAATAGCCGGGTGACCACTTCCTCGGATACCTCCGCCCTCCCCACTGACGCCCTCAATTTCCGGAGCATCGATTTCCGGGGCCGCCACCTTTCGTTGGCGGAACTGCGCGCAGCTGTGCCTAGGGCGCAGCATCAGACGATGGCGGATGCCGAGCAGAAGGTCATGGGCATCATTTCCGACGTCCGCAGCCGGGGCTTTGCCGCTTTAGGCGAACTGGCAAGGAAATTCGACGGCGTGGAACAGTCCCACCCCCGGGTTCCGGCAGAGGCACTCACCCGAGCGCTGAACGAACTTGATCCCAAGGTCCGTGCCGCCCTGGAGGAGTCGATCAACCGCGCCCGGCAGTTTGCCGACCAGCAGCGCCCTGCGAACGTGGATGTACAGCTTGGCGACGGCGCCGTCGTGAGCCAGAACTGGATTCCGGTGGGACGCGTTGGACTCTACGTTCCCGGCGGACTGGCCCCCTTGGCCTCATCGGTCATCATGAATGTTGTCCCCGCTGTTGCCGCCGGCGTCGAGTCCATCGCACTGGCTTCACCTCCGCAGAAGGATTTCGGGGGGCTACCGCACCCCACCATCCTGGCCGCAGCGAAGCTTCTGGGCATTGACGAGGTATACGCCATCGGCGGTGCGCAGGCCATTGTTTCCTTTGCCTACGGCATCCCGGGAACCGGAGACGAACTACCCATTGAGCCTGTTGACGTGGTCACCGGCCCCGGCAACATCTTCGTCGCCACGGCAAAGCGGCTGGTCAAGGGCGTGGTAGGCATCGACTCCGAGGCCGGAACCACGGAGATCGCCATTCTTGCCGACTCCACGGCGCAGGCCCCCTTGGTAGCCGCCGACCTCATCAGCCAGGCGGAGCACGATCCCAAAGCAGCTTCCGTCCTGGTGACGGACTCCGCGGAACTGGCTGACGCCGTCGTGCTTGAACTGGCTCGGCAAGCCGGAGCGACAAAGCACAGTGCCCGTGTCCTGGAAGCACTATCCGGACCGCAGTCCGGTGTTGTCCTGGTGGATGATCTTGAGCAGGGGATCGCAGTGTGCAATGCCTACGCCGCTGAGCACCTGGAAATCATGACGGCGGACGCCGCCAGCGTTGCATCGCGGATCCGGAACGCGGGAGCGATTTTCGTAGGTGATTTCAGTCCCGTGAGCCTGGGTGACTACTGCGCAGGTTCCAACCACGTGCTGCCCACCAGCGGAACTGCGGCCTTCTCGTCGGGACTCAACGTCACCACATTCCTCCGCGCAGTCCAGGTCATCAATTATGATCGTGCCGCCTTGGAGGAAGTCAGCGGGCACATCGTCAGCCTGTCGGGCGCCGAGGACCTTCCGGGCCACGGGGATGCTGTCCGCATTCGCTTCGCCTAACCGGGGCTAACCACTACATATAAGGGTCCCTACTACTACATGTAGTAATTACACGCTTGTCATTACGGTGTGGCTGACCGTAAACTGGTGCCGGAAGAGAATCTTCCGGCACCTTTTTGCGTATCCGGCGACCAGCCGCATGCTGTTCCGTGCCGGAGCTGTCAGGGGAGGCCCAGCGTGTATTGTCCGTTTTGCCGGAATCCCGACTCCCGTGTCGTCGACAGCCGCATGGCTGACGACGGCTCCTCCATTCGCCGCCGCCGCCAGTGCCCGGAATGTGGACGTCGCTTCACCACAGTGGAGACCACCAGCTTGTCCGTCATCAAGAGATCGGGCGTAGGCGAGCCATTTAGTCGGATCAAGGTCATCAGCGGCGTACGCAAGGCTTGTCAGGGGCGCCCGGTCACCGAAGACGATCTTGCCATGCTGGCCCAGGAAGTCGAGGAGAATATCCGTTCCTCGGGCGCGGCAGAGATAGATGCCCATGAGGTGGGCCTGGCCATTCTTGGCCCGCTTCGGAAACTTGATGAAGTGGCGTACCTTCGTTTTGCCAGTGTTTATCAAGCGTTCGAGTCCTTGGAGGACTTCGAGTCAGCCATCTCCCTGCTTCGCCACGAGCATGAAGAGCATGCCAAAGCGGGCACCAAGGAAGCCAAGGGTTCCGAAAAGAGCCAACTCTAGCTCCGGTGGCGGCAGCGGAGGGGAAGCCGCAGCCGCCACCGGCATCAATCCGGTTCCGGGATTAACGCCCGCCGGACACGGGGAGCACTGCTCCCGTAATGTAACCGGCCTCGTCCGACATCAGCCACATCACTGCTGCAGCCACCTCTTCCGGCTCGGCTCCGCGACCCATCGGAATGCTTGGGTTCAGCCTCTCCACCCGGTCCGGCATACCGGCTGCTGCGTGGAGGCCGGTATTGGTGCTGCCTGGGGCAATGGCGTTGACGCGGATCCCTTGTTTGGCCACTTCTGCCGCCAAACCCACCGTCAAGACGTCCACTGCACCCTTGGTAGCCGCGTAGTGGACCCAGGTTCCGGGGGAGCCGGCCTTGGTGGCTGTGGAGGAGATGTTGACGATGGATCCGCCGCTGCCGCCGGTATCCGTCGAGAGTCTCCGCACTGCTTCCTGGCACATGTAAATCATTCCAGCCACGTTGACATCAACAACCCGTTGCACAGTCTCCGCCGGCACCTCGGCGAGGGTGCCGATCAGGTTCCCGGTGATCGCGGCATTGTTGATAACGGCGGTCACCGGCCCCCAGCCTGCGGCTTCGTTGAACAGACGCCCGACGTCGGATGGCTGGCTGACGTCTGCCTGAACTGCACATGCCTTACCGCCCTTGGCCAGGATGTCGTTGACCACAGACTCCGCCCCCTCAACGTCTGCGGAGTAATTGACCACGACGTCGTACCCGGCGGCCGCCGCAGCCTGTGCCACGGCGGCTCCGATCCCTCGGCTGCCGCCGGTGACGATAGCGACTCCGGATTGATGGTGCCGGCGGACGGCCCGCGCCTCCGTCATCCCGTGGCTACTTTGCGAGTTTGTGGTGCAAGGCGACCTCGAGTGCGGCACCCACAATGCCGGCGTCGTTCTTCAGTTTTGCCGTGACGATTTTGGTCCGCAGTTGTAGGTGCGGGAAGTACTCGTCGGAGCGCTTGGAAATGCCGCCGCCCACAATGAACAGCTCGGGGGAGAACAGGAACTCCACATGTTGGAGGTACCGGTTGAGGAGGACTCCGTACTCGTCCCAGCTCAAGCCATCGCGTTCACGGGCCACGGCAGAGGCCTTGGTCTCGGCGTCGTGTCCGTCCACCTCAAGGTGGCCCAGCTCGGCGTTGGGTACCAACTGCCCGTTGAAGATGAATGCCGAACCAATACCGGTGCCAAGGGTGATGACCAAGACGGTGCCGTCCACGCCCTCGCCGGCGCCGTAGCGGGCTTCGGCGAGACCGGCAGCGTCCGCATCATTGATGACCTCTACCGGGCGGCCGAGGCGTTTGGTGAAGGTGGCATCGATGTCCGTGCCGAGCCAGGTTTTGTCCACGTTTGCCGCCGAATTGACCACGCCGTGCTGGATGATGCCAGGGAACGTCACACCCACCGGTGAGTCCGCTGCCGGGGCGTCCGGGCGGCTGGAGAGTTCTTCAACGATCTGGGCAACCACCTCAGCCACAGCCTCCGGGGTGGCAGGCTGCGGAGTGGGAACGCGGAAGCGTTCGCCGATCAGCTTGCCCTTCTTCAGGTCGACGATGCCGCCCTTGATGCCGGTGCCACCGATGTCGATGCCGATCAACGGGGCGTTCTTGTGGGTCTTCTCATCCTTCTTGGACAATGCATTTCCGATCATGGCAGGAGGTGATGGGCATGGAGCAGCCGCCCGGGCTGCAGGGACCTTCCGGAGGTTCAGGGAAGGGTAAGGATTTCCGCGCCGGTCTCGGTGACCAGCAGGGTGTGTTCGAATTGGGCCGTGCGCTTGTGGTCCCTGGTGACGACCGTCCAGTCATCGGCCCACATATCCCATTCGATGGTGCCGAGGGTCAGCATGGGTTCGATGGTGAAGACCATGCCGGTCTCGATCACGGTGTTGTACGCCGGGGCTGCGTCGTAATGCGGAATGATAAGGCCGGTGTGGAAGGCCTCACCCACGCCGTGGCCGGTGAAATCCCGCACTACGCCGTAGCCGAAGCGTTTTGCGTAGGACTGGATGGCGCGGCCGATTACGTTGATTTCGCGGCCTGGGGCCACGGCCTTGATGGCCCGGTTGAGCGACTCCTGCGTACGCTCAACCAGCAAACGGGATTCTTCGTCCACGTCGCCAACCAGGAAAGTGTAATTGGTGTCCCCATGGACGCCGTTGATGAAGGCCGTGATGTCAATGTTCAGGATGTCTCCATCCTGAACCACGGTGGAGTCCGGGATCCCGTGGCAAATGACCTCGTTGAGGGAGGAACACAGGGATTTGGGAAAGCCCCGGTAGCCGAGCGTGGACGGGTAGGCATTGTGGTCCAGAAGGAACTCGTGCCCAACTTTGTCCAGTTGGTCCGTGGTGACGCCGGGCTGGATATGCTTGCCCACCTCAACGATCGCCTGTGCGGCGATCTTTCCGGCAATCCGGATCTTCTCGATGGTCTCCGAAGACTTCACTTCTGAGCCTGTGAACTTGGCGGGCGCCTTCTTGCCCACATACTCCGGCCGGGGAATGGACGCCGGGACGGGTCGTTCAGGGCTGATGGTTCCCGGGGTGAGGGCGCCAATGGGTGCAGTCGAAGCAAGAGAAGGCATAGATTGATCATATAAGGCACACAAGAGACGTAAGTAACAAAGTGTGGCCGGGTTCCTGTGACCCCGCCAACGTTACGCGTCGAAGGGCACGAGGACCGAGGAGGAGACGTGGCGGAGTACTGGTACAACGTCAAGACGCATCAGATCGAAGAGGACGCGATGTCCGATTGGACGCAGCTGATTGGCCCCTATAAAACCAGGGAAGAAGCCGAGCACGCCTTGGAAAAGGTCAAAGCACGCAATGACGCCTGGGATGCCCAGGACGACGACTAAGCAAGAGGATCCCTAGAAAGAGTGCTCCGGTCCGGGGAACTGGCCGGATCGGACATCCTCCCCGTAGGCGGCTGCCGCATCACTCAACGTGGTGCGAAGATCTGCGTACTGCTTGACGAACTTTGCCATCTTGCCGCCCCGCAAACCTGCCATGTCCTGCCACACGAGGACCTGGCCCGTGGTGCTCTTGCCGGCGCCGATCCCGACGGTCGGCACCCGCAACGCGGCGTCGACGACGGCTGCAGTCCCGGCAGGCACCATCTCCATGAGGACACTGAAGGCGCCCGCATCCTGCAGGGCGACGGCGTCGTCCACGAGCCGCTGAGCGTCATCCCCGCGGCCTTGGACGCGGTATCCGCCGAGCGAATGTTCGCTTTGGGGGGTGAAGCCGATGTGGGCCATGACGGGAATGCCTGCCTGAACCATGGCTTTGACGGTGTCCGCGTAATAAGCGGTTCCCTCAATCTTGACCGCGTGCGCCAGTCCTTCCTTCAGGAACCGGACGCCCGTGGCCACTGCCTGCCCGGGAGATACTTCGTAGCTGCCAAAAGGAAGGTCCGCCACAATAAGTGCCCGCTTGGCCGACCTGCTCACTGCACGCGTCAGGGGAAGGAGCTCGTCCACGGTAACCGGAAGGCTCGTCTCATTGCCGAACACGTTGTTGGAAGCGGAGTCGCCCACAAGGAGGACCTCGATCCCCGCCTGGTCAAAGATCTCTGCGGTGTACTGCTCGTATGCCGTCAGCATCGCGAAGTGCTCGCCGTTGTCCTTGGCCTGTTGCAGGTGGTGTATCCGGACCCGGCCGATGGGCTTCCTGCTACCCGCCGACGGCACTTGTGCCGCTGCTGCCGGGCCGGTGCCGTAGGGTGCGGGAACTTCGGCGGGCGTGTTGGACTCAGGAAGGTTGCTTGGGGCCATGGATAGAGCCTAAGCGGTGCCGACGACGGCTGCCACCAGTGTGTGTGGCGTCACCTAATGTAAACGCTGTGTTACGCGCAGCTACTGCTGCGGCATAAGCACGGAAGTCTTAGTAGAGTGAAGGCTGAGCTGCCATGGCTTCTGTCCAAGGAAACCAGCGGCATGGACACCGAATCGGAAATGAGGCCCTATGGACCGCCAGCAAGAGTTCGTTCTGCGGACAATCGAAGAGCGTGACGTGCGCTTCGTACGCTTGTGGTTCACCGACGTCGTGGGTTCGCTGAAATCGGTGGCGCTTGCGCCCGCCGAAGTTGAGGGCGCCTTTGAAGAGGGCCTTGGCTTTGATGGTTCAGCCATCGAGGGCCTTGCCCGCGTGTTCGAGTCGGACATGCTCGCGCAGCCGGACCCGTCAACCTTCCAGATCCTGCCGTGGCGCGGGGAGACTGAACAGACGTCACGCATGTTTTGTGACGTCCTCACTCCCGACGGCGAGCCCTCTGCCGCTGACCCCCGCAACGTCCTTAAGAGGACCCTTGCCAAGGCCGCTGACATGGGCTTCACCTGCTACACCCACCCCGAGATTGAGTTTTACCTGCTGAAGTCCAAGGACCTGGGGCCGGACGGCGCCCCCGTTCCCGTGGACGAAGGCGGGTACTTTGACCACGTACCGGGCGGCGTGGCACAGGACTTCCGCCGTACCGCCGTCACCATGCTCGAATCCGTCGGTATCTCCGTGGAGTTCAGCCACCACGAAGGCGGCCCGGGCCAGAACGAGATCGACCTCCGTTATGCGGATGCGCTTCAGACCGCGGACAACATCATGACGTTCCGTACGGTCATCAAGGAAGTCGCGCTCCAGCAGGGCACCTACGCCACGTTCATGCCCAAGCCTTTCACGGACCACCCCGGTTCAGGCATGCACACCCACTTCTCGCTCTTCGAAGGCGACACCAACGCGTTCTTCGAAGCCGGAGCCGAGTTCCAGCTATCCAAGACGGCGCGCCAGTTCATTGCCGGAATCCTCAAGCACGCACCGGAATTCACTGCCGTAACCAACCAGTTCGTCAATTCCTACAAGCGCCTCTGGGGTGGTGGAGAGGCACCGAGCTACTTGAGCTGGGGGCACAATAACCGCTCGGCGCTGGTGCGGGTTCCGCTGTACAAGCCCGGCAAGGGCCAGTCGGCCCGCATTGAGTACCGGGGTATCGACAGCGCCACCAACCCCTACCTGGCCTACGCCGTACTGCTCGGCGCCGGCTTGAAGGGCATTGAGGAAGGCTATGAACTACCGGCCGCAGCCGAAGACGACGTATGGTCGCTGACCACTGCGGAACGGAGGGCCATGGGGCATGCTCCGTTGCCGGCGAGCCTTCACGATGCCATCCGTGCCATGGAGGAATCCGAGTTGGTTGCCCAGATTTTGGGGGAGCAGGTGTTCGAGCACTTCCTGCGCAACAAGCGCGCAGAGTGGCAGGACTACCGCCTCCAGGTCACTCCGTATGAGTTGCAGCGCAACCTCGGCATCCTTTAGGCCGGGCCAATGAGCCTTGCGCGTCGGCTCATCTCAGCCGGATTCAGTGACCTCGAAAAGGGCGAACGGTTCCTCGCTGCCCCGGAACTTGACGGAATCGACCCGGATGCCTTGTTCGCCGGGCTGTCCTTGTCGGCAAGTCCGGACACCGCCCTCCAGTCACTGGTCCGGCTTATTGAGAAGAACCCGGGCCTGAAGAAGCTGGCTGCGGCTGATCAGGACACCAGCGAGTCCATGTACCGGCTCCTGGGTGCCTCAGAGGCCCTGGGGGAGTTCCTCATGCGACGCCCGGAGCACCTGGATGTCTTCAATGTCCGGGTCAGCCCGGAGCCGCTCCAGGCCTCCAACGACGAGCTCCGCGCACAGTTGCTTCGCTCGGTGAAAGCCGAGCCCGGTGCCCAGCGCCCGGTGGCCGGAGTCACCGGACTGCCGGCGTACGCGGCCTTGCGGACCGCGTACCGCCGCGGTCTGACTGAACTGGCCATCAAGGATATTTGCGCCGCATCGCCAACAGATTTCATGCCCGCTGTAGGCGCGGAGCTGGCCGATCTCGCCGGTGCCGCCATCGAGGCTGCCCTTGCGGTGTCCAGGGCAGAAGCTGCAGCCCAGTTCGATGAGGCCGAAATTGCCGACGTCGGGCTGGCCGTCATTGGCATGGGGAAATGCGGCGCCCGGGAACTGAACTATATTTCCGACGTCGATGTCATCTATGTCATTGAAGCAGGGGAATTGGATGACGCGCGCTCTTCCGCCGTCGGAACCGCTCTTGCCTCCGGCATTTCCAGGGCAATCTCATCCTCCGCTCCCGAACCCGGGTTGTGGGAAGTTGATGCCAACCTGCGTCCGGAAGGAAAGTCCGGACCCCTGGTCCGCACCCTTCCCTCACACTTGAGCTATTACGCCCGGTGGGCCGAGAGCTGGGAGTTCCAGGCACTGTTGAAGGCAAGGACCATTGCCGGCGACCGGGAACTGGGCCAGCGCTACGAGAAGGCCGTGGAACCGCTGGTCTGGGCATCGGCGGGACGTGAGGGCTTCGTGGAGTCGGTCCAAGCCATGCGCCGCAGGGTGACCGACTACATTCCGGCGGCCGAGGAACAGCGTCAGATCAAGCTGGGTCGCGGCGGCCTCCGCGACGTTGAGTTCACGGTGCAGTTGCTGCAACTGGTGCATGGAAAGTCTGACGAGTCACTTCGATGCCGTGACACCACATCAGCCATTGCGGCGCTGTCCGCCGGCGGTTACATCGGACGAACGGACGCGGCGGCTTTCGATAACGCCTACCGCTATCTCCGCCTGTTGGAACACAGGATTCAGCTTTTCCAGCTTCGTCGGACCCACCTCATGCCCGCCACCGAGGACGCCCAGCGCTTCCTTGCCAAGGCCGTCCTTGGCCCGTTCGCAATGGAGCGGCCACACCCGGACCAGCTGATGGCCACCTGGCAAAAGACCAAGAAGGCCGTTCGTGAGCTCCACGAACGGATTTTTTACCGGCCGCTGCTCAACACCGCAGCCAAACTGAGCAGCGAAGACGCGAAGCTCAGCCCGGAGGCTGCCCAGGGTCGTCTCGCGGCGCTTGGCTACTTGGATCCCCAAGGTGCCATGCGGCATATCGAAGCATTGACCGGGGGTGTCAGCAGGCGTGCAGCGCTGCAAAGGCAGCTCCTGCCGATCCTCTTGGGATGGCTTGCCGAGGGCGTTGACCCCGACGCCGGGCTGCTCGCCTTCCGGCGGGTCAGTGAAGCCCTGGGAACTACTCACTGGTATTTGGGGCTGCTCCGTGACTCCCAAGCGGCGGCCGAGCGTCTCTGCCAAGTGCTGGCTAACTCCCGGCTGATTTCGGACTTGTTGGAAGTGTCTCCGGAGTCCGTCGCCTGGTTGGGCAGCGACAAGGAATTGGCGCCTGTTCCTTTTGAAGCCCAGTGGCAGGAGATTCAGTCCAAGCTTTCCCGCCATGCGGATCCTGAGAGCGCCATGAGGCTGATCCGGCTGATACGGCGTCGCGAGATCCTGCGTACGGCCATCGCGGATAGCGCCGGATTGCTTGACCAGGACGCCGTCGGACTGGCTTTGGCCGAAACAGACCGGGCGGCAGTTCTAGGGGCTTTGCATGTAGCGGAGTCCGTTGTAGCCGCGACCGGTCCGTTGAAGACTGATGTCCTGGTTGTGGCAATGGGCCGGCAGGGTGGTCGGGAAATTGGCTACGGCTCCGACGCGGACGTCATCTACGTGCACCGTGCGCGGCAAGGGTTCGCTGATGCCGAGGCCCAGGAACAGGCGACGGCGATAGTCGCCAAGGTTTCCAGCTTCCTCACGCAGCCGCTCAAGCCTGCGATCATGGCCGAACGAGTGCTCACGGTGGACGCGGACCTCCGGCCCGAGGGCAAGAACGGTGCGATGGTGCGGTCCCTTGAGTCATATGCGGAGTATTACCGCCGGTGGTCGCTGATTTGGGAGGCGCAGGCCCTTCTGCGTGCCCGGCCGATGGCAGGTTCGGATGAGCTTGCGGCCGACTTCATGCGCCTCATTGATCCCATTCGGTATCCGGAGCACCTCGCGGAACAGGATGTGCGGGAGATCCGCCGGGTTAAGGCCCGTGTGGAGTCGGAGCGACTGCCTCGCGGCGCTGATCCTGCCCGGCACGTCAAGCTTGGCCGGGGTGGCTTGAGCGACGTTGAATGGTTGGTTCAGCTGATTCAGCTCCAGCACGCCGGAGAGCATCCGGAGCTGCGGACAACATCGACTCTGGACGCCTTGGCCGTAGCGGAAAAGTTGGAGTTAATCGTCGAAGATGACGCTGCACTGCTAAGGGAGGCATGGCGACTAGCCAGTCGCATCCGCTCCGCAAACGTCATTGTCACGGGTCGTGCCTCGGATCTTCTGCCCTCATCGCGGAAAGACCTCGAAGCCGTGGCGCGCTGGTGTGGATACGAACCCGGGAACGCGGGACAGTTCGAAGAGGACTACCTGCGGCTCAGCCGGCGTGCCAGGGGCGTTTTTGAAAAAGAGTTCTACGGTAACTGAGGCGTGGGAAGTTCCGGGAATGCTTCAAAATGAATCAGAAGTGGCAGCGTTGATCGACGGTGACCGTAGTGAGCGGGGTGACATCTGGCTCATCCCCCTCAAAATGCTCGACGACGACGCCCGGGCAATTCAGTTGGGGGCGGTGGCGGAGTTGGCGGTGGAAGCAAGTCAGCGGGATTTCGTCGGTGATCCTTTACGGATGATGCTGATCTCGCTGGAAGAAGAATCGCGCTTCCCGTTTGTCATTGAATCAGGTGGAGTAGCTGTTGGTGTGCTGACCCTCCAGTTCGGCGCGGCCACATTAGCAGGCTGGCCCGACGACGAGTCCGTGTGGTTGTTGAGGGGATTCCTTATCGACTCAAGAAGCCAAGGACGCGGCCTCGGTACCTTGGCCGCGCGGGCAGCAGTGGGGGAGGCCCGCAAGCTGACGGCCAGGCTGGGTGGCGGGCAGGCCGGCGTCGTGCTTTCTGTCAACGAGCGCAACCCGGCAGGGCTGGCGGCGTACTCGAAAGCAGGGTACGTGGACTCCGGGCGCTATCTGGGCGGGAACGCGGGTCCTCAGCGGACCATGTACAAAGCATTCTCGTGACTGCGGCGTCGTCCTATCACCACGTAGAAGTCAACTAAGGTTGACGGACATCATGGGGTCAACTATGGTTGACGTCATGGAGGTGGACCGGATGAAGACGCTGGTGGGATCGATGGACAGTATGGGCCCGGCCGAGGCTCTTTATGCTGTGGCGGAGCTGCAGAAGGAAGTGGGTCGAACGGAGGCTTCGCTGGTGCGGGCCGCCCGGCAATCAGGCTTGTCATGGGAGGCCATAGCGCTCTGCCTGGGTGTGAGTAAGCAGGCGGTGCACAAAAAGTACGGAAAGCAGTAGCTTGCCGCCCGCTGGGCGGCGGGCTTGGTGGTATCCGGTGACGCAAGATCCTAAGTAACCTTATAGACTTCATATGTATCTGATCTCAACGCATAGGGGAAGTACATGGAATACAACGGAAATCCGTCTGAGAAGGCTATTCCTGCCGGAGAACTGGACCGGCGTCACGTGGGCCATTCTGTGAGCTTTCAGCCCAATGATTTCACCGTCGTTTTCGGCACCATCGCAGGCATCGCGAGGACCGAGGCTCTTGTATACCTGTCCCTCGACGGGGTTGGCGGTGGTACCCACCTGAAGGAAGAGTACGACCTGCCCATTGATAAAAACGTCTACCTTCAGCTGGACCCGTTGGGCAGCGCGGAAAAGGGACTTTCGGAGGCCGCCGGTTTCGTGAAGGACAAGCTGGATGAGATTACCAAAAACCTTAGGGACCGTGACCAAGGAAAATCCGAGTAGGCCACGCCCGTAACAAACAAAAGAGGCCAGCCTCAGTCCGAACAGACTGAGGCTGGCCTCTTGCTACGTGGTGGTATTAGACGCCGTAGTAGAGCTCGAACTCGTAGGGGTTCGGGCGGAGTGACAACGGACGGATCTCGTTCTCGTACTTGTAGTCGATCCAAGTATCGATGAGGTCCTGGGTAAAGACGCCGCCGGCCTGGAGGAACTCGTTGTCCTCGCGCAGGGCCTCGAGGGCTTCTTCCAGGGAACCCGGTGCCTTCGGGATGTCCTTGGCTTCCTCGGCAGGGAGCTCGTAGAGGTCCTTGTCGATGGGAGCCGGGGGTTCAATGCGGTTGCGGATACCGTCAATGCCGGCCATCAGCTGGGCAGCGAACGCCAGGTACGGGTTGGACGAGGGGTCCGGAGCGCGGAACTCGATGCGCTTGGCCTTCGGGTTGGTACCCGTGATCGGGATACGGATGCCGGCGGAGCGGTTGCCCTGCGAGTAGACCATGTTCACGGGGGCTTCGAAGCCCTTGACCAGGCGGCGGTAGGAGTTGACCGTCGGGTTGGTGAAGGCCAGGACTGCGGAAGAGTGCTTCAGCAGGCCGCCGATGTACCAGCGAGCGGTGTCGGAGAGGCCGGCGTAGCCCTTCTCGTCATAGAACAGCGGGTCGCCGTTGCTCCACAGCGACTGGTGGCAGTGCATGCCCGAGCCGTTGTCACCAAAAACAGGCTTCGGCATGAAGGTGACGGACTTGCCCCAGGCATCGGCCGTGTTCTTGATGATGTACTTGAACTTCTGCAGGTCATCAGCAGCCGCGGTCAGCGTGGTGAATTTGTAGTTGATCTCAGCCTGGCCGGCGGATCCAACTTCGTGGTGGGAGCGCTCAACCTCAAGGCCCGCCTTGTCCAGCTCGATGCACATGGCGTCGCGCAGGTCGGCCTGCTTGTCCGTGGGGGAGACCGGGAAGTAACCGCCCTTGACGGGGGTCTTGTAGCCGAGGTTTCCGCCCTCTTCCTTACGGCCGGTGTTCCAGTGGGCTTCTTCGGAATCGATCTTGTAGAAGCTGCCCTGCGGGGAGGACTCGTACTGGACGTTGTCGAAGACGAAGAACTCGGCTTCGGGAGCGAAGAATGCGGTGTCGGCGATGCCGGTGGAGGCCAGGTACGCTTCAGCCTTCTCTGCCACACCACGCGGGTCGCGGTGGTAGGGGTCACCCGTGCGGGGGTTCACGATGGAGAAGTTCAGCGCGAGAGTCTTCTCGATGCGGAAGGTGTCAATGAAGGCCGAGGTCACATCCGGGATGAGCTGCATGTCGGACTCGGCGATGCCCTGGAAGCCGCGGATGGAAGATCCGTCGAAGAGCTGGCCGTGGACGAAGAAATCGAGGTCGACACTCTTGGCCGGCACGTTGAAGTGCTGCTGGACACCAGGGAGGTCGGTGAAGCGGATATCGACGAATTTGACGTCTTCGTCTTTGATGAACTTGAGGACTTCGTCCGCAGTCTTGAACATCTATGCTCCTTATGCATATCAAGTAACAGGCCCGGAAGGCCGCGTGGTGCAGCCCATTCCAAGGGTCCGGAGACACAAAAAGTTCCCCGTGCCATGGTGGCTGGCAACTCATACCACCATAGGGAGATGGGATTTCCCGGGGGTGTCAGTATTGTTTCCGGCAGGTTACAGAATCATCTGTCGTGTAAACGGTAGTCGGCTTCCCGGTGTCCGGTCCACGCAGGTCCGGTGGGCGAACACCGGGGCATATACGAGGGCTGCCGCAGCCGAAGTCGTCCTGCCTGCGGTCCGTCACGACGCATGCCAGCCGTTAGGCTTGAAGGGTGGTAGATCGTAAAGACATTGGCTCCTGGCTGAGCGGCCCGGACACTTCCGGAATCTCCAAATATCCTGGTGAACGGCTGGGGCTGCCCGAGTCCGGCCCGGGTTCCATGGCCCGCGCCGGTAGGCGCATCCTGGGCATCGTGGTGGACTGGACCATCGCCTTGGTCATCAGCAATTTTGCCTTCGGCGGGAACTCTTGGGCAACGTTGGCGATTTTTGCCGTGGAGCAGATCCTTCTTATCGGAACGTTGGGTTACAGCATCGGTCACAGGATCGCCGGTATCCACGTTGTTCGACTCGGTGGCGGCCCCGCAGGACCGTTGGCCGCCGTAGTGCGGACTGTCCTCCTTTGCCTTGTCATCCCTGCAGTTGTCTTCGATCCCGATCAGCGCGGCCTGCATGACAAAGCGATGAACACCATACTCATCAGGATGTAACTGTTCCCCCCTAGCGCATGCCGACTAGCGCATACCAAAAAACAGCCCCTGTCTCCGAACGGAGACAGGGGCTGTTTTTGTCTAATAGGAATCAGCGTCCGCGTGCGGCCTTGCGGTCCGGACGAGCCTTGTAGGGATCGATGCCCTTGGGGATTGGCAGGCGGTTACCAAGGGAGTTAATGCGCTTGGAAACTGCATTGACCTCTACCTTGGTGAGTTCGTTCTTCAGCTTGCCCATGGTCTTGGCCAATTTGTTCAGGGGTACCTGGCCTTCGCCACGACCGGATTCCAGGACGTGGATGGTCACGTTGGGAAGGATGCGCGCGAGGCGCTTGCGCTCGGCGTCTACCAACGGCTTGACCCGGTGCGTCGGGCCTTCGCTGACCAGGACGACGCCCGGGCGGCCGATGGCCATGAACACGGCGTCCTGGGTGCGGGGATTGACGGCAATAGGCTGATCCTGCGTTACCCAACCGCGGCGGAGAGTACCCAAAGCAGCACCGGAAGCGCCCGGCTGGTTCTCAATTTGCGCGAAGGCAGCCTTCTCAGCCCGACGGGAAAGAATGAAGACAGCCGCAAGGAGACCCAGCGGGATACCAATGATCAGGCCGGTGACCCAGTTTTCCAGCAGGAAGCCGATAAGGAAGGCAACTGCAACCACTGCCAGGAATGCCAGCACCATGATCCAGACAACCTGAGGATCATTTCGCCGGGTCATCTTGAAGACTTCAGCGATCTGCTTCAGCTGGCTGGGCTTTTTGGCCTTGGCTTCCTTGGGCTTGCGCTGGAACAGCCCACGCTTGGGTGCGTCGGCCGAGGGAGTCGAATTGCTGGAATCAGGGGAGTTCGCCATAGTGCCTTAATTCTACGTGATGGACGCAGAAGGACCGGACGCCATTACGTGGCATCCGGCCCTTCAATACGAACCAGCTGTGCTGCCTGGAGTGCTTAGCCGTGGGCGGCGAGGATGGTGGAGGCTTCCTGGCGGGTGGTGCCGGAGGACTCGATGTGGGCCAGGGCCGCGGGGATTTCCCAGCCCTTCTTCCGCATCGCGGTGGCCCACAAACGCCCGGCCCGGTACGAGGACCTCACCAACGGGCCCGACATCACACCGAGGAACCCGATCTCTTCGGCTTCGTGCTGGAGATCCACGAACTCCTGCGGCTTGACCCAACGGTCCACCGGCAAGTGCCGCTCGGACGGGCGCAGGTACTGGGTGATCGTGATCAGGTCACACCCGGCAGCGTGCAGGTCCCGCAGGGCTTCGGAAATTTCCTCGCGGGTCTCGCCCATCCCCAGGATCAGGTTGGACTTGGTCACCATGCCCAAATCCCGGCCCTGGGTGATCACGTCCAGGGAACGTTCGTACCGGAACGCCGGACGGATCCGCTTGAAAATCCTCGGCACGGTCTCGACGTTGTGCGCGAACACCTCGGGCTTGGAATCACAGATCGCCGCGATGTGCTCGGGCTTGCCGGAGAAATCAGGGATCAACAACTCCACCCCGGTCCCCGGGTTCAGCTCATGGATCTTCCGGACCGTTTCGGCGTATAACCACACGCCCTCATCGGCCAGGTCATCACGGGCCACCCCTGTCACCGTCGCGTACCGCAACTGCATGGCCTGCACGGACCGGGCCACCTTGGTGGGTTCGAACATGTCCACCGGGGAGGGTTTGCCGGTATCGATCTGGCAGAAATCACAGCGGCGGGTGCACTCGGACCCGCCGATCAGGAACGTCGCTTCCTTATCTTCCCAGCACTCAAAAATGTTCGGGCAACCGGCCTCTTCACACACCGTGTGCAGGCCTTCCTTCTTCACCAGGTTCTTGAGCTGGACGAACTCCGGACCCATCTGGACCTTGGCCTTGATCCACTCAGGCTTACGTTCAACCGGGACCGCCGAGTTACGCTGCTCAACGCGCAGCAACTTACGGCCTTCAGGTGCCAAGGTCACTGGAGTGCTCCTTCGGGTGTGGAAACGAGTGCTTCTTCATGCTTGCTGAATTCTTCAACGAAGCGGTCAACGATGTCGGCCGGGTTGATGGTCCGGCCGGTTTCCAGCGACATGGTGGTGACGCTGGCGTCGGTGATGCCACAGGCGATGATCTGCGCATAGGGTGCGAGGTCATTGCTGCAGTTAATGGCCACGCCGTGCATGGTGACGCCATCCAGGACGCGAATGCCGATCGCCGCAATCTTGCGGTCGGGGCCTTTGTCATCGGCGAGGATCCAGACTCCCGCCCGGCCCTTCACGGTGACGGCCTTGATGCCGTAGTCGTTCATGACGGCAATCATGATGGCCTCAAGCCGTTCCACATAGTCGCGGATACCGGCACGATTCTTGAGCTTGAGGATCGGATAGGCGATGAGCTGACCCGGGCCGTGCCACGTCAGCTTCCCGCCGCGATCCACCGGCACAACGGGAGTGCCGTCGAAGGGGCGTTCGTGGTCTTCCGTGAGTTTGCCGGCCGTGTAGACGGCGGCGTGCTCAAGGATCAAGACGGTGCTGTTCTTCTCGCCCGCAACAACTTTGTTGTGGACTTCGCGTTGCAGGTCCCAGCCCTGCATGTAATCAACGAAATCCGGGGCAAGACCCAGTTGTGAAAACTCAAGAGTCATGCGTTCAAGCTTAGACCCAGCAGGAGACTGGCCATCGTTTTGTGGTGAAGCTCTCAGTCGCATCCCGGGCCGTTGAGTCAGGGCAGGACACGACGCCGCCTGTGGATAACTTCTGCGGAAATTCCGGCAGTCAGGTACACCTTGTTTATGGAATCTCTGGACAATCCCGCGGCCGTGGCTCCCGTCATGCCGGGCTACGCCGTTTCACGCTTATTGGGTCACGGCAGTACTTCCACTGTTTGGCTTGCCACGAGGGATAAAGACGGTGTCCGATTCGCGGTTAAATGTGCCGGACCCGATGCTGTTGGTGGTCAGGCAACAGCACAAGCCCATCTTGAAACGGTGTCCCGTGAAATGAGGTTACTCTCCGGTCTTCGGCATAAGCACCTCATAAGGGTTCACGACATCCTCCGCCTGAGTGGGACGGGTGCGGGAACATGGGGAATCGTCATGGACTACGCGGCGGGAGGCTCACTGGCCAACCTGGTCTCCTCAAGGGGGAAGCTCAACATTGGAGAGGTCGTCACCATCCTTACCCCTATTGCACAAGCATTGGAGTATCTGCATATCAATGGGACCGAACACGGAGATGTGTCACCCGGAAACATCCTGTTCACTGCCGTTGGGATGCCCCTGCTGGCAGATCTGGGCGTCGCTGCCAAGGTAGGTGACAAGCCACAAGACCTGGATGTCGGGACACCCGGGTTTGTGGAACCCGCAGCCGCAGCATCCCTGAACGGAGATGTTTCCCGGGACAGCCTCCGGCCACAGCGTGATGTCTATTCCCTGGGAGCGGTGGGATGGTACTGCCTGACGGGGAAACCGCCGGAGCAGGAACGGGATCGCCCACCTTTGTCACTTCTGGTTCCGGAGGTACCCAAAGCCCTGGCCGCAGCTTTGGAAGCTGCGCTGGACGCGGATCCCCGGATCCGTCCGTCGGCCAGGGAGCTTGGCACGGCGATCTTCAGGAGTGCTGCTCCCGAGGCCTTGGACTTAGCCGGTGCCGTGCATTCCTCCGTTATCCCCGAATTGCTGACCCGGCGCGAGTCGCTGGGGCGTTCGCCCCGCCGCGCGACGAGTTGGTTGACGAGCCGGTGGAGAGTTCGCCCGTTCATCCGCGGGCGGTCGGTCCCAGCGCCGAACAGTTCGAGTCGGCAGCGCGGCAGGTCCGGCGGTGGACTTGGCCGACGGATCGTTCTCTTCGCGGTGATGGGGGCGCTGATTGGTGCTGCGTCCTGGGTCCTTTGGCAGCAAAACCGTTCGACGACGGCGACGGTACAGCAAGTGGCCGTCGGAGGCGGAGTTACCGGGCCCGGTGGGTCAACCGAACTCCCACCCGACCTTCCAAAGGAAATCACCCAAGGGCTCCAGTCAGAGGACCCCTTGGTTGCCGTCCCCGCGCTGTCAGCTGTGCGTGACATCGCCCTGGGGGAGCGCCGCCTGGACCTTTTGGACGCGGTCAACGCGCCTGGTTCGCCGGCCGAAACGACAGACAAACAGGTGGGCGACTACCTCCGGGACGCTGGAACAACGTTCACCGGACTTCATACCTCGTTGACAGCTCTGACCGTGGAGGGATCCACGCAACCGGATCGTGTGATGGTGTCGGTTACCGCCACGACGTCCGGCTATGAGGAACGCCTGGCATCAGGGGCAGTTATCAGGACCGAGGGCGCTGGGATGCCGCAAGAACTTCGGCTGGACTTGGTTCGTTCGGATGGCCGTTGGCGGATTTCCGGAATACTCGGCGCCGTTCCTGCAAGGTGAAGGCAGCACCGGCGCTGCACGCGGGACATTGGTCAGCCGGCTTTTTCACCACTCAACCAAGCCATGGCATCCGGAAGGGAGGGGTGCAACCAGGTGAAACCTGCTTCCTGCAACTGTGCTGGCTCCATCCGCTGGTTGGCCATCACCAGCTCATCTGCCAGCCCACCCAGAACCAGTCGCAAGGCGGGTCGTGGCACGCGGAAGAAAGCCGGTCTGTGGAACGCCTTGGCGAGGCCTGCGACGATTGCGTTCACGTCCGCGCTCTCCGGGGCGCAGACGTTCACCGGGCCGTCAATCTGCGCCGTAACAAGGTAGGCGAGGGCGCGCGCTTCGTCCGCCAGGGTGATCCATGGCCAGTACTGCCGACCGTTCCCAAAAGGTCCACCCAGCCCGAGCTTCAATAAGGGAAGCAGCGGCCCGAGCGCGCCCCCGGCTGTGCTGAGAACGACGCCCGTCCTGGGCGTCACCACCCGTACGCCCGCCGGCGCAGTCCCGGCCATGCGCTCCCATTCAATGGAGAGGTGGCCCAACACGCCCTCGCCGGGTCCCGAGTCTTCCCGGAGGACCCCATCGCGTGAGGCGCCGTAGTAGCCGGAGGCGGATTGACTGATGAACGCAGCCGGAGGTTTGCTGAGTCGTCGCATTGCAGCGGTCAGGGTGCGGGTTGGCCGGAGGCGGGATTCCGTGAGGACCTGGATCCGACGTTTTGTCCAGGGGCGGTCGCCGATGCCTGCGCCCGAAAGGTTGACCACGGCATCGGCGCCATCGAGGACAGCCTCATCGAGCTCGCCCTTGTCCGGGTCCCATGTCCATTCGAGGGCGGTCCTGGCTGGACGTCGCACCAGCCGGACCACCTCATGGCCGTCAGCAACCAACTGTTCGGACAAGGCTGTCCCGATCATTCCCGAAGCTCCGGACATCACGATTCTCATGACCCATCTCACCACGGCGAACGCTTGTGGTGGAAACGACACCTGAAGCCGCTTCCGAGGGGTGCCTCTTGACTATGATCGAACAATGACCTCCTCCAGCTACCTCCGTTTCCCGCATGTGCATGGCGATCTGGTCACCTTCGTGGCCGAAGACGACATCTGGATCGCACCCCTTTCAGGCGGCCGCGCCTGGCGCGTTTCCTCCCAGCAATTGCCTGCCAGGAACCCGCGATTCACCCCGGACGGCAAGAGGCTGGTGTGGACCACTGTGGTGGGCACATCACCGGAGGTGGTCACGGCAAACGTCGACGGCGGCGGGTACAGGCAGTTGACTTACTTCGGCCACAGCACCACTAAGGTCAAGGGCTTCACTCCGGCAGGGAATGTGGTGGTGACGAGCGCGTTTCAACAAGCCGAAAGCCGCCACACGCACGCTTACAGCGTCCCGCTGGACGGTGGTACCGCCGTCGAACTTCCTTTCGGTCCCGTGGAGTCAGTTGCGTTTGGCCCCGAAATCGGCGACGAGAAGCCCGTGGTCCTCGCAAGCGTGCTTTCCCGCGAGCCCGCTTGGTGGAAGCGCTACCGTGGTGGCACCGCCGGGAAGCTCTGGATCGACGCCGACGGCAACGGAGAGTTCGAGCGACTGGTGCCGGAGATCGACGGAAACCTTACCGACCCGCTATGGATTCAAGGGCGGATCGCCTTCCTGTCGGACCACGAGGGATACGGAAACCTCTATTCGGTGCTTCCGGACGGTTCCGGATTGCGCCGGCACACGGACCACGAGGACTTCTACGTTCGGCATGCGAGCACGGATGGAAAGAGGGTGGTCTTTGAATCGGCAGGCGAGCTCTGGATGCTCCCGTCCTTGGACGCGGACGCCGATCCGGTCAAATTGGACGTAACCCTTGGCTCGGCATCACCCGGCCGCCGCCCCGCGCCCCTCAAGACTTCGGCACATTTGGGGGACGTAGTCCCCAACGTCACCGGAACTGCCAGCGCAGTGGAATCACACGGCACTATCCATTGGCTGCGGCACAAGGACGGACCTTCACGTGTTGTTGAGGCAACACCCGGCGTCCGCGCCCGTCTTCCCCGGCCACTCACCGATGGCCGCATAGCTTACGTCGCGGACCACGGAGGAGTGGAAGCGCTTTATATCAAGCGCATCGCCGCCCGCCTTTCGGCTGTGGTTGAGGTTCCCAAGGTTGTTGTCGAGCAACCCGCTCCTGCAGCCGAAGAATCGGCTCCACTTCCCAAACCGGTCTCGGCGTCGAACGTGCTGGGACAGGCAAGCGCTTCCGCGCCGGCCACCACTGGTGTCAGGCTCACGCCCGAAGACCAAGCTCAGGCAGGCACGGTTGAGGCGGTCACTGCCGAGCCATCCGCCGACACCGTGGGCGGCACGATGGCGGCCACAGTTTCCGAATCACCGGAAGACCGGGCGGATCTCCGCCTTGAATTCCCTGCCCCGACCCGGACGAGTGCCCTGGAAGCCAGCCCGGACGGTCGCTGGATTGCTGTTGGCACCTCCTTTGGCGATGTCTTTGTTGCCGACACCGCGGCCGGCACGCTGACCAGGCTTGTGAGCGTCGGTGAAGGCAGCATTGATCAACTGTCGTGGTCCAGCGACTCCCAGTGGCTTGCCTGGTCCGAGCCGGTGACGTCCTTCGGGTCGCGGAGCAAGCTGAGGATCGCCCGCCCGGCCGAGCCTGAGTCAGGAATCATCGATGTCACCGACGGCCGCTTCTGCGATGAGTCCCCGAGATTTACTCCTGACGGAAAGTTCCTGGCGTTCCTGTCCAACAGGAGCTTCGACCCCGTGTACGACGGTCACTCCTTCGACCTGTCGTTCCCAAGCCCCATTAAGCCGTATCTGGTTGCCCTGGCAGCGGACACGCCTTCTCCGTTTGGCCCGTCCGTAGACACGCTCGAAGATGCGCCGCCCGCTTCGGCCAAGTCCGACGACGGCGAAGCGCCAGCCGTTCGCATTGACCCGGAGGGGCTTGCCCACAGGGTTATTGCGGTACCGGTACCGCAAGGAAACTACTCCGACCTGGCCGTCGGAGATGGTGCATTGCTGTGGCTCGATACTGAACTTTCGGGCGTAACGGGCTCTGGTCGAGGAACGCTTCAGGACAAAAAGACGGCGCCTTCCTTGGTCCTTTATGATTTGGGCAAGCGCCAGCAGGCCACGCTCGTCAAGGCCGTGGACAGCTACCGCTTGTCGGGGGACCTTAGCCGCATTATCCACGTATACGACAAACAAATTACGTCCGTTCCCGCTGACAGCAAGGTGGAGGAGGACTCGGCAGAACTTGTGAAAGTGGAGCTTAACCGGGTCCGTGTCATCCTGGACCCCGTGGCAGCGTGGGGCCAGGCCTTCGATGAGGCTTGGAGGCTGCAGAGGGACTTCTTCTGGACCGCCGATATGGCAGGCCAGGATTGGGACTCCGTATATAAGCGGTATCGACCCATCGTGGACAGGCTCGGTTCCCACGATGACTTGGTTGACCTGCTGTGGGAGATTCACGGCGAGTTGGGGACATCGCACGCCTACGTGAAGCCGGCCGTTGTCACCGAGCAGGGAAGAAACGGTCAGGGCAGGCTCGGAGCGGAGTTCCACCTGGGTACCAAAGGCTGGGAAATCACCCGGATCCTCGCAGGCGAGTCGTCGGACCCGCTGGCTACTTCACCCCTGACCCGTCCGGGAGCGGACGCCAAGGTGGGAGATGTCCTCCTGGCGATCGACGGCGTCGAGCTTTCCGCGGTCCTGACGCCTGCAATGCAACTGGTGGGTTCTGCAGGCAGGACCGTTGAGCTGACGCTCTTGAACGGTCAGGGCCACGGTGATGCTGCCGGTGTCCAGCGGCGTGTTGCTGTGGTTCCTGTCCGGGACGAAGAGAGGCTGCGATACCAGGATTGGGTCCGGGCAAACCGCCGGACAGTCCGAGAGGCCTCGGACGGCAAATTCGGCTACCTGCATGTCCCCGACATGATGGCCAACGGTTGGGCGCAGCTTCACCGGGACTTGGATACGGAGACCGCGTTGGACGGCCTGATTGTGGACGTGCGGCGCAACCGCGGTGGCCACACCTCCCAGTTGGTTGCCGAACTGATCGGGCGCAAGGTCACTGGCTGGAGCATGCCGCGCGGCGAAAAGCCGCGGACATACCCGCACCACGCACCACGCGGGCCCGTGATCATCCTCGCCGATGAATTCGCCGGATCCGATGGCGACATCATCACCCAGGTGTCCAAGTTGAGGGGAATTGGGCCCGTTATCGGTACACGGACGTGGGGAGGCGTAGTGGGCATCGACAACCGCTTCTCGCTTGCCGATGGAACCGGCGTCACCCAGCCTCGCTACGCCACATGGTTCAGTGGCGGGATTGGTTGGGACGTTGAAAACCGTGGTGTGGAGCCGGACATCGAGGTACTGTTCCCGCCGCACGCGTATGCTGCCGGCACCGATCCCCAGTTGGAGTACGGAATCGGTGCACTCAAGGAAATGATCCAAGAGCTGCCCACTGATCGCCCTCCACTGCGTGAAGGCTATCGGAAGGTCCGGCCGGCGCCCCTCCCGTCCCGTCCCCACAAGGGCTGACGTACAGGTACGCAAAAGAGCCCCCCACTCCCATCAGGGAAGTGGGGGGCTCTTTTACGCTTCTGCTGTCCCGCTGTTCAGCACCCGGCGGTGTTACACCGCGAGGGTTGCATCCAGGGTGATCTCGATGCTGGCCAGAGCACCGGAAACCGGGCAGCCGGTCTTTGCATCTTCGGAAATACGACGGAAGTCCTCTTCGGAGAGTCCCGGGACCTTCGCGGTCATTGTCAGGTGGCTTCCGGTGATGCCCGTGCCTGGAACGAAGGTGACGTCAGCCTTGGTCTGCACTTCTTCAGCGGTGAATCCCTCACCGGCAAGAGCGTGGCTGAAAGCCATGGAGAAGCAAGCGGAGTGGGCAGCCGCGATGAGTTCTTCCGGGCTGGTTTTGCCGCCGGACTGCTCGGTGCGCGCCTTCCAAGTGACATCGAACGTGCCCAGTCCTGAGCTGTCCAGAGTCGTGTTTCCCGCGCCTTCAATCAGGTTGCCGTTCCAAACCGTGTGTGCGGTGCGTGTTGCTGCCATGTCCACTCCTTGGGGTCGTTGTGAGTCGGCAACCTGCCTTCGGCAGGTGCCACCGGGATCAATCCTAGGGATTTGCCCACCGGACCGCACGGCCATTCCGCTGACAGTGGATTGTGACCCTTGGACCGGCGAAATGGTGACCCAAGAACTTGTACCGCCTTGGAGCCGGAGTAGTGGCCGGCCCGGACTAGTTCCAGAGGGTGGCGATGGCGATGTTGACCAAGGCCAAACCACCCACGCCGTGGGCCAAGCCTGTGGAAACGGGCTCACCCTTCTTCACCTTGCGGGTGCCGATAACTGCGAGGGCGGCTACTGCGACGCCAATGGCGAACTTCACGCCAAGCTTGAAATAGTCGGGATCGGCGTCGGGCAGCAAGGGGAACACACCCATCATGGCGATGCCCGTGAGGAGCTGCAGGAAGGCGCCGTCGCGCTGCCGCGGGTGGACGGTGGGCTCCCTGAGGGTGGCGATCCAGTAGCCCACAATCATGGCTGCACCGACGATGTGTAAGAACACCAGGATGTTGAAGAGAATACTCATGGCCCCAGCTTATCCATGTGCTTCTACGTCCCGTAGCAAAGCCACGCGGATGCCGCCAGGTACGTGGTGGGCCTACGGGCAGGCAAAGCAGAAGGGCAGGTCACCGGATTTGCCGGCAACCTGCCCTTCTGATTCTGCAAGTGGCGTTCAGTGACGCTAGGACTTAGAGGCCGAGGTCTGCTTCGAAAGCGCCTTCTTCAAGGCGCGCCTTGAGGGTCTGCAGGAAGCGACCGGCATCCGCGCCGTCCACCAGTCGGTGGTCGTACGTGAGGGACAGGTACATCATGGAACGGATGGCAATGGAGTCGTCGCCGTTCTCATCGGCAACAACAACGGCACGCTTGACGATCGCACCGGTTCCGAGGATGCCTACCTGCGGCTGGTTGATGATCGGGGTATCGAACAGTGCACCAACAGAACCGATGTTGGTGATGCTGAACGTGCCGCCGGAAAGTTCATCGGGGCCGATCTTGCCGTCGCGGGTACGGCCTGCGACATCAGCGATCTTGCTGGCCAGGCCGGCAAGATTCAGGTTTCCGGCGTCGGAAATGACGGGAACCAGAAGGCCCTTGTCAGTGTCGACGGCGATCGCCAAGTGCTCGGCGTTGTGGTAGGTGATCTCCTGCTTGGACTCATCGTAAGCAGCGTTCAGCTTGGGGTGCTGCTTAAGGGCCTCAGCTACTGCCTTGGCGATGAACGGCAAGAAGGTCAGCTTGACGCCGTTCTGGGCTTGGAACGAGTTCTTGGCCTTGAGGCGGAGCTTGGCGATCTTGGTCATGTCGACCTCGTGAACCTGGGTCAGCTGGGTGGAGACCTCAAGTGATTCGCGCATGCGCCGGGCAATAACCTGGCGGATACGCGGGGCCTTCTCTGTGGTGCCGCGGAGGGAGGACGCGACCACGGGGGCAGCGGCCTTGGCTGCGGGAGCTGCGGCCGGAGCGGCTGCGGGGGCTGCAGCTGCCTGCTTGGCTTCCGCGGCAGCCAGAACATCCTGCTTACGGATGCGGCCACCGACGCCGGTGCCGGAGACAGAAGCGATATCCACGCCGTGCTGGTTGGCAAGCTTGCGGACCAGGGGAGTGACGTAGCCGGATTCCGAGGAACCTTCAGCGGGAGCTGGAGCCGCCGGAGCCGCGGCGGGCGCCGGAGCTTGAGCAGCAGCGGGAGCGGCCGGAACCGCGGGTGCAGCCGGGGCTTCAGCAGCAGGTGCCGGCGCAGCAGCGGGAGCGGCCGGGGCCTCAGCAGCAGGTGCTGCTGCCGGGGCGGGAGCCGAAGCGGCTGCGCCGGAACCGATGACGGCCAGTACGGAGCCAACCTCTGCTGTCTCGTCCTCGCTGACGCGAATTTCCTGCAATGTACCGGCAACCGGGGAAGGGATCTCGGTGTCTACCTTGTCGGTGGATACCTCAAGGAGCGGTTCGTCCACCTCAACCGTGTCGCCAACGGCCTTGAGCCAGCGGGTGACGGTACCTTCGGTGACGCTTTCGCCCAACGCGGGGAGAGTGACTTCATGGCCTTCGCCCGAAGCAGCGGGGGCTTCAGCCGCCGGCGCTTCTTCGGCTGCGGGTGCGGCAGGAGCTTCTTCGGCCGGTGCGGCCTGCTCTGCAGGGGCCGCGGGAGCTTCCTCGGCCGGTGCGGCCTCAGCTGCCGGAGCGGCGGACCCCGAGCCGTCGCCGATGCGGACCAAGGGGGCGCCTACTTCGGCCGTCTCGTCTTCAGCGACGAGGATTTCTTCGATGACGCCTGAGATCGGAGAAGGGATTTCGGTGTCTACTTTGTCGGTTGAAACCTCGAGCAACGGCTCGTCGATCTCCACCCGGTCACCAACCTGCTTGAGCCAGCGGGTGACGGTTCCTTCGGTGACACTCTCACCGAGGGCGGGCAAGTTAACGGATTCAGACATGTCGTCCCCGTTCTCCTTATTGATCTTTGTGCGGATGAATTCTGCTGGTCCGGGTCGGGTGCATGCGGCATATTCCGCCGCATGCACCCGACCCGTTGGTCTTGGTAAGACTTAGCCGTGGAGGGCCTTGCCCGCGAGGGCAAGGTGGGCTTCGCCCAGGCTTTCGTTCTGGGTGGGGTGGGCGTGGACCAGCTGGGCCACGTCCTCCGGGTAGGCTTCCCAGTTCACGATCAACTGGGCCTCACCGATCTGCTCACCCATGCGCGAGCCGATCATGTGGATGCCCACAACGGGGCCATCCTTCTGGCGCACGAGCTTGACGATGCCACCGGTGCCGAGGATCGAGCTCTTGCCGTTTCCGGCAAGGTTGTATTCCTGCGTCTGCACCTGGTCGTCGCCGAACTTCTCCTTGGCGGCCTTCTCGGTGTAGCCGACCGTGGCGATTTCGGGCTCGCAGTAGGTGACCTTGGGGATGTTGATGTCCTCGACGATTGCCGGGTTCAGGCCGGCGATTTCCTCGGCGACGAAGATGCCCTGCTGGTAGCCGCGGTGTGCGAGCTGCACGCCGGGGACGATGTCGCCAACGGCGTAGATGTTGCCAACGCCGGTGTGGAGGCGTTCGTTGGTGATGACGAAGCCACGGTCTATGGTGATGCCGGCTTCTTCGTAGCCAAGGTTGGCTGTCACGGGACCGCGGCCAACTGCTACGAGCAGGAGGTCCGCTTCAAAGGTCTGGCCGTCAACCAAGGTGACCTTGACGCCGTCGTCATTCTGCTCGACGCCCTGGAAGAAGATGCCGGTGGTGAACTTGATGCCGCGCTTCTTGAAGGCACGCTCAAGGTTCTTGACGATGGAGGCGTCCTCGTTGGGAACCAAAGAGGGGAGGCCCTCAATGATGGTGACGTCCACGCCGAAGGACTTCCAGACGGAAGCGAATTCGACACCGATGACGCCGCCGCCCAGGACGATGGCGCTCTTGGGGATGTAGTCCATGGTGAGGGCCTGGTCCGAGGTGATGACCTTGCCGCCGATTTCCAGTCCGGGAAGTGAACGTGAGTAGGAACCCGTGGCAAGGACGATGTTCTTGCCCGTGTAGGAATTGCCGTTCACGACCACGGTGTTGTTGCCCTGGAGCTTGCCTTCACCCTCGATGACGGTGATGCCCTTGGACTTGATAAGTCCCTGGAGGCCCTTGAACTTACCGGCGACGATGCCGTCCTTGTACGCGTTAACGGCCGACATGTCGATGCTGTCGAGCGTCACGTTCACGCCGTACTTGGCGGAATCGCGTGCATGGTCAGCCAGTTCGGCTGAGTGCAGGAGTGCCTTGGTGGGGATACAGCCGTTGTGCAGGCAGGTTCCGCCGAGCTTTGCCTTTTCCACAAGGCCAACGGTGAACCCAAGCTGTACGGCCCGCAGGGCAGTGGCGTAGCCGCCGCTGCCGCCACCGAGTACCAGGATGTCGAATTCTTGCGCAGTTGCCTGATCGGCCACTAAAACGCTCCCTCGCGTGAATGATGACACGGGACTGCGTGCCATCTGGTCTTTGGAACTTGTTCTGCCGTGATTATGCCAGCACCTAAGTTCTCTTGCATTTGTGACTATCGAGTTCACCTTAGCGAACCACCTACCCATGCTCCACCCTCTGCGGGCGTTTGTGGAGCGCTTGTGTCGAGACTCACGTTCACTTGTGACACAGCGCTACACCCCGCATAATTCCGGGGTTGCGCGGGCCCCCGCCGGGGATTCGGCAAGGGCTTGCGCAACCCGGAACGGCAGGGGGGTGGTTGCTAGGCGGAGACCGCCAAGAGATCCTCGGCGTAGGCAACCAGCGTGCGGACGGTGCATCCGGTTCCCTGTTTGGGCGTGTAACCATAAGGTGCACCGTTATTGAACGACGGACCGGCGATGTCCACGTGGGCCCACGGGATCTGCTGGCCGTCGCCGTTCTTGCCGACGAATTCACGAAGGAAGACCGCTGCGGTCATCATGCCACCGTTGCGCTCACCGATATTGGCGAGGTCCGCCACCTGCGAATCCAGGCTCGGACGGAGCTCTTCGGGCAACGGCATCGGCCAAACCAGTTCTCCGGCCCTGTCGGCCGCAGACTTCAGCGCTGCAGTGACGGAATCGGATCCCATGACGCCGGCAGTGCGCAAACCCAGTGCGATCAGCTGCGCACCGGTCAGCGTTGCTACGTCAATGATGGCGTCCGGCTTCTCCATGCTGGCAGCCACGAGGCCGTCGGCCATCACCAGGCGCCCCTCGGCGTCCGTGTTCAGCACCTCAACTGTCTTGCCACCGTAGATAGTGAAGACATCAGCAGGCCGTGCTGCCGCGCCTGAGGGCATGTTCTCCGCGATGCAAAGCCAAGCGGTCGCCTTGAGGGGCAGGCCCAGTGAGGCGATGGCCAGGACAGTGTTAAGTACGACGGCGGCGCCCGCCATGTCGCTCTTCATGTCACCCATGCCGAGGGCAGGCTTGATGGAGATGCCGCCGGTGTCGAAAGTGATGCCCTTGCCCACAAGGGCAATTTTCTTCGTGGCCTTCGCGGGAGCGTATTCCACCTTGACGAGGCGGGGCTGGCGGCTGGAGCCCTTACCGACACCGAGGATGCCTCCGAACCCTTCCTTTTCCAGGCGCTTTTCATCCCAGACCGTGATCTTGACGGGAAGGCCCTTGGCGAGTTCCTTGGCGGACTCGGCGAACGACTCGGGGTACAGGTGGCTCGGCGGCTGGTTGACCAGGGTGCGGGTGGCGTTCACTGCACGGGCGAGCACAATTGCCCGGTCCAGTGCAGGCTGCGCAGACTTGGCATCGACGTCGGAGAAAACGAGGGCCTTGGTTACGGGCGCTTTCAGCCCATCCTTGCTGGATCGGTGTTCCGTGTAGGAGTACGCGCCCAGGGCAGCTCCTTCGGCGACCGCCGCAACATCGGCGAGGGTGGCCGTCGGGAAGGCCAAAGTGACTGACGCGGCACCGGCAAGCTGGCGAACGGCAGATCCCGAGGCGCGTCGCAGCGCTTCTTCGGTGAGGCTTCCGACGTCGGAGAGTTTTCCTACGCCTGCAAGAACAAGAATCCCCGAGCCTGTTTCCGGCAGGCCCGGAAGCCGGTGCACCTGGTCGGCAGCGCCGGTGATCCCCAAAAGCTGCAGGGAACCCGCAACGGATTCAGCGGCTTTCGCGCTTAACGGGTTGGACAGCAGTACCGGCCCATCCCCGCCTTGTGCAACGCCGATCACAAGTGCGTCGCTGGGGGACTTTTTCAGGTCCTTGGCGATGATGCCCAGGATGATGTCAGTAGTCTTGACCACGAGGATGTGTCCTCACTTCTCTCTGCATTGCTTGGCGGGGCCGCATGTTTGGCGGCCTGCCCCGGTACGCGCCCGGCGTCTACTTGCGACGCCGGCCTTGGTCTTCAGGGCCAGCGTCGCTAAAGGACGTCGGCCCGTTTCGATCGTAGTCTCTTGGACGCTGCGGACAGCAATTAAATGAGAGCTGCGGCACATCAGGGACAGGAATGCCCCTTGGTGGTGCAGCGTTGTATGGATTAAAGAGTCCCACAGCCAATAAATGTGCCCGATGCCCGGTACCTGGGACTTCTCCTAACTTTGTCATTGCGAAAGGAACACGCCGTGTTTGAACGGATATCCGGCTCTCTCCTGGACCCCGAATCGCTGTATGCGCGCAACATTGAGACCTTCCACAGCCCTGAGCTTCGCGGGTTGAACATGGTCATGGGATTCACGGGCTTCGCCGACGCCGGTCACGTGGTCCGGCAGATCAATGCGGAGCTGTTGGATGAACTGGACGCCGAGGTGGTGGCCATGTTCGATGCGGACCAACTCATCGACTACCGTTCGAGGCGGCCCCACATCAGCTTCGTGGAGGACCACCTGCAGGACTACCAAGCGCCAAAGCTGGGCCTTTACAAGCTGAACGACGGCCTCGGCCAGCCGTTCCTGCTGCTTGCCGGCTTCGAGCCCGACCTGCAGTGGGAACGCTTCTCACGGGCCGTCGTCGGAATTGTTGAAGAACTCGACGTCAACCTGGTCACCTGGATCCATTCCATCCCGATGCCCGTTCCGCACACACGTCCTGTCGGAGTGACGGTCCACGGCAACATGCCCGAACTTATCGAGGGCATCTCGAGTTGGAAGCCCACCGTGGATGTTCCCGCTGCCATAGGACACATCCTGGAACTCCGGCTCACCGAGGCGGAACGCAACGTGGCCGGCTACGTCATCCACGTCCCGCACTACCTCTCTGAAGCTGAGTACCCGCCTGCCGCCGTAGCCGGCTTGGAATACCTGGGAGCGGCAACATCCCTCATGCTGCCCACGGACAGGCTCCGGGAAGCGGGGCGTGAAGTTGGCCGCCAGATTGCCGAACAGATCGAAGCCTCGGAGGAAGTCCAGGCAGTAGTCACAAATCTCGAGACACGCTATGACGAGAAATCCGAGGGCATTGTCCGCCGCTCACTGCTGGCTGATGAGAATGATGAACTGCCTAATGCCGAGGATATCGGGGCTGCCGTGGAGGCATACTTGGCGCGTAAAGACTCGCCCCAATAAATCAGCTTTGAGTTGCTGACAGGCATAATTGTTGGGTGAATGCACCCCGCGCCTGGCTCATCTGGACGATCGGCGTGTTCGCCTACCTTGTGGCAGTGGCACAACGAACCTCGTTTGGCGTCGCCGGGCTGGAAGCCACCGAGCGATTCCATGCCAGCGCCGCTGCCATCTCCTTTTTCACGGTGCTTCAGCTCCTGGTTTATGCGGGGCTCCAGATCCCCGTCGGCGTCCTGGTGGACAGGTTCGGTTCGCGGGCGATGGTGGCCGGTGGTGCCGTGCTTATGGGACTGGGCCAGTTGCAGTTGGCCTTCGCGGACAGTGTTCCCGGGGGCGTCCTGGGCCGCGTCCTGGTGGGAGCCGGCGATGCGATGACGTTCATTTCGGTGATCCGCCTGGTCCCGTTGTGGTTCGCTCCTGCCAAGGTTCCGCTGGTCACTCAATTGACCGGTATGTGCGGCCAGCTCGGCCAGCTTTTCAGTGTTGTTCCGTTCGCGCTGCTTCTTCACACGGCCGGATGGACCCCCGCTTTCCTCACACTGGCTGCCATGTCCGTACTGGCAGTGGTCCTGGTGCTCGCCGTGCTGCGGGACGCCCCACCGGGGCACCCGCCGCGGGAAACCGGCCAGGGCCTCCGTGCCACCGGCATCTCATTGTCCCGCGCCTGGAAACAGCCCGGAACCCGGCTGGGGCTCTGGAGCCACTTCACCGTGCAGTTCAGCGGGAACCTTTTCGCCATGACGTGGGGCTACCCCTTCTTGTTGTCTGCGCAAGGACTCGATGCCGGGACCGTCTCCGGCCTCATGGCACTGTTCGTTGCGACGGCGATCGTTGCGGGCCCTGGTTTTGGTCGGTTCGTCTCGAAACATCCCATGCGGAGATCAGCCATGGTCCTGCTGATTGCGTTGGCTACAGCCTTGGCGTGGGCTGCAGTGCTCAGTCTTCCCGAACGCGCCCCACTGTGGCTCCTGGCTGTTCTGGTGGTGGTGCTGGCCGTGGGTGGCCCCGGGTCCATGATTGGATTCGACTTTGCCAGGACATTCAATCCCTCGCACCGGATCGGCACGGCAACCGGCATCGTCAACGTTGGCGGCTTCATGGCGGCGCTCGTTGCCATTTACCTCATTGGGCTTGTACTTGACCTCTTGTATGCCAGCGGCTTCTCCGCCGGTGATCTCTACGGGCTGGCGCCGTTCCGTATTGCCCTCAGTGTTCAGTTCGTTCTGCTTGGCCTGGGGACTGTGCTCATTCTGGTGACCCGGCGGAAGGTTCGCCGTCAAATGGCATCCCAGGGCATTCATGTACAGCCGCTGATGGTCGCCCTCGCAAGGCAGCGTCGGGAACGGATCGAGCGGCGGCGTGCGGTACGGCCCGATTCTCCGGATGAGCACTAGGCGCTTTGCCCTGCGTTGCTGCGGCAGCTTTTCCACATAGCCGTATTAGGCACTGTCTCCTTGGGCAGGAGTTGCGCAGGCTGGAAACATGACTTCCAACAGAACGCTCAGCATCCACCAACCCGAAGACATTCTTGGTTACATTCCCCATATGTTGGGCTACTGGCCCGAGGACAGTCTTGTGGCCATCACCATGCAAGGGAAAGTCCTGGGAGCAACACTGCGCGTGGACCTGCCGAAGCTTGATTCATCAAAATCCAGGTCGGGTTTCGCGGACCAGATCCGAAACTTCCTGATTGCTGACGAAGAAGCCAACGGGGTGGTGCTTGCCATCTACACTGACGCGGGATGGGCTGACGGCAGTGTGGCCCGGCAGGCAATCCCGCTGCTCAGCGCCCTGCAGCTAAGCCTTGATGAGGTTGACCTATCAGTGAGGGATGCGTGGCTGGTCGGCACCGAGTATTGGCGGAGCGCCTACTGCACTGATCCGGGATGTTGCCCTTTGCCGGGACTGCCTGTTGACCGCATCAAGAACAGCAGGCTGAGCGCCGAGCTGGTCTACAGGGGAAGCTCCATTGGGCCGTCACCGAGGAGTGAACACGGTAAGCCGCAGCTTGCGAGGGCCGGGGTGCTGGATCCTTTGGTGCTGGCAGCCGAGTCACGCTACGGGAAGCAAATTCTTGGTGGATGGCGGAGCGAGCCCTGTCTGGACGCCGTCCTCGCCGTGTGGCACCACGTGCTGAAAAGGTGCGAGGCAGGTTACCGTCTGGATCCCGGAACTGACGCGGACATCCTGGGCTTCCTGAGAACCACGCTCAGGGTCCCTTCGTGGCGGGACGCTGTGGTTGTCATGGCGGCAGCGGGTATGGAATCTGCGAAGTCCGGTGCTGCCGCGTTCGGACTTTTCGTCGAAGACGCCAGCGATACGCCATTCAACCCACAAGAACTCGGCATACAGGGCATTGCCTTTCCCGCCGCCAAAGTCCAAGGTGGCGTGAAACCATCTGAGGACGTCTTCACCTACGGTGATGTTCTCTTGGGCATGCAACCGGAAATGCCCTGTTGGAGCACCCTTGATGCACTGCAACAGGTTCTTGCCGTGCTATGCATCGACGGCGAATCCGGCGTAGTGCCTGCAGCGGCACTGACCCTGCAGGGCTGGATTTCCTGGTGCAAGGGGCGCGGATCGGTTGCGCACGCCTGCCTCACACGGGCTGAGGCTGCCCAACCGGGATACAGACTGGCCGAACTGCTTATGGATCTGCTGGGGCAAGGCACCATATGCGCATGGGCCCGGAGCTCCGACACTGCGTGGCGCGGGTTCAAAGACACGGTCGCCTAAAGGGTTTGGAAATTCATCAGGCGTTCGTTTCGCAAAACCGTGAGACAATGGATGCCGAGACCCGGTTGGGTCCGCGTTCGAATGCCTGTATTTGGCCCGGTTGCCGGGAACAATACAGTGTCGTCGGGAGTTCTCTATAGAGACTCTGCAGACGGCGATCGCATTTGAAATTGATCGCGGACTTGACAGGGTCATAGTGGTGTTGCCCGTATGGTGATTCCACAGACCGCCGCTAGAAAGGTTTTCTGTGACCCCGTCTTCCGTCGAGAAGGAACCCGCCGCCCAGGCCGAATTGTCCGCTGAGGAAAAGAAGGCGGCAACATCGGCCAAGCGCGCAGCGACACGTGCTGCCAACAAGGCCTCAGAGGGCGACTCTGACAAGCCGGCACCCAAGAAGCGCGGACCCAAGCCCGGTGCGAAGGCCGCCGCTGAAGCCGCGAATAAGTCCTCAGGCTCCGACGCTGAGGACTCCAGCGGCGAGGATGAAGATTTTGATCCCGCAGCTGCCGAGGAAGTCGAAGTCGGAGATGATGACGTCGAGGACGGCGCCACGGCTACCAAAGACAAGGCTGCTCCCTCAGGTACGGGATTCGTCTACTCGGATGCCGACGACGACGACGCTCCTGTCCAGCAGGTCATGTCAGCCGGTGCTACGGCCGACCCCGTAAAGGACTACCTGAAGCAGATCGGCAAGGTCGCACTGCTGAACGCAGAGCAGGAAGTTGACCTCGCGCTTCGGATTGAAGCCGGCCTCTTTGCCGAGGAAAAGATCAACGCTGACGACGGGTCCATGGATCCCAAGCTCAAGCGTGAGCTCGAGTTCGTCATTCACGATGGCAAGCGCGCCAAGAACCACCTGCTCGAAGCCAACTTGCGCCTCGTCGTCTCCTTGGCCAAGCGCTACACCGGCCGTGGCATGCTCTTCCTGGACCTGATCCAGGAAGGCAACCTGGGCCTGATTCGTGCAGTAGAGAAGTTCGACTACACCAAGGGCTTCAAGTTCTCCACGTACGCGACCTGGTGGATCCGCCAGGCAATCACCCGCGCCATGGCAGACCAAGCCCGCACCATCCGTATTCCGGTGCACATGGTGGAAGTCATCAACAAGTTGGCCCGCGTACAGCGCCAGATGCTTCAGGATCTCGGCCGCGAACCGACGCCTGAAGAGCTGGCACTTGAGCTGGACATGACACCTGAGAAGGTCGTCGAGGTCCAAAAGTACGGTCGCGAGCCCATTTCACTGCACACCCCGCTGGGTGAGGACGGTGACTCGGAGTTCGGTGACCTTATTGAGGACTCAGAAGCTGTTGTCCCTGCCGACGCCGTCAGCTTCACGCTCCTGCAGGAGCAGTTGCACTCCGTTCTGGACACCCTGTCCGAGCGCGAAGCCGGAGTTGTTGCAATGCGCTTCGGCCTGACCGATGGCCAGCCGAAGACTTTAGACGAAATCGGCAAGGTCTACGGCGTCACGCGTGAGCGCATCCGTCAGATCGAATCCAAGACCATGTCCAAGCTGCGGCACCCGTCCCGCTCGCAGGTCCTTCGGGACTACCTGGACTAAAGATAGTGAAAACGGCCCAGTCGGACTTCCTGCTGGGCCGTTTTTCTTATGCTCAAGAATCTGGTCCTAGTAGGTGGAACGCAACAAGGCCCCTCCCGGAAGGGAGGAGCCTTGTCATGTGATCAAAAAGGGTTTCCGGATAGCCGGACTGCCTAGTCGACGGGGACGGGAGCCTTCTCGTTGAGGCGCTCGGTCTCATCGTGCCAGTCAGAAGTCATGGGCCGAAGCGTAGCTTCAACTGCACGTGCGTGGTGGCCGCAGAAGAGCAGCTCACCGCCGGAGGACTCGAGTACAACGCGGACGTACGCCTGGGCTCCGCAACGGTCACAGCGGTCAGCTGCGTTCAGTGTGCGGTCTGCAACTGCTGTTGTCATGTCGGCCTCCTTAGTAGTTCTGTACATCCATATAACCAGCATTCGGCGCAGATCCATGGCAAGGATGGGTCACTTTCGCTGTCCGCGTATCACATGTAGGTAACGTAACGAGGCAGGCCGGGCCCGCGTTGGAGTGGCAAACCGTGCCTGCCGCCTTCCCCGGCTACGCTTGTACGGGCAGTGTTTGCCTTGAATTACCAGTCAACACATGGCTGGGTAGCACCCCAGAGATATACCCCGAAGGAGCACACCGCGAGTGGCACCGAGTTCTGAATACAATGCCCGGCACCTGTCTGTCCTTGAAGGCTTGGAAGCCGTCCGCAAGCGCCCGGGCATGTACATCGGCTCCACCGACTCCCGTGGGCTCATGCACTGCCTGTGGGAAATCATCGACAACGCCGTGGATGAAGCACTGGCTGGTTTCGGCCATGACATCAAAGTCATCCTGCATGCCGACAACTCCGTGGAGATCCACGACGACGGCCGTGGCATTCCCGTGGACGTAGAGCCCAAGACCGGCCTGTCCGGCGTCGAGGTTGTGTTCACCAAACTCCATGCAGGCGGAAAATTCGGCGGCGGTTCATACACTGCTTCGGGTGGTTTGCATGGCGTTGGAGCTTCCGTAGTGAACGCTTTGTCCAGCCGCCTCGATGTCCAAGTGGACCGCGGTAGCAAAACCTACCAGATGTCATTCCGCCGCGGCGAGCCTGGCCGTTTCGTGGATTCCGGTGCGAAGCCGGGTCCCAATGCACCCTTTGAGCCGTTCGTTGAGAACTCGGTACTGGACGTGGTGGGCAAGGCTAAGCGTGGTGTCACTGGAACCCGGGTGCGTTATTGGGCAGACCGTCAAATTTTCACCCCTGACGCCAAGTTCTCCTACGATGATCTTGCGGCGCGGGCGCGCCAGACCTCGTTCCTTGTACCTGGCCTGAAAATCACCGTTCGGGATGAGCGGAAGCTGGCCGGAACACCTGGGGAGGCCGGCGTCCATGAGGAAGTGTTCCACCATGATGGCGGCATTTCCGAGTTCGTTGAGTTCCTCGCGGCGGACTCCGGGGTGACTGATGTTTGGCGCCTCCATGGTTCCGGAAAGTTCAAGGAAACCGTCCCTGTCCTCGATGAAAACGGGCACAGCAAAATCGCGGAGGTCGAACGCGACTGTGAGGTGGACATCGCCTTGCGCTGGGGCATCGGTTACGAGACAACCATGCGCAGCTTCGTCAACATCATTGCCACGCCCAAGGGTGGAACCCACCAGTCCGGCTTTGAAGCAGCCCTGCTGAAGACCTTCCGCAAGGCCGTGGAAACGAATGCGCGCAAGCTCAAAGCCGGAAACGACAAAGTTGAGAAGGACGATATCCTTGCCGGGCTGACGGCCGTCCTGACTGTCCGGCTTGCGGAGCCACAGTTCGAGGGACAGACCAAGGAGATCCTTGGCACCTCGGCAGTGCGGGCAATTGTTGCCAAAGTGGTTGAGAAGGAGATAACCGCAAGGCTGAACTCGGCCAACCGCAATGACAAAGCCCAGTCTGCCCTCCTTATGGAGAAGATGGTGGCGGAGATGAAATCGCGCATCTCGGCGCGCGTGCACAAAGAAACCCAGCGCCGCAAGAACGCCCTGGAAACCTCCTCGATGCCCACAAAGCTTGCCGATTGCCGCACTGATGATGTCGCACGCTCGGAACTCTTCATCGTAGAGGGCGACTCTGCACTCGGCACCGCCAAGCTTGCCCGTTCGTCCGACTTCCAGGCGCTGCTCCCCATCCGGGGAAAGATTTTGAACGTCCAGAAAGCATCCGTTGGGGACATGTTGTCAAACGCTGAGTGCGCGGCGTTGATCCAGGTTGTCGGTGCCGGCTCTGGTCGCAGTTTCGATATTGAGGCTGCCCGGTATGGAAAGGTCATCCTCATGACTGACGCCGACGTTGACGGTGCACATATCCGTACCCTGCTGCTCACTCTGTTCTTCCGTTACATGCGTCCCATGGTGGAGGCCGGCCGTGTGTTTGCCGCTGTGCCGCCACTGCACCGTGTGGAAGTGATCAACCCCGGCCAGAAGGCCAACGAGATGATCTACACCTACTCGGAGGCGGAGCTGCACGTGCTTCTTTCCAACCTTGCCAAGGACGGCAAGCGCTACAAGGAGCCTATTCAGCGCTACAAGGGCCTGGGTGAGATGGACGCTCAGCAACTGGCCGAGACCACCATGGATCCCCGGCACCGGACCCTTCGGAAGGTGGGCATCGAGAGCGCCCAGCGTGCGGAGGAAGTCTTCGACCTGCTGATGGGATCGGACGTTGCACCGCGCAAGGAATTCATTATTGCCGGGGCTGCCACCTTGGACCGGGAACGCATCGACGCCTAGTTCGTGGTCGGTGGAAGCGGGGCATTCTCGGCGGGCTGTTCTCCCCTGGGGGCGGCCTGCCGTGCGGGGGAAGCCGGCGTGGCGAACGTAGCGGCGCCCACCACCAAGGCCAGCGCTCCGAGGCCCCAGGGCAGCCCGGCTGCTACGGCAACGCCGCCCACCAGCAGTGGCCCACCGGCGTCGCCAAGTTCACGGCCCAGTTCGGCTGAGCCCATGGTCCGGCCCAGGCGTTCGGTCGGCGTCGCATCGGCCAAGTGGGAGAAAGCGAGCGGCGTGGCAACGCCGATGCCCATACCGATGAGTACGGCCGCACAGTAGATGCTGGCTGCTCCCGGCAATAAGCCGGCAATCAGGGTACCTATCGAGATGGCGAGCAGCCCGGCTACCATGCCTGGTCTGTCGGTGAGTCTTCCTTGGTCGCGCAGCCGGCCGACGCGGGGCTGAATCAGTGCGGAAGTTATTGCCAGCACCGTGACAACGGCCACGCTGCCCGCTGTCCCTAGCCCCTCCCGTGCCGCCAAGGCAGGGAGAAAGCCAACGGCGGCACCCAATGCTCCCGTTGCCGCCGCCAGCACCAGGGTTGGTCCAAGAAATGAGCGTTCGGTGCTTTGCCGCCACACATCGACGATGGTGTACCTGGGGCGGGGGAGAGGCTGCAGGTTGGGGACTGAAGTGAAAGTCCAGACCGCCACAGCCAGGCCCAGGGACGCCAGTATCCCGAACAGGAGGCTGAAGCCGCCGGTGATGATGGCCAAAGCGCCCAGCAACGGACCGATAGCGTAGCCGAGTCCTTTCCATGAGCCGTAGCGGCCGAAGTAGTGTCCGGTTTTGCCGCCGGCGAGCCGGGCAACGCTTGCGGAAGAGGCTGGCGAGAAGGCGGAAGCCGCCATCCCCTGACCAAGGCGTGCGGCGGCGAGCATGGCGGGCTGATCCGCCCACAGGCCAATCAGGGAGGCCGCGGAGAAAGCCAGAAGACCACCCGCGATGACCGGTTTGGGTCCAATGTGGTCGCTGAGGGCGCCGAACACGGGTTTGAGGAACACTTCAGCGATGTCGTACAACGCCAACAGTATCCCCAGTGCCAGCAAGCTCAATCCGATGTCGGCGCTCTCCGCGCCCAGCCCCGCAGCGACAGCATGAGCGCCGAATGCCGTAGTGAAACCTGCGGCGTAGAGGGGCCAACGTTGGCTGGCTCGTAAGGGAAAGGGAAGTGCTTCTGGGGCTTTCACTCCTTGAATGTAACAGCTGCTACATTCATAAGTGTGATTGATGAACAGTGGTTACTGATTCTGATCCAGGTTCCTGCGCAGCCCTCGCGTCACAGGGTGGCCGTGTGGCGGGAGTTGCGGCGGATCGGGGCAGTTCCCTTAGCTCCTGGAACATGGGTCCTTCCTGCCCATCCGGCATTCGACGAAGGTCTCGCGCGGGCCGAAATGCTGGTGCGGAAAGGGAATGGTTCGTGGACATTGGTGGACGCCTCGCCCCGCGACAACGGCTCGGACACTTTCCGCAGCGCTTTCGAGGCCGCCCGGCTGGAGGAGTGGAAAGAGTTCACCGACGATTGCGGCAAATTTGAGCAGGAGATAGCCAAGGAAATCTCACGGCAGAAATTCACCTTTGCCGAACTGGAGGAAGAAGAGCAGAGCCTGGAGCGCTTGAGGCGCTGGTATCGGGAGTTGAAGTCGCGCGACGTCCTTCATTTGCCGCAGGCGACCGATGCTTCGACGCAGCTGGCTCGCTGCACGGATGCCTTGGAGGGCTACGCGTCCTTGGTGTACGAGGCGACACTGCCCCAATAGACTGCCGGCCCGGGTATTAGTCAGCCCAGCAGACCCGGAACGATCAGCAGTGCAGTGGGCACTGCAAGCAGTAGTGCCGAGGCAGCAAGGACCAGCACGCGGGCGGCCTTGGTGAGAGGCGGTTTGGGTGACAACAGGCGGCTGACGCGTGACGCCGTCGTGCGTGGGGAGTCGGCGCCGCCGGTCGCGCTGACGGCATTGCCCTCGACGACGGCGCCACCAGCGTTGAGTGCCTGGCCGCCGGCCAAGGCTTGACCTCCACCAGTGGCCTGGTTCCCGCTGACCGGCTGCCCATCAAAAGCAGGTTGTGAGGTGCCGCTGGCTACAATCGCGATGGCCTTGATCAGGGTGACTTTGCTCTCGGTGCGAAGCGCGACGTCGTCCGCCAACATTTCGATCAGGGAGTTCACCGCGGTCTGGGCCAGTCGGGTGGTGGGGAACCATGGAAGGGCCTGCCTCCAAGCAGCAAATGCCCACAGGAGGAGATCGTGGCGCTGGGACAGGTGCGCATTCTCGTGAATAAGCACAGCCCTGAGTTCAGCTGGTTCCAGGGCCGCCATGAGGCCGTCGGAGAGCACCGTGACGGATCGTGCCCCACCCGGCAGGCAGTAGGCGACGGGGGAGTCGTGATTGATCACAACGGTGCCCGGGCCGTCGTCGGAGGGTGATGCCAGCAGGGCCAGCAGTTCGCGGTGGCGTCGCCGCTGGCGTTCAATCTTGTAATACGTCAGCAGCAGGGTGAAGACCAGATGTGCGGTCAGCAGAGCGGCTGCGGAGAGTGCAAAGAGGTGCCAAAAGCCCAATGCGGTGGTTGGTTCGTTGTTGAAAACCATCCCGGCCAGGCTCTTGAGCCCCGCTATGAGGTTGTCCCCGATCGGCTCCAGTCCGTAGACCAGCATGGCCCCGATCATGGACAAGCCACCAGCGAGGGCGATCGCCTGCCACAGCACCATGGCGGTGAAGGGGGATCGGGCAGGCCACTGTGCGCGTGACAGCAGCACGGGTACCGGCCACGCCAGAATCAATGCCAGGACCGCAAGCAGGTATGAGGTCCAGAACATAGTGGCTAATTATAGCCGAGCAGTTTGCGCAGGGTAGCGGCTTCACTTTCGGTGACGGAACCAATGAAGCGGGCCAAAACGGCCTCGCGGTCCGGAGCGGAGCCCAGGACTTCATGCATGAGTTCAGCAGTGTGGTCAGCGCGGCTGGAGACGGCTTGGTAGCGGTGCGGCCGCGTTCCGCGTTCGCGCTCCACCAGGCCCTTCTTCTCCAGGCGTGAGAGCACGGTGAGGACCGTGGTCACTGCCAGGTCCTTACCTTGATGACCCGCAGTGCCGTCGCCGGCCTCGGAATCCTGCGCGAGGAGATCACGAAGTGTATTGGCGGTTGCAGCCTCCTGGCCTGCCCAGAGCAGATCCATCACTGCCCGTTCCAGTTCCCCAAGACTTGCCATTTATACGTCCCTACCTTCCGCTTCCCGGTGCAGGGTGGCTGCTGCCGGGAGCGATGATCCAACATTCCACAATAAATCTACCGCTTTTCCGGGCTCCATTCTACGTGAGGTAGAACTATCGGCGTGCCACGGGCGAAAGCGGACCCTTGCGCGTGGGTTACGCCACTTGAAGAATGGGTTCCGTCGCGTGGCATTTGTTCTACACTGTGTAGAAGATAAGTTTCTACGTAACGTAGAAGTTAGGTCACCGCACTTCGGTCCACCGCACAAAGGACAGCCATGGACGCCTTGGAAATCGCACGCTGGCAGTTTGGTATCACCACCGTGTACCACTTCATGATGGTGCCGCTCACCATTGGCCTCGGCCTGGTAGTAGCCATCATCCAGACCATTTGGTACCGCACCGGCAAGCCCGAGTACCTGCGGATGACCAAGTTCTGGGGAAAGCTCTTCCTCATCAACTTCATCATGGGCGTAGCCACCGGCATCGTCCAGGAATTCCAGTTCGGGATGGCGTGGAGTGAATACAGTCGATTCGTAGGGGATGTTTTTGGTGCTCCCCTCGCCCTTGAGGCCTTGCTGGCGTTCTTCGTCGAATCGACGTTCCTGGGTTTGTGGATCTTTGGCTGGAAGCAACTCAAGCGCGGCGTGCACCTTGCCTGCCTGTGGATCGCCGTCATCGGCTCCGTCTTCTCCGCCTACTTCATTATTGTTGCCAACTCGTGGATGCAGCACCCCGTGGGCGTGGAAATGGTGGATGGCCGACCCGTGATGACCGACGCATGGGCAGTATTCACCAACAACACTGCTCTGGTCGCAGTGCCGCACACTCTCTTTGGTGCACTCGCTGTCGCGGGCGCCTTCCTCCTGGGGATTGCCTGGTACCACCTTTGGCGTCGACGTCACGACGGCATTGACGTGGTGGGCAAGGACGGAAAGATCATTCCGGGCGAAGCCCCCATCCCTGGCCGCGACAAAGCCGATTACACCGTGTGGATGACGTCTCTGCGAATCGGTGCAGTGGTGGCCATGATCTCCTTCGCAGGAACTGCCATCACAGGCGACCTCCAAGGCAAGCTCATGTTCGAGCAGCAGCCCATGAAAATGGCCGCCGCGGAAGCTGCCTGCCATGACGGCACGGGCTTCTCGGTACTGAGCGTGGGTAACCTCGGTGCCACCAACTGCGAGGACATCGTGGCCGTCATCGAAGTGCCCGGCATCCTTTCCTTCCTGGCCAAGGGCGACTTCACCACCGAAGTGAAGGGCGTAAACAGTCTGCTAAGTGAGTACAAGGAAAAGTACGGCACCAACCTGCCGGACAACCCACTGTACGGCGACCGCGCCGGACAGGAAATCCAATACGTGCCGGTCATGGAAGTGACTTATTGGGGCTTCCGCATGATGATCGGATTCGGCGGCATCGCCGCGTTCGCCGCCCTGCTTGCTCTCTGGGTGACGCGCAAGGGCGTGGTGCCCGAGTCCAAGTGGCTCATGCGCTTGGCCGTCGTCGGCATCCTTGCGCCGTTCGGGGCCAACGCCGCCGGCTGGATTTTCACCGAAATGGGCAGGCAGCCGTTCGTGGTGGCCCCCAACCCGGACATGAACGGCATCGATCAGGTGTTCATGTTCACCGCCGCTGCGGTGTCGCCGGGCGTCAGTGCGGGTGAACTCATGACCTCGCTGGTGGTCCTCACCGCAATCTATGCCGTGCTGTTGGTGGTGGAGGTGAAGCTCTTGGTCAAGTACATCCGCGGCGGTGTGGCCTCGGCGATGCCTGAACTGGCACATACACGGGACTCAGGCGAGCACCACGACAAGAATGACGACGGCACCGGCCCGGAGAAGTCCGGCGACGACGTCCTGGCATTCGCCTACTAAAGCCAAGGGGTACTGACAATGGAACTATTGCCGACCATCTGGTTCGTGGCCATCGCGGTGTTGTGGACCGGCTATCTCTTCCTGGAGGGTTTCGACCTTGGCGTCGGAATGCTCATGAAGCTGTTCGCCCGCAACAACACTGACCGCCGCGTACTGCTGAACACCGTAGGCCCGGTCTGGGACGGCAACGAGGTGTGGCTGCTCACCGCAGCCGGTGCAACCTTCGCAGCCTTCCCCCTCTGGTACGCCTCACTCTTCTCCGCCCTCTACCTCCCGCTCCTGGCAGTTCTGGCCGCCTTGATCTTCCGGGCTGTCGCCTTCGAATACCGCGGCAAGGTGGACTCCGAACGCTGGCGTAACCGCTGGGACTGGGCGATCGCCGTCGGGTCCTTCGTTGCGGCCTTCGGCATCGGCGCCGCGCTGGCCCTGACCACCACTGGTCTGCCCTTGAATGAAAATGGCGACCGTGTTGGCGGCCCCATGTCCTGGTTCAGCGGTTACGCACTCCTTGGCGGTTTCGGCGTGGTTGCGTTCGCGCTGGTGCATGCCCTTGCGTTCCTTGCCCTCAAGACCGACGGCGACGTTCGGCACCGCGCCCGCCGGTGGTTTGTGCGACTGGTGCCGCTTGCGGTGTTGCCGATGTTCGGCTGGATGGTTGCTGTGCAATTCCTCAGCGGCGAGTTGTGGACCTGGGCGCTGGTGGCGGCCGGAGTGGCCGCAGTGGTCATCGCCTGGCGGCTGGCCCGCGCCGGGTCCGAAGGACGTGCCTTCAGTGCCCTCGGGGCGTTCATTCTCTGCGCCACCGCCTCGATCTTTGGAGCAGCATTCCCTGTAGTCATCCCCTCCACGATCGATCCCGCCTTCAACCTGACCATCTCCAACGCATCCTCCTCGGACTACACGCTGGGTCTCATGAGCATCGTCGCAGCCGTTGGGCTGCCCCTGGTGATTGCCTACCAGTCATGGACGTACTGGGTGTTCCGCCGTCGTGTAAGCGCGGCCCACATCCCCGAAGCCCATGGCTTCCTGCCGGCCATTGCCGCCAAGGTCCTGATCCCCAAGGACGGCTCGGCATCCACACCTCGCCCAACCGGAGATTAGTCGCCCCATGAAACCCGTTTTCCCTTCCGGCCCGGCCACGCGATGGGCGCTCTACGCCATTGGCCTGATGTCGGCCCTAAAGGCCCTGTCCCTGGTACTTATGGCCCAAGCCGTGGCGGGGATGCTGGCCGGACTCGCTTCCGGCTCAGGGGAGTGGGACAACGGACTGATCTGGGGTGCTGCAGGAGCGGTCCTCAGATCGCTGACCGTGTGGGGCCAAGGCATCGCCTCCAGGCGGGCTGCCCTGGGCGTCAAGGAGGAGTTGCGGGCGCGGTTGTTGAGGCGTTCGCTGTCCGACGGCGGCTCCGCACCGGTGGCGGGAATGAACGACGGCGGCCTGGCGATCCTGGCCACTCGGGGACTGGATGCCCTGGACGACTACTACACCCAATATCTGCCGGCAATCGTGAACTGCGCCACGGTCCCGCTGCTGATCGGGGCCCGGATCCTCTTTGCCGACTGGGTAAGTGCTGTGGTGATCGTCCTTACCGTTCCGTTGGTGCCGCTGTTCATGGTCCTCATCGGCAGGCACACCGAAGACACTGTCAGGGAGGCGCAAAGCACGCTCCGGAAGCTGTCCGGCCACATCCTTGAGCTCGCCAAAGGACTTCCCGTCCTGGTGGGACTTGGCCGTGCCACCGAACAGCGCGCAGCCCTGGAAGACATCTCTGAGCAATACCGCACCCGGACCATGGGCACCCTCCGCACGGCGTTCCTTTCTGCGCTGGCCCTTGAACTCATTGCAACCATCTCTGTTGCCGTGGTGGCCGTGTTCATCGGCGTACGCCTGGTTCATGGCGACATGGCCCTTGAAGCAGGCCTCCTGGCACTGATCCTGGCCCCTGATTGCTACCTTCCCCTCCGGGAGCTCGGCACGGCCCACCACGCAAGCGAGGACGGCCGGGAGGCGCTCGAAACCACCAACGCAGTGCTGGATGCCCCCTCGCACCGCCGCCTGCATGATGATGTGGCGCCCAGCACCGGGCAGGACAGCACGGGGCAGGACAACACAGGGCAAGCCAACACAGGGCAGGACGCAGTAGTGGTGAGCGGGTTGTCGGTGACTTACCCCGGAAGGTCCGCGGCCGCCGTCGGGCCCCTCAGCTTTATCGCCCCGGCCGGGCTCGTTACAGCCCTCGACGGCGACAGCGGCGCCGGGAAGAGCACGGTTCTGGGTGTCCTCGCAGGGCTTATCGGGCACGGACCGGGCGCTTCAGTCACAGGGGCCATTACCGGCGCGGCTCCGGGGGCGGCGGCATGGGTTCCGCAACACCCGGTCTTGGCCACCGAGACTGTGCAACAAGAGATTGAGCTTTATCTCGAGGGATACGAAGGTGACACCTCAGAAGCTGCCGACCGCGTCCTTCGGAAGGCCTCCGCAGAGCACCTGGCGGCCGGGAATCCAGCGGAACTGAGCCCCGGAGAGTTACGGCGAATAGCACTTGCCCGCGGACTGGCCCGCGTGGAAGCCGGCGCTACAGTCCTGCTGCTAGACGAGCCCACCGCCCACCTGGACCAGTACTCTGCCAGCGTAGTCCGCCGCGCCATCGAGTCACTTCGCGGCAACGTGACCGTGATCCTGGTGGCCCACGACGCCGCCACCCGGGCGCTCGCCGACCACATAGTACCTGTGGGACGCAAGCACCACTACTCAGCGCCTCTGGTGGCCGGGGCGGGCATTCCGCGCCGGGACGCCACGCAGGCCGGGACTGGTGCGGACCTCAGGGCTGGTGCCCACACCGCGAAGGAAGCTACCGCTCAAGGCGATTTCCCTGACACCCCCAAAACCGGCAACCTGCAACGCCTCCTGCGCGCTCTGAAACCCGTCCGCTGGAAGTTCGCCGCTGCCGGGGTCGTGGCCGTCCTGGCCGCCCTCTTCGCAGTGGCATTGTCCGGTTTGTCGGGGTGGTTGATCATCCGGGCCAGCGAACAGCCACCCATCCTCTACCTGCTGGGCGCGATCGTGGGGGTCAGGTTCTTCGGAATAGGACGGGCTGTGCTGCGCTACTGTGAGCGGCTCCTGAGCCACGATGCCGTCTTCGCTGCAATGACCCGCCTTCGCGGCGCGCTGTGGGCATCGCTGAGCCGCAGGGCCCTGTCACTCAGGCGCCTCCTCCAAGGCGGCAACGTGTTGGGCTCAATTGTGGATGACGTTGACACCCTTCGCGATCTTCTGCCGAGGGTGGTCCTCCCGCCCGTGACCGCCGTGGGAGTCGGGGGTGCGGCGATCCTCGCCACGGCCATTGTCCTGCCGGAGGCACTGCCGGCGGTGGTCACATCCGCCGTCGCCGGACTGATCCTCGCTCCAACACTTGCCATCCTGGCTGACAGAAATGCCGCCAAGGCTGAACAGCAGATGCGTTCGGTGGTGCTTCGGGGGGTGGCCGCAGCCCTTGACGCCCGTTCCGAATTAAGTGCCAACGGAGTGGCGGAACCAGTCCTCGGTGCACTGCGCGACAAAGACCGCACCGCCACCCTCGCTGCACAGCGCTCGGCATGGGCTGAAGGGCTCGGCCAGGCCGTGATTGTCCTGGCCTGCTCCATGGCTGCGTTGTGGGCGGGCGCCCTGAGCGCACCCGCCGTATTGAACGGCACCGTAGCCCCGGAACTGGTAGCCGTCATTGTCCTCATGCAACTCGCCCTGGTTGAAGCCTTCGGTGGCATCGTGTCCGCCGTGCGCCAGGCACCGGCGCTCGCAGCCGTCCTGGGCCGGGTGGCAGCCTCAGGCGCCTTGGACACTTCCGGCCCGATGAAGCAGGCGGAAGAGCACGACGCCGGCACGCGGCGCCTGCCTGATCGCCCCGGCCGGGCGGGACTGGAGTTGCGGGGTGCGTCAGCGGCCTGGCCTGGTGGTCCGATGGTCTTTTCCGATGTAAATGCTGTTGCCGAGCCCGGCCGTTGGCTCGCTGTGACAGGCCCCTCCGGCGCAGGGAAGTCCACGCTCCTCTCAGTGCTGCTCGGATTCCTGCCGCTGACGGAAGGAACTGTGAAGCTCTCCGGTACCGCGGCGTGGTGCCCCCAGGAGGCGCACCTGTTCGACTCCACTATCCGCGGTAACCTCCTGCTGAGCCGCCCGGCTGCCGCGAAGCCCGGCGAGGCCGAGATGCACAAGGCCCTGGCCGACGTCGGACTTGATTCAGTGGTGGAATCGCTGCCGGGTGGCCTGGACGCCCGGATCGGCCCTGGAGGTTCTTTCTTGAGTGGCGGCGAACGTCAGCGCCTGGCCATGGCCCGGACGCTCCTGACCGGAGCCTCCGTGTTGTTGCTTGATGAACCAACTGCCCACTTGGATGCGGGCGCGGCGCGGGAAATGATGGCCATCCTGCGCAAGGGCCTCAAGGACGTCACGGTTGTCCTTGTCACCCACAACCCGGACGACATCGATCCGGCAGATGTGCGGCTGGAGCTGCCTGCGCGCCAGGCAGCCGGGAAGAGAATGCCAGGCGCGGCGGAACTGGTGGGAAGGCCTACTCCTCAGTAGCCTGTTGGCATGCCTTTCGAAACCACACGCCAGGTCATGCCCGACGCCGTTGCAACGGGCCTCAACTGGCGACCAGCCACCCTGGAAGACCTCGACAACTGGGCAGGCCTGATCGCCCGGACGGCCGCCGTCGAACATCCCGTCTGGTACGAGAAGCGCGGCGACCTGGTCCACATTCTGGAGTCCACTAAGAACCCGGCGGAAACGAGCACGCTGCTGGGCCTGGACTCCGACGGTGTGCCGCGTGCCTACGGGCGGATCGCCAAGAATCCCGGGGGTGATAAGGCCACCGGAATGGCGTGTGTTGATCCGGAGTGGCAACAGCGGGGGATCGGCTCTGCCGTCCTGCTGTGGCAGGAAGGACAAGTACGCAGCCGGTTCCAGTCCGATCAGGCCGCAGGCCACACAACTGCGCCGCCGCGTCTCCGGATCCAGACGGAGGAGCAGCACGAGCACCAGGCAACACTCCTCATGGGGCATGGCTACAGTGCCGTGCGCTGGTTCAACGAAATGCACCGACCCCTGGCCGGGCAGCTGCCGGAGGCGGCCCTCAGTGCAGGACTTGAGCTCAGGAGCTTGGATCCTTCGCTCTTTGAACCTGTGCGTCAAGCCCATAACGATGCGTTCAGGGACCATTGGGGGAGTGAACCAAGGGACGAGGAATCGTGGCGCTTCACCATCGAGGAACCTACGGCCCGGCACGATCTCAGTGCGGTGGTTATCGATTCCACCACGGGGGAGGTGGCCGGATACCAGCTGACCAGCTTTGATCCCGATTCCGCCACCGACCGCGGGTTCAAGGAAGGCTACACAGAACTGCTTGGCGTGCGGCGGGACTATCGCGGCCGGGGCATAGCCCAAGCCCTTCTCGCCTATGCCATGCAGCGCTACGTCTCGGCGGGAATGGACGTGGCGTCACTGGACGTGGACTCCGCGAACCCCACCGGGGCGCTGGAACTCTACCTGGGCATGGGGTACTCGCCAGTGAACCGCAGCATGACGTGGGAGAAGATGCTCTAGTTTCTAGCCGTCCACGTCATGAAGGTGATGAATTACGTCGTGGAGGAAGTACTGGGAGAACGTCAGCACGGTAAATGTGGAGCCATTGCTCCGTTTGCCGGTGCATGGCCAGTCATCCTCGGTGACCCGGGCGAAGGACTCGGCAATCTCCTTGCCCTCCGCCTCAAGTTCGTCGGCCACCATCCGCGGATCCGCGGAACCGTACTCGCCGTCGATCGCTGCCTGGTCCTGGTCCCAATTCTCGAACCGGGCGTCGTCCTCTGCCAGCATCAGGTTCAGGCGCTGGTCGAAGAGGCTGAAGACGTCCCGGACATGGCAGGCGTACTCCAGATTGGACCACGTGTGGCCGTTCGGACGTGTGGCCGCATCCTCCCGGCGCAGCACCGCCCGCCAGCGGGGAAGCATGTTCAGAACGGTGCCGGGCACCGTGGAAGGAGTCACTGTCGCGGGGTCGAAACCGCACTCTGGGCAAGGCTCCGAAAGCACCCAGGTCCAGTCTTTCTCATCGGGAATGATCGGCATGCGGCCAGTCTAAGCTCAACCCGCCCATACCCTTGCGCGGCCCATGAAATATGGTGTCGTTTTCCAATTACTTACGGACCCTCCCAAGAGTAAAGTTCGTTCCGGGGGGAGAGCCGGAAAAGAGAAAACAATGCTCAAGGATCAGCAGGTTGGTGCCGTCCTACCGGCACAGGACATAGCCCGGGCACGCGCGTACTACAGCGAAAAACTCGGACTGGAACCCGAAAATCCGGACGACGACGACAACCTTCAGTACAAGTGTGGCGACGGAACCGGATTCTTTGTCTATCAAACGTCCAATGCAGGGACTGCGAAGAACACCCAGATGGGCTGGAACGTCAGCGATGTCAGGGCCACGGTGCAGGAATTGCGCGGCAACGGAGTCGAGTTCGAAGACTACGACTTCCCCGGCCTGAAGACAGAAGACGGCATCGCCACGATGCCTGATGGAAGCGCCGCAGCATGGTTCCTCGATAGTGAGGGAAACATACTGAGCATCAACCAAACCGGCTAGCCCACGCGGTGGCTTCACGGCCACGGCAGCACAAAGGCCGGAGGTCTGGACCTCCGGCCTTTGTGCGCGTTCAACGATCTTGCTGGACCGTCCCGCCAAGCTGCAGTTACTCTGCGGCGTCAGCCCACGCCATGCTGGGGCCGATGGCTTCCACCGGCTGGGACAGCGGTACGCCGGATCCATCCCTGCGGCCATGTTCGTGGGGGAGTGCCCGTGCCACGCCCGCCGACGAGGACGCCTTGGCCGGGCCATGACCTGCCCAAGCCAGGAGCAGGGTATCCTCGCCCTTGAGGAAACGGTGGACACGCACGCCGCCGGTGGCCCGGCCTTTCGCGGGATACTCCTCGAAAGCAGTCACCTTCGCAGTTCCCGGTGCCGTCCCCGGCAAGGCACCGTTGGTTCCCGCAATGGTCACCACGACGGCGGCAGGATCGTCCGCGCGGACGGTACCGAAGTGGATCACTTCGTCGTCGGCCGCGAGCTTGATGCCAGCCATGCCACCGGCTGTTCGTCCCTGCGGACGGACGTTGGATGCACTGAATCGGAGCAATTGGGCTTGCCGTGTCACGAAGACGAGGTCGACGTTCTCTTCCTGCGCCGGTTCTACGGCGAGGATCGCGTCCTTGTCCTTGAGGGCGATGATCTCCCAGTCCTCGCGGTTCAGCGGGTAATCCGGCTGCACCCGCTTCACCACGCCTTGGACCGTGCCTATGGCAAGGACGGCGTCCAATGGTACGAAGGCCACCAACGTTTCGCCCTTGAGCAAGGTGATGAACTCCTTGGCGGGGACTCCACCGGCCAAGTTGGGGAGTCCGGAGACCGGAGGCAAAACGGGCATGTCCATGACCTGGAGCCGCAACATGCGTCCCTGAGATGTGACAGCACCGATTTCTCCCCTGGCGGTGGTCTTCACCACGGAGCGGAAGACATCGTGCTTGGTGCGGGGGCCTGCCTCGGCCAGGGGCTCCTGGTTGGACGTTCTGGCGATCTGCCCGGACACACTGAGAAGGGCCCAGCAGGGGTCGTCCGGAATTTCCAGGGGCAGGGCTGCGGCTTTGCCCTTGGGGCCTGGTGCTGAGGCTGCCAAGGCGGCAGCTACCGTGGGGGAGACAGCTTCCGATTCCAAGAGGACTGTGCGGCGGGGTGTGCCATACTTTTCGGCGATCACGGCCAATTCGCCGGAAACCAGATCGCGGAGCAGCTCATCCGAGGCGAGGATGGCCTCAAGTGCCTCGATTTCGCGGCGGAGTTCGTCTTGTTCCTTCTCCAGTTCAAGACGCGAGTACTTGGTCAACTGCCGCAGGCGCAGTTCCAGGATGTAGTTGGCTTGGATTTCAGTGAGGTCATAGATGGACATGAGGCGTTCCCGAGCGGCCGAGGCCTCGTCCGAGGAACGGATGATCTGGATGACTTCGTCGATGTCCACGATCGCGATCAACAAGCCCTCCACCAAGTGGAGGCGGTCCTTCTTCTTTCCCAAGCGAAAGGACGTACGCCGGCGCACCACGTTCAGGCGGTGTTCCACGTATACCTGCAGCAGCTGCAGGAGCCCCAGCGTCTGAGGCTGGCCGTCCACCAAGGTGACATTGTTGATGCCGAAGGAATCTTCCATCGGCGAGTAGCGGTACAACTGCTGGAGGACAGCGTTGGGGTTGAACCCGTTCTTCAATTCGATGACCAGGCGGAGGCCGTGATTCCGGTCCGTGAGGTCAACCACATCGCTGATGCCGGTCAACTTCTTGGCGTTGACGGCGTCCTTGATTTTCTCGATGACCTTTTCCGGACCCACCATGTAGGGGAGTTCAGTGACCACCAGGCCGGTACGGCGGGCGGACAACTGTTCCACCTCAACCTTCGCGCGGGTCTTGAAGGATCCACGCCCCGTGGCGTAAGCGTCACGGATTCCTTCCAGTCCCACGATGCGGCCACCCGTGGGAAGGTCGGGTCCCGGGATGAACCTCATGATCTCTTCCAAGGTGGCGCCGGGGTTGGCGATCAGGTGGCGTGCAGCGGCGATGACCTCCACCAGGTTGTGCGGGGGCATATTTGTTGCCATGCCCACCGCAATGCCCGTGGTGCCGTTCACCAATAGGTTCGGGAAAGCGGCGGGAAGGACATCCGGCTGCGTCAGCTGGTTGTCGTAGTTGGGGACGAAGTCCACTACGTCTTCGTCCAAATGGTCCGTCATGGTCAGCGCGGCGGCCGCCAAACGTGCCTCCGTGTAACGCGGTGCTGCCGGGCCGTCGTCGAGGGATCCGAAGTTGCCGTGGCCGTCGATGAGCGGCAGGCGGAGGGAAAAGTCCTGCGCCATGCGCACCATGGCGTCATAAATCGCGGTATCGCCGTGCGGGTGGAGCTTGCCCATCACCTCGCCCACCACGCGGGCGCTCTTGACATGACCGCGATCGGGGCGGAGGCCCATGTCGGACATCATGTACAGGATGCGCCGTTGAACAGGCTTCAGTCCGTCGCGGGCATCCGGAAGGGCACGCGAATAAATCACCGAGTAGGCGTACTCCAGGAAGGAGCCTTCCATCTCGGACGTGACATCGATGTCCACGATGTTCTCGGTGAAATCGCCGAGGGGCTCGGCTGTGCGTGCGGATTTTTGGCTGCGGGCCATGGGTCGGTGGATCCTTGAAAGTTGTACTGCGGATGTTTTAGCTAGGCTAAGCCTATGGTGGATCAGCCCGGCGTCGGCATTTATCCGGAATATTGGGAGGCTGATGTCGTGCTGCGCGACGGCGGGACAGCCCACCTTCGTCCAATACGACCCGAAGATGCCGACGCTTTGCAGGCGTTCCATGCGGGGCAGTCGCAGGCCTCCATCTACATGAGGTTCTTTTCCTTCAAGCCAAAGCTCTCCGGCAAGGAAGTGCGGCGCTTCACCGAAGTGGACCACATCAACCGGGTGGCGTTCGTCATCACCATCGGCGGCGAAATCATGGGGATCGGCCGCTACGACCGGCTGGAGGATCCCAACGAGGCTGAGGTTGCCTTCAACATTTCCGATGCACACCAAGGGCGCGGGATCGGTTCCATCCTCCTGGAGCACCTGGCCGTTGCCGCACGGGAAAACGGCATCCGCCGCTTCACGGCCGAGGTCCTGCCGGACAACCGTAAAATGCTGATGGTCTTTGCCGACGCCGGCTACGACCTCAAGCGCCAATTCGACGACGGCGTCGTCAGCGTGGAATTCAACATCGATCCCACGGAAAAATCGCGGGCCGTCATGGAATCCCGCGAGCACCGCGCGGAGGCGCGCAGCGTGCGCGACCTGTTGTCGCCGTCGTCGGTGGCTGTCATCGGTGCCAGCCGCAAGTGGGGGAGTGTGGGCTACCAGCTTCTGGAGCACATTATCGAAGGTGGCTTCAAGGGGCCGGTTTATGCCGTCAACCCGGAAGCATTCGAGCTGGCCGGCATGATCTCCTTCGCAAAGTTGTCCGAGATCCCGGGGCCGGTACAGCTGGCCATCATCGCTGTTCCCTATGAGGAAGTGCCCAAGGTAGTGGATGACTGCGCCGCTGCAGGCGTTAAGGGCATCGTGGTTGCCACCGCCGGATTTGCCGACGACGGCGAGCGGGGACTGGTTCGCCAACACGAGTTGGTGCGCCGGGCCAGGGCGAACGGTATGCGCGTCATTGGACCGGAATCTCTCGGGATCCTGAATACACACCCGGCAGTGTCGTTGAACGCTTCCATGGCCCCCGCGATGCCGCCGAGGGGCAGCCTGGGCTTGTTCAGCCAATCGGCGGCCGTGGGTGTGGCGGTTTACGCTGCCGCCAGTCGCCGCCGGCTCGGGTTGTCATCCTTCCTCTCAGCAGGAAACCGCGCCGACGTTTCGGGCAACGACGTCATGCAGTATTGGGAGGACGACGCCGATACCTCCGCCGTGGGGCTTTATCTTGAGTCGATCGGCAATCCCCGCAAGTTCTCCCGGCTCGCTCGCCGGCTGTCCCGCAGCAAACCCGTCATCGTTGCCAAGTCGGACGTCACCGGCCTCAGCCTGCCACCCGGGCACGAGGTCCGCACCACCCAAGCGCCGTCGGCGGCAGTGGATGCGATGATGCGCCAAGCAGGCGTGATCCGTGTTGAGACCATTGAACAACTCATGGATATCGCCCAGATAGCGTCCTCGCAGGCGCTGCCGAAGGGACCCGGCGTGGCCGTGTACTCAAATTCCGTCGCGCTGGCCAAAGTGGTCGCCGACACCGCAGTTCCCCTTGGGCTGGATGTGGGACGCCTGGTGACGGACATTGACCTGGACTCCGGGATGTCACTGGCGCTTCCTGCCCTTCGGGCCAGTCTCCAGGAAAGCCTGGCCGACGACTCCGTGCACGCCGTTGTGGCCGCGCTTCTGCCGGCCCGTGGGCTTACCGTTGAAGCGCTCGCCGGTGTCTTGGCCGAATGCGCTGCCGAGGCCGGAAAGCCTGTTGTGGCCGCGTTCACCGGGATTTTGGACCCCTCCGTGCACGTGGAAGGCATGGTGGGTGCGGCTGGCAAGCCTGTGCTTCCGTGCTACTCCAATGCCGGTGCCGCCGTGGCCGCATTGGCGGCAATCGTCCGATACGCGCAGTGGCGCGACCGGGACCAAGGGCTCTTTGTGGAGCCCGAGGGCTGCGATGTCGACCGCACCAGGGAAGCGTTGAACGCGATGCTGGCCGGTGTTACCGGCGAGAAGATCAGGAAGCTCGACGCCGGTGCTGCCGCGGCCCTGCTGTCAGGCTACGGGATCGAGGTGGTGCCAACTCTTGGCTTTGGTACCGCTGATGAGGCCGTACAGGCCGCGGAGACTGTGGGCTGGCCGGTGGTCCTCAAGACGACCGATCCCGCGTTGCGTCATCGGCTGGATCTCGGCGGGGTCCGGCTGGACATCCAGGACGCCGAATCCCTCAGACAAAACGTCGCCCAGATGCGCCGTGCCTTGGAACCGTACGGATCGCCGGCGCTCGAGGTACAGGCAATGGCCCCTGTGGGGCAGGCCTGTACTTTCCGTGCCATGGAGGACCCCCTGCTGGGGCCCGTCCTGTCCTTCGGGCTGGCCGGGGACGCCGTAAATCTCCTGGATGACTGGGCCCATCGGGTACCGCCGTTATCCGTTGCCGACCTGCACGATGTCATCCGCTCGCCACGGGCGTCCCGGAAACTGTTCGGCTACCAGGGCCTGCCCGCCGTTGATGTGGCAGCCCTGGAGGACATTGCAGCCCGGCTCGCCAAGCTAAAAGATGATCACCCCGGAATCGCGTTGGTGGAATTCAACCCGGTGCTGGCGGGTCCTTCCGGGGCCACCATTTTGGGAGCGGACGTGTGGATCGGCAACGCAGCGCAGCGAACGGACAGTGCCCGACGCGCGATGCGGGGTTAGCCACAAGCGGGGACGGCACGGTTAGGTAGTCACCAAGCGATCTGTGAAAATGGGGGAATGAGCACCCAGTCTCCGACGCCTCAATCCCGCCCGTCCAATGCCGGGCACCACACCGCCCACCATCACAGCTCGCAGGGACAGAGCCTGGATGAGGCGCTGCAGCAGGCAGGCTTCTACCCGCGGTTGGTGGCCGACGTCGTCGATGACGCACTGGATGGCCGGGAGTGCCTCTCCCACCTGGTCCACTTGGAGACCCACTTCGACCGTGCAGAGGTCCGGAGGCACATCACAGTGCTGGTGCTCACGGAAGACATGCTGGTGATCACCCATGTTGATGACCAGCAATTGGATGAGGCCGGAGAGCAGATCGTTGCCCAAGTCTCCACTGAGTCTGTGCCCGTGGCCCAGATCCGCTCGGTAGTCCTCAGCTACATGTACTCGCAACCCCAGGACTACAAGCCTTCCGATCCTGTCCGTGAGATGACTCTGTCCATCGCCTGGTCCGGCGGGCAACGCCTGGACATGGGGCCGGCGAGCTGCGGAGATCCACAGTGCGAGGCCGACCATGGCTACAGCGGAACCATCGCGCAGGAAGACATAGTCCTCCGAATCAGTGCTGAGGCCGACGGACTCCAAGCGGTCCAGGACGCAAAGATTTTCGCGCGGGCACTCCGGGCGGTCAACACGGGGAACCCTTCCCCGGTCCAACATGCCGGCATCCCTGCACCGAGGCCGCGCTCGGGTGTCTTCAGCAACCGCCTCAGCCGCGGACACCAGCGTTGAGGGAAACCGCACAGAACCCGGTGAACACATCTTCTGGTACCACTCCGGCCACAGACCTCCCATCGCCCCCGCTCTTCGGGAGCAAATCGATAGCGGAAGTTCTGACAAGTTCCGCCGCAGCCCTTGGCCTGCCGGGCTTCACCAACCACCTTCAGTTGCCGTCGGCGCAGCGCGTCTGCGTGGTCCTCGCCGATGGCCTTGGCCGCAGCCTGCTGAAGCAAAAAGCCTCCCACACGCCCTTCCTCCGATCGGTCATGGCTGAGGGGCAACGCAATGTCCCCACCTGGATTGACGCCGCCTTCCCCAGCACCACGGCGGCATCCCTCGCGAGCCTCGGTACAGGTTTGCCTGCCGGCCAGCACGGAATGGTGGGTTATGACGTCCTCGATCCCGACCAGGACAAGGTAGTGAACCTCTTGGGAAATTGGGATTCGCAGGTGGATCCCACGCAGTGGCAGCCTCACGCGACAGTTTTTGAGCGGCTTGCGGGCGAGCTGGACGTCGTGACAGTCAGCCTGCCGCAGTTTGGGAACTCCCCGATGACGCAGGCTGCGCTCCGGGGAAGTCGCTTTGTTGGTGGTACCACCCTTCATGCCAGAACCGCTGCGGCTGCTGAGGCCATGTCCGGCGGCGGACGTTCCCTGATGTACTTCTACGCCAACGAGCTCGATAAAGCCGGCCACCGCTACGGCTGCCAGTCGGAGCGCTGGGAGCACCAACTCGAGGAGCTCGATTCCACGGTGAAGAGACTGTCTGCCACGCTGCCTCCCGGCACCACCATTTTGGTGACAGGTGATCACGGCATGTTGGACGTTCCCGAATCCCAAAGGATCGACTATTCCGCTGATGAAATGCTGGTAGCTGGAGTCCGACACACGGCCGGGGAGCCACGCATGGTGCATCTCTACCTGGAACCGGACGCCACCCCTGCCCATCGGGAGTCCCTGGTTGAGGGATGGCGGCGGCGTTTTGGGGAGAGGATCTGGGCTTTTACCAGGGAGCAGGCCGTGGGGGCAGGGTTGTTCGGTGCCGTGCGCACAGAGGTGGCCCCCCGCATTGGCGATGTCATGATCGCTGCACGTGACACCTTGGCTCTCTATGACACGCGCAGGGCCCGCCCGGCATCACTGGAAGTGGTGGGGCAGCACGGCTCGTTGACCAAAGCTGAACGCGAAGTGCCCCTGGTGTGCTTCGCCGCTGCCGGCAAGAAGGGCAAACGTGGCTGAGCTGGTCTTCTTCTCCGGCACGATGGACTGCGGCAAGTCCACACTGGCCCTTCAGATGGACCATAATCACCGTGCACGCGGTCGCGGAGGTGTTCGGTTCAGCTGCAACGACCGCGCAGGAAATTCAATGATCTCCAGCAGGCTGGGCCTTCAAACCGACGCGGTGGAGATTGTGGGCGAGACCGATTTCTGGGATGAAGTGGTGGCCCGGCGTACCAACGGACTCCGAGTGGACTACCTCATCTGTGATGAGGCCCAGTTCTATTCGCCCACCCAGGTGGAGCAATTGGCGCGGGTGGTGGATGAGATGGATGTGGACGTCTTCGCATTCGGCATCACCTCGGACTTCCGCACCAGGTTATTCCCTGGTTCGCAGCGGCTCATTGAACTCGCCGACAAAGTGCAGGTACTCCAGGTCGAAGCGTTGTGCTGGTGTGGACGCCGGGCAACGCAGAACGCCCGCACCGTGAACGGCATCATGGTGGTGGAAGGTGATCAGGTGCTGGTGGGCGACGTCGCACCGCAAAACAGCAGTGACGAGCCTATGCCTACCGGGTCCGGGTCTACCGGGACTGTGTTCGCTGAGGCAGGGCCCGCCGACGCGGTGGGCTATGAGACCTTGTGCCGCCGGCACTACATGAGGCGCGTGACCGCTCATGGCGCCAACCTGATGGCGGGCACGGACCAACCTTTGCCGTTCGATATGGACGCCTGCCTCTGGCCGGGCGCAGGGGCTCTACGGCGCGGCTAGCCGCGTAACCAGCCGATTCAGCCGGCCGCTGCGACCAGCACGCGGGCTAGATGATTAAGTCCTATTGGATTTAGTGGTCGTAGGCGATGAGGGAGCGCTTGCGGGGCGCGTTGATGCGCCAGTTGTGCC
>NZ_JBLYIE010000001.1:0-34465 GCF_048537125.1 Paenarthrobacter sp. PPS72 | reverse complement strand
TGGGGTTTTTTTTTTTTTTTTTTTTTTTTTTTTTTTTGTTTTTTTTGTTTTTTGCTGACCCCCCCCCGCAGGGTGGGGTGCCCCCCCCCCCCCCCCACCCCCCCCCCCCCCCCCCCAAACCCCCCCCCCCCCCGCCGTCGAGCTTAATTGATGTCCTGAACTTTGCTTGTTTCTTTGTACCCGACGGAGCCTGGCTAGGAGGCCGGCGTGGTGAGCTCTTCCTCTGCCACGCGGGTGCCGGCCACTCGGTCCGTCCAAGCCTTCATAACGGCCGGATCGGTGGGCTTGCTCATCAGTGAGACCGCTACGTACACCACGGCGGAGGCAATCAAACCGAAGTAGATTGGCTCGTTGGCGTAGATGCCGTCGAGGGGAACTTCAGCATTGATCTCAAGGATGATCATGGTTCCGAGGGTCACCACTGAACCGGCCGCCATGGACCAGGCAGCCGCGATGCCCGTTCCGCGCTTCCACACCAGGCCCCCGATGATGGCCACCAGCAGGCCGCCAACCAGGATGTCGTAGGCGATGGTCAATGCAGCCACCACGTCCTTGGTGGAGATGGCGATGATGATGGCCACGATGCCCAAGCCGAGGACCCAGTAGCGGTTCGCCTTGACGTCGTGCTCAGGGTTGTCGGAGTCGGAGGTGTCCACGTTCTTGCCAAACCAGCTGGCAACGAAAGGCATGACATCTGCCCGGGCAACGGTTGCCGCAGCAATGAGTGCGCCCGAAGCCGTGGACATCATGGCTGCGACAGCAGCAGCGAGAACCAGGCCACCGATGCCGATGGGCAGGAGCCGGGTGGCGACCTCTGCATAGACGTCATCCTTGGCCGCGATTTCGACGCCGGAGAGGGCGACACTGGCAGCCATGCCGATCAGTGCACCTGCGAAGCCGTAGAGGATGCAGTAGATACCGGCGGTGGCGCCGCCCCAGCGGGCAACCGTGGGGGTCTTGGCAGTGAACACACGCTGCCAGATGTCCTGACCGATCAGGAGGCCCAGGGTGTACACGACGAAGTAGGTGATGATCGTCTGGAGGCCGATGCCGCCGATGTCGAAGAAGCTCTCATCGACGCGGGCACGGATGCCGTCGAGGCCACCGGCAGCATTCAAGGCGAAGGGGAGCATGAGGAAGAAGATTCCCACCGTCTTGATGACGAACTGAACCTGGTCGGCCAAGGTGATGGACCACATGCCGCCGATGGTGGAGTAGACCAGGACGATTGCGCCGCCGATGGCGATGGCGAGCCAACGCTCCCAGCCGAAGAGGACCACGAAAATGGTGGCGTAGGCACCGGTGGAAGTGGCGCACAGCATCAGAGTGTAGGCGAGCATGATGATGCCCGAGGTCTGGGTCGCCGTGCTGCCATAGCGGAGGGTCAGCATCTGGGAGACCGTGTAGATCTTGAGCTTCTGGATGGTGCCTGCGAACAGAAGGCTGAGCAACAGCACGCCGGAGCCGATAGCCACTACCAGCCACATGCCGGAAATGCCGAACTTGTACCCGAGGCCGACGCCGCCCACGGTGGATGCGCCACCGAGGACCACTGCGGCCATGGTGCCGGTGTAGAGGAAGGGGCCCAGGCGGCGGCCGGCCACCAGGAAGTCGCTGTTGTTCTTGGTGCGGGACTTGCCCCACCAGCCGAATGCCAGCATGGCGAGCAGGTACACCACCACGATTGCGATGTTTATAGCCGAAGATTCCATGAACGGTCCTTGGAGCTGATGCACGGAGGTTGGGGTTTTCGACGATACTCCTGCGAAGCGTCGAAGTCTCTGTGCTGACGATTGGAGATTGGGGATGTGTTGTGTGCCTCACAGACAACACTTGTTGCCTATGAGGATATGTTGTGATGGGAGTAACAGTCAAGGGGCTTTGGTCATGCTTCCGCGTATTCTGGCGCTCTTGGCCCCTCTCCCGGCTACTATTGCTCCAATGACAGGGCCAGATGACAGGCCTGAAAGGTTCGTGAATGAAGGCTCTACCCGTTGAACCGAGCAATGTACCCGTTGCCATAGGTTCCAGAATCCGCGCAGCCCGGCAGGCGCAGCGCCTCACCATCGAGCAAGTGGCGGACGCTACCGGGCTGACCAAAGGCTTCCTCAGCCGTGTGGAGCGTGACCTGACATCGCCGTCGGTCGCATCTCTGGTCACTCTCTGCCAAGTGTTGTCCGTGTCAGTGGGCGATCTGTTCGCAGCTCCGGAAACACACCTGACCAGGCGCGACGACGGGCCCCGCATCTCCCTGGGTGGCCAAGGGATCGTCGAGCGATTGTTGACCGCGCGCTCCGAGCGTCGGCTCCAGATCCTGCAGGCGACCATCGAACCGCGGGGCCGCGGTGAAAACGAGCTCTACGCCGTGGATTGTGACGTGGATGTCCTGCATGTGGTCAAGGGCCGGATCAAGCTCGTCCTGACCAACGAGGAGTATGACCTCGAAGAGGGGGACACGCTGTCCTTCCCGGGCCGCGAACCCCACACCTGGATCAACCCCACGGACGAAACGGTCGAGGTGCTCTGGGTGCTGGTGCCTGCGGCGAGCCGGTAGCTCTCCGCCCCGCGCGGGATGACAGATAATGCCCATGTTTGCAACAAACATGGGCATTATCTGTAGTCTCGGCGGGCGGTGCGGGCGGTGCGGGCGGGTGCGGGCGGTGCGGGCGCGCGGGTGCTTAGGCGGTTCGGGAGGTCAGCCCACGTGCACCCATGGCCTGCGGGTGATGTCCGGCTCGGCTTCCCTTAGTACTTCGCGGGTTACCGGCGCGATTTCTCCCTCACCAAAGAACAGGAACTTGCTGAGGTTGGAGATCGGGTTGCCCTCGGTCCAGCGGAAGTAGATGTGCGGCATGAACCCGGTGACGTCGCGTATGTGGAGGAGTACTGCGGCCACGGTGTTGGGCACGTTGTTGCTGTGCACTTCCAGGATTTTGAATCCGTGCCGTAGCTTGCCCACCACTTGGAGTTCCTGCTCGAAGTCCGAGCTGTCGTCCACAATGACCTCGATGAACACGGCGTCGCAGTCCACAGGCAGGTGGCTGGCCTGCTGGGCGTGCTGAAGTTTCTCCCGGTAACGGCTTGCACTGAGGTGCTTGGGCTCGTGGGCGATGATGCGGACAGGTCCTTCGGCTGCGTTCGCGGTGAATTCGAGGGCTTTCTCGTCCATCTTGATGTGGGTGGCGCGGAGTTCGAAGGCGCGCCGCATTCGGGAGGTGAAACTGACAACCATGATGCCCAGGATGAAGAGGGCCGCAATCTTCAGGCCGTCGGGGCGTTCGATCGAGTTGACCACGGTGGTGTAAATGAAGACGAGGGAGATCAATCCGAAGCCGATGACCTGTGCGCGCTGCTTCTTTCGCCGGGCGGACAGGGTGACGGCTATGGAGGCCGACGTGATCAGGACCAGCACGCCCGTGGCATACGCGCCACCCTGTGCGTTGACGTCGGCTTGGAAAATGACCGTAACAATGAAGGCGATGACGGTGAACACCAGGACCAGTGGACGGAGGGCCCGCGCCCATGTCGGCGCCATACCGTAGCGCGGCAAGTAGCGCGGGACAAGGTTCAACAGTCCGGCCATCGCCGACGCGCCGGCGAACCAGAGGATGGCGATGGTGCTGATGTCGTACACAGTTCCGAAGCCATCACCAAGGAACTTCTGAGCCAGGTAGGCGAGCGCGCGGCCCTCGGCTTTGCCGCCGTCTTGGAATTCGGCGGCGGGGATGAGCATGACGGTGGTGAAGCTGGAAGTTACGAGGAACGAGCTCATGATGATGGCAGCGGTGGTGAGGAGCTTGTGGGCGCCCTGGATCCGGCCGGCCGGGTTGGCTTCGGTGTCCGTCTTGTGGCCCTTGATCTGTGGCATGACGGCGACGCCGGTCTCAAATCCGGAGAGTCCCAGCGCAAGTCGCGGGAACACCAACAGTGCCAGGGCGATCATCATGATGGGGTCGCCGTGGGAGGTGGTGAGCGCAGTCCACCAGTCTGTGATGACGCGTGATTCAGTGAAGATGCGGGTCATGGACACCGCGATCACCACGAGGTTCAGGGCGAGGAACGCCCCCACCAGCACTACTGCCACGTTAATGGCTTCCTTGAACCCGCGCAGGAAGACGACGCCCAGGCCGGCGATCAGTGCCAGGGTGATGACCACTTGTTGGCCTTCGAGGAAGTCCGGGGCGAAGGGGTTCTCGATGAGGTGGGCCGTGGCGTCGGCCGCCGAGAGCGTAATGGTGATCATGAAGTCGGTAGCGGCGAACCCGAGGAGAGCAAGGACGAAGAGCTTGCCGCCCCAGCGCGGAAGAAGGCGTTCAAGCATGGCGATGGAGCCTTCACCGCGCGGGCTTTCCTTCGCTACGCGCCGATACACCGGGAGTGCCCCGGCCAGGGTTGCCAACACGAGCAGTAGCGTGGCCAGCGGCGACAGCAATCCGGCGGCAAGTGCGGCGATGGCCGGTTGGTAGCCGAGGGTGGAGAAGTAATCGAGCCCAGTGAGGCACATAACCTTCCACCAGGCTTGGGGCTTGTGTGAGTCCGACGGGCGGCCGTGGGGTCCCTGCCGCTTCCCTGAGGTGTCCGGCATTCCTTCCAGCAGCCAGGATTTGAGCTTGAAGGAATTCTTGGGCTTATCGGCCGGGTCGGCCGGAGGCCTCGTCAGGGTGGTCACGGTGTCCTTTCGTGCAGCAGGTTGCTGCTTCCGCTAGGAGCGTATTGCCGCGGACGACGCCGGGGCCCCGGTTTTTATGGAATCTTAACGCCCACTGTGATCGGCATCTCATGCGGCACCGCGTCGACAGCACGTAAACAGGTGATGCATATAGGGCAACTCGAAGTGTATGATGGGTGTCACAGCCACTGACTTATCTCGAAGGAGAGCCACATCTTGGAAGAGCTCCGTATTGAGGCCAACGGGAACCTCGGCCCCATCGATTCCTCCCGCATTCCGCGCTACGCCGGTGCCGCCACCTACGCCCGCCTGCCCCGCCTGGACCAGGTCTCCAAGGCCGATGTCACAGTAGTCGGCGTCCCTTTCGACTCCGGCGTCTCCTACCGCCCCGGCGCGCGCTTCGGCGCCAACCATGTACGCGAGGCCAGCCGCTTGCTGCGCCCCTACAACCCTGCCTGGGACGTGAGCCCGTTCGAGAACATCCAGGTTGCCGACGCCGGCGACATGGCAGTGAACCCGTTCAACATCAACGAGGCAATCGAGACTGTCCAGCAGAACGCCTTGGACCTCACCGCTAACGGCAGCAAGCTCGTCACCCTGGGTGGCGACCACACCATCGCCCTTCCCCTCTTGAGGGCGGCAGCAGAACGAGCCGGCGAGCCCATCGCCATGCTCCACTTCGACGCCCACCTGGACACCTGGGACACCTACTTCGGCGCCGAGTACACGCACGGCACCCCCTTCCGCCGCGCGGTGGAGGAAGGCATCCTGGACACCGAAGCCATCAGCCACGTTGGTACCCGCGGCCCGCTGTACGGCAAGAAGGACCTCGACGACGACCACCGCTTCGGCTTCGGAATCGTCACCTCCGCAGACGTCTACTACCAAGGCGTCCTGGAAACAGTGGCCAAGATCCGGGACCGCATCGGCAACCGCCCGCTGTACATCTCCGTTGACATCGACGTTCTGGATCCCGCCCACGCGCCCGGCACCGGCACTCCCGAGGCAGGTGGCATCACCAGCCGCGAACTCCTCGAAATCATCCGTGGCTTCCGCGGCATGAACCTCGTGGGTGCTGACATCGTTGAAGTTGCTCCGGCCTACGACCACGCTGAAATCACCGGTGTGGCAGGCAGCCACGTAGCCTACGAGCTCGTGACCCTCATGGCGGACAACGCCGTCGAAGGCGACCGCCAAGGTGCCCCGAACGGCTATGCGCAGCAGGCGCTCGGCGCCCGCATCGCGGAACTCGCGCAGGCAACCGGAACCGCCGGGGACCAGCGATGATCGATTTCGATCCCGGAACTGCAGCCCCTACCAAGGGGACCAGCCAGCGCAACGGCGGGGACCTCGTCGTCGAGACCCTTGAAGCGCTGGGCGCGAAGACGGTCTTCGGTATCCCGGGACAGCACGCATTGGGTCTCTTCGATGCCATGGGCCGCGGCAACCTGCACTTCGTCTCCTCCCGTGTGGAGAACAACTCGGCCTTCGCAGCCGACGGTTACTCCCGCGCAACCGGCGAGGTGGGCGTACTGTTCCTGTCCACCGGTCCGGGCGCGCTGACGTCCTTGGCAGGTTTGCAGGAAGCCTACGCCACGGGTGTTCCCATGGTGGTTGTCGCCAGCCAGATCCCTCTCGATGGCTTGGGCGCTCGCCGTAAGGGCATGTTGCACCAGCTTGATGACCAGAAGGCTTCGGCCGCTAACGTCACCAAGAGCCAGCGGTTGATCCAGCACGCTTCCGGCATCCCGTCGGCCATCCAGGACGCTTGGACCGAGGCGATCTCCTCGCCGCAGGGCCCGGTTTGGATTGAAATCCCGCAGAACGTCCTGCTGGATCCGATCATGGTCCCACCCGTGGAGGACGCCCTCGCCGAGGCAGCGGATAACCCGCCGCGCGTGGAACTGATCCGCGAAGCCGTGAAATGGCTCTCGGCGGCGGAACGTCCGGCGATCATCGCAGGCGGCGGTACACGCCGTGGCCGGGCTGAGAAGTCGTTGCTCTCGATTGCCGAGCAGCTGCGGGCTCCGGTCATCTGCACCCCCGGCGGCAACGGTGCGTTCCCGTGGACGCATGAGCTGTCCCTGCAGTCGTGGATCGAGGACCGGTACATGACCGACGTCCTCGAAGACGCCGACGTGTTGATCGTCATCGGCTCATCCTTGGGCGAAGTGACCTCGAACTACTTCACGTTCGAACCCCGTGGCCGGATCATCCAGATCGACGCCGAGCCCCGGGTCCTCGAATCGAACCGCCCGGGCCTGGGCATCCGCGCCGATGCCGGCCAAGCTCTCGCCGCCCTGGACGAAGCCCTCGCCGCAGCAGGCGCCGCGGACGCAGCCAAGCGTGACTGGCACGGCATCAGCCCGGAAGACGTGGTCAAGGAATCCCTGGCCAAGGTCAAGGCACGCCTGGAATCACAGGACCTGGCCAAGGAACTGAAGTTCATGTCGGACATCCGCGAGGCCGTCCCGGCTGACATGCAGACGTTCTGGGACATGACCATCTCTGCGTACTGGGGTTGGAGCTGCTGGGACGCCCGCCAGGGACAGTTCCACTCCGCCCAGGGCGCCGGTGGCCTCGGCTATGGTTTCCCTGCGGCTATCGGCGGAGCAGTGGGCCTGGAAACGACCGGCAGGCCGGGCCGAGTGCTGGCTGTATCCGGCGACGGTTCCTCCATGTACTCCATCTCCGAACTCGCCACCGCCAAGCAGCACAACGTCCCGGTCACCTGGCTGATTGTGGATGACGGCGGCTACGGCATCCTGCGCGAATACATGGTGGGCGCCTTCGGTCAAGCCACCGCAACCGAGCTCGCCCGCCCGGACTTCGTCAAGCTCGCCGAGTCCTTCGGCGTCCCGGCCCGCCGGGTTGCCCCGGAGGAAGTGGGGGACGCGCTCAAGGCATCCTTCGAAGCGGACGGACCCAACGTCGTCGTGGTTGAAACACTGCTGAAGATGTTTGGCCCCACGCATCTGGATTAAACAGCGCGACTAAAAACCTCATAAACAGCCCCCGCTCGGAACACCGTGCGGGGGCTGCTTGCGTCGTGGGGCCTGCTCTGCACGCCATTTCATGAGGCGCAGAGCGGGCCCCACAGGCGGAGGCCCTCCGCCATCTTTAGTTTCCCAAAGCAATCAATCTGAGTTATAGTTGCTTTAGGCAAACAAAAAGAGGGGTGTTTCCCATGTCCGTCGGTTCTGCGACAGCAACCGATCTTGTGCATCAGATATTCGATCTCCAGCGCACGCTGCGCTGTGTGGTGACCGCCCACATGGCCCGTGTTTCCGACGTCGGAATGGCTGTGCAGGGGGTGATGCGTTTCATCGGCGAAGGGGAGACCCGCGCAACCCAGCTGGCCACGCGACTCGGTGTCAGCGCCCCGGTCCTCAGCCGGCATATCACCGAACTTGAGGAGCTTGGCTTTGTGGTCAGGCGCCCGGATCCCGCGGACGGAAGGGCCCAGCTCCTCGCGCTGACCGAAAGCGGCGCGGCGAAACTGCGCGAAGTCGAAGAACAACGCAGCGTGAGACTGCGGGATTACCTGGCCGATTGGAGCGAGGCTGATGCCCTCGAGGCCTCCCAGGTGATCAACAAACTCACTGTGTCCCTTAAGGACTCAATCCGGGCAACGGCGGCCGGCTCCATCACAACAAACCAGACAGCTTAGGAGCCCACCCATGGCTACACCAGTAGAGAACTCCAAGGCGGTGGACGCCTCAGTCAGCCCCGCGGCTAGCAAGGCCGCCGCGCCCATGTCCCACCGGCAGATCATGGAAGCCCTTACCGGCCTCCTCGCCGCCTTCTTCACGGCGATCCTGAGCAGCACCATCGTTGCCAATGCCCTGCCCACCATCATGTCCGAACTCAAGGGCACGCAGACCGACTTCGCCTGGGTCATCACGGCTGCGTTGTTGGCCAACGCTGCCACCACGCCCATCTGGGGCAAGCTCGCGGACCTCTTCGACAAGAAGCTCTTGGTCCAGCTCAGCATCATCATCTTCGTGGCCGGCTCGGTCATGGCTGGCCTGTCTGAAACCATTCCCCTGCTGCTGACCGCACGCGTCATCCAGGGTGTTGCCATGGGTGGCCTCACGGCCTTGGCGCAGGCGATCATCGGCTCGATGATCCCGCCGCGGGATCGCGGAAAGTACTCCGGCTACATGGGTGCTGTCATGGCCGTAGGCACTGCCGGCGGTCCGCTGCTGGGTGGTTTCATCGTTGACAGCCCGCTCGGCTGGCGCTGGACGTTCTTCGTCTGCGTGCCGCTGGCCGTCATCGCGCTCATCCTGCTCCAGGTAACGCTGAAGATCCAGCACATCAAGCGCCCGGCCAAAATCGACTGGCTTGGTTCCATCCTGCTGACGTCGGGCGTGAGTCTGCTCCTCATCTGGGTTTCCTTCGCCGGCAACCCGGACTACTACGACTGGTTCTCCTGGCAGTCCGCCCTCATGGTGGGCGGCGGCGTCGCCTTGCTGGCGCTTCTGGTGCTGGTGGAAACCAAGGTTCCCGAGCCCATCATTCCGCTCAAGATCATCTCCGAGCGCACCACGGCCTTGGCCATTGTTGCTTCCGTTGCCGTTGGTATTGCCATGTTCGGTTCGTCCACCTTCCTTGGGCAGTATTTCCAGGTTGCCCGCGGTGCTACACCCACAGAAGCCGGCTTGCTGACGCTTCCGATGATCGCCGGCAACCTGATCGGCTCGGTCGCGTCCGGCATCCTGATCAGCCGTTTCGGCAAGTGGAAGAGGTTCCTTATTGCAGGGTCCGTCCTCCTGATTGGCGGTCTCGCTTTCGCCGGAACCATGGACCACACCACTGAACTGTGGATCGTCGCGATCTACACCGGCGTGTTCGGACTGGGCCTCGGCATGCTGATGCAGAACCTGGTGCTTGCCGTTCAGAACACCGTTCAGGCCAAGGACATAGGAACGGCCAGTGCTTCGGTGGCGTTCTTCCGCTCGGTGGGTGGCGCGATCGGCGTCTCTGTCCTCGGTGCCATCATGTCCAACCACGTAAAGGACCTCGCCGTTGAAGGCATGACTGCCGCTGGCATTCCAGCCCAGGGTGGCGCGTCAGGAGCCAGCATGGACCTGGCCCACATGCCGGCTCCGATCGCCGAAATCATGCGGGCAGCATACGGTGACGCGACCGCACAGATCTTCCTGATCTCGGCGATCATCAGCATCGTGGCCCTCCTGGCTGTGCTGTTCATCAAAGAACGTCCGCTGCGCCGCACGGTTGACGCTGCTCCTGAGAAGGAACTTGTTGCTACGGCCTCGGGAGACGCCGGGATGTCGTTGGACACCGCGTCGTTGGACACCGCGTCGTTGGACACTGCATCGTTGGACGCCGCATCGTTGGATGCCGCGTCGTTGGATGCCGCGTCGTTGGATGCCGCGTCGTTGGATGCCGCGTCGTTGGACGCTGCATCCAAGGACACAGTGAAGACGTCCGACGACGACCATCGCCCGGGTGCCCGCCTTGCCGTTCCGGGGGACGGCCGCCAGGTTCCGGTGGGGGAGCGCCGGATCCCAAGTGGCGGGTCCGGCTCTGATCTCGACCTCGAGTTTGCGCGGATCCTCACGCAGGAACGACCCCCAGGAACTGCCGACGTGAAGGAAGTTCAAGAGCAGTTGTCCCGGACGCAGTATGTCCTGGCCGAGCAGCAGCTACAGCTCAGCAGGGCCAACGTGGAGCTGCAGGCCCGTTTGCGCGAGCAGCAAACCATTGCGGAGCAGCAGGCACATACCGCCGAGGAGCTCGCCGCGCTCCGCAAGGAACTCAAGCGCGAACGCAGGCAGCAGGAACGCATGGCATTGTTGCTCCTTCAAGGCGTGGAAGCACGTTCGGACCACGGCAAGCACGCGGGCTAGATTCCACCACAGATCCTGCCCTTGTTCGAAACTCCCGGCGTACCACGCGGGGAGTGGCGGACAAGGGCAGGACCGAGAACGCCGGCTGGGTGACGAGCCGGCGTTTTTGTTGCCTGAGCGTGCGTCTGGTGAGCCCACGGGAGCACACCGGACACGGGAAATACTCCGCTGGGATGATCTTTTCCGTAGGTTGTTTCGCCGGGGCAACGGATTTCGTAGAGTGGGGAGGCTAATACTGTCAGCCCCTGCTGCCAAACTTCTCTTATCTCATTCACGCACTCTTTCTAAGGACCCGTGGGCATGCTTGTCACCCTTATACGGCGCTACTCCAAGCCGTATTTGCCGCAGATTGTGGCTGTGCTGATTTTTCAGTTGGCGTCCACCATCGCCACGCTCTACCTCCCCAGCCTCAACGCCAAAATCATTGACGAGGGAGTATCCCGCGGAGACACCGACTTCATCTGGCAAACCGGTGTGCTCATGCTCGGTGTCGCCCTTGGACAGGTGCTAACTGCCATCATCGCCGTGTACTTCGGCGCCCGGGTTGCCATGGCCATCGGCCGGGACCTGCGCCGCAGCGTTTACCGGCAGGTCAGTAGTTTCTCCGCCCAGGACGTCAACCGTTTCGGTGCTCCCACGCTGATCACCCGAGGTACCAACGACGTCCAGCAGGTACAGATGCTGGTGCTGATGGGCCTGAACTTCATGGTCTCCACACCCATCATGTGTGTTGGTGGCATCATCATGGCTCTTCGTGAGGACCTTAATCTGTCCTGGCTCGTATGGGTTTCGGTTCCGGTCCTGGTGGCTGTTGTGGGCTACCTTGTTGTCCGCCTGATGCCACTGTTCCGGTCCATGCAGACCAAGATCGATGCCATCAACGGTGTGCTGCGCGAGCAGATCATCGGTATCCGCGTGGTCCGCGCCTTCGTGCGTGAACCCCACGAGGCAAAGCGCTTCGGCGACGCCAATGACGACCTCACCGCCGTTTCGGTGAAGATCGGCAACCTGTTCGTCCTGATGTTCCCGGCCATTGGCATGATCCTGCACCTCTCTACCGCCGCAGTGCTGTGGTTCGGCGGCCAGCGGGTGGACTCCGGCGACATGCAGGTGGGTGCACTCACGGCCTTCCTCCAGTACCTTCTGCAGATCCTGATGGCGGTCATGATGGGCACGTTCATGGCCATGATGATTCCTCGCGCCTCCGTCTGCGCAGACCGCATCGGCGAGGTGCTCGACGTCGAGCCTTCCATCCACAACCCCACCGCACCGGTGGTTCCGGCTGAGAAGAAGGGACGCGTGGAATTCCGCGATGTCACCTTCAAGTACCCGGGCGCTGAGGCTCCAGTGCTGAGCAACATCTCCTTTACCGCCGAGCCAGGCAAGACCCTGGCCATCATCGGCTCCACCGGCGCAGGTAAGACCACCTTGGTCTCGCTGCTCCCGAGGCTTTACGACGTCGCCTCGGGCGACGTACTGCTCGACGGCGTACCCGTCACCAAGATGGACGCATCCGAGATCACCAGCCGCGTCTCCGCGGTTCCGCAGAAGCCGTACTTGTTCTCCGGGACCATCGAGCACAACCTTCGCTTCGGCAAGCCCGACGCTACCGACGACGAACTGTGGGATGCGTTGGAGACGGCACAGGCCAAGGGCTTCGTGGAGGAAAAGACGTCAGGCCTGAACCGGCGCATTGCCCAGGGCGGAACCAACGTATCCGGTGGCCAGCGCCAGAGGCTGTCCATTGCCAGGGCGTTGGTTACGAAACCCAATGTGTACCTGTTTGACGACTCGTTCTCCGCTTTGGACGTCGCTACCGACGCCAGGCTACGCAAGGCCTTGAAGGCCAAGACCAGGGACGCCACGGTCATCATCGTGGCCCAGCGCGTCTCAACCATCGCGGACGCGGACGAGATCCTCGTCCTGGATAACGGCAGGATCGTTGACCGCGGAACGCACGACGAACTGCTGGAGACGTCACCCACGTACCAGGAAATCGTTGAATCCCAGCTGAGCGTGGAGGAAGTGGCATGAGCGAGCAGAACCAGCAGAAGAAGCGTGGCTGGGCTGTCAAGGCAGAGGCCGCCAAGGATGCCAAGGCAACAGCCGAGGCCGAGGTAGCAACAGAGCTGGACGACGACGAGGACTTCGTCGAAGAGGAGTACGTCCCCTCTGAAGCCGACGGGGGCATGTTCGGCGACGTTCCGGCCAAGAAGGCCAAGGAGTTCTGGCCGTCCGCCAAGAGGCTCATGGGCCTGCTGAAGCCTGAGAGCGTTGGCGTCTACATTGTGATCGGCCTGGTCATTGTCTCGGTGGTCCTCAACGTGATCGCCCCCAAGGTCCTGGGTAGTGCCATGGACGTCATTTTCGGGGGCGTCGTGGGAAGGCAGGTCCCTGAGGGCGTCTCCCAAGAGCAGTTCGTGGAGCTCATGCGCCAGCAGGGCCAAGGCAACTTTGCGGACATGGTTTCCAAGATGGACCTCACCAACGGGATCGACTTTCCCAAGCTGACGTTCCTGATTTCAATCGTGCTCCTCATGTACTTTGTGGCCAACATCTTCCTGTGGGCCCAGGGCTGGTTGCTCAACAGGATCGTCATGCGGGTCATTAAGAAGCTCCGCAACGATGTCCAGGCCAAGCTCAACCGGCTCCCGTTGAACTACTTCGACACCCGCCAGCGCGGCGACATCCTGTCCCGCGTGACCAACGACGTCGACAACGTCCAGCAGGGTCTTCAGCAGGCATTCTCTCAACTGGTCAGCTCCGTGCTCACGGTCCTGGGCATCACGGTCATGATGTTCATCGTGTCTTGGGAGCTGGCGCTGATTGCCCTGATTGCCCTCCCGTTGTCCGGCATCGTTGCGGGCGTCATTGGTGCCCGCAGCCAGAAGCTCTTCGCAGCACAGTGGAAGAACACCGGCGCACTGAACGGCCAGATCGAAGAGTCGTTCTCCGGCCACGACCTCGTGAAGGTGTTCGGCCGCGACGCCGACATGCTGCAGCGTTTCGATGAGAAGAACGACGAACTTTACAAGGCATCCTTCGGTGCGCAGTTCGTGTCCGGTGTCATCTTCCCGGCCATGAACTTCGTGTCCTACTTGTCCTATGTGGGCATCGCCGTGGTGGGCGGCCTCCGCGTTGCCTCGGGTTCCATGAGCCTCGGCGACGCCACGGCGTTCATCCAGTACTCCCGTGAATTCACCCAGCCGCTGGGCCAGATTGCCGGCATGGCCAACATGCTGCAGTCCGGTGTTGCTTCCGCTGAGCGCGTCTTCGAGTTCCTGGACGCCGATGAAGAAGTTGAAGAGACCGGTACACGTCACTTGCCGTCCAAGACCGACGGCCATGTTGAGTTCGAGCACGTCTCGTTCAGCTACGTGGAGGACAAGCCGCTCATTGAAGACCTGTCCTTCGCCGCGGAACCTGGTCACACCGTCGCGATTGTAGGCCCCACCGGTGCCGGCAAGACAACCTTGGTGAACCTTGTGATGCGTTTCTACGAGCTCAGCGCCGGCCGCATCACCTTGGATGGAGTGGACATCAAGGACCTCAGCCGCGCTGAGCTGCGGTCAAAGGTTGGCATGGTGTTGCAGGATGCCTGGCTGTTTGGCGGGACCATCTACGACAACATCAAGTACGGCAACCTGGATGCGACCGAAGAGCAGATCATGCAGGCGGCCAAGGCCACCTACGTGGACCGCTTTGTTCGTGCCCTTCCGGACGGTTACCAAGCGATCATCGACGAAGAAGGCAACAACGTCAGTGCGGGTGAAAAGCAGCTCATCACCATCGCCCGCGCCTTCGTCTCCGATCCTTCGCTGCTGATCCTGGATGAAGCCACCAGCTCCGTGGACACCCGCACCGAACTGCTGCTGCAAAAAGCCATGGCAGCGCTTCGAACGGACCGTACGAGCTTCGTGATCGCGCACCGCCTCTCCACCATCCGGGATGCCGACACCATCCTGGTGATGGAGAACGGCAAGATCGTGGAGCAGGGTAACCACACCCGGCTGCTGGCTCTCCAGGGCGCCTACTATCGCTTGTACATGTCCCAGTTCGCGGGTGAGGAAGAAACCGCGGTGGACGATTCGACGGCGGTGCACAGCTGAGCGGGGAAACACTGAGCGGGGAGACACTGAAGGAATCCATGGCATCGCGGCGCATAGAGGTCCTTGTACACATGCGCTGGGGTGACATGGACGCCTACGGACACATCAACAACGTCCAGATTGTGCGCATGCTCGAGGAAGCCCGTATCGCAGCTTTCGGACCGCCCCGCGGTGCAGGCCTCCCGGGCATCGAACCTCCCGCTGCCCTCTTCAACGATGTTGAGGAGGGCGTCATGACCCTGGTTGTGGAGCACAAGGTCCGCTATGTCCGGACGCTGGACTACCGCAACATCCCTGCGGTCGTCGAGATTTGGGTTGGTGCCATCAAGGGTGCAAGCTTCGATCTCCACTACGTCATCAAGGACCCCGTCACGCGGGAAGACTGCGTCAAAGCCACAACTCACCTGGCCTTCGTGGCCGAAGCCACCGGACGGGTCCTCCGGCTGACTCCGGAGCAGAAGGAAAAGCTGGAACAGTACCGGGCATGACGAATTTTTTGTACAGATGATGCCCTTATGGGGCCGTCTTAGGGGCATTACCTGTACAAAAACTCCGCGTAGAGTTTCAGCATGAAACTTGAAATTGCCGTGGTGAGCGCGGCCGGTGCAGGAACGGCTGCCTCCGAAGGAGCCAACCGCATTGAACTATGCAGCAGCCTGGAACTTGGTGGCATCACGCCAAGCCAGGGGCTCATGGAAGCGAGCATGGAGCATGTGGACGGGCGCTTGGAAATCCATCCGCTGGTTCGCTCGAGGCCCGGCGATTTCCGCTACTCGGCTTCCGATCTGGACACCATGGTCCACGAGATCCGCCACCTGCTGGCCCAAGGCGCCCACGGGGTGGTGATCGGCGCGCTGACGCCCTCCGGAGAAGTGGACGTGCACGCAGCACAGCGACTGGTGGGTGCCGCCAGGGATGCCAATCCTGAAGCGCAGCTGACATTCCACCGCGCCATCGATCAGTCAAAGGATCCTCTGGTGGCCCTTGAGCAGCTCATGGAACTTGGCTTCACGCGCGTCCTTACTTCCGGGCATGAAGCCTCGGCGGGGGCAGGCCTGCCAACACTGACCAGCATGGTGGAACGGGCCGGTGATGCCTTGGAAATCATGGCTGGTGGCGGACTCACGTTGGGTGACATTCCGGCGATGCACGCCGCGGGCCTGTCTGCCGTCCACTTATCCGCCAAGAAGACAGTCTCCACCCTCGGGGACGGTGCGATCTCCCTCGGAGCCCAGGACGGCAACGATCCCACAGCCTATTCGGTCACCGACCGCGAGGTTGTCCGGGCAGCAAGAGCGAAAGTCAACGCGCTGAATCTGGCCGCCTCCGGATAAGCGCTGGCCACACGCCGGTACGGGGCGCGGAGGGTGGTGGCGTTGGCGTCCCGGGCCGAGGAAACTGAGCATGTGGAGCAACCACCCTTGTGCCGCAACGCGGCCTCCTTCTCACGATCGGATACTGACGTGGCCATCACTGCAAGCTCCAACCTCACCGTCACCACAATCTCCCTGACGATGGCCGAGCTCGGCCCGCTGAATCCCTTGCCGGTGGTGGCGGCCGAATTGGACCAGCCTTACACAGTGGGCGAGGGCGTGCCGGAGGAACTCCAGGCCTCGGCTCGATACGGCGTGGTGCCCAACGTTTACCCGTACCTCATGCAGGACGGCTACAGCCGCGAGGCGGCACCCAAGGAGCTTCCCGCCGTCGTGCTTGAAAACAGCAAACTCAAGGCGACCGTTATCCCTTCATTAGGCGGCCGGATCTGGGAGTTGTTCGACAAAGCAACAGGCAAGCAGCTCCTGCACACACACGACGCTCCCCAGCTGGCCAATATTGCGTTGCGCAAGGCGTGGTTCGCCGGCGGTCTGGAATGGAACATCGGCACCCGCGGACACTCGCCCACCAGTTGCGATCCTCTGCACACGGCAATCGTCCACACGCCGGACGGCAAACACATCCTGCGCGTCTGGGAGTACGAGCGGCTGCGGGAAGTGGTGTTCCAAGTGGACATCTGGTTGCCGGTGGACTCGGACGTCCTGTTCGCCGCGGTCAGGTTGCGGAATCCGAATGACCACGACGTCCCCATGTACTGGTGGAGCAACGCCGCCATTCCGGAAACGGATCGCACACGGGTCATCGCCCCCGCGGACGAGGCCTTCGGCAGCGATTACGCCACGGATATCACCCGTGTCACGCCCACCAGCCACGAAGGGTACGACGGCACATGGCTGGTCAACAGCCCGCACGCGGCCGACTTCTTCTTCGACATCGATCCTTCGGAGCGGCGCTGGGTGGTGGCAGCGGACGACGACGGCGACGGGCTCGCGATGCTTTCTACGGGCCTCCTGCGGGGAAAGAAGCTCTTCGTATGGGGACAGGGGCAGGGTGGAAAGCGCTGGCAGGAGTGGCTGAGCCCGGGAGCCGGACCCTACGCCGAGATCCAAGCCGGCCTGGCGCAGACGCAGTTCGAACATTTAGTGATGCCCGCCGGCGCGGAGTGGGCGTGGGTTGAAGCGTACGGGAACGGGCATCTTGACCGGGAGACGTCCCACGGTGACGATTGGGATGCTGCGGTGGCGCACGCCAGCGAGCGTTTGGAACAGCTCCTGCCGCACGGGGAACTCGAGGCCATGCTTCCCTCAGCTATCAGCAATGCCGACATCCCGCCGTCGGAAATGCTGCTGTACGGCAGCGGTTGGGGCGTGGTGGAACGTGCCCGACGCAGCAGGGCCGGCCTGGCCTGGGTTGATGAAAGCGGGACACCCTTCGCCGATGAAAGCGTCTCGGCTGAGCAGGAACCGTGGCTTGGGTTGCTTGACGGAAAGGCGTTCGACGGCGCGCACAGCTTCGTCGCCGGGGCGGACTGGGAGGAGTTGCTGGCAGGGCAGGAAGGCCCCGAAGCGGCATTCCATCTGGCCACCATGAGGCATGCGCGGCAGGACCTGGAGGGGGCGAAGGCGCGCTACCAGGAGGTGCTGGCAGCCGGTGATGTGAGGCCGCGTACCAAGGCCCTGGCCCACCGCGGGTTGGGCTTGGCGCTGCTCGCGGAGGGGAGGGACGCGGAAGGTCTTGCTGAGCTTCGGAACGGCGTGGAGACTGACCCTTCCACCACGGCCCTGCTCACGGAGGCCGCCACGCTCGGCATCCGGCATGGAAACCCCGCCATGGCGCTGGAACTGACGGACAGGGCACCCAAGGAGGGCGCCGCCGTCGGACGCTTGAGGTTCCTGCGCGCCCTGGCGCATGCTCGGACGGGAAACCCTGGTGAGGCGGCTGCCATCCTGCGTGAGGGGGTCGAGATTCCGGACCTCCGCGAGGGGGAGGACGCCATAGCGGCGCTGTGGGAAGAGGTTTGTCCCGGCGAGCCTGTTCCCTTCAGCTACCAATTCGGGATGCACTAGCCCCGGCCGGACAGCGAAGACGAAAACGCGCTGTTCCGGTGGAGCCGCTAGCCTGTGGATATCCAGATGCCAGTAAAAGCCAAACAAGGTAAGTTGGCATGGTGATTCCCTCCGTAAAAACTGCCATTGACCGTGCCCCCGGAGTCTCCAAGGAGATTGAGGACGCGGCCTGGTATGTGCTCGGTCCGGCGCTTCACGGGAGACCTTCAGCGCTGGACGGCAGGACATTGACGTGGACCGCTGATGCGGCAGGGGAGCTCCTTGAAAGGCTCGAACGCGGAGTCGAGGACTCCAAAGCCCCCATGATGACCAACCTCCGGCAGAACCTGGAAGGGGCCTCCCGGGAGGCTAAGCTGCTGGCCGTGGAACTGCTGTTCCTGCAATCGTTGCCGCTCGCGCATGAGGTTAAATCCCTCAGGGTTAAACGCGCCCGCGTGGCTGAGGCGGCGTCATGGGTGGAGCCCCCCATCGAACTGCCGGAAGAACTCTATGAGGGCATGACGGACCACGGCGTCATCCGGGACCGCACTGCCGAGTTCAACTGGACAATCTGGGACCACCTGAAGTGGCTGTGCCGTTTCGTGGCGCACGTGGACAGCCAAAGTACGGCCACCATCAATGAAGCGCTCGCGGACCCCTTGAAGTTCCACGAACTTGCCGCAGCGACGCCCGAGGACCAGCCTGCCCTCCGTCGCAGTATCGAGTACTTGGTGTGGCCGAGCTACTTTGAGCCCGTGGTGGCCGATGTTGAACGCCAGGAGATCCGTGACGCCTTCGCTTCACTGGTTGGCGGCGCCAAAGGTGACACGGATGAGGACATCACCGCGGACATTCACCGCATCCGGCTGCACCTGGACGAGCAGGCCGGCCAACGCATCGACTGGTATGCCCGCCAACTGGTGAGCCAATGGCGGAAGGTAGGAGATCCGGGGCGTCGCTCCTGGCTCCTGCGTACGCACCACGACAATGCGGACCTCCTCGCTGCCTGGGTTGCCGAAGAAAAAGCCACCTTGGACGTGGAGCACCTGCGTACCCTCACTGCCGGCGTCACGGCCGGCGTGGTTCAGCATGCCGTGGACGAGGATTACAAACACCTGGGCTACGTTGAACGCGAAGACACCAAGACGGCTGTTTTCGCATTCCTGACTGTCATGAAGCCGGGCGATCTCACCCTGTATCAGCACGCCGGCCGGGTACGGGTTGGTGTGGTGCTTGGCGAACCTGAACACCACGAGGACAACAGGCGGATCCGCCGGAAAGTCCGCTGGTTCGATGACAGCTACGCCATCCCCGAGCTTCCACGTCATGCCCAGCGCCAGCTTTCCACGCCAGGCATCATCGTGGATGTCACCAGGGTGATTCAGGCCCTACAGGAACTGCTGCCTGTGGAGGCCGAAACCGATGGCGAGGACGAAGCGCCGCCCACCACCGTCGTCGAGGTTGTCCATCAGGGGTTCCGGCCACTGACGGAAGAATTCGCCGCGTCCCTGCACATGGATCTTGAACCGCTCAAGGAGATCGCGGAACTGCTCGAAGAGAACCGCCAGTTGGTCCTGTACGGTCCGCCGGGAACAGGCAAGACCTACTTGGCAAAGCACCTCGCCGCCGAGCTGGCCGGTGACCACACCGACGAACGGGTGAAACTGGTTCAGTTCCACCCGTCATATGCCTACGAGGACTTTTTCGAGGGCTACAGGCCGGACAAAACCGACGACGGCCAAGTGTCCTTCAAACTCGTCGCCGGACCGTTGCGGCGCCTCGCGGAGGAAGCGGCCAAGCCCGAGAATGCGCACAAACCGTACTTCCTGATCATCGATGAAATGAACCGCGCCAACCTCGCCAAGGTTTTCGGTGAGCTCTACTTCCTGCTGGAATACCGGGACGATCGCATCTACCTGCAGTACAGCCCCAACGAGCCCTTTAGCCTGCCGGACAACCTTTACATCATCGGCACCATGAACACTGCGGACCGCTCCATCGCCATGATGGACGCTGCCATCCGCCGTCGTTTCGCGTTCATCGAGCTGCACCCCAAGGAGGAGCCGATCCGTGGCACCCTGCGTCGGTTCCTCGAAGCCCGCGGGCTGGAGACCCTTAACGCAGACCTGCTGGATGCGCTCAATGACGCGATCGATGATTGGGACCGGGACCTGATGATCGGACCGTCCTACTTCATGAAGAACGCGGCCCAGAACCCCACAGGACTTCGCCGTATCTGGAAGTACGAGCTCATGCCGTTGCTGGAGGAGCACTATCACGGGCAGCTGAACCGCGCACAGCTCGAGGAACGCTTCGGCCTGGACCAGTTGCTGGGACGTCTTGCAGCCCGCTAAAGCCATCCCGCCCAGGCCGGGCCGGGCGCCTGCCGGCGCGGTTGGAACGCCTGCCAGCGCGGTTGGAACGCCTGCCAGCGCGGTTGGAACGTATGGCAGTGCGGGCCGGTCGCGTGCCTCAGCGGCGAAGGCCACTTCCGGGCCCCGGCATATCGTCATGGACGAGCTCTCCCGCGGGGTGGTGGAGAAACTTGATTCCCAAGCGGCAGCTTTCATCAACACCAGCGGCCTGGCCAAGGCCTCTCCCATGGGGATGGGCCTCTACCGGATTGAACCCGTTGGCAAGGTGGGCTCGGTCCGGACCGCGACGGTGCAGCTCGAAGTCCGTCCCAAGGACCGCCTGGGCCTCAGCCGGCTCCTTTTCCTGCTTAGTTACGCTGGAGACCAAGGTTTTCGAGACCATTCCGTGGAGGCCGTGGAGCACCCGGATCTGTGGAGTGCGCTGGCGGAGTCACTGGCCCGGTTGGCTGATAAAGCCTTAGGCCGTGGCGTCCTGCAGGGCTATTTGACCGTTGAGGAGTCCCTGCGTACGGTCAAGGGCCGCATCCGCATCTCGGACCAGATTTCCCGACGCCCCGGAATGATGGTGCCGTTGGAGGTCTCCTACGACGAGTTCACGGAGGATATTGCGGAGAACCGTATCCTCCGCGCTGCGTTGGAGCGCATGGGCAAGGTTCCCGGGGTGCGGCCGGATGTCCTGAGCCGGCTGCGGCAGCTCAAGGGAAAGCTCGACGCCGTCACGCGGCTTCAGTCCGGAGCGCCGCTGCCGTCGTGGCAGGCCAGCAGAATGAACCTTAGGTATCACCCCGTGCTGCGCCTGTCCGAGGTAATTCTGCGCAATGCCTCAGCCGAGGCCGGCGAGGGCAAGCAACAGACCGCCTCGTTCGTGGTGGACATGGGCGAAGTGTTCGAAGAGTTCGTGGGCACCGCCCTGAGGTCGGCCATGAGTGCACATCCGGGGGAGATGCGCCTGCAGTTCGGGGCGCTGCTCAACGAGGCCGTCAGGGACTCGGACCGCCTGACGGTACGTCCTGACGCTGTCCACTTCCTGGGTGGCCGCCCCGTGGTGGTCTATGACTCGAAATACCAAGCAGCTTCCGACGCCGGCGCCTCCTTGAGTGCCGACCACTACCAGTTGCTGGCGTACTGCACGGCCCTTAGGGTTCCCACAGCATGGCTCGTCTACGCAGGGGCGGGGGAAATGAAGCTTCGCCGCATCCTCAACACTGACATCGACATTGTGGAGTATCCGTTGGACCTGTCCTTGCCGCCAGCGGAAATCCTGGCCGCAGTGGCTGACCTTGCCGAACAATCGTGGGGCGAAGTAGTACGCCAAGCTGTGGCGGGCCGGCCGGCGTCGGACTAGCCTGATAACTGAATCTTCACGGAGGAGGCATCATGGGCCGCAAGAAATCGTGGCGCGATATGACCAAAGGCCAACGGATCATGCTGTTGGCCAGTGGAGCGGTAAATATGGCTTTGTTGGGCGCGGCGCAGAGAAGCATCGGCAAGACTCCGGACGAACAGATCAGGGGCAAGAAGGCGATCTGGCGCGGAGTCTCCTTCATCAACTTCTTCGGGCCGGTCAGCTACTTCCTGTTCGGTCGCCGTCGGGATGCAGGGAGCCGTGATTCGGGGAGCGTTGGTTCGGGGACGGGCGCGCCGGTAACCAAAGTCTGAGGTTCAGGCGGGCATCTTGACGGTGAAAGTGGTGCCCCGGCCCGGTTCGCTTTCCAGCGTGATGGTTCCGCCGTGCGCTTCAACAATGGCTTTGCTGATGGGTAGCCCAAGCCCGACGCCGGGAATGGTGCTGTTGCGGACGCCGCCGGCGCGGAAGAATTTGGTGAAAGCCTCTGCCTGTTCCTCTTCGTTCATCCCCATGCCGGTGTCCGTGACGCGGCAGAAAACAAAGTCCTGGTCTTCCCAGGCCGCTACTTCCACGTCGCCGCCGTCGGGAGAGTATTTGATGGCGTTGGATACCAGGTTGTCCAGCACCTGCGCGATCCGTGACGAGTCCACGTGGGCTTCCAACGCGTCCGGGAGATCCATGGAGAGCCGGATGCCGGCCTTCGCCGCGCGTGGTTCGGCAGAAGTGACGCTTCCCCGCACCAGTTCGGCGACGTCCACGGCGTGCGGCTGAATGACGATCTGGCCCGAGCGCACAGCCAACAAATCCGAGACCAGGGTCAGTAGCCGCTCAGCGTTGCGCCTGACGATGTCGAGTTGTTTGCGGGCCCGGGCATCGAGGGCGTCGGGCTCGTCCAGGATCAGTTCCACATAGCCAAGGATGGACGTCAATGGGGTGCGGAATTCGTGGGAGACATTGGCAACAAAGTCGTCCTTTGCGGCCAAGGCGTTCACCAGGTCCGTGACGTCGCTGAAGACCACCACCGAGCCGGCGAACTTCCCGGCGTCGTCCACCATGGGTCGTGCACTCGCGGTGAAGGCACGTTGATCGCTTCCCGGCCCCAACCACACCAACTGGTCGGTGAACCTTTCTCCCAGGACAGCGCGACGCACGGGTCGGCGGTCTGCGGGGAGGGGGGTAGTCCTGTCCGTATCGAAGATCAGCAACTGGGATTCGTTGGGATCGTCAATGTCCGCGGGAGTGGCCAAGGTATGTGTTTGGCGCTGGCGACGGTTCATGAGGATGTCATGCCCGTCTCCATCAACAGCCACTACGCCCAGTGGAAGGGCTTCCATGACGGTGTTGAGGAGCCGCTCTTGCTTGGTACTGACGCCCAATGCTTCCTTGAGTGCCTCGTCCTTCTCCTCCAAGGCGCGTTGCTGACGCACCATGCTGAGCGTCAGGACGCTGACGGACACTCCGATTCCCAGCATGAGGATGGGGAACAGGAGCGGTTTGGTGAAGTCCTGTTCGCTGAGTGTCCCCCGTACGAACAGGGGCACCCAGACGATGCCTAGTGGTCCCAGGAAGGACATGACAATGGCGAGCTTCGGGTACAACCCTGATGCACACAGCCAGATAACCGGCAGCACCACAAGGACACTGAGGCCGGTGATGGATTCCACCGCGCCTTCACGGGCGAATCCGATGGAGACCATGTCCAGGATGGGGATGCTGAGGAAGCTGGCGAAGGGAAGCCGGTGCCACGGCACAATGATGCAAAGGGCCAGCAGGAGTGCCTGGCTCAGCAGGAAAATGAGGAACAGCGGATTCTCAAGTGTGGCAGGGAAATAAAGCCAGACGAGGATGGCCGAAATGCAGACACACACAGACAACGGCAGTTGGCTGAGGACAACGCGCATACGCAGGGTATGTTCATGGAAAGAGCGCCTGAAAACCAACAATTTCTTCTTTTCACCAATATCCCAAGTCGAAGGGTGGGTCATGGCACATCCACCAAAGATGCGGAAGAAAGTCGGTTCATGAGATCAGCCTAACCATAATGGATATACTTCTGAGGTTATCGAAGGGGCTGAGGGGCAGCGATGAGTGAAGCACGTGTGGGGCTGGTCATTGAAGATGACCAGGATATCCGCGAATTGGTACGCGTAGTTCTATCCCAGGCGGGGTTTGATGTACATGTCGCGTCCACGGGATCCGCAGGTGTGACATCGGCCCGCGAGCTGAATCCGGACGTTATTACGTTGGATCTCGGCCTTCCCGATATTGATGGGTTTGAGGTAGCACGCCAGATCCGGAAATCCTCCGACGCTTACATCATTATGTTGACCGCACGCGCCGAAGAGCTGGACACCCTCATGGGCTTGGAAGCCGGCGGAGATGACTACCTCACCAAACCTTTCCGTCCGCGGGAACTGCGCGCCCGTGTTGAAGCGATGATGCGACGGCCGCGCGCGTCGTCGGAATCGAAGAGTGCGCCGGAAGAAGTTGACCCCGAAGTAAGCCACAACGGCCTGGCAGTCTCTGCCGGTTCACGTACCGCGGTCCTGAACGGCACCGAGCTCAAGCTGACCCGCACGGAGTTCGACCTCCTGCTCGCGCTGCTGGAGACCGGACGGATCGTGCGGACCAAGGCAGACCTCGCGCGCCGCCTCCGCAACGAACCGTACGACGTCGGTAGTTACGTCAGCGACGCAGACGAGCGTGCCGTTGAGGTACACATGGGGAATCTGCGCAAGAAACTTGGCGACAGCATCCAGGCGCCGCGCTGGCTTGAGACCGTGCGCGGCGTGGGCTACCGGCTGGCGCCCTCAAACAACAACTAAGCGCTTCAAACAAACTAAGCGCCTCAAACAAACTAAGCGCCTCAAACAGCCGCTGGCGTCGGCTACGGGATCGGGGCTTGCAGCTCGCGGATTGTCTCCGGGACGAAATGGTCGATTTCGTCCACCTGAGTGCTGAGCTCACGCAAATGCGTCGCGTTCGGCAGCAGCCTGATGCTGATTTCCAGTTCCGTGGCCAGCCGATTCATGCAGATGGCGCCCACCATGTGGCTGGAGGTCTTCAGGCTAAGGACCGCGTCCATGGCGTCTTCAATGTCGAGTTTTTCCAAGGCCTGGTGAAGCCGGTCCACCCGCCACGGCAGCAGCTCCACGTAGTTGCGCACGAAGGTACTGATGATGGCTGGGTCGCCGCCAAGCTCGGCTTGGAGTTCGGTGAGGACGGTGTGATCCACCAGGGCGTCGGTGCACTCGTCATACTCAGACACCAAACCCCTCCCGCCTCCAAACAATAGATTCACGATTCAACAGTAGAACCCGTGGAACTTCCGCAGCACCATAAACCCAAAGATTGATCCAATCTTGAGCGGACTCAGAGCCACTCTTGATTTCTTCCCCACAAAGTAGTGGAAAGCAGATCTGGGCGTTCCCAGGCTGAATCAGGGAACGGGAAACAACATGGAAAGTGGTGCTCGCCCGTCACCGGGCCTCATGCTCATCATCGTGGTCTGCATGACTGTCCTGCTGGGCATTGGCGGGTCGGCTGCCTTCGCCCTGTGGCAGCAGAGTTCCCAGACGTCTGTGACCGATCGGTCCGTGGAGTCCGCGCCGACCACCACTGCGCCCGCCAGTACGACTGCGCCCTAATCCACCGCTCCCGTTAGTCCACCGCTCCCGTTAGTCCACCGCAGATCCCAAGAACGACGTGAGCCGGTCCTCAAGCTCGGACCTGTCCTTCAGCTGGCACTCCCACACCGTGAGCGCCTCCCAGCCGGCGGCCTGCAACTGTTCCCTCTGCGCCGCGTCCCTTTCGCGGGTTCGTGATCGCTTGGCTTCCCGGAATTCCGCGTTCGCTGCCGGGGAGTGCTGCCCGGCTTTGCAGTCATGGAAGTGCCAGAAGCAGCCGTTGACGAAAATGACCTTGCGCCGGCCTGCGAACACCAGGTCCGGGCGGCCCGGTAGTTTTGCCGCTCCGGACTGACCGTGAAGGCGGTACCGGTAGCCTTTCGCATGCAGCAGCTTGCGGACCAGCAACTCTGGTTTGGTGTTCTTCCCGCGGATTTTGGACATGTTGCGGCTGCGCTGCTCACGCGTCAGACGGTCCCGGCTCTCGGCCATGCATCCAGCGTACCCAGGTGGGACACCGCCTTTCCGTGCCGGGAACACTCTGCCGTCCACCCCAACGGCGTGACTTGCACTTTCATGCGTCGGCGGCACTGCGGGCAAAAGCGAGGCGGCTCCATTGCCAGGTGCTGCAGGCAGCTGTGGTGAGGGTCCGACGTCGGGCCGTCACCGCCGGCCTCGATGTCACCGCCGGCCTGGATGTCACCGCCGCAGTGCCCGCAATACTGCTGGGAGGCATCAATGCTCACAGTGACTTCTGGAATTCCTTGATGGGCATATTGAGCTCCACCAGCAGGTTCAGGTCAGCATTCGCGGGTCGGCCCAGCGTGGTGAGGTAGTTGCCGACAATGACGGCGTTGATGCCGCCCAGCAGTCCTTCGCGGGTGCCGAGGTCGCCCAAAGTTAGTTCACGCCCGCCGGCATAACGCAGCACGGTACGCGGCATTGCGAGCCGGAACGCGGCGATGGCACGGAGGGCGTCTTTGCCGTCCATGATGCCTTGGTTCTCCAGCGGTGTGCCGGGGCGCGGGTTCAGGAAGTTCAGTGGAACCTCGTGAGGTTCAAGGGCGGCGAGCTGGGCGGCTAGTTCGGCACGTTGCGCCAACGATTCGCCCATGCCTATCAGCGCACCACAGCACAGTTCCATCCCGGCAGCCTTCACCATGGCGCAGGTTTCCAGGCGTTCCTCGTAACTGTGCGTGGTGACGACTTGGGGGAAGTAGCTGCGGGCCGTTTCCAGGTTGTGGTTGTAGCGGTGCACGCCCCACTCAGCCAACTGGTCCACTTGCCGTTGCGTGAGCATGCCCAGGGAGCACGCGATGTTGATGTCCACTTCTTCCTTGATGCGGTGGATCGCGAACTTGATCTGGTTCATGAGCTTGATGTCCGGGCCCCGGACGGCGGCCACAATGCAGAACTCCGTGGCTCCCGTTGCGGCGGTTTCCTTGGCGGCCTTGACCAGCTCAGGGATGTCCAGCCACACACCGCGAACGGGGGAGTCGAACAAGCCGGACTGGCTGCAGAAATGGCAGTCCTCGGGGCAGCCGCCGGTTTTGATGGAGATGATGCCTTCCACTTCCACGTCCTCGCCGCAGTGCTTGAGGCGAACCTCGTGGGCGAGTTGCAGTGCTGCGGGAATGGCGTCGTCCGGGAGCTCCAGGACTTCTTTAAGTTGGAGTTCGTTCAGGCCTTCGCCGCGTTCGAGCACCTGCTGGCGGGCGATGTCCAGGATGGTGTATCCAGCGGTTTCGGGGCTTTCTGGAGGTACTTGGGTAGTCATGCCTTGACGGTATCTGCGCTGGTGAAGGGCGATTTTGTGGGGTGGGCACAAACGCGGGTGGTTGATCTTGGTGCAGAAGTTACAGCTGTGAAACATGGACGTGACTGAATTGACGCGCTGCGTGACTAGCGTCGGGGGCGAGGCAACCTCCCCGACGAAAGCGACGACGAATGAGCGACGACAAGACGAGTACCGCCACACTGGAGCCGACGACGGCGGCAGGCACCGCCGTCGGTATCGGCACCACCGGAACTGGAACTGCAGGCGCTCCCGCAGCAGGCAACGCCGATGCGATGAGCGCTGCGAAGGAGAGCCTGGAGGACTACACGCTCCGGTTCGCTCCGCGCTCCTACCGGAAGTGGAGTGCCGGAGTTGTGGCCACCAGTGCTCTGGGTGGCATCGCGTACCTGGCCGACTTCTCCATCGGTGCGAATATCGGCATTGCCTACGGAACCGTGAACGCGATCTTCGGCATCATCGTGGCCGCGGTGATCATCTTCACCACGGGCTTTCCGCTGGCGTACTACGCTGCGCGGTACAACATCGATCTGGACCTCATCACCCGTGGCTCAGGATTTGGCTACTACGGCTCAGTGGTCACCAACATCATCTTTGCCACGTTTACGTTCATTTTCTTCGCCCTTGAAGGCTCCATCATGGCCCAGGGATTGCAGCTGGGCCTCGGAATTCCGCAGTGGATCGGTTATGCCGTGTCCACCGTCATCATCATTCCGCTGGTGATTTACGGCATGAAGACTTTGGCTACTTTGCAGGTGTGGACTACGCCCCTGTGGTTGCTGCTCATGGTGGTTCCGGTGGGCTACCTGCTTTTGTCCCACCCCGAAAGCATCGAGGCCTTTTTCGCTTTCACGGGCGCTTCCGGCAGCGGCGGACCCAACCTGGCCTCGGTGATGCTGGCCGCAGGTGTTTGCCTGTCCCTGATGGCGCAGATCGCCGAGCAGATCGACTACCTTCGCTTTATGCCGCCCAAGACCGCCGAAAACAAAGGCGCATGGTGGCGCGCAGTGATTCTCGCCGGACCGGGCTGGGTCATCTTCGGCGCCATAAAGCAGATCATTGGCCTGTTCATCGCGATCTACCTCATCGCCAAGCTCAGCCCCGAGGCCGCTTCTTCCGCAAATGAGCCTGTCCACCAGTTCCTGGGCGTGTACGAAGAGATGATGCCGGCGTGGCTTGCCATGACTTTGGCTGTGGTGCTGGTGGTCATTTCGCAGATCAAGATCAACGTCACCAACGCCTACTCCGGCTCACTTGCATGGACCAACTCCTTCACGCGCATCACCAAGACCTACCCGGGCCGCATGGTGTTCGTGGTGGTCAACCTGGTCATCGCGCTGGTCCTGATGGAGTCGAACATGTTCGAGTTCCTCAATACAATCCTGGGTTTCTACGCCAACTGCGCCATGGCCTGGGTTGTCACGGTGGCCTCCGATATCGCGATCAACAAGTACCTGCTGAAGATCTCACCCAAGGTTCCGGAGTTCCGCCGCGGGATGCTCTACGCAGTGAACCCGGTGGGCTTCGTGTCCATGCTCGTCTCTGCGGGGGTGTCCATCGCAATGTTTTTTGGGGCGTTCGGTACAGCTGTCCAGCCGTTCTCGCCCATCTTCGCGGTGGGCCTGGCGCTGGTGCTTCCGCCCGTGCTGGCATTGCTGACCAAGGGCCGGTACTACCTCCGCCGGACTGACGACGGCATTGACCTGCCCATGTTCGACGCCGACGGAAACCCCAGCGATGCCAAGCTTCTCTGCCACGTCACCGGGCTTGAGTTCGAACGCCCGGACATGCTCCGCTCAGCCCAGGACGGGCCCGACGGCGAACCCCGGTACATCTCGTCCCTCGCCTTGTCCACGGATAAGTCGGGCGAGCTGGTGCTGCCCGCCCAGAAATAGCTCCTGCGATCCACTTGGGGCACGCGAACGCCCCGGCTTCCTTTGGGGGAGCCGGGGCGTTTGCTGCGTTTTTTTCGCTCCAAGTGTTGCTCCGGGCCTACGCCCCAAAAACCGTAAGCATGCTTACACTGAAGGCATGGCTGAGGAGACCCGCGACGAAAAAACGGAGCAAACTGACCTTGACGAGGACATCGCCATGGCATTGGTAAACCACGTCATCAACACACCGGACGATTCAGAGGAAACGGATCCAAGGACCAAGTATCCGTCCGAAGAATTCGATCCGCAGACCCAGGACTACCCCGGGTGGACCGAAGCCATGAACCCGCGCCCCGATCACGGCGAACAAAGCTATGTGGGGCATCACCGGATGATGGGCATGCGGGCGCTGATCACAGGGGGTGACAGCGGGATCGGCAGGGCGGTGGCCATTGCCTACGCACGCGAGGGTGCGGATGTCGCGTTCACTTACCTGCCCGAAGAAGAACAGGATGCCGAACAGACCGTCCAGCTCATCGAAGACGCCGGAAGCAGGGCCCTGGCCTTGCCGGGAGATTTGCAGGATGAGGAATTCTGCGAGGAAGTTATTGCCCAGACCGTGGCCGAATTCGACGGGCTCAACGTCCTGGTGAACAATGCAGGCTTCCAGATGACCACGGACGAGGGCATCGGAGACCTCAGTAGCGAACAGTTTGATCGGACCTTCAAGACCAACGTCTATGCGCTTTTCTGGCTCACCAAGGCCGCCTTGCCGCACATGAAGCCCGGCGCCGCAATCATCAACACCTCCTCCATCCAGGGCTACCACCCGAGTCCGTCGTTGATCGACTACGCAGCCACCAAAGCGGCCATTAACAGCATGACCTTCTCTTTGGCCGAGTCACTCGGGCCCAAGGGAATCCGTGTCAACGCCGTGGCGCCCGGTCCCGTGTGGACGCCCCTTCAGCCGCCTACGCAGCCTGCCGAGAAGATCGAAAAGTTCGGCCAGGACACCCCGCTGGGCAGGGCGGGGCAACCTGCCGAACTCGCCGCCACTTACGTTCTGCTGGCCACGGAGGAATCCAGCTACATTTCCGGTTCAGTCATCGGCGTGACCGGCGGAAAGCACCTGGCCTAAGCCGTGGGCTGTGACGAGGGACTGCTTAGGGGCCGGACTGATCAGGGCTTGAGCACCACCTTGATGCAGCCGTCCTGCTTCTTCTGGAACTTCTCGTAGAGGGCGGGTGCCTCATCCAGCCCTCCCGTGTGGGTTACCAGATGCATAACTCCCAGCGGATCGGCGTCGTCCTCTACCAAGGGGAGTAGAGCGTCAGTCCAGCTGCGCACATTGCATTGGCCCATGCGGAGCTGAATTTGCTTGTCGAACATTGTCATGAGCGGCATCGGATCGGCCTGGCCGCCGTAGACGCCACTCAATGAAACCGTCCCGCCGCGTCGCACCAGATCCACGGCTGTATGGAGCGCGGCAAGCCTGTCAACACTCATGGTTTCCATGGCTACCTGCGCCGGCTTGTCCGGGAGTAAGGAGACGGCCTTGTGGAGGAAGGATGCTACCGGGGACCCGTGTGCCTCCATACCCACAGCGTCAACCACGGAGTCAGGGCCCCGGCCGAGCGTTTGCTCACGGATCTCCGCGGCGACATCGGAGCTGTAGTCCATGGTCTCCACGCCATGCGCCTCCGCCATCGCGCGGCGTTCAGGGACCGGATCTACGCCGATCACCCGGAAGCCCTTGTGGACCCCTATCCGAGCCGCGAATTGGCCAACGGGACCCAGCCCGAGCACGGCAAGTGTGCCACCATCCGGTACCTTCGCGTACTCCACCGCCTGCCATGCAGTTGGCAGGATGTCCGAGAGGAACAAGTAGCGCTCATCCGGGGCGTCCGAGTCGATTTTGACGGGTCCGTAATCGGCGAAGGGAACCCGCAGGTATTGCGCCTGCCCACCGGGAACGGAACCGTAGAGCTCGGAATAGCCGAAAAGTGCTGCTCCCGAGCCTTTTGCTGTCACTTGCGTGGTTTCGCATTGCGACTGCAGGCCTTGATTGCACATATAGCAATGACCGCAGGAGATGTTGAATGGCACCACCACACGGTCGCCCTTCTTCAGCCGGTGGACCCCCGAGCCTACTTCTTCCACGATTCCCATGGGCTCATGCCCGATGACATCGCCCTTGTGCATGTAGGGGCCAAGTACTTCGTAGAGGTGGAGGTCGGAGCCGCAAATTGCTGTGGAAGTGATCCGGACAATCGCGTCCGTGGGTTCCTGGATGGAGGGATCGGGGACGTCTTCGACGCCGACTGAGCGCCGGCCTTGCCATGTCACTGCTTTCACGATTGGTTCTCCCTGCATTTCGGCTGGGTGGGTCCCTCGCTGCTGGAGACCCTCCCAGCGAAGCAGAGATGGCACGGGCACACAAGGCCGCCCAGCCTCGACACTGCCCCGGGCGGGGCCTAGATTGAGGCCATGAGCGATGAAACGAACAACCCTGAAGCGACGCCCTCCGACGGACCGGAACCTGAGGTGCCTGCCGGCGTCGAGCACGACGACCAAGCCGCAGGTACGGGCGACTTCACCACCGAACTGGACCCCACCTTCCTCCCTGACGAGAGCACCGAGACGCCGGAGGAGAAGCGGGCAAGGGAGCATCCGGAAGCAACAGGGAGCTGAAACTAGTAAGTACCCTGATTATTAGTGTTAAGATGGTGGTGGAAGAAAGTTTCGGGCTGAGTTGACCGGGGCTGATGAGACTTCCGAGTGGAGCTGCCCGGCTGAGAGCCGGAAATCGTTTCGAGGCGGCCTCATCGGGGTACACCAGACATACCAAGCACAGCGCGGGCCACGAGCGGCGCCCACATAAGCCGCTCACCAGGGAGGTAATGCACATGGATACAGGACAATTGGTACTTATCATCGTGCTGGCCGTCGTCGTCATCGCAGCTGTGATTGTCGCGGTTGTCATAGGGCGCCGCAAAAAAGCCGAAGCCAACCGTCACCGCGCGGAGGAGTTGCGCGAGAAGGCAGCTGAAGAAGCCATCGGTGCACACCAGGCAAAAGCCGAGTCAGCGCAGGCCGAGGCGGCCGCGCTGCAGGCAGAAGTCGAGGCAAACCGGCTCCGCAAGGATGCGGAGCGCCACGCGCACAAGGCTGGTGAAGCCCACGAACGCGTCGAGGAGCATCTTCGCCATGCCGACAAGCTGGACCCGAATTCGAACACGAACAGGTCCAATGCGGATCGACCGGCGGACACGGGCCGCTCGCGGGACACGGACCGCTCGCCGGATGTAGACCGCTCGCGGGACACGGACCGCTCGCCGGACGTAGACCGCGATCGATCCAACCTCGCCGAGGGGGAGCGCCTCACCCGGGACCGCAGCGGACGCGACGGTTCAGCACGCGACGGTTCAGGGCGCGATGGTTCAACGCGCGAGGGTGATAGGAACCTATAGTTTCAGCGGAGAAACGGAGGTAGGGAAGTGAGTATCGTGGTGAGGCGAACAGGTCAGGCGCTGCGCTCCACCGGGTCGAGGCCGAACCGGCACGCAGTCGACGTCGTTCTGGGGCATTTGGGCGAGATCGGACCTGCCGTCGCGGCCCTGCGCCGGGAGTCCTCAAGGCTTGCCGAATGGGGCGAGGAACTGGCCCGTGTCAGGTTGCGTGGTGGGAGTGTCTTCGCAGCGGGCAGCGACGGATCTTCGCATGAAGCGCAAAGGTTCACGTCCGAGCTGAACGCCCATGATCCAGCGGATGGACCCGGCTTCAAGGCCATCTCCATCAAGGGTGCCGACCCTGCAGGAGACGGAGCGGGGGGCAGCATCAGCAGCCAGGTATCGAAGCGGGTACGTCGGGGTGACATTGTGGTCCTGCTCGCTGCGAAAGGCATCACCGACGATCTGCGGGAGGCCGCTGCGGCCGCGAAATCAAACGGCGCGCGTGTGTGGGCGCTTACTGGTAAAGAGTCCAAGGACCTTGCCCAATCGGTCAACGAGGCCATATGCATCGACACCGATCCTCCTCACGCCGAGGAAGCGCACCTTGTCGCCGTGCTGGCTCTGTGCGAGTGCTTCGACGACGCCCTGAAGAACATCGGGCCGGAGTAGCTTACCCAGCTGCTCCTGGTTGCCTGCGCGGCCTTGCGGGGTTCCTGGTAGGCGTGTGTCACTGTGTTGTTCGCGAAGAACACAGTTTTCGCCTACTTCATCCCGCGAATAGCATCCTGTGTGATGTGCGCCTCTTTCGGAATAGTTGCAGACGCCATGCAGTTGGGCAGGATGAACCTGATTCATTCTGAAAGGAACCGCGCATGCTGTTTTCCCCACTGGCCCTCGGCGAACTTGAACTTTCCAACCGACTGGTGATGGCCCCTTTGACCCGTCTTCGCGCAGGTCAGAACGGCGTGCCAGGTTCATTGATTGCTGAGCACTACCGGCAGCGGGCTTCGCTTGGGCTGATCGTCAGTGAAGGAACTTATCCGACACCTGCCGGCCAGTCCTACCCGGGACAGCCGGGACTTGTCACAGAGGAGCAAGTGGAAGGCTGGAAGAAGGTCACCGATGCGGTTCACGCTGAAGGCGGACGCATCTTCGCCCAGGTCATGCACGGTGGCAGGGTCTCCCATGCGGACATCACCGGCGGTAACGAGATCGTGGGCCCCAGCGCCGTCGCCATTGACGGCGAGGTTCGCACTCCCAACGGCAAGCAGCCCTATCCGGTACCGCGTGAACTCCGCACCGACGAACTCCCGGCGGTTATCCAGGAGATTGTCACCGCCTCCAAAAATGCGCTTGAGGCAGGTTTCGACGGCGTTGAGCTCCACTCCGCCAACGGCTACCTGCTGCACGAATTCCTTGCACCCAACTCGAACGTTCGTAGCGACAGCTACGGCGGCTCGCCGGAGAATAGGGCCCGCTTCGTGATCGAGACCGTCAACGCTGTGGTGGAGGCGCTCGGAGCCAACCGCGTGGGCATCCGCATTTCACCCGAGCACAACGTGCAGGGAATCGCCGAAACTGACGCCGCCGATGTCCGGGCAACGTACGAGGTCCTGGTGGACACCATCGCGCCCCTGAACCTGGCCTACTTGAGCATCCTGCACCACGACCCGAAGAGCGCATTGGTGCAGGGTCTCCGTGAGCGTTTCAACGGTACCTTCCTTGTGAACACCGGCTTCAGCGAAATCACCACCCGCGATGAGGCCTTCGCGATCATCGAAGACGGCCTCGCCGACGCCGTGGTGGTGGGCCGCCCCGCCATTGCCAACCCGGATCTCGCCCGCCGCTGGCGTGAAAGCCTCCCACTCAACGAGCCTGACGCTTCCACGTTCTACGCTGACGGCGCCGAGGGTTACACCGACTACCCGTTCTACGCCAACTAAGCCTCGATCCACCGGGCG